>NZ_JBICSO010000014.1:0-250721 GCF_043197155.1 Nonomuraea sp. NPDC049269
GACGGGGTTGTGCATCATGCACTGGCTTTTAACACACTGTTGAGTTCTCAAGAAACGGACGCGTACTCCCCAACCTGCGAGAGGCGCTCATTTCGCTTTACCCAGTTTACCAGATTTGGGCGATTCTTGTCAAATCGTCCGGATCCGGTTCGTTCCGGGGCAACCCTCTAAACTTACCCGAACTTCTCGTCCGTGTCCAATCGCATGCGGACACAGCCTGAAGCTCGGAAGTGATCAGAGAGTTTGGCAGGACCACTGCCCTGCGTTGAAGACTCTAGCAGCCCCAGCGCGGGGGAAGACCCAACTTCGGTAACGAATAGGTCTTCCCCCGGTGTGTCTCGCTCAAACCACCAAGCCGGCGAGCTGGCTCTCGAGCCGCGCGATGTCGGCCGCCGACTGCTCCGCACGCCCTCTGACCTTGGCGACCACGTCCTCGGGCGCCTTGGCCATGAACTGCTCGTTGCCCAGCTTGGCCGTGGCCTGGGCCGCCTCCTTACGGGCGACCGCCAGATCTTTCTCCAGCCGCTTGCGCTCGGCCACCACATCGATGGCGCCCGCGGTGTCGATCTCCACGGTCACCCCGCCCACGGTGAAGCGGGCGGTGGCTGAAAAGGCGTCAGACGGCTCCGTCAGCCGCAGGAGCGAGCGAATAGCCCCTTCCTGCCCCGTAAGAGCCGTGCCGGCCAGCCCGAGCCGCGCGGCCACCTTCTGGCCGGGCTTCAGCCCCTGATCCGAACGGAACCGCCGAACCTCCGTCACCAGCTCCTGCAGCGCGACGATCTCCGCCTCGGCCACCGGATCGGTACGGCCGGAGTCGACCTGCGGCCACGATGCCACGACGACCGACTCGCCACCCGTGACGGCCCGCCACAGCTCCTCGGTGACGAACGGCACCAGCGGGTGCATCAGCCGCAGCAGCGTGTCGAGCACGTGGCCCAGCACGAGCCGCGTATGCTCCAGCCCCTCACCGAGCTGGATCTTGGCCAGCTCCAGATACCAGTCGCAGACCTCGTCCCACGCGAAGTGGTAGAGCAGATCGGACGCCTTGGCGAACTCGAACTCCTCGAAGGCCGCGTCGGCCGAGGAGATCACGCTCTGCAGCCGCGACAGGATCCATCGGTCCGCCGCCGTCAGGTCGAGCCCGTCGAGAGAGCCGGTGGCCGCGCCGTTCATCAGCGCGAAGCGCGTGGCGTTCCAGATCTTGTTACAGAAGTTGCGCGAGCCGGCCGCCCATTCCTCGCTCACCGCGACGTCGGCGCCGGGATTCGCGCCGCGCAGCAGGGTGAAGCGGGTGGCGTCGGCGCCGAAGCGCTCGATCCAGTCGAGCGGGTCGACGACGTTGCCGAACGACTTGGACATCTTCTTGCCGTACTGGTCGCGGACCATGCCGTGCAGCGCCACCACGCGGAACGGCGGCTCGCCGTCCATGGCGTACAGGCCGAACATCATCATCCGCGCGACCCAGAAGAACAAGATGTCGTAGCCCGTGACCAGCACGGACGTCGGGTAGAAGCGCTCAAGCTCCGGCGTCGCGTCGGGCCAGCCCAAAGTGGAGAACGGCCACAGCCCTGAGGAGAACCAGGTGTCGAGCACGTCGGAGTCCTGGACGTAACCGGCGGGCGGGTCCTGGTCGGGGCCCACGCACACGACCTCGCCGGCCGGGCCGTACCAGACCGGGATGCGATGCCCCCACCAGAGCTGGCGCGAGATGCACCAGTCGTGCATGTCGTCGACCCAGTCGAAGTAGCGCTTGGCCAGCTCGGGCGGGTGGATGCGGGTGCGGCCGTCGCGCACCGCGTCACCGGCGGCCTTGGCCAGCGGCGAGACGTTGACGAACCACTGCAGCGACAGCCTCGGCTCCACCACGGTCTTGCAGCGCGAGCAGTGGCCGACCGAGTGGACGTACGGGCGCTTCTCGGCGACGATCCTGCCCTCGGCGCGGAGCGCGGCGACCACGGCGGGTCGCGCCTCGAACCGGTCGAGTCCCTCGAACGGCCCATGCGCGGTGATCACGCCGCGCTCGTCCATGATGGTCAGCGACGGCAGCGAATGGCGCCTCCCGATCTCGAAGTCGTTGGGGTCGTGGGCCGGCGTCACCTTGACCGCGCCGGTGCCGAAGGCCGGCTCGACGTGCTCGTCGGCGACAACCGGGATCTGACGGCCGGTGAGCGGCACCTCGACGAGCGTGCCGATCAGATGGGCGTAGCGCTCGTCCGAGGGGTGCACGGCCACGGCGGTGTCGCCGAGCATGGTCTCCGCGCGGGTGGTCGCCACCACGATCTCGTCGGAGTAGCGGATGGAGACGAGCTCGCCGTCGTCCTCGCTGTGCTCCACCTCGATGTCGGACAGCGCGGTGAGGCAGCGGGGGCACCAGTTGATGATGCGTTCGGCCCGGTAGATCAGCCCGTCGTCGAACAGCCGCTTGAAGATCGTTTGGACGGCCCGCGAGAGCCCCGTGTCCATGGTGAAGCGCTCGCGCGACCAGTCGACGCCGTCGCCGAGCTTGCGCATCTGGCCGAGGATCCGGCCACCGGACTCCTCCTTCCACTGCCAGACCCGCTCCACGAACTCCTCACGCCCGAGGTCGTGGCGCGACAGGCCCTGCTTGGCCAGCTCACGCTCGACGACATTCTGGGTGGCGATGCCCGCGTGGTCCATGCCGGGCAGCCACAGCGTCTCGCGCCCCTGCATGCGGACCCGGCGGGTGAGCGCGTCCTGGATGGAGTGGTCGAGCGCGTGCCCGATGTGCAGGACGCCGGTCACGTTCGGCGGGGGAAGGACGATGCTGTACGGCACGCGCGGGCTGCCCGGGTCGGCGTGGAAGAAGCCTCCGGCTACCCAGCGCTCGTAGCTCCGGGTTTCGACGTCGGCCGGGGTGTACTGGGTAGGCAGCTCTGGCGTTGTCACAGTGACCAATTCTAGGGAAGGAGGAAAGCGAAACGCCCCGGGGAGTGGTACTCCGCGGGGCGCTTGGCCGAAAGGGAAAGGATCAGGCGGACTTTTCCCGCGGTGTGCGCTGCTGCTTCGCAGCGAGCTGGTCGCGGGGTACGAGCGTCGGGATGGCGTGTTCGAGCACCGACTCGCGGGTGATCACCACGCGTGCGACGTCCTGGCGCGACGGCACCTCGTACATCACCGACTGGAGCACCTCTTCGAGGATGGCGCGCAGACCGCGGGCGCCGGTGCCGCGCAGGATCGCCTGGTCGGCGATGGCCTCGAGCGCGCCGTCGGTGAACTCCAGCTCCACGCCGTCGAGCTCCAGCAGCTTGCGGTACTGCTTGACCAGCGCGTTGCGGGGCTCGGTGAGGATCTGGATGAGCGCCTCACGGTCGAGGTTGTGCACCGAGGTGATGACCGGCAGACGACCGACGAACTCGGGGATCATGCCGAACTTCAGCAGGTCCTCGGGCATCACGTCGGAGAAGATGTCGATCATGTCGACTTCTTCCTTCGACCGGATGATGGCGTTGAAGCCGATGCCCTTCTTGCCGATGCGCGACTCGATGATCTTTTCCAGACCGGCGAAGGCACCGCCACAGATGAACAGCACGTTCGTCGTGTCGATCTGGATGAACTCCTGGTGGGGGTGCTTGCGCCCGCCCTGCGGCGGCACGCTCGCGGTCGTGCCCTCCAGGATCTTGAGCAGCGCCTGCTGGACGCCCTCACCGGAGACGTCGCGCGTGATCGACGGGTTTTCGCTCTTGCGAGCGATCTTGTCGACCTCGTCGATGTAGATGATGCCGGTCTCGGCCTTCTTGACGTCGTAGTCAGCGGCCTGGATGAGCTTGAGGAGGATGTTCTCGACGTCCTCGCCTACGTATCCGGCCTCGGTGAGCGCCGTGGCGTCGGCGATGGCGAAGGGCACGTTGAGCATCTTCGCCAGCGTCTGTGCGAGCAGTGTCTTGCCCGAGCCCGTGGGGCCCAGCAGCAGGATGTTGCTCTTGGCCAGCTCAAGACCGTCGTCTCTACCTCGGTCGCCGGACTGCACCCGCTTGTAGTGGTTGTAGACCGCCACCGAGAGCGCCTTCTTCGCCTTGTCCTGACCGATGACGTAGGCGTCGAGGAACTCGTAGATCTCCCTCGGCTTGGGCAGGTTGTCCCACTTGAGCTCAGAGGACTCGGAGAGCTCCTCCTCGATGATCTCGTTGCAGAGGTCAATGCACTCATCGCAGATGTAGACGCCTGGACCGGCAATGAGCTTCTTGACTTGCTTCTGACTCTTCCCGCAGAAAGAGCACTTCAGCAGGTCTCCCCCGTCGCCGATGCGTGCCACCCCAGATACTCCTTTGCGTGGGACCGCCCTGCTCCCGCGATCCGTATCTACCGGACCGGGTCCGAACCGCTCAGGTTTCGACGTTACCGTCTTCTGGGCCCTCAGTGAGCCCCCTGGCGGCGAGTCGCACCGGAACGTGCCCTATTGGGCAGCGCTCCGGTGCGTCACATCTCATCAGGAAGCGACGGCCTGAGCTCGTTTCTTCCTCGACGGGATGATGTCGTCGATCAGACCATACGCCTTTGCCTCGTCCGCGTTGAGAATTTTGTCGCGTTCGATGTCCTTTCGGACTTCCGCAGGGCGCTTTCCGGAGTGCTTCGCCACGATCTCCTCCAGGAGGGAGCGCATGCGAAGGATCTCGCGGGCCTGAATCTCGATGTCGCTTCCCTGGCCGCCACCCTCGGTGGAGGGCTGGTGGATGAGCACCCTGGCGTTGGGAAGCGCGAACCGCTTGCCCGGGGTGCCACCGGCCAGCAGCACGGCCGCCGCGGAGGCGGCCTGGCCCAGGCAGACGGTCTGGATCTCCGGCCGGACGAACTGCATCGTGTCGTAAATCGCCGTCATGGCGGTGAAAGAACCGCCCGGCGAGTTGATGTAGATGCTGATGTCACGGTCGGGGTCGAGCGACTCCAGCGTCAGCAGCTGGGCCATCACGTCGTTGGCCGACGCGTCGTCGATCTGCACTCCGAGGAAGATGATGCGGTCCTCGAAGAGCTTGTTGTACGGGTTCATCTCCTTCACGCCATAGGACGTGCGTTCGACGAAGGAGGGGAGAACGTACCGGCTTTCGATGTTCACTTCAACTCCCCTAGGAGACGGCGCCTTGCGAGGGCACCTGCCTCGCGCTGCGCACGACTTGGTCGATGAAGCCGTAGTCCTTGGCCTCTTCGGCCGTGAACCAGCGGTCTCGATCGGAGTCGGACTCGATCTGGTCGAGCGACTGCCCCGTGTGGAACGCGATCCGCTCGGCCAGGGTCTTCTTCACGTAGAGCATCTGCTCGGCCTGGATGGCGATGTCGGCGGCGGTGCCGCCGATGCCGCCGGACGGCTGGTGCATCATGATGCGCGCGTGCGGCAGTGCGTGGCGCTTGCCTCTCGCGCCCGCCGACAGCAGGAACTGCCCCATGGAGGCGGCCAGCCCCATGGCGACCGTGGCCACGTCGTTGGGCACATATTCCATCATGTCGTAGATGGCCATGCCGGCTGTCACCGACCCGCCAGGCGAGTTGATGTAGAGCCAGATGTCACGGTCCGGATCGTCGGCCGCGAGCAGCAACAGCTCGGCACAGATCCGGTTGGCGATCTCGTCGTTCACCTCCTGCCCGAGCACGATGATGCGCTCGCGCAGCAGGCGCTGGTAAAGCTGGTCCTCAAGCCGGAAGGACGAGCCGTTCTCACGGCCTCGCGACTCAGGCTGATAGAAGGTCGGCGGGCTGGTCACAGCGTCACCTTCCGATGCGTCGTAATCGATTGGCTTTGCCTGTGACCCTAACGCGCGGGGCACACAGGTCATGCCCCGTCTGCCTACTGTTCGCTGACGGCGCAGGTAAGGGCGCGCCGAGCAGCGCGAAGCCCCCGAACCATCCGGATCGGGGGCTTGGTGCCGTTTCTGTGGCTAGGCGTCGGCCTTCTCCTCGGCCGACTCGTCGGCGGGCTCCTCTTCGGCCTCCGCGCCGTTGAGCTCGGTGTAGATGGCCTTGAGGTCCACCTCGTTGCCCTCGGAGTCGACCACCTTGGCGGCGTCACCGACGACGGACTTGGCCTTGTCACGGACGATCTCGACCATGGCCAGCGTGAGCTGGTCGTTGTCGGCCAGGTGCTGGGCCAGCTGGTTGGGCTGGACGCCCATCTCCATGGCCCGGCGGACGACGAAGTTGGTCAGCTCCTGCTCGGAGACGCCCAGCTCCTCGCTCTTGACGATCTTGTCAAGGACGAACCCCACCTTGATGGCCTTGGCGGAGCTGCTGTCGAACTCGGCGAAGCGCTCCTCCTCGGTCGTCTGGTAGAGGCGGAAGAAGGCGTCGCGGCTCAGCCCGCTCTCGGCGATCTGGTGCTCGAGGTTGTGCTTGCGAGCGTCGACCTCGGCCTTGAGCGCGCTGTCGGGAATAGGCATCTCGATCTTCTCGAGCAGCGCGTCGACAGCCTTCTCACGGGCCTGGACGACCTGGTCGACCAGCTTGTTGCGGCGGGCCTGCTCGCGGATGCTGTCCTTCAGCTCGCCGAGCGTGTCGAACTCGCTCGCCAGCTGGGCGAACTCGTCGTCGAGCTCGGGCAGGACCTTCTCCTTGACCGTCTTGACGGTGATGATGACGTCGGCTTCCTCCCCGGCGTTCTCACCGCCGACCAGCTCGGTCTTGAAGCTCTTCTCCTCGCCCGCGGACATGCCCACGAGCGCGTCGTCGAGGCCCTGCAGCACGGAGCCGGCGCCGACCTCGTAAGAGACCTCGTTGGCCTGCTGCTCCTCGATGTTGGCGCCGTCGATCTCGGCGCGCAGGTCCATCACGACGAAGTCGCCGGCGGCCGCGGGGCGCTCGACACCGGTCAGCGTGGCGAAGCGCTGGCGCAGCGCGTCGAGCTGGCTGTCGATGTCCTCGTCGGCGACCTCGGCGGAGTCGACGGTGATCTCGACGCCCGCGTAGTCGGGTACGTCGAAGCTGGGCCGGACGTCCACCTCGGCGGTGAACTCGACCTGCTCGCCGTCCTCGATCTTGGTGATCTCGATGTCAGGCTGGCTGACCGGGAAGACGTCGACCTCGTCGACGGCCTGGCCGTACAGCTTGGGCACCGCGTCGTTGAGGGTCTCCTCCAGCACCACCGCGCGGCCGAAGCGCTGCTCGATGATGCGGGCCGGAACCTTGCCAGGGCGGAACCCGGGGACGCGCACCTGCTGCGCGACCTTCTTGTACGCCGCATCCAGGCTCGGGCGCAGCTCTTCGAACGGCACCTCGACAGTGAGCTTCACCCTGGTCGGGCTGAGCTCCTCGACAGCGGTCTTCACGGGGTGGTCTCCTTGATCAAGCTTCGAGTGATCGCGGGCGCGTCCAGATTTGGTACGGCTCACGCGCCGCGCCCACATGAGCGGCGCTGGGCATGCTCCGCCTTGGCGGGATCCAAGCGCCGTTCGCCAGTCTAGGGTAGATGCGTACCCAACGACGACGAGACGACCCGTCAGAACTCCTCGGCGATCACCCGCAGCAGTTCGATGGTCTCATCGGGCGTCGTGCTGACGGCGCAGAGTCGCTCCATCACCTCGGTGTAGCGGTCGACGTCCTCGCGTTTGTCCAGGTAGAGAGCGCTGGCGAGTTGCTCGACGTACACCACGTCCGGCAGGTCCTGATCGGGGAAGCGCAGGACGGTGAACGCCCCGCCCTCGGCACTGTGGCCACCGAAGCTGAACGGCATGACCTGGATGGTGATGTTGGGCTGGCGCATCAGGTCGATGAGGTGTTCGAGCTGGGCCCGCATCACCTCGGCGCCGCCGATGGGGCGGCGCAGCGCGGCCTCGTCGATGACCGCCCAGAAGACCGGGCCGTCGGGCCTGTCGAACATGCGCTGGCGTTCGAGCCGGAGATCCACCCGGCGGGAGATCTCCTCCGCACCGATGCCGGCCGAGCCCGCCGTGACCACCGCCCGGGCGTATTCCTTGGTCTGTAACAGGCCGGGGACGAACTGAACCTCGTAGGTCCTGATCCTGGCCGCTGCCTCCTCGAGGCCGACGTACGCCTGGAACCACGTGGGCAGGATGTCGTTGAACCGGTGCCACCAACCGGGCTCGTTCGCCGTGGCCACCAGATCGAGTACGGCTGCGCGTGCCTGGTTGTCCACGACCCCGTAAAGAGTCAGCAAATCGGCCACGTCGCGCTCCTTGAAGCCGACGCGACCCAGCTCCATGCGGCTGATCTTGGATTCGGACCCCCTGATGAGGTGGCCCGCTTCCTCGCGAGTAACGCCTTTCCCCTCCCTGAGCCTGCGCAGCTGGGAGCCCAGGAGGATGCGCAGCGCCGTAGGGCCGGAACCCGGCTGGTTCTGCGTCACTCTGCCTCCTATCAAGGTCCGCACACACAGTGACACCACATTGCCGCGTATGACAAGGTCTCAACCTGGTGTCCGAATTGGATACCCCTACCGGTAACCGCCCATGCGGCTGCACATTGCACATGCACGTGCATTTGGGTCTTGCAGCGACCGGGAGTCGTGTCCCATGATGGCCTAGTGCATATTGGGCCAAACATGCACGAACCCAGAAGCAATCGGGAGGTATCGGCGGGATGGTGGAGGACCCCTTGGCCACTGCCGATTGCCTGCAGATCACCCGCGAGGTGGGGTTCGACAGCCTGTTGAGCGCCGGGAAGCCGTACACGACCTCGTGTCCGCTGCCCTTCCAGGCCGACTCGGTGAAGACCGCCAGGGACGTGACGCGCTCCACGTTACGCGGGTGGGGTCTGCCGGAACTGGGCGATGACGCCGCACTGGTCGTGTCCGAACTGGTCACGAACGCGGTCAGGTACGCGATGTACGCCAGAGGCCGGCGGGAGATCCAGCTGCTGCTGATGCGGGTCGTCCCCCACGTGCTGCTGGCCGTGGCCGACCCGAGCGACGAGATCCCCACCCCCAAGGAGCCCGACTTCATCTCCGAGAACGGTCGCGGCCTTTACATCGTCGAGACCTACAGCCAGTGCTGGGGCTGGGACCCGCTGGCTCGGGGTGGCAAAGCTGTGTGGGCCCTCTTCCGTACCGAGGCCTGATTTATTACCCTTTCTTGAAGTGAAGGGGAGTACCTCCGAACACGCCTGATCGTCATGACGGCCCTCTCGGCCCGGTCAGGCGGGCCCTGTGTGGCGAGGGAGACCTTCCGGCCCGTCGTCGTCGGCTGGAGGTTCCGAAGGTGCGCATGCTCATCCCTATGGCCCTGCTCGTGGCCATCTACTCGGCTGTTCTGGCCGGTCTCGTGCTGATAGAGGTTCCGGTCCTGTACGTCGCCCTCGGAGCCGTCCTCGTCCTGCTCGTGCAGTGGTGGTCCACTGAGGCCATGGCGCGGCGGATGACCAGGGCCCGGTACGTCACGGCCGAGCAGGAGCCGGAGCTGCACGCCGTACTCGATCGGCTCTGCGCCTTGAGCGATGTGGCCAAGCCGCGGCTGGCGATCAGCCCGTCGCCCGCCCCGAACGCCTACACGGTCGGCCGCTCACGGCGCAGCTCGACGATCATCGTCACCGAGGGGCTGCGCGCCCGCCTGGAGCCGGGTGAGCTGACCGCGGTGCTCGCGCACGAGATCGCGCACATCCGGCACAAGGACGTGGCGGTGATGACGCTGGCGAGCTCGTTCGCGATCGCGCTGGCGACATTCGCCAAGGGCACCGGGCGGGTCGCGGTGGAGGCTCCGGGGTTGTTCCTGGAGGAGTTCCCCTTCGGGCTGTTCATCGGGCTGGCGATGCTGGCGGGTGGTGCCGCCGCGGGGCTGGCCAGCTTCATCGCGCACCTGCCGCTGCGCTGGCTCAGCCGCTCCAGGGAACTGGCCGCCGACCGCGCCGCCGCCGACCTGCTCGGCCAGCCGGGCCTGCTCGCCTCGGCGCTGCTCAAGGTGCACGAGGAGGACGGCATCCCCCTGACGGACCTGCGGCGCGGAGTGCCCGCGTTGGGGTTGGTGGCCGGCCGTACGAAGAAGGGCCGCCTGATGGCCACGCACCCGCACGTGCACGTACGGGTGCGACAGCTCATGGGCTAGCCCTTACGATGTCGCCGGCGTCGTCGGCGAGTCGAGCCAGTCGTCGATCAGGGCGGTGAAATCTTCCCCTGTCTTGTTGTTCAGCCACGACACGAACGACGCCCGGTCCTGCGTGGTCCCCTTGTGCTCCTGCACCCACGCTCGCAACGTCGCGAAGAACCGCTTGTCCCCGAGCTGCTTGCGGATCTCGTGCAGCATCAGCGCGGGACCGTAATACACGTTGCTCGCCCCGAACATGTCCGACTTGTAGTGCCCAGGCGGCCCCGCCATCTTGCGCAGCTGTCCGTCGACCGCCCGAGCGTCGCTGAGATAGCTCTCCAGCTTCTTGGACCCGTGGTCGCCGGCCCACTGCCACTCGAAGTACATCGCGAAGCCCTCGTTCAGCCACACGTCCCGCCAGGTCCGGGGCGTGACCGCGTCACCGAACCACTGGTGCGCCATCTCGTGCGCGACCACATTGGGCGTGAGGAAGTCAGGGGCCAGCGTCACCATCTGCTGGGTCTCCATCCCCGAGTCGCTGGTGACGACCACACCCGCGCTGGAGAAGGGGTATGGCCCCAGCCGCTTCTCCAGCCAGCGCAGGATGGCCGGCGTCTGCCGAACGATGGGAAGGTATTGCGACTGGTCGCCCTTGCGGAGCCAGTACGTGATCGGGATCCCGCGCGGCCCCTTGTCGTTGAAGCGATCGTAGTGATCGATGGTGAGCAGCGTGACGTAGCTGGCCACCGACTCGGTCGACCGCCAGCGGTAGGTGTTCCCCTTCCGGCCCTGGAACCGCCCGTGCGCCACGGCCGCCCACCCGCGCGGCACCGTGACCGCCACGTCGTAGCGCGCCTCGTCGGACGGCTGGTCGTTCACCGGGAACCAGGTGAAGGCCCCGTACGGCTCCTGCAACGCCCACGCCGACCCGTCGCCCGCCGAGCGGAACCCGAGCATGCTCGTGTCGGAGCGGTACTGCCCGGTGCGCACGGGCTTGGGAGTGCCGTGATAGCGGACGGCCACCTGGACCCGCTTGCCCGCCGCCACCGGGGAACGCAACGGGATCACCAGGTCGTCACCCGGATGCCGGGCCTTGACCTGCTTACCCGCGACCGTCACCTCGTCCACCTGCAACGCGTGGCCGAAGTCGAGCGCGATCTTGTCGATCTTCTTGACGGCTCTGACGGTGAGCAGGGCCTTACCGGTGAGCAACCGCTTGGACGGCTTCCAGTCCAGCTCCAGCCCGTAGTGGAGGACGTCGATCGCGGGATTGCCGTAGGCGGGGTAGACGGGGTCCGCCACCGGCTCCGAGCGCCCCTTGTCGGGCGCGCCCGGCGCGGCTACCGCCGCGGCGAGTAAGAGGGAAATGATCGAATTCACCGCGCCAAGGTAGTACGTCGTGGTTTGTCGCGATACCGCGCAACTACACGCGGAGGGCACCGATCAGCTGACACCGAGGAACGGCTGTCGTCCTCGTGACCCCACACGTACACGTCCGGCCTCCCCTCGCAAACCCGCGGAAGCCGGGGGCAAAGGCTACGGAATTTGGTAGATCTTTCTACATAGTTCACGTTATATAGCTTTTAGGACAGAGCATCTGACCTGGCCTTTTACTTATAGATGATCTCTTAGTCATCTCTTGAGTGGCACTTGACCTGCGCAAATGGCAAGGTACCCTCGCCGTACCACAGGCTTCCGGTTTAGCCACATCAGTCCTTAATCATCACTTGTGTCAGGATCTGCATGGGTAAATCCGGCCTAGTCCGGGAGATCCACATTTCCATGACATCAGAGATTCAGAAGTTCATCGACGCGGCCTACAACTCGACCTCGTGGTACCAGACCACCGAGGCACAACCCGGCCCCCACCGGCCCCAAGAGCAACCCGCCGACCGAACCTCCGAGGCACGATCCGTCACCCACGTCCCCCAGGAACAACCAGGCCCCCGGTCCACCGACGCGCAGATCACCGACGACCAACCCGGCCACCGGACGCCCGACGAGCGGTCCAGCAGCGACGAGGGCCAGCAGCAGTGGCCCGACCACCACGCTGACCCGACCGCTCCCCAGTCGACCTCCGACGCACCATCAGCCACACCCACCTCGACATCCGACGCGCCTTCGACCACAGCTACTCCACGGCCCACGTCAGACACACCGACTGCCACTCCCACCTCCGATACGCCTTCCTCCACGCCCACCACCACTCCGTCGGATTCGTCATCAGCTACCCCCACCCCCACCCCCACAACATCCGACTCGCCCTCCCCCACCCCCACCCCCACAACATCCGACTCGCCCTCCCCCACAGACACCTCCACGACACCGGGCTCGCCCTCGCCCACGAATACCGCCACGACGTCGGACTCACCGTCAGCCGCGGCCACCTCCGAAGCCGAACCGACCGCCACCTCCACTGAAGCGGCGACCACCACTTCGTCCACGCCCACGCCAACCACGACCCCTACAACCGAGCTCGCCATCGCGGAGGACACCGCTGCCACGCCGACGGCGTCCAGCACCACGCCAGGAGCCCTCCCCACGCACCTCAACGCCGCGGTCACCAGCCCCTTGTCGAGCTTGTCCACTCCAACGGTGATCACCTCGGCCGTGGTAGTCGTAGCGGCCCTGCTGGCCGTGTTCATGATGCTGGTGGCCAAGTCTCGCCGCGGGACCCGCTTGGCCACCGCCGGATACGCGGAACCCGGCCCAACGCCCACCCCCCACCACAGCACCGCCGAGCCCGACGAGGGAGACCAGTGGAGGCTGCAACTCCTGGAAGCCCTCGAGGCCGCCGCCCGCGACGAACAGGAAAGTGCCCTACCCGGCGCGCTCTACGGACAGGAGAACCCGCGGTCCGAGCCCAATTCGCCCGTACCCTTCTCCGGAACGGACCCTCAGGAGACCGCCGCCTGGACTCCGCCATTCAAGCCCTTCAGTCCCCCCGACCCCCCGGAGACCTCTCCGTTCAACCCCTTCGCCCAGGCCGAGAGCGACCCCGACTCGGAGTACCACGGACGCAGCCGGCGCAGCGAACACCCCGACACCGATGAGGGTCCCGACGACGACACCCCGCCGGGAGACACCGCTCACTCCACCCCGTAGTCGGCGACGAAGGCGGCGAGCCGGGACACCGCGTCCCGGCTTCGGGTCCAGGGCCGGGCGATCAGCCGTTCCAAGCCCAGGCACCACGTTCCGGTCGCTCCGACGAGCTGTAGACAAGCAAGAGGCCACCCCCGATCTTCTGGGGTGGCCTTCCTGCTGATCATGCTGGTCGGGGCGACAGGATTTGAACCTGCGACTTCTTGCTCCCAAAGCAAGCGCGCTACCAAGCTGCGCCACGCCCCGTCTCGCCGGGTACGCACGCGCTCCGTGACTCCGGTACGCTTACGCCCTGACGACCGGTTGAAGTCTAGACCAGACTCCGACTGGTTCGCGCGGACGTAGCTCAATGGTAGAGCCCTAGTCTTCCAAACTAGCTACGCGGGTTCGATTCCCGTCGTCCGCTCCAAAGCCGAAAGGCCAGGTCAGCCGCATGAGGTGACCTGGCCTTCGTGATTTTCGCTACTTCTACTCGATCTTCCGCGCCCCGCCGGCTCCTTGCCTGACGATTGTGCGATGGCCTGGTCGGCCCTGTGTCGCGTGCCGGTGGATCAGCGCCGCTCGCGTGGAGGAGTGACCCATACGGGGCATCAACTCGCGGCGGCTCGCCCCTGTGGACGCGGCGAGGGTGTTCGTGCTGGACCGAGACCGCGTCGGGTTTGCCCTGGCGGAGGCGATGAGCGCGCGGGCGCGGCGCTCGAGTGCGGATCCAGTTGCCTCGCTGCCTGGCAGCCGTCGTCGCGCGCCATGCCGGCTGTGATGTGTCGTCGGGTCAGCTGGATTCGCACAGTCTGTTGAGCTCCGCGACGTCTGTATTGATATCCGTGATCACCTGGTTGGGATCGCCGCCGGTCATGCCGGTCAAGCGGAAGTTCAGTTCCCGGAATTCGGCGGCCAGCCGACTGATTTTCGACCCCACTACTCCTTCCGCGTCGAGTACCGCGCTCATCAGGTCGCTGTACGTCTGCTGAGCCGCGGCTGCCTGGCTGCTGCGGATGGCCCCCGCGTTCCGGCGATATGCGGTCAGCGCCGCCGCCGCGTCGTCGCAGCCGCCGGGCCGGACCGCTGACAGCGGTTCGGCGGAAGCGGGGACCGCTCGCGAGGAGCTTGGCTTTGGTGGCTTGGGTGTGCTGGATTTTGGCGATGGGCGCGGGGTCGGCGGTGCGGGCCGGGTGGTGACCGGGTCTGATGACGGTGACTGCTGGGCCGGGGTGGTGGCCGGGTCCGATGACGGTAACTGCGGGGCCGGGGTGGGGACCACCGCGTCGGGCTGGGACTGCGGAGGCGGGGCCGGCGGCGCAAGGTAGGCGACCAGCGCGACCACGGCGGCGATCGCACCCGCCAGAGCGCTCACTGCGGTCCAGTTCAGGCGCAAGCCTGTTCCCCCGTCCGTCGTCGGCCGCTGCGCTGATCCATTCTCCGTCATGGCCTCATCGTGGCCGAGCCGCCCAACTCGGTCCAGAACGCCTCTTGCTGATCTTCATGAACAGAACGCCTATAAGGCGGGGGTGATGAAACAGCTGCGGCGGCCGGAAGGGGTTGGTGGGAAAACGGCGACGCCCTGTAGAGGCTCGACGCCCTGTAAGACCGTCGCCAGTGGGCGCGTGCCCCCTTGCGTGCCCGATAGGGCGGTGATCAAGGGGGGAGGAGCGGGGACTCGCAAGCAGGGCCGCACGGCCCTCTGACCAGATCTCTGTTCCTTCTACTTGATCTTCAGCGCCTTCCCGAGCGCTTGCGCGATGGCGGTCATGAGCTCCCGTGGGCTCGGCGAGGGGGTTGCCCGCCTCCGCGTGCCGGGAGAGTGCCGGGAGATCGTGGGAGCGGAGATTGGGGAGCCCCACAGCGATCTGAAGCTTGTTCCAGGTGGTTCGCCGTACGAAAGCGCTTGGATCTTCCTCTGGCAGTACGGAAATGCCAAGCTGATGCTCGTGGAGCGACACGGAGATCGCAGATCATTACGCACCCAAATTCGTGCGGCCAATGCCAAAGGGATGGATCGGCAGGGCGCTTGGGCGAACTGGTCTGGGCTGTTCCTGGGTCTTCTCATCGTCATCCCCCGAGTAGCCGAGATCTTGACGGGGACTCCAGACGGGTTCGTCACCGCTCACTGGGGTCCGGCAGCTCATTGGGTAGAGCAGATCATCTACATGATCGCCGGCTGCTTCATGGCGGTGACCTCCGGGGAAGCGCTGATATACAGGTACCGCCGCCGCCTGCGACCATCGTCGGGCGACGAGTAGCGGCCGACAATCACGTGGGGAGTGGGCGCGTGACCCGATCCGGCAACGTTCTCTACGTCATCGTGTGCGCGGCCGGACCGGCCGGGGACGTCGGCCGGCTGGTCGGCCTGGCCCAGGGGGAAGGGTGGATCGTGCAGATCATCGCGACGCCCGCCGCGCTCGCCTTCATCGACGGTCCGGCGTTGGAGCGGCAGACCGGTCGGCCCGTTCTCAGCCAGTACCGCAGGCCGGACGAGCCGAAGGCGCCACGAGCGGATGCGATCATCGTCGCGCCGGCGACCTACAACACGGTCAACAAGTTCGCCCAGGGCATTGCCGACACCTATGCGCTCGGCCTGCTCTCCGAGGCCCCGGGGCTTGGGATTCCGGTCGTCGTCGTGCCCTTCGTCAACAGCGCCCTGGCCGCACGCGCGCCCTTCGTACGCAGCATGGAAGACCTGCGTGCCGAAGGGGTCCGCGTGGTGTTCGAGCCCGGCCAGTTCGAGCCCGACGCCCCGAGCTCCGGAGACGACCTCATCGACGCCTACCCCTGGAAACGCGCGCTCGACGAACTTGGCGAATCGGGCCCTTAGGAGTCATCGCGGTCGGTTTCGCCTGTTTTCGCGCCTGGTGAGCCAAGCTCGGTTACGCTCATGATCTCGGAAAACGGGGCGTGCCCGATAGGGAGGCCGTATGGCGGACAAAGGGATCACGACGATCGGCCGGTGCTACGGCTGTAAACGTACCTTCGGCTACGACCCGGAACGCGTCACCATGTTCCTGGTCGACCCCGATACCGCGCTTCCTCCGAACATGACCGCGACGGGCACAACGCGCGACCCCACGCCGGAAGCGCTGGCCCGGTCGAGGCACGTGCCCGTCTGCCCCGACTGTGTCCGCAGGGCAGCCGAGCGGGCCAGGCAGGACGACGGGTCCACGTGGCCGCGCGGCACCGCCTGATCAAGCGCGCCACGGCACCGCCTGATCGACCGCGCTGAGCCGCGGTACGACCGCGTAGGCTCGGATCGATGCGTGCGCGAGCGATCTCCCGAGAGGCCCTGGTCGAGGAGTTGGCCGAGCGGATCGCGGGTCTGCCGCGCGGCTCCTACGCGCGGGTCGCCGTGGACGGAGCGCCGCCCGCCCATCCCGAACGGCTGGCGGACGAGCTGGTCGCGCCGCTCAGGATGCGCGGCAGGGCCGTGTTGCGGGTGTCGGCCGCCGATTTCCTGCGGCCCGCGTCCCTCAGGCTCGAGTACGGCCGGACGAACCCCGACGCCTTCTACGACGACTGGCTCGACACGGGAGCGCTGACCCGGGAGGTGCTCGGGCCGCTGGGGCCCCGGGGGTCCGGCAAGGTGCTGCGAGCGCTCTGGGACAGCCGTGCCGACCGCGCGTACCGCCTGCCGTACCAGACGCTGCCTGAAGGGGCTGTGCTGCTGCTCGACGGGACGCTGCTGCTGGGCCGGGGGCTGCCGTTCGAGGTGAGCGTCCATCTGTGGCTGTCCGAGGGGGCGCTGGGGCGGATGACCGGGGAGAACGAGCGGTGGCGGCTGCCCGCCTACGCGCGCTACGAGCGGGAGGCCGATCCGCTGCGGGGCGCCGACGTAGCGGTGCGCGCTGATCATCCCGCGCGTATGGCGGTGCTGATTGAGGGAGGGCGGTAACCGGCGCACACTGAGTCGGTGACTCCCAGCAACTGGTACAACATCGTTCCCGATCTGCCCGCGCCGCCGCCTCCGCCGCTGCATCCGGGCACGCGGCAGCCGGTGGGACCCGACGATCTGGCGCCGCTGTTCCCGATGGAGCTGATCGGCCAGGAGGTGAGCACCGAGCGGTACGTCGCCATCCCGCAGGAGGTGCTCGACGTCTACCGGCTCTGGCGGCCGACCCCGCTGCTCCGGGCGCGGCGGCTGGAGAAGGCGCTCGGCACGCCTGCCCGGATCTACTACAAGTACGAGGGCGTCTCCCCCGCCGGGTCGCACAAGCCCAACACCGCCGTCCCGCAGGCCTACTACAACGCCCGCGAAGGCGTACGGCTGCTCACCACGGAGACCGGCGCCGGACAGTGGGGCTCAGCGCTGGCCTTCGCCTGCGCGCAGTTCGATCTGGAGTGTCAGATCTGGATGGTCCGCGCTTCCCATGATCAGAAGCCATACCGGCGCTCGCTCATGCAGGTGTACGGCGCGACGGTGCACGCCAGCCCCTCGACCGTGACCGGGGCGGGCAGCAAGGTATTGGCGGACGACCCCGACTCGCCGGGCAGCCTCGGCATCGCGATCAGCGAGGCGGTCGAGGTGGCGGGCGCGAACCCGGACGCCCGCTACGCGCTCGGCTCGGTGCTGAATCACGTGCTCATGCACCAGACGGTGATCGGCGAGGAGGCGCTGGCCCAGTTGGCGGAGATGCCCGATCTGATCATCGGCTGCACCGGAGGCGGTTCGAACTTCGCCGGGCTCACCTTCCCGTTCCTGCGCGAGAAGCTGGCCGGGAACCTCGACGTGACGCTACGCGCCGTCGAGCCCGAGGCCTGTCCGTCGTTCACGCGGGGCGTCTACGCCTACGACTTCGGCGACACGGCCGGCCTCACACCGCTGCTCAAGATGCACACGCTGGGCCACGGGTTCGTGCCCGACCCGATCCACGCGGGCGGGCTGCGCTATCACGGCATGTCGCCGTTGCTGTCGCACATGTACGAACTGGGGCTGTTCGAGGCGGTGACCAAGTCCCAGACCGAGTGCTTCGAGGCAGGTGTGCGCTTCGCCCGTACCGAGGGCATCGTCCCGGCGCCCGAGCCGACGCACGCGCTGGCCGAGACCATCGCCGAGGCGCTGCGGTGCAGGGAGAGCGGCGAGGAGAAGGTGATCCTGACCGCGCTGTGCGGGCACGGCCACTTCGACCTGGCCGCCTATGATCGTTACCTGTCCGGGCGCATGCAGGACTACGCCCTCCCGCAGGAGCGCATCGATGAGGCCCTGCACGACCTGCCCGGCTAGGCCGCTTCACCGGCCGGGGTGAAGGGAGCTCACCGCGGCCGGTCCGCCGTCAGTTCGCGTTGGGGCGCTTGCCGTGGTTGGCCTTCTTCTTCTTGCGTGCCTTGGTCTTGCGAGATCGCTTGGCCATGGATGCCTCCAATGATCGGGTGCGCGTTCTCAACCTCTCGTGCCACGGTCTACCGCACAAGCCATGCGACCTAACATTCCCCAACATATCCGTGTCATAATTTGGTGGAATCTGTTGGAAGGAGCGGGGGCGTGCTCGCACAGCAGCGCCAGCAGGCGATCCTCGAACGCGTGCGCAGCAGCGGCGGCGTTCGGGTGGCCGACCTCGTTCGCGAGCTCGGCGTCTCAGACATGACGGTCCGTCGCGACCTCGAAGTGCTCGCCGAGCGCGGGCTGCTGGAGAAGGTACACGGCGGCGCGACCGCGCTGGGTCCCGGCTCGACCGAGGAGCCGGGCTTCACCGCCAAGTCCGCCCGCCAGCAGCAGGAGAAGGAGGCCATCGCGCGCCGCGCCGCCCAGCTGGTACGGCCCGGCACCGCGGTGGCGCTCTCGGCCGGGACCACGACCTGGGCCCTGGCCCACCACCTCGTCTCGGTGCCCGAGCTCACGGTCATCACCAATTCGATCCCCGTGGCCGACGTCTTCCACCGCAGCCCGCGCGCCGACCGCACGGTCGTGCTGACCGGCGGCGTACGCACACCGTCCGACGCCCTCGTCGGCCCGGTCGCGGTGGCCGCGATCCGCCGGCTGCACGTGGACACGTTGTTCCTCGGGGTGCACGGAATGAGCGTGCGGGCCGGGTTCACCACGCCCAACCTGCTGGAGTCGGAGACCGACCGGGAGCTGGTGACCGCGGCGCACCGGCTGGTCATCCCCGCCGACCACACCAAGTGGAACACCGTCGGCATCAGCACGATCGCCGAACTGACGGAGGCCGACGTGGTCATCAGCGACTCGGGGCTGCCCGAGGAGGCACGCATGGAGCTGGGCGAACGCGCCGGCGAACTGATCATCGCGGAGGACTCGCAGTGAAACGCACCATCACCCACCTGGCCGACGGCCGAGAGCTGATCTACTTCGACCGGCGCGACGACGCCGACCGGAGCGCGATCGACCGGCGGGCGCTCGACCCCAGGCCGGTGGCGTCGGAGCTGCGCTACGATCCGCTCACCGAGGAGTGGATCGCGATGGCGGGACACCGCCAGACGCGTACGTTCCTGCCTCCGGCCGACGAATGCCCGCTGTGCCCGTCGTCTGAGACACGCTCGTCGGAGATCCCGGCACACGACTATGACGTGGTGGTCTTCGAGAACCGCTTCCCCTCTTTTTCCGGAAATTTCGGGACTTATGAGGATGCCGGGGGGCTCAGTGAGGTCCGGCCGGGTGTGGGGAGGTGTGAGGTGGTGTGTTTCACCTCCGAGCACTCGTCGTCGTTCTCGCGGCTCTCCGATGAGCAGGTGGGCCTGGTCATGGAGGCGTGGGCCGACCGTACGGCCGAACTGTCCGCGATCGAGGGCGTGGAGCAGGTCTTCTGCTTCGAGAACCGGGGCGAGGAGATCGGCATCACGCTGCCGCACCCGCACGGGCAGATCTACGCCTACCCGTACGTGACCCCGCGGACCAAGCTCCAGCTCGGCGCGGCCTCCCGGCACCGGAGCGGCAACCTGTTCGCCGACGTGCTGGCGGCCGAGCGGGCCGCCGGGGTGCGTGTGGTGGCGGCCAACGAGCTGTGGACGGCGTTCGTACCCGCCGCCGCCCGCTGGCCGTTCGAGGTGCACGTGTATCCGCACAGGCAGACGCCGGACCTGGCCGCGCTGACGGAGGAGGAACGCGCCGCCTTCGCGCCGCTCTACACCTCCGTGCTGCGGGCGCTCGACGGGCTGTTCGGTGTCGCCATGCCGTACATCTCGGCCTGGCACCAGGCGCCGGTGCGGCAGGACCGTGACCTGGCCTATCTGCACCTGGAGCTGTTCAGCATCAGGCGGGCGCCCGGGAAACTCAAGTATCTGGCGGGCTCGGAGTCGGCCATGGGCGCGTTCGTCAACGATGTCCTGCCGGAGGAGGCCGCACGCATGCTTCGATCACAGGTAGATCTCTAATTGATTTCTGCTTGAAGTCGCCATGACCTTGGGTTTACCACTAATATCCCCTGAAGCACCGACCGAAATGGTCGGTGTTGGCCTAATCCCGGGTGCGTGACCTGGGAGCCGGGGACCCATCGCATCTTGGGGTGAATCCACTTCGGTGGTAAGGCGGCATCTCCCTGCCCGAACCCGTCAGCTAACCCGGTCGGCAGTCAGGGAGAGGAACCCCTCACGTGGCGACTGCGTCCCCCACGGGTCTTGCCATCGGTCTCATCACCGCCACTTGTGTGGCCTTCGGAGCCTTCACGGCCGTACCGGCTTCGGCCGCGCCGGCCGCGCCCAAGCCCAGCGAAGCCAAGCTCCGCGCGGAGCTGAAGGAGCTCGACCAGAAGGTCGACAAGCTCATCGAGACCTACAACCTCAAGCGCGTCGAACTCGCCAAGGCGAAAGAGGACTCGGAGACGACCAAGAAGCGGCTCGCGGCGGCGGATGCCAGCCTCGTCACCGCCCAGAAGCGCGTCGCCGAGCTCGCGCAGCTGCAGTACCAGAACGGCACCGGCTCGCTGCCGAACCTCACGTTCCCGAGCGACAGCTCCAGCGCGGCGGTGCTGGAGCAGCTCACGGCCTCGCAGCAGGCGATCGTGCAGAGCGTGGCCACCCTGAGGAACCTGAAGAAGGCGGCCGCGGACCAGGCGACCGCCCTGGAGACGAAGATCCGCGACGACGCGGCCAACGTGGCCAAGCAGCGGGACGACGCGCAGGACCTCATCAAGGACATCCAGAAGAAGCTGAAGGACCTCATCCCGTTCGGCCCCGGCCGCCGCTCGGACGGCAGCTGGGCGCCCGAGCTCCCGTCCGGCGCCGACAACATCACCGCCCGCATGCGGGTGATCCGCGGGCTGATCCAGAAGGACTTCTCACTGCCGTTCGAGGTCGGCTGCTTCCGCTCGGGCGGCGGCGGCGAGCACCCGCTGGGGCGCGCGTGCGACTTCATGATGAGCACCGGCGGCACCATGCCCACCGAGGCCAACCAGGCACTCGGCAACCGCATCGCGGCCTGGGCGATCGAGAACAAGGACAAGCTCGGGGTCAAGTACGTCATCTGGAAGCAGCGGATCAATCAGGGCTCGGGCTGGAGCCCGATGTCCGACCGCGGCAGCATCACCGAGAACCACTTCGACCATGTACACATCTCGATGTTCTGACAAGGGGACCCGCGGCCGAGAAAGGTTGATCACCTCATGTTCGATGACATCGTCGCTCGTTACCACGACATGCTGGATTACCTTGGACTCGACACCTTCGCGTACACGGTGACGGTCCCCGACTCCGGAGTTCTGTCGGTCGAGGATGCCGTGAGGCGCCTCCACTTCGACCATGCCCCCAATGAGCCGCACCGCAGGGGCGCCCTCCACCTCTATCAGGTCGGCTCCGGGGTCGTCACTCTGGACTGGGTCAACCTCGGTGACCGTGAGCAGATGATCCAGAGGCTGGCCGGCGACGGCTTCCGGCACTGGTACGTGTCCTTCGACATCAACGGCAGCACCAGCATGTACGTCCGGTACGGGGTCGCTGAGGGATACCTCGACCATCCCGAGCCGGCCTCCTTGCCCTCCACACCATGGACAGACCTCCTCGGCCCTCTGATGCCCTTCACCAAGATCCTCGCCGGCGGCTACGACAGCGAGGGCGCGGCGGCATCAGTGGACATCACGGCGGCGTGCCTGGCCGTGGTGGAGCTGGAAAGCGGTGTTCGCCTCGACGAGGACCTGATGCACAGGCCTCATTCGGCGCTGCCGATCCCCCTACAGGCCCTGGCACCGGCCGGCGCCTGAGGTGGTGATTCAGCGGCTGAGATAGTGGCTGGTCAGCGCGGACCAGACAAGGAGCACGTCCAACGCCGTCCTGGGACTGGCAGCCTGATAGCGGACCGTACGCGCGCCCGTCCGCTCGGTGCCCGGCACCAGGGCGGCCAGCTCCACGGCCCCATGGGGCCGTAGTTCGGCCTCTATGGCCAGTTCGTCGGGGACGGTCACCGGCCGAAGCGTTCCCGAGATGGCGCCGGCCCCGGCGGCGATGGCCTCCCGGGCGACCGCCGGGTGCTTGCTGATGGCCGTGCGTCCCAGCGCTGTCTTCACCGGGACGGTGACCACGCCAGGAAACGTCTTCTCCGCGACCGCGCAGATCACGTCGTCTCCTGTGACCAGCCCTATCGGGACGCCCACGGCCGCGGCCACCAGAGCGTTGAGTTCGGCTTGGGGTCTCCGACCACGTAGTCGGCGCGCCGGTCGAGCTGCTCGCCGAGCAGGTTGTCGGCGGGCCCGTGGCTTCGCGGGTACGCCGTAGCTGCCAGAAGGCGGGTCAGCCGGTGAGGGTGAGCGGGTTGATCAGGTCGGCGTAGACAAGCAGGCCGGCCATGATGATCATGACGAAGGCCAGGGCGTAAGTGAGCGGGAGCACCTTGGCGATGTCCACGTACCCGGGCTCGGGGCGGCGCCTGACGCGGGCGTAACCGCGCTTGAGGCCCTCCCAGAGACCGCCCGCGATGTGGCCGCCGTCGAGCGGCAGCAGCGGGATGAGGTTGAACATGCCGATCGCCAGGTTGAACCCGGCCAGCAGGTTGACCAGGAAGGCGACCTTCTGCTTGCTCGACAGGTCGGAGGAGAGGATCTCACCGCCCATGCGCCCGGCGCCCACGACGCCGACCGGGCCCTCGGGGTCGCGCTTGTCGCCGGAGAACGCGGCGTGCCACACGCCGACCATCTTCTGCGGCAGGTTCAGCAGCGACTCGGCGACCCGGCCGGTGAGCTGGCCCATGTAGCCGACGACGACGCCGAGGCTCTGCGGCTGCATGACCTCGGTGGGCATGACACCGAGGAAGCCGACGTTCTTGTCGATCTTCTTCGGGTCGGTGGCCGAGGGCCGGTCCTGGGAGATGAGGGTGACGTTGAGCGTCATCGGCTGACCGGCGCGGATGATGCCGACGGCGACGGGACCGGGGCGGTGCGAACGGATCAGGCGGGTGGCGTCGTCCCAGGTGGTGATCTTCTGGCCGCCGAAGGAGACGATCCGGTCCCCGGGCTTCATGCCGGCCTGGGCGGCCGGTGTCGGCTGGTCGGTGGCCCGGCAGTCGGTCCGCTGCTCGCTGACCGGGATCACGCAGGTGTTGGTCTTCGGCGACACCACGGGGGTCAGCGTGGGCAGGCCGATGCCGACGAGCAGGACGGAGAAGAGGATGAACGACAGCACGAAGTTCATGAACGGGCCGCCGGACATGATGATGACCTTCTGCCACCACTTCTTCCGGTAGAACACCCGGTCCTCGTCGCCCGGTCGCACCTCTTCCTGCGCCACGTCGCGGGCGGACTCGATGAGGCCCTGGAACGGGCCCGTGGAGCTGCTCCTCAACCTGGTCGGATCGTCGCCGGGCCGTGGCGGCAGCATGCCGATCATGCGGATGTAGCCGCCCAGGGGGATCCACTTGATGCCGTATTCGGTCTCGCCCCGCCGGATGGACCAGGCGGTCGTGCCGAAGCCGACCATGTACTGGGGCACCCTGACGCCGAAGATCTTGGCAGGCACCAGGTGGCCGAGCTCGTGCAACGCGACGGACGCCATCAGCCCGATCAGGAAGACGATGATCCCCGCGAGGTAAAGCCAGTTCATCTAGTCCCGCTCCAGGGCAGACAGAAGGTCTCGACAGCCCCAGAGTAGTCGAAGTCCTCACGCCTCGATGGCTTGCGCACCCTTTGCGAGCTCGGCAGATTACGTTGACAGTACGCGATCAAGCGATCACTCTGGGAGATGACGGAGGTGGAGCCTTGATCCGGATTCTGGTCGCCGAGCATCTGCCGCTGGTCCGGCGCGGACTGGTCGCTTCGCTCGACGCGGAGCCCGACCTGAAGGTGGTCGCCGAGGTGGCGGACGCGGAAGGCGTCCTGCCCGCGGCGGCGGCGTGCGCGCCCGACACCGCGGTCATCGATCTGGACCTGCCCGGCGGGGGCGGCCTGTTTCCCGCGGCCCGGCTGCGCGAGCGGGGCTGCCACGTGCTCATCCTGTCGGCGCAGGCCAAGCCCGGTCAGGTGCGCAGGGCGTTCGCCACGCACGCGCTCGGCTTCATGAGCCTCGACGTCGCGCCCGAGCAGCTCGCCGAGAGCCTGCGGCTGGTCGCCGCCGGGCGCCGCGCGGTCGACTCCGACCTGGCGATCGCCGCGCTCCAGTCGGCCACCAACCCGCTGACCAGGCGCGAGCTCGACGTGCTGCGGATCGCGGCGGGCGGGGCCCGTTCGACGGAGATCGCCGACCAGCTCTTCCTGTCGGTCGGCACCGTACGCAACCACCTGTCGCGGATCATGTGCAAGACCGGGGCCCGCAATCGCATCGACGCGGTCCGCATCGCGAGCGACTCGGGCTGGCTGTGAGGGCCGGTTGTGAGGGCTGGCCGCGAAGGCCGGCTGTGAGGACCCACCGGCTGTAGAGACCGGGCCCCGGTGAAGCCGCGCCGCTCCACCGGGACCCGGAGCGGTGAACCCTTCGAGGATCTCAAGATCGATCAGGCACTGCCAGTGACCGCGTTCACCGCTTGACCCGTGTGATTCGTCACGGGCGCCAGATGAGAACCAGCGCGCAGTCGTCGTTGTGGCCCGACGCCATGGCGTTGACCAGGGCGCGAGCGCCGTCGCGGAATCCCGAGGTGAGCAGCCGCTCGGCCTCCCCGAGCAGTTTGTCGAGCCCGGCGTCGATGTCGCGTCCCGGCTGCTCGATCAGCCCGTCGGTGTAGAGCAGCAGCGCCTCGCCCTTGCGCAGGGTGCCGCTGTCGGGCTCGCAGTGCAGGTCGGGGACCACACCGAGAACGACGCCTTTGGCCGTGGCGACCTGCCAGGTGCCCGCGCCCGCGTCGAACTTGACCACCGGCGGGTGACCGGCCGAAGTGATCGTGTAGTCGCCCGTCGCCAGGTCGAGGCGTACGTGCACGGCCGTCACGAAGCCCTCGTCACCGCGCTGGCGGTGCAGGTAGGTGTTGCAGGCCGGCAGGAAGTCGACGCCTGAGCCGAGCAGTCCGCCGAACGTGCCGGACAGCAGCAGCGCCCTGGTGCCCGCGTCGACGCCCTTGCCCGACACGTCGACGAGCGCGATCTCCACCTTGTCCCCGTCGCGCATGGAGACCAGGAAGTCGCCGCCGAAGGAGGAGCCGCCCGCCTGTTTGAGCACGACCTTGCCGCCCCAGTCCTTGGGCAGCGGGGGCAGCTCGCCCTGACTCTTGAGCCGGTCGCGCAGCTCCAGCAGCATGGCGTCGCCGCGCAGCCCCTGCACGCCGAGCTTGCCGCGGGTGCGGGCCATCAGCACCGCCAGCACCGTGGTGAAGCCGATCGTCACCATGAGCCCCATGCCGATCCGGCCGATCCCGAGCGTCCCTGCGATGTAGCCGAGCGAGATGGCCACCGCGACGAGCAGCTTGATCAGACTGCCCAGCCGGAGCTGCAACCCGCCCACGAGGAGGATGAGGATGAGCAGCGAGGGCGAGAACCACTCGGTCGAGATCTGCGCAGCCAGCAGTCCGATGACGAGCGTCAGCATCGTCAACGTGACCATCAGGTTGCGGTCTCGGGCCAAGGAGCCTCTTCTGAGGAACCGGACCGCGGACACCAGAAACGGCACCCGCACAAGGATTGCGCGGAGCCGTGGTGGAATCAGCGGCGCCGGACGGGAACTCATGATGCGCCTGACTGTATCGGTCTGGCCTCCCTTTGGGCAGCCCACTTGACCAAGGCCTTGATCATTAAGGACGTATATTGGGTGGCCCTCCCCCTTTGCCCGCTCCTACCTTGGACGGATGACGTATCCGATCCGTCCGGTGAACGAGGCCGAGTGGCCGGCGTTCGCCGAGGTGCTCTCCGAGGGGTTCGGCTGGGCGCCGCATCCTCAGGAATCAGAACGATTCAAGGCGCAGACCGAGTTCGATCGGACGCTTGCCGCGTTCGACGGCGACGTCATAGCGGGCGTCACCGCCGTCTTCTCCTTCACCATGACGGTCCCCGGCGCGCAGATCCCGGTCGCGGGCGTGACGGCCGTCAGCGTGCTCCCCTCCCATCGCCGTCGCGGCGTGCTGTCGAGCCTGATGCGCAGGCAGCTGTCCGACGTGCGCGAGCGCGGCGAGTCCGTCGCCGCCCTGTACGCCTCCGAGTCCGTCATCTACGGCAGGTTCGGGTACGGCAGAGCGTCGAGCGAGATGGGGTTCAGCATCTCCAAGCACGGCTCGGCCTTCGTCGCGAACGCCCCCACGGACCCGTCACTACGCATCAGGGTGGCCAAGCCGGCCGAGGCCCGAGCCGAGTTCGAGCGGCTGTTCGCCTCCGTCGTGGCCGCGCGCCCCGGGCGTTATCTCCGTAACGAGCAGTTCTGGAGCGCCGTACTGGCCGACGAGGAGTTCGACCGGCACGGCAACGGGCCGCTCCGCTCGGTGATCGCCGAGGATGACCGGGGCGTGCGTGGTTACGCGCTGTTCAGGATCAAGGCGAACTGGGACGACGACGGCGTGCCCAACGGGCTGCTGAAGCTGCAGGAGCTGGAGGCGGCCGACCCCGCCGCCCGCGCGCTGCTGTGGCGCAGCGTGCTCGACCGCGATCTGATCTCCCGGGTGGAGGGCGGCAGGCCGGTGGACGACGCGCTCATCGCGCTGCTCGCCGACCCACGGCAGCTCCGGGCGAGCTGCGCGGACGAGCTGTGGGTACGCCTCGTGGAGGTGGACCGGGCGCTGACCTCGCGGGCGTACTCGTCGGCCGTCGACGTGGTGATCGAGGTCGAGGACGACGTATGCCCGTGGAACGCCCGCCGCTGGCGGCTCAGCGCCGACGCCTCCGGCGCCGAGTGCAAGCCGGTGGAGGACGAGCCCGACATGTCGCTGCCGGTCTCGTCGCTCGGCTCGGCGTACATGGGCGACGGCCTGCTCGCGGCCCAGCTCGACGCGGGGCTGCTGCGCGAGCACTCGGCGGGCTCGGTGCGCAGGCTCGACGCGGCCATGGCGTGGAGCCCGAAGCCGTGGGCGGGACTGTCGTTCTGACGTCGGCCCTTCTGACGTCGGCCCCTCTGACGTAGGCTCGCGGGCATGGCGCTGCAGAGCTTGCAGATCACCGCGATCACCGCGATGCGGGCCCGCGACGTGTCGCGGCCCTCCAAGGAGCAGCAGGAGGCCGCCGACCGGCGGCCCCTGCGTGACGAGATGCCCAAGCGCGAACCCAGGCGGCGGGCTTAGGGCAGAGAGGGCAGCTGGCCGATCGTCTCGTAGCTGGCCACCTGCGCGATGCGGCGGGCGTGTCGCTCCGAGCCGGAGAACTGCGTGGCGAGGAAGGTCTCCACGAAGCCCGTCGCCTCGTCGGCGGAGTGCATGCGCGCGCCGAGGGAGACCACGTTGGCGTTGTTGTGCTCGCGGGCGAGGCTGGCCGTCTCCTCGCTCCAGGCCAGGGCGGCACGGATGCCGCGCACCTTGTTGGCGGCCATCTGCTCGCCGTTGCCCGACCCCCCGATGACGACGCCCAGGCTGCCGGGATCGCCGGCGACGCCCTCGGCGGCCCGCAGGCAGAACGCCGGATAGTCGTCCTCGGCGTCATAGACGAACGGACCGCAGTCGGTCACCTCGTGACCGTGGTCCTTGAGCCAGGACACGAGGTGGTTCTTGAGCTCATAGCCGGCATGGTCGGCACCGATGTAGACACGCACGCGACCAGTCTTCCACAGCGCCGCCCGCGTCCCTCGCACCAGCGCGTCGGCTGGCTAGAGTAAGGAGCCATCGGTAATCCAGTCCTTACGGGAGCAGACCATCATGCGCGAGATCCGCGTCGTCGGCGATCCTGTGCTGCGCACGCCCGCCGAGCCCGTCGAGGGCTTCGACCGCGAGCTGCGCCGCCTCATCGACGAGATGTTCCAGGCGATGTACGCGGTGGACGGCGTCGGCCTGGCCGGACCGCAGATCGGGGTGTCGCGGCGGCTGTTCGTCTATGACATCAGCGGACGCAAGGGGCACATGGTCAATCCCATCCTGACCGTGGACGATCCGGAAGAGGCGCTGGACGAGGAGGGCTGCCTGTCGGTGCCCGACCGGCAGACGGGCACGCCGATCTACGCCCCGGTGGCGCGGGCCTCGGGGGTGACCGTCGAGGGGTTCGACCGGCTCGGCCGCCCGCAGCGGGTCAAGGCGCGTGGCTCACTGGCCCGCTGCTTCCAGCACGAGAGCGATCACCTCGACGGGAAGCTGTTCGTCGACCGGCTGCCGAAGACGGAGTCCCGCAAGATCATGATCAGGACGTAGGTTGGCGGCATGAGCGATTTTTCGGGCAAGGGCGCACTGGTAACAGGGGGCTCCCGGGGCATCGGCCGGGCCATCGTCGAACGGCTGGCCGGTGACGGGGCCGATGTGATCTTCACCTATCGCAGTGACTCCGAGGCGGCCAAGCAGGTGGCCGCGGCGACCGGAGCGCATGCCGTACAGGCCGACCAGGGGGACAGGGCCGATCTGGACCGGCTGTTCGCCGAGGCGGAGGAGCGGTTGCCCGGGCTCGACATCCTGGTCGGCAACGCGGCACAGACCGGCCAGGGGCTCATCGCCGATATCACGGACGAGACCTACGAGCGGCTGTTCGCGGTCAACGCGCGTTCGACGTTCCTGGCCATCCAGTGGGCGGGGCGGGTGATGCGCGACGGAGGGCGGATCATCAACGTCTCGACGCTCAACACCCGGGTGCCCGGCCCGGGGATCTCCCTCTACGCGGCGAGCAAGGCGGCCGTCGAGCAGTTCACCAAGGTCGCGGCGCGCGAGCTGGGCGGGCGCGGCATCACCGCCAACATCGTCTCCCCCGGCGCGACCGACACCGACATGCTGCGTGACAGCAACCCGCCCGAGGCGCTGGAGCGGATGCCCGGGTTCACCGCGTTGCAGCGGCTGGGGCGGCCCGACGACATCGCGGCCGTGGTCGCGTTCCTGGCCGGACCCGACGGACGGTGGATCACGGGACAGAATCTGCTGGCGACGGGCGGAATGCTGCTCTAAAGCTGCATTGCCTTGATCTCCAGGAACTCCTCCAGCCCGTGTTCGCCCAGTTCGCGGCCGATGCCCGACTGCTTGTAGCCGCCGAACGGGGCGAGCGGGTTGAAGGCGCCGCCGTTGATCGCCACCTGCCCGGTGCGCAGCCTGCGGGCCACCGCGACCGCGCGTTCCTGGGTGCCCGCCCACACCGCGCCGGCCAGGCCGTAGGGAGTGTCGTTGGCTATGCGGACGGCCTGGTCCTCGCTGGTGTACGGGATGATCGTCAGGACCGGGCCGAAGATCTCCTCCTGCTCGATCGTCATGCCCGGCTCGACCGCGGCGAAGACGGTCGGCTCGACGTAGAAGCCGCGCGGGTGCGGGGCTTCGGTGCCGCCGGTCACCAGCCTGGCGCCCTCCTCCTCGCCGCGGTTGATGTAGCGGACCACGCGGTCGCGCTGGGCGGCGGAGACGAGCGGGCCGATCCGGGTGGTCTCGTCGAACGGGTCGCCCACGGTGTAGCGGCGCGCCGTGTCGACGGCCAGGTGGACCGCGTCGTCGTACTGGTCGCGGTGGACGATCATGCGGGTCCACGCCGAGCAGGTCTGGCCGGCGTTGACGAAGCAGTTGGCGACGCCGACCTTGACGGCGGCGCCCAGGTCGGCGTCGGGCAGGATCAGGTTGGCGGACTTGCCGCCGAGCTCCAGCGCCACCCGCTTGACCGACTCGGCCGCCAGCGACGCCACCCGGCGCCCGGCGGCCGTCGAGCCGGTGAAGGAGATCATGTCGACCTCCGGGTGCGCGGCCAGGGCCTCGCCCACCACCGGGCCGCGCCCGCTGACCAGGTTGAACACGCCGGCGGGCAGGCCCACCTCGTGGAAGATCTCGGTCAGCGCGTACGCCGCCAGCGGCGCCACCTCGGACGGCTTGAGCACGACCGTACAGCCGGCGGCCAGAGCCGGGGCGACCTTGCAGATGATCTGGTGCAGCGGGTAGTTCCACGGGGTGATCGCGGCGACCACGCCGACCGGCTCCTTGACCACCAGCGAGTTGCCAATGCGCGACTCGCGCGGATGGCTCTCGGCCAGCCGGGCGTAGGCGGCCAGCACGCCCGCGGGCATCAGCGTCTGCACCTTGAGCGCGAAGCCCAGGGGTGAGCCCATGTCGGTCGCGATGGTCTTGGCGATGTCACCGGCCCGCTCGGTCAGCAGCTCGGCGACGGCGCCCAGCAGCTTGCCGCGCTCGGCGGCGGGCGTGGCCGACCAGGACGGGAAGGCAGCGCGCGCGGCGCGCACGGCCGCCTCTACGTCCTCGGGGGCGCCGGCCGGCACCCGGTCGATGATCTGCTCCGTGGCCGGGTTGACGACCTCGATGGGCTCGCCGGAGACCGAAGCGGTCCAGGCACCGCCGATGTACAGCTGACGCATAGCCCCCATCCTTGCGCGCCCGCCGTCGCAAAGCGAGGGCGTGGCGCCTCGTGCGGCTCCTCCAAAGGAGGGTACGGCTGGGCGCCAAGGATGGATGCGGATTGCGCCGCTACAGTTCAGCCACTTCGAGCTGAAAGTCAGTCGAAACTCGGTCGCCGGGTGCGCGAACGCTTGAGCTCGAAGAAGTCGTCGAACTCGGTGACCAGCAACACGCCGTCCCAGAGCCGGCCCGCGTCCTCGCCCCGCGGGATGGTGGTGACCACCGGCCCGAAGAAGGCGTTGGCGCCGACGCGGATGACAGGGGTGCCGACCTCCTGGCCGACCAGGGTGATGCCCTCGTTGTGCGACTTGCGGATGGCCTCGTCGTACTCCGTCGAGTCCATGGCCTCGGCCGCGAGGCCCTTGTCGAGGCCCACGGCCTCGAGCGACTCCTCGGCGATGGCGCGCAGGGTGGCGAGCTCGCGGTCGCGGCCCTCGTTGTGCAGGCGGGTGCCGAACTCGGTGTAGAGGCGGCCGATGTACTCCTCGCCGTGCCGGTCGGCGGCGGCCGCGATGACGCGGACGAGCTTCAGGCCCTTGGCGTTCGACGCGCGGTAGTCGTCGGAGACGTCCTTATCCTCGTTGAGAACGAACAGGCTCATAATGCGCCAGCGAGGATCAATCGGACGGACCTTCTCGACTTCGAGTAGCCATCGTGACGTCACCCAGGCAAATGGGCAGAAAGGATCGAACCAAAGCTCTACGGGGGTCGTGTCTGTCACGTGGGCCATAACCTGGGGTATCGATGTCCTATTCCTTGCGTGGCAGGATACCGACAAAATAAGACGAAGTGGCGAAAAGGAGTGGAACTTGGCAGGCAACCTGACCCGGGACGAGGCTCGCGAGCGCGCCCGGCTGTTGAAGGTCGAGTCGTATGAGGTCGCACTCGACCTGACCGAGGGAGACGAGCGCTTCGAGAGTGTCACGACCGTCCGGTTCAGCAGCACCCAGCCGGGGTCGGCCACGTTCATCGATCTCCACGGCGCGCACGTCCGCAAGGTCACGCTCAACGGTGACGACCTCGACGTCTCCGCCTACGACGCCGAGAAGGGGCGCTTTCCGCTCCCCTCCGTGGCCGAGTCGAACGAGCTGCGCGTCGACGCCGACTGCGTCTACATGCGCAGCGGCGAGGGGCTGCACCGCTTCGTCGACCCGGTGGACCAGAAGATCTACCTGCACAGCCAGTTCGAGACGGCCGACGCGCACCGCATGTACGCCTGCTTCGACCAGCCCGATCTCAAGGCCACCTTCCAGCTCACCGTGCTGGCCCCGGCCGACTGGGAGGTCGTCTCCAACGCGGCGGCCACCTCGACCGAGCGGCTGCCCGAGCAGGTCGGCAAGCACGGCGCGGTGCCGGCGGCCAAGCGCTGGCTGTTCCCGGCCACAGCGGTCATGTCGACCTACATCACGGCGCTGGTGGCCGGTCCTTACCACAAGGTGACCTCCGAGCATGACGGCATCCCGCTGGGCATCTACTGCCGCGCCTCGCTCGCCGAGCACCTGGACTCCGACAACATCCTGGAGGTCACCCGGCAGGGCTTCGACTTCTTCCACCAGGTGTTCGGTGTCCGCTACCCGTTCGGCAAGTACGACCAGCTGTTCGTGCCCGAGTTCAACGCCGGCGCGATGGAGAACGCGGGCTGCGTGACGTTCCTGGAGGACTACATCTTCCGGTCCAGGGTCACCGACGCCGTCGTCGAGCGGCGCGCGGAGACGATCCTGCACGAGATGGCGCACATGTGGTTCGGCGACCTCGTGACCATGCGCTGGTGGGACGACCTGTGGCTGAACGAGTCGTTCGCCACCTACATGTCGGTGCTCGCCCAGGCCGAGGCGACCCGGTGGGGCAAGGGCGCCTGGACGACGTTCGCGAACGTGGAGAAGTCCTGGGCCTACCGCCAGGACCAGTTGCCGTCCACGCACCCGATCGCCGCGGACATCCCGGACATGCAGGCGGTCGAGGTCAACTTCGACGGCATCACGTACGCCAAGGGCGCCTCGGTGCTCAAGCAACTGGTCGCCTACGTCGGGCTGGACAACTTCCTGGCCGGGGTGCGCGACTACTTCGGCGAGCACGCCTGGGGCAACACCGAGCTGAAGGACCTGCTCGGCGCGCTGGAGCGGACCTCGGGGCGCGACCTGTCGTCGTGGTCGAAGGAGTGGCTGGAGACCGCCTGGGTCAACACGCTGCGCCCGTCGTTCACCGTCGCCGACGGCCGCTTCGAGACCTTCGAGGTGCTGCAGGAGGCGCCCGCCGACTACCCGACGCTGCGCTCGCACCGCGTCGCGATCGGCCTGTACTCGCTGGCCGACGGCGTGCTCACGCGGACCAAGCGGGTCGAGCTGGACGTGGTGGGCGCCAAGACGAGCGTCGCGGAGCTGGTCGGGGAGGAGCAGCCCGACCTGGTCCTGGTCAACGACGACGACCTGACCTACGCCAAGATCCGCCTGGACGAGCGGTCGCTGCGGACGCTGGTCGACGGCGGCATCGCCGCCTTCACCGAGTCGCTGCCCCGGGCCCTGTGCTGGTCGGCCGCGTGGGACATGACCCGCGACGGCGAGATGTCCACCCGTGACTACGTCAAGCTGGTCATCTCGGGCATCGGCACGGTCAAGGACATCACGGTCCTCCAGACCGTACTCCGGCAGGCGCGGATGGCCGTGCAGCAGTACGCCGACCCGGCGTGGCGGGCCGAGGGCCTGTCGCTGCTGGCCACCGAGCTGCGCTCGCTGCTCGCCGCGGCGGCGCCGGGCTCCGACCCGCAGCTCGCCTTCCTGCAGGCGTTCGCGCCCACGGCCACGTCCGACGCCGACCTGGCGATCCTCTCGGGCATCCTCGACGGCTCGGCCGTGCCCGAGGGGCTGACGGTCGACACCGACCTGCGCTGGACGCTCATCCACGCGCTGGTCGTCGGCGGCAAGCTGAGCGGTGCCGACATCGACGCCGAGCTGGCGCGCGACGCCACCGCCACTGGCGAGCGGTCCGCCGCTCTGTGCCGGGCGGCCATCCCGACGGCCGAGGGCAAGGCCGCCGCGTGGGCCGCGATCGTGGGGGGCAAGCTGGCCAACCACATCGCGCGTACGACGGTCAACGGCTTCCAGGATCCGCACCACCCGGAGCTGCTGGCGCCGTACCGGGAGAAGTACTTCGCGGAGATCGGCCGGATCTACCGGGAGTGGACGTTCGACCAGGCGCAGACGTTCACGGTCGGCTGCTTCCCCGCGCTGCTCATCGAGCCCGAGACCGTGCGGGCGGCGGAGGACTACCTGGCCAAGGAGCAGCCGCCGCAGGCGCTGCGCCGGATGATCCTGGAGGGCGCCGACGGCGTCAGCCGGGCGCTGCGCAACCGCGCGAAGGACGCGTCCTAGCGCGTAGCTCTTGAGAAGGGGGCCTCCGGTGACGGAGGCCCCCTTTCGTGTGCCCGGACTCTTGACAGCGGCCTGCCATGGCTTCATATTTTCACCACTAACTTTATTTCTAAAGAAAGTCGTTCTCATCACATGGCAGGTACTGATCGCGGTGATCTCACGAGGACGGCGATCCTCGCGCTGCTCGGCACCGTCGGGCCGCTGAGCCGCACCGAGATAGCGCGCGAGCTGGATCTGAGCCCGGCGAGCGTCACGCAGCTCACGCGCGAGCTCATGGGCTACGGCATGCTCGAGGAGCTCGACCTCAAGCCGTCGCGCGGCGGGCGGCCCGCCCAGCGGCTCGGGCTGGTGGGCAGCGCGGGCCGGGCGCTCGGCGTGAAGGTGACGGCCGACCATCTGGTGCTGGTCGACGTACGGCTCGACGGCGAGGTGCTCGGGGCCTGGGAGTGCGCGTTCGACCCGTCGTCCCCCGAGGCGCTGGACCGGCTGGCCGACGCCGTCGAGTCGGTGGTCTCGGGCACCGGGCACGGGCTGACGGCGCGTACGCCCACCTCGACCGGCGACGGGCAGGTGCCGCCGCTGCTCGGGATCGGGGTCGGGGTGCCCGGCAGCGTGGAGGACCAGGCGGTCGGCACGGTCAACGCGCCGACCCTGGGATGGCAGGCCATGCCGGTGGGCGAACGGCTGCGGCGGCGGCTCAAACTGCCCGTGCTGGTGGAGAACGACGTCAACGCGCTGGCGGCGGCCGAGCGGCTGTACGGCAGGGGGCGAACCCATCGGGACTTCCTGGTGCTGACCATCGGGCGCGGCGTCGGCGCGGCGATCGTGGCCGACGGGCGGGTGTACCGGGGTGCCAGGGGCGGGGCCGGCGAGTTCGGGCACGTGCCCGTCGATCCGGCGGGGCCGGTGTGCGGGTGCGGGGCGCGCGGCTGCCTGGAGGCGTACGTCGGCTCGGCGGGCCTGCTGGCCGCGGCCCTCGCCAAGAATGGCGGTTCGGCCTCCTCGCCGGAAGGCGCGGGCTCCGTTCCGGAAAGCGCGGGCTTTCCGGAAGGCGCGGGGTCGGCGGGTGGCCGGTCGGCGGCCGTGACCGCGCTGGGGCGGGCCGGGGCCGCGGGGGATTTGGTGGCTCGGGAGGTGTTCGCCGAGGCGGGGGCCGTGCTCGGGCGGGCCGCTGCCGGGCTGATCAACGTGGTCGATCCCGAGGTCGTGGTGGTGCTCGGCGAGGGTACGGCCGATTGGCCGCTCTGGCAGGCGGGATTCGATCCGGCCGTCAGAGCGCAGTTGTACCCGGGGCGGCGGGACATCTCGATCGAGGTGGAGAGCTGGGACGACACCAGCTGGGCCCAGGGCGCGGCGGCCCTCGTGCTGGCCACCCCCTTCGACGCCGCCGGGGCCGCCGGCGAGCAGGGCCGCCTGGTGCGGGCCCGCCTGATCGGGACGACGCCATGACCCGCACGGACGCCATGACGGCCGACCGCACAAGCTCGGGGCACGCCCGCCGTACAGGCGCCAGGACCGCGCCACGGCGACGGTGGCGGTATGCCGGGACCGTGGCCGTGTTCCTGCTGCCCAGCCTGATCCCGCTGACCCTGTACACATTGATCCCGATGGTCGCCTCGTTCTGGACGAGCCTCCACGAATGGGACCTCATCACCGAGATGCGCTGGGTCGGCCTCGGCAACTACCTCGAACTGCTCGGCGACGCCGGGACCAGGGCCGCGTTCCTGCACACGCTGTACTTCATCGCCGGTTACCTGCCGCTCGTCTACCTGGGCGGGCTGGGGCTGGCGCTGCTGCTGAACCGGGCGATGCCGGGGCGCGGGCTGCTGCGCGGCGTCTACTTCCTGCCCGTCATCACCAGCTGGGTCGTGGTGGCGCTGATGTGGAAGTGGCTGCTCAACCCGGCCAGCGGGGTGGTCAACTGGGCGCTGGGGCTGTTGGGCGTCAGCGGGCCCGGCTGGTGGACCGATCCCGACTGGGCGATGCCGTCGATCATCTTCGCCTCGGCCTGGAAGGACCTGGGCTTCGTGATGATCATCCTGCTGGCGGGGCTGCAGGCGATCCCGAAGGAGTTCCAGGAGGCCGCCATGGTCGACGGGGCGACGGCCTTCCGCCGGTTCAGGCACATCACGCTGCCGCTGCTGTCGCCTTCGTCGTTCTTCGTGGTGGTGATCTCGCTGATCAACGGCTTCCAGGTCTTCGACCAGGTGAAAATCATGACGGGTGGCGGGCCCGGTGGCGCGACGCAGGTCGTCGTGTCGCAGATCTACGACCTCACCTTCAGGTACGGCCGGGCGGGCGCGGCCTCGGCGCTGTCGTGGCTGCTGTTCGCCCTGGTGCTGCTCGTGACGATCGTGCAGATCCGGGGGCAGAGGCGGTGGGTGACCTATGGGTAAGACGCTCCGCTACCTGCTGGTGGGCCTCGGCGCGGTGGTCATGCTGTTCCCGTTCGCCTGGGCGGTGATCACGTCTATCACGCCGGGCGACGCGGTGCTGGCCGTGCCGCCGGACTTCACGCCGGACGACGCGAGCCTCGACGCGTACGGCAAGCTGCTCGACACGCTGCCCTTCTGGCGGATCGTGGCGAACAGCGCCTGGATCGGGGCGGCCTCCACCACGCTGCAGCTCGTCACCAGCGCGATGGCCGCCTACGCGTTCGCCAGGCTGCCGTTCCCGGGCCGGGGGGCGCTGTTCTCGGTCTACCTGGCGACGCTGATGATGCCGCTGCCCGTGCTGGTCGTGCCGCTGTTCATCGAGATGCGGACGTTCAACCTGGTCGACACGTACTTCGCGCTGCTGGCGCCGACCATCGCGTCGGCGTTCGGGGTGTTCCTGCTGCGGCAGGCGATCAACCAGGTGCCGAAGGAGTTCGACGAGGCGGCCGTGCTGGACGGCGCCGGACATTTCCGCATTTTTCTGTATGTGGTGCTGCCGCTGATCAGGCCGGCGCTGGCGACGTTCGCCATCTTCGGCTTCATGGCCAGCTGGAACAGCTACCTCTGGCCGCTGATCATCATCAAGTCGCCCGAGTTCATGACGCTGCCGCTGGGCCTGGCCACGCTGCACGGCCAGTTCACCACCGAGTGGGACGTGGTCATGGCGGGCTCGGTGATCAGTGTGGTGCCGATCCTCATCCTGTACGTCTTCGCGCAGAAGCACGTCATCGCCAGCGTCGCGCAGAGCGGGCTCAAGTAAGTAAAGGAACCCCCCATGTCACAAAGAATCAGGGTCGCCGCTTCCCTGGCGGCCGCCGCGCTGCTCGCCACCGCCTGCTCCCAGGGCTCGGCGACGAAGGCCCCGTCCGGCGAGGGCGGCAAGGTGACGCTGCGGTACTTCACGTTCTCGGCCGCGCCCGACCACGTGAAGGACCTGGACAAGATCGAGAAAGCCTTCGAGAAGGAGAACCCGAAGATCGACGTGGTCGTGGAGACCGCGCCCTTCGACGAGTACTTCACCAAGCTCCAGACCAGCATCGCGGGCGGCACCGCACCCGACACCTTCGAGCTCAACTACGAGAACTTCGTCACCTACGCCAGCGCGGGCTCGCTGCTCGACCTCGACACGGTGAAGGGCGACGGCGACCCGTCGGTGTACGCCAAGAAGTCGCTCGACGCCTTCCAGCGCGACGGCAAGCAGTACGCGCTGCCCGCGTCGTTCTCCACGGTCGTGCTCTTCTACAACAAGGACCTGTTCGACAAGGCCGGCGTGGCCCCGCCGACGGCCGAGTGGACCTGGGCCGACGAGCAGGCCGCCGCCGCGAAGCTGACCGACAAGAAGAAGGGCGTCTTCGGCGACTTCCAGCCGGTGCAGTTCTTCGAGTTCTACAAGACGCTCAAGCAGGCGGGCGGCGAGTTCCTGTCGGCCGACGGCAAGAAGTCGGCCTTCAACGGCCCGGCCGGGGTCAAGGCGGCGCAGTGGCTGGTCTCCAAGGTGGGCAAGACGATGCCGACCGAGGCGGAGATCGGCGGCACCGCCGACTACGACACGAACCTCTTCAAGTCCGGCAAGCTCGCCATGTGGCACAACGGCATCTGGCAGTTCGCCGGGCTGAAGGACGCGCCGTTCACCTGGGACGTGGTCGTCGAGCCGGGTGACGCCGCCAAGGCCAGCGCCGTCTTCCACAACGCCGTCGCCGCCTCCTCGGGCACCAAGCACGGCAAGGAGGCGTGGGCCTGGGCCCGGTTCCTGTCGTCGTCGAACACCGCGGCGACCACCCGCGTCGAGTCGTCCTGGGAGCTGCCGCCGGTCGCCGACCAGGCGGTGCTGTCCGGCTACCTCAAGGACCCGAAGCCCGCCAACCGCCAGGCGGTGTTCGACTCGCTGAAGTCGATCGCGCTGCCGCCGGTCATCAAGCGCCAGCAGGAGATGCAGGACGCCGTGACCAAGCAGCTGACCGAGGCCGCCGCCGGGCGCAAGCCGGTGGAGGAGGCGCTCAAGACCGCCGCCGCCGACGTCGACGCCCTGCTGTCTTAGGAGAAACCGTTGACCCTCGTGTCGCACAGCCTCGACGTGATCCAGAGGCTTCAGTCCCCCACCGGCGCCTACCCGGCGTCCCCGACTTTCTCCGCCTACCGCGGCTACTCGTGGCTGCGTGACGGGGCGTTCATCGCCGAGGGGGTGAGCAGGCACGGCGACGCCGCCGGTGCGGACGCCTTCCACGCCTGGTGCGCCCGGGTGATCGGCGACCGGGCGGGGCAGGTCGACTCGCTCGTCTCGCGGGCGGGGCGCGGTGAGCCGGTCTCGCCCGCCGAGATGCTGCCGACCCGGTTCACGCTCGACGGCGTGGACGGGGACGTCGACTGGTGGGACTTCCAGCTCGACGGGTACGGCACGTGGCTCTGGGCGCTGCGCGAGCACTCCTTCCGGCAGGGCCGGGCGGTTGCGGGGGTGGAGAAGGGGGTGCGGACGGCAGCCCGGTATCTCACCTCGTTCTGGGACATGCCGTGTTACGACTGGTGGGAGGAGCACGTCGAGCAGCGGCACGTGGCGACGCTGGGGGCGGTGCACGCGGGGTTGCGGGCGGCCATCGCGCTGGGCGTGCTGAGCGGGCCGGAGTCGGCGGCGGCCGGACAGGCGGTGGACGGCATCGCCGCCCTCGTGACCGCCGAGGGTCTGGTCGGCGGGCGTCTGACGAAGTGGCTGGGCAGTGACGCCGTGGACGCCAGCCTGCTCGCGTGTGTCGAGCCGTTCGGGCTCTACGCGGCCGATCATCCGGTCGGCGCGGCGACGGTGACCGAGGTGGAGCGGCAGCTCGCCGTGGACGGCGGGGTGTACCGGTACCTGACCGACACCTTCTACGGCGGCGGGCGGTGGGTGCTGCTGGCCGGGTTCCTCGGCTGGAACCACGCGCGGGCCGGGCGGCATGAGGAGGCCCTGCGGTATCTGGACTGGATGGCGGCCCAGGCGACCGCCGAAGGTGACCTGCCCGAGCAGGTGTCCGATCGGCTGCTGGCGCCCGAGCGGCTCCAGGAGTGGCTCGACCGGTGGGGCACCGTGGCCACGCCGCTGCTGTGGTCGCACGGGATGTATCTGATTCTCGCCGACGAGCTGGGGGTGCGGGCATGATCCGGCATCGGCCGTACGGGTCCGGGCATCCGTACGCCACGACCGAGGACCAGCGCGTACCGGCCTGGCCGGTGGACGGCGAGGCGGTGGAGCTGCGGGTGCGGGCTTCGGCGAAGGTCGTCTCGGTGGTGTGCGAGTGGGCCGCCGACGGGGCGGCGCCTGTCGAACTGCCGCTGACCAGAGCGGGTGCCGCACCGGACCCGGACCCGGACGCGGCGGACCCGGACGCGGCGGACCCGGACGCGGCGGAAAAGGCGGAGACCGTTGACGGCGGGCATCTGGCCGCGGCGCAGGCCAGGGCCGCGCGGGCCGCCGCCGGGTCGTGGGTGACGCGCTCGCCCGTGCTGCGCGCCGGGCAGCGGTACGCCTACCGGTTCCGGGCCGCGATGGACGGCGGTGCGAGCCGTACCAGCCGGTGGTTCGAGGTGACGGCGGCGGCGTGGGGCCGGACGGGCGGGAAGCTCGTCGTGCGCGGTGCCGACCGGGTGGTGCCGGGGAGCGTGCGGTGGCTGGTCGGCGGTGACGGCGCGCGGCGGGTGCGGTTCGAGCTGGCGCTGGCCGACGGTGAGCACGTGGTGGGGTTCGGCGAGCGGTTCGACGCGGTGGACCAGCGTGGGCGGCGGCTGGACGCGGTGGTGTTCGAGCAGTACAAGGCGCAGGGGGCGCACGGCAGGACGTACCTGCCGATGCCGTTCGCGCTCGTGGTCGGTGGGGCGGCGAGCTGGGGGTTCCACGTCGAGACGTCCAGGCGGACCTGGTACGACGTCGGCGCGTCCCGGCCGGACCGGCTGGTCGTGGAGGCCGAGGTGAGGCCGGACGGTGAGCCCGCGGTGCGGCTGTACGACGGCGAGACCCCGGCCGGCGTGCTGCGGGACTTCCTGGACGAGGTGGGGCGGCCGACGGAGCTGCCCTCGTGGGTGTTCCGGTTGTGGGCCAGCGGCAACGAGTGGAACACACAGGACCGCGTGATGGCCGAGATGGACCGGCACCGCGAGCACGACATCCCGGTCGGCGCGCTGGTCATCGAGGCGTGGAGCGACGAGACGACGTTCACGGCGTTCCGCGGGGCCGCGTACGAGCCGTCGGAGGAGCCGCACCGGCTGGCGGACTACACCTTTCCGCCGGACGGGCCGTGGCCGGACCCCAAGGGCATGGTGGACGAGCTGCACCAGCGGGACGTCAAGGTGCTGCTCTGGCAGATCCCGCTGCAGAAGATGCGGCCGCACCCGCGGCACCAGGCCGCCGTGGACGCCCGGCAGCTCGTCGAGCACGGCTACGGGGTCCGAGAGGCCGACGGCCGGCCGTACCGGAACCGGGGCTGGTGGTTCCCGCTGGCGCTCATGCCCGACCTGTCGTCGCCCGAGGTCCGCGACTGGTGGACGGCCAAGCGGGCCTACCTGGTGGACGAGGTGGGCGTGGACGGGTTCAAGACCGACGGCGGCGAGCACGCGTGGGGCCATGACCTGCGTTACGCCGACGGGCGCAGGGGCGACGACGGCAACGGCCTCTTCCCCGTGCACTACGCGCGGGCCTTCGGCGAGCTGCTGGAGCGGTACGGCAAGGCGCCCGTGACGTTCAGCAGGGCCGGGTTCGCCGGCTCACAGCCGCACGGCGTGTTCTGGGCCGGGGACGAGGACTCGACCTGGGCGGCGTTCCGGTCGTCCATCAGGGCCGGGATCACCGCGTCGGCCTGCGGGATCGTCTACTGGGGCTGGGACCTGGCCGGGTTCTCCGGTGACCTGCCCGACGCCGAGCTCTATCTGCGGGCGGCCGGGGCGTCGGCGTTCATGCCGATCATGCAGTACCACTCGGAGTTCAACCACCACCGCGTGCCCGTCAGGGACCGCACTCCGTGGAACGTGGCCGAGCAGACCGGCGACGACCGGGTGCTGCCGGTCTTCCGGCGGCTGGCCAAGGTGCGCGAGCGGCTCGTGCCGTACCTGACGGGACAGGCCCGCCAGGCGGTCGGCGGCGGGGCGCCGCTGATGCGCGGGCTCTTCTTCGACCATCCGGACGACCCGCGGGTCTGGGACCGGCCGCTGCAGTACAAGCTGGGCGACGCGCTGCTGGTGGCCCCGGTGACGGCGCCGGGCCTCACCGAACAGCCGGTCTACCTGCCGCGCGGCGAGTGGGTCGACGTCTGGACCGGACACACCCATCGCGGCGGGCGCGAGGTCACGCTGCCCGCGCCGCTCGACCATCCGCCGGTCCTCTGTACGGCGGAGCACTGGCCACACCTCTCCCCCGTGTTCACGACCTGATAGGAGCTCCCCCGTGATCCGGTTACGGTCGGGCGTCATCGTCGCGGTGATCGCCCTGCTGGCCTCTCTTGCGACCGTCCCCGCGTACGCGCTCGACGGCATCTTCCACAACCCGACCGGAATCGACGACCTCTACTCCAGCGAGCCGACGGAACGCGCGCCCCGCGACCCGATGGCCGGGGACGCGGTCCAGATCAACGCCACCACCTGGCCCATCGAGACCGGCCAGACCGTCTGGGTGACCTGGACCAAGAACGGAACCGCCCAGACCCCGATCGGCGCCGCCTGGGATCACAACAGCGGCAACAACAGCTACTGGAAGATCAACCTGGGCTCGTTCGCCCGAGGTGACAAGATCTCCTACACGGTCAACGCGGACGTGAACGGGGGCGGGCAGAAGAGCACCGGCCCGTTCGCGTTCACCGTCACCTCGTGGAGCACGGTGACGAACGTGACCGGCTACACGAACAACAGCACGTCAGTAGATGTCACGACCGGCGACAGCGCGGGGAGCTTCACGCCGAAGATCCGCTTCACCTTCCCGGCACTCGACCGCTTCCGCACGCAGATCGCCCCCAGCGGGCAGGGTCTGAATATTTCCGGCGTGACCGGCTACACGGTTACGGACTCCGCGAGCACCTTGACCATCTCCACCGCGTCCCTGGTGCTGAAGATCCAGAAGTCGCCTTACCGGCTGTCGGTCTACAAGGGCGACGGGACGACGCTGATCACCCGGCAGTACGACCCGGCCACCTTCAGGAACATCGGCTGGGCCAGCGACGGCGCCACCACGGTCACCAAGATCGAGGACCATTTCATGTCGCCGTCGGGCGAGCGGTTCGAGGGCTTCGGCGAGCGCTACGACCGCCTCGACCAGCGCGGCACCGACGTGCACAACTACGTCTACAACCAGTACCGCGACCAGGGCAGCACCCGGCGCACCTACCTGAGCGTGCCGTTCTTCCTGAATTCGGCCGGTTACGGGATCTACCTCCCCAGCACTCGCTACGCCATCTTCAACCTCAACACCCACCTCAGCGACCTGGCGGGGTTCACCGTCGACACGGGCGGCGCGCTCGACTCGACGCTGGACTACCACTTCTTCGCCGGCACGCCCGCGGAGATCGTGGACGACTACACCGCGGTCAGCGGCCGGCCGGAGCTGCCGCCCAAGTGGGCGTTCGGCGTGTGGATGTCGGCCAACGAGTGGAACACCCAGGCCGAGGTGGAGAGCGAGCTGGACAAGGTCGGCACGAACAGGATCCCGCACACCGCGATGGTGCTGGAGCAGTGGAGCGACGAGGCCACGTTCTACCTGTGGCACGGCGCCACGTACACGCCCTCCACCGGCGGCGGGAAACTCGCCTACAGCGACCTGACGTTCCCGGCGGGCGGTGAGTGGCAGGACCCGAGGGCCATGGTCGCCAACGCCCACGGCAAGGGGATCAAGATGATCCTCTGGCAGATCCCGGTGTTCAAGGAGAACTTCGACACCAATCCCCCGACCGCGCCGCAGCAGCATCTCAACGACAAGACCTACGCCCAGGCGCAGGGATATGTCGCGAAAAATCCGTCCAACGCGCCGTACCGGATTCCGACCGGGCAGTGGTTCGGCGACAGCATGGTCCCCGACTTCACCAGCGCGGCGGCGACGAGCTGGTGGCTGAGCAAGCGCGACTATCTGATGAACGACGTCGGCATCGACGGCTTCAAGACCGACGGCAGCGAGGCGATCTTCGGCCGGGGCGTCACGTTCGCCGACGGCCGCAAGGGCGACGCGATGCACAACGCCTATCCGAACAGCTACACCAAGGCGTACCGCGACTACGTCAAGGCCGAGAACGCGGACAATGTGATCTTCAGCAGGGCGGCCACGTCCGGCGGTCAGCAGAACTCGATCTTCTGGGCCGGCGACCAGAACTCCAGCTTCGCAGCCTTCCAGGAGGCGGTCAGGGCCCAGCTCAGCGCCGGGCAGTCCGGGGTGCCTTACACGGCCTGGGACCTGGCGGGCTTCACCGGTGACTTCCCCAGCGCCGAGCTCTACCTGCGGGCGGCGGCGCAGGCGACGTTCTCGCCGGTCATGCAGTACCACTCCGAGAAGTCGAACCCGGGCACGTCCGAGGCCCGCACGCCGTGGAACGTGCAGGCGCGCAGCGGCGACACGACGGTCGTGCCGACCTTCCGGAAGTTCGCCGACGTCCGGATGAACCTGATCCCCTACCTGTACACCGAGGCCAAGGCCAGTTCGACCACCGGTGCGCCGATGATGCGGGCGATGAGCTTCGCCTTCCCCGGCGACGCGACGGCCGCGGCGCAGGACCAGCAGTATCTGTTCGGCTCCCAGTTGCTCGTCGCGCCGGTCACCACGCAGGGCGCGACGTCGAGGAACGTCTACCTGCCCGCCGGCGAGTGGTACGACCTGTGGAACGGCGGCCGCTTCACCGGCCCCGGCACCAAGTCCTATGCCACGGCGCTCGACACGATCCCGGTCTACGCCAAGCCGGGCGCGATCATCCCGCTCAACCTCAACACGGACTACGAGCTCGGCGGCGAGATCGGCAACAGCGTCACCAGCTATCCGAACCTGGTCTTCCGGATCTACCCGTCGGGCAGCTCCTCGTACTCCTACTTCGAGGACTCGGCGAACGCGAACCGGACCATCAGCTCGGCCGAGAACTGGGGCGGCCACCAGGTGACCGTGACCGTGCCCGCCCTCACCACGACCGGCACGCTGCAGGTGGCGAGCACGAAGCCCACCTCGGTGACCGGCGCGACCGCGCGCGCCACGCTGGCGGCGCTCCAGGCGGCGGCCGAGGGCTGGTGGTGGGACCCGGTGCGGCAACTCACCTACGTCAAGCTGGCCGCCAGCACGTCGGGCAGGACCGTCACGCTCAACGGCGTGGACAAGGCGGCGTACGAGGCGGAGTTCGGCACGGGCACGGGCACGACGACCAACACCGACCACGCCGGGTTCACCGGCACCGGGTTCGCGGACGGCTTCGCGAGCTCGGGCGACGCGGTGAGCTTCCAGGTCAAGGCGGACGCGGCGGGCAACCACCAGCTCAAGTTCCGCTACTCGACCACGGTGGCGAGCACCAGGACCGTCTACGTGGACGGAGTCTCGGTGGGCACGCTCGCCCTGCCGGCCCAGGCGAACTGGGACACCTGGGCCACCGCCACACTCACCACGACCCTCACCGCGGGCGCGCACACCGTCAAGATCGCCTATGACGCGGCCAACACCGGCGGCATCAACCTCGACAACCTGGTGGTGGGAAGGCCATGAAACGTGCGTTGGTCATGCTCGCGGTCCTGCTCGGCACCTTCCTCGTCGCGGGCGAGGCTCAGGCGGCCGTCCAGCGGGTGCAGTTCACCAGCGGATCGACCTACCTGATCGTCGAGTTCCTCGACGACGACCTCGTCCACTTCGAGCTGGCAGCGGGGACCAGCCCCGGCACCGGATCGGCGCTGTTCACCACGCCACAGGTGGCGAAGAAGGACTACACCGGACCGTCCACCTTCAGTCAGAACGGCAACACGCTGACCACGGCCTCGATGAAGGTCGAGGTCACGGCCGGCACGCTGTGCGTACGGGTGTCGGACCCGGCCAGGCTGCTGTACGAGGCGTGCCCGCGCAACCTGACCCAGGCGTGGAAGGGCCTGACGATCACCAAGGGCTCGATCCAGAACGCGTACGGGCTGGGCGAGCAGTTCTTCATGGGCGGCAGCTCCGACGGCGACTGGGTCGGGCGTAGCCGTACTCCCGGAGGCACGTACGGCAACGCGATGACCTACGACACCGACAACGGGCCGGTGGGCAACGCGCAGATCCCCGTGCTGTTCGGGGTCGGCGCGTCGAACCTGAACTACGGGCTGCTGCTCGACCAGGTCTACAAGCAGGAGTGGAACCTGACCGGCGACCCGTGGACCGTCGACACCTGGGGCGACCAGCTCAGGTGGTACACGATGACCGGACCGGACCTGCCCGACCTGCGCAAGGACTACATGGAGCTGACCGGCCGGCCGCCGGTGCCGCCGAAGAAGGCGTTCGGCATGTGGGTGTCGGAGTTCGGCTACGACAACTGGGCCGAGATCGACAACCGGCTGAACGGGCTGCGGGCCGCGAAGTTCCCCGTGGACGGGTTCGTGCTGGACCTGCCCTGGTTCGGTGGAGTGACGGCAGGGTCCGACAACACCCGCATGGGCACGCTTTCCTGGGACACAACCAACTTTCCCAACCCGACGACCACTATTTCCGACTATCAGGCGACCAAGGGCATCGGCCTGATGACCATCGAGGAGTCGTACGTCGGCAAGAACCTCGCCGAGCACGCCGACCTCGCCACCCGCGGCTACCTCGTCAGGGCCGGCTGCGCGACCTGCTCGCCCGTCTACCTCACCACCAACGACTGGTGGGGACGCGGCGGCATGATCGACTGGACGCAGGACGCCGCGGCCGACTACTGGCAGACGACCAAGCGCCAGCCGCTCATCGACCAGGGCATCATGGGCCACTGGCTGGACCTCGGCGAGCCGGAGATGTACGACGCGTCCGACTGGACGTCCGGCGTCCTGCCCGGCAAGCACGCCCACGCCGACTACCACAACGTCTACAACCTCAAGTGGGCCGAGAGCATCGCCAGGGGCTACGCCTCCAGCACCAAGCGGCCGTTCGTCCTGGCCCGCTCGGGCGCGGCCGGGATGCAGCGGTACGGCGTGGCCATGTGGTCGGCCGACATCGGCTCCAAGCTGACCGCGCTCGCCCAGCAGCAGAACGCGCAGCTGCACATGTCGATGTCGGGCATCGACTACTACGGCTCCGACATCGGCGGTTTCCGCCGCGAGATGCTCGACTCCGACCTGAACGAGCTCTACACGCAGTGGTTCGCCGACGGCGCCTGGTTCGAGGTGCCGATCAGGCCGCACACCGAGAACCTGTGCAACTGCGCGCAGACCTCTCCGGACTCGATCGGCCACACGGCCAGCAACCTGGCCAACCTCCGGCAGCGCTACGAGCTCGCGCCGTACTACTACTCCCTGGCCCACCGGGCCTACCTGTACGGCGAGCCGGTGGTGCCGCCGCTGGTGTACCAGTACCAGAACGACGCGAACGTCCGCGAGATGGGACATGAGAAGCTCATCGGCCGCGACCTGCTCGTAGGCGTCGTCGCGGGTGCGAACGAGCGCAAGCGGGACGTGTACCTGCCCGCGGGCTCCTGGTTCGACTACTCCACGGGCGAGAAGCTCACCAGCACCGGCCAATGGTTCACCGACCGGCCGCTCTGGGTCGGCGGCGCGTTCCGGCTGCCGGCGTTCGCCAGGGCGGGGGCGATCATCCCGAAGATGTACGTGGACGACAAGACCATGAACGTGGTGGGCAAACGGACCGACGCCACCACCAGGAACGAGCTGGTGGCCCGGGTCTACGCCGACGCGACGGCCTCGAACTTCACCCTGTACGAGGACGACGGGGCCACGACCGGCTACCAGAGCGGGGCCGTACGGACGACACAGCTGAGCCAGCAGCTCAGCGGCGGCACGGCGACCGTCACGGTGGCCGCGTCCAGCGGCACCTACACCGGCGCGCCCGCGAGCCGGACGAACGTGGTCGAGCTGGTCGCGGGCACGCAGGCGTCCGCCGTCACGCTCAACGGCACCGCGCTCACCCAGCACGCCACCAAGGCGGCCTTCGACGCCGCCACCAGCGGTTGGTACAACGCGGGCGGCAACCTGATCGTCGCCAAGTCGGCGAGCACGGGCGTCACGACGGCCAAGACGTTCGCGTTCACGATCGGGCAGGCGCCGGCGTCGATGACGTTCAGGTGCGACAACGGCACGACCACCGCGGGCCAGTCCGTCTACGCCGTGGGCAGCGTCCCGCAGCTCGGCGACTGGTCGGTGGCGAGCGCGGTCAAGCTGTCGCCGACCGCGTACCCGACCTGGACCGGAACGATCGCCAAGCTGCCGCCGAACACCTCCGTCGAGTGGAAGTGCGTCAAGCGCCAGGAGGCGAACTTCCCCGACACCGCCGATCAGTGGCAGCCCGGCGCCAACAGCACCTTCACCAGCCCCGCCACGGGAACGGGAGGCACTACCACAGGGGCCTTCTGACCGCCGGATCCGGCGCGTCCATCGAGGTCGCGATGTTAGCCTCGAAGACGTGCTCGGATCCGGGACCACACTCAACGACCGCTACACGCTGGTCAGCCGCGTGGGCGGCGGGGGCATGGGCGAGGTCTGGCGGGCCTCCGACACGGTGCTCGGCCGGACCGTGGCGGTCAAGGTGCTGATTCCCGCGCTGACCGAGGATCCGAAATTCGCCCAGCGCTTCCAGAACGAGGCCAGGGCGATGGCCACGCTGCACCATCCCGGCGTGGTCGACGTCTACGACTACGGCACCTGCGAGGTCGACGGGCGCCGGGTGAGCTTCCTGGTGATGCAGTTCGTCGAGGGCGAGTCGCTCGACCGCGTGCTGCGCCGCGAGGCGCTCGACCCGGCGACCACCATGCGGCTGATCGCCGAGGTCGGCGACGCGCTGGCCGCCGCCCACGCGCAGGGCATCGTGCACCGCGACGTCAAACCGGCCAACCTGATGATCCGCCTCGACGGCAGCGTCGCGCTCACCGACTTCGGCATCGCCCACTCGGTCTCCGCGGTCCAGCTGACGGCCACGGGCGCCATGCTCTGCTCGGCCGGCTACTGCGCCCCCGAGATGGCCACGGCCAGCGACGTCACCCCGGCCGTCGACGTCTACGCGCTCGGTGTGGTCGCCTACCAGTGCCTGACCGGGCACCTGCCGTTCGATGGCGACACCCCGGTCCAGATCATCTACAAGCACCTGCACGCCCCCGTCCCGGACCTGCCCGCCGACGTGCCGCCGGGGCCGCGCCAGGTCGTGACGAGGGCGCTGGAGAAGACGCCGGACCGGCGCTGGCCGTCGGCCGCGGTGATGGCAGAGGCGGCGCGGAAGTCCTTCGACGCGCCTGACTCACTGGGCTCGCCGTCCTCACTGGGCTCGCCGTCCTCACTGTCCTCGCTGTCCTCGGCGTCCTCGCCGTCCTCAGCGGACTCACCGGACGTGCCGCCCGCGCCAGACTTGCCGGACTCGCCGGATTTACTGGATCTGCCGCCCACGCCACGCAGCCGCCGCGCGCTGACCGCCGCGCTGGCCGTGGCCGTCGCGGTCCTGGTGACCCTGGCAGTCGCCGGGTCGGTGTGGATCCGCAGCGACCAGGCGGCCGAGCAGAGCGGCAGTGTCCTGCCCCCCGTCACGCCCGCCTCGAGCACCCACCCGGCCTCCGCCACACCGAGCAAGAAGCCGCTGGTGCCTCCGTCGAAGCACTCCCCCACCACCCGGCCGATCATCTCCCAGACGCCGACCGCCACCGCGACGTCCACCCCCCGCCCGACCGTGACCAAACCGACGACCACCTCGACCCCCGACGACCCCGAGCCGACCGACAAGCCCACCACGCCCGAGCCGACGGAGCCCACGATCGAGCCGCCGGTCAGCGAGCCGCCGAGCGACATCCAGTGCATCAAGGCGCCCTGCCCGAGCTAGCCTCCTGGCCGCCGTGTCCGGACCGGCGGTCATCGGGCCATGAGAAGGTAATCGGGTGGATACGACTCGCGATCTGCTCGTAGCGCTGGCCCGTCGCTACGCCTTCGCCGACCTCGGGGCGCTGTGCCCGTCCGAGGAGATCGCCGGCGTGTGCGAGTTCGGTCAGCGGCTGCTCTCACTGGACGCGGAGGACTTCGCGGCCGAAGCGAAGACCGTGCCCGCGGAGCTGCGGCGGCGGGCACGGGCCTGCCACATGCCGCAGACCGCGCGTGAGCAGCCACGCGGCGCCCTGGAGTCGCTGCGGCCCGCCTACGGGCTACTGCTGGAGGTCATCGCCATCCGCTGGCACCGCCGCGAGCTGAGCCCGATGATCGCCGCCGTCCACATCGCCAGCGAATACCTGCCGCTGCTGGCCTACGAACCCCACCTCGGCCACGCGGGCGACCCCGCGCGCTGGCCCGCGGGGCTGAGCGCGCCGGGCAGCAGGTTCGGCGTGATCGGCGACCGCGAGTGCGACCACACCAAGTCCGAGCAGTCGGCCACCAACCGGACCCTGCGGGTGGCGAGCGAACCACCCGAGGGCTGGCGCGCGTACTTCGACCGGCAGCACAGCCAGGTGGCGGGCGCGCTGGCCGTCTGCATCGCGACCTGCCGCAACCCGTGCACGGCGATGGACTGGATCGAGCCGGAGGAGCGCGCCGACCTGCATGTGCGGGCCCGCACCGCGCTGGCGTTCGCGGAGACCCCGCTCGTACGCCTGCGGCACGCGGCGCCCGTCGGCCACGGCTTCGGCGTGCCCTCGCCGGAAGAGGTGCTCGACGCCTGGGAGCGCAGCCGGTCCGTGCTCGACAAGAACGAGATCGGCTCGGCCGCGCTGAAGGACGACGGGTTTCCGCTGCCCGGCCTGCCCGCGCTGTTCTCGGCCGTCGCCCGTGCCCCGATCGCGCCCGCCACGCTGCTGGCCGGCGTCAGCGAGCACGTCGCCGGCCTGCTGCTCCGCTGACACCCTGGAAGCCTCCAGGCTGACCGCGCCGCCTGCCTCGCTTAGAAAGGCGGGGTGGGCGTCGCCTACCGCGGGGGCGCAGGCGACGCCCGCTCTATCGCCGGGCGGTGGCCTGCTCGCCCAGCGTGCCGATGCCGTACAACAGCCCGCCCACCAGGTCGCCGACGCTGAACGCGGTGGCCATGGACATCGCGGTCATCCGGCACGCGCCGTCGGGCAGCCTGCGCCGGGCGCTCTCGCCGGTCACGATCTCCAGCGCCCGTCCGGCGACGTCCACGAAGATCACCACCGCCTTGTCGGCCTCGTCGCCGAGCGCGGCGTGCAGCCGCTCGGCGAAGTGCCGCCGGCCGCCGACCGGGGCGCCGAGGAAGGCGCCGAAACGCAGGCCGCTGCGCCGCTCCGCGAGGTGGAGCGCCTGCCTGATGTCGTCGGCCTGCGCCGAGGTCAGTCCACGCATCGCCATCACCACCCCGCCGAGGCGCCGCCGACGCGGCTGCCGGGCTCGGCCGTCGCCGCCATCGCGACCCAGTCGGACTCGGGCACCGGCGCCCACCGCGCGACCTGGTCGGCCAGAACCAGGCCCGACGTGCTCACGCCGTGCTCGCTGCCGGACGGACCGCCCAGCCACACCGGGCCCGTCTCCGTCCTGCGCGTCGAACCCCGCCCGGGCACCATGACCACCAGGCTGATCAGCACGAACAGACCGAGCGAAACCCCCAAGAGAAAAGCCAGAATTTCCAGCGCGCTGTCCACACCACGAACGTAATCCCGGTTCGGCTGTCCGGCCAGACCCGGTCGTGAGAGAGTCTGACTCAAGATCCCCCAGACGAGGTCAACTTAACTGTGGATGCGATCGGAAGGTATCCCGTCGAGCGCGTTCTCGGCTCGGGCGCGTTCGCGTCGGTGTGGCTCGGCCGTGACGACCGGCTCGACTCCTATGTGGCGATCAAGGTGCTGGCCGACAACTGGTCCGCCGAACCGGCCGTGCGCGAGCGGTTCGTCAAGGAGGCCCGGCTGCTGCGCCAGGCCGACTCGCCGCGCATCGTCCAGGTCTACGACATCGGCGAACTCCCGGACAGCCGCCCATACTTCGTCATGACTTATGCCGACATGGGGTCTTTGGCGGGGCGCGTCCTCGACGGCCCGCTGCCGGTCCCCGAGGCGCTCCGCATCCTCGGCGAGATCGCCGAGGGCGTGGCGGTGCTGCACCGGCTCGGCATCGTGCACCGCGACCTCAAGCCGTCGAACGTACTGTTCCGCTCGCTTCCGGGCGGTGGCGAGCGCCTCATGGTGGCCGACCTCGGCGTCGCCCGGTCGCTGGCCGACGCCACCAGCCACACCATCGCGGCGGGCTCGCCCGGCTACATGGCGCCGGAACAGATGCGCCTCGACGGCGCACCGGACGAGCGGGCCGACGTGCACGGGCTGGGCGCCATGGCCTACCACCTGCTCACCGGCCAACTGCCCGCCTCGGGTCCGGTACGCCTGGCACCGCATCGGCTGCGGCCGGAGGTGCCGGTACGGGTGGGGGCGGCCGTCATGAAGGCCATCGACCCGGACCCGGACCACCGCTGGCAAAGCATCGCCACCTTCGCCACCGCCCTTCTGCCCCCTGCCGACGGGCTCCCGGAGCCGAATCCCGAGCGGCGACTGATGGCGGCAGACATCGGCCCCGAGGCCACGGTCCACAGAAGCGACCGCGCCGGTGCAAGCATGGTGGCGGGCGATGACGCGAGTGCCGACGCAGGCGAAGGGGACGTCGCAGGTGCGGAAGTTGGCGCCGACGCAGGCGTTGGCCTTGGCTCGCAAGCTGGCCCAGGCGCGGGCGCAGGCCCCGATGAGGGCGCGGAAGTGGACGCGGGTACGGATCCGGGCGCGGGGCGGGGCAAGGGGGTGGTGGCCGGGGTGGGAGCTGTGGGTCTTGCCCTGGCTCTGGTCGTCGCGGTGCTCACGCTGCGCCCCGTCGACCAGCCGACCACGGCGCTCGGCTCGCCGTCCGGATCTCCAGGCTCGTCCGAGTCAGCGGGACCGACCGGATCCGCAGGACCAACCGCGACGGGGCGGCCGACCGGGAAAGGGGGTCTGCGGGTGGGTATGGGGCTGCGGGACGATGCGGGCATCCCCCAGAAGTACCGGAGCCTGATCATCCAGGCGGGCACCTGGTGCGACGACGTCGAGGGGCTGTCGCCGGCGCTGGTCGCCGGTGTACTCAAGATGGCCAGCGACTTCGACCCCGACCTGAGCGACCCCACCGCCGACGAGTACGGCATCGCCAGGTGGACCCCCAGAGTCCTCCAGTACTGGCAGCCCAACGGCAGCGACGACCCGGTGCCCAAGCCGCCCTTCTCCCCCGAGCTGTCCATTCCCGCCATGGGCCGCTTCTTCTGCGGGCTCGGCCCCCAGGTCGCCACTGTGCCGGCGGATCCGGCCGCCAAGCTGGCCGCTCTCTACGTCTCCGGTGTGGTGCCGGTGCGGCGGGATCAGGGCGTACCGGCCAAGTGGAAGACCCACGTGCAGCAAGTCCTGAAATATCGGGACCAGTATCAGTCCTAATGGACCTGTCACGGCAGCAGTCGCAGGTCCGCGTCCGTGACCAGGTCGAACCGGAGGGCCAGGTTGATCAGCGCGGCCCGCTGCCAGTCGGCCTTGCCGCCCTCGTCCGGCCGCTTGACCCTGAGCTTGGTCCCGGCCAGGTAGTCGATGTGGAAGTTCACGCCGCTCCTGGTCAGCTCGTGTCCCGCCAGCCGCTCGATCAGCTGCGGCACCGTCGGGACGACCGTGCTCGACGGGTCGTGCAGCCGTGCCTCGCAGAGCGCGACCAGGATGAGGAAGTACTTGGCCGTCCGGTCGAGCGGGAAGACGCCCCTCGTCGTGGCGCCCGTGCCGGGGAGCGCAGCCGACGTGCCGTACACGTGCTCGGGCGCGAACACCAGGAAGCCGGTCGTGCCGTGCTCGGCCGGCAGGATCACCCGCGAGAACTCGAACGGCACCGGCATCCCCATCCGCAGCGGCGGCACCTTGACGAACTCGCCGCCGCCCTCCGGGTTCTCCACCACATAGGTACGTTCGGCGCTGAGGTTGCTGATGAGCCAGTAGTCCTCGACCGCCTGGATCCGCCCCGCCAGCCGCGACACGGCCCGGTCGGCCACCACGATGTCGACCGGGACATCGTCGGCGCCGCGACCGAACGTGGCGGTCTCGCCTGGCTTGAGGTCGGCCGCCACAGCCGTGTCGGTCTGGATGAGTACGGTACGCATGCGGATGGTTGTACGCCTTTGCCCGGCAACCCACCAGCTATAAGGTTCCAGGGGCTACCAGACGGGCGGTCGCCGGTCGCCCCAGAAGCCGCCTCTGGCCGACTCGACCTGGGCCGACAGCGAGATCAGCGTGCCTTCGCCGCCCAGGCGGCCCGCCAGCATGACGCCGATCGGCAGCCCGTCGGCGGTCCAGTGCAGGGGCAGGTTCACGGCGGGCTGGCCGGTGACGTTGTAGATCGCGGGGAAGGCGGCGAACCGCTTCATCCGCTCGAACGTCTCCTCGACGTCGTCCACGTCCTCGAACCAGCCCACCGGCCGCGGCGGCTGGGTGACGGTCGGAGTGAGCACCGCGTCATAAGCGTTGGTCACCGCGAGCGCCGCCCTGGTGGCCAGCTGCAGGGCGGCCTGGGCCTGCAGGAACGCCGGGGCGGAGGTGGCGAAGCCGTGCTCGCGCAGTCGCCTGGTGAGCGGCCGGAGCAGTTCGACCTGGTCGTCGGCCACGGGGTGCATGCACGCGAAGGCGTACCACATGATGGTGAACACCGGCACGGTCTCAGCCCCGAACGGCGGGTCGATCTCGACGACCTCATGGCCGAGCGCGGCCAGCGTCGCGGCGGCGGCCTCGTAGGCGGTGAGCACCTCCGGAGCGACGTCGGCCCCGGGCACGACCGGCTGGGCGTAGCGGGCGATGCGCAGCCGTCCGGGCTCGCGCGTGGCGCACTCCAGGAACGTGCCGTCGTGCGGCGGCGCGAGGTACAGGTCGCCGGGGCTGTTGTGCGCCATCACGTCGAGCAGCGCCGCGGCGTCGGCGACATTGCGGGCGAGGGGGCCGTTCGTCGACAGGCCCGCGAGGTCGGGGATGATCGGCGCGAAGCTGATCCGGCCGCGGGTCGGCTTGATGCCGAACAGCCCGCACACCGACGCCGGGATACGGATCGAACCGGCTCCGTCGCTGCCCTGCGCGGCCGGCGCCAGCCCGGCGGCCACGGCCGCGGCGGCGCCGCCGCTCGACCCGCCCGCCGAGGTGTTCAGATCCCATGGCGAGCGGGCGGGCGGCGAGAGGTAGGTCTCCGTGTAGCAGGGCAGTCCGAACTCCGGCGTCGCGGTCTTCCCCAGCATCACCGTGCCCGCGTCACGCAGGCGCTCGACCACCGTGTCGTCCACGGGTGCGACGAATCCCTGGTATGTCGAGGACCCGAACGTGATCGGGACGTCCTTCACCAGGTTAAGATCCTTTACAGGGATCGGCACTCCGGCGAGCGGTCCGTCTGGCAGCTCCTTCGTCAGACGACGCGCCTGTTCGAGTGCTCTCTCTGCGGTCACGGTCACATACGCGCCCACTCGCGGATCGATACGCTCGATCCGATCGAGGTAGTGCTGAGTGAGTTCGACCGGCGAAATCTCCTGGTCACGGATGGCTTGCGCCTGCTCGAGCGCCGACAGCTCGTGAAGTTCTCGCACGCTACCGCACACTAGGCTTCTCTAGAGAAGAACGTAATAGATACCCGGAAAACGGGCGTAGAACACGGTGAGCTGGGCCATAAAACTATGGACAAGGCAACACTAGGAAACGACAAGACCCTCGGGCTACGGTGACTTACGTGGACTCCGATCATCAGCGAGAAGACGGTCACACCTCGTCACCCATCTGGGTGAGTGACCGACCCGAAGGCGAGCCGGCCCCCGCCAAGCACTCGGCGCCCACGTCAACCTACGCGCCCATCGAGCGCGCGTCCCTGGGCAGCCTGCTCCAGCAACCGCGTGTCCGCCGCCTGCGCAATCGCGCGCTGCTGGCGGTCCCGGTCGGCGTGGTCGTGGGCTTCCTCGTGGGCGACTGGCGGGTAGGCGTGACCGCAGGCGTGCTCGCGGCCATCCTCGACACCGTCTACCGAGCGCGGTCCAAGTCGACCGTGCCGGCCTGGCGGCGTTCGTCCATCGCGGAGCGCCGTACCGAGGCCCAGCTGCGCAAGCTCGAACGGAACGGCTACCGCACGCTGCACGCCAGGGCGATCCCGGACAGCGAGGCCCAGATCGACCACCTCGTGGTGGGCCCGACAGGCGTGTACGCGGTCGACTCCGAGAAGTGGGACAAGCGCCTGCCCGTACGCGTCCAGATGGGCAAGAAGCTCTTCCACGGGCCGTTCGACATGAAGCCGCGTCTCACCGAGGCCAAGTGGGAGGCGTCGCGGGCCAGCGAGCTGATCAGCGAGGCCTACGGCAAGGAGATCTCGGTCGTGCCCTCGCTGGCCATCTACGGGCCACCGGTGCCGTGGAAGATCATGACGATCCGCGGTGTGGACGTCTATGAGGGCGGCCGTGCCCGTAAGTGGATCACCAAGCGGGAGCGGGCGCTGACCAAGGCCGAGATCGATCGCCTGCACGAGATCGCGGCCCAGGTCCTGCCCGCCCGATACGGCGAGGACTGAGCAGCCTGAAAGAGTGCCGCCGGCGGCGGCACTCAAGGCATGCCGCCCTGACGACGCACCGCGAAGGCGTCCCGTCCTGACAACGCACCGCGCAGGCGTGCCGCGCCAAGGGCGCATGAGGGACCGGCCATTCGCACGTGACCGTCGTCAGCTGTGCGTTCGTCGTGCCGCCCGAACCGCCCGGCGGACGTGATCGAGCCGTCCGACCCGGGTCCGCACCACGTCCGACCCGGGTCCGGGCCACGTCCGGCCGCTGCCCTGGAAGGTGGGCGGCGACGGCATCGACGAGACGGCCGGCGTCTGGGACGGCAAGGGCCGGCTCGTGGCCGGGTCCACGCGGTTCGCCACCGTACGCGTTCCGAGCGATGGACAGTTGTCTCAACACCCGGGCAATGGTCGTACCATGTGAAGACTCGCAACGATGGGAGAAGTCCAATGCCCGCCCTCAGGTCACGTACGGTCACCCACGGCAGGAACATGGTCGGTGCCCGGGCCCTGCTCCGGGCGACCGGCGTAGCCGGGAGCGATTTCGGCAAGCCCATCATCGCCGTGGCCAACAGCTTCACGCAGTTCGTCCCCGGCCATGTTCATCTGCGCGATGTCGGCGACGTGGTGTCCGCCGCGATCCGCGAGGCGGGGGCGATCCCGCGTGAGTTCAACACGATCGCGGTCGACGACGGCATCGCGATGGGCCACGGCGGGATGCTCTACTCGCTGCCGTCGCGCGAGCTGATCGCCGACGCCGTCGAGTACATGGTCCAGGCCCACTGCGCCGACGCGATGATCTGCGTCTCCAACTGCGACAAGATCACGCCGGGCATGCTGCTGGCCGCCTTCCGGCTGAACATCCCGACGATCTTCGTCTCCGGCGGACCGATGGAGGCGGGCAAGACGCCCGGCCGCAAGCTCGACCTGATCGACCCGATGGTCGCCGCCGCCGACAGCAGCGTCTCCGACGAGGATCTGCTGGAGATGGAGGAGAACGCCTGTCCGACCTGCGGGTCGTGCTCGGGCATGTTCACCGCCAACTCCATGAACTGCCTGGCCGAGGCGATCGGCCTCGCGCTGCCGGGCAACGGCACGATCCTGGCCACGCACAAGGACCGCAAGAAGCTGTTCGAGGACGCCGGGCGCCAGCTCGTGGAGATCACCCGCCGCTACTACGAAGAGGACGACGAGTCGGTGCTGCCGCGCTCGATCGCCACCAGCGAGGCGTTCGAGAACGCGATGACGCTGGACGTGGCGATGGGCGGCTCGACCAACACGATCCTGCACATCCTGGCCGCGGCCCGCGAGGCCGAGGTCGACTTCGGGCTCAAGGAGATCAACGAGATCTCCCTGCGCGTGCCGTGCCTGTGCAAGGTGGCTCCGGCGACGAACAAGTACCACGTCGAGGACGTGCACCGCGCGGGCGGCATCCCGGCCATCCTGGGCGAGCTCGACCGCGCCGGGCTGCTCCACCGCGACGTGCCGACGGTCAACGGCGGCACGCTCGGCGAGACGATCGCCGCCTGGGATCCCCAGTCGCCCACGGTGCTGCCCGAGGCCGTCGAGCTGTGGCACGCGGCGCCGGGCAACGTCCGCACGGTCAAGCCCTACTCGCAGGACAACCGCTGGGACTCCCTCGACCTCGACCGGGCCGACGGCTGCGTGCGCGACCTGGAGCACGCCTACTCCGCGGACGGCGGGCTCGCGGTCCTCTACGGCAACATCTCGCGGGACGGCGCCGTGGTGAAGACGGCCGGGGTCGACGAGTCGATCTGGAAGTTCAGCGGGCCGGCGGTGGTGTTCGAGTCGCAGGAGCAGGCGGTCGAGGGCATCCTGGGCGACCGGGTGAAGGAGGGCGACGTGGTCGTCATCCGCTACGAGGGGCCGAAGGGCGGGCCGGGCATGCAGGAGATGCTCTACCCGACGTCGTTCCTCAAGGGCCGGGGCCTGGGCAAGGCGTGCGCGCTGGTCACCGACGGCCGCTTCTCCGGCGGCACGTCCGGGCTGTCGATCGGGCACGCCTCTCCGGAGGCGGCTGAGGGCGGCATGATCGCGCTGGTCGAAGACGGCGACACGATTGAGATCGACATCCCCAACCGGTTGCTGGAGCTACGCGTCCCCGAGGCCGAGCTGGAGGCCCGCCGTGCGCGCCTCCTCACCGACCTGGGCGGCTACCGCCCCCGCGACCGCAACCGCCCCGTCAGCGTCGCTCTCCAGGCGTACGCGGCCATGACCACGTCGGCCTCCACCGGCGCCTCGCGCGACCTCACGCAGTTGTCTCGATAGCTTTTTCTAGACAGCTTTTTTTTACGGCCCCGCACGGTGGGCCCCACCCACCGTGCGGGGCCGGGGTCTGTCCAGGGGCACGCTCCTCCGGTTCACCGGCTGGGCGCCGTGACGTGCGTCTTCTTGGCCATGGCTTCCGTATGGTCATACCGGTGGCGACAGCCCGGCTTTGTCCGTGATGCCGGGTGGCGGCGGGCCGTGGTGGCAGGCGACTTTCCAGCCCTTATCCGGGCGATACAGGGTGCTTACCAGGCGTACAGGCTTTCGAAAACTGTCGGTGGTCGTCTCTAATGTGGGGGTATGGCTACAGGCGTGAACTCTCACACTCGCCCGCTGACCACCGCCGAGATCGCTGCCCTCGCCCTGTCCCTCGCTCATCTGGGGTCCGGTCCGCAGGCCGTCACCGCCAGGCGCGGTCTGCAACACGCGTTCGAGCATCTAGAGCTCGACGACGACGTCATCGCCACCACGCTCACGACGCTCACCGAACCGTTGCCCGTGGACATCGCGTCGCGGGCCAGGCTCATCGCGGATGCCATCACCAGCCGCATGATGGTTCGCCTGCACTATCGGGATGCCTCCGGACATGTCACGGCTCGCGATGTGGAGCCCGTGACGTGTCTGGTGCATCGCGAATACTGGTATCTCGTCGGGGTCTGCCGGATGCGGCGGGCCATCCGGGCGTTCCGCTTCGACCGGATTCTCGCGGTCGAGCCGACGCTGACTCCTTCCCGGCCGCACCTGGCCGACCGGTTCCTGCCGTTCCAGCGGCGCAAGCGGGCTCGCGCCGCGTAAGCAGCTCCCTGCCGGGGACCTGGGCGAGCCTTGACCCTCCGCACCCCAGCCGTTGGCGCGGCGGGTGGCAGGCTCCCGCTCATGCTTCTTCGAGGGATCCTGCTGGCTCTGGTGGCCGGGGTGTCCGGCTGCGCCAATGGCGGCGTGGCCGGCGCTCCTCCCGCGATGGCGGACGCTCCTGAGCGGCTGCCCGGCGGTGGGGCCGCGGCCATCCAGGTGTCCAACGCCGCCCAGTTGCCGAAGGCCGCGCGCCAGTCGCTCGACCTGGCGCTGGATCGCTACCTGCAAGGGCGGCCCGGCCGGACGGCGGTCTCGGTGCAGGACAGGACCACCGGCGTCCAATACGCCTTCCACGAGGGGCAGCCGTTCATGCTGGCCAGCGTGGCCAAGGTGGACATCCTGCTGGCGCTGCTGCTGCAGGCGCAGCGCGAGCACCGGCAGTTGGACGCCCACGAGCGCGCGCTGGCCGACCGCATGATCCGCTACAGCGACAACGAGTGCGCGCACGATCTCTACGTGGCGATCGGCCGCCAGGCGGGCCTGACCAGAACCCTGCACCGGCTCGGCGTGCGCGACACGTATCCCGGCGCCGGACGGTTCTGGGGCTCGACGCGCAGCAACCCGTCAGATCAGGTGAAGGTGCTCGGCGTGCTCACCGACCCGGACGGTCCGGTCTCGGCCGCCAACCGCCGCTACGCGCTCGGCCTGATGTCGTCCGTGGCCCCGGACCAGGCCTGGGGTGTCAGCGCCGCAGGCGGCAAGGTGGCCCTGAAGAACGGCTGGCTGCCCGCCGAGGCGCACGGCGGCCTGTGGACGATCAACAGCGTGGGCCGCCTGCTCGTGGCGGACCACGAACTTCTGATCGCCGTGCTGTCGGAACGGAGTCCGGACATGCCCACGGGCATCACGACAGTCGAACGCGTGGCCGGCCTGGCGGTCAAGGGATTCACCGGTGCACGTGCGCACGTCACGGCGCTCGGCCGGTGAACCGGAGGAGCGTGTCCCTGGACAGACGCCAGCCCCGTGCGGCGGGTGGGGCTCACCGGGCCGGCCGTAAAAAGGAGCCTCAAACCAGGCTGCGCTGATCAACTACAGCAACCCACCGCAGCTAACTACAGCACCCCCCACCACAGCACCCGCCCGAGCGCGGGGCGGCGGCGCCGCCGGTCATGGCGACCGTGGAGAGCAATCTGACGGTGTCGTCGTGCCCCTCGGGGCACGCGGCCGCCTCGTCGGAGGCGGACATCGGACGGGTCACCTCGAAGGTCGACCCGCAGGCACGGCAGCGGAAGTCATAGCGCGGCATGCCCAAAGACTACGGCAAAGATCCGAAGCTCACCTGGGCGTAGTCGGAGACGGGTTCGTAGCCGATCGACCGGTAGACGGCGTTGCTCGTCGGGTTGGCCAAGTCGGTGAAGAGCACCACCTGCTCGCAGCGCGTCTCCAGCGCGACCTGGCTGGCGAACGCGGTGACCGCGGCACCGTACCCACGCCTGCGACGGGTCGGCGGCGTGTACACCGGCCCGATGCGGCAGACCCCGCCCGCGGCGGGCGACAGGGCGGCCAGCGACACCGGGGCCCCGTCCGCCTCCCACAGGAAGAGCTGCCGACCGGCCAGCCGCTGCTGGACCTGCTGAGCGGGGTCCCGGCCGATCCCCAGCCCCACCTCGTCGCCGAACGCCAGGAACCAGGCGACCAGCAGCGGGAAGTCGGAGACCTCCGCAAGCCGGCCGCGGCCCGCCGTGTCGGGGATGGTCAGGGTGCCGAGGCGGTAGAGGCGCTCCGACAGCACGGAGCCGGGTTCGCCGAGCGCCTCGGCGAGCGCTTCGGTCAGCTCCAGCGGGCCCATGACCTCGGGGATCTCCCCCTTCAAGGCTTCGACCAGCGGCGCGATGGACTCGACCGGCATGCGGGCCAGCCCGACCGGATGCGGCGGGGTGCGGAACGCCGCCCCGCGGACCTCACCGCCGCTGGTCCACCAGCCGAAGTAGGCGTCGTCGGCCGGCATTCCGGCGCGGATGTTCGCCAGCACGGTCAGCGGCACCGTGTTGCCCACGGGGTCGGCGAGCAGGAACGCCTCGGCGACGGCCGCGTACTCCTCAACGTCGGTGGTGAAGGTCCACATGTCCTGGGATCCTGCCAGGAGCCGCGAAGCCGGACAAAGACATTTCAGGCCCGGATCCCAGGGATCCGGGCCCGAAGGTCAGGCAGCGGCTTCCAGGTAGGGCGCCCATTGGGGGTCGCCGACGAGCGAAGCGCCGATGAGCCGCCAGTGAGCGCCCCGTGGCACCGCCGGGGCGACGCGTAGCGTCCACCCCAGCTCCTCCAGGAACTTGTCGGCTTTTCGGTGGTTGCACGGCGTGCACGAGGCGACGCAGTTCTCCCAGGTGTGGGGGCCGCCCCTGGACCGGGGGACGACGTGGTCGATGGTCTCGGCCCGCATGCCGCAGTAGGCGCAGCGATAGTCGTCGCGCCGCATGAGCGCGGCCCTGGTCAGGGGGATGCGAGACCGGTAGGGAATACGGACGTATCTGCGGAGCCGGATCACCGAGGGGACGTCCAGCGTGCAGGTCGCGGAGCGCAGGACCGCGCCCCGGCCGTCACGATGGACGATGTCGGCCTTGTCCCGCAGCACCAGCACGATGGCCCGATGCAGCGAGAGGGTGGTGAGTGGCTCGTAAGTGGCGTTGAGCAGCAGGACTTGGCGCGTCATCGGGCCTCTCCCTGCTGCATGGGTATCAAGGGGGACATGCCGTGGCATGTCCCGGCTGTCGGCCCCTCCTGGGGCACTGGTGCTTCCGTCACGTGGACCTCCGCCGGACGGTCCAGCGGATGGTCACCACGGCACCGTCCTATCACCAAGTCTGACGTTTACCGCATGCTCCCCGCCACCCCATAACCCCCAGCCGGAATGACCAGAGGGACGCACGGTACGTTTTATGCCCACTTCACCAGGGCTTTACGCACGCTGCATGGCAGTAGGGTTCGGGCATGACGCGAGAGCCCTACCCCACAGCACGCCGCGCGGAAAGCGACGAGATTTTGCACGACACTCCCGTCGCGGACCCCTATCGATGGCTTGAGGATCCCGACAGCCCGGAGACACAGGGATGGCTGCTCGCGCAGGCCGACCTGTTCAAGCGGCAGAGCGAGCCGCAGCGGTTCAAAGACCGCATCGCCGAGTTGCTCAGGTCGGGTTCCGTGGGGGTGCCCGCGTGGCGCGGCACGCGTCACTTCTTCAGCCGCCGCACGCCGGACCAGGAACACGCGGTCTACTACGTCTCCGACGGCGACGGAGCCGGCGGCACGGAGCGGGCGCTGATCGACCCCATGGCGCTCGACCCGTCGGGCCTGACCACGTTGGACGCCGTGCAACCCGACAAGGAGGGCCGCCTGCTCGCCTACCAGATCTCGGTGGGCGGCAACGAGGAGTCGGTCCTCTATGTCATGGACGTGGCCACCGGCGCCCGGGTGGAGGGCCCGATCGACCGGTGCCGCTACTCCCCCATCGCCTGGCTGCCCGGCGGCGAGGCGTTCTACTACGTGCGCCGGTTGCCGAGCACGGAGCTGCCGGAGGGCGAGTCGCAGTTCCACCGCCGCGTCTACCTGCACCGCGTCGGCACGTCCACCGAAGACGATGTGATGATCTTCGGTGAAGGCCTGAAGATGACCAACTACTACGGCGTCTCGGTCTCACGTGACGGCCGCTGGCTGCAGATCTCCGCCAGCGAGGGCACGGCGCCGCGCAACGACCTGTGGGTGGCCGACCTGACCGCGTCCCCGCCCGACCGGCCCGATCTCCAGGTCGTGCAGGAGGGCGTGGACGCCCAGACGGGGCTCTCGTTCGGCCGCGACGGCAAGCTGTACGTCCACACCGACCGCGACGCGCCGCGCGCCCGGATCTGCGTCACCGACCCGGCGACGCCCGGTGTCGAGGCCTGGCGCGACCTGATCCCCGAGGACGCCGAGGCGGTGCTGTCCGACTTCGCGATCCTCGACGACCTCGACCGCCCGGTCATGCTGGTGGGCTGGACCCGCCACGCGATCAGTGAGATCACGGTGCACGACCTGGCCACCGGCGAACGGATCGGCGAGGTGCCCGCGCCCGGCCTCGGCTCGATCGGCGGCATCTCCGAACGTCCGGAAGGCGGCTACGAGGCCTGGTTCGGCTACACCGACAACACCACGCCGCCGACCATCCAGCGCTATGACGCCAGGACCGGCGAGACCACGCTCTGGGCCGCCTCACCGGGCGCGGTGGACGTCCCGCCGGTGCGCACCTCCCAGGTCGTCTACCGGTCGAAGGACGGCACCGACGTCCGCATGCTGGTCATCTCGCCGGTCGACGGCGACGGGCCGCGTCCGACCATCCTGTACGGCTACGGCGGCTTCGGGCTGTCGATGACCCCCGGCTACTCCGCGTCGGTGCTCGCCTGGGTGGAGGCGGGCGGCGTCTACGCGATCGCCAACCTGCGCGGCGGCGGCGAGGAGGGCGAGGACTGGCACCGCGCCGGCATGCTGGGCAACAAGCAGAACGTCTTCGACGACTTCCACGCCGCGGCCGAGCACCTCATCAAGACCGGAGTGACGACGCCCGAGCAACTGGCGATCTCCGGCGGCTCCAACGGCGGGCTGCTGGTGGGCGCGGCGCTGACGCAGCGTCCCGAGCTGTACGCGGCCGTCGCCTGCTCCGCGCCGCTGCTCGACATGATCCGTTACGAGCAGTTCGGGCTGGGGGCGACCTGGAACGTCGAGTACGGCTCCGCCGCCGATCCCGAGGGGTTCGGCTGGTTGCTGGGATACTCGCCGTATCACCATGTTCGCGAGGATGTGGCCTACCCCGCGACGCTGTTCACGGTCTTCCAGTCGGACACGCGGGTGCATCCGCTGCACGCGTGGAAGATGTGCGCGGCGCTCCAGCACGCGTCCACGGGTGCGGGGCCGATCGTGCTGCGCAACGAGACCGAGGTGGGTCATGGCGCCCGTTCGATCAGCCGGTCGGTCGAGTTGTCGGCTGACACGTTGACGTTCCTGGCCAGGCACACCGGCCTATAGTCGGAAATATGAGCATGCTGGGGTTGGCCATGATGGGGGCCGTCCCCAGCGGTGCTCTGCGTCCGTACGTGACGCGGCTGACCGCGTACCGGGAGCACTACGCCTCGCCGTTGACGCGGTCCGAGGCGGCGATGCCAGGTGCGGTGCTGATCCTCGGGTTCGGCGCGGCGATGGGGGTGGGCGAGGCGCGCGTCACGTCGTTCACCGGCGGGCTCAGCGACCGCTTCACCGTGACCCGCACGCTCGGCCCGGCCGAGGGCGTGCAGGTGTCCCTCACGCCGTTCGGGGCGCGGCGGCTGTTCGGGGTGCCGATGCGGGAGCTGACGAACCTCGTGGTGCCGATCGAGGACCTGCTCGGCGCCTGGGCCCGCAGGGCCGTCGAGCGGCTGGGCGAGACGGCGTCCTGGCCCGAGCGGCTGGCCCTGACCGACCGGCTGCTGACGGAGCGCATCCTGGCCGGGCCGGAGCTCGGCCAGGAGGTTCCGTGGGCGTGGGCGCGGCTCCTCTCCTCAGGCGGCCGCGTGGGGCCGTCGTGGCTGGCCTCGTCGCTCGGCTGGAGCCACCGCCATCTCGTCGCCCGCTTCCACGACCAGGTCGGCCTCACGCCGAAGACGGCCGCCCGGGTGATCCGCTTCCAGTCCGCGCTGCGCCTGCTCCAGTCCGGCCGGGCGATCGCCGGCGTCGCCGCCGACTGCGGCTTCTACGACCAGGCGCACATGAACCGCGAGTTCAGGGTGCTGGGCGACACGACGCCCGGTCAGATTCGTCCAAGACCCGCGGCTGCCCCGTCTGATACTGACCGCATGACACGAACTGTTTACGCCCTGGCCCGCTACCAGAACTGCGCGAAGGCCATCGACTTCCTGACCGCCGCCTTCGGATTCCGGGTGCACGAGGCGTCCAAGAACGACCAGGGCGTGGTCACCCACGCCGAGCTCCTCGTCGGGGACGACCTGATCATGGTCGGGGAGGGCAGGCCGGGCGGTCCCGGGATGTACATCGCCGTCGACGACCCCGACACGCACCTGGCCCGCGCCCAAGCCGCCGGGGCCACGATCACGATGGAGCTCACCGATCAGCCGTACGGGTCGCGCGAGTACGCCTGCGCGGATCCCGAGGGGAACGTCTGGTACTTCGGGACTTACCGCCCTTAAGCCCTTTGGGTGGCCCTGCCGGTGCCCGTCTTGACGCGGCCTTCCTCACCCGCGCCGGGACCGGCAGGTTGGGCGTATGACCAGCGAAACAACGGCCATCGGCCGTCCCATACGGGTTGAGGTGTACGCCGACCTCGCGTGCCCCTGGTGCCGACTGGGCACGCACCGCTTCCACCGTGCGGTGGAGGAGTTCGGTGGCGGCGCCGAGCTCGTCCACCTGCCGTACCAGCTCGCCGCCGACGCCCCCCAGGACGCTCGGCCGCTGATGGAGACGATGGCCGAGATGTTCGGCCATGAGCAGGCGGCCTTGATGACCTCGGGCATGACCGGGCTGGGGGCGAAGGAAGGGGTGGAGTATCGGTTCGATCGGGCGGTGGCGGTCAACACGTTCGCCGCGCATCGGCTGCTGTGGTTCGCGCTGCGGGAGCATGGCGCGGGGACTCAGGCGACGCTCGCTACGGCGCTGTACGAGTCGCACTTCCGTGACGGCGGCGATCTCGGCGACCACGCCGTGCTGAGCAACGCGGCGGCGCGGGCCGGCGTACAGGGGACCGGGGAGTTCCTCGCCTCGGCGGAAGGCGTCACCGAGGTCCGCGAGCAGGTCGCCGCGGCGCGGGCGTCTGGGATCACGGCGGTGCCGACCTTCGTCTTCCCCGGCGCCGAGCCGCTCAGCGGCTCGCCCGACACCGCCACCCTGCTCGCCGCCCTGCGGCGGTCATCCAGCATGTCCCCCGGCCACGAGCCGCGACCGGCCGCCACTGCCCTCGACCCGGCGGCGCGGCCGGCCGTCGAGTCTCTCGACCCGGTGTCGCGGTCGGCCGCCACGACCCGCACCGGCTCTCGGGGATCTCGGGAGGGGGCGTGACCACGTTCACCGAGGTGGAGATCTCGTACCTGACCAGCCAGCCGCTGGGTCGCTTCGCCACGGTCGGCGCCGGGGGCGGGCCGCACGTGACGCCGGTGGGTGTCTTCTACGACCCCGAGACCGAGGTCATCGTGATCGGCAGCGTCGCGGACATGGTGGCGAGCAAGAAGTTCCGCGACGCCAGGGCTCGGCCGGACGTGGCGCTCGTGGTCGACGACCTGGCGTCCGTCGATCCGTGGACACCGCGGGGCATCGAGATCCGCGGCCTCGCTGAGACGCACCTCGACGGCGGCGAGAAGCTGGGTGAGCGGCTGGGAGCCGGGTTCCCGTTCGACGCCGCGTGGATCGGCATCCGACCGCGACGCGTCCTGACCTGGGGCCTGGACGGCGACACGTACGCCCTCTCCGCCCGCGACGTCTGACGGCACGGCGCAAGGGCCCCGGACCAATCCTCCGCCCATGCCCGATGCGCCCTGAGTGACCGCTCACTCCCGCCCGGTCCCCCGACGCGCCCTGAGTGACCGCTCACTCCGCCCGATCCCCGACGCACCCTGAGCAACCGCGCACCCGTGTCCGGCCCTGCGACGCGCCCTGAGCAGCCGCGCACGCCGGACGCGCCCTCGACACCCGACGCATCCTCAACGGCCGCTCAGGCGTGGCGCGCAGCCGCCGTGAAGTGCGTCTCCTCCGGAGCGGGGACCGGGAGCGGGTGAGCGGCCGCGGGACGCAGCCCATCGAACATCATGCTGAGATAGCGCCGCCAGAGCCCCGGCACCGTGTCACCGAGTGGCGCGGTGGCCTGCGAGGCGGCGTTGATCAGCAGCACGATGTCGTGCCCGGTGACATCGTCGCGCACGGACCCGTCGTGCCTGGCCTCGGCCGTGAGCGCCTCCGCGACGGCCGCCAGCCGCTGACTGGCCCGCCGCACCTGCGGATCGGCCCGCGCGATCGCCCCCGCCGCCTGGCAGAAGGCCCGATCGCCGACCTGCGCCTCCACGCCCGCGCTCATGAACGCCAGCAACGCGTCCGCGCCACGCGCCACTGCAGGCCCCGCACCGACACCCGCGCCCGTATCCACACCCGCCGCCGCTTCCGTCCCCCGCAGGAGCGCCTCGCCGGTGGCGGCGAGGCCGTCGAGTTGGTCGGCGAAGATCGCCGTAATGAGCTGCTCCTTGGTGGCGAAGTGGCGGAACACGGTCCCCTTGCCGATCCCGGCCCGTACCGCGATCCGCGCCACCGAAACGTCCATCCCATGCTCCGCGAACTCCGCGGCAGCCGCGTCGAGCAGCAACCGCCTGTTACGCATGGCATCGGCCCGCATCGTCCCCACGAACCGACCCTATCGCAACCGGACCGTACGGTCATATTATGCTCAACGCTCATAACATGACCAACTGGTCCGGTTAAGCGAGGAGACACTCATGCGGGCATTGGTGGCACGGCAGTACGGGTCAGCGGACGTACTGGCGACGGAAGACCTCCCGGCACCGGAACCAGGCCCCGGCCAGGTGCGGGTGCGGATCACCGCCGCGGGACTGAACCCGGCCGACCTCCGCACCCTGAGCGGGGTGATGCGGGAGATGGCTCCGCTGGTGTTCCCGCACGTCCCGGGCAGCGACTTCGCCGGTACGGTCACCGGCGTCGGCGAAGGAGTCTCCCGATTCACCCCAGAGGACGAAATATTCGGCTTCGGCCTCCCCTACGGGGCCAAGGCCATGGCGGACCTCTCCGCCACACCGCCTTCCCTGACCACGGGCACCATGGCCGAATACGCGATTTTCGACGCCGACACGCCGGCCCTGGCCCACCGCCCGCCGGACCTGCCCGCCGACCAGGCCGCCACTCTCCCGATCGCCGGCCTGACAGCCCTGCCCCTGCTGCGCGCCGGAACATTCACGCGCGGCATGAAGGCGCTCGTGATCGGCGCGGCCGGCGGGGTCGGCGGCGCGGTGGTCCCGCTGCTGGCCGCGCGTGGCGTCCATGTGATCGCCACCGCGATACCCGACGACGAGCCCTACGTTCGCGCGCTGGGAGCCGCCGAGGTGATCGACTACCGCTCGGCCGATCCGGGCGCGGAGACCCTGCGCAGCCACCCGGACGGCGTGGACACCCTGGTCAACCTGGCCCAGTCGGGCCCCGCCCTGGTCGGCACGGCCCGCGCCATCCGGCCGGGCGGGCGGCTGCTGAACATCGCCTTCCCCAGCCCCGACCCCGCGGCCTTCCCCGACGTTCGGGTGGACACCGTCTACACCCGGGCCGCCCCCGGCGACCTGGACGAACTGGCCGCGCTGGCCGTACGCGGAACCCTGCCGAACACCGTCACCCACCGCTACGGCCCAGCAGAAGCCACGCGTGCCTATGCAGACCTCGCGAACAGCCACACGATCGGCAAGCTCGTCGTCATGTGGTCATGAGGTCACGGGTCAGCGGGGGAAGATGACCGTCTTGTGGCCGTCGAGCAGCACCCGCTGCTCGGCGTGCCACTTCACGGCCCGCGCCAGCGCGACGCACTCCACGTCCCGGCCCATCGCGACCAGGTCCTGCGGGGAGTGGCTGTGGTTCACGCGCGCCACCTCCTGCTCGATGATCGGGCCTTCGTCCAGGTCCGACGTGACATAGTGCGCGGTCGCGCCGATCAGCTTGACGCCCCGGTCATGCGCCTGGTGGTACGGCCTGGCGCCCTTGAACGACGGCAGGAACGAGTGGTGGATGTTGATGGCCCGGCCCGCCAGCTTCTCGCAGAGATCCTCCGACAGCACCTGCATGTATCGCGCCAGCACCACCAGGTCCACCTGATAGTGCTCGACCAGCGCCAGCACCTCCCCCTCCTGCCTGGCCTTGGTCTCGGGCGTGACGGGCAGGTGGTGGTAGTCGATGCCGTACGACTGGGTCAGGGGCCGGAGGTCGGGATGGTTGGACGCGACGGCGACGATCTCGATGTCCAGGGACTTTGCGCGCACGCGGTAGAGCAGATCGTTCAGGCAGTGGTCGAACTTGCTGACCATGATGAGCACGCGCGGCTTCCTGGCCACCTCACGCAGCTTGACCTCCATGCCGAACTCCGGCGCCAGGGCGGCGAAGGCCGTACGCAGGTCGTCCTCCGGCACCGGCGCCGCGAACTGGACCCGCATGAAGAACCGCCGCGCCTGCTCATCCCCGAACTGCTGGCTCTCGATGATGTTGCAGCCGCGTCCGGCCAGCAGGCCTGAGACGGCGGCCACCACACCGGGCCGGTCGGGGCAGGACAGGGTCAGGATGTACTCGGCAGAGGTCATGGTTTCACTCTCGCGGGCAGAGGATCGTGGGGTGGCTACTGGCTGACCTGGGCAGAGTACCTCTCGCCGGCCTACTCATGGAGCGAGCGCCCTTGGAATCCGCCGTACTGATCGCGATCGCGTGCCTGTTCGCGTTCGTGTCCGGGATGAACGACGGCGGCGCCCTGCTCGCGACCGGGCTGAAGCTGCCGGCGATCCGTCCCGCGGTCGGCATCCTCACCCTGGTGGTGCTGGTGGCGTTGGTGCCGCTGGTCACCCATCGGGTCGCGCTGACGTTCGTGAATCGGCTGGCCACGTTCCATGGGGCGGAGGCGAAGATCGCGATGTCGGTCGCGGTGGTCGCCGCGCTGATCGTGGTCATGACGCTCAGCGCGATAGGCCGCCCGACCAGCCTCACCCTGGCCATCGTCGGCGGCCTCACCGGGGCCGGTCTCGGCTGGGGACTGCCGGTCTCGGCCGGGTCGGTCGCCCTGGTGCTGGCCTTCGGCCTGGCCGCGCCCGTCGTGGGCGGCCTGCTGGCCTGGGTGGTGATCCAACTGCTGGTCAAGGTGACGACCAGCCGCGGGCTGCCGCGCTGGCACTGGGCGGGCTTCCTGCTGCAGACCATCGCCTACTCCGCCAACGACGGCCAGAAGATGCTCGCCATCTTCATGATCGCGATGGGTTTCTCGAACGCGCCGCTCACCTACACCTCGCTGGGGGCGCTGCTGTTCGGGCTCGGCGCCGGCTACGGCCTGCCCAGGGCGGGACGCACGCTCAGCCGGGAGATCATCGTCTCCCGGCCCCTGCACGGCGTGACGGCCGAACTGGCCTCGGGTACGGCGGTGATCGCCTGCTCGGCACTGGGTATGCCGGTGAGCATGACCCAGGCCATCGCCGGCGGCCTGATCGGCGCCGGCGTGGCGCAGGGCGCCGGCCGGGTCCGCTGGTACGCCGCCGTCAAGATCGTCAGCGCCTGGCTGCTGACGCTACCGGCGAGCGCGCTGCTGGCCGGGGTCGCGGCGTACGTGGTGAAGGCGCTGACGGGTTGAACGCGGGGAGAGGGGGCTGGGCGTGAAGCGGTTGCGGCGGATCCGGGCGCTGATGTCGGGACACATGGACAGCGCGCTGAGCGAGGCCCTGCTCGGCCAGTTGGCGGCGACCAAGGAGGGCGCCTGGCTGGCGATGGCCATGATCGGCGGAGAGGTGGGCAGGACGGGCGCGCACGAGAAGATGCGCGTGATCGAGCACCTCGGCGACGAGGAGCGGCGCCACCTGGTGGAGGAGCTCAAGTCGGCCCTGGTCACGCCGATCGACCGGGAGGACCTGTTCCGCCTCTCCCGCTCGATCGACGACGTCCTGGACTCGCTGCGCGACTTCGTCCGGGAGTCCTACCTGTATCGGGTGCCGGACCAGATCCGCTTCACGCCGCTCCTCGACCAGGTCATCGAGGGCATCGACGCCCTGGAGAACGCCGTACGCGTCCTCGCCTCGCACCCCTCCGCCGTGGTCCACGACGCGCTGGCGGCGAAGAAGACGGGCGGCTCCATCAGGCGCATGTACCAGTACGAGATCGCCCGCATATTCTCGGGCGAGCTGACGGCGAACGCGATGAAGGAACGCGAGCTGGTGCGCCGCCTGGAGATCGTCGGCGTGGCCATCGGCGAGGCCGCCGACGCCATCGCGGACGGCGCCATGAAACGCTGACCCCTGGACAGGAGGACACGTGGAGGCCCAGATCAGCAGTGACCGTCCCGCCGCGCGGGTGGTCTGCGTGGACGCCGACGGCCGGGTGCTGCTCCTGCGGTGGCGTGACCACGTCAGTGGCGAGGCGCTCTGGGAGCCGCCGGGTGGCGGGATCGACCCCGGCGAGACGCCCCTGGAGGCGGCCGCCCGGGAGCTGACCGAGGAGACCGGCCTGCCGGGGGCGGCGGTCTCCGCTCGATGGGTGCCCGTCCATCGGGACTTCACCTGGCTCGGCGTGCGGTACGTGAAGACCGAGCCGTTCTACCTGGCCTGTTTCGCCAGGCGAACCCCCGAGGTGGATCCGGGTGAACTCACCGAGGAGGAGGCTCGGGCCTACCTCGGCTACCGGTGGTTCACCCCCGACGAGCTGCCGCACGGCCTCCAGCCGCCCGAGCTGGCCGAAGTGATCGCCGAGCTCACCGCCCCGGCCTGAGGACGGCACGGTCACAGTTCCAGGGTGAGGCCGCCCGTCGCCACGGCGAGTTCGCCGCCATACGTCTTGGCGGCCGCTGCCAGCGCGGGCTCGGGCAGGCTGTCCGGCCACAGGTGGGTCAGCACCAGCCGGGCCACACCGGCACGAGCCGCCGTACGGCCCGCGTCGAGGGCGCTCGACAGATAGGGCGCGTCCTCGTCGGGCACCCGTTCGGGATAGGTCGCCTCGGCCAGCAGCACGTCGGCGTCCCGCGCCAGCTCGGCCAGCTCGGGGGCGGGCCCGGTATCGCCCGTGTACGCGACCACCCGGCCGCCGCCGGTCAGCCGGAGCCCCGCGTTGGGCACATGGTGCGGAAGCGACCAGGTGTCCAGGCGGAAGGGCCCGATCTCGTACGGCCTGCCAGGAGCCAGGTCGTACAGGAGGAAGCTGCCGGCCAGCATGCGAGCCTTGTCCAGCGCGAGCACGGCGGTGAGAGCGTCAGGCGGCGCGTACACCGGCAGGGCGGCCGGCGGCGCGTCGCCCAGGGCGCGGGCCCGGAGCAGCGGGTTGAGGTCGGCGCAGTGGTCGGGGTGGCCGTGCGTGACCAGCACCGCGTCGATCTCCTCGGCGGCCGTCGAGGCCAGCAGCCTGGGCAGCGTGGCGTAACCGGGGTCGATGAGCACCCGGAACCCCTCATGCTCGACCAGGTAGCCGCTGCACGCCTGCCCGGCCGCGGGCCACGCCCCGCAGCCGCCAAGCACCGTGATTCGCACCATGGTCAGGAAACATAGCGGCTTCAGGACGCGCGGCGGTGGCCCAGCTCCGTCAGCGTGGTCAGCATCAGCCCGCGCAGCAGCCCGCCCGCCACCTTCTCGTGCTCGCCCTCCACCGACAGCCCCTCGGTCACCCGGGCCCGGTAGATCTCCCGCTCCCGCGGGTCGGTGTAGGGCTGCGCCGTCATCCCCACCACGACCGTCACCCGGGTGCCGCCCCTGGGCAGCACCGCCACGGCATGCGTGCGCAGGACGGCCTCGTCCGGGGCGCCGTACCAGCCGCACTTGATCCCGGCCTCCGACGAGCGGAGCGCCTCACGCGCGCCGAACTGCTGCTCGCCCGTGACCTCGCGCATCCACCCGAGGATCGTGCCCGCCACCGGGTCGCCGGCGGCCGCGGCCTGGGCGAGCGCGGCGTAGGCGGTGGCGACCTCGTCGGCGGCCACCTCCACCGAGCCGAACCTCGACGGGTCCCCGTTGGGCGGCGCCCAGCCGACGCCCGTGCGCTGGTAGATGTCGTCCAGGATGACCCGGGGCCCGACCGCGAGCCAGAGATTGAGCGTGTCGGAGTTGGACGAGACGACCACGGCCGGCTCAGCGTGGCGGCGCCAGCGTTCGGGGTCGGGGAAGTGCGCGGCCGTCACCCACGCGTACAGCGGCTTGAGCAGCGAGGCGCAGCGCAGCCGGGCCAGGCCGGAGCGGACGCTCACGGCGCGGGCGGGCGGGCCGCCGTAGCCACGCCTGATGCCCGCCGCCTGGGCACTGGCTCCTTCTTGGAGGTCACGCAACAGCTCGTCGAAGGACACAGGTTCAACCGTAGTCGTAGTGGGTGACCTGCCAGCGCCCTTTCGTACCACTCCGTGTCCGGCGGGTCGCGGGGTGCTCAGCCCTCCAGCGCGGCGTCGAAGCGGGCTCGGAGGTCGGACAGGCGTTTGACCGGCTCGGCGCTGAAGACGAGCCGGACGTGCCGGCCCGCCACCGTCTCGCCCCACGCGGTCATCGGCGTGGCGGCGATCCGGCCCTTGTCCAGCAGCCGGGCGGACAGCTCCGGCGCCGTCAGGCCCACGGCCGTCGCGTCGAACAGGCACGACCAGCCGCCACCGGCCCGCACCACGGGCAGGCCGGACAGCTGGGCGATGACGGTGTCGTGGCGGGCCTGGTACTCGGCCACCGCCTCGTCGACGCCCGCGCCGGCCGGGTCGGCGAGCGCCGCCGCCGCGCCGAGTTGCGCGTAGCCGCCCGCCACCGTCGTGTTGTAGATGGCCGCCACCCTGATGCGGGCCATGATGTCGGCCGGGCCGGCGATCCAGCCGATCCGCCAGCCGATCATGCGGTATTCCTTCGACACCGAGCCGATCGTGATCGTCCGCTCCGCCAGGCCGTCCACCTGGCAGGGGTTGATCCGCGGCTGCCCGTCGAAGACGATCCGCTCCATGGCCGCGTCGTAGATGAGGTACGCCCCGGTGCGGGCGCAGGTCTCCGCGATCGCCTGCCAGTCCTCCAGGGAGAAGATCACGCCGGACGGCATCGAAGGGCTCATCAGCAGCAGCGCCGCCGCCTCGCGTACCTGGCCGAGGGCGTCCCGGTCGAGCCGCCAGCGGCCGGAATCGACCGTCAGGGGTAGGAGGTGCGGGCGCGCGCCGGACAGCCGTACGCGCTGGAACAGGCCGGCGTAGGTGGGGTCGGTGAGGACGACGGGGTCGCCCGGCTCCGTCGTGGCGAGCAGCGTCGGCATGACCGCCGACGTGCCGCCGGAGGTGATGACCACCTGGCTCAGCGGGTCGTAGTCGAGGCCGGTGCGCCGGCGTAGCTCGGCCGCCACCGCCTCGCACAGCACGGGCAGGCCGGTGAGCGGCAGCCAGCTGTTGCCCGTCCCCTCCGCGAGTGCCCGCGTGGTCGCGGCCACGGCGAGGGGTGGGGGCGGGACGTCGGTGTCGAGATTCTCCAGGCGGAGTACGTCGGGATCTGTCCCGGCCGCGGCGGCGACCTCGTCGAGGCCGATGGGCTGAACCTGGGCGAAGCGGGAGTTCGGTCGCATGACACACCTCCACTGTTCCGTATACGGAACGACGTTCTCCCAGACCGGCCCCCGTGTCAAGGGCCGCGCCACCACCAGGCGACCGCGATCGCGCCGAACACGAGAGCCGGCACGCCGGCCGAGACGAGCAGCCGCCTGCCCCTGGCTACCTCCCGGTCCGTCACGAAGGCCGCCATGGCGCCCGCCACCGCGAACGCCACCGCCGCCGTCACCACGTGGGCGAACCTGGACGACCAGGACGGGAGCACCTCACCCACCAGCCCGACGAGCAACAGCATGGCCGCCGTCACCCAGGCCACCCGGAAGGCCGGCCGCACCTCCGCCCGATCGAGCGCCACGACCGACAAGGCGAACGTGCCCACGGTGATCACCAGGAGGGTGCCGAGGGCAGGGGGCAGGCAGTTCCAGTCCTCGCAGCCGATGGCCGTCCATCCGATGCGGGCGGTGGCCCACCAGAGAACACCCAAGGCGGCGTAGACGGCGGCCGCCCTGGCCGCCCGTTGCTTCGGCATGCCTACATACTGGTCGACCGGAGACGGGCCGCCTGCTCGTCGTCGGCCGCCGCTTCGGCCGGGTGGCCGAGGGCGCGATGCACGACGGCGCGGTTCTCGTAGAGGGCGGGCTGGCCGGGTTCCAGCGCGATGGACCGCGTCAGGTCGGACAACGCGCCCGCCCAGTCGCCCGCCTCGTAGCGCAGGACGCCCCGGTTGCCCCAGGCCGCCGCCAGCTCGGGGGCCGCCTCGACGGCCAGGTCCAGCGCCCGGCGCGCCTCGCTCAGCCGTCCGGCCGCGGTCTCCAGCTGGCCCAGCACGACCAGCAGGTACGGGTTGCCGGGCGACTGGGCCAGCCCGATCGTCACGTCGGCCCTGGCCTCCTCGTCCCGCTTCAGCATGGCCAGCAGGCCCGCCCGGTTGATGTAGGCGTCCAGGTAGGCCGGGTCCAGCTCGATCACCCGGCCGAGGTCCATGAGTGCACCGGCGAAGTCTTCGCGCACGATGCGCAGCTCGGCCCGGTTGTAGTACGCCTCGGGCAGCGGCGGTCCGGCCAGCATCGCCCGCTCGTAGTCGGCCAGCGCCTCCCCGTGCCGCCCGAGCCGGTAGAGCAGGTTGCCTCGGTCGAGGTAGTAGTCGGGGAACGACGGGTCGATCGCGATGGCCGCGCCGTACTCCTCCAGCGCCTCCTTGTCCCGCCCGAGCGTCGCCAGCAGCTGGGCGCGGTTGGCCAGCAGCACCATCCGGTGCACCGGGTGCCGTTCCCCCAGCTCGTCGGCCAGGGCGAGAGCCGACTCCACCAGGGCGAGAGCCGCGTCGGGGTGGCCCCGCCGCAGCTCGATCAGCGCGAGCCCGTTGCGGTCGAAGCCGAGTTTGAAGGCGCGTTCCACGGGGTCGGGCAGCAGGCTGGAGATGGCTATCGCCTGGTTCATCCAGCCCGCGGCCCGGCCCAGGTCGCGCTGGGCGGCGTCGGGGTGGCGGGCGTCGAGCATGGCGGTGCCGTACGCGCTGGCCGAGTGGACGGCGGGATCCTGGCTCGACCGGCGGGCGGCCTCCCACAGGATGCGGGCCTCGAGTGTCTGGCCGAGCGCGCCGAGCGCGGTCGCGGTGCGCTGCGCGAAGAACCACCACCGCTCGCTGCCCGGCTCGGTGAGCGAAAGCCCGCGCTGCCCCAGCTCGGTCAGCGCGTGCAGGAAACCCTCTCTCGTGCAATGGTCGACGAGTTCGCGCAGCTCATCGACGTCACGCGCATCCTCGGAAGGTTGCGGGCCGTCGGCGTAAACCATGATCATTAAGATGTCCGGCGGGATCCGGCGCATCATCACGTCGAGCAGTTCGGTATCGGTGGGGTCGGCCTCGGCCGCGTTGGACACCGCCAGCGCGCTGCCGGGCGGCACCACCGCGCGGACGAACTCCGCGATCCCGTTGGCCAGCCGCAGCGACCGGCGCGGCGCGGGCACCAGAATGCGCTCGTCATCGGCCAGGTCCGCGTCCAAGGACATCCTTCGAGCCGGCACCCGGTCACATAAACCGGGTGCCGCCGCGCGGATCTCGATGTCATGGGCCGCCACGAGATCCTTGGAGCTGTCCAGGGCGGCCGGGACCAGGTGGTGCAGCAGCGCGGATCCGACGGTGTAGGGACCGTGCGGTCGTCTGTGCCCGTTGATCACCGGCATCAGCAGCTCAACGGCCTCCCATCGGGCGGGCGGCGCCCCCCGAGCCCTGAGATGCTCGATCACCCCTTATGGATGACACTGGAGGTCCCGGCAAGCCTCGCGGTGCCAGGCTTGCGGACGGCGATGCGCTTCATGATACACCTTCCACTGTGGGTTAATATTCACCACTATCGGACACTTCAGCGAATATCAAGATTTATGGCGAATAAGTGGGCGGTGCATCAATAAGAACCTCTTGTTTTTTGACTGCAATTAGTGGCCTATTGGGACCGAAACCAACGGGAGATTGACACCGTCCTCTTGTGTCCAGATTTTTCGACCAACGCGCACAGACAACGGCCGGAGAGGTCGATCGACTGGCAGCCTTCGTGAGAGAGATTCTTCGCTTTGACGATGTTGATGGCCTGTTCGATCAACCGATCGAGACTGGGCTCCCTTGTCCCCTTGTGCGCATGCGCGTTCCACGGGCACGCCTCAGGGCGTACACATGCGCTCTTCGTGGGGTACGACACCACGGACCGCTCTAACTTCAGCGGGTCGTCCCGCTTGATCTTCAGGTCGGCCAGCACCTTCCTGGCCTTCCGGCTCGCCATGATCAGAGACCGGTCGCGCCCGTCCCCCGGTGAGCCCCTCCCGGGCACCGCCAGGAGCATCGCGACCGCCATCAGCCCGCCGCCCACGATCATGCTCGGGCCCACCTGCTCGTGGAACCAGATCACCGCGATCGCCGTCACCCAGAGTGGCTGTGACGACATCAGCACGGCGCTGGGGACAGCGGGCACGTGCGCCTGGCCGTACGAGCGGGCCAGGAAGCCCAGAGCGCACGAGACGACGGACAGGTGGGCGAGTATCCCCCAGTCGGGCAGGGTGGCGGGCACAGCGATCCCGTCGCGCACCGCCAGCACGCCGCTCATGGCGCCGATGGTGGCGAGCTGGATGACGGTGAGCGCGTACGCGTCGAAGGCCTTCTCGGCGCGTGAGAGCCGCGCGAGCAGCAGGGTGTGGCCGGAGTAGAGCGCGGCGGCGGCGAGCGTCACCCCGAGCGCGAGCACGGAGATCTCCCGGCCCTCCGTGCCGCGCATCAGCGTGAAGACGGTCATGCCGGCCAGGGCCAGCCCCACCCCCGCCCAGACCCGGCGGGGCACCCTGACCCGAAACATCACCAGGGCCAGGATCGGGGTGATGACCACGTTGCAGCCGACGGCGAATCCCGATACGGCCGAGGGGAGACTGTCGAGCGCGATGGCCTGGGCACACTGTCCGACCCCGAACATGATGCCCAGGATGACCCCGTTGATCCAGGTGTCCCGCGACAGGCGCCAGAGACTGCGCGGCCGGATCAGAAAGAGCGTCAACGCCGCGAGGACGTATCGCTCGGCGAGCAGGTCCTCGACGGGTAACCGCAGGATGAGATCTTTCATCAGCGGGAACGCCGACCCCCATGCGGCACTGACGAACAACAGAAGCACGGCTCCCGTGAGGGGTCGGGGAGCGGGCACGACTGCCATGCCAAAAAGCATCTCACTACAATCAGCAGCCGTCGGTGTACAGCCAGCAGCCGGTGATGTTCCTCTACCACCGAGAGGAACGAGCCTCACCCGCAGTTGCGTACATCCGTATCCGCAGGAGTGTTCAGTGCACTATTTCCGCCACATCCGCTCACCTGCACCCACGGCATGACTACGGAGCGTGCCCGACCGTGCATAGGCACGGGCGGGCACGGCCGCGTAAGGGCATGTCCGTAAATAAGAGAGCGAGGATGGGCGAGTGCGGCGCTACGACTCCAGCGCGTCCGCCGACTCGACGGCCAGCCGGCCGCTGCCCGGCCGGAGGCGTTTCTCGCCGTAGACGACGATCAGGTCGCCGACCCGCCGCCGGGAGATCTCCCGCCAACCGTGCCGCTCGTACAGTGCCAGGGCGGCTTCCTGGTTGAGCGTGGTGTCGCCGCGTACGAGGTGGAATCCCAGCTCCACCGCTCGTTCTTCCAGAGCCAGCAGCATGGTGGCGCCGAAACCGCGCCTCTGGAAGCCGGGATGGACCCGTAGCCGGCACACTTCGGCCGTCTCCGAGTCGATGGGTCTCAGCCCGCCCATGGCCACGACCCGCGAGCCGAGCTCGCCGACGAGGAAGTCGCCACCGCACGCCAGGTAGAGCTCCTGGATGCGGGGGAAGTCGTCGTCGTAGTAAACACCGTCGCCCGGCGCCAGTCCCACCTCGGCGAGGCAGATCTGATGCAGGGCGAGGATGGTGTCAAGGTCAGACCAGCGATAGCGCCGGATCTTCAGCTTCATGCACCGCCATTCCCTTCCCCGATGGCCAGCTCAGAAGGACGCAGTTCTTCCTGGAACGCGGCCAGGTCGGGATGATTAGCGTCCCGCGCCTTGATCGACTGTTCGAGCGCGACAGCCGGGCGCATGATGAAATCGGTGCGGTATTCAGGGCCGAGGAGCTTCAGCGCCTCGGTGCCCATGCGGGCGGCCTCCCCGACTTCCCCTTCGATCAGGCGGCATTGCGCGCGGTCCAGCCTGATCAACGTCTGGTCGATGATGTGATCCTGGTACTTGTCGAGGGCCTGGTCGAGTACGACCTCGGCCTCCAGGGTCTGGCCGAGCTTCGTGAGCACGTCGCCCTGGTAGAAGTACAGCTGGCGTTCGGTGTAGCCGAAGGCCATGTCCTCGCGTTCGTGTGACTTCATGTGCGAGAAAGCGTTCCTGGCCCGCGCCAGCGCGCGTTTGGCCTGGTCGACGACCTCTTTCTTGCTGTCGGTGCCCGAGATCATGGCCAGCGCGCGGGCCTCGACGACCGGGGCCATGGCCTGCGCGGCACACGGTGTCTGGCCGGCCAGGTCGCGGCTCTTCTTGGCCAGGTTGAGCGCCTCGCGGGCGTCGCCGTAGTAGAGCGGGACGAGCGCCTCGCGGGCCGTCACCCAGGCGCGCAGCGCGCGGTCGCCGGTCTCGTCGGCGGCCGTGCGGCCGGTGCGGAAGAACGCGCGGGCCAGCCGGTGGTCGCCGAGGTTGATCATGATCATGCCGCTCAGCCCGGCGAGCTGCGCGGCCATGCGGCACAGGCGTTCCTGCAGGTCGATGGGCTGGCGGAAGGACATGGCGCTGCGTACGGCGCTGAGTTCGAGCAGCACGTCGCACAGCAGCCGCAGCGGCGCGGTGGTGGTGTACTGCCGGCCGAAGGCGAGCGTGGCCTCCTCCCACTGGTCGAGCATGGCGGGAGAGACCGTGGCCGACACGAGGATGTTGTCCATCCGCCGCCTGATGCCCTCGGCCGCGCCCAGCACCTCGCCGTCGAACTTGGCGGTCTGGGTGCTGTTGGACAGCAGCTTCAGCAGCGTGCGGCGCAGGATGTTCTCGTCCTCCTCGTCGGAGGGGGACGGGACCGTGTCCGGTTGCGGGTGGACCAGCAGCTCGCGCGGGGAGTTGCTCCCGGCGTGGGCGCGCTCCTTGACATCGGCTCCGAGCACCCCCGGCATCCGGTGGCCATGGCCGCAGATGCACGGACCGTCATAACCGAGGGCGCCCGGCTCGACCCGGTAGACCGAGCAGAGGTAGTGGAGATATTCGGGACCCGGCCGTTTCAGCCCGCTCTCGTAGGCGGACAGCAGGGTCTCGCCGATGCCGGGCGGGGCCTTGGCGTCCCGATCGAACAGGGCTCTGACCTGCTCGATGACGTCGGCCAGCGCGATGCCGTGCGCGAGACGATGCCCTTTGATCTTGGTGGTGCCGAACTGGGGCCCACAGTGTTCGTGGATCTCCTCAGCGATCTGAGCGGAGGTGCGCCCGGCGGCGAGCCCTTTGGCCCGGATCCGCCGCGCCATCTCCGTCTCTCTGTGCTGCCTGCCGGACATCCCGGCCCCTCTCACGCATGTCCCGTCGGTCCGCAACTGCTAACCGAGCGTAGCCTTCAGGTCGCGCTGTGCCTACCAATGACTATGGCCCATTGCTGACGCCTTGGAAACGCCTTCTTGAAGGTTGTGGTTAAGGATCGTCCTCCAGCGGACTGTTTCTTACATCCCACGAGGGAGAAGCGGCTCCCCGGAAGCGGAAACGCGTCGTTGCGCGCTCAGCCGAGTTGAGTCATCTTTGGCCCACCAGCAACGATTCAAGGGAGGGACGAAAGGTGGGGGACGACAACTTTGGGCACCTGGAGCGTTTAGTGTCGGAACTCGACGCTCGCGGGTTGCTCGCACGAGTGGTTCGAACCCAAAGTGGGCGGGTGTTCGTCCGGGTAATCAACCCGAACGCGACAAGCCTTACCGAGAACGTCACCTGCCGGCCTACTGCGGTCGCCGAGCTTCCGGACTGGTGGTACTGCTGGTCCTGGGGCGAGCGAATGCACACGGCCGATGACCCGGCTGGTGCGGCGACCAAGGTCGCACGCGTGCTCGCCGCCGTGGGCGAGTGATCCAGCGGTGATCCGGGTGGAGCGCAGCCACCACGGCTCACCGCACCCATGGCGGCTCCTCGGAGCCGGCGGGGTGGTCGGTGCGGAGGGTCTCCTGCCTACACCGCAGGGGCTCTGGCCATCCCGCCGGTTCCGCTTCTCGCGGGACTCGTGCTTGTACGGCCAGCCAGCCGTACACAGGAGATGCCCTCCAGGTCCGCCTGGAGGGTGTTCGGGGGACCCCTCCCGGAAACGGCGCGGGACATGCTTCCGGGTGTGTGTCCCAGCCGAGCCGTACGTCACCGGAGCGTCAGGCCCCGCCCTCCGCGGCCCAGGGGGCCTGACGACCCCGTCTTCCCCGGCGTGATGTGACTGCGGCCGGTTCGGTCGGCGGTATCTTTTGGAGCGATCCGCTCGAAAAGACCGCCGACCGAACTGCTTCCGGAAGGGGATCCAACCAGTGCTCCTGCTGGCAACGCCTGTGCTCACGTCGGGTCCGTTCGACCCCACACAGCTCGCCAATCAGGTGAGCAAGGCCTGCGAGAACGACACATTCCTCTGTGGCTTCCTGCAGGACTGGCTGCCCGTGGGTGCCTTCGCACCGATCATCGCCACGATCATCACGGTCATCTTGATCCTGCTGATCGCCCTCATCGTGCGCAACATCGCCAAGCGCCTGATCACCCGGGTGGTCAGCAGCGCTTCGTCCGGCTCCTCGCTCACCGGCCGGTTCCGCAGGTCCGGCGCCGCGACCGAGGGCATCGACGCCCTCCTCAACGAGCGCCGCAAGCAGCGCGCCGAGACCATGGGGTCGGTGCTCAAGCACATCGCCTCGGTGGTCATCATGGGCACCGCCGTGCTGACCGTGCTCGACCGGCTGACGATCCCCATCGCTCCCCTGCTCACCAGCGTCGGCATCCTCGGCGTGGCGATCGGTTTCGGTGCGCAGGAGCTGGTCAAGGACTTCATCGCGGGCATGTTCATGCTCCTGGAGGACCAGTACGGCGTGGGCGACGTGATCGACTCGGGCGCCGCCGTCGGCACCGTCGAGGCGGTCACCCTGCGGGTCACCAGGCTGCGCGACGCCGACGGCCGCGTCTGGTACGTCCGCAACGGCACCATCACCAGGGTCGGCAACGAGTCGCAGGGCTGGTCGCGGGCCTACCTCGACGTCCCCGTGGCCTGGAACAGCGACATCACGACCGTACGGGCCATCCTGGAGCACGTGGCCGAGGAGATCTGGGCCGACCGCGACTTCCGCGAGACGCTCATCGTGGAGGAGCCCGACGTGTTCGGCGTGGAGCAGCTCTCCGACAGCTCGCTGGTGTTCCGGATCTCCGCCAAGACGCTCCCGGCCAAGCAGGCGCAGGTCGCGCGGGAGCTCAGGCTGCGGGTCAAGACCGCGCTCGACGGCGCGGGCATCCCCATGGTCGCCAGCGCATAGGCTTGTATGGTGACTGAAACCTCCTTCTACGACGCCGTCGGTGGCGAGGAGACCTTCCGGCGACTCGTACACCACTTCTATGAGGGGATCAAGCAGGATCCGCTGCTGCTCCCGCTCTACCCGGAGGAAGACCTCACCGGGGCCGAAGACCGGTTGCGGGGGTTCCTCGTCCAATACTGGGGCGGCCCCAACACCTACAGCCAGGAGCGCGGGCATCCGCGGCTGCGGATGCGGCACAACCCGTTCGTCATCGGCGAGGCCGAGCGCGACGCCTGGCTGCGGCACATGCACGACGCCGTCGAGTCGCTGGAGCTGCCGCAGGACCTGGAGGCCAAGCTCTGGGACTACCTGGTCTACGCGGCCCACAGCATGGTGAACTCCCCGACATAGCGGGCATGACGGCCCCATGGACATCCCCTGGTGGCGTGACGCCGTCGTCTACGAGATCTATGTCCGCAGCTTCGCCGACGCCTCGGGAGATGGCGTCGGCGATCTCGCGGGAGTACGCGAGCGCCTGCCGTACCTGGCGGAGCTCGGGGTCGACGCGATCTGGCTGACCCCTTTCTACCCCTCCCCGATGGCCGACGGCGGCTACGACGTGGCCGACTACCGCGGTGTCGATCCACTGTTCGGGACGTTGGGCGACTTCGAGTCGCTGGTCTCGGAGGCGCACGAACTCGGGCTGAAGGTCCTCGTCGACGTGGTGCCGAACCACAGCTCGTCCGAGCACCCCTGGTTCCAGGCCGCGCTGCGCGGCGAGCACCGCGACCGCTACATCTTCCGCGATCAGCCCAACAACTGGCAGTCCACGTTCAGCGGCCCGGCCTGGACGAAGCTGCCGGACGGCCAGTACTACCTGCACCTGTTCGCCCCCGGCCAGCCCGACTTCAACTGGCGCAACCCCGAGATCCACCGGGAGTTCCTCGACGTCCTGCGGTTCTGGCTGGACCGGGGTGTCGACGGGTTCCGCATCGACGTGGCGATGGGCCTCTACAAGGCGAAGGGGCTGCCCGACGTCAAGGACCAGTCGTTCAAGGCGGTCTCCCCGGTATGGGGGCAGCCCGAGGTGCACGAGGTCTACCGGGACTGGCGCAAGCTGCTCGACGGCTACCCCGGCGAGCGGATGGCCGTGGGCGAGGTGTGGACGGACAGCTCCGAGGACCTGGCGCTCTATGTGCGCCCCGATGAGCTGCACCAGAGCTTCAACTTCGCCTGGCTGCAGGCGCCCTGGTCGGCGACCGCGTTCAAGAAGGTCATCGACGACACCCTGGCCGCGGTGCCGTTCGCCACCTGGGTGCTGTCCAACCACGATGTCGTACGGCACCGCACCCGCTACGAGACCGCCGACCCGGGCACGGGACTGATGAGGGCCAAGGCGGCGCTGCTCACGATGCTGGCCCTCCCCGGGTCGGCATATCTCTACCAAGGGGAGGAACTTGGCCTCCCCGAGGTGAAGGATCTTCCCCCGGAGGCGCGGCAGGACCCGGTCTTCATCCAGTCGAAGGGCAAGCTGGCCGGCCGTGACGGCTGCCGGGTGCCGCTGCCGTGGTCGGCCGACGGGGGGTCGCTCGGGTTCTCCCCCGATGGGGTGGCGCCGTGGCTGCCGCAGCCGACCGGCTTCTCGGCACTCAGCGTGGCGGCCCAGAGCGCCGACTCCGCCTCGACACTGGCCTTCTACCGCCGGGCCCTGGCCTGCCGTCGTGAGCTGGTGCGCGAGATCCCGTACACGCTGGAATGGCTGGACTCCCCCGAAGACGCGCTCTTCTTCGCCCGAGGGTCGCTGATCTGCGCCGTCAACTGCGGCACCGAGCCGGTGCGGCTGCCGCCGCACGACGGCGTCCTGCTGGCCAGCGGGCCGCTCGACGGCGACCTGCTGCCCCCCGACACCGCCGTCTGGCTACGCTGACGCGTCCTCCCCTTGTGCGGGCCGGGGCTGGCCCTGTTCGGCGGTGGCGTGTCGCTCGCCGCGGGCGGGGATGACGGGCAGCGAGATCAGCGCGCACGCCAGCCCCGCCGCGAACCCGGCCCAGTAGCCGGTGGCCGTGATCAGCACCCCGGCCAGCGGCGTGACGCCCAGGGACACGATGTTCTGGATGGTGTTGTGGGTGCCGAGCACGCGCCCCGCGGACGCGGGACCGGCGAGCTCGCCCGCCGAGAGGTAGGCGAGGCCGTTGCCCGCCACGGTGATCACCGCGGCCAGCGCCAGCATGGCCGGGCCGAGCCAGGACTCGGTGACCGTGCCCAGCACCAGCAGGGCCAGCACGGCCAGCGAGCCGAACGTCAGCAGCCGCAGCGGCGCCATGCGCAGGCCGGTCCTGTCGGACCAGCGTCCGGCCGCGATGCGCACCACCGCGCCGCCGATCGCCGCCACGCCGAACAGCTGTCCCGCCCGTACGCCGTCCCAGCCGTAGACGCCGACCAGGCAGGCCACGCCGTACGTGCTGACGACGACCTGGGGCACCACGTGCAGCGCGCTGGTCGCGTGCACCCGCCACAGCGCGGGCTGCCGGTACGGCGAGGCGGCGGGCGCCGTCCGCGGGCCTGAGATCGCGTGTGGCGGCTCGGCCAGGAAGAGGGCGGCCAGCACGGCGGCGAGCAGGCTGACTCCGGCGCAGACGAAGAACACGCCCGAGATGCCATGGGCCCGCGCGATCTGCGGCAGGACGAACGCGGCGACGGCCATGCCGAGCGTGTAGGAGACCTGGCGCAGGCCCATCGCGACGCCGCGCTCCGGCGGCTCGAACCAGCGCAGCACGATCCGGCCGCCGCCGACCATGGCCGCGGACCCCATGGCCCCGGCCAGGGCGAGCAGCGGGATCATCGCCCAGATCTCGGTCACGAAGGCCGCGGCGGCGAGCAGCGCGGCGGCCAGCCCGACGCCGATGCCGAGCACCAGCCGCTCGCCCCGCCGGTCGGCCAGCATGCCCCAGGCGACCAGGGAGAACAGGAGGCCGATGCCGGGGGCGTTGCCGATGATCCCGGCGACGGGCAGCGAGACATCGAAATATCGCTGGATATCCGGCATGACGAGCGGTAACCCGAACAGTCCCAGCGTGACGCTGGCGTGCGCGTTGACCCCCAGCGCGAGCATCACCCAGCGTTTCATACCGTCATGAACCGCCGTAGGTAGGCGCGTTCATCGGAGGCGAGCCGGCGCGGCGCGGCACGTTCCACGTCGTAGGCGACGATCACCGAGGTGGCCCGGACGAACAGTTCGTCGTCGTCGCGGATCTCGTGCTCCAGCGTGAACCGGACCGCTCTGAGGTCCGTCACCCAGGTCTCGACCCGGACCGGCTCGGCGCGGAAGCCGAGCGGGCGCAGATAGTCGATCTCGTGACGGGAGACGACGAGCCCCTTGAAGGGGGCGTCACCGGCCTTGTACGGATCGATGTGGAGCATCCCCAGACGGGCGTCCTCCAGATAGTCGAAGAAGCGGACGTTGTTCACGTGCCCGAGAGAATCGATGTCCGCGAATCGCACCATTCGGGGGAAGATATGCCGCTGGGCCAGGGAATGTTCAACCACGGTGGCCACCGTACCTGTCCCGGTCAGGTGGCCCCGCTCCGGGCCACCCCACGTCTTTCATTTCTAGATTTCGATACTAGAATTCAGTTCGCATCGGCAGTCGAGAGCGAGGTGCCACATGAGCGGGATCGTCGAGGGTCGCGTGGTGATCGTCACGGGCGCGGCCAGGGGCATCGGGCGCGGCCACGCGCTCGAGTTCGCCCGGCAGGGCGCGAAGGTCGTGGTCAACGACCTGGGCGCGGAGGTCGACGGCACGGGCTCGTCCGACGCGGCGGCCGCGGTGGTCGCGGAGATCGAGGCGCTGGGCGGGGAGGCGATCGTCAACGGCGAGGACGTCTCCGACTTCGACGGGGCGGCCCGGCTGGTCCAGGCGGCCGTCGAGCGCTTCGGCGACCTGCACGTGCTGGTCAACAACGCGGGCATCCTGCGCGACCGGATGCTGGTCAACATGACGGCCGACGAGTGGGACGCGGTCATCAGGGTGCACCTGCGCGGCACGTTCGCGCCGCTGCGCCACGCGGCGGCCTACTGGCGTGCCAAGTCCAAGGCCGGCGAGCGAGTGGACGCGCGGATCATCAACACCACCTCCTCTTCCGGCATCTACGGCAACCCTGGCCAGGGCAACTACGGAGCCGCGAAGGCGGGCATCGCGGGCCTGACGGTCATCGCGGCCAAGGAGCTGGAGCGGTACGGCGTGACCGTGAACGCGATCGCCCCCGCCGCGCTCACCCGGATGACCGAGAACCTCGCCCCGGGCGGCACCGGCGCCGATCCCGACGACATCGCCCCGCTGGTGGTCTGGCTGTCCAGCGCCGAGGCCCGGGGCATCACCGGGCGGGTGTTCAACGTGCGGGCGGGGGTGATCAGCGTCGCCGAGGGCTGGCACGCCGGTCCCGGCGTCGACAAGGGCGGCCGGTGGGACCCGGCCGAGCTGGGCGCGGTCATCCCGGCCCTGGTCGACAAGGCCGCGCCCAACGCGCTGACCAACGGCCTGATCCCCGGACGGGAGGAGTGACATGGCGCTCGACCACGACCTGATCGGCGTCGAGAGCCCGCCGCACGACCGCGTGTGGTCGGCCAAGGACACCATGCTGTACGCGCTCGGCGTGGGCGCGGGGGTGGAGGAGCTGGCCTTCACCACGGAGAAGAGGCAGCGGGTGCTGCCGACGTTCGCGGTGCTGGCCGCGCAGGCGCCGGCCGGGCGGCGGCTCGGCGACTTCGACCCCGCCCTGCTGGTCCACGCCGAGCAGGCTTTCGAGCTGCACCGGGAGCTGCCGGCCGCGGGTGGAGTACGGACCACCTCGAAGGTGACCGGGATCTATGACAAAGGGTCCGGCGCCCTGGTGACCAGCGAGGCCCGTGCCGTGGACCCGGAGAGCGGCGAACTGGTGATCATCAGCCGCAGCGCGGCCTTCATCAGGGGCGAAGGCGGCTTCGGCGGCGAGCGGGGGCCGCGCGACGAGTGGACACCGCCCGACCGCGCGCCCGACCACAAGGTGACCTGTCCGACCCGTCCGGAACAGGCGCTGGTCTACCGGCTGTCGGGCGACTTCAACCCGCTGCACTCCGATCCGGAGTTCGCCGCCAGGGCCGGGTTCGACCGGCCGATCCTGCACGGGCTGTGTACGTACGGGGTGACCGGCCGAGCGCTGCTGCACGCGGTGGCGGGCTCGGATCCGGGGCGGTTCGGGGCGATGTCGGGCCGGTTCACCAGCCCGGTCTTTCCCGGCGAGTCGCTCACGGTCTCGATCTGGGTGGACGGCCCGGCCGTCCTGTTCCGGACCGCCAAGGACGACGGGACGGTGGTGATCGACAGAGGGCGGGCGGTGATCAACCCGCCGCGGGAATCGGTCGGCGGCGTGCGGTGATCAGCCTGCCACCTGGATCGGACGGCGGCGGGCGGTGATCAGCCCTCGGCCAGCACTCTGAGGGGGTCGAGGCGGCGGATCAGCGTCATCGCCGCCTCGATCACGTCGTGGGCGTCGTTCTCGGTGTCGCTGGTGGCGACCTCGCGGGCCGCCTCGCCGATGATGCTGGTCAGCGCGGCGACGGTGAACCGGTCGAGGGGGTCGGCGCCGGCGCCGAGCAGCACGGCGTTCTGGCGTACCCACTCCCGGCCCCGGGTGCGGCGGACCAGCTCGAACCCCGGCGGCCCGTCCCCGTCGATGAACAGCCTGACCAGGTCGCGCCGCTCCCACGCGCCCGCGAGATAGGCCCGCGCCCCGGCGATGAGCAACTCGACGGGGTCGTCGACGCCCGCCTGCTTGGCCCGCGACACGCTGGCGGCCGCGGCCTCCTCGTGCGCCGCCTGGTGGTCCTCGTAGAGCGCGAGGAACAGCTCGGTCTTGCCGCCGAAGTGGTGGTAGAGGCTGCCGACGCTGGAGCCGGCGCGGGCCACGACCTCGGAGACGTTGGCCTCGGCGAATCCATGCTCGCCGAAGACCTCGCGGGCCGCCATCAGCATGCTCTGGCGGGTCTGGGCTGTGCGGCTCCACTCCCACGACGACTTCCTTGCCATGCGTCCCATCGTAGCTGGATCAATTCTAGAATTTGATTCTTGACAGGAGCGCGTGCCGACTGGCTTCCTAGAGGAACGTTCTAGAAATTGGGGAGGCGGTCATGGACTTCTCGCTCAGCGCCGAGGAACGTCAGATCCGCGACACCGTCCGCTCCTTCGTCGAGAAGGAGATCATGCCGCTGGAGCCCGAGGTCCTGCGCAACGAGCGCGAGGGCCGCCCGGCGCTCGCCCCGGAGGTCCTCCGCGATCTGCGGGACCGGGCGAGGAAGATGGGCTTCTGGGGCATCAACACCCCCGAGGAGTACGGCGGAGCCGCGCTGGGCCCGGTCATGTCCGCGATCATCGTCATGGAGCTGGGCAGGAGCTTCGTCCCGTTCATGTTCGGCGGTAGCGCCGACAACATCCTCTACGCGGGCACCGCCGAGCAGCAGGCGCGTTACCTGCTCCCGACGATCGAGGGCGAGCGCCGCTCCTGCTTCGCGATCACCGAGCCGGGCGCGGGCTCCGACGCGCGTAACATCCGCACCCGTGCGGTCCGTGACGGCGCCGAGTGGATCATCAACGGGGAGAAGACGTTCATCACCGGCGGCAGCGAGGCCGACTTCGTCATGGTGTTCGCCGTGGCCGAGCCGTACGGCGTGACCTGCTTCCTCGTCGACCGCGACATGGGCTGGACGTCCGAGCCGATCAAGACCATGGGCGAATGGGGTCCGGCGTCGCTGGTGTTCCAGGACGTCCGGGTCCCGGAGGCGAACATCCTCGGCGAGCTGGGCAAGGGCTTCGAGCTGGCCATGCAGTGGATCGGCCAGGGCCGTTACATGATCCCGGCGCGGGCCATCGGCTCGGCCGAGCGCATGCTGGGGATGGCCATCGACTACGCCAAGATCCGCAAGTCGATGGGGCAGACGATCTCCGAGTACCAGGCGATCCAGTGGATGATCGCCGACTCGCAGGTGGAGATCGAGGCGGCCAAGTGGCTGACGCTGTACGCGGCCTGGCGGGTGCAGGATCGCCTGGACGCCCGGCACGCCGCGTCGATCGCCAAGCTCAACGGCGCGATCATGGCCAACCAGGTCGTGGACCGGGTGCTGCAGATCCACGGCGGCATGGGCTACACCAAGGAACTGCCGATCGAACGCTGGTATCGAGAGCTGCGCCTGCTGCGCATCTTCGAGGGCACCGACGAGATCCAGCGCCGCACGATCGCCCGCAATCTGATCAAGGGCCACGCCCGTCTGGGCACCATCGGGGAGTGACATGTCGGTCGAGGCACTGTTCAACCCGGGGTCCATCGCGCTTGTCGGTGCCACCGACAAGTCGGGGTGGTCGATCAGCACGCTGGTCAACCTGCGTACGTACGGCTTCGCCGGGCCCGTATACCTGGTCAACCCGCGCGGCGGGACCGTGCACGGCTCGCCTGCCCATCGGAGTCTGGCCGCCGTTCCCGGGCCGGTCGATCTGGCCTACGTCATGGTGCCGACGTCCGCGGTGCTGGGGGTGCTGCGGGAGGGGGCCAAGCTGGGGATCCGGAGTTACGTGATCCTCACGGCGGGCTTCGGCGAGGCGGGGCCCGAGGGTGTCCAGCAGGAGTCGGAAATTTCAGCTTTTGCTGAGGAAAATGATCTTACGATCCTGGGGCCGAACGGCAACGGCTACATCAACGCCGCCGCCGGCATCACCCCGTACGGGCTGCCCATCCCCCAGCCCCTGCTGCGCGGATCGGTAGGGGTCGTGCTGCAGAGCGGGGCGCTGGCCAGCTCCGTGCTCGGCTTCGCGCAGGCCCGCAACGTCGGCATCAGCCTGCTGACCTCGATGGGCAACGAGGCTGTCGTGACCGTCACCGACGTGGTCGACCATCTCGTCGACGATCCCGCCACGAAGGTGATCGCACTGTTCCTGGAGACGATCAGGGATCCGGCCGAGTTCGCCCGCGTCGCCGGGCGGGCGCTGCTGGCGGGCAAGCCGATCGTGGCGCTGAAGATCGGCCGCAGCAGGCTCGCCGCGCACACCGCCCAGGCCCACACCGGCGCGGTGGTCGGCGACGACGACGTCATCGACGCGACGCTGCGGCGGCTCGGTGTGATCAGAGTTCGCTCGCTGGAGGACCTCATCATCACCGCCGGGCTGCTGGCCTCCGTGGGGCCGCTGCCCGGGCGGCGCGTCGGCGTCGTCACGCCGTCAGGCGGCGCGTCGGAGATCATCGCCGACCGGGCCGAGGACGAAGGGCTGGAGCTGCCGCCGTTCGCGCCCTCGACGGTGGCGCGGCTGGCGGAGATCGTCCCGTCCTTCGGCACCGTGCAGAACCCGCTCGACGTGACCGGCTACGTGCTGATCGACCGTACGCTGCTGGGCCGGGCACTGGCGGCGGTGACCGCCGATCCGGGGATCGACCTGGTCATGCTGCTGTCGGAGCTGCCCCGGGCCGCGCCGCCCGATCCCGCTCCGGTCGTCGCCCTGTACGCGGCCAGCGCCCGGCGGATCGCCGAGTCTCCGGTGCCGGTCGTGGTGGTGAGCAACGTGCTGACGGACGTCACGGAGTTCGGCAGAGCGGTGCAGGAGGAGACCGGGTTTCCGTACGTGGTGGGCGGGATCGAGCACGGGATGTCGGCGATCGGCGCAGCCGTCCGCTGGTCGGAGGCCCGTACTCGCGCTCTCGCCGACCTGGAGACGCGCGCCCCCGGCAGCTCGCCGACGACCCCCGAGGATGCTCCGTCGGCCGACCCACCCGGATAGCCCGCCTCGACCGGCGCGGGTGGGGAGTCCTCAGCCCGCGCCCGAAGAGTCGGCCTTGGTCGGCGCGTTTAGAGGCTGGGGACCCCGTTGCCGTTGCGGCCGTGTCCGGCGAGCACGTCGTCCAGCGACGGCCGGGGCTCCGCGCCGCGGGGACCCACCTGGGCGAGCTGGATCAGTACGCCGTGCGCCTCCTTGGGGTGTAGGAACACCTCACGCCAGCGCTGGTCGCGGACGTTCAGGCCGTGGAGCCGGTAGCCACGCCCGGTCAGCTTGGCCACGGCGGCGTCGAGGTCGTTGACGTGGAAGTTCAGGTGGTGGACGCCGCCCCTGCCGCGGGTCAGCTCGAAGAAGCTGTCGAAGAAGTCCGACCCGGCCAGCGGCTCCATCAATTCGACCTTGCCGCCGCCCTCGTACGTGAGCTGCAGGGTGCGGTAGCCACTCCGCCGGTTGTCGCCGCCGCCGCCGAGATGCCGGCCCCCGAGCAGATCGCGATAGATCGGCAGCAGATCCCGGATACGGGGCGCCGCCACGGCTGTGTGGTCGAAGGTCACCTCTAGCCCGTCCAGTTCCAGGTCCATATCCGACTCCCTTCCTAGAATCTGATTCTAGATCTTAGCGGAGCGCACCGCACTCTTGACGTGGGGCGTTGTGAGGCGCAGCATTTCGGAAATAGATTCTAGAGCTACCTTCTAGAACTCGTGGCGGGGGCCTGCACGACGAGAAAGGCGAGTCATGAGGCTGTCTTACGTTCGCGAACTCGACGAGTACCCCACCGGCGCCCGACGCATGAAGATCCTCGCGATGGCCGTGCTCGCCATCCTCATCGGTTCGTACGAGGGGCAGATCGCCCCCGTGGTCCCGCTGCTGCTCAAGGACCTGCACATGACGCTGGCCACCTACGGCGCCATGTCGGGCGCCGCGGCCGTCGCCGGGGCGATCGCCTCCATCCTGGGCGGCCGACTCACCGACCGGCTCGGCCGGGTGCGGCTGCTGGTGCCGCTGATGATGCTGACCGCCGTGTGCTGCTTCGCCATGACGCTCGTACACAGCCCGCGCGACCTGCTACTCGCCCGCATCCTGCTGGCCTTCGTGGACGGCGTCGCCATGGCCAGCACCGCGCCCCTGGTCCGCGACTTCTCGCCGCGGCTGGGCCGGGCGCAGGCGTTCGGCTTCTGGACCTGGGGGCCGGTCGGCGCCAACTTCCTCGCCGCGGCCATCGCGGGCTGGACACTGCCGATCTTCAATGACTCGTGGCGCTCGCAGTTCGTCATCATGGGCTGCTTCTCGCTGGTGATCTCGCTCGTCATCGCCGTCAACATCGCCGACCTCTCCCCCGAACTGCGAGCCAGGATCCAGCACACCGAACAGGCCGCCACCCAGGTCGTCGATCTGAGCGAGCCAGCCCGCCTCCGCTCACTGTTCGCCAGGCGCAACATCTGGGCCCATGTGGTGGGCATCTCGCTCTGGCTGGTGCTCTACCTCACGCTGTCGCTGTTCGGGCCGACTATGCTCGTCCAGTCACTCGGCATCAGCACCGCCCAGGCGTCCAGCATCATGGCGGCGTTCTGGAGCCTGAACCTGATCACGCTGATCATCACCGGGCGCCTCTCGGACCGTACGCAGCTGCGCAAGCCGTTCTCGCTGGGCGGCACGATCGCCGCGGTGCTCGTCACCGCCTACCTCGCCGTCGTACTCGGCCAGGAAGGCGTCTCGACGGGCACGCTCATACTGGTGGGCGCGCTGCTCGGCGGCTCGCTGGGCGTGGCGTACGCCCCCTGGATGGCCAACTACTCCGAGGACGCGGAGGACGCCGACCCGCGCCTGCAGGGTACGGCCTGGGGCCTGTTCGGGTTCCTCACCAAGGGCATCGCGGTGATCGGCCTGCTCGTCATCCCGTACGTGGTCAAGGTCACGAACTGGCAGACCTGGCTGTTCATCGCGCTCGGCTGTTTGATCCTGTTCATCCCGGCGATCGTGATGTTCAACGGGCCGTGGCGGCGCACCGCCCGCACCCCGGTCGCCGTCGCCCTCGGGGAGGCCGAAGGATGACCAAGCTGTCCGCCGTCTACACCGAGCTCTAAAAGCGCCGCCTGCGCCGGCCCTGAGACGTCTACGAGCTCGCCTTCGCCCCGGACATCGTCCGTCCGGCGCGAGCGCATGACGTAGCAGGCGTGCCGTTGGTAGGCCGGTCGCGCCGGATGGCGAGCTGATCACCCAGACAGCCGGGTCGAGTCGCGCGACTCTGCCACAACGAAACACTGCCCGGCGCTACGATGGGCGGCCAATCGATCAGGTCATTCAGGAGGGCATGTCGGTGGATTTCGGGGTGCTGGGCGTGCATGCGCATCCGGACGACGAGGCGATCTGGACGGGTGGGACCCTGGCCAAGTACGCCGACGAGGGGGCCAGAACCGCCGTCGTCACGTGCACCTGGGCAGCGGGCACCCATCGGGCCGGTGAGCTGGAGCGTTCTCTGGCAATCCTCGGCGCGGGCGAACCACGGGTGCTCGGCTACGCCGACGCGGGCAAGCCCGAGTCCGCGCCGGGCCGCCCTCGCTTCGTGGACGTGCCCCTCGACGAGGCGGTGGGACGGGTGGTCGAGCACATCAGGGAGTTCCGGCCCGACGTCGTGCTCACCTTCGATGGGTACGGGTCTTCCGGACATCCCGACCACGTGCATGTGCATCGGGTGACCATGGCCGCGGTCGAAGCGGCGGGCTATGACCAGCTCTACCCGGACGCGGGCAATCCCTGGCGACCGCGCGCCCTCTATCTGGCGACCATTCCGCGATCTGTCGTGATCTCACACTGGCAAGCAGTGTTCGGAACACCTCCTGAGCCGGGCCAGACGCTGCCGGGCGTCTCCGATGAGCAGATCACCACCCACCTCGACGTCGAGCGGTGGGGTGAGCGCAAGTGGGCGGCCATGCACGCGCACGAGTCCGAGGTTGGCCGCGGCGCGTCAATGACCTTGCTCACTTCACTGCCGGAGCAGGCCCGCGCCCAGATGCTGGCGAACGAGTGGTATCGGCGCGTCTCCTACACCGGTGACCCGGAGACCACCCTCGCAGAGTCTTGATCTTGAGCCTTGAGGCGAGGCGCGGATCGCCATGCTCCTGTTGGGGAAGGCCGCGCGAGCCATCGTCAGGTAGCTGCCGGAATCCGAGCTGAGCCTACGGATCGCCATCCCCTTAGGGAAAGCCGCGCGAACCACCGCCAGATAGCTGCCGGAATCCGAGCTGAGCCTGACGACCCCATCCGCGGGCAAGCAGAAAAGCAGCGGCCCCGAAATCACGGGGCCGCTGCCTTTCGATCATCGCGCCAATGGTGTCGTACGGAGGGCGCCGAGAAAATCAGTCGCGGTGCAGCTTGCGGTAGGTGATGCGGTGAGGGCGGGCGGCATCCGCGCCCAGGCGCTCGATCTTGTTCTTCTCGTAGTCGGCGTAGTTGCCCTCGAACCAGAACCAGTTCGACCCTTCCTCCCACGCCAGGATGTGCGTGGCGATGCGGTCGAGGAACCACCGGTCGTGGGAGGTGATGACCGCGCAGCCCGGGAAGTCGAGCAGCGCGTTCTCCAGCGAGGAGAGCGTCTCGGTGTCGAGGTCGTTGGTGGGCTCGTCGAGCAGGAGGACGTTGCCGCCCTGCTTGAGGGTGAGCGCCAGGTTGAGGCGGTTACGCTCGCCGCCCGACAGGACGCCGGCCTTCTTCTGCTGGTCGGGCCCCCTGAAGCCGAACGCCGCGATGTAGGCGCGGGACGGCATCTCGACGTTGCCGACCTTGATGTGGTCGAGCCCGTCGGAGACGACCTCCCAGACGTTCTTGTTGGAGTCGATGCCGCCGCGGCTCTGGTCGGCGTAGGAGATCTTGACGGTGTCGCCGACGGTGATCGCACCGCTGTCGGGCGTCTCACTGCCGGTGATCATGCGGAACAGCGTGGTCTTGCCGACGCCGTTGGGGCCGATGATGCCGACGATGCCGTTGCGCGGCAGGTCGAACGACAGCTTCTCCATGAGCAGCCGGTCCTCGAAGCCCTTGCTGAGGTCGTCGGACCTGATCACCGTGGTGCCCAGACGGGGGCCCGGCGGGATCTGGATCTCGTCGAAGTCGAGCTTGCGGTGCTTGTCGGCCTCGGCCGCCATCTCCTCGTAGCGCTGCAGACGCGCCTTGCTCTTGGTCTGGCGGGCCTTCGGGTTGGAGCGAACCCACTCCAGCTCGTCTTCGAGGCGCTTCTTGCGCTTGACGTCCTTCTGGCCCTCGACCTTGAGGCGCTGCGTCTTGGCCTCAAGGTAGGTGGAGTAGTTGCCTTCGTAGGCATAGGCGCGGCCGCGGTCGAGCTCGAGGATCCACCCGGCGACGTTGTCGAGGAAGTAGCGGTCGTGGGTGACGGCCAGAACGGTGCCCGCGTACTTCTCCAGGTGCTGCTCCAGCCACTGCACACTCTCGGCGTCGAGGTGGTTGGTGGGCTCGTCGAGCAGCAGGAGGTCGGGCGCCTCCAGCAGCAGCTTGCACAGGGCGACGCGGCGGCGCTCACCACCGGACAGCGTGGTCACGTCGGCGTCCGGGGGCGGGCAGCGCAGGGCGTCCATGGCCTGTTCGAGCTGGCTGTCGACGTCCCACGCGTTGCGGTGCTCAAGCTGGTCCTGCAACTTGCCCATCTCGGCGAGGAGCTCATCGCTGTAGTCGGTGGCCATCTCCTCGGCGATCGCGTTGTAGCGCTCGAGCATCGCCAGCGTCTCGGCGACCCCCTCCTGCACGTTGCCGAGGACGGTCTTCTCCTCGTTGAGCGGGGGCTCCTGCTGGAGCATGCCCACGGTGAAGCCCGGCATGAGTTTGGCCTCGCCATTGGACGGCTGCTCCAGGCCGGCCATCATCCGGAGCAGCGTCGACTTTCCGGTGCCGTTCGGGCCGAGGACGCCGATCTTGGCTCCCGGCAGGAACGACAGCGTGACGTCGTCAAGGACAACCTTGTCGCCGTGCGCCTTGCGCACGCGCTGCAGCGTATAGATGTACTCCGGCATGGCATCTAGCTTAGGGGCTCTCGACCCGGGCTTCCGCCGCTCCGCCGCCCAACTGCGATATAGCCGGCCGGACGGGCGCGTCATGCGGTGGGGCGGCGGTGCGCATGGGCATGGTGGTGGAGGTCTCGTCGCGTGGGACGATCCCGCTGCGGGCTCGTCAGGTGGCCTCTTCGCTTGATGACGTGAATGGGGATCGTTATTTGTCGTTGCCGGCCCTGACGGCTGGAGCCCCTGCGGCCGAAGGGCCGTTGCCGACTCGCCTGCCTGTCGCCGGAGCGGCTGATCGACGCCGGGGACGCGGTGGCGGACGAGATGGGCGACTGCCCGCAGTGGGGCCGGGCCCCGCTCGTCTGCCTCGTGCTCATAGGTCTTCGACATAGCCGGCAGCGATGTCGTCGGGTGGGTTGGCGTACAGGCGCAGGTAGCGGTCGTTGGCGTGGCCGAGGCGGCGTTCGAGTTCGGGGGCGGCGGGTGACGATGGAGGCGCCGGAGAGGAACAGCGCGGCCGGGGGGATGCTGGTGGCGGCGTACTCGACCCGGTCGACCACGTTCTTGACGGTGCGCACCTGGGCGGCGGCCAGGGCCCGCACCTTCGGAGTGGGCAGCGGCAGCGCGGCGGCCTTTGAATCGCTCGAGATGGCGGGTCACCTTGCCGGTGACCTCCGCCGAGCGGACCCCGCGCACCGCCAGGTCGAGATTGCGCTCGCTCCAAGCGGTGAGGCTGTCGTCGGCCGGATCCAGGCGCTCAGAAAGGCCGACTGCCTTCCGTGAAGTGATTCCGCTGCGATCCGGCCCGAGGGACGGGTCGGCCGACCTGGGCGTCTGGTGCGGCATGGCGCCAAATTACTTCACGGAAGAACCTTTTCCTGAAAGGATCTGGGCTTGTCGTGCGTACAGAGCTTTCTGTCGAAAGGGTGACGTATGGAGCCGCTGCGGGCGGATGATCCCCGGCAGGTGGGGCCTTTCCGGCTGAAGTGCCGGCTGGGCGGCGGCGGCATGGGTCAGGTGTTCTTGGGCCGTTCCCCGGGCGGCCGGCCGGTCGCGGTGAAAGTGGTACGGCCGGAGCTGGCCGGCGATGCGGGGTTCCGGGCCCGGTTCACGATCGAGGTGCAGGCGGCCGAGGATGTCGGCGGGTTCTACACCGCGCAGGTGGTGGATGCCGACAGCAAAGCTGATCCCCCGTGGCTGGCCACCGCCTACATCCCCGGCCCGTCCCTGCACCAGGCCGTCGCCACGCACGGACCGCTGCCACCTACGTCGATCGGTGTGCTGGGGGCGGGCCTGGCCGAGGGCCTGGCCGTGATCCACGGCCTCAAGCTGGTGCACCGCGACCTCAAACCCGGCAACGTGATCCTGGCCGCCGACGGTCCCAGGATCATCGACTTCGGGATCGCCCGCGCGTTGGACGCCACCTCCCACACCGTCACGGGGGCCGTGATCGGTACTCCGGCCTTCATGTCACCCGAACAGATCCGAAGCGGCGAGGTCGGCTCTGCCAGCGATGTGTTCGCCCTGGGAGCGGTGCTGGTGTTCGCCGCCACCGGCTGCGGCCCGTTCGGCGACGGTCAGACCCACGCGATCATGTACCGCATCCTTAATGACGACCCCGATCTGACCGGCCTGCCAGAGGACTTGGCCGACCTGGTGGGTGCCTGCCTGGCCAAAACTCCTGAGAAACGGCCTGGTGCCGCCGCTCTCGTCGACCGGCTCGCCGCACAGGCCGGGGGCACCACGCGATGGCTCCCGCCCACGATCACCGCGGTGATCAGCCAGCTCGAAGAGGACATCTCCGATCCTTCTGGCGGCGCGTCGATCCCTGGTCGGGTCGTCGATCCGAAGCGCCAGTCGGCGTTCGACCATGCCTTAAGGATCGCCCATTCCATCAACGATCCCGAGGAGCGGGAACATACGCTGTGGGACGTTGCCAAGGCGATTGCAGATGCTGATCCCGACCACGCGGAGCAGCATCTGCAGCGCATCCCCTCGGCGGAAGTGCGAGCAGTGGCTCTGCTGGCACTCGCCGAGGAGCTGTCCGACACCGACCGCGCCCAGCAGTTGATCGGTCACGCCGAACAGCTTGTGGTTCAGCTCCTCGACGATGGTTCGGACATCATGAATGAGGGAGTGATCGAGTTCCTGATCGACCAGCTCATCGGCGTGGATCCCCAGCGGGCGCTTGCGGTGCTGGACCGCGTTGAGCGGCGTGTCGTGGACTTGGACAAGCCCGAGGTGCGCGCCAAGGCGCTGGCCGCTGAGGCCGGCAGGGAGGCCGCCACCGCCCCTGACCGCGCCATCAGGCTGATGGGCCAGGCGGTAGAAATGGCCCGCCTGATCCCACCCGATCCCGGCTATGCGCCCCGTCTGCCCGGCACGATCGCAGAGATCGCCAGTATCGGTTATGCCGCCGACCGGGGACATGCCGAGCGTTTGATCGACCTTGCCGAAGCGACCGCGTTCGCTATGAAGGAAGGCGAGCGGGACTGGGCACTGAAGTGGATCGCCCGGGCGGTGGCGGAGGTCGACCCCGCCCGGGCGGAACAGCTCATCAACAAGATCACGGAGGGGTACGTCCGCGCAGCCGCCTGGGAAGGCATCCTGCAGACGGCGGCCTCCACTCGAAAGGATCACGAGCCTTTGCTCGACGCGGCCGAACGGAGCGTCGCGGAACCTGCCGCCCAGGAACCTGCCTCTGTGAAGCCCGATCCCTGGTGGGGCCGCCGGCGAGCCCAATCCAAGGTCGGCGACGACCAGAGGAACTTCGGTCCTTGGTATCTGAGGTATATCGCCATCGGCGCGGCACGATGCGACCCGTCACGCGCCGAGACCATCGCTGCGCGGATCGTTGAAGCCCGCTATCGGGGTGAGGCATTCGCCGAAATGGCCCGCGAGATCGCCGAGATCAACCCCCTGCAGGCGCGGTGGTGGCTCAACGCCGCATACCAGACCGCCCTCGAAGCCGAGCCAACCCAAGCTGTCCCCACAATGGGAAAGATCGCAGCAGCCGGGGCCACCGTGGGCCCCAGCACCGCACAGCAGGCCGCTCAGTACATCACCGGCCATGCGGATGATACGGACCTGGAGCCATCGCAGCTGGTAGTGGCCGCCGAAGATGTCGTCGCCGTCGACCCAGATCTGGCCGTGCGCCTCATCGACCTCGCCGAGACCCGAGCGCAACAGCCCGGCAAGGAGCGGCTCGACAACCGTGATCTGGAGCGCGTGGCCAAGACTCTGATGGCAGTGGCGATAGCATGGGCCAACTCCAGACCTGAACGGACCGGACCCATCCTGCGCCACGTGCTGGAGGCGGCCCTGGCCGCACAATCGACCGAGTACCTGTCGATCGCTGAAACCGCCGTGCCGAACCCACAGGCCGTCGAGCGGCTCCTCCAGGAATACCGCGGTCCCGGCCGGAATCATCTGCTGTGCATCGCGACCGCGGCGTTCGCGGCGACCGATGCCCACCGCGCCGAAGGGTTCACCCAGGAGATCACCGATGACACCCTGCGGGACGCGGCACTCAACGTCCTCGCTATGTTGATCATCAAGCAGGCCATGAGCTCGGCTGTCGGCCCAAACGCCAAGCGCGCCACATAGCGCCCCGGATCCTGCCTCAACCCGTGTCTCCCATCCGACAATGCCCTTCGCAGCTCAGCGCCGTTGCCGGCTCCCGACCAGCGTTAAGCCGCGAGTGACGACGCGCTCGTCCCACGAGCGCGTTCGGCCGGGCCGGGATGACGTCCCTTGGAGTGGCCTACCTCCTGGCGATCCCTGGAGTGGGGTAACTCCTGGCGATCTTCCCGGGGCGTCGACGGACGATCACCTTGCGCTTTGAGAGTCTTGGATCTTGAGACCGACCGTGGAATTCCCCGAGGACCGGCCGGGGCAGGTGGCCTACTGGCGGTCGCTGGCCTGCCGGGCCTACCAGCGGCGCCTCCACTTGACGGGACGTCACCCGGGCGGGCCCGCCAATGTCGCCCTAGCCACCGAGCGGGGCCGGCGGTCCTTCCCACGCCTCAAGCGTCTGTTCAAATCCGCCACCGCCGCCATCGAGCCGCACCGCCACAGATGGACGCTGCACCAGCTGCGCCTACTCTGCGCTGGACGGTCGACTCCCCGCGAAGGCAGGGAAATCAGATACGGCCTCAGACAGCCGGGCGTCCGCGAAACGCGGGAAACAGATGTTGCGCCGGACAGACAGCTCCCCGGGAAGCGCGCAGAGAGCAGGTACAGCGTCAGACTGCCGGCCCTCAGGGACATGCGCGGAAACCGGGTCTTCGGAGCTGACGTGACATCGGATATGGCATCAGACGGCGACCTGCCCCCGGTGAACACGAGCAAATCAGGTACGGCGCCAGGTACCCCCTTAGAGGCCGAACTTCCGGAAGGACGAGGAAAACGAAGTACGGCTCCAGACCACCGAACCTCCGGAAGGAGAGGAAATCGGGTGCGGGGTCAGGCGGCGGGGTCTTCGGGGAGGGCGGGTGGGGGTGGTTGGACGGCGGGGATGCAGACGCGGTCGCGGCCGAGTTCTTTCGCCCGGTACAGGGCCAGGTCGGCTGCGGCCAGGAGTTCGATCAGGTCGTCGCCGTGGACGCTCATCAGGGCCACACCCGCCGAGACGGTGACGCTGATCATCGCGTCGTCGGCCGGGACGGCCATGCGGCCGATGCAGTAGCGGAGGCGTTCGGCCACTCGGCGCGCCTCGTGGACGTCGGCGCGTGGCAGGAGGACCACGAACTCCTCCCCGCCGAAGCGGCCCACCACGTCGTAGTCGCGCAGTTGGCTGCGGAGGGTGGCCGCGACGCCGACGAGGACCTGGTCGCCGGCGAGGTGGCCGTGCTTGTCGTTGACCCGTTTGAAGTGGTCGATGTCGATGATCAGGAGGGCGAGCGTCTCGCCGGTGCGGCGGGCGCGGACGATCTCGGTGTCGGCCTCCCGCTGCCAGGCGGCGGCGTTCAGCAGGCCGGTCTTGGAGTCGGTGCGGGCCGCCGCCTGAAGCTGGGCGTGCAGGAGGCTGCGCTGGAGGAGGACGACCGGCGGCAGGGCGAGGATCAGCAGGGCGAGGTTGAGCCCGCAGGCGATCGCGACCGTGACTCCCAGGCAGAGCTCCACGACGTCGAGGAGCACGCTCTCCCTGTCCCAGAGCACCTCGCGCCAGGAGATGTCGGGGTTGGCGGTGTGCGCGGCGATCGCGATGAGGATGGTGTTGAGCAGGGCGAAGATCATGGCGGCGGCGACCGCGAAAGCGATCGGGGGGCCGTTGCCCCGCGAGAGCACCGCCGAGTTGGGCACGAGCCAGTGGAACGTCACGGACGCCGTGCAGGCCGCCAGCCCGATGACCGCCGCGCTGCACACCCGTCGATAGAGGACCGTCGCACGGACCCGCCATTGCAGCAGGACCTGCAGCACGATCGGGGCGAACAGGGAGTAGACCGGCGGTAGCAGCAACGCCACCGGCAACCACCATGCCGACAGCAGGTCACGGGACACACCGGCGGGCATGCCCAGGCGTCTGGTGGCCTCGATGCAGACCGCGCCACAGCCCATGAGGGCGGCGAACGTCAGTAGTTCCGGCCATCGAAGCACAGTTGACATCATGAAATAGACGGTCGCGGCGAGATTGAGGGCGACAATTCCGCCCAGGTAGTACAGAAGCGGGCGGCGCTGTCCGAGTAGCGGCCAGCGGTCGGCCAGCGTTGACACACCGTTGCGAGGCTTGACCGAGGCGTGACTGGTCGCCGCCATCTCGTCCCCTCCCTGACTAACGATGTGTAACACATTAATTGCGGAGTGTGCGTTGCGCGATGGGAACCCACTACGTTTGACGTTGTGACCACATACGTGCTGTAGTCGGCGAATGACACCGCTCACTCCGCGAGCGGACCGTGCTCGGAAAGGAGCAGCCATGGTGCAGGGCGTGACCTGGACCTGAATGACGCTCTAGTCATCTGAAACCGGCAACGCCATCGGCCGAGTTTCGGTGCCAGGTCCTTCGGGGCTCCATGGCATCACCGCGTACGGCCGGTGCACCCCTCCCTCCCGCTCTCTCTCCCTGCGGGCGCATGAGCGGGCACCGGCTTGATCGACCGATGCTCCGCTCATGCGTGAGCCGTTGTGCCGCAGAGCCCGCTACGCCGCCGCCCGCTCCTCCGTCGGCCAACCGGCGTCCTCCGCCTCGGTCTCGTTGTCGTCAGCGCCCAAGATCCGTACGGTTGCGCTGCTGCTCCTGTCTGTGTGAGTGAGAGCGCCTGCGGACGGGGACCCCGTTGAGGCGGTTGGCGCAGCACCTGTTGATGACGAGGCGGATCGCTTGGCGCTGGGCTGCTTGGTGGGTGAGGTGCCGGTGCCCTGCTTGGTGGAGCCTGTCGTAGTGGTGCTTTCGAGGGTGCGGCTGCGGCGAGAGCCGGTGCCGAGCACGCTGGCGGATGTCTGTTCCTTGGCGCCAGCAGTCAGTGCACGTCCCTCTCCGACCGGGCCGCTCTCCCCGGACGTGTGCGTCTGTGAAGTCGAGCGATCCTGCTGCGAGATCGGGCGGTCCGGCGATGCCGAGACCCCGTCCGCGAGAGCTCGCGTCTCCGCCAGGTGTTCGGGTGCGCGCTGCTGCTCCTCCGCGCCGCTGACTACGACACCTTCATCGATCACATGCGCCCGAGTAACGGCCTGAGCATCCGCTCGCACGTCCATCCGCGCATCCGCCCGAGTAACGCCTTCAGCATCCGTCCTGGCGTCCGATCGAGCATCCAGCCGGGTTGCCGTGTGGCGGTCGGGGGTGGGTTTGGCGCCCAGGGCCCAGTCCTGAGTTTCCTCGTCCAGGCGGTCGCGCATCTCCTTGCTCACCGAGACGGTGCCGCCGGCGCGCTCCGGCTTGGCGAAGACGCCTGTGCCCCAGCGCAGGTCGTGGCCCACCGCGCTGGCCTCCACCTCGGGCATGAAGCGCCGGTCGCCCTCGGGGCCGAACTCCCTGATGCGGAGCTTCCCGGAAACGACCACAGGCTGCCCTACCTGCACAGATTTGGCGACATTGTCACCGAGGGCGCGCCAGCAGCGGACCGCGAAGCACACCCGCTCACCGTCGGCCCACTGCCCGGTCTTCCTGTCGAAATAACGGTGGGTGGTGAGCACTCGGAGCGAGGTCACCCTGGCCCCGTCGTCGAAGCTGTATTGCCGTGGCTCTGCTGCGACGTTGCCGGTGAGCGTGATGTAGATGTCGTTCATCCCGTTGCCTCCCCTGTGGCGGGCGGGGTGCCCGCGACCTGGGAATACGGTGCCTCAGGCGGGCAGGGGCGGGAGGAGGCGAACGGGGTTCTGTGGATAAGGCCACCGCTGGGGCGGAGGCCTGTGGACGGAGGTCAGCCGGACAGGCCGCGCATGGCGCTGTAGAAGGCGTGGTGACGGCCGAGCTCGCGTTCGACGGGCTCCACCACCATGGTCTCCGACACCGCGGCCACCCGGCGGCGCATCTCCCGCTCCAGCCGTTCGCGTTCCCTCGACGCTCCAAGCACGACGAAGTTACGCGACGCGATGCCCGACAGCGCCCCCAGCCCCAGTACGGAGGCCATCATCAGCCCCACCCAGGGCAGCGCGGCGCTGTCGCCGAGCAGTTGGAGAGCCGCGGGCAGCTGGCCGGGGACGGTCAGCCCCACCGTCAGCCAGGCCAGTCCGCCGACGAAGGCGCCGACCAGGAAGTACTGCCAGATCTTCAGCAGCCGCCACCAGCCAGGAACCCGGTCGAGCTCGGGCGCGACCTCCGTGAGGTCCTCGGTCAGCGCTTTGGGCAGCTGGCTGGAGCGGGAGCGGGCCGCGCGGTGCACGGCGGTGCGCCACACCGGGTGCATCCCGACCGACAGTCCGTCGGCCAGCGCCTGTACGGCGTTGGACACCTCGGCGGCCTGCGCACTCACCGACCCGGTCGTGATGCCGCGGATCTCGTCGCTGACATCCTCCAGGCGCAGCGATTTGAGCGGGTCAGGACGGAACTTGGCCAGCCAGCGCGGGTACGGCCAGCCCACCCAGCGGCTCGACCGCTCGGCGTAGACGTTCTCCATGGCCTCGCCCACGGCCGGAACGCCCACAGCGTCGCAGAGCGCGTCCGTCAGACCGAGCCTGCGGGCCTCGTCGACCGACGCCGGTGCGGAGAGCGCCTGGCCGACCGGCATGGTCTGGGACAGGCGCTGCTCCAGCCGGCGCAGGTCGGCTTCGATCTTGTGGATGGCCGCCCGCCGCCGGCTGACCGCGCTCGAGATGACGCTCTTGAGGCTGTCGACGCCCCGGCCGCTGACCGCCGAGGTGGGCACCACGCTGGGGTGTTCGACGCCTTCGCGGCGGAGCAGGTCGTTGAGGTCGATGACCAGCTCGGCGAGCTCTTCGGGGCTGAGCCGGTCGGCCTGGTTGAGCGCGAACACGGTCACCGCCTCGTGCCCGGCCAGTTCGGCGACGTAGCGCCGGTGCGTGGAGGCGTCGGCGTATTTCTGCGGGTCGAGCACCCACACCACGAGGTCGGCCAGGCCGATGAGCCGGTCGGCCTCGGTGTCGGTGAGTGCCCTGATCGAGTCGTGGTCGGGCAGGTCGAGCAGGATCAGCCCGTGGAGCTGGCTCTCGCCCTTGTCCAGCGCGCTGGCGCGGGCGAAGCGGTGGCGCCACTGGATCTGCAGCCAGTCGAGCAGCGGCGCGGCACCCTCCAGCCCCCACACACAGGCGTGTGTACGGGCGGTGGTGGGCCGGCGCACGCCCGTGGGCGACAGCTCCAGCCCGGAGATCGCGTTGAACAGCGACGACTTGCCGCTGCCGGTGCCGCCGGCAAGGGCGACCACGGTGTGCTCCGACGACAGCTTGAGCCGGTCACCGGCCCGCGTCAGCAGCGTGCTCGCCTCGGAGAGCAGCTTCTGGTCAAGCCGCCCGGGCCCGAGCTCGACGATCTTGGTCAGCGCGGTCAGCCGCGGAGCCAGGCCCGGCCTGGTGGTGACGGTGGTCATCGAGCGACCTCGAGGTTGTACGTCGCTTGGTAGAGGCGGGTCGCGATGGACTCGTCGGGTATCCCGGCCGAATCGAGCGCTTGCACGTAACGCATGGATTCCTCGTCGAACAGCATGCCGATCCTGGCTCGGAGGTCACTGAGCGCCTTGGCGCCGATGCCGCGCAACGACTCGGCACCGAGCAGCGCGTTGACCAGCCGGTGCGGGACGCCTTCGACGGTGCCGCCGCTGAACATCGCGACCATGAAGATCAACGATAGCGAGTCGGCATCGAACGACACGAATTTCGACACCGACCGCTTGGCCACGCCCTCCGTACGTACGAGCTCCGTGACGTGCTCCTGCCAGGCGGCGATGGCCCGGGCGGCATGACGTACGAGCTCGTCGGAAGGGCCGTCGAGGCCGGCGCCGATCGTGCCGCCCAGCTCCGAGCGGTGCCGCCAGCGGGCGACCACCTCCTCGGCGGCGCGGTTGGCGGCGGCGACGATCAACGACTCCAGACCGGCACGCAGCGCCGATCGGAACGCCGTGACACGCTCGGGCGCCTGCCTGCTCGACCTGCCCCGCTTGCGGAACTGGATAGTGCGCATGAGGTCGCCGGACCCGGCGAAGTCCTGCCAGCGAGCCAGCACCTCGCCGTGGACCAGCATGCCGTTTCTGGTCGCCTTGTCGATCTCGGCGAGCGCGCTCATGTAGGCCGCTTCCACGTCCGCGCGGAGCTCCGTGCGGAACGCGACCTGCCCCTCCAGGTGCCTGGCCAGCGCGGGGACGCGGGTGCGGAAGCTGTCGAGCACGCCGTTGAGCGTCTCGTGTACGGCCTGCGCGCGGCGGTCCTCGTCGACGGAGAGCTCGGCCAGCCAGAGGCGCAGATCGGTCATCTCGTGGTCGGGCAGCCTGCCGTCGACCACCTTCGCCTCGCCGATGACGAACCTGTCGACCTCGCCCAAGCCGTATTCGGTGAGCATCCGGACGAAGTGCTTCAGCACGACCTCACGCGCCTTGGGCTGGACGCGCGAGAGCACGATGGCCAGCCGGGCACCGCGTTCCTTGGCCAGGCGCAGCAGGTTCCAGGCGGGGGCGTCGGCGTAGCGGGCGGCCGTGGTGACGAAGATCCACAGGTCCGCGGCGTCGAGCATGCGGTGGGCGATCTCGTGGTGCTCCTCGACGACCGAGTCGATGTCGGGGGTGTCGAGCAGCGCGACGCCCTGCGGCAGCTTCTCGGTCGCGACCACGACCAGGCTGCCGAGGCCGGCGTCGCGCGAGGGCTTGTCGATCCGCCGCATACCGCCGAGCAGGTCACCCTTGGTGAACCACTGCCGGTCGTCCGGGTGGCAGACCAGCACGGGGATGCCGGTGGTGGGCCGCCGTACGCCGGTGCGGGAGATGTTCTTCTCGGCGAGGGAGTTGACCAGGGTGGACTTGCCCGCGCCGGTCGAGCCCGCGACCACTATGAGGGCGGGCGCGGTGTTCGTCCGTACTCTCGGGATTACGTAGTCCTGGAGCTGGGCGAGCAGGTCGGCACGGGCCTGCCTGGCCTCGACCGCGCCCGGCAGGTCCAGGCCGAACCGCAGGTCGGACACGCTCTCGCGAAGCGCGTTGAGCGCCGCCGTCAGCGCCGCGACCATCTCGGGAGGCAGCGGCTCGACGCGCGGTGCGGGGGGCCTCCCACCGGCGGGCTTCCCCGCGTCGGCGGCCGCCGCGGAGTCTTCGCGGACAGCCTGCGCGGCCACCTTTCGTTCGGCCTGCGGGTCCGGGAAGTGCCAGGCGGACGGCTCCTTGGCGGCGTCCGCCGATCCCGCAGGCTCGTCCTCGGCAGACTCGTCGGTCTCCGCGGGCTCGACCCGCGCCTGCGGCTCATCGAGTGTCAGGAACCCGGCCGGTTGCCCAGGCTTGTCGGTCTCCGCGAGCTCTGCCCGCGCCTGCTGCTCCGCGAGCTTCGCCCGTGCCTCCGCCTCGTCGAGCTCCCTGAGCCAGGCCGGCTCCGCGGGCTCGTTGTGCTCGTCGGGCCCTGCTGGCTCGTCTGGCTGCGCAAGCTCGGATGATTCCGCGGGCTCGTCGGGCTGCGCGAGCTCGGCTGATTCCGCGGGCTCCTCGTCAGACGGAGCCTCAGGCTCCTCCAGCTCCGCCCGCACGTCAGGCTCCTCGTCAGCCGGCTCGTCCAACTCGGCCCATGCCTCCGGCTCTGCGGGGTCCACATCGCCCGCATCGCCGACATCAGACGACGCCTCGGGCCCATCAGAAGGTTCCTCGGACGACGCCTCAAGCTCCGCCGCCTCGCCGGACGACACGTCAAGCTCCTCCGGCTCTTCGGAGTCCGACGCGCCCACATCGCCGACATCAGACGACGCCTCGGGCCCATCAGAGGGCTCCTCAGACGACACCGCAAGCTCCGCCGCCTCGCCGGGAGACTCTCCGGCCGAAGCCGGGGCCTCCCCCTCGGCCGCAGAGGCCGGCGATGGCGCCGCAGAATCGTCTTCGACCGCAGAGGCCGATGGCGGCACCGCAGAATCGTCTTCGACCGCGGCGGCCGGCGTCGGTGCCGCGGACTCGTCTTCGTCTGCAGCGGTCGAGGATGACGCCGCAGAATCGTCCCCGACCGCAGCGGCCGGTGGTGGCGCCGCGGACTCGTCCGTGATGGCGCGGAAGCTCAACGTCTGCTCCCCAGGCGACTCCTGGCGCCCGTCATCCATGGCCGTGCTCACGGCAGACGCCCCGCTCGAACCATCTCGACCTCCTGGCCGACCCTTACGACGTCGCCGACGATGACGATCGCCGGCGGCCGTATACCAGCCGCGGACACGCGGTCGGCCACGGTGGAAAGTGGAGCCACAACCGCCCGCTGGGTCGGAAGAGTACCGTCCTGTACCACCATTACGGGAGTCTCCGGAGGGCGTCCATCTCTCAGGAGTGCCTCGGCCACCTTCGCCAGCCTCTCGACGGCCATCATCAGCACCAGCGTGCCCCGCGAACGGGCCAGCCCCGGCCAGTCGACGGTCGATTGGGGGTCGTCCGGCGCGACGTGCACGGAGATCACGTGAAACTCCTGGCTGGCCCCGCGATGCGTCACCGGGACCCCGGCCGCGGCGGGCACCGCCACGGCGCTGGTGATGCCGGGAACCACGAGGACCGGGATGCCCGCGCGGGCACAGGCGATCATCTCTTCGCCGCCGCGCCCGAACACGAACGGGTCGCCGCCCTTGAGCCGGACCACGAACTTGCCCTGTCTGGCCCGGTCGATGAGCAACTCGTTGATGGACTCCTGCGAGAGCGACCTGCCATAGGGCACTTTGGCCGCGTCGATGAGCTCGACGTCGGGTGCGAGCTCGTCGAGGAGGGCGCGGGGCGCGAGCCGGTCGGCGACCACCACGTCGGCCTGCGCGAGGAGCTGCCGCCCCCGCACGGTGATCAGGCCGGGATCGCCGGGCCCACCGCCGACCAGGGCCACGCCGACGGGTTTGGTACGGCTGCGGCGGGCATCGACCGTGCCGTCGCGCAGCGCGCCCACGACCGCGTCCCTGATGCCGGCCGCCCTGCGCGGGTCGCCGCCGGCGGTCACCGCCACGGTGATCTCGTCGACCCGCCCGGAGGCGGGGGTCCAGGCGGCGGAGGCGTCCTTGTCGTCGGCGCGCACGCACCAGATCCGTTTGGCCTCGGCCTCGGCGGCGACGGCGGTGTTGACGGATCTGTCGTCGGTGCAGGCCTGGACGAGCCAGGCTCCGTCGCAGTCGCCGACCTCGTAGGGCCGGGCGTGCCAGGTGATCCGGCCGGTGGCGATCAGGTCGTCGAGAGCCGGCGTGACGCTCGTGGACACCACGGTGACCTCGGCACCGGCCTCCAACAGCGCCGGAACCCTTCGCTGGGCGACACGCCCGCCGCCCACGACGAGGACCCGGCGCCCGGAAAGCCGCAGGCCAAGGAGGTAGGGGCCCATGCTGGGGAATCTCCCGTTCGCGAAGCTTGGTGTGTTAAGAGGTAAACCTACCGGGTCTTACCGAGAGATTTATCGGCCGTCAAGAAGCGGCTGGTGAGGATCCCAGCGGGGCCCGCCATTATCGTCCTTCCGGCGTCTGGCCATCGCTGACAGCGCCTCAAGGATAACCCGGTTCCCGAGGAACGCGGTGATGTCCGCATGATCGTACGGCGGAGCCACCTCGACCACCTCCATGCCGGCCACCGGCAGTTCGTAACAGATCCGCCGGACCGAGTCGAGGAGTTGCCTGGCCGACAGCCCGCCCGGCTCGGGCGTGCCGGTGCCGGGCGCGTGCCCTGGGTCGCAGACGTCGATGTCGACGGACAGGAAGATCTGGTCGCACTCGTCGAGCGCGATGCCGAACGCCTCGGTCAGGCACTCCTCCAGCCCCCGGGCGACGATCTCGGTCATCTCGTACGAGCGCATGTGCTGCTCGGCCATCCAGCCGAGCGTCTCGGGGCCCGGCCAGTAGCCGCGCAGGCCGATCTGCAGGAACCGGTCACCGCGGATGGCACCGGACTCGATGAGCCGGCGCATGGGCTGGCCGTGGCCGTACAGGTGGCCGAAGGCGATGTTGCCCGTGTCGGCGTGCGCGTCGAAGTGGATCATCGAGGTGCGGCCCGGCTCGTACGCCCTGGCGGTGCCCCTGGCGTCGGGCAGCGCGACCGTGTGGTCGCCGCCCAGGACGAGCGGCACAGCCCCGGAGGCGGCGACGCGGTGGACCGCGTCCTCGATGGCGGCCAGCGAGGACTCGACGTCGCCGGAGTAGCACTCGACGTCGCCCGCGTCGAGCACACGCAGGTCCTTGAGCGCGTCCACGCGCAGCGCCAGGCTGGGCCTGGAGCCGTCGTGCGGCAGGTAACAGGCCTGCCGCAGGGCCATCGGGCCGAACCTGGCTCCGGGACGGTTGGAGGTCCCACCGTCGAACGGAGCCCCGATGATCACTACGTCGGCGCCCGCGTAGGTCGCCGGGTCGCCGACGTCGCATCGGTCGACGCCGAGGAAGGTGATATCGGGCCCGTACATGGGGCCGTATCTCGACATGACCCCATCATCACACGGGTTTTTCCGTCACTCCCGCCGAGTCGAAGGTGGCGACCTCGTGCATGACACGTACGGCGGCGCAGACGATCGGGTAGGCCAGCAGCCCGCCGGTGCCCTCCCCCAGCCGCAGCTCCAGGTCCACCAGGGGGCGCAGACCGAGGTGTTCGAGGGCGGCGGTGTGGCCGACCTCGGCAGAGCGGTGCCCGGCGACGCAGTGATCCAGCGCGGCGGGGTCGAGCGCGGCCGCCACGAGGGCGGCCGACCCGGCGATGACCCCGTCGAGGATCAGCGGCACGCGGGCCGCGGCGCCGCCGAGGATGAAGCCCACCAGCGCCGCGTGCTCGAAGCCGCCCACGGCGGCCAGCGCCCGCAGGGCGTCGCTGGGCAGGGACATGACGGAGTTCACGCCGTTCACCCGGAGCGCCTCGCGGATCACTTCCACCTTGCGGGCGTGGGTCTCGTCGTCGATCCCGGTGCCCCTGCCCGTGACCTCGACGGGGTCCCGGCCGGTGAAGGCGGAGATCAGCGCGGCGGAGGCCGTGGTGTTGGAGATGCCCATGTCGCCGGTGATCAGGCAGCGGGCGCCGCCCGCCACCAGCTCGCGCGCCACCGAGATGCCGGCTTCCAGAGCCTGTACGGCCTGATCCACGGTCATGGCCGGACCCACGGACATGTCGTCCGTACCGTAGCCGATCTTGCGCTTGACCAGGCCAGGCGCGTCGGGCAGGTCCGCCGCGACACCGACGTCGACCACGGTCACCGTCGCGCCCACCTGCTTGGCGAAGGCGTTGGCCACCGCGCCGCCCGACAGGAAGTTGGCCACCATCTGGACCGTGACCTCCTGCGGCCACGGGGTGACGTTCTGGGCGTGGACGCCGTGGTCGGCGGCGAAGATGGCCAGGGCTGCCGGGTCCGGCATGGGCGGCGGGGTGGCGCCCGCGGCGCCCGACAGACGTACCGCGACCTCTTCCAGCGCGCCGAGCGAGCCGCGCGGCTTGGTGAGACGGTCCTGGTAGGCCCGGGCGTCGGCGATGGCGCGCGGGTCGGCGGGGCGAATCGCGGCGAGCGTCTCAGCGAGCACGGCTTACCTCCGGGTAGGGATCAGGGGACCAAGTTGGAGCGCTTCCTCGTAGCGGTCGATGACGACATCGGCCAGGGTCTCGCAGTCGCCGATCACCTCGGCGCAGCGGATGTCGAGCTCGGGGTGGCCGGCGCCATAGGCCAGCGCCTGCGCCCACACGCGCTCCAGCATCCCGCCCGCGAACAGCAGGTACGGCACGACGATCACGCGCTTGGCACCCAGGCGGCGGCAGCGCTCGAGCCCGCCGGGGACCCCGGGTGGCGTGACCGACACGAAGGCGGTCTCGACCGTCATGAAGTCATAGGCGTGCGTCTCCCAGAACAGCCGGGAGACACGGTGGATCTCGGCGTTGCCCGTCGGGTCGGTGGAACCCTCGCCGACCAGGACGACCGCGGTCTCCCCGGGCTCGATGTGGGCAGGCGGCTCGATGGCCGCCGAGTCGACGGCCCGCAGCCGCGGGCGGCCGCCGACCAGCTCCAGCGGGCGCAGTTTGGGTATCTCGGTGGCGGCGTCGTTGAGCCGCTCGGCCAGCAGCGCGAGCACGCGCGGGTCGGGCCCGAGCGGGCGGCCGTAGTCGCACATCAGCGTCGGGTGCCGTTCCTGCACCCGCGCCATCTCGGCGGGGAACTCCGCGCCCACCCGGTTGAGGCTCAGCGGCAGCGCCACCAGGCGGTGGTGTCCCCGGGCGACCAGGGAGGCGACGGACTCGCTCACCCGTGGCGTGGCGCGCTCGAGATAGCCGCCGGAGACGTCGGCGGCCCGCTGGTCCAGACGGCATCGGAGCCTGTGGACGAACCTGCCGAACTCGGCGGAGTCGGCGTCATCGTTCGAGCCCTGCCCGATGAGCAGGAGCGGGGGCTTCATTGAGGGATTCTCCGGTGCGTAGGCAAGACACGCGAGGATAACCGATGCGTGCCGGTTGGGACAGGTCACGCCACACGCGAGGGGGTCGCGTGCACGACGAAGACTGGGTCGGCCGCGGTCAGGCTATGCGATCCGTCCGGCTGAATGGTGAGCTTTGAGGCGATTATCTGCGTGCCCTCGGCACGATAGCCGTGCTCGCGGAGCCGGTCGAGCACCGCGGAGACCTGTTCGACCGACTTGAGCGCGCAGACCAGCGTACGGGGGCGGCGGGCGGCGCAGGCGACGATGACATCGGCCCCGCCCCCGCCGACGAACACGGCGTCGGGATCGGGCAGCGGTTCGAGCGCGGGTGGCGCCTGGCCCCTGGCCAGCGCCACTTTGACGCCGTGTTCGAGCACCGCGGCGCGCAGCCGGGCGCAGGCCGCGTCGTCACGCTCGACGGCCACGACGGCCGCGCCGAGCCTGGCGCACTCGACGGCGATCTCGCCGGAGCCGGCGCCCACGTCCCACACCAGGTCGCCGAGCCTGGGGCCGAGCTTGGCCAGGATGTACGCCCTGGCCTCGGCCGGGATCGCGGTCGCGGACGGCAGCGCCCACTCGGCCGGCCCCGGCTGCGCACCCGCCACCCAGCCGGGCTCTCTGGCCTGGTGAAGGGGGTCGATGACGAGCACCACGTCGGGGTCCTTCCACGGCCGGGTGGTGGCCTCACCCATGCGGCTGTGGGTGACCCGCTCGTCGGGCCCGCCGATGTCCTCGCAGACGATGAGCTCGCGCGGGGTGGTCGGAGCCAGCTCGCGGGCGATGTCACCGGGCCCGACCCCGGGCGCGACCAGCAGGGCCACCTTGGGGTGCGCTCTGCAGGCGTTGACCACGCGGTTGAGCTGGTGCGGGCCGGCCGGGGCGACGACCAGGGCGTCCTCCCAGTTGAGCCCGGCGCAGGCGAAGGCGCGGGTGACCAGCGAGGTGGCGGGGAGCACGTCGGGCTTGAGCCCGTGGGCGCGCAGCCTGCGTACCACGCCGAAGAAGCCGGGATCGCCCTCGGCGACCACCACGGCGGCGCCCTCGCCCTGCTCGAAGTGGCTGTCGAGGGTCTGGAGCAGCGACCCGTCGGCCACGACCGGCGCGGTCAGCTTGAGCTGCCCGATGATGGCGTCGGGCCCCACCACGAGCGTCGCTCCGCGCAGCCGCTCGACCGCCCTGGCCGACAGCTCTGATCCGTCCCACCCGACCACTGTGATCATGGGCCTCACCACCTCACCACTAAGGGTGACTGTTGCTGAGGAGTTTCACAAAGGGGTAGGAGGGCCAGTCCGGTGTGCCTGTCCGCACGAACCAACCCTTAGCTCAGATCGGACGGGATGAGACTGTAGACGACCAGGTCCCGGCCCTGGAGCGCGTTGCGCACCACGCCCTCGCGGACGAAGCCCGCCTTCTCCGCGACACGCTGCGAGGCCACGTTGGAGACCGCGGCGCGCAGTTGCAACCGCACGAAACCCTGCGTGACGAACAGCCAGCGGGACACCGCCCGCACCGCCTCCCCCGCGTACCCCTTGCCGCGGGCCCAGGGCGCGGTCATGTAGCCGACCTCCACCGTTCGGTTGGCCCAGTCGGCGTCCCTGAGGTCCACGTTCGCCACGAAACGGCCGCCGGCCAGTTCCGCCACGGCGTAGGCGATCCCGTGTCCCCTGGTCCGTGCCCGCTCGGCGGCGCCGATGAACGCGCGGGCGTCCGCCTGGGTGTAACCGCGCGGCAGCCCGGTCTCGGCCTGGGTGAGCGGGTCGGCGCCCGTGGCCGCCAGGTCCGCCACATCCGCCTCGGCCAGCGGTCTGAGCAGCAGTCGCTGGGTACGCAGCTCGGTCCGGGGCAGCGTCTCGAAAGGGGCGCGACTGTCGCCGCGCAGCAGGCCGAAGATCACCAGATCATGCGGCCCGTCGTCCTCCATCGCGGCGTCACGGAGCACGCCTTCCCAGGTGAAGCCCGCTTTCTGCGCGACGCGCAGCGAGGCCAGGTTGTCGAGGTTGGCCGTCAGATCGATCCTGCGCAACTCGGTGGTGGCGAACACCCAGTCGACCAGCCCGCGCACGGCTTCGGGGGCGAAGCCGCGGCCCCGGTAGAGGGGGTGCACGCCGTAGCCGACCTCGGTCGTGCCCGCGCCCCACGCGGTCTTGAACAGGCTGATGGCGCCGACGACGCGGTCGTCGGCGTCGGCCATCGCCAGGTGCACGCCCTGCCCGGAGCGCCGCAGCTCGTGCACGCCGGTCTTGAGCCAGTGCGCGATGCCCGACACCTTGGCGGGCGTGCCGGGCGGCAGGAACTGGACACCGGACTGCACGATCGACCGGATCCGGTCGGCGTCCCTGGTGCTGAAGGGCCGGAGCACGAGCCGCGCGGTGGTGATTCTCACGCCGGGATCGAACACCCTCGGCAGGGTACACACTCGCGATGTTTGCTCATGAAAGCGGGGGTAGGCGCAGGGGAGAGGAAGAAGTGGAGGTGGTGAGCAGTGCGGCTCGACTTCATCCGGCCGCTCTTTGAGCGCCGCGGGCCGTACGCGTCGGTCTATCTGGCCGGGCTCACTCAGCGCGACCGCGAGCGACACTGGCAGGTGCTGCGCCGCCGGCTCCGTGGCGAGGCGGACCCGGCGACGCTCGACGCCCTGGAGGCGGAGGCGGCCGGGGCGGCGGCCGGGCGGGCGATGTTCGCCACCCACGGCGACGTGGTGCTGGCGGAGACGTTCGCCGAGGAGCCGGCCGCGCTGGCCGCGTACTCGCCGTTGCCGCTGGTCACGCCCATGCTCATGCTGCGCGGGGAGAACGTGCCGCATCTGCGGGTCATCGCCGACCACGCGGGCGCCGAGCTGACCGCCTTCGGCGGCGGCTCGCCCCGCCGGTCCACCGTGGAGGCCACCTCGTGGCCGCTGCCGAAGACCGCGCAGGGCGGTTGGTCGCAGAAGCGGTACGAGCGCGCCGTGGAGGAGGCGTGGGAGCAGACCGCGGTGGCCGTCGCGCACGAGATCGACGAGCAGGTCCGGCGGCTCGGCCTCGAACTGATCGTGCTGGGCGGCGAGCCGAAGTCGCGCGCGCTGCTCTGCAACCACCTCGGTACGAAGTCCGCGGACCGCGTGATGATGGTCGAGCACGGCAGCCGGGCCGACCACGGGCAGTTCGTACGCGACGCCGAGACCGCGCTCGACGCCTACCTCGAGCGCCGCCGGGCGGAGCTGCTCGACCGGCACCGCGAGGCCGGCGGCCCCACCGGACGGGCCGGCGTCGCGCACGCCCTGCGGGAGGGCAGGGTGCACGCGGTGCTCATGCCGGGCGAGCTGCCGCAGCCCATGTGGATCGGCGGCGGCGGCACGCAACTGGCCCCCGACGCCGGGGAGCTACGCGGCTGGGGGGTCGACGAGCCGCGGCCGGAACGCGCGGACTCCGCGCTGGCCAGGGCCGCGACCATGACGGACGCCGAGCTGTGGTTCACTCCGGAGGTCGCGGACGTGGCGGCGGTCATCAGGTACTTATGATCACTTCCAGCGTCCTGGGCCCGTGTACGCCCTCCACCCGGTTGAGCTCGATGTCGCTGGTCGCCGACGGCCCGCTGATCCAGGTCAGCGGGCGGACCGGGTCGAGCCTGGCCACCGCTTCGGGGACGCCGGCCACGATCTGGTCCGCGCGGACCACGCACAGGTGATAGTCGGGCACCAGGGTCTGCGCCCTGCGGCCCTGACCGGGGCCCGCGTCGAGGACGATCGTGCCGGTCTCGGCGATCGCCACCGCGCAGCCGGTGACCACCCCGTCGGCGCCGTCCAGCTCGGCCACCGTGCCGCCCGCGACGCCGCCGGGCACCCGCCACTCCGGCGGCAGCCCGTCCGGCACGACCATCCGGCGGCCGGCCACCAGCTCGGTTATCTTGCCGGGCACCTCGGCCGAAGGCAGCACGTGCACGACCGCGCGGTAGTCGTCCACCCGCTCGGCGAACAGCCCCACCAGGTCCTCCACCTGCGCTGCCGTGCGGTAGCCGCGCGGGATCGCCACCTCGGGCGCGCCTTCCACGGCTCGGCGGACCCTGGCCAGGATCTCGTCACGCGCGCTCATTACGCTCCCACCAGTCTCTGAACGATTCTTCCGGGATCTCCGGCAGGTCCCGGGTGTCGGTCCAGGCCGACAGCGGGCCCGGCAGGCGTTTCGGCACCACCTTGCGGAAGCGGGTGGCCAGGCGTTGCGCCTTCGACAGGCGTACCTCGTCGTTGAGTATCCAGCCCGCCACGCGCATGCCCACGCGCTCGGCCGGCGCGTGGCGGACCTTGGCGCGCAGGTCCACGAGCACCTCGGGGATGTCGATGGCGACCGGGCACACCTCGTAGCAGGCGCCGCAGAGGCTGGAGGCGTACGGCAGCGAGGCGTCGAGCTCCGACGACATGCCCCTGAGCTGCGGGGTGAGGATCGCGCCGATCGGGCCCGGGTAGACCGAGCCGTAGGCGTGGCCGCCCGCGCGTTCGTAGACCGGGCAGACGTTCAGGCAGGCCGAGCAGCGGATGCAGCGCAGCGCCTGGCGGCCCACCTCGTCGGCGAGCACGTTCGTGCGGCCGTTGTCGAGCAGCACCAGGTGGAAGTCCTGGCCCTCGGTCGAGCCGGTCCACATGCTGGTGTAGGGGTTCATGCGCTCGCCGGTTGAGCTGCGCGGCAGCAGCTGCAGGAAGACCTCCAGGTCGCGCCAGGAGGGCAGCAGCTTCTCGATGCCGACCACACTGATCAGGGTCTCCGGCAGCGTGAGGCACATCCGGCCGTTGCCCTCGGACTCCAGCACCACCAGCGTGCCGGTCTCGGCGATCATGAAGTTGGCGCCCGAGACGGCGACCTTGCTCTTGAGGAAGCGTTCGCGCAGGTGCAGCCGGGCGGCCTCGGCCAGCGCGCGTGGCTCGTCGGTGAGGTCTTCCGGGACCGGGCGCATCTTGTCGAGGAAGATCTCGCGGATCTCGGCCCGGTTGCGGTGGATCGCGGGGACCAGGATGTGGCTCGGGAAGTCGTCGCCGAGCTGGACGATCAGCTCGGCCAGGTCGGTCTCGTAGGCGGTGATGCCCTGCGCGGCCAGCGCCTCGTTGAGGCCGATCTCCTGGGTGGCCATCGACTTGACCTTGACCACCTCGGTCTCGCCGGTGGCCTGGACGAGCCGGGTGACGATGCGGTTGGCCTCGTCGGCGTCGCGGGCCCAGTGGACGTGGCCGCCCGCCCTGGTCACGGCCTCCTCCAGCTGGACGAGGTAGCGGTCGAGGTGGCGCAGGGTGTCGTCCTTGATCGCCTTACCGGCCGCGCGGAGCTCCTGCCAGTCGGGGAGCTCGTTGACGACGTTCGCGCGCTTGCCCCGGATGGTGTGCGTGGCCTTGCGGAGGTTGTAGCGAAGCTGAGAGTTCTGTACGGCCTGCGCCGCATTTGTCGGGAAATTTCCTGGCATGCCGATGAATGTCGCGCTCATTGGGCGTCGCCACCTTTGGTGGAAGCTTCGGTCGAGGCGAGGATCTCGGCCAGGTGCATGACCCGGACCCCGGTCCGCTGGCGGCTGAGTGTGCCGCCGATGTGCATCAGGCACGAGTTGTCGGCCGCGCACAGCACCTCGGCGCCCGTGTCGAGCACGCTGCGTGCCTTGTCGGCGCCCATGGCGGCGGAGACGGCCGGGTTCTTGACGGAGAACGTGCCGCCGAAGCCGCAGCACTCGTCCGCCGCCGGGAGCGGGACCAGCTCCAGACCCCGGACGTTCTGGAGGAGCCTGGTCGGGCGGTCGCCGAGGTGCAGCCCGCGCAGCGAGTGACACGTCGGGTGATATGTCACCCGGTGCGGGAAATATGCGCCTACGTCGTCGACTTTCAGGACGTCCAGCAGGAACTCGGAGAGCTCGTAGACCTTGGGCGCGACCTCGGCGACCGCCGCCGCTCCCCTGCTGCCCGGCCGGACCAGCTTGGGGTACTGCTCGCGCACCATGGCGGCGCACGATCCGGACGGCGCGACGACCGCGTCGTATCCGGCGAACACCTCGGTGAAGCGGCGCGCCAGTCGTACGCCCTCCTCGCGGTAGCCCGTGTTGACGTGCATCTGGCCGCAGCACGTCTGGGCGGTGGGGAAGTCCACCTCGCAGCCGAGCCTGCGCAGGAGCGACACGACGGCCTTGCCGGTGCCGGGGAAGAGCGTGTCGTTCACGCACGTGATGAACAGGGCGACTCGCACAACTCTCCTTCCGATGTATGGTCTGACCACAGTATGGTCAGACCATATCGAATCCACACCCAGGGGGACAGTGGTGACCGACTGGCGTCCCGTCCGGCGGACTCGCACATTCGAGGACGTACTCGCACAGATCGAACGGCGCATCGCCGAAGACGGTCTCACCGCCGGCGACCGGCTGCCCGCCGAGCGCAGCCTGGCCGAGCAACTGGGGGTCAGCCGCTCGTCGGTGCGGGAGGCCATGCGCGTGCTGGAGACGCTCGGCGTGGTGTCGTCGCAGGTGGGCCGGGGGCCGGACGCCGGGGCGGTGCTGACGTCCCGCCCCGACACGGCGCTCACCGACCTGCTCCGGCTGCATCTGGGACTGGCCAGCCTGGAGCTGCGCGAGGTGATCGACACCCGGCTGATGATCGAACGCTGGGCGGCGACACACGCGGCCACGGCCGGGGCCGACACCTCCGGCCTCGCCGCCGCCCTGGCGGGCATGGACGCGGCGCGGTCGGCGGAGGAGTTCGTCGAGCACGACACCGCCTTCCACTGCGCGCTGGCGGACGCGTCGGGGAACCGGCTGATCTCGGCCATCATGCGGTCGCTGCGCGACACGATGCGGCGCTACTCGGTGGAGGCGGTGACGCGACTCGGCGACACGTCCGTGCTACGGGCCGACCACGAACGCATTCTCACGGCCGTACAGGCGGGCGATGCCGAGGAGGCCGCGACCGCGGTCGCCGAGCACCTGGCCCACGCGTACCCGTCTCTTAGCTGAAAGTGGCCCGGTGGTCCCGGACCCAGGACTCGTAGGAGGCGGCCGGGCGGCCCAGCACCGACTGGACGTCCTCCGAGACGTGCGGCCAGCCCACCTCCTTGAGCATGGTCCAGCCCGTGGCCGCGACTTCGACCAGGGTGGGATCGGCGCCCGAGGCGAGCATCTGCTCCTTGGCCGTCTGGATGGGGATCTCGACGGTCGCAAGCGGGCGGCCGAGCACCTTGGCCAGGATCGCCACCTGGGCGGGGACGCTGAGCAGCTCCGGACCCGTGAGCTCGTAGGTCCGCGAGTCGTGCGCGCTCGTGGTGAGAGCGGCCACCGCCACGGCCGCGATGTCGCGCGGATCGATGATGGGCTGCGCGCCGTCGCCGGTGAAGTTGGGGATCGGACCGCCCGCCTTGACGGCTTCCGCCCAGCCCAGCGAGTTGGAGGCGAAGCCGGCCGGGCGGAGCATGGTCCATGACATGCCGCTCGCCTTGATGGCCTCCTCGCCCGGCACGTGCCACGATCTGACGTCGGCGGGGTCGTCGGTGTCGCCCGTGCCGACGGCCGAGAGCTTCACCACCTTCTTGACGCCCGCCGCTCTGGCCGCCTCGATCATGGCCTGGTCGTGTTCCTTCAGCTTCTGGCCGAATCCGGTCAGCAGAAGGGCGGCCGACACGCCCTCGAACGCCTGCCGCAGCGATCGCGGGTCCTCGAAGTCGGCCTGGACGGCTTCGCCGCCGGGCGCGCGGGAGAGGTCCCGGGTCATGGAGCGGACGTCTTCACCGCGCTCGAGGAGGAGGCGGGCGGTCAGACTGCCTATGGTGCCCGTGGCACCGGTGATCAGAATCATGTCTTTGAGGCTGGCAGCGCACCTCCCTCTGGTTATAGGAAGAATCGGCACATGAGCACAGCACTTCCGAGAGCCGGACGGATCCACGTCCGGGAGCCCGACACCGCGCCGATGGTGGCCTTCCGCACGGTCGACGGGGACGGGCGCCTGTACGTGCTGGGGCCGCGCACGCGGGCGTCTTACCTGGCGCCCAAGGACGTGCCGCACTGCGTCACGGTACGACTGCGCCCGGAGACCGCCCGGCCCCTGCTCGGAGCGCCGATGAGCGAGCTCGTGGATCAGATCATCCCCCTCCGGGACCTTTGGGGGGCGCGAGCGGACCGGCTGGCCGGCGAGCTGGCGGACCTGGTGACGGGAGAGGACTGGGCGGAGCGGGTGATGACACGGCTGGAGGCGGCCTTCCGCGACCGGCTCGCCGCGCAGCCGTCCGCCGACCTGGACCGGGCCGGCCTGGTGGGCGCGGCGGCGGCGCTGCTCTCGGCCGGAGCGGCGCGGCCCCCGGTGACCGAGGTGGCCAGGGAGCTGGGGGTGAGCGAGCGGCACCTGCGCAACCTGTTCACGGGTGGCGTAGGCGTCCCGCCCAAGCGGTTCGCCCGCATCGACCGGGTCCGTGGCGTGCTGGCCAGGGTGTGCCGTGAGGAGGCGGCGTCACTGGCCGCCGACGCGGGCTACTACGACCAGTCGCACATGACGGCGGAGTTCCGTGAGGTGATGGGGGTGCCGCCGAACGCCTACCGTGCGGGCCGGCTGCCCGTCCCCAACGCCTGCTCAGCCGGCTGAGTCGGCCTGCAGGCAGGTGGCGCCCGAGCAGGCGTGCATCCTCGACAGCCGTTCCTGGAGCCCCAGCAGGAGCTGCGGATCCGCGAGCCGCGCGAGGTTGTGCAGCTCGTACGGATCTCGGGTGAGATCGTACAGCTGGAGCTCGCCGGTCGAGTACCTCACATACGTATACATATCCGTCCGCAACGCCTCATAGGCGGGCACCGGCGTCTGCGCGGCCGACGACACGTCGGCCGGCCTGCTGAACTCGACCAGCACGTTCCGCCGCCACGGCGACGGGTGCTGCCCCTGCAACAGCGGCACCAGCGACCGCCCTTCGACGAACGGCGGCACCGTGGCCCCGCCGAGCGCGGCGAAGGTGGTCGCCAGGTCCACCGTCGCCGTCAACTCCTTGATCGTCGAGCCTGGCGCGATGCCCGGCCCGCGCACCACCAGCGGGACGTGGATGGACTCCTCGAACGGGGTGGTCTTGCCCTGCTGGAGGCGATGGGTCCCGAGATGGAAGCCGTTGTCGGAGGTGAAGAAGATGTAGGTGTTGTCGAGCTTGCCGGTGTTCCGAAGGGTGGTGATCACCGAGTTGACGAGGTCGTCGACGCCGAGCATGGCCCGCAGCCTCCTGCGGTAGCGCTCGTCGATCTCCTCGATGGCCTTGCGCGAGAACGGCGGCCTCGACCGCAGCCACTCCGGCTCCTCCGACACGTCCGGCTGGTCGAACGACGGCGTGCGCGGCGCCCGCGCGTCGGGGAACGCGTCGACGTGCCGGATGGCGGGGTTGGCCGGGTTGTGCGGCGCGATGGGGGCGAGGTACAGGAAGAACGGCTGCTGGGCGGCGGTGATGAAGTCACGGGCCTTGCCCGCCAGCACGTCCTCCAGGTAGTCCTCCTCGCCCCAGCCGTGGTCCACCAGCTTCCCGTTCTCGTTGAGGCGGTAGCCGTACTCCTGGTACAGGTCGCGTACGGGCACGTCCCACTCGTGCCAGCCGGGCGGCACGTACGTCTCGGCGGCGGTGGTGCCCGGATAGTGGTTGAGGAACTTGCCCATGAGCCCCGTGCGGTAGCCGGCCTGCTGCATCCAGGTCCCGATCGTGGAACGTTCCAAGCCCAGAGTGTGGAAGCGGTCGAAGCCGCCTTCGGGTGCGGTGTTGGTCCACACCCCATGGCTGTGGACGTACTGGGAACGCAGGATCGACGTGCGCGACGGGCAGCACCAGGAGTTCGTCACGAAGAACCGCTCGAACGAGGCGCCCTGCTGCACCAACTGCTGGGTTATCGCGGGAAAGTACGGGAGCGTCCCGTTCTCCAGGTCGTCCGCCACCACGAAGACGATGTTCGGCCGGGCAGCCCCGGAGGCCACCGCCGGCCGCATCATCGGCGCCACCGCCGCTGACAGCAGCAGCAGAACGCAGGCGAGGCGACACAGCACGTTAACCACGCAGCTAATTTCCCCGAAAGATCATGCATTGACACCCGGCACCTCGACAGCCGTAATAGAACTTAATTCCGGAGGTGTCACATGAAGCTCGGCTTGCAGCTCGGCTACTGGCAGCGCAACGCGGACGACGCGACCGAAACGGTCCTGACGGCCGAACGGCTCGGCTACGACTCGATATGGACCGCCGAGGCGTACGGCAGCGACGTCTTCACCCCCCTGGCCTGGTACGGCGCGCGTACCTCGCGCATCAAGCTCGGCACGTCGATCGCCCAGATGTCGGCCCGGCCGCCGGTCACCACGGCGATGACCGCGATGACGCTCGACCACCTCACGGGCGGGCGGCTGCTGCTCGGCATCGGCGCCTCGGGACCCCAGGTGGTCGAGGGCTGGTACGGCCAGCCGTTCGCCAAGCCGCTGACCAGGACCCGCGAGTACGTCGACATCATGCGCCAGGTGTGGCGCCGCGAGGAGCCGGTGACCAGCGACGGAGCGCATTACCCGCTCCCCCTGCCGGACGGGCTCGGCAAGCCGCTCAAGCTCATCACCCACCCGCTGCGGCCCGACATCCCCCTCTATCTCGGCGCGGAGGGGCCCAAGAACGTGGCCCTGGCCGCCGAGCTCGGTCAGGGCTGGCTCCCGCTGTTCGCCTTCCCCTCCAAGATCGAGGAGATGTACGGCGAGGCGCTGTCGGGCGCCGCGCCCGGCTTCGACGTCGCGGCCATGGTCATGGTGGTGATCTCCGACGACGTACGGGCCGCGCTCGACGGCGTGAAGATGATGCTCACGCTCTACATCGGCGGCATGGGCGCCAAGCACCGCAACTTCCACGCCGACATCATCGGCCGGATGGGCTTCGCCGAGGCCGCCGAGCGCATCCAGGCGCTCTATCTGGCCGGGAAGAAGGACGAGGCGTTCCAGGCGATCCCGGATGAGCTGGCCGACGGCATCTCGCTCGTCGGCCCGCCCGGACGGATCAAGGAACGCCTCGAACTCTGGCGTCAGAGCCCGGTCACCAGCCTGCTCGTGATGGGGCCCCGTGACGAGCGGTCACTGACGATCATCCGCGACCTCGTACTGAACTGACGCTAGTCGGGGCGCGGGGCCGGGTCGGTGGTGACCGATTGGAGCAAGGGCCTGCTCAGCGCCCCCGCCGCGATCACCCCGGCGAACCCGAGCCCGACGCAGACGACCAGTGTGATCACCCCGGTCGCGTTCACCGCGCCGATCATGAACGGCGAGGCGCAGAACGCGCCGACCAGGATCGCGCCGCCACCCATCACGGTGAGCGGGATGAGCGTCTCGGCCCTGCGCGCCTTGTCGAGCACCTCCAGCGGCGTGCCCGCCAGGCGCAGCAGCCCGTACGTCTGGCGGCGGTCGAGGATCGAGGAGGCGGCGGTGATCCCGGCACTGGCGATGGCCACCAGGAACGACACCGACAGCACGACCACCGTGCCCGCGCGGACGTCGGCCAGGATCTGGACGCCGAAGTGGTCGTCGTCGGCCTCCGTGGTGGGCGTGTGCCCGGGAACGAGCCCGGCGAGGGCCGTACGGGCCCGGTCGACGGTCGCGGCGTCGGCCGAGGTGCCGAGCGCGACGGCGACGAGCTTCTTCGCCGGTTTCACCGTGGCCGTGATCCCCGCCGCCTTCAGCCGGGTGCGCGCCTGCTCGGCCACGGTGGCCGTCTGATCCGCCGGGACGGCCACCTGGAGCTGACCCGTGGTGGCGGAGCCGCTGAGAGCGCCTGGGCTGAGCAGGCAGAGGAACCCGGCGACGAAGCCGGTCATGGCCACCCCGCTCACCGTGCGCCACGCCGAACGCGGATCGTCCACCAGCCGGCGGCCCGCCAGCAGCCGCGCCGGCCGCCTGGCCCGCCCGGCTGTGACGCGCCCGATGATGCCGACCACCCACGGGCCGACCAGATTGACGCAGAGGAACGCCAGGCCGATCACCACCGCGATGGGGCCCACGGCGTTGCCCCGGCTCAGGAACGGAACGGCGGCGAGCACCGCGAGCAGGACGACGACCCTGATGAAGCGCATCGCGGGTGGCGTCTCCCGCTTGGCCACCCCGAGCGGGCTGACGACGACCCGCCGCAGCCCCACCACGGCCGACAGCCCCACCAGCAGCGGGACCGCGACCAGCAGCCCGCCCAGGACCAGCGGGCTCGGCCACAGGTCGGAGACGAACCACGGCCCGCCGCCGATCTGGATCCCGGCCAGCAGAGGCGCCGCCAGGGCGTAGGCGAGCGTGCCCGTGACCGCCCCCGCGAAGGCCACGATCACCGCCTCGGCCACGGTCATCCCGACCACCTGGCCGGGCGTCGCGCCGACCAGCCTGAGCGTGGCCAGGCGCTGGTCCCTCCTGGCCACGGTGAGCCGGGCCGCCGCGCCCCCGAACACGAGCAGCGGCACGACCATGAGCACGCTGGCGATGAGCGCCAGCACCTGGTAGGCCTCTGCGTCGTCCATCGGCTCCCCCGCCAGGCTCGCCACCTTCACCGGGCTGTAGCCGACGATCCAGTCGTCGCTCCTCGGCCTGGTCAGCTCGGGCGCGTCCGGCTTGTGGCCGACGACCGCGACGAGCTCGCCCGGGTAGATCAGCGCCTCCTCGCCGAGCACGCCCTTGGGGTTCGGGAAGCGGGCGGCGAGCTGCTCGGCGGGCAACTGCCCGGCCAGCTCCTTCAGCGCCGGGGAGAGCCAGACCTCGCCGGGCGCGGGGAAGCGGGCCATGCCGGGCGGCGCGGGCGCGTCCGCGCCGAGCGCCGCCAGGTCGATGATGGTGATCTCCTTATCGCGTACGTAGTCGTGCCGGGCCGCCTCGATCGCCACGGCCGTGCCCTTGGTCGCGACCGGGTTGCGCCAGGCGCTCCGGTCGGCCCTGGCCCCGAAGGCGAAGTTGGCGGCCACCGCGAACAGCAGCAGCGCCGTGGACACGGCGACGGCGCCCAGGGTCAGCCAGGTGCCCAGCAGGCCCTTGCGGCCACCGCCTTTGAGCAGCCGCCAGGTCAGGTCGAGGTTCACGCGCGCACCCCGCCGGCGAGCAGGTGGCCGTCGCGGACCTCGACCGTGCGGTCGCACCAGCCGGCCACGTTGGGGTCGTGGGTCACCACGATCAGGCAGGCGCCGTTGTGCTTGGTCGCCTCGACCAGCAGCCGCATCGTCTCCTGGCCGGTCGTCTGGTCGAGCGCGCCGGTCGGCTCGTCGGCGAAGACCACCGCGGGCTTGCTGACCAGCGCCCTGGCGATGGCGACGCGCTGCGCCTGGCCGCCGGACAGCTCGCCGGGGCGCCGGGTCTCCATGCCGTGCAGGCCGAGAGGGCCGAACCAGTCGCGGGCCTGCTGTACCGCCTGTGGCCTCGGCACGTCGCCGAGCATCAGCGGGAGGGCCACGTTCTCCTCGGCGGGCAGCTCGGGCAGGAGCTGGCCGAACTGGAAGACGAAGCCGAAGCGGGTGCGGCGCAGCGCGCTGCGGTCGCGCTCGCGCAGGTTGTCGATGCGCTGGCCGAGCAGGTGCACCTCGCCCGAGTCGGGCTTCATGATGCCGGCCAGGCAGTGCAGCAGGGTTGATTTGCCGGAGCCGCTCGGGCCCATGATCGCCACGGCCTCCCCGGCACGGACCGCGAGGTCCACTCCGGCCAGGGCGACCGTCTGCCCGAACCGCTTGGCCAGGGCCCGTCCAACAAGCACATCGTTCATGGCGTCGAGCCTCTCGCCGGACAGGGGCCGGGCGGATCGGCCGGACGTCCTGTCCCCCTCGGCCGAACGGCTGATCCTAGAGTTGTCGCCGTGACTATTCGCGTACTCATCGCCGACGATCAACAACTTGTCCGTACCGGATTTCAGATGATCTTAGATGCGCAACCGGACATGGAGGTCGTGGCGGCGGTCGCCGACGGCGCGGAGGCGGTATCCGAGGCGAGGCGGCTCCGGCCGGACGTCTGCCTGCTCGACATCCGCATGCCCAAGCTGGACGGCATCGAGGTGACCCGCGCCCTGGCCGGCCCCGGCGTCGAGAACCCCATGCGCATCGTCATCGTCACCACCTTCGACCTGGACGAGTACGTCTACGGAGCGCTGCGCGCGGGGGCCCTCGGCTTCCTGCTCAAGGACAGCGGGCCCACGCTGCTGATCGAGGCGGTCAAGGCGGCGGCGGGCGGCGACTCGCTGGTGTCGCCCTCGGTGACGGTACGGCTGCTGCAGCACCTGGCCCAGCCCAAGCTCCGCGTCGCCGCCCCGCTGAACGACCCGCTGACCGACCGCGAACTCGACGTCGTACGCCTGGTGGCGAGGGGCCGCACGAACCAGGAAGTGGCCGGCGAGCTGTTTGTATCACTTTCGACGGTAAAGACCCATTTGGGGAGCATCCAAGGAAAGCTCCGTGTCCGTAATCGGGTGGAAATCGCAGCTTGGGCGTGGGAATCCGGTGTCGTGAGCTGATTAACAAGTGACCTGGCGGGATAGAAGTGAAGCAGAACCTCAGCGCATGGCCCGGGGGGAGAACAACGTGCGCTACGCCCAGGCACCGCCCACTAGGGCAGCTTCTGTCGTCTACGTAACACTTGCCGCACAGGTCCTCTCCCTGGGCGCTCTCGTGATCTTCGAACACAGCCGTGGCCGCCGCCTCGCCACCCAGCTCGCGGCGTTCGGCGGCCGTCCGCACGGCGCCGACGCCGACGCGGTGGTCGGGGCCGTGACGGTGTTCGCCGTGCTGATGATGCTGGTCGCGGGGACGGCGATGGCCGCTGCCGCGGCCTACGTCACCTGGCTCGTCCGCGCCAGACAGGCCAACGACCGCTCGGCCCCCGCGGGCCCGGTGGCCGCCGCCTGGCTGATCCCCGGCGTCAACCTGATCGCGCCCCTCCTCCTGGTGGACGAGGTCTGGCGCGGCACCGGCCCACCGCACGACCGGCGCCGCTGGCTCGCCCTGCTGACCGCCTGGTGGCTGTCCTGGCTCGCCACCCTCACCCTGGTGACCACCCGCCTCCCCCTGGGCCACTCGGACGGCCTGACCGGCATCGGCCTCCCGGAGCTCACCTGCGCGATGGTCTCCGCCCTGCTGTGCGCGGCCACGGTCCGCGACATCACCAACATCCAGTGCGCTTCCCGCAGCCGGGGCCGTGCCCGCCTCCGCACCGCGGGCACCGTGACCCAACTCCCCACCCCACCACCCACGGAGCCTGCTCCGCTTGAGCAGACGGGTTGATGACCCCGGAGACGGCCAAGAAAACGCCGTAACGGCGACCGGCCACGTGCCGGTCAGCGGGCGTCTTCCTGGAGGCCCCTGGCCACGGTCGGCGGGTGGCGGTGGGGGCGGCTGTGCCGTAAAAGCGTAAAAAATCACGCCGCACTAGGCCCCGAACTCCCCTGACTGGCATGCCAGAGACGGCGGGTGGGAGGAGCAACCACCGGCCCCAAGTCCGCGTAGGGGGAGAGGCTGTAGCCGTTGGCGTATTCGATGCGCCGGCCGCCGACCCCCGCCGACTCCTCTGGAATCGACGCGAGTGGGGTCCGGGCGAGCATCGCTCTGACCGCCTCGATCCCGCTCGATCGCCACAGAGCGTCGAGATCGACCAGGTTCCAGCAGTCCACCGCGCGCATCGAGATCGCCCGGCGCCCCGTGCGCCGGACCACCCCCCTCGCCACCATGAGCCACGACCCGAACACCGTCGCCGCGCACCGCCCCTGCACCGACTCGAAGAACGTCAGGTCGATCGGCCCCGTCGAGTCGTCCAGCGTGGTGAAGATGACGCGCTGCCCCGACCGTACGGCCGGCGTCTGCGTGGCCACCTTGACCCCCGCGACCAGCACCTCGGCCCCATTGCGCTGGGACAGCAGCTCCGCCGAGCGCACCACCCCGATCGCGTCGAGCAGCTCGTCGTGGAAGCTGATGACGTGGCGGCTGATGTCGATGCCCAGGATCTCCAGCTCGGCCTCCACCATCTCGGTCTCGGTCATCTCGGGCAGCTCGCCGGGCGCGATGTGCTCGGTGAAACCCAGCGGGAGCTGCACGGCCGCTTCCTCGGGCCTCGCCGCGGGCACGGCGTCCAGACGCGCCGGGGTGTAGCGCCTGGACTTCGTGGTGGCCGGTTTGACGCCCGAGGCGGAGGTCCGGTCGAGGACGCCGACCTGGGCGATCAGGTCGCGGCGGGTCAGCCGCCCCGGACGCCAGCGGGCCCCGCCCGGGTGCAGGTCGTGCAGGTCGTCGAGGCCGCCCACCTGGACGATCCGCTCGATGACGGGCCGCGACGGGCGGGCCCGGTCCCAGAAGTCCGCGAGCGAGGTGTACGGCTGGCCCGCCACCATGCGCCCCACCTCCGCCTCGCTCACCCCCTTGATCGCGGAGAACGGCACGCGCAGCGCGTACCCCTTTCCGATCTCCCCGGCCTTGAAGCCACCGGGCTCGATCCTGAGGCGCACCCGGGGACCGAGCCGTTCCACGCGCCAGTCCTTGCCCGATCTGTTCACGTCGAGCGGCAGGATCTCCACCCCGCACTGCCGCGCCTCGTCGATGATCACGCGTTGCGGGTACATGCCGGGCTCGTGCGTGAGCACCCCGGCGAAGAACGCGGCCGCGTGGTGCCGCTTGAGCCAGGCCGACTGGTACGTGGGCAGCGCGAACGCCGCCGCGTGCGCCTTGCAGAACCCGAACGCGCCGAACGCGTCGAGCACCTTCCACGCCTTGTCCACGGCCGCGTCGCCGAACCCGTTCGACTTGGCCAGCGGCACGAAGTGCTTGCGCACCCGCTCGCGCCCCTCCGGCGAGGCCAGCGTGCGGCGCAGCGTCTCGGCGTGCGACAGGTCGCGGCCCGTCATCACCTCGATGATCCTGAGCACCTGCTCGTGGAAGACCACGACGCCGTGCGTCTCCTTCAGCGCGCCGCGCAGCCGCTCGTGCGGATAGTACGGCTCGCGCCACCCGTGCCTGGCCTCCAGATAGGGGGTGACCATGTCGGAGTTCACCGGTCCCGGCCGGAACAGCGAGATGTCCACGATCAGGTCGTGCATCTTGCGCGGCTCCAGCTTGGCGACCAGCTCGCGCTGGCCGGGCGACTCGATCTGGAAGCAGCCGAGCGTACGGCTGGCGCAGATCATGTCGTAGGTGGCCTGGTCGTCGTGGGGCACGTACTCGACGCCGGGCTCCGATCCGTGCTGCTTGTCGAGCTCGACCACGACGTCGTCCACCCGCTCGATCTCGCTCAGCGTGTAGGCCATCGCCGACTGCATCCGCACGCCCAGCACGTCGAGCTTGAGCAGCCCGGACTCCTCCACGTCGTCCTTGTCGAACTGCGACATCGGGAACTCCAGCAGGCTCCGCTCCACCGGCGTCCTGTCGCGCAGCTCCGCGTTGCCGATGAGGACCCCGCACGGGTGCAGCGCGATGTGCCTGGGCAGCCCGTCGAGCCTCTCCGCCAGCCGGAACACCCGCTCCAGCCCGGCCTCGCCGAGCCGGCTGTCGCGCAGCTCGGGCAGGTCGTTCAGCGACGCGGTGATCTGCTTGGCCCTGATGTGCGGGAACGCCTTGGCGATCGCGTCGATCTCGTGCGGCGGCAGCCCCATGGCCCCCGCCACGTCCCGGATCGCGCTGCGTGCCCGGTAGGTCTCCATCATCGAGACGCAGGCCACCCGCGACTCGCCGTACCTGTCGAAGATGGCCTTATAGCAGTCGAGCCGGCGCGCGGACTCCACGTCCACGTCGATGTCGGGCAGCCCGACGCGCCCGTCCGACAGGAAGCGCTCCATGAGCAGGCCGTGTTCGAGGGGGTTCACCTCGCCGATGCCGATGAGGTAGTTGACCAGGCTGCCCGCCCCCGAGCCGCGGATCGCGCAGCGGATGCCCATGCCGCGGATCATGTCGGTGATGCCAGCCACAGCTATGAAATATCCGGACAGGCGTTTCCGCTCGATGATGTCCATCTCGGCCCGCAGGCGCTCCCTGGCGTCGCCGGCGCGATCCAGCCCGCGCGAGATCAGCCCGTCCTCGACGCGGTGGCGCAGCAGCGGCACCGGGTCACGGCCGATCTCGGGCAGGTGCAGGTTCGGCGGGTCGTGCTTCAGCGCGAGCAGATCGACCGGGTCGATCGCGCACGCCTCGGCCAGCGTGCGGGTGGCGTGCAGGAGGCGGCCGACGCGATTGAGGTCGGTCCCGCAGATCTTGGCCGCCACCTGCCACATCTCCTTGGTGCCCTTGAGGTAGGCGTGCGAGGTGGTGCGCTCCAGGTGGCGCGGGTGCAGCGGGACGAGCTGCCGCGCCGCGTCGAGCACGTCGCCGACCTGGTGGTCGGCGGGATCCAGGTATCTGACGGCATTGGTGAGCACGGCCGGTACGCCCCGGGACTCGGCCAGGGCGAGCATCCGTACGGCGGTGGTGGCGTCGCGGAAGCCGTACTGGTCGACCAGCTCGATCACCACGCCGGGCACGGTGGCCAGCCACAGGTCGAGCAGCACCCGGGCGTGCTCGTCACGCCGCTCGGCCACCGCGCGGCCCACGTCGGAACGGGGTCCGAGCAGCACCGACAGCCCGCCCGCGTCCAGGGAGCCGATCAGCTCGCGCGTCACCTCGGGCGCGCCGCGCTCGCCCGCGTAGTGGGCGGCCGTGACCAGCCGCACCAACTGGGACCAGCCGCCCGCCCTGGCCAGCACCGTGACCCGGTCCTGGGCCCCCGGCCCGGTCTTGACCCGGCCCCGGGCGCCCAGACCGCTCTGGTCCCGGGCGCCCGGCCCGGTCTTCCCGCGCGCCCCGGAGCCCGCGAGCGCGAAGTTGACCCCGAACACCGAGGAGATCCGGGCCTCCGCGCACGCCTGGGCGTGCTTGATCGCGCCGTAGAGCCCGTCGCGGTCGGTCAGCGCGAGGATGTCCATCCCGTCCTCGGCCGCCCGGTGCACCAGCGCCCGCGGGAAGGCGGTGCCGTAGCGCATGGAGTACGCGGAGCTCACGTTCAGGTGGGGGAACGGCGGGGCCATCAGTCCCACGCCCGCAGGAGCAGCCACCCGCCACTGGCGGTGTCGAACCGCAGCTCGTAGGAACCGACCTCGCGCCCGGGACTGGCCTCCACCCGCCAGAACTGCCGCTCACCGGGATCGTTCTCGTCGGTCTTCCACCACTCCCGGGCCACCACCCAGTGGTCGAGGACCCGGCGGACGAGATAGAGACGATCGCGCCAGACGAACTGGGTCGGCTCCCCGTCCCTCGTCCACACCTCTATCGGATCGCCATAGAGTCTGCTCAAGTCGCTTCTCCCCGCGGCTCTCGTGCCTATGCTGAGCCACCCGGGGGAAGGCGGGCGCTTATGACTCGAACATATGTTCTCAGGCCCCGAAACGCAAGTCGCCCGCCTGCCGCACCAGAGGGTTGGCGTCGATCGAGTTGCGGATGCTGAAGACCACGCTGCCCGCCCGGTAGCGGTCGTCGGACCACTCCACCGGCCGGCCCTCGTGCGTGGTGGTGATGCGGCGCTGGCGCAGCAGCGGGCTGCCGCGCCGTACCCCCAGGAGACGGGCGTCCCGGGCGCCCGCGGAGACGGCGTCGATGAGGTGCTCGCCATAGGCGAAGACCAGCCCGATCGAGTCGTACAGCGCCTCGGTGACCGACTCGCAGCCGGGCGCGAGCTCTTCGACGGCGGTGGCCACCCACTCCGCGTACACCGTGCGCTCCAGCAGGACGGGATCGCCCTCCAGTGTGCGCAGCCGGAGCACGTCGAGCACCTCGTCGGTGCCGAGTCTGGCGGCCTCGGCGGGGCTCGCCGCCCGGCGACCCTGGGTGATCACCTGGCCGCCGAAGCGGTAGCCGTTGGCGCGCGCCCACTGGGCGAAGCTGTGCAACTCGGCGAAGCTCTGACTGCGCGCCTTGCCCAGCACGATGCGCCTGGCCCCCTGCCGAGAACCGACCAACCCCTCGGCGACCAGCACCGCTACCGCCTGGCGTACCGTGCCGCGGGCGGCGAGATAGCGGGCGGCCAACTCCGCCTCCGTGGGGAGCTGCGAGCCGACCGGATGCAGGCCAGCGAGGATGTCATCACGCAGCGCATCGGCGATCCGTTCATAACGCGCAACCATCCGCGACCCTTCGTATTCATGAAAGAGCAATCTTCATGCGGCCTACTAATGCTGGCTTGTTTGTACAAGTTCCCGTAAATTCTTCCCACACCCCTCGGAGAGTGGAGGCGACGTGTTCACACCTCGCGCCCGTGTGGCAGGCGTCATCGCAGCCCTTACCGTAGCCACGGCGGCGTGCGGCGCCGCCCCAGGCACTCAGCAGACCAAGGCGTCAGAAGGCGGGGTGAACGCGAAGACCGCCACCTCCGCCGCAGATTTCGGCGGCCTGGACAAACTCGTCGAGGCGGCGAAGAAGGAGGGCGACCTCCACGTCATCGCGCTGCCGCCCGACTGGGCCAACTATGGCGAGATCATCAAGGGATTCACCGCCAAGTACGGGATCAAGGTCGAGAGCGAGGACCCCGACGCGGCCAGCGCCGACGAGATCACCGCGGTGAAGACCCGCAAGGGCCAGGACCGCGCGCCCGACGTGCTCGACCTCGGCCAGTCGTTCGCGATCAGCGGTGCCAAGGAGGGCCTGTTCGCGCCCTACAAGGTGCAGGCGTTCGACAAGGTTCCCGAGGGCCAGAAGGAGCCGACCGGGCTCTGGACGAACGACTACGGCGGCTACGTGTCGATCGGCTGCGACGCCAAGAAGATCAGCACCTGCCCGGCCAGCTTCGCCGACCTGCTCAAGCCCGAGTACAAGGGCAAGGTCGCGATGAACGGCAACCCGACCAAGTCCGGCTCGGCCTTCGCCGGCGTCTACGCCGCGTCGATCGCGAGCGGTGGCTCGTTCGACGACATCCAGCCGGGCATCGAGTTCTTCAAGAAGCTGAAGGCCGCGGGCAACTACAACCCGGTCGAGACCACGCCGGCGACGATCGAGAAGGGCGAGACCCAGATCAGCATCGACTGGGACTACAACAACGCCGCCTACGTGTCCGAGATGACGGCCAAGGGCCTCGACTGGAAGGTGAACGTGCCTGCCGACGGCAAGTACTTCCAGATGTACGCCCAGGCCGTCAACAAGGACGCTCCCCACCCGGCCGCCGCCCGCCTCTGGCAGGAGTACCTCTACAGCGCCGAGGGCCAGAACCTCTACCTCAAGGGCTTCGCCAGGCCGGTGCTCCTGCCGGTCATGACCACCGACGGCTCGGTCGACAAGGCCGCCGCCGACGCGCTGCCCAAGGTCGAGGGCACGCCCACGTTCCCCACCCCCGAGCAGGTGGACGCGGCCAAGGCCAAGCTGGCCAGCGGCTGGGACGCGGCGATCTCGGGATGACCCGCGCCAAGGGGTGGCTCGGCGCGCTGCCCCTGCTCGTCTTCTTCGCGCTGGTCTTCGGCATCCCCGCCATCGCGCTGGTGGCGGGGGCGTTCACCGCGAACGGCGAGCCGAGCTTGGCCAACCTCGGTCAGAGCCTCCAGGGCGGCTACCTCACCGCGATGGCCGGCAGCGTCAAGCTCTCGGCCGTGGTGGCGCTGCTCGGGGCCGTGCTCGGCACGTTCCTCGCCCAGGCGGTGGTGACCTCCCGGTTCGCCCTGCTGCGTGAGGCGGTGCTGACGGCCTCCGGTGTGCTGGCCAACTTCGGCGGCGTGCCGCTGGCCTTCTTCTGGATCGCCACGCTCGGCAACTCCGGCGTGATCAGCGGCCTGCTCGGGCTGCCGTCCGGCGCGCTGTACACGTTCTGGGGCCTGGTGATCGTCTACCTGTACTTCTCGGTCCCGCTGATGGTGCTGGTCATGGCGCCCGCGCTGGACGGGCTGCGGCCGCAGTGGCGGGAGGCGGCGGCCAACAACGGCGCGACGGCCTGGCAGTTCTGGCGCTTCATCGGGCTGCCGGTGCTCACGCCATCCATGCTCGGCGGGGTGGTGCTGCTGTTCGGCAGCGCGTTCGCGGCCTTCGCGACGGCCAACGCCATGGTCGGGACCGTGGTGCCGCTGGTGACCTTGAAGATCGCCAGCGCGCTCACGGGTGACGTGCTGATCGGCTACGAGAACATCGCGCTCGCGCTCAGCCTCGACATGATCGTGGTGGCCGGGCTGGTCATGGCGATCTACCTGCCGCTGCAGAAGAGGAGCACCCGATGGCTGCGCTGACCGGACTGGAGCCGGTGACCGCTCCCGCGCCGGCGCCTGCCCGGCCCCGGGTGTGGCGCGGGGTGGTGTTCCTGCTGGCCGCCGCGTACTTCCTGATCCCGCTCGGGGCCTCGCTCTGGTACACGATCTACACCCCCACGACCGGGGTGTCCTTCGCGGCCTACGGCCAGCTCCTGACGGCCGAGGGGTTCGGGTCGTCGTTGCTGCTGTCCATGTCGCTGGCCGTCGCGACGATCGTGCTGGTCCTGCTGCTCACGCTGCCGGCGATGCTGGCCGTACGGCTCAGCGCGCCGCGGCTGCGGCCCGTGATGGAGGTGCTCTGCACGCTGCCGCTGGTGGTGCCGCCGATCACGTTCGTGGCGGGGCTCACCACCTCGTTGCGTACCGGGACCGACGTGCTGGCCCCGACGCCGTTCTGGGCGACGCTGATCGCGGTGCAGGACCCGGTCTTCCCCATCGTGCTCGTGTTCGCGTACGTGGTGCTGGTGCTGCCGTTCGTCTACCGCTCGCTCGACGCCGGGCTGCGCACCATGGACGTGCGTACGCTCGTCGAGGCGGCCCGCAACCTGGGCGCGTCGTGGCCGCACGTGCTGTTCAGGGTGATCATCCCCAATCTGCGCTCGGCTCTGGCCAGCGCGTCGTTCCTGACGCTCGCGCTGGTGCTGGGCGAGTTCACCGTGGCCAGGCTGCTGGGCTACCAGCCGTTCGCGGTGTGGATCGTGACGATCTCCGGGTCCAAGGGGCAACTGTCGGTCGCGGTGTCGATCCTCAGCCTGCTGCTCATCTGGCTGCTGCTGCTCGCGGTGTCCACCGCGTTCTCGGGAAAGGTTCGGAAATGACGGCTCAGGTGGAGTTCCGGGGGCTGCGGCGGGTGTTCGGCAAGACGGTGGCGCTGGACGGCTTCGACCTGACGATCGCGCCGGGCGAGTTCGTCGCCTTGCTGGGGCCCTCCGGCTGCGGCAAGACGACGGCGCTGCGGTGCGTGGCCGGGTTCGAGCGGCCGGACTCCGGCGCCGTGCTCATCGACGGCTCGGACATCACCGACATGCCCGCCAACAAGCGCGACGCGGGCATGGTCTTCCAGTCCTACTCCCTCTTCCCGAACCTGAACGCCCGCGACAACGTCGCCTTCGGCCTGCGCGTACGCAAGGTCCCCGTGGCCACCAGACGCGCCAAGGCGGACGAACTCCTCGAACTCGTCGGTCTCCCCGCCCACGCCGACCGCTTCCCGCACCAGCTCTCCGGCGGCCAGCAGCAGCGCGTCGCCCTGGCCCGCGCGCTCGCGCTGGAGCCCCGGGTGCTGCTGCTCGACGAGCCGCTGTCGGCACTCGACGCCAAGGTACGGGTGTCGCTGCGCGAGGAGATCCGCCGCCTCCAGCTCGATCTCGGCATCACCACCATCTTCGTCACCCACGACCAGGAGGAGGCCCTGTCGATCGCCGACCGGGTCGCCGTCCTGCGCAACGGCCGCCTGGAACAGTGCGGGCCGCCCGCCGAGGTCTACGACCGTCCGGCCACCCCGTTCGTGGCCGAGTTCGTTGGCACCATGAACCACCTGGCCGGGCACGTCTCCGGCGACCAGGTGACGGTGCTGGGCCAACTCCTGCCCGTCGACGGCTCGGCCCCCGGCACCCTGGAGGTGGACGTGCTGATCCGCCCCGAGGCCGTGCGGGTTACCCCGGCGCCGGAGGGCAAGGCGGAAGTGATCGCCGCCTCCTTCCGGGGCGCCTCCGTCCGGCTCCGGGTCGCCCTGTCGGGGGGTGAGGTCGTGGCCGACGTACCCGGTCACGAGGCGGTACGGCTGGCACCCGGCACCCGGGTGACGGTCCGCCTGGTGGAGCGGCCCGTACTGGTGGCCGAAAGAACGGTCACGGCCCCCTCCCCCGCCACGGAACCTGCCGATGCCGTCTGATCCGTCGTCACCGGAGCCGTCGTCACCGGAGCCGTCGTCACCGGAGCCGTCGTCATCGGGGGCGCCGATTTGGGAGGTGCCGCAGGCCGTCCTGTTCGACATGGACGGCACGCTGGTGGACACCGAGGGGTTCTGGTGGCAGGCCGCGACCTCGGTGGCGCGGACTCTCGGCGTCGAGCTGGGCCCCGCCGACACCCTGAACGTCCTCGGCCGCGCGGCCGAGGACGTGGCGGCCCTCTTGCTGTCCACCGCCGAACCCCACGCCGCCGCCCTGCCCGACATCGCCCGGCAGCTCATCGACGCCTTCGCCGCCCGCATCGCCGAGCAGCCCGGAGGCGTACCGCTGATCCCCGGCGCCCTGGACCTCCTCGGCGAACTCCACGCGGAAGGCATCCCGACCGCCCTGGTCAGCGCCTCACCGCGGAGCATCGTCCACCTGGTCCTGCCCCGCCTCGACCACCACTTCGCCCTGATCGTGACGGCCGACGACACCACCCGCGGCAAGCCGCACCCGGACCCGTACCTGAAGGCCACGACCCAGCTCGGCGTGGACCCACGACGCTGCGTCGCGATCGAGGACAGCCCCACCGGAATCGCCGCCGCCACCGCCGCCGGCTGCCACGTCATGGCGATCGACACCGGCCGGGGGCTGCCCAGCTTGCACTCACTGCGCGTTTTCAAGCCTTGACGCGTTGGGCGGGAAAGACGTGCGGGCGGAAAAGCAACTTCGATGGGAGCGAGGCCAAGGTGGAGCTCGCCGGACTTGTCGCCACCAATCAGCAGGATGGCCGAGCACCACGGATCGAACGCGAACAAGATCCGAACCTGCCGCAGGGCCGAGCATGGTCTGGCACAAGCGCGCCGAGGTCATCCGCCAGTCAGGCAGATGTCGGTAAGCTAGCCCGCCGTGAGTGGTGAATCCTCCCAGATCGGGCGCTACAGGTTGCTGAGCGTGCTGGGCCGAGGCGGGATGGGGACGGTCCATCTTGCCGAGGATCCCTCTGGGCAGCGGGTCGCCATCAAGGTGATCAACGCCGAGCTCAGCCAGCACGAGCAGTTTCGCATGCGGTTCCGCCGGGAGGCCGACGCCGCTCAGCGGGTCCGCAGGTTCTGTACGGCGGCGGTGCTCGAAGCGGCGCTCGAGGGCGATCAGCTCTATGTCGTCACCGAGTACGTGCCGGGGCCCAATCTGGAGGAGGCCGTCCGGCAGTCGGGGCCGCTCAAGGGGTCGAGTCTCGATGCGCTGGCGGTCAGCGTGGCCACCGCGCTCACCGCGATCCACGGGGCGGGGGTCGTGCACCGTGATCTCAAGCCGTCGAACGTGCTGCTGTCCCCCGTCGGGCCGCGAGTGATCGACTTCGGCATCGCGCGGGCGCTCGACACACTGGGCGGGGTCACCGGGACCGGCGAGCTCATCGGCACACCCCGGTACATGGCGCCCGAGGTGCTGCGTGGCGATCCGGTCTCGCCCGCGTGCGACGTGTTCTCGTGGGGCTCGCTGATCGTGTACGCGGCGAGCGGGAAGGCGGCGTTCGGCGGCGACACGCTGCCCGCGACCGTCTACCAGGTGCTCAACACCGAACCGGTGCTCGACGCGGTCGAGCCGGGGCTGCGGGAGCTGGTCAGGGCGGCGCTGCGCAAGGATCCGGCCGCGCGGCCGACCGCGCAGCAACTGCTCGATCATCTTGTGGGCGGCCGCTCGGTCGCGCCGGAGCAGGCCGCCCAGGCGATACAGCCGACACAGACCGCTCCGGCGGTACACGCGGAGCAGGCCGCTCAGACCGCGCAGGTGGCCTGGCAGCACGCGACCGCGGCGTTCCCTGAGCGGCGACCATCGAAAAGGGGCCGGGTCGTCGCGGGCATCGCCGTGGCGGTGGCGGTGCTGGTCACCGGGAGCATCACGGCCTGGGCGACGCTCCGGGACAGCGGGCCGCCCGAGCTCCCGGTCCTGTACCAGGAGGACTTCACGCAGACCAGCGGCGGCTGGAGCGGCAGCTACGATCCGACGGACGAGGTCAGCTACGGCTACCGGACCGACGGCACGTACGGGCTCGACGTGGAGGCGGACTACGTGGAGCGCCTGGAGAAGGCCCCGGCGCCGTTCCTCATCGCCAAGCCGACGACCACGCCCAGCCCGTCGTCGACGCCCACGCCGATGCTGCCCCAGACGGTGGTGGTCGGCGTGACCGCCCAGGTGAAGCGGGCCGTGGGCACCGGCGAGTACGGCGTCTACTGCCACAACACCGACAACGGCACCTATTACGAGTTCGCCCTCGACACCTCCGGCATGGCACGCATCCGGCGCATCTTCGACGGCTCGGGCGGCACGCTGGCCCAGCCGGTCCAGGTGGACGGGCTGGGGAGCAAGGCCGTCAGGATCGAGGCCTCCTGCGAGCAGGACGGCACCACCGTACGGCTGACCATGTGGGTGAACGGTGAGAAGGTCCACCAGGTCGACGACCCGAACGGCATCGGCAACGGCTACGTCGGCCTGTTCGCGCGCACGTCCAAGGCCGAGCGGTCGGTGCTCAAGACCACTTTCGACGACTTCGAGCTACGTGGGAGAAAGGAACCCTGACCACACATGCTGATCGAGATCTCTGACGGAGCTCCGTACGGCATCGCTACCGGCCCCGACGGCGCGCTCTGGTTCACACTCGTGCACCAGGGCCGGGTCGGCAGGCTGGTGCCCGGTGCGGAGCCCGTGATCCACCAGCTCGACCCGGCGGACGGCGGGCCTACGGTGATCGTGCCCGGGGCTGACGGGGCCATGTGGTTCACCGAGTTCCAGGGCGGCCGGGTGGGGCGGATCACCGAGGCGGGTCAGGTGACCGCGTTCGAGGCGGAGAGTCCGTACGGGATCACCGCCGGGCCGGACGGGGCCATGTGGTTCACACGGACGCGGGCCGACAAGATCGGGCGAATCGCGGCGGACGGGGCGCGGACGGAGTTCGAGATCCCGGTGATGGGCGGTATGCCCTCGGGCATCACGGCGGGGCCTGACAACGCCCTCTGGTTCACGCTCAACCAGGGCAACGCCATCGGCCGCATCGCGCTGTCGGGCGCGGTGACGATCCATGAGCTGCCGACGGAGGGGGCCGCGCCGGTGGGCATCACCTCGGGCCCGGATGGGGCGCTGTGGTTCGTGGAGATCGGCGCGGGTCAGATCGGCCGCGTGGACCTTTCCGGAAAAATCATCGAATATCCGCTGCCGGAGCGGGCCTCCCGGCCGCACGCCATCGTCACCGGGGCCGACGGCGCCCTCTGGTTCACCGAGTGGGGCGCCAACCGCGTGGGCCGCATCACGACCGAGGGCGCCATCGAGGAGTACGACCTGCCCTCGCGCGACGTCCCGGCCGAGCCGCACGGCCTCACGGTGGGCCCCGACGGCGCGATCTGGGTCGCCCTGGAGGCGGGCGCGCTCGCCAGGATCGACCGATGATTGGCGGAAGGTGGAATCGGCGGGTCACGAAGGGGAGTTGACTAGGGATATGCGTGCCATAGTCATCACCGCCCAGGGCGGCCCAGAGGTCCTCGAGTACGTAGAGCGTCCCGACCCGGAGCCGGGTGACGGAGACGTCGTGATCGACGTCGCCGCCAGCGGCGTCAACTACATCGACATCTACCACCGCTCCGGGGCGTATCCGCTCACCCTGCCCAGCCCGATCGGCTCGGAAGGGGCGGGTGTCGTCTCCGCCGTGGGCTCCGATGTCACGGACGTGTCCGTCGGCGACACCGTGGCGTGGGCCAACGTGCTCGGCAGCTACGCCGAGAAGGCCGTGGTCCCGGCCGCCCGGGTGGTTCCGGTGCCCGCCTCCGTCTCCGCCGAGCTGGCCGCCGCGACGATGCTGCAGGGCATGACCGCCCACTACCTCACGCACTCCACGTACGAGGTGAAGCCGGGCGACAGCGTCCTCGTGCACGCGGGCGCCGGCGGCATGGGCCAGCTGCTGATCCAGCTCGCCAAGCTCAGGGGCGCGACGGTGCACACCACCGTCTCCAGCGAGGAGAAGGAGAAGGTGGCCCGCGCGGCCGGAGCCGACGAGGTGCTGCACTACGACGACTTCGCCGACGTGCTCCGCGGGCAGGTGGACGTGGTCTACGACGGCGTGGGGGCGGCCACGTTCGACGGCGGGCTGACGGCGCTGCGGACGCGCGGGCTCATGGCCCTGTACGGGGCGGCCAGCGGGCCCGTGCCGCCGTTCGATCCGCAGCGGCTCAACAAGGAGGGCTCGCTCTTCCTGACCAGGCCGACGCTGACCCACTTCATCGCCGAGCGGGAGGAGCTGCTGTGGCGGGCCTCCGACCTGTTCGGGTGGATCGCCGCCGGGGAGCTGAAGATCGACATCTCGCACCGTTATCCGATGGCCGAGGCGGGCCGTGCGCACGAGGACCTCGCCGCTCGCCGTACGACGGGCAAGCTGCTCCTGATCCCCTGAGCACCCTGCGGGAGGCGGTGCGGGTACGGCCGCCTCCCATGAACTACGCTCCCAAACGTGGACATAGCCCCCTCTTTGTGGTCATTCGCCGCAGTGGTCGCTCTCCTGACCATCACCCCGGGCCTCGACACGGCCCTCATCCTGCGTACGTCCCTGCTGTCCGGCAGGCGGCCGGCCTGGGGCGTCGTCCTGGGCATCCAGCTGGGCACGCTCACCTGGGGTCTGCTGACCGCGGTGGGTCTGTCCACGCTCCTGGCCGCCTCCCAGCTGGCCTACGACATCCTGCGCTGGGCCGGCGCCGCGTACCTGGTCTGGATGGGCATCCGCATGCTCGTGACCAGGACGAAGCCGCAGGAGGGCACGGTGGAGACCGGCTTCGGCACCGGCTTCCGGCGCGGCCTGCTCACCAACCTGCTGAACCCCAAGGTGGGCGCCTTCTACGTGGCGATGTTGCCGCAGTTCATCCCGGCGGACGCCCCGCACGCGGCCATGGGCCTGCTCCTGGCGGGAGTCCATGTGGGCGAGGGCCTGCTGTGGAGTGCCGTGCTGGTCGGCTGTGCGGCCCTCATGAGCGGCGCCCTGCGTACCCCGGCCGTCAGGCGGCTGCTGGACCGCGTGACGGGCATTGTGATCGTCGCTTTCGGCATCCGGCTGGCCTTGGACAACTAGGGTCAACTATGCGCACGTCACGGCGCCCAGCCCCGCATCACCGGAGGAGCGTGTCCCTGGACAGGGGCCGGCCACGCACCCGGGGTGGGGCCGGCCACTGCTGGCCATAAAAGAGCATCTGGTCGTAAAGCGGTAGCGTGCTCCTGTGCAGACGGCGTTCGTGCTCGGTGGTGGCGGGGTCCTTGGCGCGCACGAGGTGGGCATGCTCCAGGCGCTCGACGAGGAGGGCATCGTGCCCGACCTCGTGGTCGGCACGTCCGTCGGCGCGCTGAACGGGGTGCTGCTGGCCGCCGACCCCGTCCGCGCCGTGGAGCGGCTGTCGTCGCTGTGGCGTTCCGATGTGGTCCGTACGGCGTTCGCAGGTTCGTGGGTCACCCGGCTGTCCACCTTGGCCAGGACCGGCACCCATCTGCACCCGATCGGGCCGCTTCGAGCGCTGTTGAGCGAGATGCTGCCGGTTTCAGAGATCGAGGAGTTGGCGGTGCCGTTCCAGTGCGTCGCGGCCTCGGTGGAGCGGGCCACCGCGCACTGGTTCGACCAGGGGCCACTGGTCGACGCCGTGCTGGCCTCGTGCGCGGTGCCCGGGCTGCTGCCGCCCGTGTCCATCGGCGGCGAGCACTTCTTCGACGGTGGCCTGGTGCACAGCATCCCCGTCGGCCGGGCCGTGCAACTGGGGGCCAAGCGCGTCTACGTCCTGCACGTCGGGCGGATCGAGCGCCCGCTCAGCGTGCCGCGCCGGCCCTGGGAAGTGGGCATGGTGGCGTTCGAGATCGCGCGCCGGCACCGGTTCGCCGAGGAGATGGCCACGCTGCCGCCCGACGTCGAGGTGCACGTGCTGCCCGCCGGGGCGACACGGCCGATGTCGAACCTCCGCTACCGCGACCTGTCACAGATCTCCCATTACATCGAACGGGCCTACCACGCGTCTTCCCGATATCTCCAGACAGGAGGACGATGAAGATCTGACCATCTGGAGGCCGATGTTGCTGCCACCACGCATCCTGCGGCGCCTCATCCTCGCTCCACTCGTCATCGTGGTGACCGTGTTCGCGATCGTCACGCTGCCGGTGTGGGTCGTGGTGACGTTCGCCGCGTCGCTGCGCCTCCCGCCGCCGCAGCGCCGGGGGCTGCGGTTCGCCTGGTTCGGGGTGGCGTGGCTGACGCTGGAGTCGGCGGTGCTCGTCGCCTGCCTCGTGCTCTGGGTGGCCGGCGCGTTCGGCCGCGACCAGCAACAGGAGCGGCACTACGCGCTGATCAGATGGTTCCTGGCCAAGGTGTACGGCGCCGCCGTACAGATCTTCCGCCTCACCGTCGACATCCACGAACCGCCGCTCACCGAAGAGGAACAGGCCGCCCGCCTCACCCGCCCGGTGATCGTCCTGGCCCGCCACGCGGGTCCCGGCGACTCCTTCCTGCTGATCTATCACCTGCTCTCCCTGTACGACCGGCGGCCCCGGATCGTGATGAAGGCGGCGCTGCAGTTCGACCCGTCGCTGGACGTGGTGGTCAACCGGCTGCCCAACGCCTTCGTGCCCCGCCGTACCGCCGAGAGCGGCATCATCGACGAGATCAAGCGGCTGTCCTCGACCATGGACGAGGACGACGCGCTGGTGATCTTCCCGGAGGGCGGCAACTTCACCCCCCGACGCCGCCGGCTGGCGATCAGGCGACTGGAGGAGAAAGGGCTGGACGAGGAGGCGTCACGGGCCCGCGGCATGGATCACCTGCTGCCGCCCCGCCCCGGCGGCGCCATCGCGGCCATCGAGTCCTGCCCTTCGGCCGACGTCGTCTTCGTCGCGCACACCGGCCTGGACGACCTCATCACGGTGGGCGACGTGTGGCGCAAACTACCGGTCAGCGCGCACATCACCGCGAAGTGGTGGCGGGTGCCCGCCTCACGCATCCCCAAGGACCGCGAGGCGCGGATCCGCTGGCTGTACGACCAGTGGGAACTCATCGACGACTGGATCAGCGCCCAGCGACTCACCCTGCGCTAGCTCCCGGCGGAAGGAGCGGGACGGCGGGCGGGCCGTGCTCGATGAGGTCGAGCAGGGCGTCCGTGTCGAGGTGCTGTTCGACCAGATCGCCGAGGGCGTCCAGGCGGCTCTCGCGCAGCAGGGCGAAGTCCGTGTCCGGCGCCGGGACGAAGACGCGCCCGGCCCGTTCGGCCACGTCGGTGAGGAAGGCGCGGCGGAAGCCGTCGTTCTCCAGCGCGCCATGCCAGGTGGTGCCCCACACGTCGCCCGCACGGCAGCCGTCGAGGAACGGCTCGCCGCCTTCGACGGTCGCGACGCCGTGGTGGATTTCGTACGCGCTGACCGGATGCCCGTAGGCGTGACCGGCCGGGCGGCCGAGCGTCTTGCCCGCGGCGAACCTGACCCGGACCGGAAGCAGGCCCAGACCCTCGACCCGGCCGGCGCCCGACTCGACGTCGTCGTGGATCTCGCGGGCGAGCATCTGGTAGCCGCCGCAGATGCCGAGGACGGGCCCGGTGCGCCGCCGGACGGCGGCGGCCAGGCCGGTGTCGCGGAGCCAGGCCAGGTCGCTGACCGTCGCGCGGGAGCCGGGCAGCACCACCAGGTCGGCGTCGTCGAGCTCCGCCGGATCGGTCACGAAGCGGACGAGCACCCCCGGCTCTGCGGCCAGGGCGTCGAGGTCGGTGAAGTTGGAGATCCTCGGCAGCTTGACCACGGCCACGCGGAGCGTCTGGTCGCCGTGGGGCCGCTGCGGGGCGATCGAGCGGCTGCCGAGGGCGAGTGAGTCCTCGACGTCCAGCCAGAGCCCGTCCAGCCAGGGCAGCACACCGTACACGCGGCGGCCGGTGAGCTCGCGGAGCATGTCCAGGCCGGGTTCGAGCAGCTCGGCCGCGCCCCGGAACTTGTTCACGACAAATCCGGAAATATGCGCTTGGTCGGCGGCGTCCAGCAGGCCGACCGTGCCGTAGAACGCGGCGAAGACGCCGCCGCGGTCGATGTCGCCCACCACGATCACCGGCAGGTTCGCCGCCCTGGCCAGGCCCATGTTGGCGATGTCGCCCCGGCGCAGGTTGATCTCCGCGGGGCTGCCGGCGCCCTCGCAGATGACGACGTCGTACGAGCTTCGCAGCCGGTCGAGCGAGGCCAGCGCGCTCTCGCGGAGCAGGTCCTTGAGCCGGCCGTACTCCATCGCATCGACGTCGGCCACCGGCTGTCCCATCAGGACCACCTGGCTGCGGCGGTCGCTGCCCGGCTTGAGCAGGATCGGGTTCATGTCGGCGACGGGTTCGAGCCCAGCGGCCCGTGCCTGCACGGCCTGGGCGCGGCCGATCTCGGCGCCGTCGGCGGTGACGTACGAGTTCAGCGACATGTTCTGGGCCTTGAACGGCGCGACGCGGACCCCCTTACGGGCCAGCCAGCGGCAGATCCCGGCGGTGACGACGCTCTTGCCCGCGTCAGATGTGGTGCCGGCGACCAGCAGCGCTCCGCTCATGGCTTACATCTTGACCTGCTCCCCGCTCTAAAGGTACGGGACGGGGGTTCCCGTGCCGCTATGCGGCAGCTCGTGCCGCTTGCGCGGCTCGTGCTGTGGAACGGGGTGCTTGACGTTTCTCGGACCCGGGTGGGTCTCCACGCCCTGAGACGACCAGCCCGGCCGCCTGTCCTTTGGCCTTGATGTTCCTCGCCCCGACAATGTCGGCGTGCTCGGCGTGCCCGCAAGAAGTGCAGGAGAAGATCGCTTGGCTCTTGCGGCTCTTCTCGTCCACCTTCCCGCACGCAGGTTCCGGGCACGTCTGGGACGTGTACGCGGGGTTGATCTTATGGATGACGCTGCCGGTGTAGCGGGCCTTCGAGCGCAGGGCGACTTCCAGGCCGTACCAGCCCTTGTCGAGAATCGCCTTGTTGAGCCCGGACTTCGCCGCCGCGCCGTTGCGCAGGAACCTGCCCGGCCGGTCGGGGTCCGGCTTCGGCTTGACGGCCGCGCTCATGCCCTTGGTGTTCAAATCTTCGATGACCACGTGCCCGTACAGGCGGGTGAGCCGATACGCGGCCTGGGCATTGAAGTCAGCGCGCCGCCACCGGACCCGCCGCATGACCTCACCCATCGCGGCCATGACCCTCTTGCGCCGCTTCGACCCCTTCTTCGTGCGGGCGAGCTGGCGCTGCAGCCGTAGATACCGTTGCGCTTGGCCGGGCGTGAGATACCCGAGGTCGTCCTTGCGGTCCCCTTTCGTCTCCCCTGGCAGCTGCCTGGAAGAGACACCGTCGGTTGTGGCGTGGCGGCGGTCGAAGAACTCCCCGTCCGACGTGACGGCGGCCGTGACGACCCCCCGGTCCACGCCCACCCACTGCGGGCACACGTGGTGCTCACGCTCAGCGATCCCATCGTCGATCAGGAAGCTGATGAACCAGTGCTCGCCGTCCTTCGACACGGTCGCGGACTTGACGCTTCCCCCGAGCGGGCGCGACATCCGAAACCGCGCCCACCCGAACCTGGGTAGGAACGCCCGCCCCCACTTACGGGCGATCCGCTCTACGGGCAGGTGTTTGGCGGTGGGGAACCGAAACGACGGCTTGCTCTTCGCCTTCGACTTCCAGCGCACCTTCCAGGTGCCATGCTTGCGGCACGCCTGGTCCAGGTCCTTGAGGGTCTGCTGGATCACCTGGGCGGGGGCGTCGGCGAGCCAGTCGCAGTACGGTTCCTTCTTCGCCTCGACAAGCTGCTTGCACTGCTCGGCATAGGTGATCCACTGGCCGCGCCGCCGGTAATCCCGCCGTTGTTCCAGACCGGTGTTCCACACGGCCCGGGAGATCCCGCCCAGCCTTTCGGCGAACGCCCGCTGCCCGAAGTCGAACTCCAGGCGGTATTTCCGGCCCGCCAACATGCGCAACACCCCCTACCCCACGGGACGCTCACAGTCTCACCGACTCGAACACATTATCATCTGGTCTATGAGCCATGAAGTGGAATATCGGCGAGGCAGACACGTGGTTTCCGCGATGCACGTCCATCTGGTCTTTGTCACTAAATATCGCAGAAACGTGTTCGACGACGCGATGCTGCGCCGCTGCGAAGACATCATGATCGAGGTGTGCGACAGCTTCGAAGCCGAACTACGCGAGTTCAACGGCGAACACGACCACGTCCACCTGCTCGTCCATTACCCACCCAAGGTCGCGATCAGCAAACTCGTCAACTCGCTGAAAGGCGTCTCCTCGCACTACCTCCGCAAAGAGTTCACCAGCCCGGACAACCCCGCCACGCACGGCCCCCTCTGGTCACCCAGCTACCTCGCCGCCTCCTGCGGCGGAGCACCACTATCGATCATCAAGGCGTACATCGCACAACAGCGCCACCCCACCTGAGGCTCCGGCTCCACGCTCCGGAATGCCCCGCCTACGGCAGGCCACCCCCCAACAGAGGACCGCATTCATCCCCAGCCCGAAGGGCCGTGGCTTTCTGCGGACCTTCAGTAAGCCGGTGCTCCTTCTCGCCGTGCCACTCGACGCTCAGCACCGTGGCGTCGTCCTGGAGGCGGCCGTGCTGGTGTTCGAGGATGGACTGGATCAGCCGGCGGAGCGTCTCCGGCGCCGACATCCCGTCGGCTTCGCGGCGGACGACGAAGTCGATGAACCGCTCGAGCCCGAACAACTCCCCTTCCGGGCTCTGCGCCTCGACGATGCCGTCGGTGTAGAAGAGCAGGCGATCGCCGCGTTCGAGCTGGTAGTGCTCCAGACCGGCGGACAGGCCCAGGCGGAAGCCCATCGGCGGCGACGGCACGCTCTCCAGGGTGGCGACGCGGCGGCCCCGCCGGATCACCAGCGGCGGGTGGTGCCCGCGATTGACCCAGGTCAGCTCGCCGGTCTTGAGGTTCAGGTCAGCGAGGATGCCGGTGGCGAACCGGGTGGCGCCGAACTGTTCGGCGATCGCCTCGTCGATGGCCTCGCTGGCCGCCAGCAGGCCGGTGCCCCGTAGCCGGTTGTTGCGGCAGGCGCCGACGGCGATCGTCGCGGTCAGCCCCGCGGAGGTGTCGTGCCCCATGGCGTCGAAGATCGACAGGTGCAGCGTGTCGCCGGCGAGGGCGAAGTCGTACACGTCGCCGCCCACGTCGTAAGCGGGCTCCAGCGCGGCGCCGACCACCACCTTGTCGTTGGCGAAGCTGCCGCTCGGCATCAGGTTCCACAGCACCTCGGCCGACAGGGTCATCGACTCCACGCGTACCAGCGAGGCGTAGGTGTCGCTGAAGTTGCGCTTGCTGATCAACAGCAGCGAGACCAGGCTGGCCAGCTGCTTCACCCGCCAGTCGATGTCGTCATCGCCCGCGGGAACGGTCACCCCCAGCATGCCGACCCGTTCGGTGCCGTCGAGCAGCGGCACCCACAGCCGCCGCCTTCCCTCCTCGGCCAGCGACTCCGGCTCACCCTCGACAACGTGCTTGGCCTGGACGACCTCCACATTGCGGTAGGCCCGCCCGGCGAGCGTGGAGTCGATGCGGATCGGCCGCAGCGGCTCGCCCACCGCGTCGTGCTGGCCGGGCAGCGGGACGAGGTACTGCTGCTGCAGGTCGACCACGTAGATCATGGTCTGGCAGAACCCGGCCGGCTTGGCATGCTCGGCGACCAAGACCGGCAGATCCTCGATGGCGGCCAGATGGCTCGCGCCCAGCAGGCCGCCCAGCATGCGCTCACCCTCACTTCGCATGCGCGCCCCTCCTACGTCTCCCAGAGGGTCATACCCCGTTGGCAGCCTCTAGACCTGCGGTTTTGTCGTTCATGCGGGTGCGTTCGGCAAGCCGTTGTCCCGTCGCGTACTACGCTGCCAGGCATGCCCAGCGACGCCCTCATGGCCTGGCTCACCACGCGCGCCCCCGAGCAGTTGGCGCTCCTGGCCGATCGCGGCGCGCTACGGGTCCGCGGTCGCGAGCCGTCATTGGAGGACTACGCCCACCTGCTCAGGCAGGACCATGTGCTCGCCCGGTTGATGGGCTTCTGTACGCTCCCAGAGCTCCAGGCCCTGGGCGCGATCGCCTGGCTGTCCGCCCAGCGGCACGGCCCCTTCCCCGACGACTACTGGCGCGCTCCCGACCCGGACGAACGCGCGGTCCCCCGAGCCGAGGTGCTGACCCTCCTCGCGGGTCAGGACCAGGACCTGCGGGCGGAAGCGCAGGCGGCCCTGGAACGGCTGGCCGACCAGGCCCTGCTCCAGCCACCCCACGGCGAGCTGTGCGTGGTGGCCCCCTACATCCACCGGAACCTGGCGGACGGCATGGGACTGGGCCGCCCCGCCGCCCACCTCATCGCCCGGTATTTCAACGCGCCGGAGGTCCATCGGCTGGCCGCCGCGCTGGGGCTGGACAAGACGCCGGGCCGGGAAGCCGCCGAGCGGAACGTCGTGGCGTTCCTGACAGATCCGGAACGGCTGCACGCCCTGCTCGCGAAGGCGCCCGCCTCGGCCACGGAGCTGCTGGACCGGCTCGCGCACGAAGGGCCCCTGCTCGAGGTCCGCTGCTTCCACCCGGCGGGCCCGTACGGCACCAACAAGTACGTCTTCCTCGCCGGTGGCTCTGGGCATGCTGGCGCGGACTGGCTGGCGGCGCGCGGGCTGCTGCTCCCGGCGGGCGTTCCCCAGGTGGCCGAGCTGCCGGTCGAGGTGGCGATCGCGGTCCGCGGCGAGCTGCGGGCGACGTTCACCCCGCGCCCTCCCCGGCCCCGCGACCTGCCGCGGGCCGAGAACATCGAACCCGCCGCCGAAGCTGCGGCCGGCACGCTCGCCTGGCAACTCGAACGGCTGCTCGCCGGCTGCGCCGAACAGCCGCTCACCGTACGCAAATCCGGCGGGGTCGCGATCCGCGACACCAAACGCCTGGCCAAGGGCATCGCCGAGCCCGAGACCGTCCGCTTCCTGCTGGAGCTGTGCTTCCGCGCCGGCCTGCTGGGCCTCCTGGCCGAACCGGCCGAGCCCCCCGCGAACCGCCGCGCCAAGGTGCCCCCGCCCTCCCACATCGTCCTGCCCACCCGCGCCTATGATCGCTGGCTGTCGTACGCGCCCGCCCAGCGGCTGGTCCCGATCCTCGCCGCCTGGGCCGTCTGCCGCGACATCCCGCTGTGGTGGCCCGACCCCGACCAGACGCCCGTCGCCCTGACCGGCCTCGACGACCCCGACGCGGTCAGCCTGCGCTACGCCCTGCTGGAGGCCCTGGCCGCCGCTCCCGCCCAGCGCGCGACCGACGCACCGCCCTACCTGGTGGCCGCCGCGACCTGGCACCGCCCCGCCCGGATACCGCAGGGCCCGGCCGGCGCCCAGCGCATCGAGTCCACCCTCCGCGAGGCCGCACTCCTCGGCGTCATCGGCCAGGGCGCCTTGACCCGGCTCGGCCACACCGTGCTCGACCTGCTCCGCACCGGCCAGGCATGGAAGGCCGCGAACGCCGCCCTCTCCCCCGTCCTGACCGGCATGCTCCCCGCGCCCCGCACCACGGCCCGCTTCCAGACCGACCTGACCGCCGTGGTGTCCGGCGCCCCCGAAGCGAAACTGGCCGCCCTGCTGAACACGGTCGGCGTCCGCGAATCGGAAGGGCACGCGGTGGTGTGGCGCATCAGCCACGCCTCGGTACGGCACGCCCTCGACGCAGGCCACGAACCGGGAACTCTGCTCTCCCGGCTCCGGGCCGTGGCGGAAGGCGACCTCCCACAGCCACTGGAGTACCTGATCAAGGACGTGGGACGGACGCACGGCCGGATGCGGGTAGTGCGATCCGGCTGCTGCATCCGCTCCGACGACGAGGCACTACTGGCCGAACTCGCCCACGCCAAGCCACTCCGCGCCCTTGGCCTGCGCCTGATCGCACCGACAGTGCTGATCAGCGCGAGCCCGGAACGGGAGACGATGACCGCACTGCGCGCCGCAGGCTACGCCCCGGCCCTGGAGGCGGAGACGGGCGCCACGCTGGTGGAAAAGCCCGCCACCAGGCGGGCGCCCTGACACCCGCGGACCTCGCTTTCAGGGCGCTTCGCGCTTTGGCGCTTCGGGCTGTGTTTTGTGGGGGGCTCGGGGGGGCTGCCGCCCCCTCACACTCCCCGGCCCCCAATCGAATCGCGTGACAGCAGTGCCTTGGTGACTCCAATGGCCAGAAGGGCACCATGTCCTCAAGCCGTGTGGAAGCAGTCTCGACTCCCCGGCGAGGAGCGGTAAGTGGCCCGCACCGAGTACTACGACGACCCTGACGCTCCCGAGCCGAACAGCCTGGTCGTGGGGGTGTCCGCCGTGGTCGTCGACGACGGAGGGCGAATCCTCCTGCAAAGGCGCACCGACAACGGGCTGTGGGCGTTGCCCGGAGGTGGGATGGACCTCATCGAGTCGGTGCCGCAGGCGGCCGTACGGGAGGTGAAGGAGGAGACCGGATACGACGTCGAGGTGAGCGGGATGGTCGGCCTCTACACCGACGCCCGGCACATCATCGCCTACAGCGACGGAGAAGTGCGCCGCCAGTTCAATATCTGTCTGACGGCACGCGTCATCGGTGGAGCGCTCGCGATCAGCGACGAGTCAACCGACGTCCGCTGGGTCAGCCCAGATGAGATCGAGGAACTGCCCATGCACGACACCCAACGACTCCGGATCGAGCACTTCCGCCAAGGAAAGGCGACACCCTACATCGGGTGAAGCGGGCCGCTCCGGACCTTATAGCGCGCTTGGCTGGCTTGGTCGAGAGTTCGGACGGTTGGTCCCGGGGACCTACCGGCGTCGCCCGCCAGGCCGCCTCGTCCTGCGGGGTCGCGGGCTTGACGCCGAAATCCTGCCGGATGCGCCAGCCGGCCGGCTCCGGATCGGTCCATCCGTGACACGTCAATTCCCGCCGCAGCAGCGGATTCGCCACTGCGCGGCACCGCACGTCGTTAGTCCGGGCGCTGACCGGGCTGCTGTGGCGGTGGCTGCGGAGGCTGCGGGCTTGGCGGCTGCTGGCCCTCTGGCTCGCCTCCGCCGTAGCGGCGCTGCGCCTCGTCCACGCCCTTCTCGATGTGCTGGTCGTACTTGTGGCCGGTCCGCTCCTTGGCGAACCGCTCGGCGCGATCCAGCACCTTGTCAGCCTGCTTGGAGTGCCCTCTCGCCAGGTCCTCGGCCTTCTTCAACCATTCCGCGATGCGGCTCATGGCTGTGCCCCCTTCTCGTGCCTTACAGTTGCCCCCTACCCGGAGTCGGCGCGAGGTCACACCTCGCGCCGATCGCCAGCACGACCGCCACTGCCACTGCCGCGGTTCCGTCCGCGACTAGCGAACGGAACCGCATCAGAAGAGCACTTCAACCGTCTGGCTCTCAGCGCCGCAGTGCGACCAGTTCGCCCTTGCCCACGTTGATCGTGGTGACGGTCAGGCGCGGCTCCCGTTGGAGGAGGTCGTGCAGTGGGGCGATCTCCTCGGGGTGGGACAGGGCGTTGTCGGCCACGAGCACGCCGCCCTGCCGCAGCACCCGGTAGGGATGCGGCCACCAGGAGGGGTACTCGACTCGTTCGGCGTCGAGGAAGAGCAGGTCGACCGCGCCGTCCGGCATGCGGGCGAGCGCCGCGCCCCCGTCCTCGACGCGGAACTCGACGTGATCGGCCAGCCCCGCCTCGGCGACCGTGCGGCGGGCGTGCGCCTGGGCCTCGGGGTCGGTGTCGAGGCTGAGGAGGTGCCCGCCGACCGCCCGCGCGGCGTCGGCCAGCCACAACGTGGACACGCCCCGCGAGGTGCCGATCTCCACGATGATCCGTGCCCCTGCGCTCTGGGCCAGGAACCACAGGAACTCTCCGGCGTCGGGCTCCAGCACCCGCCACCGGTCCAGCCGGTCCTCCTGGCCGGCGTCGTGCTGGGCGGCGGCCGTGTTCAGCTCCGCGATGATCTTCCTTAGCGTGGCATCCATAGCAGGATTCTGCCTGGGGCCCGTCACGTGGTCACCGGCGCCATCCCCTGCTCCCGGTAGCCCGTCGGCCAGGCAGCGCAGCATCCGACTCAGCGGACGCCCGTCCGGCGACCTCGTCGTGCCGGCCGACGTCACTGCCCAGTGCGTCCCAAAGGCCAACCGACGTGTCCCGCAGGCCAACCAGCGCGCCCCCAGGCCAACCAATGTGTCCCGCAGGCCGAACAGCGTGGCCCTCAGGCCAAGAGGCCCCGCAGGACATAGGGCATGATGCCGCCATGCCGGTAATAGTCGGCTTCCCGTCTCGTGTCGAGGCGGACAGTCACCTGGAAGGCGATGTCACCGGCGGTGACGGTCAGCGTGGGCGGAACCAGGCCGTCGCCGATCGGGCCGAGGCCGCGGATCGTGATGATCTCCCGGCCCGTCAGTCCGAGCTCGTCGGTGCCCTCGCCAGGCATGAACTGCAGCGGGAGGATACCCATGCCCACCAGGTTCGATCGGTGGATGCGCTCGAACGACTTGGCGATGACGGCCCGCACGCCCAGCAGCGCGGGGCCCTTGGCGGCCCAGTCGCGGGAGGAGCCGGCGCCGTAACCCTCCCCGGCGAGCACCACGGCCGGGACCGACGCCGCCCGGTACGCGCAGGCGGTTTCGTAGACAGTGGTGATCGTGCCGCCGTCGAGGAAGTTCGGGGTGAACCCACCTTCGGTGCCGGGGACGAGCTGGTTGCGCAGCCGTACGTTGGCGAAGGTGCCGCGCATCATCACATCGTGGTTGCCACGCCTGGAGGCGTAGGTGTTGAGCTGGCCACGTGGCACGCCCAGCCCGGTGAGGTAGCGGCCGGCGGGACCGGCGGGCGGGATCGCCCCGGGGGGCGAGATGTGGTCGGTGGTGATGAAGTCGCCGAGTTTGACCAGTACGCGGGCGTCGGCGATGTCGGTGACGGGCGGTGGTTCGAGGGGCATGCCCGCCACGTAGGGGGCGCGGCGCACGTAAGTGGATGCGGGGTCCCAGGGGAAGGTGGCGGAGCTTTGAGTCTCCAGCCGTTGCCAGCGTTCGTCGCCGTCGAACACGTCGGCATAGGCGCGGGTGAACATCGACGGCTGGATCACCTGCTCGACCACACCGCGTACCTCGTCCGCCGTCGGCCAGAGATCCCGCAGGTAGACGGGCCGGCCCGCGAGGTCCGTGCCGAGGGGTTCGGTGGTGAGGTCGAGGTCCATCGTGCCGGCGATGGCGTAGGCGACGACGAGCGGGGGCGAGGCCAGGTAGTTGGAGCGAACCTCCGGCTGGATGCGGCCCTCGAAGTTGCGGTTGCCCGACAGGACCGCGGCCACGTCCAGGTCGTGCTCGGCCACCGCCCTGGACACCTCCTCGATGAGCGGCCCCGAGGCGCCGATACAGGTCATGCAGCCGAACCCGGCCAGGTGGAAGCCGAGTTCCTCCAGGTAGGAGGTCAGGCCCGCCACACCGTAGTAGTCCATGACGACGCGCGAGCCGGGCGACAGGGTGGTCTTCACCCAGGGCTTGGCGCGCAGGCCGCGCCGGACGGCGTTCCTGGCGAGCAGCCCGGCGGCGACCATGACCGAGGGGTTGGAGGTGTTGGTGCAGGAGGTGATCGCGGCGATGGCGACGGCTCCATGGCCGATCTCCTCGCCGCTCTCCCCCAGCCTGGCCCGCACCTCGGGCCGTGCCTGAGCCCGGAAGGCGGCCTTGGCGGCGTCGAGCGGGACGCGGTCCTGCGGCCTGCGCGGCCCCGCGATGGACGGCACGACGGTGGCCAGGTCGAGGTCGAGGTCGGCGGTGTAGCCGGGCGGCGACTGCGGATCGTGCCACAGCCCCTGCGCCCTGGCGTAGGACTCGACGAGGTCCGCGTGTTCGGCGGCGCGGCCGGTGAAGCGCAGGTAGCGGATGGTCTCCGCGTCGATGGGGAACAGCGCGGCGGTGGAGCCGAACTCGGGGCTCATGTTGGAGATGGTCACCCGGTCGGTCACCGGCAGCGCGGTGACGCCCGGGCCGTGGAACTCGACGATCTTGCCGACCACGCCGTGCGCGCGCAGCAGCTCGGTGAGGGTCAGGACGAGGTCGGTGGCGGTGGCGGCCGGAGGGAGCGCGCCGTGCAGGCGTACCCCGACCACGTCGGGCACGACGATGGACACCGGCTGGCCGAGCATCGCCGCCTCGGCCTCGATACCGCCGATCCCCCAGCCCAGCGTGCCGATCCCGTTGACCATCGTGGTGTGCGAGTCGGTGCCCAGGCACAGGTCGGGGAACGCCGCGCCGTCCTGGCGCATCACCACGCGGGCCAGGTGTTCCACGTTGATCTGGTGCATGATGCCCTTGCCCGGCGGCACCACGGTGAAGCCGCGCAGCGACGCCTGGCCCCAGTGCAGGAACCGGTAGCGCTCGGCGTTGCGCTCGTACTCCAGCTCGGCGTTGCGGGCCAGGGCACCGGGGCGGCCGAAGGCGTCGGCGATGATGGAGTGGTCGACGATGAGTTCGGCGGGGATGGCCGGGTTGATGCGGTCTGGATCGCCGCCGAGCTCCGCCATCGCGTCGCGCATGGCGGCCAGGTCGGCGAGCGCGGGCACGCCGTTGGTGTCGTGCAGGAACACCCGGGCGGGGTGCAGGTCCACGGCCGCGGCCCGGTCCGCGCGCGGCTCCCATCCGGCCACGGCCCGTACCTGCTCGGCCGGAGCGCCGTGCCGCAGCAGGTTCTCCAGGATGATGCGCAGGCTGTACGGCAACCGGGGCGGGGCGAGATCAGAGACGCGGTGGATCCGCCACTCGCGGGACCCCACACGCAAGAACTCGTCGTCTTCGGACGTCACCGGCCTGTTCATGAGGCCTCCTGCTCGGAGGGCGCCTTGGTGGGTATCGCAGTCATGATGATCTTTCTCCGCTGTGGTCGCCGGTGTCGGCAGCGGCCTCGGGCAGGTCCTCGGGGAAGGCAGGCGTCCAGAAGCTGTTCAGGTGCGTGCCGGACTCGACGCATTCGGCGGCCACGGTTCGCCAGGCGGGATAGTGCGGCGCGGAGCGGTGCTCCACGGTGAAGGCCGCTTCGCCGCGGTAGATCTCGTACAGGGTGAACCGGTGCGAATCCTCGTGACCGCGCAGCACGTCGAAGCGCAGGCGGCCGGGTTCGCGGCGGGTGGCGCGGGCGTTGGCCTCGATGCCGTCGAGGAAGGCGGCGAGATGGCCGGGGCGTACCCGCAGGTGCACGATCACGACGAACATACGCTCATCCAGTCGGGCAGCGGGATCGCGCCTGCCTTGGCCAGCCGTTCGAGGCCGCGCAGGGTCCGCTCGGGCAGCCGCACTCCGGCAAGGGCGGCCTCGGCGGCGTTGCGGTCCTCGATCTCGCCGGGGTAGAAGATCTCGTCGAAGCCGGGAGCCCGCGGCACGGCCTTGGTGCGGTCGATGAGGTCGTCGAGCCGGTGGGCGTAGTCGGCGGGGTCGGCGACGGCGTCGAGGCGGAGGGCGAGCAGCAGGTGGCCGCAGCCGGAGCGGCGGTCGGGCACGTAGGGGCCGGTCACGTCGGTGGCGTAGGAGCTGCCGGTGAGCACGCCGGACAGCACGTCCATCATGAACGAGATGCCGTATCCCTTGTGCCCGGCCATGGGCAGGATGAGCCCGTCGATCGCCTGGCGCGGGTCGGTGGTGGGGGTGCCGTCCGCGGTCTGGGCCCAGCCGTCGGGGATGGGCTGCTCGCGTTCCAGCGCGGCGTAGATCTTGCCGCGGGCGACCGTGGTGTTGGCGATGTCGAGCACGACCGGACCGAAACGCCCGCCGGGAACCGCGATGGACCACGGATTCGCGCCGACGCTCTTCTCCCGGCCGCCCCACGGGGCCATGGCGGGGCTGCCGTTGGTGGTCAGCAGGGCGACGCAGCCCTCGGCGGCGATCATGCGGGTGAAGTAGGCGGCGGTGCCGAAATGGTTGCTGTTGCGGACCGCGACCATGCCGACTCCGTGCTCGGCGGCGCGGCGTACGGCGTCGCGGGCCGCGTACGCGGTGACGACCTGGCCGACACCGTCCCGGCCGTCCAGAACGGCCACGGCGCCGCCGTCGATGACGGTCGCCACGTCGGTCACCGCACGCATGGCGCCGGAGCGCAGGCGGTCGGCGTACCACTCCAGGCGCAGCATGCCGTGCGAGGGGTGTCCCTGCATGTCGGTCGTGACCAGGCTGTCGGCCACCAGCCGGGCGTCCGGCTCGGGGACGCCGAGCGAGGTCAGAATGGCGGTCCCGAACGCGACCAGGTCGGACGGCGGGATCATGTCACCTTCCCTTTCTTACGGAGGACTGCCGCCCGCGCGGGTCCTTACGGAGTACGGCGGCCGACGCGGGCGGTTCCTCACGGAGTGCGGCGGCCTGCGTGGGTGTCAGGGGGCGGATGGGGCGGTCGCGCAGCAGCAGCCACAGTCGCGCGGTCTCCTCCAGCTCCTCCACGACATCGGCGGCGGTCGCCAGGTCCGCGCCCGCGACGATCGGACCGTGGTTGGCCAGCAGCAGGGCGTGCGCGTCGCGGGCGGCCCGCTCGGCGATCGGCCCCAGCGCCGGATCACCGGGCGCGTGGTACGGCAGCAGCGGCAGCCGCCCCACCCGCATCACGTAGTAGGCGGTCAGGGGAGGCAGCGCGTCGTCCGGATCGAGCCCGTCGTGGCAGGACACGGCGACGGAGTGGGTGCTGTGCAGGTGAACCACCGCGCCGGCGTCCGGGCGGGCGCGGTAGAGAGCGGCGTGCAGGAACGCCTCCTTGGACGGACGCGGGCCGTCCAGGTGGTCGCCCGCGAGCCCGACGAGGGACAGCCCATCGGGCGAGAGGTCGCCCAGCGACCCGCCGGTCGGCGTGATCAGGAAGCCCTCGCCGGCGCGGGCACTGATGTTGCCGGTACGCCCGTGCGTCAGCCGTCTGCGGAACAGGGACGCGCCCAGCTCCGCGATCCGAACGGATATGTCGGTCATGTCGCCTCCACGGCCTGGACCAGGAGGTCAGGACGGCCGAAATTGCCGGATTTGAGCAGCAGCGCCAGCGGCCGGTCGCCCGTGGTGAGCAGCCACGGCACGCCCGGGTCCGCCTCGGCGCCCACGATCACGCCGGTGACGCCGAGCGCGTTGACCACGGCGCCGGAGGTCTCGCCGCCCGCGACGACGAACCGGCGCGCGCCGAGCTCGGCGGCGCGCGCGGCGACGGCGGCCAGCGCCCGCTCCAGAGGCTCAGCCGTGCCCGGCGAGCGCTCCTCGGGCGGGGCCGACGAGTAGACCATGACCGGACCGCCCGCGCCGAAGTGGCTCTCCAACCACTGGATCGCCTCCTCGACCAGGCCGCCGTTCTCGGGACGGAGCCGATAGGAGGGCATCCGCTCGCGGGCCCGCGCCACCTGCTGAAGGGTGGCCGCCGAACAGCTCCCCGCGAGCACCACACTGGGCCCCGCCGGCAGCTCGGGCATCCCGACCGCACTACCCGAGCTGGTCGCCCCAGACACCGCGACCTCGCCGGGCACCTGGACCACATCAGACGCCCCGGTCTCCCCGGTCGCGCCGGACACCCCGCTCGGGCCGGCCACCCCATCCGGAGCGGCCACCCCGGTCGGGCCGGACATCCCGACTGCGGCAGACGTCTCGATCGGGCCGGTCGCCCCGGTCGAGCCGGTCGTCGTTGTCGGGCCTGACACGCCGGGAACGCCCGTGGGGCCGGGCGTGCCAGCGGCCAGGAGTGTGCCTGCCGCGCGGCCCAACCCTGCCGCGCCGGTGATGACCGGCAGGTGGGCGGTGGCGCGGGCGATCGTGTCGAGGTCGTGGTCGTCAATGGCGTCGGTCACGGCATGGCGGACGCCGCGCGCCTCCAGGTCGTCCAGGGCCGCGCGTACGGCGTCGGCTCCGCGCGCGACCACCGCGTGCGGGACCAGCGCCACAGGGTGCGGCGTCTGCCGTCCCAGCACCCGTACCAGGTCCGAGTCGGTCATCGGGGTGAGCGGGTGGTGCCGCATCGGCGACTCCGACAGCAGCCGGTCACCGACGAACAGATGCCCCTGATAGACAGTGCGGCCGTGCTCCGGCGAGGCCGGACAGGCGACGGTCAGCCGCGCCCCTGCCGCCTCCACCAGCACGTCGGCGACCGGGCCGATGTTGCCGTCGTCGGTGGAGTCGAAGGTGGAGCAGTACTTCACGTAGATGCGACCCACGCCCTGCCCGGCCAGCCACCGCCACGCGGCCAGCGACTCCGCCACGGCCGTCTCCACCGGCACGGAACGGGTCTTCAGCGCGATCACGACGGCGTCGCAGTCCGGAACAGCCGTCCCGTGCGGTGGCGTGCAGAACAGCAGGACCGTGCGCAGCCCCGACCGCCGCAGCGCCGCGGCGACGTCGGTGCCGCCGGTGTAGTCGTCGGCGACGCAGCCGAGCGAAGGGCTCATACCAGCGCCTCGCGCAGCGCCCGCGCCGCCATGAGCGGTGGGCTGAGCACCGGCACGCCGAGCCGGTCGGCCAGTTCGGCGTGCACGGGGCTGATCGAGTACTGGCCGAGCAGGACCAGCTCGGCCAGGCCGAGAGAGGGCTCGGCGGCCCGCGCGAGCGCGTCCACCAGGGCCGGCCAGTCGCGCACAGCGGCTGCGGCGGCGGCCCCGGGCGCCGCGACCCCCTTCACCTCGACGCCCTCGGCGACACGCTGTAGCCGCCGCGCCGAATCCGCCGCCGCCGAGTCGAGTGAGCCGAGCATGAGGACCTTGCCGGGGCGCCGCTGGGCGACGTCGGCGAACATCGCCTCGTCCGAGCCCGTCACCGGTACGTTGTGCAACCGCCGCGCCAGCTCGGCGGCGGGGCCGTACATCGAGCAGGACAGCAGCACGGCGTCCGCGCCGCCGCGCACCGCGTAATCGATGAGGGCCAGCATCCGGCGGGTCAGAGCGGGCGTCATCCCCCCTGCCGCGTCCGCCTCCGTCACGAGCCGGTCGTCCATCAGGTGCCAGGCGGCGGCCTCGGGGAATCCTTGGCCGAGCCCGTCGGTGGCGGGCCGCATGGAGGCGGGCGTGGCGTTGACGACCGCGACCGTGAAGCTCATCGCTTCACACCGGCCGCGACGGCCTCGGCGAACGCGCGGGTGCCCGCCGTGCCGCCCATGTCGCGGGTACGGGTGCCGGAGCGGACGGTGTCGGCGACCGCCGCCTCGATCAGCGCGGCGGCCTGGCTCAGCGTGGCGTCCTGGTGGCGGGTGGCGAGCCAGTCGAGCAGCATGGCGCTGGACAGGATCATCGCGATCGGGTTGGCCAGGTCCCGTCCGGCGATGTCGGGGGCCGAGCCGTGGGCGGCCTGGGCCATGGCGCGCTCGTTGGAGGCGTTGATGGACGGGGCGATGCCGAGTGAGCCGGCGATCTCGCCCGCCAGGTCGGACAGGATGTCGCCGAACATGTTCTCGGTGACGATGACGTCGAAGCCGTCAGCCCGGCGCACCAGGTGGACGGTCATCGCGTCGATGTGGAAGTCGTCCACCGTGACGTGCGGGTAGCGGGCGCCCACCTCCTGGCAGACGTCGCGGAACAGGCCGGTGGTCATCTTCAGCACGTTCGCCTTGTGCACGATGGTGAGCTTGCCGCGCCGGCGGGAGGCGAGTTCGAAGGCCTCGACGGCGATCCGCTCGACCGCGGGCCGGGTGATGATGCCCATGGCGATAGCCACGTCGGGGGTGGGCATGAACTCGCCGCTGCCCTTGTAGGTGCTGCGGTCGGCGTAGAAGCCCTGGGTGTTCTCCCGGACGATGACCAGGTCGGTGCCCGGGACGACCGCGTCGGCCCCCTCGAACGACTTGGCCGGGCGGATGTTGGCGAACAGGTCGAAGTGCTTGCGGATGGTGCCGCTGGGATTGAGGCGGGAGCGGTGCGGCTCGGGGTAGGCGGCGCTGTCGTGCGGGCCGAGCAGCCAGGCGTCCAGCCCGGCGAGCGCGGTCAGCGTCGAGTCCGGTACGGCGTCCCCGTGCGTGTCGATGGCCGAGCCGCCCAGCGGCAGCTCCACCCACTCGACCGGTGACGCACCGGCCGCCGCGAGCGCGGCGTCCACGACCAGAACCGACGCGGGGACGATCTCGGGGCCGATGCCGTCACCTTCGAGTACGCCAAGACGGTAAGAGGTCACGTTTTGTCCTTCTTCAATCAGTGACGGTGACGAGTGCCTGCACGTCCTGAGGCAGGACGCCGGTGGTCGGGTAGACGAGGCAGGCCGCTGGCTCGGCGAGGAGGGTGACCTCTCCGGCCAGGCCGGGGCGGGCGCTCTCGACCTGGATGATCTGGTTGCCCAGGCGGAGGCCGTACTCGTAGCGGGAGCCGATGTAGGAGCTGGTGAGCACCTGGGCGGTGAGTACGTTCACGCCGTCGGGGGTCGCACGTCCGGTGGGCAGGATCTCCAGCCGTTCGGGGCGGACGGCCACGCTGACCGCCTGCCCGGTGGCCGCGGCGCCGGGCTGGACGGTGATGGTCTGGCCGGTGCAGTCCAGCCGCACCTCCTGCGGGCCGGTCGCCGTGCCGGTGAGGAAGTTGCATCGTCCGACGAAGGCGGCCACCTCCGCGGTGGCGGGCGTCTCGTAGATCTCCATGGGGGTGCCGATCTGCACCATGTCGCCCTTGGACATCACCGCGATGCGGTCGCTCAGCGCCAGGGCCTCCTCCTGGTCGTGGGTGACGTAGACGGTGGTGATGCCGAGCTCCTCCTGCAGCCTCTTGAGCCAGGCGCGGGCCTGCTCGCGCAGTTGCGCGTCGAGGTTGGACAGCGGCTCGTCCAGCAGCAGCACGCTGGGCGAGTAGACCAGGGCGCGGGCGAGGGCGACGCGCTGTTGCTGGCCGCCGGAGAGCTGGTGCGGGTAGCGGTCCTTCAGCTCGGCCAGGCCCACCTTGCCCAGGGCCTCGGTGATGAGCTCGTCCTGCTTGCGCCGGTCGACTTTGCGGATCTTGAGGGGCATGGCCAGGTTCTGGGCGACGGTCATGTGCGGCCACAGCGCGTACGACTGGAACACCATCCCGAGGTTGCGGCCCTCGGGCGGCACGAACGTGCCCGCGTCGACGAAGGTGGCCGCTCCGACGGCGATGCTGCCGTCGGTCGGCCGCTCCAGCCCGGCGATGCAGGCCAGCGTGGTGGACTTGCCGCAGCCGCTGGGGCCCAGCAAGGTGAAGAACTCGCCGTCGGCGATGGTGAAGGTGATGTCACGCAGGACGGCGTTGTCGCCGAACTGCTTGCACAGGCTGGTGACCTTGACCTCAGGCATCGTTGCGTCCCTTGAGAAGTAGTCCGGCGAGTCCGACGAAGGTCGCCGTAATGGCGATCTGCAGGCTGGCCAGCGCGGCCACGGAGCCGGTGTTGCCCTGCACCCACAGTTCGAGCATCGTCGTGCCGATGATGTTGGAGTCCGCCGAGCCCAGGAACACCGCGGGCGAGTACTCCTTGAGCAGCGTGACGAACGTCAGGATCAGCGCCCCGGCGAACGCCGGCCGCAGCAGCGCGGCCAGGATGCGGGTGAACGTACGCACCCAGTCGGCTCCCGACACCCGGGCGGCGTTGTCGAGCTCCCGGCCGATCTGCATGACCGACGGGGAGATCGAGCCGAACCCGCTGGGCAGCGCGCGCAGCCCGAAGCCGATGATCAGCGCCCACAGCGTCCCTTGGATGAGGGAGCCCAGCCCGAAGGGCGCGAAGGCCAGCGCCCAGAACAGGCCGATGCCGACGATGATGCCGGGCATCGCCTGCGGGGCGAGCGCCAGGTACTCCACCGCGCGGGCGAAGCGGAAGGTCGAACGCCGCGACACCATCACCGCCAGCAGCGACAACGCGCTCACCAGGACGGCGCCGACCGAGGCCACGATGAGGCTGTTGACGATGGACTGCACGTACACCGGATAGGTGAAGATCCGCTCGTAGTTGTCGCCGGTGAGGGTCTTGAACGGCGACTGCAGCGGCGTGAAGATCTGCGTGAACGAGCGGAAGATCAGCCCGCCGATGGGCACCAGAGCGCCCATCACCACGTAGAAGCCGATGACGGCCACGCTCAGCCACTTCAGCCAGCCCAGGTCCAGGCGGCGCGGACGGGTGGCCTTCCCGCGTACGGAGACGAACCGCTGGGCGTTCTTCAGCAGCTTGGCCTGCAGGGCGACCAGGCTGATCGTGACCAGCAGGATGATGGCCGAGGCCGCGCCGAGCACTCCGTAGTCCGGGCTGATCGACTGCAGGCCGTTGCGATAGAGGAAGGTGGAGAAGACGTCGATCCCCACCGGCTGGCCGAACAGCAGCGGCACGCTCAGCGTCTCGACCGCCATGCTGATCACCAGGATCGAGCTGTAGACGATCGGCGGGCGCAGCAGCGGCAGGACCACCGACCGCAGGATCCGCAGCGGGCCCGCCCCGCACACCTGCGCGGCCGACTCCAGCGAGGCGTCGCTCTGGCGCAGCGCGTTGGCGCAGAAGGTGTAGGCGATGGGGGCCAGCGCCACCGCCTCGGTCACCGCCATGCCGGGGATGGAGTACAGGTTCCACGGCAGGAAGCCGAGGGCCCTGCGTACCTCGACGCTGACGAACCCGGCCGGGCCGTACATGGTGATCCAGCCGAAGCCGAGGATCAGCGAGGAGATGAAGAACGGCCACTGCATGGCGGCGGCGAACACCCGGCCGCCGGGCAGCTTGGTGCGGACCACCACCACGGCCATCGGCACCGCGATCAGCAGGCTGAGCACGGTGGTGAGCCCGGCGAACAGCGCCGTGTTGAGCACGACACGGCCGAAGCCCGCCTCGGTGAACAGCCGCACGTAGTTGCCGGCGCCCAGGACGCCGCCCGCCTCGTACAGGGGGCGGTCCAGGAAGGACTGGTGCAGCGTCGGGACGACCGGCGCCAGCACCAGGACGGCGAGCAGGACCAGCACGCCGTACTGCAGCCAGGTCTCCCGGGCCAGCCCCAGCGGCCTGCGGTAGCGCGGCGGGGGCTCCACCTGACGCGGCGGGGACAGGGTGGTCATCTCGATCCTTTCGCCTGCCGGTCAGTGACCGAGCAGGCCGTTCCACTTGGCGGTGAAGGACTTGACCTGGTCCTCGGGGACCTTCGTGTACTTGGCGAGGATCACGTTGGCCTCGCCCACGGACTTCACGAGCTCCTGGTAGGTGTGCAGGCCGTCACTCGCGGGGACGTCGTCGCGATAGGAGGTGAGCCCGCCCTCGGCCACCGCCCGCTGTCCCTCCTGCGACAGGACGAAGTCCACGAACAGCTTCGCCGTCGCCGGGTGCGGTGCCTTGGCGGCGATGCCGATGCCGCGCGGCAGCGCCACGGTGCCGTCGTCCAGGAAGGAGATCGCCAGCAGGCCGCCGCTCTTGGCCACCACCGGGTAGGCCGGGGCGGCGCTGACAAAGAAGCCGGCCACGTACTCGCCGGAGGTGATCTTCTCCAGCTGGGTGCCCGAGGAGGTCTCCGGGCGGGCCATCGGCAGGACCGACTGGAGCGATGCCCAGGAGCCGGGGCGGGCCTCGGTGAAGGCGTGCGAGACGGTGAAGCCGAAGGCGCCGCTCACGTCCCGCGTGGTGATCTTGTTCTTGTACTGGGCGGAGTCCTTGGCCAGGATCGCCGCCAGGCTCTTCAGGCCGGTCGGCTTCTCCGGCAGCAACGAGGTGTTGTACGCGATCGACAGCGGGTCCACCGACATCGCGTAGACCTTCGGCAGCGGCTCGGCGAAGTCTGGGAGTTTGTCCCGCTCCGGCGAGGCGTAGTCCAGCAGCGTGCCGGGCCGGGCGGCGAAGTCGGCCCACGCCTGGGCGGCGTTCGAGACCGCCAGGTCCGCGGGCGAGTTGCCGGTGGCCTGCTCGCTCAGCAGGCGCTGGAACACCTCGTCGCTGTCCAGGTTGTTGGCCGCGATCTTGGTCACCCAGGGGTACTTCTTCTGGAAGTCGCGGAAGATCGGCGCCCAGTTCTCCTGGTCGGTGTTGGAGTAGATGGTGAGCGTGCCGCCCTCCTTCTTGGAGGCCTCCACGATCTGGCTGTAGGCGCTCGGGTAGTACGACGGAACCTGCCCCGTGGCGATCGGGTTGGCCGGCGGCTTCTTCGCCGCCTCGCCGCCACCGCCGCCGCCGCAGGCCGTGACGAGCCCGAGCGCGAGTACGGCGGCACCGATGGCGCGGAAAGTGGGGTGGAAGGTGGTCATGTGCTTCCTCCTAGACCAAGCGAGGCTGGCCGCCGTCGCCTGCGATGGCGCACACTCTGCTCGTTATAACCTATGACGTCAACCCTTTGTTTCCGGAACGTAACGTTCTCTAGCTGCCATGATGCCTTATATCGGGTGCTACAGACCCCACGTAAGGCATGCACAAGAGGGCCCAGGGCTTGGCGACAAAGACGCGGAGCGGTGTAGGTTATAACCGTGACCGATGAGACGGGACAGCGATGAGCGAACCAGCGGCAGAGCTCTACTCCACCAAGGCGGACTACGCCTACCTGCGGGTCAAGGAGCGGATACTGTCCGGCGAGCTACCACCCGGCTCCGTCATCGCGCAGGCCAGGCTGGCCCGCGACATCGGCATCAGCACCACTCCCCTGCGTGAGGCCCTGCGCCGGCTCAAGAGTGAGGGGCTGGTGGAGCTGGACGCCCACCGCGACGCCCGCGTCGCTCCCCTGGCCGCGGAGGAGGCCCGCGACCTGCTGGAGATGCGGCGCTCCCTCGACCCCCTGGCGGTCGCGCTGGCCGCCGAACGCCGGACCAAGGCCGACATCGCCGAGATGCGCGCCGCCGCCGACGGGCTCAAGCCGCTGCCCGGCAACCCCGCCTACGAGCACCTCGTCGCCCACCGCAGGTTCCACACCGCGCTCTACGCCGCCTCGCACAACGACTTGCTGATCCAGACGCTCGACAGCCTGTGGGACAAGGCCGACCGCTACCGCCGGCTCGCCCTGGAGGTCGAACGCGGCCAGCAGGCCCGCGACCGCAAGGCCGCCGAGCACGAGGCGCTGCTGGAGTGTGTGATCGCGGGCGACGCCGACGGCGCCGCCACCGTCATGCGCGAGCACATCGACACCAGCCTCGGCGCCCAGGCCGCCTGGCGGCTCCGCAAGCATTCATCCGGCGACCAGGAGGACGCGTCATGACCATCGTCACGGCAGACCTGTACGACGAGCACGGCGACCGCCTCGACTCCTGCGACCTGCAACTACGCCAGTACGGCGGGCGCCACGCCTTCGCCGGCCCGATCGCGACCGTCCGCTGCCACCAGGACAACGTCCTGCTCAAGTCCGCCCTGTCGGAGCCGGGAGCCGGACGCGTGCTCGTCGTGGACGGCGGCGGCTCCCTGCACGCCGCCCTCATGGGCGACCTCATCGCCGGGCTGGCCGTCTCCAACGGCTGGTCCGGCGTGGTGATCAACGGAGCCGTACGGGACGTCGCCGCTCTGCGCGAAATGGACCTGGGCGTCAAAGCGCTCGGCTCGAACCCCCGCAAGAGCGACAAGCAAGGCACCGGCGAGCGCGACGTCCCCGTCACCTTCGGCAACGTCACCTTCCGTCCAGGCGCCGACCTGTTCAGCGACGACGACGGCATCCTGGTGACGCGGGCCTGAGCGCCAGACGCGGGTCTAAGGGCCAGACGCGGGCCTGAGCGCCAGACGCGGGCCTGAAGGGCCAGACGCGTCCCCGCCGGGCCGCTCGGCCTCCTACCATACGGCCCATGACCACGCACGGATTCACGCTCACCGCCGAGGGCCCGTTCGACTTCGGCGCCTCGCTGCGCTTCGTCGAAGACTGGCCGGCCACCAGCGCGCTGCCGTCCGACGGGCGGGCGCTGCGCTTCGCCTACGCGGCGGAGTCCGACTGGCGGCCGATCGGCGTGACCGTGACGGCCGCGCCGGGCGGGGTGGCCGTCGCCACGACACGCGCCGCGGGGCCGGGGATCCGGGGTGAGGTGGCGCGCATCCTCTCCCTGGACGTGGACGGCGCCGGTTTCGCCGGGCTCGGCGAGGCCGATGCGGTGCTCGGCGACCTGCAGCGGCTCCGTCCCGGCCTGCGGCCGGTCTGCTTCTGGAGCCCATGGGAGGCGGCGTGCTGGGCGGTGATCGTCCAGCGCTCGTCGATGCTCATCGCCGCGCGCATCAAGCAGCGCATCGCGGAGCGGTACGGCGCCAAGGTCACCATGGACGGGCAGGTGTACCCGGCCTTCCCGCCGCCCGTGACCCTGCTGGAGGCCGGCGGCCTCGGGCTGCCCGCGCAGAAGGAGGAGTGGCTGCGCGGGCTGGCCGGCGCGGCGCTGGACGGCGTGCTCACCACCGAGCACCTGCGCGCGCTCGCCCCCGAGGAGGCGCTGGCCGAGCTGCGCGCGCTGCCCGGCGTGGGGCCGTTCTCCGCGGGCCTGATCCTGATCCGCGGCGCGGGCGCGCCGGACGCGTTCCCGGGTGACGAGCCGCGGCTGTTCGGGATCCTGCGTGAGGCGTACGGCCTGCCGGAGGACGCGCCGCCGGCCGCCTACCGGAAGCTGGCCGAGGCGTGGCGGCCCTATCGCTCCTGGGCCTCCTTCTTGTTCCGGGCGGCCACCTATGGCGTCATGGACGACCCGGTGAAGGTCTAGAGCGCGAAATCCCGGGCAGTTCGAGGGTCTTTGACGGACACTCGGGAGAATCGCATGAGCGAAGCTGAGGCCGTAGCACGCCGGGCGGCGGACAGCCCGGCCATGGACAAGCTTGCGCGGGTTGGGCTGGTTTGTCGCGGTGTGCTTTATGGGCTGATCGGAGTGCTGGCCGTCCAGATCGCGTTCGGCGGCGGCGGGCAGCAGGCCGACAAGAACGGGGCCATCAGTACGGTCGCGGCGCTGCCGTTCGGATCCGTGATCTTATGGGTCATGGCCGTGGGGTTCGCCGCCCTGGCACTGTGGCAGGCGTCCGAAGCGATCTTCGGGGCGCACAAGCTCAAGGACCGGATCGAGCCGGGCAGCCGGGTCGTGGTCTACGTGCTCATCTGCGCCGCGCTGCTGACCATGCTGCTGACCGGCAAGACCGGGTCCGATGACAAGAAGTCCCAGGATCTGACGGGCAAGCTGCTCGAGCTGCCCGCCGGACAGGTCATCGTGGGGCTGATCGGGCTCGGCATCCTCGGGCTGGGCATCTACTGGGTGCGGTACGGGATCAAGAAGGAGTTTCGCAAACAGCTCAGGCCGATGCCGCCGCGGGCCGGCGCGGTGATGAACCGACTCGGGCTCGCCGGCTACCTCGCTCGCGGGGTGATCGCCGGTCTGGCCGGGGTCTTCGTGATCCAGGCGGCCATCACCTTCGACCCTGACAAGGCCGGGGGCATCGACGCGACACTCAGGGCGTTCGCCGACACTCCGGCGGGGCCGTGGCTGCTGGCGGTGGTGGCGCTCGGGCTGCTGCTGTTCGCCCTGTACTGCCTGGGGGAGGCTCGCTGGCGACGCACCTGAGGCTTGACCGGGTGGCCCGTGTGATTGGCTGAGCAGCATGGAAGCACCTTCGGTAGTCGCGTCGTCCAGCACGTCGCACCGCGTCACCCGGCTGCTGCGCGAGCACCCGCTGATCGACGGGCACAACGATCTGCCCTGGACGGCACGTAAGCTCGCCGGATACGACTTCGACCAGCTCGACATCGGTGGCGACACCTCCGATCGGACCCATACCGATCTGCCCCGGCTGGCGGCCGGAATGGTCGGCGCGCAGTTCTGGTCGGTCTTCGTGCCTTGCCGCCCCGCTGAGAAAGCGGTCACCGCGACTCTGGAGCAGATCGACTGCGTGCTGGCCATGGTCCGGCGCTACCCCGACCGGCTGGCCCTGGCGACCACGGCCGACGAGGTGGAGCGCGTCTTCGCCGAGGGCCGGATCGCCTCGTTGATGGGTGCCGAGGGCGGGCATTCGATCGACTGCTCGCTGGGGGCGCTGCGGATGCTGTACGCCCTCGGGGTCCGGTACATGACGCTCACCCACAACGACAACACCCCCTGGGCCGACTCCGCGACCGACGAACCGGTGAACAACGGGCTGTCCGCGTTCGGGGAGGAGGTCGTACGGGAGATGAACAGGCTGGGCATGCTGGTCGACCTGTCCCACGTGTCGGCCGACACCATGCGCGACGCCCTGCGGGTGACCCGGGCGCCGGTGATCTTCTCGCATTCGTCGGCGCGGGCGGTCTGTTCCACGCCGCGCAACGTACCCGATGACGTGCTGGAGACGCTGGCGGCCAACGGCGGGGTCTGCATGGCCACGTTCGTGCCCGACTTCGTGTCGCAGGACGCCCGGGAATGGCGGCTGGCCGCGACCGACGCCGCCCGCTCGGCCGGTGTCGACACCCATGACTACGAGGCGTTCCACGAGTTCCTGAACACCCGGGCGAAGTCGCACCCGAGGCCCGCCGTCACGATCGACCATGTCGTGGCGCACCTGGCGCACATTCGCGACGTGTCAGGCATCGACCACCTCGGTGTCGGCGGCGACTACGACGGGTGCGACGGGCTGCCCCACGGGCTGGAGGACGTGACCGGTTATCCCCGGCTGTTCGCGGCCCTGGCCGACCGGGGCTGGTCCGACGCCGACCTGGCGAAGGTGGCCGGCCGCAACGTGCTGCGGGTGCTGCGCCAGGCCGAGGCCACCGCCGATGACCTGCGGCTGCGCGAGGAGCCGAGCACGATGCGGTTCACCGCTACCGAAAGCGGCTGACCGGTCACACCGCCGGTAGGCAGATCGTGAGCGCGCCCGGGACGGCCTTGGCCTTGATCCGCGTGGTGGCCTCGCGGTCTCCGCCGTCGAGCTCGTACGTCAGCGGCGTGCCGAACCGGGCGGACACCTTCCTGGCGCGGGTGATCCGGACGAACGGGGAGTCGTCGGAGCGGCCGGCGGCCATCCTGCCGATCACCCGGGCCCACTGGATCGGCCCCTTGGCGGTGGAGACCCCGACCTCCAGCCAGCCGTCGTCCGGCCGGGCGTCGTCGAACGCCTCGATGCCGCCGGCGATCGTGCTCACGTTGCCCAGCAGCAGGCAGCTCGCGTCCCCTTCGAACCAGGTCGTCCCATCGATCTTGATCTTCATCGGCACCAGCGGCCCGCCGACGTGCCGGACGGCCGCCTTGACGTAGCTCAGCTTGCCGAGCTGCCTCTTGGCCTGCCCGTCGGCGTCGGCGATCATCTCGGCCTCGAACCCGGCGCCGGCCATCACCGCGAAATGCTCGCCGTTCAGCAGGCCCAGGTCCAGCTTCTCCCGCCGTCCGTGGAAGCCGATCTCCACCGCCTCTTCGAGGTCGATGGGGATGCCGAGGTTGGTGGCGAACAGGTTCCCGGTCCCGGCCGGCAGGACGGCCATCGGCACGCCGGAGCCGGCCATCACGTCGGCGCACCGTTGCACCATGCCATCGCCGCCCCAGACGAACACCAGCTCGGCGCCCTGTTCGAGCGCCTCGCGGACCTTCTTCCGGGCCTTCTTGCTCTTGGGCACCTCGTACCAGAGGAGCTCGCCGACGTCCTGCTCGGCGATGAGCACGCGCAGCCTGTCCAGGCCTGCGCCGAGAGTCTTCTTGCGGTGCGCGACAACCGCCACGGTGGGGGACATGCCCTCCGGACTACCCTCGCCGCCGGCTTTCAGGCAGGAATCAATTCCCGCCGCCTGGGTAGCCGAGCGCGAACGCTTATCGAGGAAGGAGCGGGGCTGTGAGGCGTCAATGGCTCAAGGCACGCGTCGATCGGGACCGCAGTCTGGGGCTGCGGCTGACGATCGCGAGCCTCGCGGTGGCCCTCGTCATGATCCCGTTCAGCCTGCTGCTCGTCGTGGCCAAGATGCCCGTCAACGGGCTGGACGCGGACGTCGCCGAAGATCTGCACGCGTACGCGGTCACCCATCCAGACGTGACCAGAGTGCTCATCGTATGGACGGATCTGTTCGGCCCGTGGCCATGGCGTATCGCGGTCATCGCGTACGCCGGCTGGCTGCTGCACAAGGGCGCCCCGAGGCTGGCCATCTGGGCGGTCACCACCGTGACGGTGGGCGGGCTGCTCGGCCTCGCGCTCAAGATCATCATTGCCCGGGCCAGGCCGCATCTGCCGGATCCGGTCGCGCTCGCGCCGGGTGACTCCTTCCCGTCGGGCCACGCGGTCAACGTGACGCTCGGCGCCGGAGTGATCGTTCTTCTCGTTCTGCCCAGGTTGCCCCGGTGGGGGCGGCGGGTGGTGTGGGCCGTGGCCTGGTTCCTGGTGCTGTCGGTCGGCTACACCAGGATCGCGCTCGGCGTGCACTGGGTGAGTGACGTGGTCGCCGGGATCGTCCTGGGCGTGGCCGTGGTCGCCGCCACCGCGGCGGGATTCGAGACATGGCGGCGCGAGCAGGGCCGGAAGCCCGCCTCGCCGCAGGCCGAAGGAGTGGAACCCGAATCAGTGAAGGTGACCCATGACCAGAGTTGAGCACGTGAAGTACTACGCGCTGACGATCTTATTGCCGATGCTCCTGATGGCCGGGGTGACGTTCGGCGTCGGCAAGCTGATCCTCGCCTGGCCCACTGGCGAGGCGGAGGTGAGCCGGACCCTGGCCGCCGACCGCACCCCGCTGTGGAACACGCTCACCGACTACGGCACCAGCCTGTCGGACACTCCCTACATTGTGGCGCTCACCGTGATCGTCGCGATCGTGTTCAGGCTCGTGTACAAGCGCTGGCGCGAATCGATCTTCCTTGTCGCGGCCGTCTGGAGCCAGTCGCTCATCTTCCTGGCCACCACCACGCCTGTCGGACGGCACCGGCCGCCCGTGCAGCACATCGACCCGGCCCCGCCCACCTCCAGCTTCCCGTCGGGGCACGTCAGCGCCGCCGTCGGGTTCTACTGCGGGGTCGCGCTCGTCCTGAGCACGCACATCCGCAACAGGGCGCTCCAGGTGGTGATCTGGGTGCTGGGCATCGCCGCCCCGCTCATCGTCGCCTTCTCCCGCCTGTACCGCGGCATGCACTTCCTCACCGACGTCATCTGGGGCCTGCTGCTGGGCGTCGGCTGCGTCGTGATGGCCGCGCGGGCGATCCTGTACCGGCGCGAGAAGCAGCGACGTCAGCGGCCGGTCGTAGCCGGTCAGGAATCAAGAAGCGCCCGCCTTTGAGCCGCACCTAGCCTGACCGCCATGGACCTCACCATTCACTGGACCTTCCTCCCGCACGACGACCCGGACGCCGCCCTGGCCTTCTACCGCGACGCCCTCGGCTTCGAGGTCCGAGACGACGTCCGGCACGACGGGAGGCGCTGGATCACGGTCGGCCCCGCCGATCAGCCCGGCACGTCCATCGTCCTGGAGCCGCCCGCCACCGGCCTCGGCATCACCGACGACGAGCGGCGCACCATCGTCGAGATGATGGCCAAGGGCACCTACGCCCGCATCACCCTGGCCACCGCCGACCTCGACGGCACCTTCACGCGGCTGCGGGCCGCCGGAGCCGACATCGTCCAGGACCCGACCGAGCAGCCGTACGGCATCCGCGACTGCGCCTTCCGCGACCCCGCGGGCAACCTGATCCGCATCAACGAGGTGCGCTGATCCGTCGGACGTTTGTCGGCCGGTCACCGGGTATCGAGTGATTTTCATGAGCGACCTGGATACCGGCACCGTCACCACCAAGGTGCCCGCGAGGCTGGATCGGCTGCCGTGGTCACGCTGGCACTGGATGATCGTCATCGGTCTCGGCACCGTCTGGATCCTGGACGGGCTCGAAGTGACCATCGTGGGCAACCTCTCCGCCCAGCTCGCCAAGCCCGGTAGCGGCATCGACATCACGCAGGCACAGGTCGCCGGCCTCGCCGCCGCGCTGTACGTCGCGGGCGCCTGTTCGGGAGCGCTGTTCTTCGGCTGGCTGACCGACCGGTTCGGCAGGAAGAAGCTGTTCCTGATCACGCTGGTCGTCTACCTGGTCGCGACGCTGATGACCGCGTTCTCCTTCGACGCGTGGTGGTTCTTCCTGTTCAGGTTCATGACGGGATTCGGCATCGGCGGGGAGTACGCGGCGATCAACTCGGCCATCGACGAGCTGATCCCGAGCGCCCACCGGGGACGGATCGACATCATCATCAACGGCAGCTACTGGCTCGGGGCGGCGGGCGGCGCGCTGCTGACCGTGCCGCTGCTGAACGACCTGCCGGTCAACATCGGCTGGCGCGTCGCCTTCGGGATGGGCGTGGTGCTCGGACTGGCCATCCTGCTCGTACGACGACACGTGCCGGAGAGCCCGCGCTGGCTGTTCATCCACGGCCGTGGCCAGGAGGCCGAGAAGATCGTCGACGACATCGAGCACCAGGTCGGCGGTGACCTGCCGGAGCCGGCGCGGTCGATGACGATCCATCAGCGCAAGTCGATCGGGTTCGTCCGGATCGCGCACACCATGGTGGCGCTCTATCCCAAGCGGACGGTGCTCGGCCTGTCGCTCTTCATCGGCCAGGCGTTCCTGTACAACGCGATCACCTTCGGGTACGCGCAGATCCTGTCCACGTTCTTCAAGATCGACACGCATACCGGCTACTACTTCGCGGTCATCGCGGTCGGCAACTTCCTGGGCCCGCTGCTGCTCGGGCCGCTCTTCGACACGGTCGGCCGGGTCCCGATGATCTCCGCCACGTACATCGGGTCGGGGGTGTTGCTGCTGGGCACGGCCTGGCTGTTCAACCAGGGGATGCTCACGGCGGTGACACTGACGGCCTGCTGGTCGGTGGTGCTGTTCGTGGCCTCGGCTGGGGCCAGTTCGGCCTATCTGACGGTCAGCGAGATCTTCCCGATGGAGACCAGGGCGATGGCCATCGCGTTCTTCTTCGCCATCGGCACGGCGGCGGGTGGCATCGCGGGCCCGCTCGTCTTCGCCCATCTGGTCGAGACCGGAGTGCCCGGCGACACGGCGCTGGCCTTCACGATCGGCGCCATCATCATGATCGTGGCGGGTCTGGTGGAGCTCTTCCTCGGGGTCAAGGCCGAACGCAAGGGCTTGGAGGAGATCGCCGCTCCGCTGACGGCCGCCAAGGTGGACAAAGCCGCATGACGCTATACGTGATCGGTGCGCAGCGGTGCGCGCAGGAGGCTTTCGCGGGTGCGGGACAGCAGACCGAGTAGTCGCTGTTCGCTCGCGGGGCCTCCGGGGAGCAGGCGGTTGCAGTGCATGTGCACGAAACTGGACATCAAATGCGCTTTGGGCACCCAGAGCGCACCACGCGCGTCCAGGTCGTCGAGCCGGCGAGTGACCGACCGGATACCGGCCGCGCGGTCGCGGAGGAGCTGTTCGAGCTCTGGTCCGGCGGCCTGAGCGCTCGGCCAGGCGGGATCGCCCAGCGCTGAGCGGAGATCGGTCTGCCGTTTCCGGTATTCCGTGCCGGTGGTGCGGCCGTCGGGGGCTCGCTCGCGGTACCAGGTCGCGCGCCCGGCCTCGTCCAGGCCCATGGCGGCGAGCAGGTCGTCGACCGTACGGGCGGCGGTGAGCGTGCGGTCGAGCCCGGGATCGAGGTTCAGCAGGTCAGCCACGGCCTCGCTGTCCACCGCGAACAGCGTTTCGGCCACGGCGAGCCCGTCCGGGCCGCCGTACCGTTCGACCTCCCGGTCGTAGGTGTCGACGCAGAAGCGACCGCAGCGTCCGGCGTCGATGAGCGAGGTCGCCCAGCGGAACAGCCGCGGCGCCAGGACGGTGGCCAGCGCGTCGGGGTCGCCACGCAACCGGAAGCGCAGGTGCGGCTCCGGATCGGCGTAGCGCAGAAAGAACCACTCGTCGGCCAGGCCGTCGGCGCGTACAGTGGCGCCGAACTCCCGCACGGGGCCGGCGATCAGCTCGTCCGCCGATTCCGGCGCGTGGTACAGCTTGACGTAGAGCCAGTCACTGCCGGGCGGGCGGACACGATCGGTGGCCTGAACCGACCGGGTGACCGGCACGGCCCGGCGTCCGGTGTCCGGTGGCGGCGGTTGCTCATGGTCGAGCACCACGGGGACCAGCAGCTCACTGATGTAGTGGCCGTCGGCTCCGGGCAGCCAGGCGTCCTCGGGTGCGGGCAGCGCCTCGTGGAGGATCAGTGTCCCGCCCTTGGGCAGCAGCCCGAGCTCGTGGTGCACCTCGTCGAGCTGGGCGGGGTCGGCGAGGTCGAGCAGGAGCCGGTTGTCGCTGAAGGTCAGGTAGACGTATCTCGGCAGCCGCCACTGCTCCCGCCAGGCGGCGAACAGGCCCGGCGGCATGCTCGGCACCCGCCAGGTCGCCGGGGTCAAGATCACCCTCCCCACCCGGACCCTGGGCAGGAAGGGGAACTGCGCCGCCGGGCCCCAGCCGAACCCGCCGAGCCGCGGCTGACCGGCGCAGGCGACCTCGTCGAGGAAGCGGACGACCGCGGGCGCCTGCCGGCCGGTGAGCATGTGTCCCGCGCAGGCCGTCACTTCCCGATCGAGCGCCGGCCACCGCACCACGAAGCGGCCGTCGCGGACGCCGACGAACAGCTCGTCCACCGGTACGGCCCGGCCGGGCGCCGTGGGAACGGCGTCGAGCACGATCGCGTGGTCGCGGACGAGCGGCCGGATCGTGACGTTGCCGCTGCGCGCCCTGCGCGGCTGGTAGTCCACCTCGGCCCAGAGCCGGCCGGGACGGACGGCGGCCTCGGCCCGCGCGGCGGAGGCCAGGGCGGCCACGGCGTCGTGGCCGATCAGGTGGGCGAAGCGGCCCAGCGTACGCCCGGCGGCGCCGCCGCCCTGGTTGGGGCCGATGACCAGCGAGAAGTCGCCGTCGTCGACGGCGCTAGGAGAGGCCGCCAGCACGAATACCGAAATGTCGAGCGAAGTCGGGGCGGCCGAGGGCGACGGTTCCCAGGTCTCCAGGGCGGTCAGGGCCGCCTCGTCCAGGTCGACGACGCGCCGGCCGTCCCTGATCGCCTCCAGGGCCAGGTTCAGCAGTGTCTGGTGCCGGTTCGCGGTGGCCGTTCCGGAGCCCTGCGGGTGCTCCGGCGGGCCGAGACCGATCTCGGGGTCGAGCAACTCCAGAAGGGGAACCTCGGTTCCCCGCCCATAGCGCGCCTCGAACGCGCGCCGGTAGGAGTCCAGGGTTGCCGCACCTCGCGGCATAGGGGACAGCCGCAGCATCAGCTCGGCGGCCCTGGCCACCTGGACGGCGACCCTTCGATGAACCGTCCGGCCGCCCAGCGGGAGCGCCATGTCGCTCTGCAGCCGGGCCTGGCCGGGCGCGGCGGGGTGCACGGACTCGGCCTGTTCGACGAGATCGGCGAAGCGGTCGGCGCCCGCCTCGGGAGGCAGCCGATCCCACCTGCTCATCGCCGCCAGCAAGTGGTCGAGCGACTTGGCCTCGGTGTGGGTCGCGGGGAGCTCCGCGAGCCGCCGGGCCACCTGCCGGGCCGGATCGCCGCCCGTCAGCGGCGGCCGGAGGTCGGTCAACAGCACGCCGTGCGCCCACAACTGCTCAAGCAGCCGGGCGACCTTGTCCGCGGTCGCCGCCGAGCCGCCGGTGAGTTCGTCGAACAGCCACTGGTAGGGAACCGGTGCGCGGGCGACCTCCAGCGCGCGAAGGACCGGCGCGGTGGCGCGCAGCGAGACCGATCCGGCCGCTCCGTCGCCGCTCGGCGCGCGCTCACCGAGCCGGACGCGGCCCGCTTGGACGAAGGCCGCCGGGTTGGCGAACCAGCGCAGCCCCGTACGCACCTCCGCGCGGCGCTCCAGCTCGGTGACCAGGGACAGCAGCCATTCCATGTCCGGCCGGGTATGGATGCGGGGCTGGTCGGCCGTCAGGGTGAGACCGGTCCGTTCGCCCCAGGCGCCGAGGCCGACCCCGGCGAACAGGCCGTACGGGGTCGGCCGGGTCGACATCCGGGTCAGGTAGCGCCGGAGCTTGCGGGCCGATTTGCGCCCTGCCCGGTCGTCCTTGAACGACCGGGCCAGGGCACGCGGGAGATCACCGCCGCCGACCAGCAGCGCACGGCGTATCCGCGCGTCCGCGGGCAACGCGGTCCCGCGGACGCAGTCGGGGGGCCCTTCGCCCAGGGCCAGGTAGTCCTCGACGGGCAGTAGCGGGGTGCGTACCACGAGCCAGTCCAGCGGACGGTAGAGCGGGCGACGGAGGCTCATGACAGCAGGAAGAGCCGGTCCCACGCCGGCGGGACGTCGGTGGCGGCGGCGAGCAGGGCGAGCGCGACCCCCGGGGCGCCGTCGAGCAGCCCCGGCTGGTCCACGCGGTTGCCGCCGGGCTCCAGGTCACCGAAGCCGAGCGGAAGATCCGGCTGGTACAGCCCCAGAATCTGCTCGGTGAGCTCGGCGGCGGCCTGGCCGAACATCGCGTCCCCGGTGTCGTTGGAGAAGCGCGTGGTGATCTGCAGCAGCCCGGCGACGCCGTGGCAGAAGGTCGGCGAGTCGATGAACCGCCGGCTGCGGGGACGGCGGTAGGTGGCGGCCATCGCCTCGACCGCCAGCGCGCGCAGCTTCGGCGCGTCCAGTGCCGAACCGGCCAGCCACAACGCCCGCGCCACCCCTGGACTGCCGTAACACCAGGCGCTGCGGCCGGGTCTCGGCTGCTCCGGGGGCGAGTCCGGGGAGGGCAGGGCGACGGCGGACGGCCAGTTCGCGCCCCACGCGTCGTCCGCGCGGTGCTCGGCCAGCCAGTCGGCCACCCGCCGGACCGCTTCCCGCTGCCCCGGAACGGCGATCCCCGCCCGCATCGCCAGCGACATCAGGGCCAGCGGACCAGGGATGCCATGCGCCAGGCCACAGTTGAGGTTGCCGTGCGGGAACTGACGGGCCATGGGCTCGTCGGCGCCCATGGCACCGATCGGCGTATGCCAGTTGGGCAGTCCGCCACGCTCTCCGCACAGCGCCACCAACCCGGCGAGCACCGCCTCCAAGGCCCGCGCCGCACCCGCCTCATGCCGGCGGCACAGCAGATAGGCGCCGGTCCCGGCCAGTCCCGCGATCACGTCGAACGTGCCGACCGGGACGCCGGCACCGGCCAGCGCCAGCCGGCGAGCCGCCTGGGCCGCCTGGGGAGCCACCCACCGGTCCAGCTCCCCGAGGAGTCGTCGGTAGCGGCTGCCGTCACGCGACAGCGAGTGCGCGGCGAACGCGACACCGGCGATGCCGCCGAAAAGGCTCGGCCGTACCTGCGTCATGTCCTGAGCGTCACGCGCCGCCAGGCTCAGATACTCGTGCGCGCACATGTCCCAGCCATCGCCCGGCAGGCAGGCGTCCAGGTAACCGAACAGCAGCGCCAGACCCGCGTCTCCCTGCGCGACATCGGACGGACGCCACCGCCGGTAGGCGGCGAAAGCGCTCTGCCGGCTCGCGTTCTCCGCATGGACCCGGACCTGCCGAGGGTCGCGCATGCGGCCCGCCACCTCTTGCGCGACGGAAACGGCTCTCGCGGCCATCGCGCTCGGCAACACCGGGGCCCAGGCGCTCTTAGTCGTGGCAGACATGACGCGATCCGCAGTCGATGCAGGTGTCATAGGTATGGCAGGCGGTGTCACCGCACGTCGGCCCCCGTACGGTGTGGCAGGCCGGACAGGTGTCCTGGGTCGGGCAACCATGGCACGTGGCGCAGTTGGTGTGGCAGGTCTCGCAGGTTTCCTGGCCGCAGGTGTGGCAGGTCGGCTGGTCGCAATTGGTCTGGTGCGTGCACAGCGCGGGGCAGGTGTTGCAGGTGACGCAGGTCTGGCACCCCGTGATGCACGTGCTCGTCATGTCGGTGTCGAGAGTGCCCGGCCGGGGAACCCCGGGGGTGCCGAGCCGGATGTCCAGATCGAAGTCATCATCCGCCGGGCTCATGACCTGGCCACCTTCCTCACAGTTACCTTGCGACTCCATAGTGTCACGATCCGGCAAGGCCAGGACCAGAAATCGGCAACGAGCGCCCGCGCGGTCGTCAGGGTGCCGCCGGCGGTGTTCGGAGATCGGGACGAGGTCGAAGGGTCAGTCCGTCGATGCCGGTTCGTGGGGTGTCGCGTCGGGGCTGGGACGGCGTGGAGCGCGGAGTCCGAGGGTGCGCCGGCCGGCCTCGGTGAGATGCCTGCGCAGCGTGTCGTCATCGAGGCGGACCAGTGCCGGACCGGCCGCGGCGGCGATGCCCGCCATCACCATGGCGGCGTTGACGCGCCCGGACGGGCCGGGGGTGACGCCGGCGAGCAGGTTCAGCTGGCGGTTGATCAGGTCGCTCGTCTCGGGCTGGGCGCGCAGCATCTCGATCGCGCCGGCGTCGTTGGCGAAGACGGCGACCACGGCTCGATACTCCACCGACAGGTCGACATATCCGGCGAGCAGGTGCTCCGCCCGCGCGTGGGGAGTGCGTTTCGCTTCGGCGGTTTCGATGATGGCCCGCAGCCGGCGCAGCACCGGCTCCACCACCGCGGTGAGCAGCTCCTCCCGGGTGCGGAAGTGGTGGTAGACGGCCGCCTTGGTGATCCCCATCTCGTCGGCGATCATCTGGAGCGACGTGCCCGCGAAGCTGCGCCGAGTGAACAGGCGCACCGCGACGTCGATGAGCCGCTCCCGCGTATGGGGCTCACCGGACGCCTTCTGGACGGCTTTGACGGCCACGACTGCTCCTCACCGCAGCGTCCCCGCCGCGTTCGATCTCCCGAATTCCTCGATCGTAGCTTGCCGATCGGCAAGCAGCCAACTTGCCGATCGACAAGTGACTTGCGTCACAATGGCTGGCCTATCTGCTTGCCGATCGGCTAGGAATGGGCTTGCCGATCGGCTAGGCGACAACCTGCCGTTCCGGCCCGAGATCGACGTGAGGGAGACCATGACCGACACATTGACCGGCACCGCCGGATCCGTTCCCGGCTACCCGATGACCAGGGACGCCGGGTGCCCGTTCCATCCGCCGGCGAACGTACGGCAACTGACCGCCGAAGCGCCCGTCTCCAAGGTGCGGATCTGGGACGGCAGCCTGCCCTGGCTCGTCACGCGCCACGCTGACCAGCGGACACTGCTCACCGATCCGCGGATCAGCATCGACGAGAACCTGCCCGGGTTTCCCCACATGACCCGGGGCCGGGCGGAGGTCGCGAAGGTCACACCGCCACTGATCACCAACACCGACGCGCCCGAGCACACCCGGCTCCGCCGGATGGTCAACGTGCCGTTCACGGTCAAGAAGGTCGAGGCTCTGCGGCCCGCCATTCAGCAGATCACCGACGATCTGATCGACACCATGCTGGCCGGGCCGAAGCCGGCCGATCTCGTCACCGCACTGGGCCTGCCGGTGCCGACGCTGGTGATCAGCGAGCTCATGGGCGTGCCGTACGAGGACAACGAATTCTTCCACCACAACAGCTCTGTCGCGTTGAGCCACGGCTCGTCGGCGCGGCAGGCACAGGAGGCGAGCACCGCGCTGGTCGGCTACCTCGATGGCCTGATCGAGCGGAAGATGACCGCCCCCGCCGACGACATGCTGTCGGAGCTGGCCGCCCGGATCAAGGCCGGCGAGATGACCCGCGCCGAGGCCGCCACCATGGGGGTGGCCGTGCTGATCGCCGGGCACGAGACCAGCGCGAGCATGATCCCCCTCGGCACGCTCGCCCTGCTGCAGCACCCCGACCAGCTCGCGGTGCTGCGTGACACCGATGATCCGAAGGTCGTCGCCGCCGCGGTCGAGGAGCTCCTGCGCTATCTGACGATCGTGCACACCGGGGTGCGCCGGATCGCCCGGGAGGACATCGAGATCGGCGGTCAGGTCATCCGCGCCGGGGACGGGATCATCTTCGACCTGTCCGCCGCGAACTGGGACGCCGAGATGTTCCCCGAGCCCGAACGGCTCGATCTGGGCCGGTCCGCCCGGCTGCACCAGGCGTTCGGCTACGGCCCACACCAGTGCCTCGGCCAGTCACTGGCCCGTGTAGAGCTCCAGGTCGTGTACAGCACGCTCTACCGGCGCGTTCCGACGCTCCGCCTGGCCGCCCCGATCGATGAGATCGAGTTCGCGTTCGAAGGAATCGCCTACAGCCTGCGCTCCCTGCCCGTCACCTGGTGACCAGCCCTCAACAACAGAAGGAAGAAGTCCCATGCGTGTAGAACTTGACGAACCCAAGTGCGTGGCGTCCGGCCAGTGCGTCCTGGCCGCTCCCGAGGTGTTCGACCAGCGAGAGGACGACGGCGTCGCGATCCTGCTGGACGAGATGCCCCCCGCCGAACTCCACGACGGGGTGCGGGAGGCCGCGGCGATCTGCCCGGCGGCGGCCATCCGGCTGATGATGACATGAAAAGGATCCTGGTGGCCGGCGCTTCGGCCGCCGGACTCGCGGCGGCCGAGACCCTGCGCCGGGAGGGCTTCGCGGGCCCGCTCACCCTCATCGGCGACGAACCACACCTTCCCTACGACCGGCCGCCGCTGTCCAAGCAACTCCTGACCGCGCAATGGGAGCCTCGGTCGGTATGCCACCCAAGGCCCTTCGCCCCTGGCGGCAGGCCATCGCGGCCGGCGCCAAGTGGCACGAGGTCGTCGGCGAAGCGACGTTGGCGGCCTGAGCCCGCTTTCTCACAGGAGGAGAGTCACAACAATGGGAGTCACAACAATGAGATCTGTACAGACCAGCGCACCGGGCGCGGTCGAGGTCGTGGAGCTCGAACGTCCCGTTCCCGGGCCCAAGGACGTGCTGCTACGGGTACGTGCCTGCGGCATCTGCGGCACCGACGCGACCTTCATCCATCTGGGCGGCATGCCCCAGGGCCCGGAAGGACAGACGAGGGCGGTGGCGCTGGGGCATGAGCCCGCCGGCGAGATCGTCGAGGTCGGGTCCGAGGTCACCGGCCTGGCGGTCGGCGATCGCGTGGTGGTCAATCCGCAGGCCGCGCCCTCCGGCATCATCGGCTGCGGCGGTGCGCTGGGCGGCATGCGGGACTACCTGCTCATCGAGGACGCGGCCGTCGGCAGGAGCGTGGCGGTCATCCCCGATTCCCTCCCCTTCGACGTCGCCGCGCTCAACGAGCCCATGGCGGTCGCCCGGCACTGTGTCAACCGCTCCGAAGCCCGGCCGCAGGACAAGGTCGTGGTGTTCGGAGCCGGGCCGATCGGGCTCGGCGCCGCGATCTGGCTGAAACTCCGCGGTGTCCAGCACGTGGTCGTGGTCGACGTCATCGCCGAACGCCTGAAGACCGCGCTGGCGGTCGGGGCCGACGCCGTCATCGACTCCTCTCATCAGGACGTGACGGCCCGCCTGCTGGAACTCCATGGCGAGGGCGCCAACGCTCTCGGGGCGACCCGCCCGGACACCGACATCTACATCGACGCGGCCGGTGCCGCCGCCGTCATCAACACCGCGACGGCGTCGGCGAAGTGGGGTGCGAAGCTCGTCATGGTCGCCGTGCAGAAGAAGTCGGAGGCCATCGACCTCGGCGCGATGCTCAGGAGCGAGATGACGCTCATCGCGTCCCAGGGTTACCCCACGGAGATCTTCGAGGTCACGTCGGAAATCGCCGAGCATCAGGAGCGTTTCGCCCGGCTGATCAGTCACCGCGTGCCGTTCGCCGAGGCCGAGCGGGCCTTCCAGCTCGCCCTGACACCGGGCGCGGCGGAGAAGGTGGTCGTGACGTTCGACGATCATCGGTAGCGCTAACCGAGCAGGCTGTCGACGACGTCGCGAAGCGGGCCGATCAGATCGTCGGCGGTCGCGTCGCCCAAGGGCTGCAGGCCCACCGCGGATCGTACGACGGCGATGCCGACACCCAGCGCGACCAGGAGTTCGGCCCTCAGCAGGCGTTCGTCGTCGTCCCGCCCCTCGCTCGAGGCTTCGAGCACGCGCCGGCTGAAGTCCTGCAGCGCCTGCCTGCGCAGGCCGTCCACCCGCTCGTCGCCGGAGACACGCAGCAACAGCAGCACCGGGTGCTCGCCAGGCCAGGCGCCGGCCGACAACTGGTGGCTGAGGGCCTCGGCGAGGGCGGCGCGGTCTCGCGGGAACTCGTCCGCACCCCCCAGGAACCGGGGCGTGCCGGCCAGCGCCGCCTTGAACAGGCCCTCCTTCGAGTCGAAGTACCGCTTGATGAGGGCGAGGTTGACCCCGACGTCCGCGGCGACGTCCCGCAGTGTCGTGCGGTCGTACCCCAGGCGGATGAACCGGTCGCGGGCGGCCTGGAGGAGCGCCTCACGGGTCGCGGCCGCGTCCCGCCGCCGACGACCCCCGACAGGCTGTCCGGACCCGTCGGTCTTTCTCGTCGCCACCGGCGACCTCCCTCAAGACGTCATCGAGCCGGGAACTCCGGCATGTCACCGCAGCATAGCCCTGCGACGGCAGCAAGTAATCACGCGTTGACATGGTTCTGGCAGCTGGCTACGCTGCTGCCAAGTAATCAGCTGATGACTTATCTCAGGAAGGGCAACAGTGGCCAAGCAGGCTCTCCTCGTCATGGACGTCCAACGCGCCGTCGTCGACCGTTACCCCGATCCCGCCTACCTGCCACGCCTGGGCGAGGCGATCGGCGCCGCCCGCGCGGGCGGCGTTCCGGTGATCTATGTGGTCGTCGGGTTCCGCCCCGGGTACCCGGAGATCAGCGCCCGCAACAAGATGTTCGGCAGGCTCGCGCGCGCCACGCCACCGGCCGGTGGCGACGAGGCCACCCAGGTCCATCCGGACGTGGCGCCCGAACCGGGCGACATCCTGGTCACCAAGCGACGCGTCAGCGCCTTCGCCGGCAGTGACCTCGACATGGTGCTGCGGGCCGGTGACATCGATCATCTCGTTCTCACCGGCATCGCCACGAGCGGCGTCGTGCTGTCCACCGTGCGCCAGGCGGCCGACCTGGACTTCGGCCTCACCGTCCTGGCCGACGGCTGTCTGGACGCCGACCCGGAGGTGCATCACGTACTGACGGAGAAGGTGTTTCCCCATCAGGCGGATGTCACCACCGTGGCCGGCTGGGCAGCGGAGCGCTGACGAAAACGTCAGATGCGGTGCGTGGTCCAGAACGACGACAGGTTGACCGTCGTGGCGGCCTGCGCGGCGGCCTTGAAGTCGGCCACGGTGGAGATGCCGTACCAGTGGGAGGCGGCGTAGTCGTGCAGGAGCGTCTGCATGGCCGACGTGCCGATCAGGCGGCGCAGGTCGTGCAGGGCGCACTTGCCGTAGGTGTAGACGACGGTGCCGTACCTGCTGGAGTGGGCGTCCCAGTAGGCCATCGAGTTGCTGATCCGCTCGGCCGATGACGCCCAGGTGACGCTGTTCCAGCAGTTGGTGCCGGCGATGCCCCGGTACAGGTCGGTGGCGTAGTCGGCGAAGGACTCGTCCAGCCATGGGGTGTTGTACTCGTCGTCGCCGACGATGCCGTACCACCACTGGTGGGCCAGCTCGTGGGCGAGCGCGGTGGAGCTGACCAGGTCGAGCACGAACCCCGGGTACTCCATGCCGCCGAACCAGAAGTTGTTGTCCAGGACGATGTCGACCTCGCCGTAGGGGTAGGCGCCGAAGCGGCCGGCGTGGGCGACCAGCGAGCCCGTGGCGGTGGTCATCATCGAGGCGGCGCTGGCCGCGCTGATGCCGCTGACGCGGTAGACGTTCACGGTGACGCCCGTGCTGGTCGTACCGGTGGTCTTGGTGAACGCGCCGGCCCCCCAGGCGAACTCACGGACGTGCGTGGCGGTCGCGGTCGTGATCGTCCGGCCGGAGCTGCCGGGTGTGTCCACGGAGGTGCCGGTCGCGGGCACGAGCAGCGAGCTCGGGTGGTCCAGGGTGACGCGGTAGTCGCTGGCGAGCTGGTAGAAGGACTCGCCGTTGTTGGTGTACGGGTCCAGGTGCCAGCCGGCGCCGTCTCTTACGGCCAGCACGGGCAGGGCGTTGCCGATGAAGTTGTACGCGCCGTCGTGGCCGAACCGGTCGGCGCCGCTGGGTACGACGATGCTCAGGTCGAAGCCGACCGAGCCGTTCTGTCCCTGGGCGAGCGGCGTGGGGAGGGTGATCTTCAGTGCCGTGCAGGAGACGCTCAGCGCGCTCGCCGTGCCACCGCTGACGTTCGTGACCGTGATCGGGGTGGACGGGCAGCTTCCGTGGTAGTTGTCCCACAGGCGCAGATAGACCTCGTTGAGGGGGTCGGCGGACGGGTTCGTGAAGCTGACGCTCTCGTGGCCGGTCCACGTGGTGCCCGAGGAGTTGCTGGTCAGAGTCACGGTGTAGGTGGGCGACCCTGGTGTACGGGTGGCGTCGGCCGCCCGGGCGGCGGTGGGGAGTCCGATGAGCAACGCGGCGATCGCACAGAACGTCAGCGTTTTTCGGATCATGGGTTGGCTCCTTGTGTGACGCTAGGGCCCCCGATCTGCCGACGAAACGTAACTTCCTTCGCCACACCCGTCAATATCTGTGACAGCAAGGGTTACGCGCCGGCATGACCGTAACTGCATGATCCACTAGGGTGCGTTCTCATGCGCATTCTCGCCGCCGCCCTGGTCACTTTTTTATCGCTGACCGGAACAGCCCACGCGGCCCCCGCCCCTTCCCCCTTGACGAAGAACCCGCTCTACAAGACGGGCAAACTCCCCGCCCAGACGTGCGAAGAGCCTGAGGTCAACCAGGATCACGACGCGATCCGCCTGTACGTCGAAGCCATTACCGCATGTCAGGAAAAAGCCTGGTCGACGCAGGTGACAAAAGCTGGATTCCGCTACCAGAAGGCCAAGGTGGTCGTGAAGTACGGCGATCGGATCAAGACCGCCTGCGGCGTCTACCACCCGGATGACGTCTACAGCCTCTACTGCATCCCCAACAAGACCATCTACCTGATGCTCACCGATTACGGCCTGGCCGACGAACTCGACAGCCCGGAAATTCTGGAAAGCCTCTCCATCGGCTACGGCTATCACGCGCAGAACATGGTCGGCATCGTCGACCAGGAAGATCGAGCCGCCAAGAAACTGCCCAAGGCCAAGGCCCTCGCGCTCACCACCAAGGGCTCGCTCCAGAGCATCTGTTTGGCGGGCGCGTTCATCGGCAGTGTCTGGGATTCGCTGGGGCACTCCCGTGCGCACGGCTCCGAGTACTTCATCAACCGGCATGCGGTAGAAGGAAACTACAAGGGGTTCGGCACGGCGAAGAACCGCGTCTACTGGCAGCGACGTGGCTTCGACGCGGCCTCGCCGTCGGCGTGCAACACCTACACCGCTCCCGCCTCCAAGGTCCGCTGACCGAGCGGCCACATCGACGCCCACACTCCGTGAACGGCGGGTGAATTCTGCCGTAAGGTCGCCCTTCCACCGCGCGCACCCGACAATCGCCCTCCCATAATTCCAGTCATGGGGGCCATTTCACGAAATGGGATGCGATGAAGCGGTGGATCGGCGTGGCTCTGGCCGCCGTTCTCGCCGGGGTGGTGGTGGTCGCGATCATCATCGGGAACCAGGGGCCCGGGGTCACCGTGGTGCGGGGGGTCATCGGCTCGGAGAAGCGGCCGTTCTTCGACGATCCGCGGGTCAAGGCGGCCTTCGCCAAGCACGGGTTACAGGTCGAGGTGGACACCGCGGGGTCGCGGCAGATCGTCACCGACGTGGATCTGAGCCGCTACGCCTTCGCCTTCCCCTCCAGCGTCCCGGCGGCGGAGAAGATCAAGCACGATCGTCAAGCCACCACGACTTTCTCGCCGTTCTACTCGCCGATGGCGGTGGCCACCTTCGAGCCGATCGCCGGGCTCCTGGCCAAGGTGGGGGTGCTCACCGATTCCGGCAAGGGCTACCAAACCCTAGATATAAAGAAATATCTAGAGTTAGTAGCAAAAGGCACTCGGTGGGATCAGATTCCCGGAAATACACTTTATAAGGCGCGAAAGCGCGTACTACTTACCACCACCGACATTCGTACGTCGAACAGCGCCGCGATGTACCTGTCGGCGCTCGGCTACGTCGCCAATGGCGAGGACGTGATCAGCTCCGACGCCCAGATCGCCAAGATCGCGCCCATCGTCGCGCCGGTCGTGCTCGACCAGGGCTTCTCCGAGACCACGAGCGAGGCCTCGTTCGACGACTATCTGGCGCTCGGCGCGGGCAAGACGCCGATGCTGGTCGTCTACGAGGCGCAGTATCTGTCACACGTCTTCGCCGCAGACGGGGCGATCAAGCCGGAGATGCGGCTGGTCTATCCCTCGCCGACCGTGCTCAGCAAGCACACCCTGGTCCCGCTGGCCGAGCCGGGGACGCGGGTGGGCCGGCTGCTCACCGAGGACCCCGAACTCCTCGCGCTGGCCGCCGCGCACGGCTTCCGCACGTCGAACCCCCGCGCCTTCGCCGACCAGGTCGCCAAGACCGGGGCGCGGGCGGCCGAGCTGGTGGACGTCGTCGAGCCGCCCACCTACGAGCGCCTGGACAAGCTGATCACCACGGTCGACGCTTCGTCCCGCCCGTAGCCAGACCTTCCGACCTTGAGCAAGGAGATCCCCCACGTGTCCGATCTGGTGCTCACGCCACCCGCGCCGGTCACGCCGGTACCGGTCGAGACCGCGGCCACCATGCTGCCGCTGTCCGGCGAACGCGCCGGCGAGCTGGCCGCCAAGGCCCAGGACTTCGCCGGCGAGCTGGACGGGCTCGACCCGCGCTCGCCGGAGTTCGCCCGCAAGGTGCACGACATCTCCTCGATGGGCGACACCGAGATCAGGTCCGCCTCGCAGGTGGCCAACCGCATGCTCAAGCGGCCGGTCGCGGCGCTGAGCGCGTCGCGGGGCGAGGGCGCCGACGCCCAGGCCAGAGTGGCCGACCGGCTCGTCGCGCTCCGCCGCACCATCGTGGATCTGGACCCCAAGCAGGCCGCGAGCGGGACGCGCAGGTTACTCGGGCTCATCCCGTTCGGTGACCGGCTGCGCGACTACTTCGCCAAGTACCGCTCGGCCCAGCAGCACATCGACGACATCATCCGCGCGCTCAAGTCCGGCCAGGACGAGCTGCTGCGCGACAACGCCGCCATCGAGGGCGAGAAGGCGAACCTGTGGGAGGCGATGACCCGGCTGCAGGAGTACGCGGTCATGGCCAAGGCGATCGACGCCGCCCTGGAGGAGCGCATCGCGCTGGCCGATGAGCAGCGGGCCACGGCGCTGCGCTCCGACGCGCTGTTCGCCGTACGGCAGAAGCACCAGGACCTCCTCACCCAGCTGGCCGTCTCAGCGCAGGGTTACCTGGCACTCGACCTGGTCCGCAAGAACAACCTGGAGCTCAGCAAGGGCGTGGACCGGGCGACCACGACGACGGTCGCCGCGCTGCGGACGGCGGTGACGGTGGCGCAGGCGCTGGCCAACCAGAAGCTGGTGCTCGACCAGATCACCGCGCTGAACGCGACCACGAGCGACCTGATCCTGGCCACCAGTGAGATGCTGCGCACCCAGGCCGGGGAGATCCAGAACCAGGCGGCCTCGACGACCGTCGACCTGGACACGCTGCGCAAGGCGTTCGACAACGTGTACGCGACCATGGACCTGATCGACACGTTCCGGGCCCAGGCCGTGGACAACATGGCGGCCACCGTCGACAGCCTGGGCGCCGAGCTGGCGCACGCCAGGACGTACCTGGAGCGGGCCCAGGAGTCCGCCCAATGAGAAGGACGCTCACGGCCGTCGTGCTGGCGGCGGCCCTGCTGGCCGCCGGCTGCTCGGCGGGAGACGACGACTCCGCCGACGGGCCCGACGTGCTGCGGGTGCTGGCGGGCAGCGAGATCAAGGACCTCGAACCGCTGCTCGGCCGGGCCGCCGACGAGATCGGGGTGCGGGTGCGGCTGACGTACACCGGCACGCTCGACGGCGCCGAGCAGGTCGCGAGCGGCCGCGCCGACAGCCGGTTCGACGCGATCTGGTTCTCCTCCAACCGCTACCTGTCGCTGATCGACGGCGCCCCGGCCAAGCTGTCCACCCAGACCAAGATCATGGCCTCTCCCGTCGTGCTGGGGCTCAAGCCGGCCAAGGCCGAGGAGCTGGGCTGGGATCGGGGGCCGGTCTCGTGGACGGACATCGCGGCGGCGGCCAAGGGCGGGCGGTTCAGCTTCGGCATGACGAACCCGGCCTCCTCCAACTCCGGATTCTCCGCGCTGGTGGGGGTGGCGGCCGCGCTGTCCGACGCGGACGGGGCGCTCAGCGCCGAGCAGGTCAGCACGGTGACGCCCAAACTGAAGGACTTCTTCTCGGCGCAGCGGCTGACGGCCGGCTCGTCGGGCTGGCTGGCCGACGCCTACGCCCGCGACCCCCGCGTCGACGGCATGGTGAACTACGAGTCGGTCCTGCTCGGCCTGCGCGACCCGCTCACCCTCGTCTATCCCGGTGACGGCGTGGTCAGCGCGGACTATCCGCTCACGCTGCTCGCCTCCGCCCCCGAGGAGAAGAAGGGGCTGTACGGCAAGCTGGCCGCCTGGCTGCGTACGCCGGCCGTGCAGAAGGAGATCATGACGGGCACGCACCGGCGGCCGATCGTGCCCGGCGTCGCGCTGGATCCGCGGTTCGGCTCGGCGCAGCTCATCGAGCTGCCGTTCCCGAACCAGCGCCGCACCGCGGACGAGCTGATCGCCACCTACCTCGACCAGGTGCGCGTACCGGCGGAGGCGCTGTTCGTGCTGGACACCTCCGGCTCGATGGACGGCGACCGCATCCAGGCGCTGCGGCAGGCGCTGATCGCGCTGACCGGCGCGGACACCTCCGCCTCCGGAACGTTCTCCCGCTTCCGCAACCGGGAGACGGTGACGATGATCCCGTTCAACGGCCAGGCGGGCACGCCGGTGCCGTTCACCGTCCCCGAACGCGACCCGGCGCCGGTGCTGGCGCAGATCAAGCGGTTCGCCGAAGGGCTGGACGCGTCCGGCGGCACCGCGATCTACGACAGCCTCACGGCCGCCTACGACCGGCCCGCCCTGCCCGGCCACTACTCCTCGATCGTGCTGATGACCGACGGCGAGAACACCGACGGCTCCGGTTACGACGACTTCGCGACGCGCTACCGGCTGCTGCCCGAGGCCCGGCGGCACACGCCGACGTTCGTGGTGCTGTTCGGGGAGAGCGACGTCGAGGAGATGCGCAAGATCGCGACGCTGACCGGCGGGGCCGTGTTCGACGCGCGGTCCAGCTCGCTGAGCAGCGCCTTCAAGGAGATCCGTGGGTATCAGTGACCGGGTGCTGCGGTACCTGGGCTCGACCAGGAACATCGTCGGCTCCGTGCTGGCGCTGCTCGGCCTCGCCGCGCACTTCCTGGGGCTGGCGGGGGCGTTCTGGCCGGTGGTCGTGGCGGCGTTGTACGGGGTGGGCGCCCTGCTCGCGCCGCCGGACCGGGTGCGGCTGATGATCTCACACGCGGAGGTGGAGACGGCGAGTCTGCGGGCCGACCTGGACGCGCTGCTGGGCCGCGTCGACCGTCGTTTCCCCGGCGACGTGCACACGGCCGTGGCCGCGCTGGCCGAGGTCATCAGGGGTGTGCTGGGGCGGGCCGAGCAGCTGGCCTCCTCACCGGACCAGCTGCACGTCGTGTCGCAGACGATCCGCAGCTACCTGCCCGCCAGCCTGGAGGCGTACGCGAACCTGCCCCGGGGGTACGCGCTGACCAGGAGGGCGGACCGCGAGCGGAGCGCGCACGAGGAGCTGCTGGCCCAGCTCGCCCTCCTCGACGCGCAGCTACGCAAGGTCGCCGACGCCATTCACCGCGGGGACGAGCAGGCGCTGCGTGACCAGGGCCGCTTCCTGCGGGACAGGTTCGGCGGCTCGGACCTGGACCTGGACTAGCGTCAGCCCGGACCAGCGTCAGGCGGTGTGGCGGTAGACGGCGGGCGCCGCCTGCGGGAAGAGCCCGTCGAACACCGCGGCCCGGTCGAAGGCCATCGCGCGGGCGCGGGCGCGGAGCTCCAGGTCCTGCCGCTCGGCGGCGGACATGTCCAGGACCACCCGGTCCACGGCCGCGGCCAGGCCGGTGATGTCCTCGGGCTCGACGATGACGGCGGTGTCGCCGACCGCCTCAAGGGTCCCGCCCGTGTCGGTGGTGATGATCGGTCCACCACCCGCCAGCATCTTCTCGGCCAGGGCGATGCCGAACGTCTCGACGAAGTCGGGCTCGGGCTTGGTGGGCAGGGCGTAGGCCGCGCAGCCGCGCATGAGCAGCGACTTCTCGTGGTCGTCGACATCGGTGAGGAAGACCACCCGGTCGTCCTCCTTGGCCATCGCCCGCACCTCCTCCAGCGCGGGCCCGGTGCCGGCGACCACCAGCTTCACCCGCGACCGGCAGCGCATCCGGTCGAAGGCCATCACCAGGTCGTGGATCCCCTTGGCCCGCGTCACCCGGGACAGGAACAGGATGTACCCGTCACGCTCCAGACCGCGCCGCGCGAGTGCGGCGTCCACACGCGCCGGATCCCGGTCGAGAAAGGCGGCGGAGTCGATCGGCGGGTAGCTGACGGTCACCCGGCGCCGGCACTCTTCGGCGAATTTGGTGCCGCAGTAGGCGTCCACCTGCTCGGCCGAGGCGACGATCTCCTCACGGGTGTACTCGGAGACCGCGACGACCTCGTCGTTGGCCAGGAACGTGGTGAACAGCACGGTCGCCGCGCCGAACCGGCCGTCCCGCAGGCACGACCGGATCACGTTGGTCACGTCGGAGCCGACCGCTTTCGCCACCGTGTGCACGTCGGGCGCGAATCCGGCCGCGCGCGCCGCCGCGACCGCGTCGATGACCACCGCGGTGTGCGGAACGAGGTACATGGACAGGCAGGTCGTGGGCACCGGTTCGGCGAGCAGCTCGACGAGGCGGCCGGTGAGTCCGGCCAGGTGACGCCCGTCCGGCACCCGGTAGTCCCCCACCGCCTCCGGCCGCTCCACGGTGATCCCGGCGCTGTACGGCAGCAGCCGGTCCAGCGGCTTGAGCGGCAGCCCGGCCGCCCGCAGTGCCGGAATGGGCCAGGTCAGCAGCCGTACCTCGTCGAACCCGCGGGTCAGCGCCACTTCGGCGAGGTTACGGGCCTCGCCGGAGTGACCACAGATGACCGGGTCGGCCCGGACCACGATGACGAGACGGCGACGGGGGTGGATCATCGTGCTTCCTATCTGACCGGATCTGACAGGGACGGCGGGCGGATCCCCCGCCCCCACGCCGACGGCTCCGGGCCCAGCCGCAGGTGCAGCAGGCCGCCGCGGTGCACGGTGGCGGCGCTCAGGTGCGTGGCGTGCAGGGGCTCGCCGTTGAGGGTCGCGGACTGGACGTACTGCGCCGGTGGGTCACGATCGATGCCGTCGACGCCGATCGGCGTCTCGCGGTGCCCACTGGTCTCGATGACGAACTCGTTGCCGCCGGCCCGGAGCACGGCCCGGGGGAAGGCGGGCGCGTTGACCAGGAACAGGTTCTGGCCGGCGATCGGGAACAGCCCCAGCGACGCCCAGACGTACCACGAGCTCAGTCCGCCGGAGTCGTCGTTACCCGGCAGCCCGCCGGGTCCGGTGCCGAACTGCCAGGTCAGCGCCGCGTGCACCACCTGGGCGGTGCGGTCGGGACGGCCCGCGTAGTGGTAGGCCCACGGCGTCTCCATGTCGGGCTCGTTGTTCAACCCCTCGAACCGGTTCAGGGCGTATCCGGCCCTGATCTCCGCCGCCCGCGGGCGCCGGCCGGGCTGCGTCACCGGTGCGGCCCCGAAACCGAAGAACCTGTCCAGCTTGTCGATGAAGGCCCCGTCGCCGCCGGCCAGGGCGATCCTCGCGGCCATGTCGTGCAGCAGCCGGAAGGAGTAATTCCACTTGCCGCCCTCGTAGAACTCCGAGTCGCGCAGCAGCCCCGTGCCCGGGTCGAAGGCGTTGGACCACTGGCGGCCGCGCTCCTCCAGATCGTCGGCCAGGCCCCGGTCGTTCAGCGCCCGGGCGACCTGGGCCGTGCAGTGGTGGGCGTAGGCGAGGTCGAGGGTGTGCGTGATCGGGTGCACCACTCCGTGCTCGAAGAAGTCCTCGCCGTACAGACGATGCAGGTCGCCGACCATGTGCACGAGCGCCCAGTTCCAGTCCAGGCCGGTCCGGCCGAGAGCGTGGGCGTCCGCCAGCGCGGTGTGGACGAGCGCGCTGGCCTGGCGGAAGAACCGGTCGGCGCCGCGAGCCATCCGGTAGCCGATGGGGAAATTGCCCTCTTCCTCGCAGACCCGGATCAGCGACTCCAGCAGGTCCGCGGCCCGGTCCGGGGCGATGGCCGCGAGCAGCGGCAGCTGTGTCTTGTAGATGTCCCACATGGTGCACACGTCGAACGCGAACGGTCCGGGGGTCGGCCAGAACGGGCTTTCGTCGTCGGCGAAGCAGGGCTTGATCAGCGCATGGTAGAGCGCCGTCGCAAGCACGGTGCGGCGGGCCGGCGTGCCACCCTCGACCTGGACGTGGTCAAGGTGCTCGCGCCAGCGGGCCCGGGTCCGGGAACGTACCGCGTCGAACGCCGGCTGGGCGTGCCCGCACTCGCGCTCCAGGTTCTGGCGCGCCTGGTCGCACCCGCGCAGTGAGAACCCGAGCCGCACCTCGATGGTCTGCCCCGATGCGGCCGGGCCCATGAAGAGCAGGCCGAAGGGCCGCAGCGTGGTGTGCCGGATGCTGTCGAAGTCCAGGCGGGTGCCGCCGTCGATGAGCCGCCGGTCGTACCAGAGCATCTGCCGCCAGCCCGGGCTGTCGACCTCCACGTACACCGACAGCGGGACGCCCTCCATCACCACCGTGCCCTGGGCCCGGCCGTGGCCCATGCTCTCCACCTGTGCCCGCAACGGCACGGTGCGGCCGAGCTCGATGGCCAGTCCCCCGCAGGACAGGTCGACCACCACACGGGCGCTGCTGTGCTGCGGGAACGTGTAGCGATGCACCGCGGCCTTGGGGCCCACGGTGAGCTCACAGCGGACCCCGGTGTCCAGGGTGGCCGCGTAGTAGCCCGCCTCCGCCACCTCGTCGTGCAGCGGCCACGCCTCCCCCAGCATGTCCAGCGGCTGCACCATCGGGGTGACGCGCACGTAGTTGTAGTACTTGCGGATCGCGCCCGTACCGGATTGCTGGAAATGGGTGAACCCGGACGCCTGCAGCCGCTCGAACATCTCCTCGGGCACGCCCTCGGTGTTCTTCGTGTAGCGCCCGTAGCCGGTGGGGTAGGCGCCGGAGTAGGCGCAGGCCGACACCATGCCCAGTGGTGACGTGGCACCCGGGTGGGTGTTGCCGACCTGCGGTTTCGGCCACCACCAAGTGGCGGCCAGACCGCGTGCCCTGGGCAGGTCGGTCGCCGCTGTGCCGATGAATGGGTCAACGTTGTCGAGGATGGCGGGACTCTACCCAGCACGCGCCCACCTTGGGTTTCGAGGAGGTGAACGGCTTGGTTCAACGGCATTAAGCCGCCGGGTATTGATCGTTTTCGCCTAGAGTGGGGCTCGTGTGGTACGCGCTCATCCTCGTGGCGGCACTCGTCGCCGTCCTGGCCGCGGCGGTCGTCGTCGCCCGGCGCCGGTTCGTCGTCGTCCAGGTGAGCGGTATGAGCATGTGGCCGACGTACCGTCCGGGTGATCGGGTGCTGGTCCGCCGCGCTGCCGCGCGCGAGGTGGGGCGCGGCGAAGTGGTGGTGTTCGAGCCGGCGGGACGCACCGGGTGGAGCACGGGTCCGCTGCCCGCTCCCCAGGCCGCGGCCTGGGTCATCAAGCGGGTGGCCGCGCTGGCGGGCGACCCGGTGCCGGCCGAGGTGGCGGCGGCCGCGCGGGCGGAGCCGGGTGCGGCCGTTCCCGAGGGCGCGCTCGTCGTCGTGGGAGACGGCACGTCGAGCGCCGATTCCCGGATGTGGGGCTACCTGCCGGCCGACCGGGTGCTGGGCGTGGCCGTGCGGAGGCTGTCCTCGGGCCCGTCGTCCCCAGACCCGTCGTCCTCGGACCCGTCATACCCAGGCCCGTCGTCCCCTGACGCGGAGCCGCGCTCGTAGCCGCTGGACTGCAGGGTGAACAGGCGGGCGTACTCGCCGCCCGCCGCCATGAGCTCGTCGTGCGTGCCGCGTTCGACGATCCGCCCGTCGCTGAGCACCACGATGAGGTCGGCGTCCCGTACGGTGCCGAGCCGGTGCGAGATGAGCACGCTCGTCCGGTCGCCGCGGTAGCGCCGCAGGCTGCTGTGCACCTCGTGCTCCGCCTCGGCGTCCAGACCCGAGCTGGGCTCGTCCAGGATGAGCAGGTCCTGGCGCCACCGCATGAAGGCGCGGGCCAGGGCCAGGCGCTGCCACTGCCCGCCGGACAGGGCGACCCCGGCCTGGTCGTCGCGGTCGCCGAAGACGCGGCTGAGCATGGTGTCGTACCCGCGCGGCAGTGCGGTGATCGCCTCGTGGACGCCCGCCTGGCGGGCCGAGTCGTGGACGCGGTCATGGTCGTCGGCGGCGGTCAGGTCGCCCAGCTTGATGTTCTCGGCGGCGGTGAGGTCGTAGTCCATGTAGTCCTGGAACACCGCGCCGATCCGCCCGCGCAGCTCGTCCGGGCTCGCGTCGCGCAGGTCCACCCCGTCCCAGCTGATCTGCCCCCGGACCGGGTCGTACAGCCGGCACAGCAGTTTGACCAGCGTGCTCTTGCCCGCACCGTTCACCCCGACGAGGGCGACCGTATGCCCGGACGGGATGAACAGGTCCACCCCGCGCAGGATCCAGGGGTGCTCCTCGCTGTAGCGGAACCACACGTCGCGCAGTTCGATCCCGTCGCGCAACCCGGGCAGCGGGGTGGGTTCGGCCGGAACGGGCAGGTCGGGCTCGGCGTCGGTCACGGCCGTGTAGTGGCCGAACATCAGCAGGGCGTTGTGGGCGTCCGCCCACTGGCTGACGATCGCCGTCAGCGCCATCTGCACCCCGGCCACGGCCGCGACGAACACCGTCACGTCGCCCACCGTGATGCCTCCGGAGGCGGCGCTGAGGATGGCCCACAGCAGCCCTCCGGCCGCCACGACGCTGCCGAGCAGCGCCATCATGCCCTGGCTGCGCAGTGTGCGGCGATCGACGTCCCGTTCGGCGCGGTTGACGCCGCTCACCTCGTCGAGCATCCGCGTGCGCAGGTAGTCGCCCAGGCCGAACAGCCGCACCTCCTTGGCCGCCTCCGGCCTGGTGAGCAGGTCGCCGAAGAACACCTGGCGGCGCATGGCGGGGGTTATCTGCCACATCACCTCGGCCCGCTCCCGGCTGAGCATGAGCTGGACGCGTACCGAGGGCAGCGCGGCGACGACGATGACGGCCACCATGAGCGGGCTGACGGCGAACAGCGTGACGACGAACCCCGACAAGGTGATGAGTGCCTGGCCGATCGCCAGCGCGCCGACGACCAGCCGGTCCGGTGCGTTGTGGCTCGACTCGTACGCCAGCCGGAGGGTGTCGTGGAAGGCCGGGTTCTCGAAACGGCTGAGTCCCGGATGGCGGTTGACGGCCCGGAACAGCCGGTCGTAGATGAGCAGGCGCAGCGATCTACGCAGTAGCGCCTGTACGTACACCGACACGTGCGGCAGCACGATGACCGCCAGGCCCGCCAGGGCGAGGCCGCCGCCCAGCGGCACCAGGGCGGCGGCACCCTCGCCCCTGGCCAGCGCGTCGAGCACCAGCTTCGTCAGCCAGGCGGTCGCGACCGGCGCCGCGCCGGCGAAGACGCCCAGGACCGCCGCGGCGACGGTCGCCGCCGGATGGGCCGTCCAGGCGAGGGCCGCGGCGACCCGGACCCGCCTGAGCGTGGAGTCCGCCATGAGGTAGGACATCAGCGTCCTTTACGGTTCAGCGGAGCGCAGCTGCGATCCCACGGAGAAATGCCAGGAGCACGGCGCTAGCCAAGGACCCGTCCGGCCGGCGCCGTGCTCCCTCTGCCATCAGTGATGCTCAAACCTGGGCATCCACCGTCACAGGTGGCAGTACTTGGTACCGGAGTAGAGGCAGCACGTCATGCGGAGGATGGGGTCCCACCAGCAGGGTTCGGCTCGGGCGGTGGTGGAGGGCAGGAGCCGGTCGAGCAGACGGTCACTCATCCTGTTGAGAGCACGGAACATAGAAGGTCCTCCTCTTGGTGCGGACCGGCTGGTGGGGTTGCCGGTGATAGCCGACATAGGCGATATGGGTGATCATCCCTGCCGACAGCAGGACAATAACGACTGACGATCAACGGGCGTAAGCATGCGGGACTGACAGCAAACTGCATGACTGTGCAGTTTGCTGCCAATCCGCAGGCATACCGCGTCGGCCCCTGTTGCACTATTCGGAGCCCACATGAGCCTCAGTAGTCTCGGATTGACCGCGCTCGACGAGACCGTGTACCGCGCCCTCTTATGCGGCGATGAGGCGAGCCCCGACCTGGTGGGCACAAGCGCGGCGCTGGAGCGGCTGGTGGCGCTGGAACTCGTACGGCTGGAGCCGGACGGCCGGCCCGTCGCCGTCGACCCGGAGATCGGGATCGACCGCCTGATCAGGCGACGCCTGCTGGAGACGAGCGCGGAGCAGCGCCGCATCGCGGACGCCTGGAAGGCGCTGCACCTGCTGAGCGCGCAACGCCACGGGCCCGACCGTACGGTCACGATCGAGCGGATCGACGGCATCGACCAGATCGACGAGCGGATCTGGTCCCTGGCGCTCGACGCGCGAGAGGTGCTGACCGTGCAGTCCGATCGGCGGCGTCCCCGCCCGGACATGCTGCCCGCCTACCTTCACCGGCTCGGCGAGGGCGTCCGGTGGCGCACCATCATCTCCCGGAAGAGCCTGGCCGACCCGGAGCTGATGGAGTACAGCCTCACGCTGCATCGGGCCGGCGACCACCATCGGCTCGTCGACGACGCCGGGCAGCAGATGGTGATCGTGGACCGTTCGGTGGCCTTCGTCCCCACCACGCCGGACGACTGCACCCAGAGCGCCCTGATGATCTCCCAGGCGGGGGCCGTCGCGACGATGGTGGACCTGTTCGAGCGGGTGTGGACGCACGCAGTGGACCTCGAACCCCACCCCGCCTCCAGCCTCACCCCCAGAGAGCGGCAGGTGCTGCACCTGCTGTCCAGCGTCGACAAGGACGAGATCGCGGCCAGGGAGATGGGCGTGAGCCTGCGGACCTACCGGCGGCACGTGGCCGACCTGTTCGACCGGCTCGGCGCCGCGAACCGCTTCCAGGCCGCGCTGCTCGCCAAACAGCAGGGCTGGATCTGATAGACGGCTGCTGACTCGCCGGGCCTGGACCTCTCCGCGGTGGGTGCCGGCGCCCTTAGCATTTCGCACGTGACCACCTACGACGATACTGACGCGTTCGAGTACCTGGACTTCTCGGCCCTGCCGCCGCGCCAGCAGCGGATCCTGGCCACGATCCGAGACTGGGTGGTCAGGTACGGGTACCCACCGAGCACCCGCGAGATCGGCCGCGCGGTCGGGCTGCGGTCGTCCTCGTCGGTGTCGAAACACCTGAAGAGCCTGGAGGAGAAGGGATTCCTCCGCCGGAGCACGACGATGACCCGGCCGATCGACGTGCGGCTGTTCCTGCGGGCCTCGGCACCCGAACCGGCCGGTGACGTGGTGACCGTGCCCGTGGTCGGAGACATCGCCGCGGGCAGTCCCATCCCAGCCGACGAGCACCTGGACGGCACGCTGACCCTGCCCCGCGAGCTCACCGGCCGCGGCAATCTGTTCGGCCTCCGCGTACGGGGCGACTCGATGATCGAGGCCGCGATCTGCGACGGCGACATCGTCGTGGTACGGCAGCAACCCGAGGCGCACTCAGGCCAGATCGTCGCCGCGATGATCGACGGTGAGGCCACCGTCAAGGTGTATCGCCGACGCGACGGACACGTCCATCTCGAACCGCGCAATCCCGCCTACGACATCATCGACGGCGACGACGCCGCGGTGCTGGGCATCGTCGTCTCGGTCCTGCGCAGCGTCTGAACACCGCGCCGCGCTGCCCCGGAAGCGAGATCAGCGCGGCGCGTTCTTACCTCACCCCAGCCGGCGCCCTACTTGGACACGTCCTCGCAGCGGACCGTGACCAGCGCGAAGAACACATGCGTTTTCGCGTTTTGGGAGACCACCGACTCGAACACCGAGCACTCCGTGAACCCATTGTTGAGCGCGTTCTGCCTGGCGGCGGCCTCGGCGTCGGCGAGCGCGATGTCCTCGTCGAGGTTCTTGGCGAATCCGTCGAACAGCGCGCCGATCTGGGCGTTGGCGAAGGCGGGCAGCGCGGTGACGGCGGCGCCGGCGACGACGCCGGAACCGGCCAGCGTCGCGGCAGCCAGCGCGACCAGCAGTTTCTTCGTCAGGTACGTCATGGGATCTCCCCGTGGTTCGATTGATGGGCCACGCCCGATAGGCGTTCCATCCCGTTCCATCGGTCACCGGAGATCAGGACTTGACCAGCGCGTACGCCCGCGCCGGATCGATCCCCACGGTCACGTTCGTGCCCTCGGCCAGCAGGCACTGCGGGTCGGGTCCCGGTACGGTCACCGCCAATGTGCCGGCGCCGGTCTCGACCTCGTAGTCCACGCTGTGCCCGTGGAACGTGGCCCGCAGCACGGAGCCGATCCCGCCCTCCGGCGCTGCGGTGAGCGAGAGGGTCTCCGGCCGGACCATGAGGTAGGTGGCGGCGTTCGCCCGCACCTCGGGGTGGGCCGCGACCGTCAGGTCCCGCCCCAGCGCGGTGACCGCCGCGCTGCCCGCCTCGACACGCGCCGGGACGACCTCGATGAAGTTGGCCCGGCCGATGAAGTCCGCCACGAACACGGTCGCCGGCCGGAAATAGATGTCGGCCGGACTGGCGACCTGCTCGATCCGGCCCTTGTTCATGACCACGACCCGGTCGGACATGGTCATCGCCTCGTCCTGGTCGTGTGTGACGTACAGGCCGGTGATGCCGAGCCGGCGCTGGATGCGGCGGATCTCGGCGCGCATGGCGCCGCGCAGCTTCGCGTCCAGGTTCGACAGCGGCTCGTCGAACAGCAGCACCTCGGGCTGGACGACGAGCGCGCGGGCGAGCGCCACGCGCTGTTGCTGCCCGCCGGACAGCTCGTGCGGGCTGCGGTGTTCCAGGCCGACGAGGTTCATGCTGGTGAGCGCGATGCGGAGGGCGGAGTCCGTCTCGTCCTTGCCTTGGCGGCGGGTCCGCAGGCCATAGGTGATGTTCTCGCTCACGGTCAGATGGGGGAACAGGGCGTAGCTCTGGAACACCATGGCCATCGGGCGGCGCTGCGGCGGCAGGTCGTCGATGGTGTCGCCGTCGAGCCGTACGTGCCCGCTGGACGCCTCCTCCAGGCCGGCCACGATCCGCAACGTCGTGGTCTTGCCGCAGCCGGAGGGCCCGAGCAGCGTGATGAACTCACCGGGCGCCACGTCGAGCGAGACCGAGTCGACCGCGACGACCGGCTCCCTCCCTTGGGTGGTGAACGCCTTGGTCAGCTGGTCGAGGCAGAGCCAGCCGCGCCGGGTGTCGTCCGTCATCGTTCGTACCTTCCTGAGACGCGGTGAAGGGTGGCGGTGCGGCCGACGAGCAGCCGGATGATCCCGAAACCGGCAAGTACGAGCGCCGTCAGCACCGTGCAGTAGGCGAAGGCGACGCCGTAGCGGCCGGTGTTCGCGGCGCTGAGGATCTGTGATGTGATGATGTGCGTGCCGGGGGTGACGAGCAGGATGATGGTCGACAGGGAGGTCATGCAGCGCGCGAAGCCGTAGCCGAGCCCGGTCAGCAGGGCCGGCCGGATCAGTGGCAGCGTGATCGTGCGGAACGTCCGCAACGGCCCGGCGCCCAGGCCCTTCGACGCCTCCTCCAGGCTCGGGTCCAGCTGCGACAGCGCCGCCGTGCCCGTACGCAACCCGGCCGGCACGGACCGGACGACGTACGCGAGCACGATCGCGACCGCTCCGCCGGCCACCGCGCTCCCGCCCACGAGGCCCGGCAGCACCTCCAGGTCCCCGACGTAGCGGCTGGGCCGGTAGGCCAGCAGGTAGCCGATGCCGAGCACGGTCCCCGGCACGGCGACGCCCAGCGTGCCGGCGAAGTCCAGCCAGCCGCCGGAGCGCGGCAACTGCCGGACCGCGAGCCAGGCGATGAGCAGGCCGAAGACGCCCGCGATCGGGGTGGCGATCGCGGCCAGCAGGGTCGTGTCCGTCAACGCCTCCTGGCCCACACCGAACAGCACCTCACGCAGGTGGGTGAAGGTGAGCGAGTGATCCACGCCGAACACGCGCGTGACACCGCCCACGATCACCGTCCCATAGAGGGCCACGATGACCAGGGAGACGAGCACGGCCAGCGCCAGCACGGGCCAGCGGGCCCAGGTCGTGATCAGGTGCACGGTGCCGGACGGCCTGCCGGTGACCGTGGTGCGGACCTTGCGGCTCAGCCAGTACCGCTGCGCGACGAACACCCCGATGGAGGGCACCAACAGGATCAGGCTGTAGACGGAGGCGCTGGTGGTGTCGTACTCGCCGGTGACGGCCAGGTAGGCGCGGCTGGCCAGCACCGTGTAGTCGCCGCTCACGACGAGCGGGTTGGCCAGGTCGGCGATGGCCTCCACGAACAGCAGCAGGAACGGGCCGGCGAGCCCCGGCGCCAGCAGCGGCAGCATCACCGTGCGGAAGACCCGCCACCGTGCGGCGCCGAGGGTCATGGCGGCCTCTTCCATGGCCGGATCCAGGCTGCGCATCATGCCCAGCAGGCCCAGGTACGCGACGGGGAACAGCGACAGCGACAGGACGAACACCAGCCCGTCGAGCCCGTAGATGTCGTACTCGAGGCCGAACAGCTCGTGCGTCACCAGCCCGCGCCGGCCGAACAGCACGATGGTGGCCGTGGCCACCGCGAAGGGCGGGCTCACCACCGGCATGAGCGCGATGAGGTGCAGCACCTTCTTGCCCGGCACGTCCAGCCGGGCCTGTACGAAGGCGAACAGAAAGCCGATCGCGGTGCCGGCCAGGCCGACCAGCACGCCCAGGACCAGCGTGTTCCACAAGATCCGCAGGTCGACCGAGGAGGTGAAGAACTCCACGTAGCGCGGCCAGGCCTCCGGCGACAGCGCGGTCCCCAGCACCGCGCCGACCGGGAAGACGCTGCCGACCAGGACCAGCGCGACGCAGGCGACGATCGCGACCAGCACGCTCGCCTCGCGGCGACGCCGACGCGTCATGACCGCGGCGCCTTCGCGACCTCGGAGTCGAACCGCCGGGTGAGCTCCAGCTTGTGCTCCCCCGCGGCGGTGCTGTCGTAGTCGATCAGCTTCAGCGCCGCCAGGTCGGCGCTCTTGTCCGACCGCTTGGCCCTCGGGTTGGTCGGCACCTGGTACGACCGCACGCTCGGCCCGATCTCCTGGGCCGCCGGAGTGAGCGCCCAGTCGATGTACTTCTTCGCGCTGACGGGATCGTGCGCCCCCTTGATCAGCGCGACCCCGCCCACCTCATAGCCCGTACCTTCGGCGGGGAAGGTGACCCGCAGATCGGGGAATCCCTGCTCCATGGTCGCCACGCAGTCATGGGAGAAGACGACGCCCACGCCGACCTCGCCCCTGGCGACCTGCTGCGCGGGGGCGACGCCGGACTTGCTGTACTGCAGGACGTTCGGGTGCAGCCGCTTCATGTACGCCAGCGCCTGGTCGACGTTCCCGCCGTGGAGCGCGACCTGCGTCCACAGCGTCGTGTACGCGGTGCCCGACGTGGACGGATGCGCCATACCGACGTCCTGTTTGAGCGCCGGATCCAGCAGGCTCTGCCACGACTCGGGAGCCTTCAACCGCTTCTCCGCGAGCACCTTGGTGTTGGCGCAGAAGCCCAGGACGCCGACGTACACGCCGGTCCAGCTGCCGTCGCCGGCCTTGTACCTGCCGGGGATGACGGCCGCGTTCGGCGAGACGTATTTCTCCAGGAGGCCGTGCCCGGCCGCGGCGGCGTACCCGTCGGCGGGGCCGCCGTGCCAGACGTCGAACTCGGGATCGGACTTACCGGCCTGGATCCTGGCCAGCGTCTCGCCGCTGGACAGGCGGACGAACTCGGACTTGATACCGGTGGCGGCGGTGAACGCGCTCGTCATCGCCGCGCACCACTCCTCCGTGGCGCCGCAGACGACCACGACCTTGCCGGTGTCGGCGGTCACCGTGCCGGCCGCGCGGGCGCACCCTGACAGCACGAGCGCGCCGGCGAGGAGCAGGGATGGGGAAAGGTACCGAGGAACCATGGTCGACCACCTCTTGTGGGCCGAGGGCTACCGTGCACCGAACGTAAGCCGCGCGACGGGAGGCCCCGGTAACGCGCCCGTGAGCGTTGGTGACGACGTCGTCACCTACGGATCGGGCATGAGGTACCCGACGTTGCGCACGGTCTGCACGTAATGCGCGGCATCGAGCGTGGCCAGCCGGGACCGCAGCCGGTACACCCCCGTCTTGACCACGTCGCGACCACCCCACACGTCGGAGGCGCCCCACACCGTGCGGAGGAGCGCCTGCCACGGTTGCGGGGTGCCCCGATGCTCCGCGAGATGGGCGAGCAGCCTGAACTCGGTGTACGGCAGCTCCAGCCGCCGCCCGGAGATCGTGACCGTGTGCCGGTCCAGGTTGATGACCAGGTCGCCGACCCGCAGCACCGCCTCCTCCCCACCCCGGCGGCGGCGGACCAGCGCCTTCGCCCGCAGCGCGAGCTCACGGGGGTGGAACGGCTTGGTCACGTAGTCGTCCGCGCCCCGCTCCAGCCCGGCGATGACGTCCTCCTGCTGGCCGAGTGCGCTGAGCAGCATGATCGGGACGTCGGACCTGGCGCGGATCCGCTCACAGAGCGTGAGCCCGTCGAGTGCGGGCATGAGCACGTCGAGCACCACCAGGTCGACCTCGCACGTACGCAGGATGTTCAGGGCGGTCGCGCCGTCGTGCGCGGTGTGGACGGTGAAGCCCTGGGTGGCCAGGGCGAATTCCACGATGATGGTCATCTGCAGTTCGTCGTCCACGACGAGCGCTGTGCTCACCGCGGCTCCTTCCGCGCCGGCAGGGTGAACAGGAACGTGGTGCCGAGCATCGAGGTGGTGTCCACCATGATGGACCCGCCGTGCAGCTCGACGATCGCCTTGGTGATGACCAGCCCCAGCCCGGTCCCGTCGGCCAGCGGCCGGCCCGTGACGAACCGGTGGAACAGCCGCTGCCGCTGGTCCTTGGTCATTCCCGCGCCGTCGTCGGTGACGTACACCGCGATCCCCGTGTCGATGGCCATCACTCGTACGTCGATGCTGCCACCCATACTGGTGAACCGGCTGGCGTTCGACAGCAAATTGGTCAGCGCCTGAGCGGTCAACGTCGGATCGGCCGGGATGGGCCGCGTGACTTGAGGAGTGTCCAGGCTGATCCGCTGCCCCCGCTCCGCGCACAGCGGCCGCATGGCGGTCACCACGTCACGGGCGACCACCGAGACGTCCACCGGCTCCAGGCGCGGGGTGAAGAGGCCCGCCTCGATCTTGGCCTGGGTGAGCAGACTCTCGCACAGGTTGATGACCTGCGCGCACTGCCGGTCCACGATCGCGATGAACCGCTTCTGCGCCGGCGTCAGCGGCCCCGGACTCTCCTCGCCGAGCAGGTCCACAGCACCCTTGATCATGCTGAGCGGGGTACGCAGCTCGTGGCTGAGCGCCGTCACCTGCTCGGCCCGCCGCTCGACCAGCTCACCCAGCCGGTCCAGCTCGACCCGCTGCGTCGCCACCACGAGACGCAACCCGGCCACGGCCAGCCCCGCCCCTCCAGCCATCCCGGCCACCGCCGCCACCACCGGCCAGGCCCCGGCCAGCACCGCACCGACCGCACCCGAAACACCGAGCAGACCGCACAGCAAGGGCAGTCGCGGCGACCGCACCACCACCCGGTGCGCCCACCCGGCAAGTCCCATCGGGAACCACCCCTCCCCGCTGCGTCGGCATCAGGATGACCTTCCGAAACGCCTGGCGAAAGGGGCGTCGTGTGATCGGGTCCGCGCTGGGCTTCGGCCCTGCTCTGCCGAGCGCACGGAAATGGCTCAGTACGGGTCGCGGCCCGCGCGGTTGAGTACGGCGTCGAACATCGCAGCCGGGAGTTTCAGTCCGGATTGGCTGCGGGCTATTTTCCCCGCGCTCGGCACCTCTCCGCGCTCCGGCCAGTTGTCCGTATCCCACAGCGACGAGCGGACAAAGGCCCGGCTGCAATGCAGGAACAGTTCCTCGACGCGCACCTCCACCGCCAGTTGGGGCGTTACTCCCTGGATGGTCATCCTCTCCAGGTAAGGAGCTTCGGCGACTATTCGAGCGCGGCCGTTGACCCGCACGGTGTCCCCCGATCCGGGCACGAGGAACAGCATTCCGACGTGCGGGCGTTGGAGGATGTTTTCGAGGCTGTCCAGGCGGCGGTTGCCTTTTCGGTCGGCGAATGCCAGGGTGCGGTCGTCGAGCACCAGGACGCTTCCCGGTGGGTCGCCGCGGGGTGAGACGTCGCTGGTTCCGTCCTCTGCCGAGGTCGCCAGCAGGAAGAACGGGCTCAGTTCGATGAAGCGCCGCGACTCGGCGTCGATGTGGTCGATGCCCTTCTCCGCGATGACGCGCAGCGGCCGTTTCACGTATTCGCGTAATTCCGCGACTGTGCCGATTATCTTCGTCATACTTTCTCCTGGTCTTGAGCCGCCGCGAGCCGCAGGCGTACGCCGTCGAGAAAGAGCTCCAGGCCGTACGCGAAACGCTCCTCGGGGTCGGCCTTGATCACGCCGTCCATCGCGCGGTGCAGTTCCGTGTCGGCCAGTCCCGTTCCGCGCTGCTCCCAGTCACCGGCGGCGAGCTGGGCCTGCTCCTCGATCGTGTGACCGAGCACGTAGTACATGGCCGTGAAGATGACCCAGCCGGCCCGGTCGAGCGGGAAGCCCGCGTCGGTGAGGATTCGGGCGGCTTGCTGGCCGCCCCGCACGGTATTCGGCTCCACCACGTACGTGCCGGCGACCACGCGGGCGCCGTCACGGTGCGCGAGCAGGGCGCGGCGCGTGCGGTGAGCGATCTCCGCCAGTTGCGCGTCCCAGGGGCCAGGGGTGAGCGGGGTTTCGGTGATCTCGCCGACGATCCGGTCGGCCATGGCGCCGAGCAGCGCCTCTTTGTTCTTGAAGTGCCAGTAGATGCCGCCGGCCTGCACTCCGAGCCGGGCGCCCAGCTTGCGCATGGTCAGCCCGTCGAGACCGTCGGTGTCGAGGAGGGCCAGGGCCCCGGTCACCACGTCCGCACGCTTCAACTGCATGCGTTGAGTGTCGCAGCAAACCTGAACAACGTTCAATCTTGAACGGCGTTTAAGTGAGCGACATCACACTCGGCTCAGCCCACACCTACCGGGCCGAGCTGGGCACGAGATCGCGTGGCTCTACGGCGTGGCCCGCAGGACGATCTCGGCCGAGCGCGGAATCCGAACCAGCCGCCCGGCTCGCCCCCCGTAGCTCTATCGTTTGCGGCAGCATGATCGAATCGTTGAGGAGTGGGAGGCGCGCTTGGTCGTTTTCGTATGTGCGGGGTGTGGTGCCGTTTTGACCGCGAGGGTGTCGCAGGTCGCGCTTCCCGACCACGCCGACCAGAAGTACGGCCATGACCTGCTCCCCGCGCTGGGGGACCCGGAACCTACACGGTGCGATCCGAACCCTCCGGACCGCCGTGGCGGGTATGGGACGAGGTCGGTGCGGACGAGGCGGAAGCCCGTGGCGTGTACCTGCAGGTGTATTCCCTGTCGTACGGGCCCCCGGGAATGGTCGGGGTCACGCCGGGTGATGTCCGCGGAACTGCCCTCATCCGGGAGCGGTGTGACGGCCTCTGCTGCGGCCTGGACGAACGGAACGGTTCCAACCTGGCGTGCGTGAAGTGCGGGCTGGCCGTGGCGACCCGCATTGACGACTGCGGACGCTGGCAGGTGGTGTGGCTGGATCCACGCGCCGTGCGTCCGGTCAGCGTCGAAGGCCGGGCTCGCACGCTGGTCGGCTGGGAGGAACTGCGGGCGGCTTATCCGGACACGCCGCCCGTTGAGCAGCCCGGGTGGTGGAGCCCACGGTGGGAGGCGTCGGTCGCGGCGGCGTTGGCACACCTGCTGGCGGTCTCCGGCGGCCAGCGGATCGCCGTCCCTGACGGACCGGTCGCCGAGGCGTTTCGCAAGGCGCTCGACACCCTGCTCCCTCCGGGCCCATCGGCACGGGACCTCGTCCTGGCTGGGCCTGGGCTGTCCGTCGCGATCGCGGACATCGCCCTGGTGCCGCGGCATCCGCAGACCGGTGAGTCATGGCCGTGCGGCGCGAGAACGGTGGTGCCGCTGGCCACTGACGTGTGGATGTACATGGCCTTCAATGACGATCGGCGTCTTGTACCAGCGGCGGAAAGGATGCCCGACATTGTCCGCCGCGACGATCCGCCACCGCTGCTGCCGTGGAGGCCCTTTCGACCCGATGTAGATGTGTTTCTCCGCACGCTGGCACGGTTACCGGCAGCTCGTGAGCCGTGGTTACGCGCGATCTACGACCAGGTGGAAGATCACCGGTACAGCTTGCCGTGCTTCTAGGACTCGCCGCGCTACTGCTGGGCGCCCGGGCGGAGATCGAGGGGATCACCCGACGTCAATCACCGCTCAGGGTCAGAGATGGCGACGGCTGTGTACGGGGTGGTGGGGGTGGGCTTGGTGTCGAAGCGGGCGTTGGGGAGGTACAGGCGAGCACCGTAGGCTGCCACGGTCGCCGGTACGTCGAAGCGGCGATCACTCACCCGCCGTACGACGCGGCCGTCGGTTCCCGCCGCGTTCAGCCGCAGGACGGTCACGGCGTTGAGCCGGTTCTGCACCGCGTACAACGTCCGGCCGCGCAGCAACAGGCCGTCGCCTTCCCGCAATGACTCGCCGTGCAGGTTCACCCGGCGGGTCGCGCCGGACCAGTCGACGCGGAACAGTCGGCCGGTGTTCGACTGGACGACGATCAGGCCCCGGCCGTCGGGCGTGGGCGTGATGCCGTTGGCGTTGAAGCCGTCGCCGTACACCAGATCCCCGGTGAGGGGGATCCGCTGCGCGGCGGCAGGTAGCTGCCGGCCGCGCAGCGGCAGCTTGTAGAGCACCGGGTTGGTGGAGTCGGTGAACCACGCGGTGCCGTTGGTGAGGATGACGTCGTTGACGAACGCCTTGCCGGTGGCCAGTCGGTAGGAGGCCAGTACCCGGCCGGTGTGGGAGTCGAGGATTCGCGCGTCACCACCCGTGCCGCCTGCCACGAACAGCCGTCCGCCCGGGTCTATCTTCATCCCGAGGGCCGGTGTGCCGGGCCCGCGACTGATGATCGCGCCGCGTCCGGTACGCAGGTCGGCGCGGTAGATGGAGCCGTCGGCCATGGAGCCGATGAAGGCGAACGGGCCGGGGCCGATCGCGATGCCCTCGGGCTGGAAGCCCTCGGGCAACGAAATCGAGGTCGGGAATTTCCCGGGCCGCCGGTGCACCGTCGCTCCGGCGGAACCGCTCATGGCGATGGCCAGTCCGAGTGCGGTGAGAATCGCACCAAGGCCGCTGATCGATCGCATCATCTGATGCCTTGGCGTGGTCGTCTCGTCGTCATGCGCCCAGCCTCGACGATGAGCGATCGATGAGTCCAACACATGGTTGTCATCGGCAACGATCGTGCATCACGATTGATCTATGAAGCTCCAGCAGCTGGCTTACGGCTGCCGTTCGACTGGGCTGGTGGCGCGTTGTGGGATCACCTGTCATGATCTTTGGCGAATTACACTCAGCCGAAAATGAGGTCATCCATGAAAAGAACGACGGTGCGCAGGGCCGGTGTCGTGGCGCTGGCCCTGACCAGCCTGATGGCAGTGGGCGCCACCGCGCAGGCCGACGCCCAGCGGCTCGCCAGCTGCGGCGCAGGCGCCAGCTTCTGCCTGTTCGAGCACGACGACTACGCCGGTGCCCGACAGGATTTCCTCTTCACCTCCCCCTCCGGTGGGTGCGCCAATGCTGGACCGCTGAACAACAAGGCCAGCTCCATGAGGAATCCTTCGAGCCGCCGGATTCAGTTCTACAACAGCGCCAACTGCGCGGGTTCCTACGGCTACGCGGCCGCCCCGAGGTCGTCGGACAGCGATCTGACGAACAACGACTTCGACAACCTGACGAGCTCCGTGAAGAGTGTCAGCCCGTAGCGTCTCCTGATCACGGGTGATCTGGTGTGGCCGATCCCGTCCCTTCGTGACTTGATGGAGCTATTTGTCCCTGTCGGTAGCTGGTTACGATCTTGGTCGGTTTCGGCCCTATCAGAATGACAGTGTGCTGCGGCGGCACCGGGCGCGGCTGCTGTTCGAGATGCTGTACGGCCAGCCGTACGGACCACGGACGTCGGCCGGCGTCACACCTTGCAATTGAACTCGTCCGCCGGGGTCGCGGGGGACGAGCAGCCCTCCGACAGCACGGTCACGTTCACGAGAGGTGCCCAGGATGGTGATGACGCCCTCGGGCGCGTAGGCGGTGATCTGGGTGCCGTCGCTGCTGACGTCGAACCGGGGGCACAGCACCGTACCGCAGCCGACCGCAGAGCCGGCGCCGAAGCCACTGCCGGTGATGGTGACCCCGGTACCCGCCGCGCGTCCGATCGAGCCGAAGTAGTCGCCTCCGATGCGCACACCTTCTCTCCTTCGGGTGAACGGACACCTGCTGAGTCGCACGAATCTACTAATAAGCATCGTAGTCGGGCGCCCGGCAGGCATCCGTTCATCCAAGGGGACGGTCAGACGGCGGTCAGCTCGTAGCCCGCCTCTTCGACGGCGTCACGGAGAAGGGCCTCCTCGGCGGACCCGGCCACGGTGACCGTGCCGCTGGTCAGGTCGACCTCGACCCCGGTGACCCCGTCCACCTTGGCGAGCTCCGTCTGCACCTTGCCCGCGCATCCGCCGCAGGTCATCCCGCTCACCTTGTACGTGCTACTGCTCATGGCATCTCCTCTTATATCCGAGAACTTAACCCCCGAGGGGTATTTTGCACCATATACCCCCCATCGGTATAGTCCGGGACCATGGGAACCTTGAACACCATCGCCGTCGTCGGTGCCTCCCTGGCCGGGCTCCGCGCCGTACAGACGCTCAGGCGAGAAGGCTTCACCGGCGACATCACCCTGATCGGCGCCGAACACCACCTGCCCTACAACCGCCCGCCCCTGTCCAAGAGCATGCTGCGGGGCGACGACGAGATCACCCTGCCCGGCGCCGACGACCTCGGCGACGAGTGGCTCAAGGGCCGCCAGGCAGTACGCTTGAACGCCGCCGACCAGCACCTCACCCTCGACGACGGCTCACGGATCCGCTATGACGGCCTGGTCATCGCCACCGGCGCCCGCCCCCGCCGCCTGCCCCACCACCCCGACGGCGTCCACACCCTGCGCACCCTCGAAGACGCCCTCACGCTGCGCGCCGCACTGGCCGCCGGCCCTCAGCGCGTGGTCGTCATCGGCGGCGGCTTCATCGGCGGCGAGGTCGCCTCCACGGCCCGCACGCTCGGCCTGAACGTCACCCTCGTCGACGCCGCCCCGTACCCCATGGCCAAGGTCCTGGGCACCGAAGCGGCCCGCTGGCTCGCCCGCCACCACCAGGACCACGGCGTCGAACTGATCAGCGACACCCGCGTCACCGGCCTCGAGCCCGACGGCGTGCGCTTGACCAGCGGCCGAACGCTCTCAGCGGACCTGACCATCGCCGGCGCGGGCGTCACCCCGAACACCGGCTGGCTGGAGGGCAGCGGCCTTACACTGAATGACGGCGTCGTCTGCGACGAGACCCTGTTCGCCGCCGACAACGTGGTCGCGGCCGGCGACGTGGCCCGCTGGCCGCACACCCTGTTCGGCGGCGAACTCATCCGTGTCGAGCACTGGGCCAACGCCAACGACCAGGGCGCCCTCGCCGCCCTCAACCTGCTGACCGGCCGTGAGAACGCCAAGCCGTACGCCGACCTGCCCTCCTTCGCCACCCACATCCACGGCGCCCGCATCCAGACCGCCGGCTTGCCCCACCTGGCAGACACCTCACGCATCGTCGCGGGATCCCCCGAAGAGGACCGCTTCGCGATCGCCTTCGCCAGGAACGGCGTCCTGGTCGGCGCCGTCGCCGTGAACGCGCCCAAGGACCTCATCCGCGTCAAGCGCGCCATCATCGCCGGAGACCACCTGGACGCACTCACCTGAGCAAGGTCCGATCTACGATCGCGGACAGCATGAGACGGACCGCGGACAGAGGGTGGGACCGAGATGTTCATTCGTCGAGTGGGAAACGTCCCTTGCAACGAAAGAGGTGACGGCCAGATTTCGCACCTGTTGCTCGGCCTTCCCGGAGAAGACACGCCGATGTCGGTGACGATCGTCCACGCCGACCCCGGCAGCCGCCAGGATGAGCACGTCCACCCGGACAGCACCCAGGTCTACGTCGTCATGGCCGGCACCGGGCACATGCTCGTCGGCGACGAAGAGTCCGAGGTGACCCCCGGGACGATGATCCGTATCCCGCCGGGCACGAAGCACGCCATTCGCAACACCGGTGAAGAGCGGTTGACCTATGTGTCGGCGACCGTTCCGCCGTTTCCCGTCCAGGTCGAAGGCACCACCTGGCGTCCCGCCGGCTGACGAACGATGGGAGATGCCAGACGGAGTCGGCACTTTCCGGGGCGTACGAGCATGCACCGAGCGCGGTCGGAACCGCTCGCGATCAGTCGCGGCAGTCGGTCCTCGCCGCTTCAGTCGTCCTCGTCATCCCAGTCGTCATCCTCGTCGTCCCACAGGTCGCTGGGCGGCAGCGGATGCTCATCGTCGATGAGCGAGTCATCCACCGAGCGTCGCCAGGCGTGGCTCTCGTCCGGGTCGGCCCAGTCCTCCTCGGTGATCCTCGGGATGGGGATGACGGCCCGCCGGTGGTCGACCATCCAGGAGTTGCGGAAGAAGTCGAACGTGAGGTGGTAACAGCCGGCGGACTCGGTGTAGATGATGGGCGGGACGAGGAACTGCGCCACGCCGACCTTGGCCGCGACGACCACATAGTCCTCGGGGATGGATTCGTCGTTCCAGCAGGCGGCGAAGTTCACCGGCTGGAGTGCGCCCTTGCCGAGCACGTGGATGAGGTTGTCCTGGATGACGAACTGGTCCGGGTCGAGGGCCACGTCCTCGCCGAGCATGAGGATCGGCGCGGGCATGATGTGCGCCTTGGCGAAGGACTGCGCGTCGGTGTAGAGCTCGATGATCTCGTCGTGGCGTGTGGGGTCGTAGCCTCCGGAGGAGTGGAACGGGCAGCAGATCCCGCGGTTGGGCCGCTCCGGCTCGGGGAAGAACGCGGACTTGTCCACCCGCGTCATGGCGGACCCGTTCTGCCTGGCCCGCAGGAACTCGGGGATCCAGTCGGCGTTGTCGGACTCGATCACCTCTGTCTGGCAGAGCGCCCGGAACGCGGCGTCGCCGACCTTGCAGTTGAAGTAGTCGAGAAGGGTGAGCGCGGCGCACTCCGCCAGCGACAACGCGTCGGTCTTGGCGAACCAGAAGTCGTAGCCGTTGGCCACGAAGTGCGCCCCGCGGAACTCCTTGTGTACGAAGGTCTCGCGGGTGGGGCCCCTCCCCCAGCCGTTCCAGTGGGCGGCCGCCACCTGGTTGTAGTAGGCGTCGGCGTGCCGGGCCAGCTCCGGCGCGAACACACTCTCACCGGTCAGGTAGCAGGCCTTGCTGAACAGCTCACCGATCTCCGGCGCCTCGGTGACCTCGTCAGCGGTGAAGATGAGTTCGGTACGCAGGAACACCTTGCGGCCGTCACGGTAGGGGGCGCCCTCGTGCTCGTACCGCTGATCGAAGATCACGCACGTGAAGGCGCCGATCTCAGTGAGCGCGGCGCCGCCGACCAGGTCCAGGGCGGGCGACCCCGTACCGCCGGTCAGGTACAGCAGCAGCGTGTACCGGGAGATGTGCCGCCGCGACGCGTCGTAGTACGGCGTGTCCCGATGCCGGTGGAAGTTCTCATCACCGGGCTCGAACCGGTTGCACCGGAACACCGGGTTCACGTGCGAGAACCCCTCCGCCACCGTCGGTGGCAACGCGTCGGCCACCGCCGCGGTCAACGCCTCGGCCAGCAGCGCCGAGTGGAAGATGAATCGTTCACCACCCCGGGACACGGCGTTCAGCGGCGGCACGTACAGCTTCAACTCGTCCAGCTGCGCCAACCGTGCCTGGGCGGCCGCCGGCAACCGCAGCGAGAACGAGAACACCCCCTCCGCGTGCTCTGCCCACCCGGCCGGCTCCGCCTCCAACGGCACGCCCTCGAACAGGCGGTCCAGCGGGACGATGTTCTCGAACGTGCGAAACGACAGCTCGTGCGGATCCACGAACACCGCCGCCAGATACGGTGCGTCCGCGCTGGGCCGGGCGAACAGTTCCCGCACCCGCTCGTCGATTCGCTCGGCGTCGATGAACCGCACCGCCTTGAACCGAGCCGACGGATGCCATGAGATGTCCAGTCCGTCCACAGTCGCGGCCGGCTCGGCGTCGGTCGCGTCCACCTCCGCCCGATACCGGGCGGCCTCCTCGGCGGGTGCCTCCCGGGTCGACAGGATGAAGAAACGATCCCGAAGTTCGATGCTCACATGGCCCTCCACAAGCTGCGCAGCCCCGACCGAAGATTCGTGGCGTGCGCCAGTTTCCGCACGCCGTCCTGGCCTACATCGGAGTCGTACAACCACAGCCGCTCGAGGGACCCGGCGAACGGGGCGGCGAGCAGGGCCTCCGCTCCCGCCTCGCCGAGGTCGTTGTACCGCAGATCGAGCTCGGTCAGCTGCGGAAACCGACGCAGGGAACGCACGCCCTCGGCGGTCACCCTGTTGCGTTGCAGGTGCAGGCGGCGTAGTCCGCCCAGGTGCGGGGACGCCGCGAGGGCCGCCAGACCGGCGTCGCCGACCCGGCAATACCGCAGTCGCAGCGCCCGCAGCCGATCCGTGCGGAGCGAGGTGGCGAGGATTTCGGCGCCGTCGGGACCAAGATCTAGATAGGAGAGGTCGAGTTCGACGAGTCGCCCGGCATCCAGTCCGTCGAGTGCCTTCATGTCCAGACGCCCAGGACTTTCGGCCCCCGGGCCGCCTTCCCCCTCGTCGTCCCAGTCCTCATCGTCGTCCCAGTCCTCGTCATCGGCCGTCCCGTTCGGCGTGATTCTCAGCGTGGTGACGAACCGGCCGCGCAGCACCTGCTCCAGGACAGCGCGGACGTCATCCGACCACTCGACGGCCACCTCGGAGGCGAAACCGTACCGGCGCGCCAGCACCCGCGCCGTCGCCGGCAATGCGTCGTCCCATCCGCCCTCGTGCTCCGCGATGAAGTCCGCGATCTCACCCTCCACGGCCGGGCGATCAGCGGGGCGGGTGCGTGCCAGGCGCTGCTCAAGACGGATCAGCGTGCCTCTGGCGTCGCCCTGCTCCAGCAGCCGGTCGCTATAGGCCAGCCACAAGGCGAGGTCGTCGGGATGAGCCCGTAACGCGTCTTCGACTTCGGTCCCCTGCATCCGTCCGAATGTACGGAGATCGGCCGACGTGTCAAGCCAATCCGTCAAAGCGACGCACGCAGTCGACAAAGAGCAACAAATTGTCCTAGCGGGCCGGTATCGTGCTGCGCCGAGTCATGATCGCCGACGTGGACACTCCACGCGGCACGGTGTACATCTCAGCGTCCTCGGGCTAAGTCAGGGGCCGCCTCAGCTGGAGGTTTCCGCCTGTGAATCCACCGGGTCCAGCCCGTTCGCCGGCCGACGAGCGGGAGGCGGCGCGTACGCCCCGGACAGAGCGCGGCCGGGACGACACCGCTGCCGAGAGGCGGGCGTGGGAGTCCGCCGCCCGTGCCTGTTACCGGGAGATCGGGGTCCCGTTCCCGGAACGGGTCGTATGGGTGTCCTCACCGCTCGTCGGCGCGTTCGCCGCACCGATCGCCGCCTGCCTGAGCACCGGCCACCGCAACAGCCGCGTCCTGGACTCCGTCTACCGCGCGGTGGACGACACCGCCGGTCAGACCGTCGGCCGCGCGGTGCGCGCCGCGGTCCAGGCCGCGGCCGACGGCGCGGTGAGCGATCCTGTGCATGGCGCGGCGGCCACCGCCCTGCACGTCGAGATCGCCGCGACGATGAAGGCCGCGAAGGCCGCGGCGGTGCGGGACACGGCGCACGTCACGCCCGCCCGCGAGGAGAGCCGGAGTGTACCCAGCGGCGCGTTGGCCACGGTCGCCGACGCGTCGGACGCGGCCGTGCGAGCCGCGGTGGAGGCGGCAGTGAGCGGCCCGCGGCAGGACACGATCCGCGGCGAGGTGCGCCGGCTGTGGCAGGCCTACCTGGCGGGCCAGCGGTCCGACACCTGGCTGGCCCTGGTCGGCCGCTTCGGGCCGGACACGGTCCCGCCGCTCGACGAGGAACGGTCGTGGCCGCCCGTCGCGGAGCAGACCGCTGCGCGATCCGCGCCCGCCGGCTGGTGGTGGTGGCCCTTCCTAGACTTTGTCATGCTCTGTCCGCGCCCGGCCGAGCTGCACCTCGAGCAGGTCGGCGAGGGCGCCAGGGCCACGCACCGGCCGCACCGCGCCGACGGCCCCGCGGCTGGCTGGGCCGACGGATTCGGGCTGTACTTCTGGCACGGTATCCACGTCACCCAAGCCGTCATCGACGACACCCTCACCGCCGACGAGATCCTCCGCGAACCCAACGCCGAGATCCGCCGCTGCGCCATCGAACGCCGCGGCTGGCACCGCTTCATCGCCGAGGCCCGCCTCGCCCAGGTCGGACCCGCCGTACCCGACCCCGGCAACCCCGGCCAGACCCTCACCCTGCACGACGTCCCCGCGGACATCTTCACCACACATGTGCGGGTCCTGCTGTGCACCAACGGCACCGTCGAACGGGACGGCACCCACCGCCGCTTCGGCCTCACCGTCCCCGCCGACTGCGCCGACCCCCTTGAGGCCGCCGCCTGGACCTACGGCCTCACTTCGGCGCAGTACGCCACGGCACAACGACGATCCTGACCCCCGCCCACCGGCAAAGGAGCCCGAGAAGATGCCCACCATCGAACAAGCCATCGCCATCTTCGGCGTCACCATCGACGAGCACCTCGACCGGCAGGCCGAGATTCCCATCCTTTCCGGCCTGCAGTTCCAGGGCGATGTCGCCGTCATACCGGCCAACCGGGAGCAGGCCCGTACCCCTGTTCCCGAAAGCGGTGTCCCGATCGTCCGCGGCCAGGCCGGGGCCAACACCCACCTCCTGCTCGCCACCGGCAAGGTGTTCTTCACCCCGGAGCGCTTCGGCGGCGGAATGGTGCTCGGGGTGCTGACCGTCGCAGAGGGCGCGACCGCCTACCTCGCGCACCCCGAACATGCCTTCACCGGCATCGCACCGGGCACCTACGAGCTGCGGCGCCAGCGCGAGCAGGCCGACCAAGCCCGGCTCGTCGCCGATTGAGGGACGGGATGGGCGCCTCCTGGAAGCGGGTCAGCAGACGGACTGGTCTGTCGCCGTGCCTGTCTCGCAAGCTGACCGCTGGGCGCGGACACGGAGCTGGGCCAGCGTCGTAGCGCCTGCCACCGCGCTTCTCGGCTGCGTGCCGCCACCGAGGAGCTGGGCGGCACGCTCGCTGTCGGTCAGCGGGGCGATCAGCGGCGTGCCGGGCTTCTCCTCGATGAACACGCCCTGGCCGATCGGGAGCTGGACGGCCGCCTGATATGCCTGGGCCGCCGGTGATACGGGCTGCCGCCTGGCTCGGTTGAGGGCGCTGTCGACGTAGAACATGCCGTGCCCGGCCGTGCCGAGGGACGCGCGGAGCCCGTCGAGCGTCGTACCGGTGGGCTGCTCGAACCTGAGCCGGATCTGGCCCGAGGCGAAGCCGCGGCCGAGCTTGCCCGCATGGACCTTGTCGACCTTGATGACCACGCTGGCCCAGCGGATCGCCGCCTCCTCGCTGTCGTAGGGCACGACCCGCGGCGTGACCGAGTCGTCGCCCGAGGCGTAGGCGATGCCCGGCTCCACGCCGACAACCGTGCCCTCGACGAGCGCGGTGGCCGGGCGGAACGCGCCGGACGGCCTGGCACCCGGGGTGATGTCGTCGAGGGAGTCGAAGAGGTACTGGCCGGTCCCGCTCTCGGCATGGAGCTGAGACCAGAAGGAGACCGGTGCCGGCTTCGCGGCCGGCGCCTGGGCGCAGCCTCCGAGGGCGGCGAAAGCGACGGCGGCAGTGAGGAGCTTGAGGTGTCTCATCGCCGGTCTCCTAGTGACGGCCGTTGATGTGGGCGACGTCATGCGTGCCGTACTTGGTGACGGTGTGCGAGCCGGTGCGCAGGCAGGAGCCGGACTCGGTCGAGTGGTCGAGGCCGATCGTGTGCCCGATCTCGTGGCAGGCCAGCGCCTGCCGCTGGGTGGTGCTCATCCAGTCGATGTCCTTCAGGTCGTAGCGGACCTCGTACTGGTCGCAGCGCCAGGCCTGGGTGCTGTCGGCCGGCGGGATGCTCTTCACGCATTTCGAGTAGGCGAAGAGGTTGTAGCCGGTGCTGGAGCCGTCCCAGTCCAGGTCCCAGTAGTCGACGTAGTAGCGGTCGAACGCCTCGACGTCGGTGCTCGGGTCGGGGGTGCTGTCGTAGGCCACGGTCATGTCGGTCTGGGAGTCCAGCTTCAACATGGCGGCCTTGGCCGCGCTCTTGGTGCGCGTCTCCAGCGTCTCGGAGGTGTACCAATGCTTGGAGTTGTCGGCGAAGGGGCAGCAGCCGTTCCCCGAGCCGAACCCGTTGGCGACGGCGGGAGCGGCCGTCATGGTGACCGCCGCCGCGAGGGCGAGCGCTGGCAGTAACGTTCTGTAAGACATGTGATCCCAAATAAGGGTAAACGGACGTCCGGATATCCTGCCCGCAAATCACGCGACGATCAAACTGGCGTCAGGTCGCCGAGTCAGCACGAGGGCGGAGCGGAAGATCGTTGCCGGCACGGCGGCGCTCGTCCTCCGCGGCTCCTCGTCCGGAGCGAGCTGTCCGGTCTCGATCGCCCTTCAGGCATTTATCGGCTAAACAGCTATTTACCGGTAATCTTGCGGACCTGATTCACCCGATGGAATGGAGAAACTCCCAGACTGAATTCGTCAACAGCGCGGCCACGCGACCGTCCCATCAGCTATATGTCAGCTGTCATCGCACCGCCGGCGAAAGGGACGTCCCATGGCCAGAGCGCGCCAGAAGAGGCGTGCCGCATCCGCCCCCCGTACCGAGGAGGCCGGAGGATGGAAAGCCATGCGGACGTGGCTGGCGGGAATTGTCAGCGCCGTGATCGTCGCGGCCGTCGGGGTCGTGTTCGCCGCCTGGTTCGGCGCACGCGGCTCCGACACCGTAGACAGCATCAGCGGTGAGCCCCCGATCAAGGTCGGCCACGTGGCAGTCGACTACGCCGCGCAGGACACCACCCTGAGGGAAGCGGTGACCGACCCCGCGGACCGGGCGATCCTGCTGGGCAGCGCGTCCGGCTCGCAACGCGACACGGTCATGGCGCGCCACGACCGTGCCTCGCTCGAGACCGCCGACCTCACCGTCGTCCTCGTCGGCAATCGCAGCAGCTTGCGCATCGTCGACATCCAGCCGCGTGTCCTCGACCGCAAGCCCGTCTCGGACGGCGCGCTGTTCATCTACACCTCCGGAGGAGAGGCCGCCACCATCGAGCTCTCCGCCGACCTCGACAAACCCGCACCCCGCTTCACCACTCCCGAAGACCCGGGCACCTCGTACTTCAGGAAGAAGCAGATTGACCTCAAACGGGACGAACGAGTCACGCTATCCATGAGGGTCACGGGCACAGCCGCCTACTACGCCTTCGATCTCCTGATCACCGTGCTCGCGGGGGACCGGACCGAGCAGCTGACGATCCAGGGGCCGGACAGGACCCCGTTCCGGGTGACCGGTACCTCCAGCACCTACCACGCCTACTACACGATCTCTCCGCTCCGCGGCTGGCAGCCGATCTCCAGGAGCGGCGCGTGCGCGATCGAAAGGAAGCTCGCCAAGGCCGGGAAGTGCTGACCGCGCGCGGCCACCGGTCAGCCGCCATCCTGCTCGTGGTCATCCTGGCGATCTGCTCGGCCGTCTCCCGGGACAACGTCACGAGGCTTCCCCGCGTACCCGTCGAGTGGCGCGCGTTGTGGTCGGTGCCCGCGGATGCCGAGAACGGCGTCGAGTTCCTGGGGGCCCCGGGCCACGCCGTGTCCGCCCGGGCGGTCACCGTGGCGACGCGGCAGGGCACCGTACGGATCCACGACCCGCGCACGGGCGCGCTCCAGCGCACCGTCCCCGCCGACCCGGCCCAGCCCGCGCCCATCACCGGCGTCTGGATCGCGGGCGACACGCTCGTTGTCGCCAGAGGAGAGCCGGACGGCGCCGAGCAGACCCTGTACGGCCACGACCTGGCCACGGGCGCGCCGCTGTGGCGGCGCACGGTCATCACCGCGCTCCGTCAGCCCCGGCTGGGTGACACCGGCTCGTACCACGGCCCGCGGATCATGGCGACCGAGCACGGCATCCTGGTGTTCGAGCAGCCAGACGACCCCCTCGACATCCAGGCCCTCGACGCGCGGACCGGAACGACCACCGCCAGGGTGACTTACCCGCGAAGCTGCCGGCTGACCGGCGCCGCGACGGCCCGAACGGTGTGGCTGCTCAGCTACTGCCAGGGGAACGAGCTGCGGCTGGCCTCGATGGATCCACGGACCCTGCGGCAGGGATGGACACGTCTGCTGCCGTCGTCGTCCTCCCCGGAGGACGGAGGCCCGCCGATCGGGCTCACGGCCAACGCCGAAGGGTACGTGCACGCCAGGGCGGGCGAGGACGACTTCTTCTTCGGGCCCGACGGCCGCCTGCTGTACACCGGCTCGCAAGCCGTCAAGGTCACGGATCCGGACCGCTGGAACCCGCCCCTGTACACCGGCTCCTCCACCGTGGCGAACGACCAGGGCCGTGCCCTGCGGGACTCCACCTGGCCGCTGCCCGCCTACGTGATCTCCGTGGACCCCGGCACCGGACGGCTCGGCGGGCTCCCGATCGACCTGCCCGCCCACCTGGTCTCCCTTGCCGGGGCGAGCAGGGACATGGCTTTCGTGTTCAGCGATGTCCCCGGGGACCGGCGGCTCACCGCGTACAGGCTGAGCTACGGGACCACCCGCCCAAAGACCGCCTGGCCGGACGCCTGCGGCCTGCTGACCGGCCGCGACCTGGCGGCCTTCGCGGATGGCTACCGCCCGGCCCCGGCAACGGACGGCGCGGCGAAATGCGACTGGATACCGCCGGCCGACGACGGCGCCGTCGTCTCCCTGTCCGTGGAATGGGTGTCGTCGTCGGACGCGAGCGCGCGCAAGCTGTACACCGCCGAGGCCGCCGCCGTCGAAGAGACCGGCGACATCGATCCCACCACCGAGGCCCCGGGCTTCCTGTCCTACACCGTGGCCGAGACGAACGGCTTCTACGGCGCGACGATCATCAACGTGGGCCCCGTCATCGTCCGGCTGACCTCGTCATCACGGCAGGCGGTGCGGCTCCTCTCTCCGCTGCTGCGCGACCATCTGCTCGCCCGGTACGCGCCGGGTGTTCGCGCCCCCGCTCCCGTGCGCGAACGCGGATGGAGTTTCCCGACCGACGCGGCCGTGCGGACCAAGCAGGTGGTGACCGGCGGCGTCGTCTACGCCACCAGCGGCGACGGCACGGTGTCCGCGCTGGACGCCGCCACCGGCGCGGTGCGGTGGCGCTACCGGACGGACGGCTCCGTGGAGGACGACCACGTGGTGGCGCACGGCACCGTGTACGCGGCCGGCAGCACCGGCAGGCTGGTGGCGCTGGACACGGGCACCGGCCGCCCGAGATGGGACCGCAAGATCACCGCGTTCGGTGACCTCGTGGTCGCGGCGGGCCGCCTCTACCTCTGGACGAGGCACCCCGCCTGGTCGTCAAAGGCCGAACTCGTCGCGCTCGACCCCGCCTCCGGCAAGCAGTTGTGGAGCTTCGAGCCGGCCGGCGACGTGCTGACCCCCGAGCCCGTGCTGGCCGGCGACGTCGTCCTCACCGGCAGCGACCACGGCGTGATGTACGCCCTGGCCCCCACCACCGGAACCGAGAAACGGCGCTACCGACTCGGCGCGGAACACGACCGCATCCTCCTGCTACGGGCCGGCACGACCGTCTACGCCACGAGCGGCAACGGTGACGTGACCGCCCTGGACGTCGTCTCGGGGGAGGTCCGATGGAGGTCACGGATCACCGGCACCATCTCCTTCCGTCCGGTGGTGGCCGGCAGGACCGTGTACGTGGGCGACGACGAGGGCACCACGCACGCGCTGGACGCTGCGACCGGCGCGCCCCTGTGGGATTTCCAGGCCAAGGGCGACCAGCCCATGTTCAAGTGGAGCGCCACGGTGGTGGGCGGACTCGTGTACACCGTCGGCCGCGACCGTACGCTGTATGCGCTCGACACCGCCACGGGCAAGATGCGCTGGCGCCTCCCGCTGCCCGGCGGCCGCGACACCGGCCCCGTGGCAGCGGATGGAGCGATCTACGTCTCCGACCGCGAGGGAACCCTGTACGCCCTCGACCCCGCCACCGGCACGGCGCGATCGAGGTTCCGGACCGGTGGCACCGTCGAAACCGACCCCGTCGTGGCAGACGGCTTCGTGTACATCGGCAGCTCCAACGGAAACATCTACGCATGGCGCACGGCAGGCCCTTAGGGCGTAGGGGATTATGCATGACAAATACGGAAAATGCCACCACTGGTAATTTTCGGACTGCAGATTTAGCATCGGCGCTACCAATGAGCACATCCGAGCACGACATAACCCCCACGCCGACCTTTCCGATGGTGCGGACCTGCCCGCTCGCACCGCCGGACGAGTATCAGCGGATGCGTGCCACCGCGCCGGTCGTCCGAGCCACCCTGCCCAACGGCGCACCGGTCTGGGCGGTCACCCGCTATGCCGAGGCGCGGCAGATCCTCAGTGACCCGAGGATCAGCTCGAACACCGGACGCCCTGAACGGCCTCGCGGACCCGACGACGATCGCCCCGACGACGGCTTCTTCGTCGATATGGATCCACCGGAGCACAACCGGTTCCGGCGGTTGCTGATCTCAGAGCTCGGCGCCCGTCCGATGGACGCCATGCGGCCGGCCCTCCAGCGAATCGCCGATACAGCCATCGACGAGTTGCTGGAAGCCGGGGCGCCCGCCGACCTCGTCGGCCTGTACGCACGGCGGGTTCCGTCACGAGTCCTCTGCGAGTTGTTCGGTATCCCGGCCGGCGACCACGAGTTCTTCGAGTCACGGCTGCGGATGTTGTCGGTAACGAGTATGGACCCGAGTGTGGCGGCCCAGGCGTCCAGCGACGTTCGCGGCTATTTGCGGGAACTCATCCGCAGCGCAGAGCGTGAACCGCACAACGGAATGATCCGGCGGTTGGCCGCCAGACACCTGCCCACCGGCGAGCTGACCACGGACGAGCTGATCAACATCGGTTTTCTCCTGCTGCTCGCGGGCTACGACTCTCCGGCGAATACGATCTCGCTGGGCGTACTCACGCTGCTGCGGCACCCGGCGCAGCTTGCCGCGTTACGCGCCGACTCGAGCCTGCTGCCGGGCGCGGTCGAGGAGCTGCTGCGCTTCCACTCGGTGCAGGACTGGGTCAGCTTCGACCGGATCGCGGCCGACGACATGGATATCGGCTCCGCGCGGATCCGCGCCGGTGATCGTTTGACGGTGCTGGCCGCATCCGCCAACCGTGATGCGCGGGCGTTCGAGAACCCCGACGAGTTCGACATCCGCCGGTCCGCCCACCACCATGTCGCCTTCGGCCACGGGGTGCACCAATGCATCGGCCGCAACCTCGCCCGCGCTGAGCTGCAGATCGCCTTCGGCACGCTGCTGACCCGGATACCGACGCTGCGGCTGGCGATCGGGTTCGAGGAGTTGCCCTTCGCCGACGACGCCCCGTTCTTCGGGCTGCACGCGCTGCCTGTTGCCTGGTAGCGCCGCCTACGCGCAGGGCCTCATCAAGACCTCCGGCCTGTCGCGCCTGTCGGGAAGCGGCCCCGCCCTGACCGTCACCCCACCGGCTCCTCTTGACCAATTCTTTTGACCAACGTATGCACATTCCTAGGCACTTACTTCCTCAATGAGCACATCAGCCCGCCTCGGACCATGGATCGCGCGTCATCACGTTCAGCCGTCTGACCATGCGTGAATAGTGGAGCGAAAGTCCCCGATGTCTCACTCACCGGTTCCCCCCAGCACCTCCACCTCCGGATCGATGTCCCGCCCGTCCCGCCGGGCTGTCCTGGCGGGCGGCGGCGCCGCCCTCGCCGCCTTGCTCACCCCGGCCTCACCGGCGAGGGCCGACGCAGCGGGGAACACCGGTAAGACATCCGTCGCCTCCGGCACCGACTTCGCCGTCGCGCCCTCACCCGACGGCCGCCTGCTCGCCCTCGACCTGCTCGGCGTCCTGTGGGTCTGCTCCGCCTCCGGGGGCACCGCCAGGAGGCTCACCAGCGATCTGTACGACATCGCCCAGCCTGACTGGTCCCCGGACGGATCCACCATCGTGTTCCAGTCATACCGCGACGGTGTCTTCAACCTGTGGACGATCCGGCCCGACGGGTCCGCGATCAAGCAGTTGACCACCGGGCCGTTCGATCATCGAGAGCCCCGCTACAGCCCGGACGGGCGGACCATCGCCTACTCCTCCGATGCGGGAGGCAGCTACGGGATCCACCTGCTCGACGTCGCCACCGGAGCGAGCCGCGTCCTGACCGACAGCTCCGCCGAGGAGTACGAGCCGGCCTGGTCACCCGATGGGAGCAAGGTCGCGTTCGTCGTCGCCGACACCAGGATCGACGTCATCGAGGTCGCCACCGGCACGCGCGGCACCGCGGTCACGGTAGCCGCCGGTCAGATCATTCACCAGCCGTCCTGGCTGCCGAACGGCACCGACCTCGCCTACCACCTCTTCCACTCGGGCGCCAATGATCTGGCCGGCACCGCGGGCACCCTCGTCACCGGCGAGGAGGTCTTCCCGTTCCGTGCCCGGTTCGCCCCGGACGGACGCTATTACTACACCTCCGCGGGCACCATCAAGGTCCGCCGCCTCAACTCCGCGTCGGTCGGCACAGTCGGCTTCAGCGCCGCGCTGACGACGACGACTCCGAAGTACAAGAAGCGGGTCCGCGTATTCGACGAGCCCGGGTCATTCCCCGTCGTCGGAATCGGCAGCCCGGCCGTGTCCCCGGACGGGTCCGCCATCGCCTTCCGCGCGCTCAACGACATCTATCTGATGCGCGTCGGCGGCACGCCGGAACCGCTTTTCCGCGACCGCTGGTGGAAAGCCGACCCGGATTTCTCCCCGGACGGGCGGCAACTGGCATTCGTCACCGACCGCACCGGCACCCTCAATATCTGGGTCCGCGACCTGAGCACGGGCGCCGACCGGCAGGTGACCCATCTGACCGACTCCGCCGCTCTGTCGGTCCGGTGGTCGCCCAACGGCAGGGAGATCGCCTACCTGAACCAGGACGGCGCCCTGTGGGTTGCGGACGTCTCCACCGGCGACCTCCAGAAGATCTTCGACGCCACCTTCGAACCAGGCCGCCCGACCTGGTCACCCGACGGCAAAACCCTTGCGCTGGCCGCGGTGGTGCCGTACTCACGACGCTACCGTGAGGGACTGTCCAAAATCCTGCTCGTCGACCGGGCCACGGGTGCCGGCACGTACATCGACCCCGCGCCACACCGCTCCTTGCAGACCCGTGGTGACGACGGCCCTGTCTGGGCACCTGACGGCACCATGCTCGCCTTCGCCATGGAATCGCTCCTGTGGATCCTGCCCGTCGACAAGACCGGACGACCCACCGGCAACGCCCGTCAGGTCACCCGGGAGGTCTCCGACGCCCCTGTTTGGGCAGGCGGCTCAGCCACCCTCCTCTACCTGAACGAGGGACGTCTCAAGAGCGTGCGCCTCGACGGCAAGCCCGCCCGGTCGATTCCGATGCGGCTGACCTGGCGCAACGACACCGGCCCCGATCAGGTCGTCATTCACGCCGGCCGCATGTGGGACGGCGTCTCCAACAGCGTCGTCCGCGACGTCGACATCATCGTACGAGGCCAGCGCATCGCCGCGATCGAGCCGCACCGGGACGGAAGGCCCGGCGCCCGGATCGACGCCCGCGACAGGTTCGTCATGCCTGGCCTGATCGACATCCACCATCACCGTGAAATGCAGGGCTACGCCTACGGATCGCGACAGGGTCCGTTGTGGCTCGCCCTGGGCATCACCACGACGCGCTCACCAGGCTCACCTGCCTACCACATGGTCGAGGAGCGCGAATCAGTGCAGTCCGGCGCCCGCCTCGCACCGCGCTACCTGGGCACTGGCGAGGCCATCGACGGGGCGCGCATCTACTACAACTTCATGCGCCCGACGTACTCCCACGATCAACTGCGGCTCGAACTGCAGCGGGCCGCCGCCCTCGACTACGACATGATGAAGTGCTACGTGCGGCTGCCGGTCGTCTGGCACAGGGAGGTCATCGACTGGGCCCACCGCCAAGGCAAGCCGGTCAGCTCGCATTACCACTATCCGGCGATCGCCATGGGCGGCGACCAGACCGAGCACGTCGGCGCCACCAACCGGTTCGGCTACTCGCGGACCGTCACGAACGTCGGCTCCGCCTACTCGGACGTCATCTCCATGTTCAACGCCTCGAAGATGGCCAGAACCCCCACCCTGTTCAACTCCTCGACCCTCTACAGGGACGACACCTCGCTGGTCACCGACGAACGAGTCCGCCGGCTCTACCCGAACTGGCGGATGGCGCAGCTCCAGGCGACGGTCACCACGGCGCAGACCGCCGACCCGACGGCGGTCCAGGTGATCCGGACCAACCTCGCCAACCAAGTCGCGCAGCTCACGGCGATGATCCGCGGCGGCGGCGTGGTCACCGCCGGCACCGACGCACCGATCGATCACCTGGGGATCAGCCTGCACATGAACCTGCGCGCCATGGTCAAGTACGGCCTGACCCCGCGGGAAACACTCACCGCCGCGACCAGCACGTCCGGGGCCTACCTCGGCCTCCCGCTGGGCAGGATCGCCAAGGGCATGTACGCCGACCTGGCCATCATCGACGGCGACCCGCTGTCCCGCATCGAAGACGCCGCCAACGTCACCGCCGTCGTCGTCGGCGGGAGACACCACACCGTTGAGCAGCTCCTCGCGCCTTACCCGTCCGCCACCACCACCGACCAGGCGACACCCGCGGCCGCCGTGCCTTCCGGCAAGGTCAAGGACCGCGTCCCCGTCCACCCGAGCACAGCGAGCCACTGGTGGAACGACCCTGCTCAGCTCGAGGGAGCCCGAACTTCCTGCTGCCACGACCACTGAGCTCGCTGGTCAGCGACGAAGACCCTTCTCGCGGCGAAGCGCGGTGGCCGCCGATTGAGGCATTTGCCGGATACGCCATCACTTGTGACCGAGGGTGCCGTGGGACATGGGACTTTGAAGCGAATTCCTTGGTCAAGTAATGGATGAACGGCCGCCCATTACGGAATCCTTGACCAGGCGAGAACGCCGCAGCCCACCACATCGGCTGCCCCCGAAGCGATCAACAAGTGCGATGGCGGATCCGTGGAACAGCTGGAATACCGAAGGCTCATCAAGGTGCTGGAGCAAGTCGCCGGGGCTCGGAAGGGGGAGCTCTATCCGGTGCTGGCCGAGGCTTTGGCCGTACATCTCGGGTGGATCGACGCGTTCGTGGCCGAGAACCCCGCGTATCTGGCGCTGGGAAGCGGTGGCGAGGAGCAGTACCTCACCATGTTCCGGCCGGACTTCGTGGAGGAATACGCCGAGCGCTGGCGCTTGAACAATCCGTTCGCCTCGCGCGAAGGGGTCACCTGCCTGACCCGCCGCGGTGTGGCGACCCTTGGACAGCTCCGCCTGCGGGCGACCGAGCCGGAGCGCGACTTCGCCGACATATTCCTGCGCCGCAACGGCATCGACGACATGCTGAAGATCGTCGTCAGGTCCCCGGCCACGGGCGCGGTCAGCACGCTGGGGGTGCCGTTCGACGGTGACCGGCACGCCATCGAGCCGAGGGACCTGCTGATGGCGGCCACGCTGGGCCCGTTGCTGAGCCCGTACTTCGACGCGAACCTCGTACCGGCCCCCATACGGGATCTCACCTCAGCTGAGCGCGACGTGGCCGAGCTCGTGGTGCTCGGGCTGGGCTACACGCACATCGCGCGGCGGCTGAACGTCAGCGAGAGCACGGTCGAGAAACACCTCACCTGCATCGTCAAGAAGACGGGATGTGGCAGCCTGATCGAGCTGACCGCCCAGTGGAAACGCCGTCCGATGAGCTGACCTGGCCTACCAGTGCCGAGTTCGCGGCTGTCAGGCCCGGTCGTTGACGGTGTTCGAGCTCGCAGCCAAAATTGATCAGTGCAATGTCATTGCTTGACGCTACGATCTCCCGCATGTTTGACAAAGAATCGGGAAATGCCCATTCCTTTCAGGTTGACCTGCGAGGACTTGTTGACCTCCTGTCCCACCATCTTTATTCCAGTCCACGCGTCTACCTGAGAGAGCTGCTGCAGAACGCGGTCGACGCGGTGACAGCGCGGCAGCGGATCGACCCGACGGCATCCACCGCCATCCGGATCACTTTGAACGAGGCGGGGCTGCGGATCGATGATCCGGGCATCGGCTTGACGGAGGCGGACGTCCATCGTTTCCTCGCGACCATCGGCCGGTCATCGAAGCGCGACGACCTGGAAGGGGCTCGCCGCGAGTTCCTCGGCCAGTTCGGTATCGGCCTCCTGGCCTGCTTCACCGTCGCCGAGCGGATCCAGGTGATCAGCCGTTCTGCGGCCGTCCCGGATGCGCCGGGCATTGAGTGGCTGGCCGCGTCCGACGGGACGTATTCGGTCCGGCGGCTTGCGCCGGATGAGCGCGCCGTTCCCGGAACGACCGTTTGCCTGACGCCACGAGCGGGAGCCGAACGGTGGTTCGCCCCGGACGTGGTCACCGACCTTGCCCGCGACTTCGGTTCGCTGCTGCCATACGAGGTGACGGTCGACACGAGTGGGCGGACGATCCGCACCACGGACAGCCCGCCGGTGTGGGACCGCTCCTACGATTCGGCCGCCGCACGCCGGGCCGCGCTGATCGAGTACGGCGAGCGCGCGCTCGGCTTCACCGCGCTCGACGTCGTCGAACTCGACGTGGAGCTGGCCGGGATCAGGGGCGCCGCCTACGTGCTGCCGCAGCCGGCGAATCCGGCCGACACTGGCCGCCACCGCGTCTACCTGAAGGGCATGTTGCTCAACGACGCGACCACCGGCCTACTCCCTGAATGGGCGTTCTTCGTCCGCTGCGTGATCGATACGGACACGCTGCGCCCGACCGCATCGCGTGAAGGTCTGTACGAGGATGAGACGCTGGTCGCGGTCCGCGAGGCGCTGGGTGTCCGGCTGCGGGACTGGCTCACCGGGCTGGCCGCGCAGGAGCCGCAGCGCCTGGCCGCGTTCCTCGCTGTGCACAGCCTCGGGGTGAAGGCGATGGCCAGGCATGACGCCGAGCTGTTCCGGATCATGCTGCCGTATCTCACGTTGGAGACGACCGACGGTCAAGTCACGTTTGCCGAGGTTGCCAGGAAATACCCCGTGGTTCGGATCACGCCCACGGTTGAGGAGTTCCGGCAGATCGCGACGATCGCGGCCGCCCACGGCATGGCGGTCGTCAACGGGGGTTACACCTACGACAGCGAGCTGGTCGCGCTGCTCCCTGATGTCATGCCGGGGGTGGTGGTCGAGGAGCTCGGTTCGGACGTGGTCACCGCCGCGCTCGACCTGGTTGACAGCGCGAATGAGCTGGCCATGGCCGGGTTCATGGCGATGGCACGCTCCACGCTTGACCCGCTGGGCTGCGATGTGATCCTTCGTGCGTTCTTTCCGGCGTCGGTGTCCGCCCTGCATCTGGACTCCCGCGAGGCACGCAACGAACGAACCCGCGCGGAGGTCGCCGCCGACGCGGACGACCTGTGGGCCGAGATCCTGGGCGCGCTCAAGTCCACTGAGCCTCGCGCGCAACTCGTACTCAACCACCGCAGCCCGGTGGTCCGCCGGATTGCGACGATCAACGATCCCGCACTGCTGGTCACCGCCGTCGAGGCGCTGTACGGCCAAGCGCTGCTGATGACGCATCGGCCCCTGCGGTCGGTCGACACAGCACTGCTCAACCGCGCCTTCGACGAGCTGCTCGGCTGGGCCGCCCAGAACGTGACCGAATCCACTGAACAGGATGGCAAAGCATGAACGTCGCCGAGATCCGCGACGCCCTGCGTCAGACCTACGCGCTGCCGCGCGGACACCAGAAGGCCGAACGCCTGGAACTGCTCGCCACCGCGGCCAAGGCGGTCGAGGACCGGTCGCTGGAAGCCGAGGTGCTGCTCACCCTCATCCAGGCCTACGAGGACGGCGCCGAAGGTGACCGCATGCCGGTCGCGTTCGGACGGCTCCTGCAGATTCACGACGACTTCCCAGCCGAGGTGGGCACGTTCAGTCATCGCATCCACTGGCAGCTCAAGTGGATGAGCTACTACCTCGTCCTCAACCCGGCCGTACCGCTGGCGACCATCCACCGCTGGCTCGACGAGCTGCAGAACCGCTATCGGCAGCGCGGACACAGCCTGCGCCCGGTGCTCAGCCTGCGTTCGCTGCTGGCGCAGCACCTCGGCGACGACGAGGCGGCAGCGGCGGCGATGGAGTCGTCGATCTCCGCTCCACGCGACCAGATGGCCGACTGCGACGCCTGCGAGGGCAACGACTGGGGCACGTGGCGCGTCACAGCGGGTGATGACGCGGGGGCCTTGGACTACTGGGCGCCGCTGATCGACGGCGAGCGGTCATGTTCGGAGGAGCCGCACAGGGTCCTGGCCAAGGCACTGCTCCCCCTGCTGCGCACCGGACGAACCGAGGACGCTCGCAGCGCCTTCCTCAGGGGATACTCGCTGGTCCGCCACAATGTCAGCCTGCGCGAGTCGGTCGGCCACCACATCGAGTTCTGCGCCCTGACCGGCAACGAGGCGCGTGGCCTGGAGATCCTGAACGAGCACGCGTCCTGGCTCATGAAGCAGCACGAGGACATCTCGCAGCGGTTCGGCTTCGTGAGCGGTGTCGTCGTACTGCTCCGCCGCCTGGCCATGCTGGGCCACGGCGGCATCCGGATCGGCGACCTGACTCTTGAGGCGACTCTCGCCGGGTTGGAACAGGAGATCAGCGAGCTGTGCGCCCGCTATGACGCGCGCAACGGCAGCGGCGTCTTCAGCGAGCGCGTCGCCAAGCGCCTCGCCCAGGAGCCGTTGGCGGATCGGCTGCCGCTCGGCGTCCCGACGACGCTGCCGCAGCCGGCCGGTCGTGCCGTACCGATCCCGCCGAAGGGCACCGATTCGAGGCTCGACGACCTGGTCGCAGAAGCGCGGCGCCTGTCCGAGACTCGTCATCCCCACGCCGAAAGAGCGTGGGAACGAGTCGCGGCCAGTGAGCTGCCGCTGCCCGGGATCGTTGTCGCGGAGATCGAGTACGCCAAGGCGCTCTCCCTGCTGGACTCGGACCCCGGCGCGGCCTACGACGCGCTGCTGGCCGTCGCCGAGAGCTTCGACCGGCTCGCCGACACTGCCAAGGCTCTGGAGGCCCGCGCCGCCGCGGCCCTGGCGCGCTTCCAGACCAAGGATCAGACCGGAGGCGAGGCATTGGCGGAAAGCGTCACGGCGCAGGCGGAAAGCGCGTACGCGGCCGGAAAGCTCACCTCGGGCGAATACCTGACCGTGCGAAGAGCCGGTCCCATCATGGCAATGGCAGCGCTGGGGCAGCAGGAGAACCCGGCCGAGGCCGAGCTCAACGCCGCCCATGCGCTGCTGGAGGCCGAACTCGCCGTAGCAGTGGAGCTCTCGGTGACCGAGCGCATGGCCATGTATCACGACATGCTGGCCCGGATCTCCTTCCCACTCGGCGATGCGGACGGCGCGCGTGCCCATCTGCAAGCCGCCGTGACGGCTTATCTCGAAGCCGGACAGCCGTGGCGCGCCACGAATCCCGCCTCCCTGCTCGGCGAGCTCGCCCTCGGGAGCGACGATCCGAAGGCGGCCGAAGAGTTCGCGTCGAAGGCGATCACGTACGGCGCCGATCTCGTCCCGCACGACCAGGCCGCCCAGCTGAGCTCCCTGCTCGTCGAGGCCATCTCGAGACAGCCCGGCCGTGAACACGACCTGGTCGGCGCGGCACTGACCGCGGCCGCCCGCTGGGATGGCCTGTCCGAACCCGACACCCTGCACAACACGTTCACGGCGGCGCGCGCCTATCACCGTCTTGAGAGGCATGGCGAAGCAGTGGCACTGTTCGAGGACGTGATCCCGAGGGTGGAGATCCCTTACGACGCACCGGTCATCGCGATGACCCGGGGACAATACGCCGCATCACTGCGCGAGCTGGGCCGCCACCGCGAGGCCGCTGAGCAGTTTCTCCAAGGTGCGGAGCTGGTCCAGAATGATCCGGACCAACGAGCCATGCATGCCGAACTGGCCTGGTCCGCCGCCGAAGCACTCCAGTATTCCGGACAGACCGCAGAAGCGCTGGCCGCCTATCAGCGGGCGGCCGCCCTCTGGACCGAACTCGGCCAACTCACCCCGCGCGTACGCTGTCTTCGGTCGGCGGCCTGGTTGCTGCGCTACATGGGCGAGCCCGATTCCGAGGAGCACCAGGATGCGGAACGGCCCGGCGTGGCCGAGATGCGTGCGGTCCTCGCCGAACTGGTAGAGCTGGCCGAGCACAGCCCGTCCGAGGAGGTGCTGGCCGAGCTCGCGGAGACCCAGGAGCAGCTCGAGCAGATGATCACGGACCGCTTCGACGAGTACGACGACGTCGACTAGCGTGCGGGCACGATGAGGGTGATCGCGCCCAAGGTCAGCGCCAAGGCCGAGGCGCGCACCGCCCGGCATTTCGCACGATCACCCGTAGCGGCCCGGCGTCAGCCGTAGATCACCGGACACGCGAAGAGAGCCCCTGGCCCGCATCAGCGCGGGTCAGGGGCTCTCCAGTGCTGGTGGGGAAGGCTGGTCGTCCCTCAAGTGCCATGGCAAGACAACCGGCTCGGCCAGGTGTTCTCCACCGATCAAACGATCCATCAAGGGAGCGAGTCCCAGCGGCACGACCGGTTCGGTCGCCGAGGCGAGCTCGGACGACGTCCACCAGTGGAAACGGTCGGTCACCGCGCGTTCTTCCTCGTCCATCCCGGAGGTATCCACCCGCAAACCGTGCACGCGCAGCACGAAGTAGGAGTCCTGCCCGGAAAAGACCTCACCGTGCATGGACCACGTTCCCGCGCTCGTTGCCACGACCGCTCCGAGAGCCTCGGGGGCCACAACATGACCAAGCTCCTCCCGTAGTTCCCTGGCAGCCGCTTGCTGCGAGGTCTCTCCGGGATCGATGGCACCTCCCGGCGTGAACCACGCGTAGGAAGGGTCCTCCACCTGCAGCAACAGGCCGCGGTAGAGCAGAATCCGACCAGTGCGGTCGATCAGCAGCACCCGAGCTGATGACCGAGAGATCATCTTGTACATGGAAACGATCATATGGAGGGTGTGGACACCAACTCGCATGATCGGGAAGTCACTCCACAGCTCAGTCGTACGGCACCAGGGTGGCGAAGAGCCCGCACGCCTCATCAGCCCTGCCAGAAGAACTGACCAGGCACTCCTGGCCCGCCTGGCAGACCACCAGGCCAGGACTAGGCCGCCAAGCGCCGGATCCCAGACGCACTCAACGACGTCGACTCCGACGCCCTCCAGTACGCCCTCACACACCTGCCGCCCGCGACCCGCGCCCAGACCGCCGCGGCCCCCGGCAACGTCCTGCGCACCGCCGCCCACCTGGCCGCCGACCACGGCCCCTTCGACCTGGTCCTGGCCGGAGGCCTCTTCGACTACCTCGAAGAACGCTTCGCCCGAGCCCTGATCCGCACCACTCTGTCCCGCCTGTGCCGCCCCGGAGGCACGTTCTACTTCTCCAACATCGCGACCCCAAACCCCTACGCCGCCCTGATGACCCACATCGGCCGCTGGAACCTCGTCGAACGCACCCCCGCCGACATCGAGGCCGACGTCCGTGCCGCCGCGCCGCCGGGAACCGTCGCCGGACTGGACATCACCGCCGATGCCACTGGCCTGACGCTGTTCGCGACGGTGCGGCGCGCTGACGAGCCGGGGTGATCCCCGCAGTCGGCTTCGTGTTCGTCGCCGACGCAGCCTCGATCGTCAGTCGAGGCCTTCGATGATGCGGAAGTCGCGCTCGACGCCGTCAGCAAGTGCGGCCAGCGCCTCCTGGTAGGCCGCACTCGCATGTGCGGCGACCGCCTGTTCGAAGCTGTCGAACTCGATCAGGATGGTGCGCTCGGCGATTCCGGCGTCGTGTGCGACGACCCGGCCGTCGCGGGCGAAGGTCCGACCGCCCGCGGCCCTGACGGCTGGACCAGCCAGTTTGTTGTAGGCAGCCAGCTTCTCGGGGTCCGAAATGGTGCGGTAGGCGCTGACCCAGTAGCCCTTGGGCATGGAACCTCCAGTGTTGGGATGAGTGCATCTGACTTACGGGTTGGTCTCGGACGAGCGTCGGCGGGCGAGGGCGAGGCTTGTCAGCGTCGTGATCGCCATGGCGCCGATGCCGACCAGCGCCGCGGTGGTGTAGGCGCTGTCGTCGGGGAAGAGGTGGCCGGCGCCGGTGCCCGCGGCGAGGATCAGGCCGCCGAGGGCGCTGCCCAGGGAGTACCCGACGCTGCGGACGACGTAGTTGAAGCTCATGGCGCTCGACGTCTCGCTCTTGGGGGTGACGGCCAGGATGACGCCGGGCATGGCGGCCGAGAAGCTGCCGACGCCGAAGCCCAGCACGCCCATGGCCGCGAGCAGTTCGGCCAGGTTGGACCGGGCGGTGGCGAACAGGACGAACCCGCCGCCGACGATGGCGGCGCTGCCGGCCAGCAGCAGGGGGCCGTCGATCCGTTCGCGGACCCGCGGTGTGAGCTTGCCGGCGACGAACCCCAGCACGGAGAACGGGATGAGGACCAGCCCCGCCACGAAGGTGGTCAGTCCGAAGCCGTAGCCGGCGCTGTGCGGCGTCTGCGCGTAGCGGGTGATGAGCGTGAGCAGGAGGTACATGCCGCTCCCGCCGACGAACATGGCGATGTTCGCCCCGGCGACCGCCGGGTGCCGTACCGCCCGGACGTCGACCAGGGGCGTCTTGGTTCGCAGTTCGGAAACGGTCCAGACGCAGAGCAGGAGTACGGCGGCGACGGCAAGGGTCACCGCCACGGCGAGGTGTCGGCTCCACAGGCTCCTCTCGCCGGCCAGGAACAGGACGAGGAGCAGTCCACCCGCCAGGACGAGCGCACCGGCCACGTTCACGTGAGCGGAGCGGCCTTCGGGAGCTGCGGGCATGGAGCGCCACGCGGTCACGAAGGCGATGGCGGTGACGAGCAGGCCGAAGCCGTAGGCGGCCCGCAGTCCGCCGAACTCGGCGAGCAGCGCGGCCAGCGGGTAGCCGACGCCGGCTCCGATGATGGAGACCACTGAGATCAGGGCGATCGTGGCCGCGCTGCGCTCCTCGGGAAGATGGTCGCGGGCCACGCCCATCATCAGCGCCGTGAGACCGAGTCCGACGCCTTGGGCCGCTCTGCCCACGAGCAGCCAGGCGAACGGCAGCGGCAGCACGGTGAGCGCGCTGCCGACGACGACGATCGCCAGCGTGGCGAGAATCGTGGCCCGCCGGTGCGGACCGGCTCCGAGCCGGCCGAGGACGGGTGTGGCGACGGCGCCGCTGAGCAGGGCGATGGTCAGCGTCCACTGCGCGCTGTCGAGGGAGACGTGGAACGTGGTCGCCACGCTGGTGATGAGCGGCGTCCCGAGGCTGGCGACCGCCGCCACGACCAGGGCGATGAACATCAGGGCGGGGACCAGCAGACGTGCCTCGGAACGTATCAGGGCAGTGCTCATGGGCTGGTCATGAGCCTGGGCCGCGGTCACCGGTCCGACTCCTCTCGGGCGTGGCTTTCGAGCTCCGCCAGATGCAGCAGCGCCGGAAGGGCTGCTGCCAAGGCCTCGACCTCGTCACCGGTGAGTTCGTCGATCAACCGCGCGTACGCGTCGACGCCCGCCTGGCGTCGCGTCCGGACGTACGACGCGCCGGCCTCGGTCAGGCACACCAGCGTGACCCGCTTGTCGGACGGATCGCCCTTCCGCTCGACCAGCCCGGATTCCTCCATCACCCGGACCAGGACGGTCATCGCGGGCTGGGTGACGCCCTCGGCCACCGCCAGATCGGTGATCCGTCGCGGGCCGGTCTTGTCCAGGGTGGCCAAGGTGGCGGCGGACGTCAGGCTCATGTCGCGGGGAAGGCGTCTCACGGCCCTGGTGGCCAGACCGTAGAGGGCTGACCCGATGGCATCGGAAGCGCCGTGCGCGGCGTCTCGGCGAGTCACGCCTGAAGCATAGCAGTTTTATATGAACTCTTTATGTATCTCCCGATCAGGGTTCGGCGATACGTGACTTACAACGCGTTCGCGTAAAGATGAACGGCGTCGGGGTTGATCGCCCTGTTGATCCCTTCGGAGGCGGCGTTGGTGACGCCGGTCGTGATCGCGGCGAGGATCTGCGGCCACCACGTGCTGACGTGCGGCAGCGAGTCGCGCACCGCGGCTTTGAACACGTTGCACATGTCGATCGCGACCACCTGGACCCCGGCCCGCCACTGGCTCGCCCGTCCCACCTGGCGGTCCTTCCTCGGTGGTCCGGCAATATGGGGTCGATGACCGTCATGTCCGCCGTCCGAGCGTTCTCCCTTCTTGCGCTCTGCCTCGCCGGCTGCGGCGTGGACGGGCCAGTCGCCGCGCCGGCCAGCCCGCACCACGCCACGACTGCACCGCGGCCGACGTTGTCGTCCCCCTCCCCCTCGCTCTCCTGCCCGGCTCGGGAACGTCATTGACCGCCGAGGAGCCGAACGCCGCCATGGGGCTCCGTGTCCAGACCGTGACCCTCACCAACTGCGGCGACAAGGTACGCAGCGTCCACGGCTACCCCCGTGTCCGCCTCTTGGACGAGGCCGGCGAGCCACTCGACATCGAGATCGACAGAGGTGCCCGACAGATCACTACCGCGGTCAGGGATCCCGGCTCGAGAACCGTGACCCTCCGCCCGGGCCGCTCCGCCCGCTTCGCCCTGGTGTGGCGCAACACGTACGGTGGCACCAATCACCCACCCGCGCTCGGCACCACCCTCGTGGTCGGCGGCCACCGCATCCCCGGCCACTTCGACCTCGGCTCGACTGGCCTCCTGGGCATTACCGCTTGGGGACCGGCGAGTAGCCCCTGAACGTGGGCGCATCACCGACACTCCGCCGGTGGCCGGAACGGTCGGCTCCGACGTGAGCTGGCGCGGCTCGACCACCGTCCGCAGCAGCAAGGCGTCGGCGTCCGTTGACGTCGAGATCCACTGCCGCAGCAGGGCGAAGCTGGCGCGCCCGTACATGTGACGTTTCAGCAGTTTGACCTTGGTGTTGGTGCCTTCCATGGGGCCGTTGCCGTAGGGCAGGGTCAGTCCGGCGATGACGGCTGTCCAGGCCGAGACTGAAGCTGTGTAGGGCGGGCAGGTCATCGGCGCGTACTGCGCTGATCCAGTCGTCAAGGTCGTGACCGCGACGCTGTGTGAGGATGGCGGCGAACTCCCGCACCCGCGAGGCCAGCGCCGTCAGGTGCGAGCAGGCGGGAATCAGCTCCTCCAGGTGACGGCGGCGATGAGGTGGCAAGTCGTCGGAGCGGCTCATGATCCAGGAGACCAGCCGGCGGGGTGCGGTCGGGCTCGGCGCGACCTTGGTTGAGGGAGCGCACCAGCAGGTTGGCGCTGCCGGTGTAGCCGCGCTCGCGGATCTCGGCCAGCAGATGCGTGACCGGCACGCCGGGCTCTCCGGCAAGGCGGCGTCGCAGGTGCTTGCGGTTGGGATCGACCAGGGTGGCGCCGTACTTGGGCGGGCGCAGGAGATCGTCTGCCGAGGCGGCGCAGGCATAGCGTTTGACCGTGTTAAACCCCCAGCTCGAGCCCCTGGTCGAGGAGGGTGTGGACCTGCGCGTGCTTGCGGATGGCCTTGGCGTAGGCGGCCGAGCCGTCACGGCACACGACCTGGACGCCGGGGTGCTCACGTAACCACGTGATCAACGTGGCCGCCTTGCGGTCGGGCAGCACATCGCGTCACCGCCAGCCCGGACAGCACCACCACCAGGTCCTGATGTTCCCCCCGAGGTGTGGACACCCCTAACAATGGATCTTGTTCCATAGAGGGGAGCCTTCGGGTGGCACGACCGTCGAAGTTCGGCGAGAAGTTCAAGCGGGATGCGGTGAGGCCCTTCTGGCCCTGGAGCGCGCACCGCGCGATGAGACCTGGCTCAGGCTATTGAACGGCTTGGAGTGGTCCTCTGCTGGCCTGAGACCTTTGAGCGCCTCGCGCCCGCCGGCCAGAGCCGGATGCAACCGCTGCTCCACCTGCGATCGCCCTTCGTTCGTGGGCAAGCATTGGGCGTAGACGCCCGCAAACGATCACTGAAAGCCGTAGACAGCCGGACACACGAAGAGCGCCTCTGGCCCGCATTGTCGCAGTCCAGAGGCCTTCTTGTGCTGGTCCAGCGAGGCGCGCCCTGCAGGATTCGAACCTAATGACTGTGTACGCCCCCGAGTCGCCGTCTCGGGTGCTTGCCCCTGATGCCTCGATTCGAACCGGAGCGTGACTCCTTACCGCAGGCCGTGCGTGATGGGGGCGAGGGCGGGCGGGTGGCAGTCGATGGGGACCGAGTGAATGCCTGTGTCGATACCGGACCTGGAGTCCTGTGCTAAGGCCGTGCGCCTCGGTCCCTCTCGACCGCCACCCACCAGTACTTTTCGCCAGGATCGTGACGTGAGCCAGCCGCAGGAAAGACCGCCTTTTGTCTACCTGGGCCTCGAGCCCTTGCGCAGAACGCGGGCCTGCGGCCGGCTGGGGTCACGAACTGCTGATCGGATGTCGAGCCGTCGAGCTCTCTCATTAGGGCGTGGCGTGCCCCTGCATGGCTCACCTGGAGCAACGATCAACAAAGGAGATGCTGTTAATGGTGACGTGCGGAATCGACTGGGCGGAGAAGCACCACGACATCGCCCTGGTCGACGAGGCCGGCAAGCTGGTGGCCAAACGCCGCATCAGCGACGACGCCGACGGCTGGCGGGCGTTGGTCGACCTGCTGGCCGAACACGGCGACCATCCCGGCGACCCGATTCCGGTGGCGATCGAGACCGGGCGTGGCCTGCTGGTGTCCTGCCTGCGCGCCACCGGCCGCAAGGTGTATGCGATCAACCCGCCGGCCGTGGCCCGCTACCGCGAACGACACACCGTCGCCCGCTCCAAATCCGACCACGCCGACGCCATGACCTTGGCCAACATCTTGCGCGTCGACGCCGACCACCACCGGCCGATGCCCGCCGATTCCGAGCTCGTTCAGGCCATCACCGTCCTGGCCCGGGCGCAACAGGACGCCGTCTGGAACCGTCAGCAGCTGGCCAACCAGCTCCGCTCGCTGCTGCGCGAGTACTTCCCCGCGGCGCTGACCGCCTTCCACGTCAAGAACATCGGCCTGACCTCCCGCGAAGCCCGCGCCGTCCTGCAAGCGGCACCCACCCCGACCGCCGCCGCCCAGCTCACCACCCGCCGCCTGCACGCCCTGCTGCGCTCATCCGGACGCCAGCGCAACATCGACACCTGGACCGAGCGGCTACAGACGCTCTTCCGCCAAGAACACCTTCGCCAGCTCCCGCTGGTCGAGCAAGCTCTTGGCCGCCAGGCCCAAGCCCTGCTGCTGCAGTTGGACGCGGCCTGCCGCGCCGCCGACCAACTCGCCGACGCCACCAGCCAGGCCTTCGGCCAGCACCCCGACGCCGCCATCATCACCAGCTTCCCGGGCCTGGCCGACCTCACCGGTGCCCGGGTGCTGGCCGAACTCGGCGACGACCGCACCCGCTTCGCCGACGCCCGAGCGCTCAAGGCCTACGCCGGCGCGGCCCCCATCACCAGAGCCTCCGGCAAGAGCCTGGTCGTCCATCACCGCAAAGTGAAGAACCAGCGCCTGGCCGCCGCCGGCTACGTCTGGGCCTTCGCCTCCCTCCGAGCACCAGGGCCCAGAGCCCACTACGACAGGCGGCGCGCCGAAGGCGATCGACACTCCAGCGCGCTACGCAACACCTTCAACCGGATGCTCGGCTGCCTGCACCACTGCCTACACAAAGGCGCGACCTACAACGAACACGTCGCCTTCCCGCCGCGGTCGAAGGCAACGGCTTGACAACTTAGGCAGATCGGATGTCTGCGACCGTCGGATTAGAAGCAAGATCTTTTAGTGCCGCCCAGTGCCGTCTCGTGGTAGTTCGTGCCGCCTCCACACATTCTGCGTGTCCGGCAGTACCGGGTCCTGACGACGCGTGACAGGGCGTACGAGCACGCATCGAGCACGGCGGACCTGCCCATGATCATCTCGTCCACCACGACAGGCCATCGTCTCTCACATCGGGTTGAGCTTCTGCGAGAGACAGCCTCTGAGTTCGACATCTGCCATGGCCCGCGACCCGATCCGGTCATAGACCGTGGATCATTGCGCGGTCGCGCTCGCTTGGGGACTCATGCATTGCGACGGTACTGCTCCTCGCCTGGCGGCGGCGTGCGGCCTGCGCTGCCACGGCATCGGTGTCGCACTCCACTGTCGCTCGACGCCAGGACCGGGCTCATGGCGCTCGGCATCGATGGCAGCGCCTGCACGCGGGGCCCGCTCACCTCTCGACTGGTCAGCGAACTTCCCGGCCGGACCTCTTGCGGACCGTGATGCAAGCCATTAGTTTGAATGAACTTTTGAGTGGCGTTCAAATCTGAGGAGACGCTCCATGGCGCACCGTTTCGCACTGGGAGGGAGGCGTGTCCACCTGCTCACGGCGACCGTGCTGGTCGCTGTGCTCTCGCTGTCGAGCTGTGGCACCGTCGCCATCTCGCAGTCGTCCGATCCCGTGTCCGGCGGCACTCTGAACGTGCTGCGGCGCAACCCGTTCGAGGGCTTCGAGCTGGACAAGGAGAGCCTGAACTCAACGTTCCAAATCTCCCAGGCCGTGCTCGAGCCGCTGCTGCGCAGTTCCGCCGACGGCAGGTCGCTGGTGCCAGGTCTGGCTAAGGCGTGGCGCTACAACGCCGCCAACACCGTGCTGACCGTCGAACTCGACCCGTCCGCCACATTCAGTGACGGCCGGCCGGTGACCGCTGACGACGTGGCGTTCTCGGTCGGGGTCTGGAAGTCCGGCGTCAACTATGGCGCGACCTATCGGGTCATCAAGTCCACGAAGGTCGTCGACTCGCGCACCGTCGAGCTGCACCTGGCGAACCCGGACACGACGCTTCCGGCCTTCCTGTCCTGGGCCGCGGCAGGGGTTCTGCCGAAGGACTTCGGCGGGAAGCCGGCCAAGGAGTTCTGGCAGCACCCGGTCGGGGCGGGCCCCTTCGCGGTCGAGAAGTGGAGCACCGAGGGTGAGGTAGTGCTCGCCCGCAACAAGCACTACTACCGCGCGAAGCGGCCCTACCTCGACAAGGTCGTCAGCCAGTACGCCGCCGACCCGAACTCGGTCGGACCTCAGCTACTCTCGGGCCAAGCGGATATGGCTGAGGAACTGCTGCCGGTGACCGCCTCAACGCTGCCGAAAGACCAGGTCGACTCGGCCGAGCCGCATCTGACCAAGGTGTTGTTGATCAACACCAAGATTCCCGGGCTCAGCGACGTGCACGTGCGCCGCGCGATCGGGTACGCGATCGACTACCAGGCGATCCTCAAGTCGGCGTTCAGGGGGTACGGCGACGAGCCGAACGGCGCGCTACCGGCCAACACCGGCAACTGGGCGGCGCCGAGCAAGCCATACTTCCGCCACGATGAGGGACAGGCTACCCAGGAGCTCAATCAGGCGGCCACGAAGCCGGCCAAGCTCACGCTCAGCTACCCCAACGACCCGAGCAGCACGCTCATCGCACAGATCGTTCAGGACAACCTGAAGTCGATCGGCATTACCGTCGAGCTGCAGGCAGGCGACCCGGGCAACAGCTACGCGACGATCTCGTCGGGCAAGTACCAGCTCGGGATCTTCTCCTACAACGCGATCTCCCCGGACATCTCCGACCCGGCGGTGTACGTCGCCGCGACCTCGGGCATGTTCACCGGCTGGGACGGCGGCGCGCTGTTCAAGCTGATCGGGAAGTACGCCGGCACCGCCGACGCTGCGGCGAAGAAGACCGAGGTCACCGCGATGCAGGACCTGCTCGCCGACCAGGCGATGTTCATCGCGCTCAACCAGGGCTCCTCGATCATGGGCGTCCGGCCGGTCGTGCACGGTCTGGAGCAGCTGCCGTGGAGTGCTTACTACCTCGACGGGATCTGGAAGACCTCTTGAACCGTTACGCCTTCGTCTCGCGCCGCGTCCTGAGCCTGGTGCCGTTGCTGCTCGGCATCCTTGCGGTGCTGATGCTGTTGCTGGACCTGACGCCGGGTGACCCGGCCCGCCTGGTGGCCGGGCCGCGGGCCTCCGCCGAAGGGGTCGCCGCGGTGGCCCACGACCTCGGCCTCGACCAGCCCTGGCTGAGCCGCTACCTACACTACGTGGGTCAGGCGGTCACTGGCGACCTCGGCACCTCCTTCAAGAGCGGCCGGCCGGTGCTCTCGGTCATCGGCGACCAGCTGCCGGTGACGCTCACGCTGGCCACCGCGGGCATCCTGCTCGCGCTGATGGTGTGCCTGCCGCTGGCGTTGCTCGCCGCGCGCCGCCCCAACGGTCTCGCCGACCACGTCGTCCGCGCGATCTGCGTGCTGGGTGTCGGGCTGCCGAGCTTCTGGGTGGCGGTGCTGGCGATCCGCTACGTCGCGCTGCCCACCGGCTGGTTCCCGGTCGCCGGCTACGGCGTCGGGCTGGCCGGGCACGCGCGCGCTATGGTGCTGCCCGCGATCGTGGTCGCGGCCTCGATGGCGCCGCCGATGATCCGCAGCCTTCGCGCGGCCCTGATCGAGCTCACCGGCGCCGAGTTCGTGCTGGCCGGTCGCACCCTGGGCTACCGCGGCCGCGACCTGGTACGGGCCTTCCAGCTGCGCAACGCGGTCTCCCCGCTGGTCAGCGTCACCGCCGCCCAGGCGGGGTACGCACTGTTCGGCACCGTCGTGGTCGAGGTCGCGTTCGGGCTGCCCGGCATGGGACTCGGCCTGGCGCTCGCCGCAAGCACCCGGGACTATCCGCTGGTCCAGGGCTACACGCTGGTGTTCGCGGTGCTGGTGGTCCTGCTCTACCTGTTCTCCGACGTCGTCCAGGCCATGGTCGACCCGCGCACCCGGATCACCGCATGACCGCCCCGCTCGCACCCGCGACGTCGGTCCTCCAGATGGCCCAGCCGAAGCGTAACCTCAAGCTCTGGATCGGCCTGGCCATCCTCGCGGTCTACGTGCTCGTCGCCGTGCTCGCGCCGTGGCTGCGCCCGAGCGACCCGCTCCACCAGGATGTCGTCAATGCGCTCCAGGGACCATCCGGCAGCCACCTGCTCGGCACCGACGAGCTCGGCCGCGACGTCCTCAGCAGGATCATCACAGCCACCCGGCTCGACCTCTCCCTGGCCGTGCTCGCCGTGCTGCTGCCGTGCCTGCTCGGCTCCATCCTCGGCCTGCTCGCCGGCTATCTCGGTGGCTGGGTGGACGCGGTCGTGATGCGCTGCAGCGACCTGCTGCAGGCGTTCCCGACGTACATCCTGATGATCGTCCTCGTCTTCAGCCTCGGCCCCGGGATGCGCTCACTGCTGATCAGCTTCACCGTGGTCGGCTGGGTGGTCTACGCCCGGCTGATGCGCGCCGAGGTCGCCCGGATCCGGGACGCCGAGTACGTGGTCGCCGCGATCACCGCCGGCTTCCGGACGCCGCGGATCGTCGTCCGGCACGTGCTGCCCAACGCGTACCGGCAGTCGATGCTCTACCTGAGCTCGGACCTGGTGTTCGCGGTCTCCGCGCTGGCGGCCTTCTCCTTCCTCGGCTTCGGCATCCAGCAGCCCACGCCCGAGTGGGGCAACCTGATCGCCTCCGCGCAGCCCTACCTCGCCGACGCGCCTCGACTGACCCTGGTGCCCGGTGTGGTGATCACCGTGCTCGCGCTCGGACTCGCGCTCGTCGGAGACTACCTCCAGGAACGGACGGGAGAGAGATGAACGTACTGAGCCTGCACGGGCTGAGGGTGTCGCGGCACGTCGACGAACGGCCGCTGGTCGACGGCGTCGACCTCGAGGTGGCGGCCGGCGAGACCGTCGGCATCGTCGGCGAGTCCGGCAGCGGCAAGAGCCTGACCTTGCGCGCGGTCGCGGACATCCTGCCGGCCACACTCGCGGTCGAGGGAGAGGTGCGCCGGTCCGGGCGGATCGCGATGGTGTTCCAGGAGCCGGCGACCGCGCTCAACCCGACGATGCGGGTCGGTGCCCTGGTCGCCCGGACCTGGCGGCGCCACCATGGGTGCGGCAAGAAGGATGCGCGCGTGGCGGCCGTCGGCCTGCTCGAGCAGGTCGGGATCGCCCGCGCCGCCGACCGGATGACCTCGTGGCCGCACGAGCTGTCCGGCGGCATGCGGCAACGGGTGATGATCGCGGCCGCGCTCGCCACCGAGCCCGAGGTGCTGCTCTGCGACGAGCCGACCACCGCGCTCGACGTGCGCGTGCAGGCGCAGATCCTCGACCTGCTCCGCAGCCTGGTCGCCGAGCGCGGCATGGCGCTCGTCTTCGTCAGCCACGACCTCGCCGTGGTCGGCTCCGTCTGCGAGCGGCTGGTGGTGATGCTGCGCGGTCAGATCGTGGAGCACGGCTTGACCCGCGAAGTGCTCCAGGCACCGCAGCACGCGTACACGCGCGAGCTGCTCGGCGCGAACCTGGCCCACCGACTCGCAGAGGCGGCCCGATGAGCGCGCTGATCGAGATCGAGCACGCCACTGTCCGCTTCGGCGGGTCGTCTGCCTGGCGCCGGCTGCTGCCGGGCGGTGCCGGCGGGTCTGCTGAGCCGGTGATCGCCGTCGACGACGTCAGCTTGAGTGTCTCCCGGGGCGCCGCGCTCGGCATCGTCGGCGAGTCCGGGTCGGGCAAGTCGACGCTGATGCGCGCCCTGATGGGCCTGGCCCCGCTGGCCGCCGGCGAGATCCGGTACGACGGTCGCGCGCTCGGCGTGCGCCGGGATGTGGCCACCCGGCGGGCGATCCAGATGGTCTTCCAGGACCCCGGGACCACGCTCAACCCGGCCCGTGACGTCGGCGGCATCCTGGCCGAGCTGCTCGGGGTGCACGGGATGGTGGCGCGCGAGCGGGTCGAGGCCCGGGTGCGTGAGCTGCTCGACCTGGTCCACCTTCCGGCCGACGTGGCGGACCGGCGGCCCGGCCAGCTGTCGGGCGGCCAGAAGCAGCGGGTGGCAATCGCCCGGGCACTCGCGCTCGAGCCACAGGTGCTGATCGCCGACGAGGCCACCAGCGCGCTGGACGTGATCGTGCAGGCGTCCGTGCTGGACCTGCTCGCCGAGCTGCGGCAGTCCACTGAGGTGACCCTGCTGTGCATCACCCACGACCTCGACCTGGTGCGCTACCTGTGCGACGCGACCGTGGTTATGCGAGCCGGGCGGATCGTCGAGGAGGCGCCGGTCAAGCAGCTGTTCGAAGACCCGCAGACCGAGTACACCCGCGAGCTGCTCGCCGCGGTGCCCCGGCTGGAGGTCGCGCCATGAGCAAGGCGGGCCGGGCAAGCGCGCGCCGGCAGGCCAAGCGGGAGGAGATCGCGCGCTCGGCCATCGAGCCGCTGAGCAAGCTCGGCCTGCGCAACGTCACGCTCGCCGACCTCGGCTCGGCGCTCGGGATGTCCGGTGCGCACCTGCTCTACTACTTCGACAGCAAGGTCGACCTGTTCATGGCCGCGCTGCGACTGGTCGAGCAGGACCTGTACGGGCGCGTCCTCGCCGCGTTCGAGACCACGGAGTCCGCGCGCCGCCGCTGGGAGATCCTCGTGGACAAGGGCGCGCCGGTCGGTCTCGGCGACAGCGGCCTGCTGATGTGGCTGGAGGCCTGGTCCGAGGCAGTCCACGACGAGGACATGCGCACGCTGATCAGCGAGCTCGAGCACGACTGGCAGCAGATGCTGGTCGCCACGCTCCGGTACGGCGTCGAGCGCGGCGAGCTGCCCGCGACGTTCGACGTCGACGACATCGCAGAGGGCGTCTCCGCGCTGCTCGACGGCCTGACCATCCGCGTCGTCGTCGGCTACCGCCCGCTCGACCGCGCCGCCGCGATGCGGCTGGTCGACCAGTTCCTCTCCCCGCTGCTGCCGTGGCGGGACCCCCCAGACGAAAACCACACAGAAGAAGACCGCACCGAAAAGGGAGCACAGTGAAGACCCCCGGACCGTGGACCATGCCCGCCGAGACCGCCCCACACGCGGCCACCTGGATGGCCTGGCCCAGCGCGCCGTACACCCTGGGCCACACCGGAGCCGAGGCCGAGCTCGCCCGCACCACCTGGGCCGCGGTCGCCAACACGATCGCCGGCTTCGAGCCGGTGCACGTGCTGGTACCGCCGTCCGAGGCCGAGCACGCCCGGCGGCTGCTCGCCGACGACGTGGTCCGCCACGAGGTTCTCCTCGACGACGCCTGGTACCGCGACATCGGCCCGACATTCGTGGTCGGGCCGGACGGACTCGGCGCAGTCAACTGGGTCTTCAACGGCTGGGGCCGGCAGGACTGGGCGACCTGGGAGCACGACGCCCGGGCGAGCGAGGTGGCCACCGAGCTCAGCGGCGCGACCCGGATCGACTCGCCGCTGGTCAACGAGGGCGGCGGCATCCACACCGACGGCGCCGGCACTTTCCTGGTCACCGAGACCGTGCAGCTCGACCCGCGTCGCAACCCGGGCTGGACGCGCGAGCAGGTCGAGGACGAGCTGGCCCGGACCGTCGGCGCCCAGAAGCTGATCTGGCTGCCGCGCGGTCTGACACGCGACGACGAGCGGTTCGGCACCCGCGGCCACGTCGATATCGTTGCCACCTTCGCCGACCGCGGCGTCGTCCTCGTCCACGATCAGCGCGACACCGACCACCCGGACGCCGCGGTCACCCGGGAGATCCACGCGGTGCTGCGCGAGGCCCGCGGCGCCGACGGCAAGCCGTTCGACCTGGTCTCGCTGCCCGCGCCGACCACGCTGCGCGACGCCGAGGGCTGGGTCGACTACAGCTACGTCAATCACTATGTATGCAACGACGCCGTGATCGCCTGTGCCTTCGACGACCCCTCCGACACCGAGGCCCGCGAGGTGCTCACCGAGGCCTACCCCAGTCGGCACATCGTCCAGATCGACGCCCGCCCGCTCTTCGCCCGCGGCGGCGGCATCCACTGCATCACCCAGCAACAGCCCGCGCTCTGAGGAGACGAGGAACCCGTGCAGCTCCACACCGCCGAACCCCAGAACTCCCCGGCCCGCGTCAAGCCTGGCGCCGGCCGCACACTGACCGTGGGCGTCGTCCAGACGCACTGGCAGGCCGACCCCGCCGCGCACGCCGCCACCCTGACCGAGGGCATCGGGACCGCCGCGCAGGCGGGCGCCCAGGTCGTGTTCCTGCCCGAGCTCACCCTGTCCCGCTACCCGGCGGACAACCCGCCGACCGGCCGCCCCGCCGACCTGGCCGAGCCACTCGAGGGCGGCCCGACGCACACCTTCGCGGCCACCGCGGCTCGGCGTTACGGCGTCCTCGTGCACGCCTCGCTCTACGAGCAGGCAGCCGCACCCGACGACCGCGACGACGGGCTCGGGTTCAACACCGCGATCCTGGTCGCGCCTGACGGCGAGGTGGTCGCGCGCACCCGTAAGCTGCACATCCCGGTCACCGAGGGCTACTTCGAGGACAAGTACTTCCGCGCCGGCCCGGCCGAGCAGCCCTACCCGGTGCACACCGTCGACCTGCCCGGCGTGCCCCGGCTCGGCCTGCCGACCTGCTGGGACCAGTGGTTCCCCGAGCTGGCCCGCGCCTATTCGCTGGCCGGCGCCGAGGTGCTCGCCTACCCGACCGCGATCGGCTCCGAGCCCGACCACCCGGACTTCGACACCCAGCCGATCTGGCAGCACGTGATCGTCGGCAACGGCATCGCCAATGGGCTGTTCATGGCGGTGCCGAACCGCTGGGGCGACGAGGGCCGCATCACCTTCTACGGCTCCTCGTTCATCAGCGACCCCTACGGCCGGGTGCTCGTGGAGGCGCCGCGTGACGCCGACGCCGTCCTGGTCGCCGCGCTCGATCTCGACCAGCGCGCGGACTGGCTCGCGCTCTTCCCGTTCCTGGAGACCCGCCGCCCGGACACCTACGACAGCCTGGTGGCCGCCCGATGACGATCCTGCACATCGCCCGGCTGGTGCACACCCTCGACCCGGCCCACGGCTCGGCGACCGGTGTCCTCGTCGAGGACGGCCGGGTCGTCGCGGTCGGTTCCGCCGCGGACCTGAGCGCCGACCGGGTCATCGACCACGGCGACGCGGTGATCACGCCCGGGCTCGTCGACGGCCACACCCACCCTGTACACGGGCTGGGCATCACCGCCGGCGTCGACCTCTCCACGGCTCGCGATCTTGGCGATGTCCGGGCCGGGCTGGCCTCCGCCCGCGACCGGCTGGAGCCTGGTCAATGGCTGCGCGGCTGGGGGCTGAACCCGATCGTGTTCGCCGGCGTCACCCCGTCTGCAGAGGCGATCGGCCTGGTCGGCGTCCCCGGGATCGTCCTGCTGTACGACGTCCACTCCGCGATCGCGTCCCCGGAGGCATTGCAGATCGCCGGCATCGACGGCCCCCGCGACTTCGCCTCCTCGGCCCGGATCGAATGCGACGCTGATGGCCGGCCCACCGGGTATCTGCTGGAGTCCGAAGCCTCCCGCCTGGTGACGAAGCACCTCCCCGCGCCCATCGCTGAGGAGCTCGCCTCGCGGTTCGGCGAGCTGTTGCGGGCGATGGCCGACTCGGGGCTGACCGGGATGCACGCGATGGACTTCAATGACCCCGCGCACGAGTTGGTCACCCTGCTTGAGGAGCGAGGCGACCTGCCGGTACGGATCGGCTTCAACCCGGTGCTGATGCCCGACCACGACGACCTCGACGTGGTGCTCGCCCCGCAGGGACTCTCGGGGCGGCGCTGGCGGGTCGAGGGCGTGAAGTTGTTCATGGACGGCACCATCGACGGCGGCACCGCCTGGCTGGAGTACGCTGACGCGCACGGCGAGGGCCTGGAACCGCTCTGGCGCGACCTCGACCGCTTCCGGGACGCGCTGACCCGCCTGCACCTGGCCGGGGTCAACTGTGCCGTGCACGCGATCGGTGACCGCGGCATCCGCGAGACCCTGGCGATCTTCGATGATCTGCGCACCCAGTACGGCCCGCTGGCTCGGCACCGGATCGAGCACATCGAGACGCTGCCCGACGAGGTCGTCTCTCGGTTCGGCCACGGTGCCGCAGCGGCCAGCGTGCAGCCACTGCACTGCACCTTCTTCAACCGGCCTGACCGCTCCGACTCCTGGTCGCAGCGACTCGGCGACATCCGGGTCGACCACGGCTTCCGCTGGGGCGAGCTGCGGGCCGCCGGCGCGGTCGTCGCACTAGGGTCCGACTGGCCGATCGCGCCATACGACCCCCGGTGGACGATGGCAGACGCTCAGCTGCGCCGGCACTTCGACCACGCCGACCCGACGCCGTTGCCGTCGTCGTCCTCGGCGCTCACCGCGCTACAGGCTCTGGAGGGCTACACCACGCAGGCGGCGCTCGCCTCGGGTGAGGAGTCGCACCGCGGCCGGCTCGCGCCCGGGTTCGACGCCGACCTGACCGTGTGGGCTGACGACCCGCTCACCGTCGACCCGCAGACGCTCGCGGAACTGCCGGTGGTGACCACCGTCGTGGCCGGCGATCCGGTGGCGCTGACAGCATGATGGCCTGAACGCGGCCCCGCGTGGTAGCGGCGGGAGCCCCTGGGAACTGCGCCCATGTGGTGATGAAGGCGGGCCAGACGCCACTCCTTCGCACAGCCCAGCATGCTCTCCAGCGCCACCGGCTCCGTCTGGTGCGCCTCGGCGACCAAAGCGCTGCTGGGGCGTTCCGCCAGGTCGCACCGCGTACGGCCGAGCCCGGCTTCGCAGCCGGGACACAAGGAGGGCTATGCCGGGACGGCCGGACCGTCCCGGCATAGCCCCCGCCAAGGCTGTCTCGTTTCAGTGACAGCCACCATGGTCGTGAGCATTGGATCCAGCGATCATTCGCATGAAGAGCGGATGCCACTTCCGGCACAAGTCCAGCTCGGTGAAGGTGAAGTCGAGTGGGTCCGACGCGTAGTCGCGGTCGTAGTCGCCGGGGAGGTTGAGGCCGGGAACTGCGGGGATCCAGTCTTCGGACAGCAACGTGTCCGGATCCCCGAACCGCTCGGCCAGCTTCCTGATCTCGGGGTCGTCAAGGGCCTTGAGGCGCCCATTCTCGATGACCGTTACATCGCCATCTGGCGTTCCCTCTGCGACGTACGTCGGGTAGTTGAGATGAACGTGCCAATGCCCCACCTTGAGGCCTTGACGCGCTGCCTCCCGCTCCGGGTCGGCCGAGATCACTGTGCCGAAGCCGATGTGAATGATTCCGCTTCTCGTGCGCTCGTACAGGCCACAGTTGTAACCCTCCGCATATCCCTTGCGGGGGCGATGCACCTTCGGGTTCGTCCCGATCGACGCCTCCCACCACTGCATCAATCCCTTGGTGGTGAACCCGGGGTACTGGACGTCCTCGGTCTCAGCCATGACCCGCCGGAGCTTCTCACCGAACAGGCCGCCGCCGACGATGTCCGTGATCTTCGACCCCTTGATGTGCAGCTCCATACGGGGATAGGGGGCGATGTGGTTCATCGTGCCGGCGATGACACCTTCACCGTCCTCCTGCCCGATGTGGAAGTGTGGCCTGCCCCAGATGTGCCCGGGGAGGTAGGTCTCGCCGTACTCGACGTTGCTCGAGTAATTCCGCACTACATGCTCTCGCCTGTAGAACGTGCGGTCGGCATTCCAGTAGTCGTCATGGTTGGTGAAGCGGAGATCGGTTCCCTCGGGGTCGGTGATGTGAACGGTGCGAGCGGCCCCTACTGCTCGCCAGGTCCACTCGTCGATCGCGGTGAGAAGCTCCCACGGGAACTTGTGCGCTTCGCTCGCGACCATTTCGGGGGTTATGAAAGGGAAGCGCTGGATCTTGATGTTGCGCTCGCGGAGGATGGGCCCGCCGTACCCCATAATGATCTTGTCGTAAGTGCTGGCATCGTCGATCTTCTCCCACTCGTCGATCCAACGAGCCAATTCGGGGGTCCTGGCGAGGTAGTACTCCACCTCGTCGTGTCCCTCCCACTTCGGGATCGGGCCCTTCTCCTCGACCTCGATCGTGTAGTCACAGCCGAACCGCTCAAGTGTGATGCGCGCAGCTTCCACCACCATCGGATGGTGCCAGTTGGTCACCCGAAGCAGGACACGCTCACCCTTCTTCAGGTCCCAGGCCGGCCAGAGACCAGGGCTGTACGGGCGGCGGGCAACCGAGTCGAAGTATGGCAGCAGGTCATCGACAGAAGTGACCTCGCTGAGGTCCGGACAGCGGGCCGGTGGTACGAGATCGGGCCGGATCTTGTCGTTGCCGGGCGCGAACGGGTACGGCTCGCCGGCGTCTGCTTCGGCCTCAACGAACTTCACGGTGCCTCCAGTCCATGTGGTTGGAAGAGTCACTGTGGCTCAAGCCGGCTCGATCGCCCATGCCTGAGCGCGGCTTCCTCCGCATTGCGGATCGTGCATGGAGACGCTGTCGTAGTCGGGCCATGCCTAGCTGAGATACGCGTTCGGACCTGCCGCGACCGTCCGGTCAGGCGCTGGGGCGTGATCTTCGCCGGGTCCGTCGCAGACGCAGGATCTTCCCGACCCCGGCGAGCAGCAGTTGGCTGACAGCGAATGAGATGCCGACGTGCGGAAGCAGGCCCGAGTGATGGCCCCCGCCGTGTGGATGATGGACGGGTAGAAGGTGTATGAGCACCATGAGGAGAGCCCCGGCCGCCAAGCCTGCAGAGGCGCGTCCGATGCCGGCAACATCAGCTCGCGCTACATGCCAGAGGCACCAGGCCGAGACGACGGGTCACGTCCGAGATGCGGTGTAAAAGAGAACGAGCGTAGGTTGCCGTGCTGAACCGACCAAAGTTCGCACTACGCAAGGACCTACGCTCGTGGC
>NZ_JBICSO010000015.1:0-196467 GCF_043197155.1 Nonomuraea sp. NPDC049269
GGCAGGCCGCCGTCGGCCAGCCGCCGCGCCACGGTCCGGCCCGCCTCGGAGGTCAGCCGCGCCGCCCGGGACGCCGCCTCCGGATGGGCGCCGCGGGGGGGGCGCCCCCCCCCCCCCCCCCCCCCCCCCCCCCCCGGGGGGGCCCCCCCCCCCCCCCCCCCCCCCCCCCCCCCCCCCGTCGTTGGCGCTCAGTCCTCCCAGGCGCGCTGCGTGCGGCGCATCCCTTCGAGCCGTTCGCCGGTCTCCCTGGCGTAGGCGTCCTGCAGCTCGTCCAGGTCGCGCTTGAACGTGCCCAGCGGATCCTCGACGCCGAGCGGCAGCCCGAGCAGTTCGCGGGCCTGCCGCTCGTGGTCTTCCTGAGCGGCGCGTACGGCCTCGACCACGTCGCGGCCCAGCTCTTCCGGTTCCAGCCGCATGGCCCGATGGGTGATCCGCACCTCGACGAGTTTGCTGTCGGCGTCCACCCGCGCGGACACCGTTCCGCCGCGGCTCTCGCCCGATCCGGTCACCTGACGTAGCTCCCGCGTGGCCTGTTCGAGCTCGCGCATCGTCCGTTCGCTGGCCTGTACGAGCCGGTCGAGCTCGTCGAGGCGGGGGTCACTGGAATCCATGCGTTCCACGGCATCGGCAGCAGGTTAACGAACAGCCATCGGCAGCCGTCCAATCGTCTAACTGATCATTAAGAGTGCCGTGCAAACAGGGAGGTAAGGGACGCCATCGGGAAGAATTCGTACATATGACGACGAAAGCGGTTGCGCCGGGGCAGGAGATCTACGTCACCTCCACGGCCATCGGTCACACGCGCGATCGGGTCGACGACGAGCTGAAGGCGGCGATCTCCTTCGTCAGGAGCCTCGTCGGCACGGTCGGGGTCGAGGCTCCGGGCTTCGGCGTACTCGGGGAAATGGTGCTGGGCGGCACCTACGACGGCATGTGCCGCTGGGCCGACAGCACACTGGGCCAGGCGGAGGAGACAGTGGACAGCTGGGTGGGGGCGCTCGGCATCGGGGAGCGTAACTGGCGCGCGGCCGAGAAGCAGAGCGCCGTGAGGTATCGCAAATGAGCGACTACGGGAACCTGCGCAACTACTCGCATCCCGCCTACAACACGCCCCCCACCGCGAACACCGGCTACTCGCCCTACAGGTATCCCGGCTACAACTCGCCCACCTCACACGGCGCCTATAACCCCTACAAGCCGCCCACCTTCGGGCCGCCTCCGACGATGCCGGAGCCGATCGGGCCCAAGGTGCTGGAGTCGCTGAAGAGGCTGGGCCGGATCTCGGCCTGGCTCGTCCCCGCCGTGGTCGTCGCGGGCACGGCCATCGCCAACGAGCCGGGCATGGCGCAGGCGGCCACGAACTGGAAGAACGGCATCGCGGGCCGGCTCGACGACGGGGTCAAGCAACTGCTGCCCCAGCTCGTCGCCACGTCGCGGAGCGGCTGGATCGCCCTCGACCAGCAGGAGTTCGAGCGGGTCGTGTGGATCTTCCACCGGGAGATCGGCGCGCTGCGCGGCGTGCTCGGCGACGTGGGTGGGATGGTCGACGAGGTGGCCGCCGGGTACCGCAGCTACTGGGTCAAACTGGCCACGCTGGGCGTGACCACGCTCACCTTGCTGCTGTTCGCCAAGCGACTGCAGGCGTTTCCGCACACCAGGCTGTATGGCGGCCTGCTGGAGAAGTTCGTCGCCTCCGGAACCAACGGCGCGGTGGCCGTGCTGACCTTGACGCTGGTGTCGGGTCTGCGTGGCGCGGGAGACATCATGTCCACCGTGATCAAGAAGGAGCACCAGTTCGGCTACATCAAGCCGAGCGGCGCCGCCGAGGTGAACTTCGAGCAGGCGACCATCAACGCGAAGGAGTTCCCGTCGTTCCAGGCGCCGGACAAGCCCGGCGACCTGCCCAAGGGCTATGAGAAGTTCGACTGGGTGGAGCCCGAGCAGACGACTTCTCAGTAGGGCCGGTACGGGCCGCCCTGCTCCACCGACTTGATGCCCGGGTGGTTCGCGAGCGATCCGTACCGGTCGTACGTGTACAGGACCCCGGCGATGATGTTGTCCACCGGCTCCAGGATCTGCTTGTATCCCGGCAGGCTGTTGTGGTCGAACGTGGGTGGGATGGTCTGCATCAGTCCCTGTGACGGCACGCCGTTCTTGGCGTTGATGTCCCAGTTGTTGATGGCGCTCGGGTTGCCGCCGGACTCGTGGTAGATGACGGTCCAGATCCGCTGGATGGCCTTGGGGTCGTTCGGGTCGAGGTCCTGGAGCTTGTCCAGCAGGCCTCTCTTCCGCAGCTCCGCGGCCATCTCCGGCGACTTGATGACCCGGAGGGCCTCCTTGATCCAGTTCACGACCTCGGCCTTGGGCGCGGGGGCGTTGCCGGCCGAGGAGACGCCGCCGCTGTAGGCGTAGCCGGCGCCGCCGCTCGCGCCGCCGCCGTCGCTGCCACCGGCGGCGGCCGCCGACTCCAGCGTGGTGCGCTTGTCGTCGAACGGCGTCCTGACCCACTCGACCTTGTGGTCGCCCGCCTCGAAGTCGGCCCCGTCCGGCGGGGGGACCTTGGTGAAGAAGCCGAACCCGGCATCCGCGCCGAGCTGCTTGGCCAGCGCCTTCTTGGCGTCCTCAAGGTCGCCTTCGGCCTTCTCGACCAGGCTCTCGGCCTGCGTGACGTTGCCGCTGACGATCGTCGTACGGGCGAGCGCGGCGTCGGCATCCTGGGACGTGGCCTTGGGATTCAGCTTCGCGTACTGGCTCTTGTACGTTGCCGCGCGCTCGACCGCGTCCTGGCAGAGCGTGTTGACCTTGCCGTGGGCGTCCTCCAGGGAGGTGGCCGCCTTGTCGAGAGCGTCGGCGCAGGCCGTCAGCGCTTCGTTGAGGTCGGTGCTCGCCCGCGGGTAGGCGTTCATGTACTTGGTGAAGGCGTCGGCCGAGCCGCCCTGCCACGCCTTGTCCACCTCGCCGACCGCCTTGGTCAGAGAGCTGGTCGACCTGGTGACGTGACCGGCCGCCGCCCGCCAGGCGCCGGCGGTGTTCCTGATCGCCTGCGGATTCCCGGTCACTTTCGCGAGGAGCGCGGCGAGCCGGTCACCACCGGGCAGGTCGCTGACCCCGCTCATCCGCCGGAGGCCTTCGCCGCCTTGCGCAAGTTGGTCTCCACCTGGTCGATGGCCTTCTCGACACTGTTCAGCCGGCTCTTGCCCGCCTGCAGCTCTTCCTTGAGCGCCCGCCACACCTTGTCGACGTCCGTGGCCAGGTCGCCGGAGTCCTTGAGGGCGCCGAACGTCTTCGACGAGGTCTGCCCGGTCGGTGCGGAGGACTTGGTGCCCTCGAACGCGTCGTCCAGATCGAGCATGTTCGCCACCTTGCGGGCCCGTTTTCCGCATTCTTCGAGCGCCTGGAAGTGCACGTCGACCCAGCCGCTCATCGGACCCCCAGACACCTTGCTGCGAAGTGCACGAAACATGAGCATAGTGGACAGTTATCTGAGATGTCCTTGAGGAAGGAGAAACGCTTGGGACAGGAAGGCGGCTACTCTGCGCAATGGGCAAATATCCGGCATGGGGCCGTAACCGCGAAGGAGGAGGCCGAGCACGTGCGCATGGTCCGTGACGAACTGCGTGACGTGTTCGCCGCCGAGGGACGGCCCATGGGGGACGACCAGTACGGCGCGGAGTTCGAGAAGAGCTTCCCCCTCCGGACGAAGGGCGTCTTCAAGGCTTTCGACGACTACATCGACGAGCTGGAAGGTGTCGGCGACGGGATGCGCGTCAACGCCAAGGGATACGAGGCCGCTGAGATCGACTCTCAGGGCTGACTCGCGTGCTGCTTGATGGGATACCGGTGCCCGAGTGGGCCCGTCCGTGGGCGGGCTGGGTGCTGGGCACCGACTGGCCCAAGGGGCGGGAAGGCGGTCTGTTCCGGCTCGCCGACGGGCTGGTGAAGGCGGCCCGCGACGTGGCCGCCGGAGCGGACCGCGACGGCGTACGGCTGGGCGCCGAGGGGTGGGACGGAGCGGCACTCCGGGCGTTCCGTAAGCGGGTGTCCAAGGACGTGGGCGGCCGCCAGGCGGCCCTGGTGCGGTCCCTGGTGGACCTGGCGTTCGCGTGCAACGAGCTGGGGGTGCAGCTCGAGTTCACCAAGCGGATGATGCGGCTGGCCGTACTGCTGCTGGTGGTGCAGCTGGCGTGGCTGATGTGGGCGCTGGCGTCGCCGGCGGGTGGGCTGGCGTTGCGGCTGATGGGGGTACGCGCCCAGGCGGCTCGATGGACGGTACGCCAGTTCGCCCGCCGGTTACTGATCAACATCGCGCTGTTCGGCGGGTTGCTCGGCGGGATGGACCTCCTGGTCCAGCTGACGCAGTCGCGCCGGGACGAGATCGACTGGCGGCAGGTGGGGTCGTCGGCGGCCACCGGAGCGTTGACCGGGGGGTTGCTGACCGGGCTGGCATGGGCGTTCCCGACGCGCTCGCTGTGGATGCTGATGGGCCAGTCGGGAGTGGCGAACGCCGGTGCCGTGCTGGGCACGGAGTTGTGGAGCGGTGACGGACCGGTCGACTGGACGCTGGTGCTGAAGGGCATGACGTCGGGCGTGGTCGGCGGTGCCGACGCGCACTGGGCGAGCTGGAGCCCGGACGGCGGCCACGCGGGACCCAGACCGGCGGACGGGCACACGCGCGCCGACGACCCGGGCCCTCGGGACGGCGGCCCTCGGGACGGCACCGGGCTCGATGGCCTGGACGGGAACGGTCGCACAAGACTCGCCGACGCCGGCGAGCCTGGTGTGCTGTCCGGCGGCGAGGACGCCCGGCCGCACCCGTACGAGGGGTCGAACACCACCCAGCGCAGCATCGACGAGCTGATCAACTGGTCGCGCCCGGGCGAGCCCGGACCCACCCCGCTCAGGAACCACGCGGAGTTCGGCGAGAGCGCCTCCCGCGGCGTGGTGGCGCGCGAGCCGCTGCCCGGCGCCGGCGGCGAGACCGTGAAGCTGGAGAAGGCCAGGCTGGCCGACGGCACGCACGCCGTCGAGAAGGAGTTCTCCGGGACGGACCGGCGAGACCGCGAGCATCTCAACTCGCGGCTCGGCCGCACGGTCGGCGCCGAGGTCGCCGCGACCCACATCACCGGCGAACGCCACCTGCTCATCGACTGGGTCGACGGTGAGCACGTGCCGGCCCAGCGCGGGCCGGACGGCAAGTGGCACCTGTCGCGGCTGCACAACACCCGTGAGGGGATCCTGCTCGGCCTGCTCGACGCGCTGACCGGCAACCACGACCGCTTCTCCCCGGGCCGCGCCGCGCACGACTTCCTGGCCGGCCACGACGGCATCGTCAGGGGCATCGACGGCGACAAGACCTTCACCGGGCGGCTGCCCGACACGAACAGCCCCTTCGTCCGCCACTTCTTCCGCGACAAGGGCGAGCTGCCCGACTGGGGGCCCAACCCGCTCAGCAAGAGCGACGTCGAGACGCTGCGGACCCGCATCGAGGCGCTGCGGGCGGAGTTCCGCGGCCACGCGGACTGGTATGCCGACGTCAAATACGCCTTCGAGAAGATCGCGGAGAACGCGAGCGGCACGGTGTCGGTGCTGGACGCACCCCACGGGTCCGTCATCGTGGAGCCGCGGGCGGCGGGCCCGGTGTTCGGGGAGCGGCCCCGGACGTTCGAGGGAACCACACCGCCTCGCGCGCCGGACGCCGTCCCGCCGGAGCGGTCCTCGTCGACCGGCGACCCTGGCGACCGTATGCGGGCGCGCCCGGTCCGCAGTTACGAGTTCGAACCCGACTACCGCACTCCGCTCCTGCCGGTCAACGGCGAGTCCGTCTTGGCCAAGCTCCGGGGTGTGCTGTCCAATTGCATAGACCCGCGGCAGGCGCTCAGAGCGAGCGAATGGGCCCACCTCAGGAAGAACGCGGATCCGTGGGTGGTCGAGGGCCGCAACCCGCAGCGTCCGGTGCTCGATGCCAGCGCTCGCGTGGAGGCACGCCGTTTCGCGATCCGCGGCGACGAGGTCCGGACGGTGACCGAGTTCACGGTCAAGATCAAGTACGTCGCCGAGAAGGGCATGACGTCCGAACAGGTCGCGCAACTCAAGTCCAACGCGCTCGACGGCGTGGACCGGTACTACAACCACCAGCACCGGCTCCGCGACGGCAGCCAGCTGCACGTCCGGCTGGAGTTCCAGGAAGTGCGTAACGCGCAGCCCGGCGATCTGGAGGTGGTGACCTTCCGCGCCGCCGGTGGTCGCGCCGACATGGTGACCTGGTACGCGGACAACGACGGGCACATCCACGCCCACGAGATGGGGCACCACCTCGGGCTGGCGGACGAGTACCTCGAACCCCCGGAGCGGGGCCGCCGGACGCTCACGGACCGGCACATGGAGCCGGGCGACAATCTGATGGGCGACGCGGTCCGTGTGAAAGTGGACGGCGACGTGCTGCTGGACCACGCGGGCCACGAAGTCCCGCCGGTGGCCGCGCTGCGCGACCACCACCTGGTGCACTTCGACGACCTGGTGCCCGCGTCGCAGCGGTTCGTCGAGGGGGAGGCCGGGTTCCGGCAGCCGGCCGACGAGTGGACGCGGCCCGCGTACACGCCGGAACAGCTGCGCCTGTCCGACCACCTGAGAGACCTGCTCGTCAAATTCCCGCATCAGGACGGCGACCTGATCGACCACGTGCGGGTACTGGATCGCGCCTACGCCCTGTTCGGCGATCGGCTCACCCAGCGCCATATCGACTACGTCCGCGCGCTCCTGGACACCGCCCACTCGCTCTACGGCGCCGCCCCCGATGCCGTGACGGTACGAGATCTGCGCCGCCTGTCCGGCCTGGTGACCTTCCTCGGCTGGAAGCCGGACGCGGGACCGCTCGACGGGGCCTGGGTCAGGGCGCGGAGCGAGGCGGTGCTGGGGCACGGTCATGCCGACGCGAGGACGATCGAGGGCCTGTCGAGGCTGCGCGAGTGGTTCGCCTACACCGACGGGCGGCCACACCCGGGCGAGACGGGACAGCAGGTCATGCAGAGGGCGGCCGGAGAGTTCTTTGGCGAGCCACCCAGCGAGGCCGGCGTCCGCCGCGCCGCTACCTTGTTCAGCGAGGCTGCGGAGCGCTCGCCCGTCCTGGCCGACGGATCGCCCGACTACGTCCGCGTCACCGCCGAGCTGAGGGCCAAGCAGGCGGGAGAGTGGCAGGGCCTAGCGTACGGCGGCGACCACTTCGGCGCGCTCGTGGAGCAGCTGCACGACGACCAGGGAGCCGGGCAGGCCGCCGGGCCACCCAAGGCTCCTGGGGAGTACCCGCACAGCAAGGGGCCGGTATGGGACGCGCGAAGGGTGGGCGAGGCGGTCACCGACTGGGGGGCCACGCCGCACGGGGGGAAGCCGCACACCTTCAGCCCGGCCGAGCTGGTGGCCGCGCGCAAGCGGGCCCATCCGGTGAACATGGAGGCACGTGACCCGGGGGTCGCGGCCATCGAGCGTCGCGACCTGACCGTCAAGGCACGCGACGGAGCGATACGGCCCGTCACGGAGTACACCGTCAGGTTCGCCTACCGTTCCGACACGTCGCCGCTGGGTCACCTTGGCACGCGCGTGCGGGCAGGTCTCGACCAGTTCGTCAACGGCAGGTACGTGCTGCCGGACGGCTCGACGCTGCTCGTCCGCGCGGAGTTCGAGCCGGCGGAACGCCGCGGTGTCACGATCGGACACCGCGACGAGGCACCTGGCAGCAGGCCGTTCGACTTCCCCCACGAGGCGTCACGCGTCGATCTGGCGCTCAAGGTCCTCGATCAGCTGGGGATGGACGACGTGCTCGGCCCACCGCGGACGGCCGAGGCCGCCTCGACCGAAGCGGCTCCCAAGGCGGACGCCGTAGCCGCGCGCAGGCAGGCGGCATGGGACGCGCGAAGGGTGAGCGAGGCGGTCACCGACTGGGGGGCCACGCCGCACGGGGGGAAGCCGCACACCTTCGGCGCGGCCGAGCTGGTGGCCGCGCGCAGGCAGGTCCAGCCGGTGAACATGGGGGCACGTGATCCGGGGGTCGCGGCCATCGAGCGTCGCGACCTGACCCTCAAACCGAAAGACGGAGTGGTACGACGCGTTACCGAGTACACCGTCAAGTTCGCCTACCGTTCCGACATGTCGCGGGCGGACCTGGGCTACTTCGGCAGGCGCGTGCGGGCAGGTCTCAGCCGGCTCGTCGACGGCAGGTACGTGATGCCGGACGGCTCGGCGCTGCTCGTCCGGGTGGAGTTCGTGCCGACGGCACGCCGTGGTGTCACGATCGGACACCTTGACGAGGCACCTGGCGGTAGGCCGTTCGACTTCCTCTACGAGGCGTCATACGTCGATCTGGCGCTCAAGGTCCTCGATCAGCTGGGCATGGACGACGTGCTCGGCCCACAGTAGACGGCCGAGGCCCAGTTCCCTAACCGCGCAAGCGGGCGTGGGGCGGCTCGGCCCGTTCTGGGTCACTGCGGTTTTGGGGGCGTCAGGCGGCTCAGCCCGTTCTGGGTCACCGCGTACAGGTCGTCGGACAGGGCGAGCGGGACGTCGCCCAGCCGGGTCTCGCCGACCTGCTCGCCGTCCGGCAGACGCCATAGCCGTACGGTGCCGTCGTCGCAGCCCACCGCCAGCACATCGCCGCCGAGGAAGCGCAGGCACCGGACCGTGCCCGGGTTGCCGCCGAGCACCACGACGTCCTCGCCCGTCTCGGTGTCCCGCACGGGTACCAGCCCGTCATAGCTGCCGGAGGCGAGCACCGCCCGGCCGCCGAGCGTGCCGAACGCCAGCGCGTACACCGGCAGCGAGTGCCCGTACACGGCCGACAGCGGCCGGCCCGTCGCCGCCTCCCAGGTCCTGACCACCCGGTCGTACCCGCTCGACGCGATCACGACCCGGTCACCGGACCGGCCGGTTGCCACACACGTGACGCCCGCCGTGTGTGCGGCCAGGCGGCGCAGCGGGCGGCCCGAGATCGCGTCCCAGGTCCTGACCGTGCCGTCCATGCCGCCGGAGACCAGCAGGTCGCCGTCGAGGGCGAGCGCGAGCACCTGGCCGGTGTGCGGGGTCGGCACCGCGACCACACCGCTCATGGGATCGTGTACGCGGACGGTGCCGCCGTCGGTGCCGCAGACCAGGCTGCCACCGTCGAAGGCCAGGCTCGTGATGCCGCCGTCTGTGGAGGCGGCGGTGAGGCCGTCTGTGGGGGCGGCGGGGATGCTGTCGCTGGGTGCGGTGGCGCCGTCGTCCGCGGATGCCACGGGCCGGAGGTCGCCGTCGGCCAGACGCCAGACCCGCAACGCGCCGTCGGGGGAGCCGGCGGCCAGGAGCGTCCCATCGGTGGCGACCGCATCCGCGACGGCGTCGGTGAGCTCCCGCAGCAGCGTGCCGTCGACCGTCCAGACCCGGACCCCGTCACCTACGGTGACCAGCCGCTCCGGCGCTGCGCCGTCCTCCGCGGTGACCAGCCACTCCGGCGCTACGCCGTCCTCCGCGGTGGCCAGCCGCTCCGGCGCTGCGTCGGCCCCGATGGTCGCAAGCCCGGCGGCCCCTTCGGCCCCGGGGATCCCGATCGGCGGTTTTGGCACGGTGGCGATGCCGGCGGCCCAGTCGCCGGACCGCCATCCCGCCAGGAGCGTGCCGGTGTGCGGGTCGTGGATGGTCACCCGGCCGTCGAGTGCGCAGGACGCCAGGGCCGGCCGTCCCGACACAGTGAGGAAGGCCAGGCCGGTCACGCTCGCCTCGTGACCCTCCAGGGCGCGTAGCTCATGCCCGGTGCCGGCGTCCCAGATCCGGATGAGCCGGTCAGCGCCCGCCGATGCGACGAGCCCGGCACCGGCGGCGACCGCGTTCACCCAGCCCCCGTGGCCGGGCAGCGAGTGCAGGGTGCGGCCGTTCGACAGGTCGGTGAGCCGTACCATCCCGTCGTCGGAGCCGGTGACCAGGAGCGTGCCGTAGGCGCGCACCGCGTTGATCGCGCCTTCGTGCCGATCCGCCAGTGAGCCCAGCGATCCCGCGGCGTCCCAGACGCGCAGCACGCCGTCGGCGCCGCCGGTGTAGATCAGCCCGCCGGCCGCGGCCACCGCCAGAACCGGGCCGTCGTGGCCCGCCTCGGCGTGGAGCTGCTGCCCGGTGCCGGTGTCCCAGACCCTGATGACCAGGTCGTCGCCGCCGGTGGCGACGATCTCCCGGCCACCCGCCGTGCCGAGCGCGATCGCCCGTGTGTGCGCGTCGGTGACGGTGGCGGCGCCCAGTTCCTCCTCGTACGGCAGGCCGTACAGGGCGAAGGTACGGCCGGGACGGGACAGCGCGTAGGCGGGCCGCCCGCCCACGGTGCCGAAGGCGGCGGCGGCCGGTGAGCCGGGATCGGGCGGTGGCAGCGTGGGGTCCGGCGCGGAGCGGTGGGCCAGCCTCGGCAGCTCGTTCGCCGTCTCCCTGACAGCACCGTTGCCGACCTGGTGCACCAGCGCGTCGAGTATCCGCAGCACCCGCTCCAGCCCCAGCTCGCCGCCGTGGTGCCAGCCGAACAGCACCGACCCGGCCAGCTGGCCAACCCCGCCGTCCGTGCCGTCTGCGGCGTCCGCGCCGTGCCCGCTTTCCGGGGTGGCTTCGGCGCCCCTGTCGGTGACCACCACGCTCACCTCGCGCAGCGTGGAGCCCGGCACCGGCGCGGGCGCCGCCACATCGGGGAAGCCCGAAGCGCGCAGCGCGTCCAGCAGCCACGGCCACACGACTGGGTCCAGCTCGGCCGTCCAGGCCCGGACGCCGCTCGCCCGCGCATGCTCCAGCCGGGCCCGCCCGTCGGCCGAGACCGTCAGGTCCACGGTGCCGGGGAAGGACGTGCCGGTCAGCCGGTAGCGCACATGTGACACGGCCGACAACCTACGGCGTGTCCAGGAACGCCGTCTGGATCAGGCGCGCGCCCGACCTCCTGTCCACGTAGAAGCCGCGGCCCGGCGGGAGCTGCTGCGGACGTACGTTGCCGAACAGCGCGCCCTCGTCCTTGTTGCCCGACATGATCAGAGCCGGGCTCGCCATCTCCTTCAGCCGCTGGACGGCCGGGTCGAACATGGAGCGGCTCGCGCCGCCCATCTGGCGGGAGATGATCAGGTGCAGGCCGATGTCGCGGGCCTGCGGCAGCAGTTCGGCCAGGGGCGCCAGCGGGTTGTTCGAGGTGGCGACCAGGTCGTAGTCGTCCACGATGATGTACAGGTCGGAGCCTTGCCACCAGCTGCGCTCCCTGAGTTGTTCCGGCGTGAGGTCCGCCGGGGGCAGCCGCTTGAGCAGCGCGGTGCGGGCGTCCTGGATCAGCTCGGCCGCGGCGGTGCTGGAGGCCGCGTACCCGATGCGGTGGTCGGTGACCGCGGTGTCGAGCAGGGCGCGGCGGTAGTCCAGCACGATCATCATGCATTCCTTGGGCGTCTTCCTGACGACCAGGCCTTCCATGATGAGCTTCAGCACGTTCGACTTGCCGCACTCGGTGTCGCCGAACACGATGAAGTGCGGGTCGACGTCGAAGTCGAGTGCGACCGGCGCCAAGGCGGCCTCGTCGATGCCGATGGCGATCCGGTTCGGCCCGGTCAGGGCGGGCTCCGGGAGCGACGCGGCGGGCAGCATCGCCGGCAGCAGTCGCACCGGGCGGGCGGCGGGACCCTGCCAGGAGGCCCGTACGACCTCCACCAGCGAGCGCACGCCGGCGGAGAGGTCGTCGGCACCGCGCACCCCGTCGATGCGCGGCAGCGCGGACAGGAAGTGCATGCCCTCCTTGGTCAGGCCGCGCCCCGGCACGCCTTCCGGTACGGCCAGCGCCGCCTTGCGGCTGACCTCCGACTCGTAGGCGTCACCGAGCTTGAACTCCAGCCGCGTGCCGAACAGGTCCCTGATCCCCGCCCGGAACTCCGACCACTTGTTGGTGGAGGCGATGATGTGGATGCCGTACCCGAGCCCTCTGGCGGCGAGGTCGGTGATGACCCCCTCCAGCGCCTCGTACTCCTGGCGGATGGTCAGCCAGCCGTCGATCAGCAGGAAGATGTCGCCCCAGCCGTCGCCCTCGTACTCTCCCGAGGCCACGAGCCGGCGGTAGGTGCTGATCGAGTCGATGCCGCGCGCGGCGAAGTCGCGCTCGCGCTGCGCGAGGATCGTGGCGATCTCCGCGACGGTCCTGCGTACCCGGTCCCCGTCCATGCGGGTGGCCACGCCGCCGACGTGCGGCAGGCCGTCCAGCGCGGCCAGCGCGCCACCGCCGAAGTCCAGGCAGTAGAACTGCACCTCGCGCGGCGTGTGCGTGAGCGCCATGCTGGTCACCAGCGTGCGCAGCACGTTGCTCTTGCCGCTCTGCGTGCCGCCCGCGACGCCGACGTGGCCGGCCGCTCCCGACAGGTCCAGCCAGTACGGGTCACGACGCTGCTCGAACGGCTTGTCGATGATGCCCACGACCCCGGCGAGGCGGCCCCTGCCCTCCCAGCCGGGCGTGGACAGACCGAGCTCGGGGGTGACGGTCAGCGGCGGCAGCAGGTGCGCGAGGGTCGGCGGCTCGCCGAGCGGCGGCAGCCAGATCCGGTGCGCGGCCGGGCCGTGCCCGGACAGCCGCTCCACGACGATGTCGAGCAGGCTGCTCCGCGGCCCCTTCTCCTCGTCCGTCCTGGCGACCTCCTTGGCCGGCTCCTCCACGACCGGGAGCGGCGAGTAGGCCGGGCCGTACTCCACGACCTGGCGGATCGTCCTGTCGTCGCCCTCGGGGGCCGCGAGGCGGGGGTCGGCCTGGTGGGGGCCGGACACGTACGCGGCCTTGAACCGGGTCATGCCGGTGGTGTCGAACTTGAGGAAGCCGTTGCCCGGCGCGGACGGCAGCTCGTAGGCGTCGGCCACGCCGAGCACGACGCGGCTCTCCATGGCCGAGAACGTCCGCAGGCCGATCCGGTACGACAGGTGCGTGTCCAGGCCGCGCAGCCTGCCCTCCTCCAGCCGCTGGGAGGCCAGCAGCAGGTGCACGCCGAGCGAGCGGCCGAGCCGCCCGATCATCACGAACAGCTCGATGAACTCCGGCTTGGCCGACAGCAGCTCGCTGAACTCGTCCAGCACCACGAAGAGCGTCGGCATCGGCGCCAGTTGGGCGCCCTGCTCGCGGGCCCGCTCGTAGTCGCGCAGCGAGGCGTAGTTGCCGGCCGAGCGCAGCAGCTCCTGACGGCGCACCATCTCGCCGTGCAGCGCGTCGTACATGCGGTCGACCAGCGGGAGCTCGTCCTCCAGGTTGGTGATGACCGCGGAGACGTGGGTGAGCGTGTCGAGCCCGAGGAAGGTGGCGCCACCCTTGAAGTCGACCAGGACGAAGTTCAGGATCTCCGACGAATGGGTGACGGCGAGGCCGAGCACCAGCGTGCGCAGCAGCTCGCTCTTGCCGGAGCCGGTGGCGCCGATGACCAGGCCGTGCGGGCCCATGCCGCCCTGCGCCGACTCCTTGATGTCCAGCTCGACCATCCGGCCGTCGGCGCCGAGGCCGATCGGCACCCGCAGCCGGTTCCGGCCTGCCCGCGGCCGCCAGGTCAGCGCCGGGTCCAGCCGCAGGGGGTCGCCGATGCCGAGCAGGTCGGTCAGCGTGGTGTTGACCGACAGCACGTCCTCGACCTCGCCGCCGCTGGTGGCGGAGGCGCGCAGCGGCGCGAGCTGCCTGGCCAGCCCTTCCACCCGCAGGTAGTCGAGCTTGTCGGGGTTGCCGAGCCGGGTCTTGTTCTCCTTGCCGGCGTGGTCGAGCTTGATCATGTGGAAGCCGTCGGGCTGGATCTCCAGCCGGAGCGTGGCCTTCTCCTCCACCGGCCCGGTGGCCCCGGACAGGTCGATCACCGTGACGCCCTGGATGGCGTCGACGCCGAGCTGCGAGTCGTGCGGCACGTGCCCGCCGTCGACGATGAGCACGTGGTACGGCAGAGCGTCCGCGGGTGAGCCGGGCCGGAACCTGGCCCGCTCCTTGAGCTCGGCGCCCACCAGGCGGTCCAGCTCGCTCATGTTCTCGGCCATCAGGCGCACCGGCCCGGCGGCGTCGACCTCGTCGGGGTGCAGCGCGTGGGGCAGCCACTTGACCCAGTCCCAGTGGCCCATCCACTCCTGGCCGGCGCACACCATGATCCGCAGGTCGTCCGGCGAGTGGAACACCGCCATCTGGCCGATCATGGCCCGTACCAGCTCGCGCATGGCCATCGCGTCGCCACTGAGCTTGATGCGCGCGAACGAGCCCAGCGCCACGGCCACCGGCAGCTCCGACACCGTCGCGTGCGCCCGGACGAACCTGCGCAGCGCGCCGGCCGACAGCGCGTCGAGGTCCTCCACCGGCTTGGAGTCCGGCGGGATGAGCTGGATGGCCAGCTTCTGCACACCGGTGCCGAGCCGTACCGTGCTGAAGTCGTCGTCACGCGGCCGGCGCTCCCACAGACGGGGGCCCATCGCGATCCACCAGAGCGCGTCGGGCTCGGGGCCGCTCCACTCCAGTGCCTCGCGCTGCTGCTTGGCCGCCCGCCTGACCTTCTTGCGCACCTGCGACAGGTAGCGGAAGTAGTCGCGGCGGGCCCCGTTGAGCTTGTGCTTGCGTTCACCCGCCTGGCGGCCCATCTGCCCCAGCGTCATGCCGACCATGGAGACCGCGAACATGCCGCTGGCCACGTACATGATCGGATTGGAGTTGCCGCCCGCGGTGAACATCAGGGCCATCGCGGCGGCGCCCGCCACCATGGGCAGATACGTGAGCACCAGCATGAAGCCCTGGCCCTGGACCTCGGGGATCTCAGGAGGCGATTCGAGCAGGATCTCCCCGCGCGGAGGTTTGGGGCTGGGACGACGTTCGGGTCGCCGGACAACGACGATGCTCACCGTGGAATGGTCCTCCGTATCGGTTGCTGACCTTCTTACCAGAAGCGACCCGATATGTTCTCTCTTGTCCATGATGCTCGTGGGACGGAGTCCAGCGATGGGATCGATGGTCCACGGACCGGCCGTTCAGGGACCGTTTCCGCAGGGTCCACCTCGCCTGCCAGGTCCGCCGCACCTGCAGGGCCCCCCGCACCCGCCGGGACCCATGCAGGTCAGCTCGCTCGCCCAGGTGCACGTGCCGCTGCCCCCGCTGTGCCATGTGACGATCGTGGGACCGCGGCGCAAGGCCGATCTGGCGCTGCCCGCCGACATCCCGCTCCCGCACGTCCTGCCCGGACTGCTGCGCGCCCTGGACGAACTGGGCGGCGAGTCCGCCGCCGCGCCGGGGTGGACGCTGCAGCGGCTCGGCGGCTCCCCGCTCGACCTGGGCCAGAGCCTCGGCGCGCTGGGCATACTCGACGGCGAGGTGCTCTACCTCAGGCCGCGCGAGGCGATCCTGCCGCCCGCCCTGTACGACGACGTGGCCGACGTGGTCGCGACCGGGGTGAAGAAGTCCTCGGGCACCTGGGAGACCAAGCACACCCGGCTGATGGGCGCGAGCGGCGCGCTCGGGCTGCTGGTCGTCGGCGCGTTCGCCCTGGCGCTCTCCGGAGCGTCCCCGCTGGTCGTCACGGTGGTGGCGGGCCTGATGGCGCTGGTGGTCGTGGCCACGGGCGCGGCCCTGTCGAGGGCGGTGGGCGACTCCCTGGCGGGCGCCCTGATCGGGCACGCGGCGCTGCCGTACGGCTTCATGGCTGGCCTGTTCGCACCGGCCAGCGGCGGCGTCCTGAACGTCGGCCCGCCCCACCTGCTGGCCGCGCTCGCCTGCACCGCGCTGGTGGCGACCATCGCGGGCGCGCTGATCTCCGACGGCGTGCCGGGATTCCTCGGTACGGCCGTCGCCGCGACCTGTGGGGCGATCGGCGCGGCCGTGGTCATGGTGTGGGGACCGCCGCCCGCGGGAGTGGCCGCGGTGACGGTGTCGATCCTGCTGGGGTTGAGCCCGCTGGTGCCCACGCTGTCGTTCCGCCTGGCCAAGGTGCCGCTCCCGGCCATGCCCACCACCGCGGAGGAGTTGCGGGCCGACAACCAGCGCCTGGACAGCGCGGCCATCCAGGAACGGACCATCATCGCCCAGCGCTACGCCACCGGCATGATCATCGCGGTCGGGCTGGTGGCGCTGGTCTCCGAGGTGCTGCTGGCGACGTACGGCGGCTGGGTCGCCTCCCTCATGACCGGAACGCTCGGACTGACGCTGATGATGCGGGCCCGGGTCTTCCGCGGCGTCCGTCAGCGGCTGTGGCTGATCACCGTCGGTCTCGCCGCGTTCGGCCTGCTGGCGATGACCCTCGGCCCGAAGTCCGGCGTCATCGGGGCCGTGGCCGTGGCGATCGTCATGCTGTGGCTGGCGCTGACCGCCGTCGGCATCGGCCTCTGGCTGCCCACGGGCAGGCCGTCGCCGTTCTGGGGCCGCGCGGCGGACATCGTGGACGTCATCCTGATCGTCGAGCTCTTCCCCCTTGCGCTGGGCGTTCTCGAGGTCTATTCGTGGGTGCGCGGTTTGTCCGGGTGATAGGTTGCTGCGCGATTTAACAGTTTTGTGAGAGTGGAGTGAAGATGCAGGAGTTTGGGGACTTCGCGAACATCGACATCGAGAAGCTTCTCAAGGGCGCGGACGAGCAGTTCGCCCGCATCGAAGAGCTCCAGAAGAACATGACCGACATCGTCGGCCGGGCCCAGGACGACGACGGCCTCGTCACGATCGCGTACGGCAGCGAGGGGCTGCGCGACCTCCTGCTGCATCCCAAGGCGATGCGGCTGAGCTCAGGCGAGCTCTCCGAGCTCATCAAGCAGCAGCTCCAGGCCGCGACCGCGGACCTGCAGCGGCAGGTCACCGAGGCCATGGGCGAGGCCTTCGGCGACGAGGACAACCCGATGAAGTACGTCGATGACCCCGAGGCCGCCCTGCACAAGATCAAGGAGGCCGAGTCCGCCTACAACCGGACGTTCGAAGACGTCATGGGCGAGCTCGACCGTATCCGCCGCCGCCTGGACCTCTGACCGTCGTCTAGACGTCCTTCTTCGTGCCGAGGGGCTGGCCGTCCTTGCCGAACTGGGGCAGGTTGGGAATGTAGACCTGCTCGAACGCCGGCATCTTCTTGGGGTCCGAGGGGGTGACGGCCTTGCTCATGTCCGACGCGGAGCCGCCCATGAACATGGTCGCCGACCCGGCGATGCCGGCGGCCGCCAAGTAGACGCCTTTGCTGTTGCCCACGATCGCCCTCAGTACGGCGAGCGCCGCGGCGCTCGAAGCGGTGGCGGTGAGGTCCGTCGCCACCGTCGTGGGAGGGAAGAGCTTGCCCGCGGCGCTAAGGGCGGAGAGGGTGGCCAGGACCGTGGCCACGGAGATACTGGCCACGGCCGCTTGGAAGGAATGTTTGGCGAGCTGGTCGAGCGCTCCCGCGAGCCCCTCGTAGACTTGCGAGCTGTTCTTCGCCTGCGTGGTGAACTTCTTCACCGCGGCGTCGACGTCCGGACGCGCCATCTTCTCCCAGTGGTCGGAGTCGATGGTGTCGAGGGCGGTGTCGATGGACGTGGCCGCGTTGTTGACCGTCGCGGTCATGTGGCGGGTGTCTCTGGCCGCTTCTTGGATGTCGCCGGGGCTGGAGAGAATCGTGCCGATGAGCGTCCCGGCGAACCTGCAGATCGTTCGGATCGCGGGGTTCGATGGCAGGCCCGCGGCGATGAAGCAGGTGCCGATCGCCGTGGTGTAGAGGCTTGTCCCATATGGGTAAGTGTCCATGTCGTCCCCGGGTCATTTCTTCGCGGTGCTCTTGGCGTTGGCCTCTCGGACGACGTTGGCTCCCTCTCGGAGCTGCTCGTCCCAGACACCCAATTGGTTCTTGGCACTCTTGAGGTAGTCGGCGGCCGACGTGCGGGCCGAGCCGTACGCGGAGCTGAACATCATCGAGCCCACCAAGCCGAAGCCTGGGAAAGGGATGCCGATGTGCCGGGCCGTTTCCTCCGCGGCGCCCAGGTGGTCGCCCGGGGTGTCGCCCTTGCCGTCTTTGGAGGGGCCGATCGTCTTGCCGAGCTTCTCCATGACGTCGGGGTGGGCCTTGCGCCAGCCGCCGCCTACGCCGCCTGCCGCGAGCTTGGTGTCCTTCGCGGTTGGGGGGGTGTCCTTGCTGTCGGTTTGGTCGCCGCCCTTGCCTTTGCCCTTGCTGTCGCCTTTGCCCTGGTCGTCGCCGCCCCCACCCCCGCCGCCTCCGGTGGGCAGGCCCCCGGTCGGAGTCTCCGCGCTGGGTGTGTCCACGGCGGGAGTCTCGGCGCTGGGTGTGTCCGCGGAGGGAGTCTCCGCGGTGGGCAGGTCCGGAGTGGGTGTCTCCGTGGTGGGCGTTTCCGTGGTGGGCGTTTCCGGGGTCGGCGTTTCCGGGGTGCCGGAGCCGGGGTCTTCGGTGCCGCCGCCACCGCCTGACGGGTCCGTCGAGGGGGTCTCGGGAACGGTCGAGCCGTCCTGGCCGTCGGGCGCGCTGGGGTCGGTCTGGCCGCCTGGGTCCGTCTGGGAGTCCGCGGGGTCGGTCTGGGAGCCGCCGGGGTCTTCCTGGCCGTCGGCGCTACCGGGGTCGGTCTGCGGGTCCGACGTGTCGCCCTGGTCGCCTGTGTCCGACTGGTCGCCGGTGTCCGTGCCGCTCTGGTCGTCCTGGTTTCCGGTGTCGTCCTGGTTCTGCGGGTCGTTCGGGTCCTCGGTCGCGTCGCCCGACGTGTCGGTGCCGTCCGGGTCCGCGCTCTCGTCGGCGTCTGAGGGCTCCCACGCGGGATCACCTTCGGCGGCCTGCGGATCGACCGAGCCGGGCTCGCCGTCGATCACGTCGTCCACCGTCTCGGGCCCGACACTCAGCTGGTCGGACTCGATCACCGTGGGGTCCCCCTGGCCGTCGGCCGGGCCCGCCTGATCGGGCGGGATCTGGTCGACGGCGGGTCCGGCCTGGTCCGGCGGGATCTGGTCGACGGCAGGCCCCGCCTGGTCTGCTGGGATCGCCTGGTCGTCGACGGTGGCCGCCTGGGTCGCCTGGGTGTCGGGCGAGCCGGCCTCGATGAGTCTCCCGGGATCACCAGAGGTGTCGCCGCCCTGGAGGCTCACCGGTGAAGAGCCCCCGGTCACGTCACCCGAGACAAGGACGGTCGTCCCACCGTCGATCGAGCCCGGGGGTGCGGTGCCCACCTGGACCTCGCTCGGGCCGTCCTGCGGCGGGGGAGAGCTCCAGTTGAGCAGGCTGTCGATGCTCGATCGCCCCACGGTCCCGAATTCGGCCACCTGTCGCCCTCCCAGCAATCAACACAGAAGCGGCAAAAGCGTATCCGTGAGGCTGCTGAGCCGTACAGGTTGTGAGCTTTTACGACAAGTCGCGACCACCCATCAGCGGACTCAGTCAGAAATCGGCGGGCCGTCTACCTGCTTGTTTGCCAAAAAGTCGCCTAACGGTGATCTAGCCGTTATGTTAAGTATCTGTTATTTCTGGGGCAGATGGGGGCTAGCATGCCATTTGATGTTGTTTGCGGGGGTACCCGGGTTGACCGGACCTACGGCACCGCCGTACAGAACCAGACCTTGTTGACCTGGAGGTCCAATGGCCACACTTATGGGTACGGCGCCCACGAAGCTCATCAAGGCTGCCGGCCAGTGCGAAACCACCGCCCAGTACATCGAGGGCATGCGCCAGAGGGTGCAGACCATCAAGGGTGACCTGATGGCCGCCGGCTGGAAGGGCGGCGCTTCCCAGCAGTTCGGCAAGGCGCTCGACGCCTGGGACCTTGACTTCCGTCAGGTGATCAAGATCCTTGAGGACATCTACGACAAGCTGAACATCAACGCTGGTGTGTACGCCGACGCCGCGCAGCAGAACATGGACATCTCCAGCGGGCTCAACAGCGCCGGCAGCGCCGGCCGTATCGACTCGCTCATCAACGCGTCGAGCTAAGCCCCCCCAGCACCTAGGACGGAGACACTCATGGCCGACACCTTCACTCCCGAGGACTACACCTACGCCCACTTCCCCAACATGGAAGCGGCGTACGAGCAGCTCAAGTCGATCGTCACCGAGCTGGACAAGGCGACGGACGATCTCTACAACGACGTCAGGACCACCCTCGGCACGGACTGGGAGGGTGAGGCGAAGACGTTCTTCGACGGCAAGAAGGCCCAGTGGGACAACCTCGAGGTTGAGATGGGCAAGCAGCTGTTCGAGGCGGCCAAGGCCGTCAGCATCGCCAAGGGTAACTACGAGACCGCTGAGCGGCGCAACATCAGCATCTGGTCCGACTAAGCAGTCGGTCGCGCCGATCGTGCCTCCCTCGGCCGGTGCCGCTGAGCGCCGGCCGGGTTCCTTTGTCTATGGGGGTTGGGGATGACTCAGAAGGATGCAATGGAGGGCGAGCAGGACCCTCTGTACATCGATCCTGATCTGTTCGACTCGGGACCGGGGCGGGAGCATTCCCCCACCCAGATGCGAGCGATCGCGGAAGAGCTCAAGTCGTACCTCGGCGGTATGACGGGACCCGGCTCGGCGGAGGGCTACACCAACGGTTCCGTGAACGGCATCCTGGACCACTGCCAGCTGTCCGAGGCGCAGATCGGCACGTGGCACGACGCCAGTGCCTTCAGCAGGACTGTCGGCGCCAACAGCGGCGGCAAGAAGTTCGCGCAGGTTTATCAGGAATTCATCGACGCCTACAAGGACGTGATCGCCGCCGTCGAGGCGAGCGCCGCCAACCATGGCGCCGGTGACAAGGCCAATGAGGGCAAGGGCTGATGGCCGAGGGCAAGGGCGGCAGGCATGTCGTCGTCATCCTGTCGTTCGACAAGATGCCAGAGGGCGGTGAGGTCAAGGCGTCCAAGGACGAGATCCTGACGATGCTGAAGAACACCCAGCCCAGCCAGATCGAGGATGCCGGGTTCGCGTACGACAAGGCGTCGAGCGCGATCGAGAGTGCCGTCAACGCGCTGGAAGAGCACGCGGGCAAGATCCTCAACGTGTGGAAGGGCCCTGACGCCAGCAAGGCGCGCCACGCGCTGCAGATGCTGCACGCCTCAGGCGGCGAGCTGTCCACCAAACTGGAGATGATGGGCTCCGCCCTGCGCCAGTACGCGAGCTACCTCCCCGAGACGATCTCGAAGGTCGAGGGCATCTCGACGAACAAGAGCTCCGATGGCGACGTTCCCAGCTCCGAGATCATGGTGGACGACGCCGCCAACGCGAAGGCCGCGAAGGCCGCCGCGGACCGCGAGGCCCAGCAGGCGATGCAGGAGCTGAACAAGAAGATCGTCGATCTTTACAACGTTCAGGTTCCGCACGACGTCTCCTACGAGCTGCCCGGCGTCTCGATCCCGGGCGGTACGGGCACGTACCGCGACCCCGGATACCCGGACCGCGTGGGGATCAACGCCGGCTCCGGTGGAAGCGGGTCGTCGGGTGGCTCCGGCGGGTTTGACGGCGGCTCCGGTTCCGGCGGCTCGGGTTCCACGGGCTCCACGGGTAACGGCACGGGCTCCGACGGCTCCCGCGGCAGCGGTTCGGGCGACTCCTCGGGCTCCGGCTCGGGTGACAAGCCGGGCTCGGACTCCGGCAACGGCAGCCAGAACGGCTCCGACTCCGGCGACAAGCCGGGCTCGGACTCCGGCAACGGCGACCAGAACGGCTCCGACTCCGGCGGTCAGGGCGATTCGTCGAGTGACGGCACCGGCAGCCAGGATCCCTCGAAGACCGGCGGTTCCGACACAAAGGACCAGACGGTCCCGCCCGTGCTCGGCCAGGACGACAAGACCAGCAGCGACAACGTCAAGGGCGGCTTGGACCCGAACGGGACCGAGGTGTCCGCTTACTCGCCGACAACGCCGACCACTACGCCGACCACGGTTTTCAACCCGACCGGCAATCCGGTGAGCACCATCGCCCCCAACCCGGTGGGCGTCCTCTCACCCACCGGCACGCCCAGCGTCCCCTCGGTGCTCGGCTCGCCGAACGGTGGCATGGGCGCGGGGGGCCAAGGGCTCGCGGCGGCGATGCGGACGTCCGGGAACGGCATGTCCGGCGGCATGCCGTTCATGCCGATGGGTGGTGGTGGCGCGTCGGACCAGGGGGACTTCGAGAGAATGACCTATCTCCCCGCGGACCAGGACGATTGGAACTCTGCGCACGACGTGACCGACCCGGTCATCTGCTGATCGCGCTACGGGGAGTGGTATGGGCAACTCAACGCAGAACTCCAGCCAGGCGGCTCAACTCGCGCAGCTGCAGAACAGCGGGCAGTTGCCGACGGCGTCGGGCGTCTCCTTCAAGACCAGCGCGCTCGACACCAACAGCGAGGCGATAGACGAACACGCCGGGGTCATCTCCTCGCTGGAGGCCAAGACGAACACCCTCCCCGTACAGTGGCCGCATTTCGGGGTGATCGGCATCGGCGTCAACAGCGTCCACGACAAGGCGGTCGAACGGCAGAAGGACGCGCTCGAGAAGGGACGCAAGGCGCTGCAGAGCTGGAAGACCGCGCTCAGGCAGGCCTCCTCCAACTACCGGGCGGCGGATGACGCCAGCGGCAATCAGTTCCAGAACGTGGGCTTCGACCCGAACAGCCTCGGCGGCGGACCGAACCTCGGCGGCCTCGGCAATCCCGGCGGCTCCGGCCTGCCGAATTCCGGCGGCATACCGGACCTGTCCGGTGTGGGCAACCCGCCGGGGGGCGACACGAACCTGCCCAACGGTGGCCTGCCCAATGGCGGCCTGCCCTCGACGGATCTTCCCTCAACCGATCTACCGAAGACCGACCTGCCTTCGACGGACCTCCCCAAGACGGACCTGCCATCGACTCCTGATGGGAGCCAGATCAAGCAGCCCGACATGAAGGTGCCGGACATCGACTCGGCGCTCAACGGTCAGCCGCAGCTGCCCGATTCGAAGCTGCCCGGTGTCGACGGCAAGGTCCCCGACACCACGTCGCTGTCCGGGCTCGACCCCAACTCGGTGAACACCCCGCAGCTCAAGAACCCGGACCTCAGCAGCCTGTCTCCGGACTCGACCGGCATCGGCACCAGGACCGGCCCAGGGACGGGAACGGGCACCGGGACGGGTACCGGCACGGGCACTGGCACGGGCATAGGCACCGCGCTCGGCACCGGCACCGGTGTGGGTGCGGCAGGCGCAGTGCCGGCCGGTCTGAAGGGGATCAACGGTTCGAGCGGGATGCCGATGATGCCCATGATGCCGATGGGCGGCGGCGGGACCGGTGGCGACCGGGAGAAGGACCGCGAGAACGCCCTGCTCGGTGAAGACGAGGGTGTTTGGGGTGGCGACGATGAGATCGCGCCCGAAGTGATCGGACGGGATTCCAGGTGAGCTACGAGTCCGACGGGTCGCTCTACAAGCTGGCGGCGAGCGAGGCGGCCGCCGGGGCCGTGATGATCCTGCAGCCCTGGGCCTTCTACGTCGCCGCCGCGCTTGGCGTGATGGTCTCGGACCCCGGGGCGATGTCGAGGAGCGCCAAGGCCTGGCGGAGTCTCGACCATGACGGTCTGATGTCCGAGCTGGACGACCTGGACCAGGGGCTGGACCACCTCAAGAAGCAGCTGAAGTCCTCGGGCAAGTGGGCGGGCGGGGCCTTCGACACCTTCGAGGGCATCCACACGGCCTTCAAGAACGGGGTCAAGTCACTCAAGGACACCCGCAACGACACGGGGCAGGCCGTTGACGTGGCGGCCAAGGCCTACCACTACGGAGCCCTCGTGGCCGTGGCGGTGGGCAGCAGCATGCTCCTCCTGGGCCTGTGGAAGCTGGCCATGCGCACCACCCCGTGGACCGCGATCGCCGCCGAGGGGCTGTCGGCGGTGCGGGGCTCCATCACCCTGCAGGCGGTCAAGAAGCTGCTCATCCGGCACGGCATGATCATCGGAGGTCTCTCCACGGTCCTCTACATGGCCGTCCAGCAGACCGAGATGACCGGAAAGCTCTTCCCCGGGCTTGAGGCCTCCATCCCCACCGAGATGACCGCGATGAAGTCGGGCGGCATGCCACCGTTCTCCGACGCGGGCATGCAGTACGACGAGAAGCTGGGCGGCCTCGGCGTGAAGATGGACGAGTCGCTGGGCAAGGTGCCCGGCGACATCGCCTCCGTCTGATCCTTACTCGTCCAGCGGAATCCGCAGCACCTGTCCGGGCACCAGGCTGCGTGGGTCGTCCCCGATGATGTCCCTGTTCGCGGCGTAGATCTCGCGCCACCGGTCGGGGTCGCCGTACACCTTCTCGGCGATGTCGTACAGCGACCCGTTGTTGACGGGCCAGTAGCCGACCTTCGCGGTGTCGACCCGTGACGGCGGAGTCGCGTGGCCGCTGGCGACGGGCACGTTCGACTGGGGCAGCTCGCCGAAGTCGGGGTTGGTCTGCAGGGGCCGCCACACCCGGAAGAGGGACGTCGGGATGCCACCCCAGAACTGCTTGTGAATGTTGCCCGGCTTCCCGGCGACCCTGGCTCCGGGCAGCTTGAGCTTGACCTGCTCGTACGCCCAGTTGCGCATCCCGACAAAGCCACCGAAGGCCATGCCGGACTCGCCGACGGCGGCGCCCGTCTTGGTCAGGGTCGCCGCCCAGCTCGCCGCGGTGCCGCCCTGGAGGATCCCCTTGCCGAAGAATCCGGACATGGGGGCGAAGGTGGCCATCACCATGGCGCCCGTGGTGATGCGGGCCGCCTGGGTGAAGGTCAGGGGGGCGAGGTTGAAGAGGCTGTGGCCGCTGATGCCCTGGGCCACCATCTGCGTGCCGATGACGCCCGCGTACACGCTGCCGGAGGTCTTGGCGTACGCCTTGAAGCTCGACGCGGCGAACTTGTCGGCGAAGGCCGAGTACTTCTTGAACTTCGCGACCGTCAACTCCGCCTTCGTCATGGCCGTGGCGGTGCGTGTGGCGGTGCCGAGCTTGGCCACCCACTTCAGCCGGCCGACCACGGGCAGGACCTTGAGCGCACCGGCACAGATCCTCAGGACGGACGCGAACCTGGTGAGGACCTGGGCCGCCAGAAGGACGATCTTCGTCGTCCGCATGTAGGCGGCTCCCGCGGCCAGCCATCCACCCCATACGCCGGCGGCCCACCTGAGGGCTATGAAGGCCGCGTACCAGATGATCGCGGTCTTGAGCAGCTCGATGATGGCCTGCCTGGTGTGGGCGGCCGAGTCCGCCACCATCCTGAGCAGGTTGGCGATCTCCGTGCAGCTCTTCTTCAGCGCGACGCGGTTGTCCTGCCTGAGTACCAGGCCCCAGACCTTCCTGAAGTCGTCGGCGGCCTTGCCCTTCCACTCCTTCACGATCTTGTCGAGGTAGCCGGCGTGCTGGCCCTGGGCGCGCCCGTCCAGAGCGTCGAAGACCTTGTCGAGGCTGACGGCCAGGCTGTCGTGCGCCGCGGCGGCGGCCCTGAGCCGCCCTTCGGTCTCATCGCCGCCGATGAGCGTGGGGAGTGCGCGCCACATGGACGTGATCGTGTTGAGCAGCGGGGTGGGGTCGAGCAGCGAGCCCCAGTTGATCTCGAAGTGCCAATCCGCCCAGTGCCACTGGAGCGGGTTCATGCTGCCTTCGTGGCTCATCTGGTGCCTCCGACCTGGCTGGCCTGGTGGCCGGCCTGGTAGTTGTACGCGGAGACCTCCAGGGCCGTGGTGATGAACTCCAGTGCGTCGGCCAGGTCACCGAGGTAGCCGTAGACCGACTCGTACCGCTTGTCCCGGTGGTTGTTCTCCGCGGTGCCGTCGACGTACGCCGCGCCCAACTCATCTGCTCCTGGCGCGAGGCCGAAGTCGCTCGTGCTCAGCTTGGCCGGTGCGAAGGCGATCATGCAGTTGCGGACGATCGGGGCCTGCTCGGCACAGGTCTCCATGGCCTTTTTCAGATCCGGCGGTATGACCTCATACCCCTCGGTCTTGTCCCCCATCGGCCCCCCAGGCATCACAAAGCCACATATGTCCCATTGATAGTAATGTTCACGGCTATTTGTCGTCCAGGAAACCTGCTGTTTACGAGCCACCTGAGCTGGTTACGAGCCACCTGAGCGCATCGCCGGGGTGTCGGAGACCGGTGTCCTGGCGGCCGCCGGGTCCAGCGTCGGTCCCTCAGGGATCAGGTGCAGGAGGTGGGCGGGCAGCGGGGCCACGTTCGAGGCGTCGTAGCCCAGCTTGGTCAGGACGTCGGGCGTGGCCAGCCGGTACTTCTTCCCCTGGTCGGTGACCAGGTAGAACTGCTGCACCGAAGAGAGCTGGTTCTCGGCGGGCAACAGCCCCGCCAGCGCCGCCGTGCCCGGCGGCAGCAGCACCTGGTCGAATTTCTCCGGGTTGCCGTTCGACGCCGGCGTCGGGATGGCCATCCGGCTCCCCACGGTCAGCGTGCCCTTCACGGACCCCTTCACGGTGTTGGCGTAGACCATGCACAGCGCTGCCGAGCTGGCGGGCACCTGGAAGCGCGGCATCGTGGCCGGCATGCCGCCGCCCGTGATCCGCTGGGCCGACACCTTCGTCGCGTTGGCGGCCGCCGCGTCGATGGGGATCTCCCGCACGTGGTTCCGTCCGTACGCCGCCTGGCTGGCCGGATCCTGGACCAGCAGCGTCGCCTGCGTCTGGGTGATCGGCGCGAGGCCGTCCGCGAGCATGACGTACCAGCGCGCGGGGGCGCCGGCGACCGGCGCGACCTTGAAGACCTGCCCGACCTTGAACGTCGAGCCGCCGGGTCCGGGGATGTTGCGGCCGCGCTGGGGGATCTGCGGCGCGGCGAAGTCCGAGCCCTCGGCGATGGCGTTGATCCACGAGGTCGGCACCCGCCGGGGCGTCTGGTCGGTGAGCCGGCTCACGTTCTTCACGGCCATGCGTTGGTTGCCCCAGAGCGCCCAGTTCTGCCGCCCATCGCTGACGATCAGCGCGTCACTTCCGGCCGGCGCGCCGCCGACGTCGGTCCCGCCCACGAGCGTCACGTACGACTTGCGCCCCCCGGCGGCGTCGGTCGCGTCCACCACGCAGGCGGACCAGGGCGACTTGATGAGCCGCTCGGGTTTGGGCAGCGAGTCGGGAGCGCCCGGGATGCCCACCTGCCCGCCGCGCGCGAAGCCGGCCAGCGACTCCGTGGACACCGTCTTGACCTTGATGGCGTCGCTGTCCAGGAGGAGCCGGGCGGAGACGTAGTTGGCCACGGGCAGCAACTGGCCGGTCTGCTGGCTGTAGACGTAGGAGGCGCCCGTCTCCTCCTCCACGATGAGCTGACCGGCGTCCCGCAGATTGGTCGCACCGCCCGGCTTGAGCATGCCCCAGATGCCGAACCCGGCGATGATGAGGACGCCGATCATGACGCCGGCGAACGTCGCCACGTTGTGCCGCCGCATCGGCGACTCGGGTAGGTCGGGTTCGCCCTGCAACAGGGCCATACCCAGGCGCTGGGTCATGAGCCGATGTGCCTGGTAGAGATCCTTGCGGGTCTGCATGCCACTCCGTTCCGGTCCAGCCTGAGGACAGCATAGGAGTGTTGCCTATGAGGACAGTGGGTGTTATGTCGCAAATGAGGGCACTAGATCGTGATATATGGGTAAAGTTTGTGGTCAGTGGTGCCCGGGGAGGTTGCTGTGTCAGATCCCGATAAGTTGAGTCCGCCGGTCCAGGGCTGGCATCTGGAATCGGATTGGGCCGGGCTCGATCCCGAGCGCGAGGGCGTCACGTACAGCGCCAGCAAGCTCAAGAAGCTCGCCGAGCAGCTTACGGATGAATTCGCCAAGTTCTCAGGGGAGAAGTCCGGGTCCGTCAACGACCTGGATATGAAGGCCAACCTCATCGGCCTGAAGGCGACCGTCGAGCAGGTCAAGCGATGGGACGGCGGGCAGGCCTTCGTCGAAACGGTCCAGCGTGGGCACAAGGAGTTCACCGAGGTCTACCGCGAGGTCGTCGAGAAGACGCGGATCGCCATCGAGCTGATCAACGCGGGCGCGGGCAACTACGAGCGCGTCGATCTCGCCAACCTCGGTAACAAGGAGGCGTAGGAGCTCCCGTGGCCGAAGACAAGAAGATCAAGACCAAGAAGCAGACGCACATGATCAAGACGTACTGCCCGACCTTTGGGGTGGACGACGACGGCAGGAGCGTCGCCGAGGTCAAGACCTTCGTCCAGTCGCTGGACGCGGATGCCGTCAAGCAGGCGGGCAACGCCTACCTCGACGCCTGCTCGACGCTGGCCGGTGCCCAGCGCGTCATCGAGGACATCAACGTCGAGATGGCGAAGTGCTGGGGTGGCAAGGCGTCGGTCGAGGCGCAGGAAGCCCTCAGGGTGTTGCACGCGACGGTGCGCGAGCTGTCGGGCAAGCTCAACTGGATGGGCCGCCCTCTGCAGTCACTCGGTGACAGGATCCGCGAGCATCAGGAGTTCATGGACAAGGGAGGCTTGTCCTGGGCCGACAACACCTACACCTGGGACGACTCCATGGTCGGCTGGTATCGCACCATGGACAAGGGCATCGAATGGGGCTCCCAGGACGAACTCGCCGGCAAGCACCTGCGCCTGCTGAACGACGACCTCACGCAGACCTACCAGAACCTGCCGGACTCCTTCCACAAAGAGATCCCGGACATCAAGGACCCCGCCGCTGCGTCCCCTCCCGTCACGCCCTTGAACACGGACTTCTCCAACCCCGGCGGCACGAACGGATTGGGGAACGGCGACTACAACGGCGCAGGCTTCAACGACGGCTCCTCTGACGGCTCGGACAAGACCGGGGGCGTGACGGACCCCACGGGCGGCGTCACGGATCCCACCAAGGGCCTGACCGACCCGACAAAGGGCGTGACGGACCCCACCACTGGCGCGACGGACCCGACCAACGGCGCGACAGACCCCACGAACGGCGCGACAGACCCGACCAAGGGCGTTACGGACCCCACGGGCGGCGTCACGGATCCCACCAAGGGCCTTACCGACCCGACGAAGGGCGTGACAGACCCCACGTCGGGCATTACCGACCCCACCAAGGGCCTGTCCAGCCCCACCTCCACCAAACTGGAGGACTTCCAGCCCCCCGCCGACTGGAACTCCGGCAACACCCCCACCTCCTCCACCCCCACTTCCACGACCACCAACCCCAACTTCACTTCCCCGAGCTCCCCGAACTCCTCCTCGCCCGCCACCGGACCCCTCACGAGCGCCGGAGGTAACGGCAGCATGGGCTCGGGCCTGTCGAACGGCCTGGGCTCGGCCAAGGCAGGCAGCGGGACCGGGTCAGGCATGCCGTTCATGCCCATGGGCGGCGGCGGCGCGGGCGCCGAGGAGCGAACCAATGAGGGCGGCACCTGGCTGACCGAGGACGACGACGTGTGGGGCGGCGAAACCGAGGGCGTCGTCACCGACCGAATCGGCTGACCGTCCCTGCCCGTTCACACGTGCGCGTGCGTGGCCGGATCACTCGTACGTACGCGCTTGTCCAGCAGAGCGGCCAGCCCCACGGTCCCGAGCGCGGCGACATCCAGCCCGGCCCCGATCCAGGCCACCACCGGATACCCGAACCCGGCCCCGATCGCCAGCCCGCCCACCCACGGCCCCACGGTGATCCCGACGTGGAACGCCGAGAAGTTCGTGGCGGGTGCAGACGTCCGTCCTCCACCCGTTTCTGACGCGCCCCTACGCGCCCTGGACGCGTCGCGCCTCGCTCCGGAGGCGGACGCCTGGGCAGGCTCGGCGCTCAGACGGGCGTGTGGTTCGCCCGGTTCTACGGCGGTCCGGTGTCCGTGATGGCGGCTTGGATGGGTGTCGTGTTGCCCATGGTGACCAGCAGGCCGCGTCCTGGCGGGCCTCCGACGGAGCCGCGCGGTAGACGGACCGTGAACAGGTCGCCGTCTGCCGGACTCTGTACCGACAGGAGTACGCCGGTGCGCGACTTGCGGGTTTCCGCTACGAAGCCGCGGTATGCCGTCGCCAGGTCGCCTGTCGCGCCCGCGATGATGAGGCCGTGGTCTCCGTCCCGACCTGATCGGAGGATCTCTTCCAGGGCCGTACCGAGGGGGGAGTCCGGGTTGATCAGCTCGGCGTCGTCCACGATCACCACGTAGCTGTCGCGGTTCGCGAGCAGCTCCTGTAGCCCCGCTCCGTCTCCATCGAGTACGGCGAGAACACCGTCCAGCGTACGCAGCGGGCTACGCCGGGGGGCGATGGCGACGACCGGTGTGCCGTACGAGATGAGGGACCTGGCGGCCGTCACCAGCACTGAGGAGCGTCCCGAGCGGGCCGGCCCGGCGACGACGGCGCCGGGACCGTGCGCGAGCAGGTCCAGACCCATCGGAGCGAGTGCGTCACCGCCTGCGCCGACCAGCGCCCATAGGGGCGAAGGCCGGGCGAAGTTCGGTTCCAGGTCCATGGCCTGGTCGGCGGTGATGCGCATGGGAAGCGCGTCAACGCGAAGCGGAGGCTCTCCCTCCCAAAGCCACGCACCACGTCCCAGGCGAGCCGACCGACCCGCTCGGGCAAAGCCACCCGACACGCCCACGTCGCCCAATGCGCCGCCCGAGACGCCGCCGCCTGATGTCCTGCCTGGAGCGTCGCCACCTGGGGTGCCGCTTGACGTTCCACCTGCGGTGCTTCCGGATGCGCCGCCTGACGCGCCTGCGCTGCCCGACGTACCCGTGTCCCCCGGAACATCGCCACCTGGGGTGCTCAGCGACACGTTGCCTGGGACGCCACCACCTGGCGCGGCCGCGCTACCTGACGCCCTACCGCCGATTGACGTGCCGGCCGGGACATCGCCACGTGACGTGCCGCCCGAGGTGTCGCTTGGCGTGATGTCTGGTACGCCCGCTATGGCCTCTCGGAGGTTCGTTCCAGGCTCTGCGGGGGTGGTCGTGCTGAGCCGGGCGGAGTCTTTCGAGGATGCTGTGGAGGCGTATGTCGGGATGCTGTGGAGAGGGGCCGTCGCGCGGGCGAGGGACTGGAGGGCCGCTACCTGGGCGGGGCCCGAGGGGTCTCGGGTGAGGAGGGCGATCTGGCTTTCGACGATGCCGTGTTCGCCCATCGAGAGAGCTCGGCCGGAGGGCATCGATGTGGGGAGCCCCTTCATCGGCATGCCTGCCAGGCCGTAGTCGGCCGGGTCCGCGAGGCGGAGGAGGAGGCGGTCGTCGAATACCGTGGAGATCTGGCCGAGCAGGCACGAACGGTCACCGGTCACCACCGCCCGCAGTCCCACCGCCGGACCCTCTCTGAGTAGTTGCAGGAGGGACTCCGTGAGGCGGCCGTAGTCGTAGCCCTCGAACGCCGCCACGTAGCCCTCCCAGCGGTCGACCATGAGGACCAGCCAGGGGAGGCGGTGGCCTGCCTGGCGGTATTCGGCCAGCGAGGCGTGTCCGGCTTCGGCGAGTAGTTGCTGGCGGCGGCCCACCTCGGCGCGGAGGCGGGCCAGCAGGCGTTCGACGCGGTCGAGCTGGTCGCGGGTCACGACCGCGCCACAGTGCGGCATGGCCATCAGCGGGAGCAGTGCGCCCGATCCGCAGTCGATGGCGTGCAGGTGCACGTCGGCCGGGGACGCTTGCGCGGCGATGGCGCCGGCGATCGTCCGTAGTGCGGTGGACCTGCCGCTACGGGCTGCTCCCGCGATGAGCAGGTGGCCACCCTGGGCCAGGTCCAGCGCGAGCGGGCGTCGGTCCTGCGCCCAGGGCCGATCGATTACCCCGAAGGCCAGTGGGCCCACTTCGGTGAACGGTCCTGAGCCGGTGTCCGTCCCTGAGCCGGCGAGCGGCCCTGAGCCGGAAAGTGCTCCGGCCGCCAGGGAAAGCGTCCCGGCCGCCAAGGAAGGGATGATCTCGTCGAGGGTCACGGTCGAGGGCAGCGGTTCCAGCCAAGGGCTCGGTTGCTCTGGTACGCCGGTGAGGCGGGCGGCCTCGATGAGCGCGTCCGCGAGGACGGTGAGGTCGGTGACCGTCGACCCCTCGGGCGGCTCTGGAAGCGGGGGGAGCGCCCGGCCCAGGGAACGCCAGTCCACGTCGATCACCCGCAGCTGACCGCCCGCGCCGGCCAGCCCTCCCGCGCCCGCCAATCCGCTCGCCATGCCGCCTGGGCCTGGCATCCCACCCGGAAGGGCGCCCGGACCCGCAAGGCCGTCCGTGCGCAGCGGCCCGCCCGTTCCAACCGGCCCGCCCGTTCCAACCGGTCCGGTCGCGCCCGATCGGTCGGCTCTGAGGGACGTGCTTGCTACCGGGCTTCGGCCGCCGACTCGTGCGGTCTGTACGGCCACAGCCGCCCCCACACCGGACTTCACGTAACACCGGCCAGGTGTCGACTTGGAGATGTGCGCCGCGTCCGCCATGTCGATGACGTCTGAGGACTCGGCGGGCTCGGTGACCCGGAGCGCGATCCGCAGGGACGTGTTGGCCTGGATGTCGGCCGTGACCACGCCCGCCGGGCGCTGGGTGGCCAGGATCAGGTGGATGCCGAGCGAACGGCCCCGGCGGGCGATGTCGACCAGGCCGTTGACGAAGTCGGGTAGCTCGGCCACCAGAGCGGCGAACTCGTCGATGATCAGCACGAGTCTGGGCAGCGGCTCGCCGGTGTAGTCGTCGATGTCCTTGGCGCCGGCGGCCAGCAGCAGGCGTTCGCGTCGCCGGATCTCGGCGGCCAGGGAGTCGAGGGCCCGCTGCGTCAGGTGGCCGTCCAGGTCGCTGACCATGCCGACCGTGTGCGGCAGGCGTACGCACTCCTTGAACGCGGCACCGCCCTTGTAGTCGACCAGCACGAACGTGAGCTGGTCCGGCCGGTTGGCCACCGCGAGCGAGCAGATGAGCGTCTGCAACAGCTCCGACTTGCCCGCGCCCGTGGTGCCGGCGATCAGGCCGTGCGGACCGTCCACTCTCAGGTCGACGGAGAACGGGCCGTCGGGGCCGATGCCGATGACCGCCTTCGTGGAGCCGTGGCCGTGCCAGCGGGTGACGAGGTCGTGGCCGGACGGGGCGGGCAGGCGCAGCAGGTCGAGCAGGCGGATCGCCTCGGGGAGGTGACCGGCCGGGTCGTCCCTGCTCACGTCGCGGATCGGGGCGAGCGCCCTGGCCACGCGGTCGCACCACGACGGTGACACCAGGTCGGCCAGAACCGGGCCGATGACCTCCAGGCCGCCGCCGAGCAGGCGTACCTGACCGTCCGCGGCGCACGCGGCGACGGTGGCGCACTCCTCGGGGAGCAGGCTCTGGTCGTCGTCGAGGGCGAGGGTGAAGACACCCGAACGCGGGCCTTGGCGCAGGATCTGTGGCATGCCGGGGAGGCCGCGCAGGACCTGGGCGCCGTCGAGCACGACGAGGACGTCGTAGGGGCGTACGTCGTAGGAGGTGAGAGCCGGTGTTTCCGGGCCGCCCAGGTCGTCCCAGCCCGTGGGGATCTTGCCGAGTTCGGGGATGGCGGTGTTCTGGCGTTCGTCGATGAGGGCGGCCAGCTCGGCGACGCGGTGGGCGGCGGACTCGGGGTCGGTGCCGACCAGGGTCACGCAGTCCTCGCCGCCGCGCGGGGCGCAGTGCGGCAGCCAGCGGACCCAGCCCCAGCGGCGCTCGCCGTCGGCGTGCGCGGACAGGACCACGATGGCCAGGTCGCGCGGGCTGTGGAGGGTCGCCGCCTGGCCGATCAGCCAGCCGGTCAGGCCGGTCGCGGTGTCGCGCGGGCCGGTGACCCCCGCCACGCCGAGCCTGCGCATGGCCAGGGCCACCGGTACGGACCGGCAGATCGGCGGCGAGATCGCGCCGCCCTTCTCCTCCGAGAGCTCCAGGTTCGCCGGGAGGTCGGCCAGCCCGACCCTGAGCCGCAGTGCGTCGGGATCGTGAATGCGCCGCTCCCACAGCCGCCTGCGTGGACCGGTGGCGGTGAGCAGCACCTGCGCCGGGTCGGGCGCGTCGGATCGGCGGATCAGCTCGTCCTCGGCCCTGGCCTGCTCGACCGCCAGGTCGTACGCCTCCAGGCGTTCCTTGTGCTGCTTGGCGGCCTTTCTGTGCTGTTTCTTGCCGTGGCGGCGGTCGCTCCACCACTGGCCGATCATGATGAGGGGGCTCATCAGGGCGATGAGCAGGTAGTACGGCTGACGTAGGACGTAGGCCAGCGTGACGCCCATCACCGCGGGCAGAAGCGCGGCCAGCAACTGCAGGCGCATCCCCTCGGTGCGGCTGGGCTCCTGGGGGCGTTCGAAGGTGCGCTCGGGCTCGGGCCTGCGTAGTCGTGGCGGGCGGTTGTAGGCGACGCCGCCCTCCGGGAGGGGCGCCAGGTGCGCGTCCTGCGGCTCGATCGCGGTCAGGGTGAACACCGAGGATCCGCAGGTCAGCAGCGTGTGCTCGGGCCAGTCGACGGGTTCGGTGAGCGGCTGGGCGGCCAGCGTCGGCGGCTCGTAGTGGACGGGCATCAGCTCCGCCGCCTCGCGTTCGGCGACCCGGGCGGTGAGCTCGGCGACCTCGTCGGCCCACCGGCCCTTGAGCTTGAGGCGCTGCGTCTGCTGGGGCACCCGGTGGCGGGCCGGTTCGACCGTGATCGCGTCTGGGGTCACGCGCAGGGTGGCGGCCTCGGGGGCGAGGGACGGGTCGGCGACGGTCAGCGCGCACATCGGGTCGGACCCGATGACGTGCACGCCCAGGCCCAGACGGTGAACGGCGCCCGCGGCCGGGCCGCCGACCACCCGCACCTCGGCCACGCCGCCGGGCTCCTCGATGATCGTGGAGCGTGCGAGGTGGGGGTCGAGGGTGACCTTGTCGCCGTCGCGCAGCACCGCCCCCGCCAGGGCGCGCGGGTCGAGCGGCCGGCCATTGCGCCAGATCACGGCGCCGTGCCAGCCAGGCCCGTAAGTACGGCCCCGGTCGGACCTGTCAGCCCGGCCCCGGGCAGGCCCGTCTGCCCGGCTGCGGTCAGCCCCGTCAGCCCGGCCCCGGGAAGATCCGTATGCGCGGCTGCGGTCGGCCTCCTCAGCCCAGCTCCGGGCAGGCCCGTCCGCCCGGCTGCGGTCGGCCCCGTCAGCCCAGCTCCGGGCAGGCCCGTCCGCCCCCTCCTGGCCGGACCCCTCGGTCCAGCTCCGGTCGGATCCCTCGGTCCGGTCCCGGATGGGCGCCCCGAGGGGGTTGCGCGGGCCGCCAGTGATGTCCCGCGGATCAGGGGTGGGGGCGCTCGGTGGTCCGTCGGCGCGGGTGTGCCGCCTCGATGGGCGGCCGCCGGGGTCGGTCACCGACATGCCGTAGGGGGCTCGAGCTCGGGGAAGGCGGACGACTTCGGCCAGCGGTGCCTGACCGCTGAGTGCCTCGCTCACCCTCGCCACCGTGGCGCCGTTGTCACCCTCGATCACAACGTCACGATCGCCTTGCTCGCCGAGCACGGTGAGCATGATCCGCATGTGCCGTCTCCTCGATCGGGCCTCGGCGCAAAGGTAGCGCCCGAAGAAAGGGTAGGTCCCGTGGTTGGCGGCAATGGCATGGAAGGGCCGGGTTGTGGATAACAGGCGACGGTAATTATGGCCTGTGGAAAGTCGACGATTTGGTTGCCCATTTAGGGGGTGGTGGCTAACGCATGTTAATGGAGTGAATGGTGTGAAAAGAGGGGCGCGGGTGGGCGTCCCCAGCACCAGCAGGGCAGATGCAAGGCCGGAGCCTGAGTGGGCTCGCGAATCGCCCCACTCCATCCCGCCATCGCCGCGCTTATCCCGAAAAAACCACCCTCGTCAACTTGGTAGAAACAATAGGCATCGATTATTTCTTGTTGACACCGCGCCACCTGCGAAACGAGCATGGTTCCTCGCATTCCAGCCCCGCTCCCACAAGCGGGTGCACATAATGGCGTGAATTCGACAATTCACAATGGGAGCCCCCCACCCATGAGGACCAGTGAAAAGCCTGCCGTCAACACGGCGGGGTTGTCCGGCCCTGCCTCGCGCAAGCTCCCCGTGCCGCCCCGCGAACGCAAGCCCGCCCTGGCCGCTCTCGCCGTACTCCTGATCCTCGGCGGAGCGCTCGCCACGACGCTGCTCGTGCTGCGCAGCGGCGACCGGATCTCCGCGATCCGGGTCACCCAGCAGATCGGCGCCGGGCAGCAGTTCACCCTCGAGGCGCTCGAAGAGGTGCAGATCGCCAATACCGGCCTCGACTTCGTCTCCTGGTCACAGAGGGGCGAGGTGACGAAGAGCTTCGCGGCCGTCACGATCGTGCCCGGCACCCTGCTGACCCACAACATGGGCGTCAAGGCCAGCAGCGAGCTGGTGCCCGGCAAGGCCAAGGTGGGCCTCGCCCTGAAACCTGGGCAGTTCCCGTCCGGCATCGTCGCAAGCCATCGGGTCCAGGTGGTGTACGTCCCAGCCCGTACCGAACAGGCGGAAAGCCGCGTACTCGCACAGAGCGCGCTCGTCCAGAGCGTCAGCGACAGCGGCAGAACCGGTGGATCAGTCCTGATCACCGTGATCGTCGACGCCGCGGCGGCGAAGACCATAGTCCAATACGCCTCCAGCGGTGAGATCGCCGTGGCCGACCTGCCCGGAGTAAATTGACGTGGCGCTGATCGTACTGGCCGCCGACAAGGGCGCGCCGGGCGTGACCACTGCCGCGACGGCACTCGCGGCCGTCTGGCCGCGCCCCGTGCTCCTCGCCGAGTGCGACCCCGCGGGCGGTGACCTCGCCTACCGGCTGCCCGCGGCCGACGGCGGCGTGCTCAACCCGGGCAAGGGCCTGCTCACGCTGGCCGCGACCGCCCGGCGCGGCCTGGAGCCCGCGCAGATCCACCAGCACACCCAGAAGATCGTCGGCGGTCTCGACGTGCTGGTCGGCCTCACCCACGGCGAGCAGGCGTCCGGGCTCACCTGGCTGTGGGGGCCGCTGGGCAGGGCGCTCGCCGCGATCCCGAACGCCGACGTGATCGCCGACTGCGGCCGCCTGGGCGCCTACCCGCAGCTAGGAGATCTGATGGCGCAGGCCGAGCAGGTCGTGCTGCTCACCAGAGCCACCCTCGACCACGTCGCCCACCTGCGCGAACGCCTGTCCATCACCAAGGCCCACGGCGTCGCCGTGATCGCCGACCCGCGCAACTACCGCTCCTCGATCGACGACGTACGCAGGATCGTCGGCCCGAGCGTCAAGTTCGTCCACGGCCTCGCGCACGATCCCAAAGGCGCCGAGCTGCTGCGCGGCCAGTGGGGCGGCCGCCTCGACCGCTGCCTGCTCATCCGCACGGCACGCGACCTCGCGGGCCGGTTGGTGAGTCACCTATGACACCTACGACACCTATCAATTTCGGTATGGCATTCAACCTCGCGAGGCGACCGGCACGTACAACCCGGCGACGCCTCCTCGCGAGAGTGAGCAGCCAGTGATCGACCACTCCCTAGTCAAGCGCTTCCGCCAGGAGGTCGGCGACCGCCTGGCCCACCAGCGCCGGCTCGACCAGGTCAACGGTCTGGCCTCGATGACCGGCGAGGACGAGCGCCAGTTCGCCAGGGCGCTGATCTCCCAGGTTCTGGAAGAGCACGCGCGCAGCGAGATCGGCCTGGGCCGTACCCCTCCCACCGTCGAGGAGGAGGAGGCGCTCGCGGCCGGGATCCACGCCGCGCTGTTCGGCGTGGGCCGCCTCCAGCCGCTGCTTGACGACCCCGAGGTCGAGAACATCGACATCAACGGCTGCGACCGCGTCTTCGTCAGCTACGCCGACGGCCAGGAGCTCATGCGGGAGCCGGTCGCCGAGTCCGACGACGAGCTCATCGAGCTGATCCAGATACTGGCGGCCTACTCGGGCCTGTCGAGCAGGCCGTTCGACACCGCCAACCCCCAGCTCGACCTGCGCCTGCCCGACGGATCGCGGCTGAGCGCGGTCATGGACGTCACGCTCAGGCCGGCCGTCTCGATCCGCCGCGCCCGGCTCGGCAAGGTGTTCATGTCGGACCTCGTGGGCAACGGCACGTTGAGCCCGGAGGTGGGCAGGTTCCTCAGCGCGGTGGTCGGCGCCCGCAAGAACATCATGATCGCCGGATCCACGAACGCCGGAAAGACCACCCTGCTCAGGGCCCTGGCCAACGAGATCCCGCCGTACGAGCGCCTGATCACGGTCGAACGCGCGCTGGAGCTCGGCCTCGACCAGTTCCCCGAGCTCCACCCCAATGTCGTCGCCTTCGAGCAGCGCCTGCCCAACTCCGAGGGCCAGGGCGAGATCACCATGGCCGAGCTGGTCAGGAGGTCGCTCCGGATGAACCCCAGCCGGGTGATCGTCGGCGAGGTGCTCGGCGACGAGATCGTCACGATGCTCAACGCGATGACCCAGGGCAACGACGGCTCCCTGTCCACCATCCACGCGAACTCCAGCATGGAGGTGTTCAACCGCATCTCCACCTACGCGCTGCAGGCCGGCGAGCGGCTGCCGATCGACGCCACCCACATGCTCATCGCGGGCGCGATCGACTTCGTGGTCTTCGTGGAGAAGCGCAACGACTACAGCCGCGGCGGCACCCTGCGCCGTTACGTCTCCAGCATCCGCGAGGTCAACGGCTGCGACGGCCGCGTCCTGTCGAGCGAGGTGTTCATCCCGGGCGCCGACGGCACCGCGACGCCGCACGCCCCCGTCTCCTGCCTGGAAGAACTCGCCGCCCACGGATACAACCCCGGAGGCTGGCTGTGATCAACCTCGATCCGCTCGCCCTGCTCGCCGGCGCTCTCGTCGGCGGCGGGCTGTTCCTGTTCTTCATCTCCCTGTACGGCATGCGCGTCCGGCCGGCCCGCCCCAAGCGCGAACTCGTCAAGACCCTCACCACCCGCACCGCGATCGCCGCGGTGTCCGCGACCCTGGTGTTGGTCATCACCGGCTGGCCGGTCATGGCCGTGGGCACGGTGCTGCTGGTGTTCGCGTGGCGCGGCCTGTCCGGCGGCGCCGCCGAGGAACGAGCCGCGATGCGCCGCCTCGAAGGTCTTGCCGCCTGGACGGAGTCGCTGCGCGACACGATCGCCGGCGCGGCCGGGCTGGAGCAGGCCATCCCGTCGTCGATCAGGGCCGCCGCGCCCACGCTCAAACCGCACCTGCGCGCGCTGGTCGACCGCCTGCGCACCCGCATGGCGCTGCCGGAGGCGCTCGCGTACTTCGCCGACGAGCTCGACGACCCCTCGGCCGACCTGGTGGTGGCCGCGCTGATACTCAACTCCAAGCTGCGCGGCCCCGGGCTGCGCGACGTGCTCGGGGCGCTGGCCGTGTCCGCTCGCGAAGAGCTCGACATGCGCCGCCGCGTCGAGGCCGAACGCCGGTCGACCAGGCGCAGTGTCCAGATCGTGGTGGTCACCGCGCTGGTCTTCGCCGGGCTGCTCGTCGTCTTCAACCCCTCCTATGTCAGCGAATACCGCGGCGTGCTCGGTCAGGCCGTGCTGGTCGTCGTGGCGGCGCTGTTCGGGGCCGGGTTCGCCTGGATGCGGCGCCTGGCCCGCTTCGACAAGCCCACCCGCCTGCTCGCGGGAGGCGGCCATGAATAGGAGGGGCGGTCATGGTTGAGGGCGTGCTGGCCGGCTCCGCGCTGGGCCTCGGCCTGTTCCTGCTGCTTCGGGCGCTGTTCCCGGCCCGCCCGGGCCTGGTGGCGCGGCTGCTGGCGATCGAGGCCGTCCGCGAGGACGCCGACGCGCCGCGCATCCAGCTCGTCCTGCCCGACGAGGAGGTCTCCGCCTTCCGCCGCGGCCTGGGCGTGCGCCTGGCCCACCTCTACCACGCGCGCGGCTGGGAGGTCCGGTCGGTCAAGGCCGACCTGGCGCTGGTCGGGCGGTCGTTCGAGGGCTATCTGGCCACCAAGGCGCTGCTCGCGTCGGCCGGGCTGCTGGCCTTCCCGGTGCTGCTCGGCTGGCTGGCGCTGATGGGCTGGGGCACGTCCCTGACCATCCCGTTCTGGTCCGCCCTGATCATGTCGCTGCTCTTCTTCTTCCTGCCCGACGTTCAGATTCGGCGCGACGCGACGGCGAGGAGGCGCGACTTCAGGCACGTCGTCGGCGCCTTCCTCGACCTCGTCTCGATGAACCTGGCGGGCGGGCGCGGCGTGCCCGAGGCGCTGATGATGGCGGTCTCGGTCAGCGGCGACCAGCCCAACTGGGCGATGTCGCGCATCCGCGAGGCGCTGAGCGGCGCCAGGATCGTCGGCATCACCCCGTGGCAGGCGCTCGGCCAGCTCGGCGAGGAGATCAACGTCGACGAGCTGCGCGACCTTTCCGCCGCGCTCGGCCTGGTCGCCGACGACGGCGCCAAGGTGCGCGCCTCCCTCACCGCGAGGGCCGCCACGCTGCGCCGCCGCGAACTGGCCGAGATCGAGGGCCGCGCCGGTGAGCGCTCCCAGTCGATGCTCGTCGCCCAGCTCCTGCTCTGCGCGGGCTTCGTGATCTTTCTTAGTTTTCCCGCCGCTATGAAGATGTTGGGGTCCTAATGAACCATCCCTGGGTCATCTACCTGCAGGCCTACCTCGGCGTACGAATCCACCGCGCCCGCACCGCCTCCAGCCGGGGCGCCTCGGCGGTCGAGTGGGTGATCATCACGGCGATCATCGCCGGAGTCGCCCTCGGGCTGGCCACCCTGATCAAGACGCTGGTCGAGCAGAAGCAGGGTGAGATCCAGACCAGCTTCGGCCAGACCGGCGGGAATCCGTGACAGTTGCCCGGCGACCAGGTGGGCACAAGCGCGACCGCGGGGCCTCGGTGATCGAGCTCGCCCTGCTGATGCCGGTCATCCTGGCGGTCGTGCTGCTCATCGTGCAGGTGGCGCTCTGGTTCCACGGCCGCCAGGTGGCCGAGGCGGCCGCCCGGGAAGGCGCCAGGGTGGCCAGGTCGGCCCCCTTCGACTCGGGCGACTGGGAGGGGGCGGCCACCACCAAGGCCACCGACATCGTCCACGCCATCGGTCCCCGCCTGCTCTCCAACGCGACGGCCACGACCGCGGAGAAGGACCCCGACGAGCGCTTCGTCACCGTGACCGGCAGCGCCGTACAGGTCATCCCGCTCCTGCCGGAGCTCACGTTCACGATCACGGCCACCTCGGGCGGTCCCGTCGAGTGCTTCCGCCCGGACGACGGGAGTGACGACTGCGAATGAGCCAGAACCGGCGGCGTGAGCGCGGCTCGATGGCCGTGGAGACGGTCATGCTGGCGCCCGTCTTCCTGCTGTTCCTGATGTTCCTGGCCGGAGCCGGCCGGCTGGTCGAGGCGCAGGGCGAGGTCAACGGCGCGGCGCGGGACGCGGCTCGGGCCGCGTCGGTGCGGCGGTCGTTCGACGCCGCCGGGGACGCGGCCGACAGGAGCGTCAAGGCCGCGCTCGACGGGCGGTGCCAGAGCCCGGCCGTGTCCCTCGACGGCTCCAAGTGGGAGGAGGGCGGCCAGGTACAGGCCGAGGTCACCTGCGAGCTGGACCTGGGCTTCCTCGGGTTCCCCGGCACCAAGCGGATGACCGGCACCTCGGTGGTGCCCCTGGAGCAGTTGAGGAGGACCGAATGAGCCGCCGCGACCGCGGGACGATGTCGGTCTTCACCGTGCTCTTCTCCGTGGCGGTGTTCCTGCTGGCGGGGCTGCTCGTGGACGGCGGCTCGGCGATCAACGCCCGGCTGCGGGCCGCCGACGTCGCCGAGCAGGCCGCGCGGGCGGGAGCCGACCAGGTCGACGTCGACCACCTCCACGAGACGGGCGAGATCCGGCTGCTCGGCGACGGCCAGGTGTGCGACCGGGCCGACGAGGTGATCACGGCGGTGGCCAGCGCCGACGTGACCAGGGACACGTGCGCCGTCGCGCCGGGCCAGGACGGGGTGACCGTCTCGGTGAAGGTGCGCTGGACGGCCTTCTTCCTGCAGGCCATCGGCTTTCCCGGCACCGAGATGGAGGGCGAGGCCACGGCCGGGCCACAGGCCAGGTGAGCCAGACCGATTCCGCTCACTCGATGGATCAGCGCAGGACCACGCAGGACCCTGAACACGAGAAGGGAGAGGCGATGCCGACGCGAGAACCCGCGCGTCCCGCGGGCCGGCCGCACGGGCCGGGTCAGGCGCCCGTGCGCATCCCGGCCAGGCGGAGCGTGGGCGACGTGCTGGGCGGCCTCGGCGCGCTCCTGGTGCTCGTGGCGATCGTCGGCGGTGTGCCGTACGCGCTGCTCACGTTCGCCGGACCGCCGCTCTCTCCCGAACTGCTCGATCTCGACCTGCTCACCAGCCGCGTGGGACCGAGCACGATCATGGCCGTGCTGGTGCTGTTCGTCTGGTTGGCCTGGCTGCAGTTCTTCGCGTGCGTGGTCGTCGAGGTGTACGCGGGAGTGCGCAAGGTGGGCATGCCCGCCAGGGTGCCGCTCTCCGGCGGGTCCCAGGCGCTGGCCAACAAGCTCGTCTCGGCCGTGCTGGTGCTGTTCACCGCCGGCGCCATGGTCGTGCCCATCGCGAAGCTGGCGACGCCGCCACCCACCGCGCCGCCCATGACGACGGTCGCGTACTCCGCGCCGATCGTGGAGCAGCCACAAGAAGCGCGGCAGACCAAGAAGGTGTACGTGGTCCAGCCGCCGCACGGCCGGCACCACGAGAGCCTGTGGGAGATCGCCGAGAAGTGCCTGGGTGACGGGCGCCGATACCCCGAGATCTACCGGCTCAACCAGCACAAGGAGCAGCCCGACGGCACCCGGCTGCGCATGGCCGACCTGATCAGGCCGGGCTGGGTGCTCGACATGCCCGACGACGCGCGCCACGCCCACGTCGTGCCGGTGAACCAGGCGCGGGCCCAGACGCTGAAGCAGCACCCGGCGGGGTCGCACAGCGGACATCGGCAGGTCACCGACGAGGTACGCCAGACCTCCAGCGTGAAGCAGGGACCGGCGCACGAACGGCGGGACACCCAGGGCACCATAGCCGAGCCGGCGGCGGAGAGCTCCGGCGTCGACCTGGCCGATTACCTGGCCACCGCGTCGCTGGCCGCGGCCGGCCTGCTGATCGTGCTGGCCAGGCGGCGCCGTGAGCAGTTCTGGCGGCGGGCGTTCGGCCGCCGCATCGTCCGGCCGCGCGACGACGCCGCCCAGGCCGAGGTCGCGCTCCGGCTGGGCGCCGACGCGCCGGGCACCCGCATCCTCGACATCGGGCTCCGGCTGCTCGGCGCCGAGCTGGCCACGCAGGGCCGCACCCCGCCGACCGTCTACGCCGCCCATCTGTCGCCGCGCAACCTCGACCTGTGGATCCACCCGCCGGACGGTGACGCGCCCGAGCCGTGGATGGCCCAGGACGGTGGCCAGGTGTGGCGGCTGGCCGCGCACGAGGGCCGCCTGCTGGAGGAGCAGCCCGGCGGCGCGCCGTACCCGGGGCTGGTCTCGATCGGCGCCGACGAGAGCGGCCGGGTGCTGATCGACCTGGAGGCGGCGCAGGGCCTGATCAACATCCGCGGCCCGCAGACCACCGCGGCGCTCGCGGCGCTGGCCGTGGAGCTGGCCACCAACCGCTGGTCCGACCGGATGCGCATCACGCTCGTCGGCTTCGGCGACGAGCTGACCGCGATCGCGCCCGACCGGATCAGGGCCGTGGGCAGCCTGGCCGAAGTGCTGCCCGAGCTGGAGGCCACCGCCGCCCCGCGCCAGGAGGTGCTCACCGGGCGCATCACCGGCAGCCCGCGCGACGCCCACTACCTGCTGTCCGCCGTGGCCCCCACCCATGAGGAGGCGCGCCGCCTGGCGCTGCTCGCCCGCAAGGACACCGCCGGATACGTGGTGACGGGCGACGTGCCGCACGCCACCTGGACCCTGGAGATCACCGACGACGGCAAGGCGAAGATCGCGGAGCTGGGCTTCGAGGTGACCGCCCAGCTGCTGCCGCGCCGCCACTACCAGGCGCTGATCGATCTCTTCCGTACGGCCGAGCAGCTCGACGGCGAGGTGTTGCCCGAGGCGGAGCCGCTGGAAGAGCTGTCGCCACCCGCGGTGGAGGTCAGGATGCTCGGCCCCATCGAGATCCTCGGCCGCGACCCCCTCGAAGAGGGCCGGATGGCCCTGGCCACCGAGCTGCTGGTCTACCTGGCCACGCATCCCGGCGGCGTGCACCCCGTCGTCCTCGGCGGCGTCCTGTGGCCGCGCGGCGTGCAGCCCATGGTCAGGGACGCCACGATCGACCGGGTCGTCGACTGGGTGGGCCGCGAACACCTGCGGGTGGACGAGGCGGGCCGGCTGCGGCTGGGGCCCGGCGTGCGCACCGACTGGGCGCTCTTCCGCGAGCTGGTCCGCCGGTCGCACGGCGATCCGGCGGCGCGGACCGTACTCCTGGAGAAGGCGCTCGGCCTGGTCAGAGGGCCGCTGCTGAGCGGACGGCCGCCCGGGAGATACGCCTGGCTGGCGGGCGACGAGCTCGAGTACGACGTCGCGGCCGAGGTCGCCGACGCCGCCCACCGGCTGTGCGAGATCCGGCTGGCGCACGGCGACCCGGACGCGGCGGTCGCGGCCGTACGCGCGGCGCTGCTGCTGGCCACCGACGACGAAGGGCTCTGGCGCGACCTGCTGCGCGCCACGCACGCCACCGAGGACGCGGTACGGCTCCGCACGGTCGTCGAGGGGCTGACCCGGCGCGCGTCCTCCCACCCCTACGGCGGCGGGATGGCACCCGAGACCGAGGCCCTGATCGACGAACTGCTGCCGTCATGGCGCATCCACATAGTGAGGGAGTCGTCGGCATGAGGCGGATGACGGTAATGCTGGCACTCCTGCTCGCGGCGGCCTGCGCCCCGCCCGACCGCCCGTACGTCCCCGGAGGCGCGCCCGCACCCGCCACCGGCGATACCGCCACGCGGCCCGCCCCCACCTCCTCCCAGAGCAAGACGGTCGAGGTCGGCGACGCCCTGAAGGTCAAGGTGGAGAAGGGGACGACGAGCAACGCGCTGCAACGGCTCTTCGCCGACTACTACGTCGAGCGTTGGAAGGCGGTCGAGACCGGCGACAACCAGTACCTGCGCCACCTGGAGGCGCCGCTGATACCGCAGGCGGGCGAGTGGGTGCGCGGGTTCGCCGACCGGAAGGAGTCGGCGCGCGGTGTCGCGCGGCTCTACCGGCTGCGGATCACGTCGGTCATGGGCAAGGGAGCCCAGGTCGACACGTGCGTGGACGAGCGGGGCGTACGCCTCGTCTCCACGCCCACCGGCAAGGCGGTCGCGCCCCAGCCCGACTGGGTGCGCGCTCCTTACCTCCAAGCCGTGCTCGCGCATCGCGGCGACGACGGTGTGTGGCGGATCAGGGAATTCCGCCAGGACAAAGAAGGGTGCAGCTGATGAATCCCCTGATCCCGGCGCTCGTCACAGGGCTGTTGCTGCTGTCCGCGCCCACTCCCCAACCCACCACGGGGGCCAGGACGACCGAACAAGGCAGAACGCGGGCCCTCACCCTCGAACACTCCGGCATCCAGGTCACCGGCGACGTGGGCAAGGGCGGCAAGAGCGACGGCTACCGGATCAAGCGCCCCTGCTGGTACGAGCCGGGGCTCTCCGCTGACGAGATGCTCAAGTTCCAGACGGACTCGAAGACCCAGTTCGCCAGGGTGAAGGCGGACGAGGAGAGTTTCACGAAGTTCGTCAAGCAGTTCAAGGACAAGAAGGGGCAGCCGGGGCGCTGGTGGACGCCGGCCTACGACGCCTCCGACCCCAACGGCGCCACCTGCTGGGCCGGGCTCGAACTGTTCATTTTTGTGCCGCCGAACGACACGCCGCCCTCCGGCATCACCTTCGAGCAGCTGGCCGAGATCGCGCGGGCGGCGATCACCGTGCCCCAGCCGACGGTCAAGCTGAGCCCCGACGCCAAGACCTTCGTCAACCTGCCGACGTTCGTGTGGCTCGAAGGCATCGGCCAGCCGCGGCGGACGGCGACGGCGACGCTGCCCGGCATCATGAGCGCCACCGTGGTCGCCACGCTCCAGAACATCAAGATCGACGCGGGCGCGGGCAAGGACCGGGCCGAGGTGCGCGAACAGTGCGGCGCCACCGGCAAGCCGTACGCCAAGGGGGCCGCGTTCACCTGTGGCGTGCAGTATCTGCGCTCGTCGATCGACCAGCCGCGGCAGGTGTACCAGCTGACCGTGACGACCGTGTGGCCGGTGACGGTGGCGGGCGGGGTGCCGGTCCAGTTCGCGCCGGTCGAGGTGGGGGTCACCCGCGACGTGCCGGTAGGCGAGGTGCAGAGCAACGTCCGGCCATAGGCAACGCCTTCAGGCGATGACGGCGGCGAGCGGGGCGAGCTCCGGCAGCTCCGCCGCCTCCGCCAGCACCTCCTTGAGCACGGTGTCGTGCGTGGGGCTCGCTTGGCCGAGCAGCTCCCGCCCCGCCGAGGTGACCTCGGTGTAGATGCCCCTGCGATCGTCCTCGCACAGGTAGCGGGACAGCAGCCCGCGGTTCTCCAGCCGTGTCACCAGCCGTGTGGTGGCGCTCTGGCTCAGCACGACCGCGCGGGCGAGCTGCTGCATGCGCATGTGCCAGCCGTCCTGGCGGCCCAGCACGTCGAGCACGGTGTACTCGCTCACGCTCAGGTCGTGCTCCTTCTGCAGAGCCCTCTCCAGCCGGTCCTCGATCCTGGCGTGCAGCGCGGCGAGCGTGCGCCAGCCCTGGGCGCGCGCCTCGACGGCGTCATCGGCTAGCGGCATGTGACACCTTCCCGGACAAGCTTGTATGGTGAGTTAGTCGGCGCGTGCAAATAATGTCTACGCCTACTAACGTCGTCTGAGGAGTATTCTATGCCACTCGCCCTGTTCGCCCTGGCGATCAGCGCCTTCGGCATCGGCACCACCGAGTTCATCATCAACGGGCTGCTGCCGGAGCTGGCCGCGGACTTCGCCGTCACGATCCCGGCCGCCGGTCTGCTCGTGTCCGGCTACGCCCTGGGCGTGGCCATCGGCGGGCCGCCGTTGACCATGCTCGGCGGCCGGTTGTCCCGCAAGACCATGCTGCTGTCGCTGATGGTGCTGTTCATCGTGGGCAACCTGCTCTCCGCGCTCGCGCCCTCGTACGCCGTGCTCATGGTCGGCCGGTTCCTGTCCGCGTTCGCGCACGGCGCCTACTTCGGCGTCGGATCCGTGGTGGCCGCCGACCTGGTCGCCCCGCAGAAGCGGGCCAGCGCCATCGCGCTCATGTTCACCGGGCTGACCCTGGCGAACGTCCTCGGGGTGCCGCTCGGCACCTGGATCGGGCAGGCGTTCGGCTGGCGGGCGACGTTCTGGGTCGTGGTGGTCATCGGCGTCGCCGGCCTCGTCGGCGTGCTCGCCCTGGTGCCCGCCCAGCCGCGTCCCGAGGGCGGTGGCCTGCTGCGTGAGCTGGTGACCTTCCGCAAGGGTGGCGTCTGGCTGGCGCTGGCCATGACCGTGTTCGGGTTCGCGCCGGTGTTCGCGGTGATCACCTTCATCTCGCCGATCATGACGAGCGTCGGCGGATTCTCCCCCGGTGCGGTGCCGGTCGTCATGGCGCTGTTCGGGGTGGGTCTCGTGGTCGGCAACCTGATCGGCGGCCGGCTCGCCGACCGGGCCGTCATGCCGAGCATCTACGGCTCGGTGGCCCTGCTCACGCTGCTGGGTGTGGTCCTCGCTCTGGTGGCGGGCAACCAGGTCGCGTTCATCGTCACGATCACGCTGTTCGGGGTGGCCGCCTTCGCGACCGTGCCGCCGCTGCAGACCCGGGTCCTGGACGCCGCCGCGGGTGCTCCGACGCTGGCCTCCGCGGCCAACATCGGCGCCTTCAACCTGGGCAACGCGATCGGGTCGTTCGTGGCGGGGCTGACGATCGACGCGGGCTTCGGCTACACGGCTCCGGCCTGGACGGCCGCACTGCTCGGCCTGACCGGGCTCGCGGTGGCGGGACTCGCCGGTGCGCAGGCCCGCCGCCATCTCGTCCCGGCCGCCTGACGATCCTGTGGGCCTGACGGTCCCGCGGGCCGCCCGATCGCGGGCCGGCTGAGCCGGGGGCCGGTACGCATCGCGCGCCGGCCCCGGCTCAGCCGAACAACTCGTCCACGCTCTGCGCGGTCACCGCCCTGACGGTCCAGCGGTCGAGCAGGCTCTGGTCCGTGCACGCCTGGATGCGGGCCCGAGCCTCCTCGGGGATCGCGATGCGGCGTGCGTCGAGGAATCCCAGGATCAGCTGGGCCGGCGTCCTGTCCGGCCCGCCTCTGTATTCATGTGCTCCAGCCACCGGCCAAATCCTACAGAGCGCGGCCGGAACATGACGGGGAGTTGCTAGACCCGGCCGGATTCGTGAGCGAGCAGCCACTCCTTGACCGGCACGCCGTAGTAGTAGCCGCCGTAGCCGCCCGAGCCGGGCAGCACGCGGTGGCAGGGGACGAAGGGGGCGATCAGGTTCTGGGAGCAGGCCGACCCGGCCGCGCGGGCCGCCGTCCTGGGCAGGCCGGCGCGTTCGGCCAGCTCGGCGTACGAGACCGTGGTGCCCGGCTTGACCTCGCGCAGCGCCTCGTGCAGGCGCTTACGGGTCGGCGTGCCTGGCTGCTCGACCGGAACGGCGTCCAGCGCCAGGAGGTCGCCGTCCAGATAGTCGCGTACGGCCTGGGCGGCGAGGCCGAGGTCGTCGACCACGTCCAGGCCCTCGGCCTGCAACGCGGGTGACAGCCGGACGAACATGTCCGAGGGGTCGGCGGTGAAGCCGGCCGCGACCAGCACGCCGTCACGGCACAGCAGGGACAGCGGGCCGATGGGCGTCGGCAGGACCTGGGCGTCGATCATGAGGAACTCCAGAGATGCAGGGCGGCGTAGGCCCGCCAGGGCCGCCACCGCTCGATGTGGTCTTCGGGAATGCCCAGGCAGGCCATGCGCTTGTTGAGCACCAGGTCGCCGATGGGCCAGGCGTCGGGGTCGCGCAGCGCGCGCAGCGCGACATAGCTGGCGGTCCAGGGGCCGATGCCGGGGACGTCGAGCAGCTCCGCCACGGCCTCGGCCGGATCCTGGCCGCCGTCGAGGTCGATCCGGCCCTCGGAGACGGCGATGGCCAGCTCCTTGAGCGTCGAGACGCGGCGGTTGGTGAGCCCCAGCCCCGAGAGGTCCGCCGCGAGCAGCTCCGTGGCGCTGGGGAACAGGTGGGTCAGCCCAGGTGCCGGGCCCTCGACGGGCCGGCCGGCCCGCTCGGTGATCCGGCCGAGCATGGTGCGGGCGCCCGCGACGGAGATCTGCTGGCCCACGACCGCGCGTACGGCCAGCTCGAACCCGTCGAACGCGCCCGGCACCCGCAGCCCGGGCCGGGACTCGACGAGCCGGCTCAGCGAGGTCTCGGCCAGCGCGGTCGCGATGGCGTCGGGGTCGGCATCGAGATCGAGCAGGCGGCGGCAGCGGGCCACGATGCGGGCCAGTTGCCGGGTGTCGTCCACGGCGACGTCGAGCGCGATGTGGCCGGACTCGGGGGTGAGCGTGATCGTCCCGCCAGGGACAGTCCGGCTGTAGGACGCCGGGCTCGCCACCTCAAGGCCGGGGATCGCGCGCGAGGCCAGGAACGAGAACACGCCCTCCATGTCGTACGGCTCCCGCCGGTGCAGGCGCAGCCGGAGCCGCGCGGGCCCCGCCACGACCTCGACCGCCGGTGGCGCCGTGGCGGACAGGCCGCCCGCCGTCGCGCGGAGCTCGCTGGGCGTGAACCCGTACGTCTCCCGCATCGTCGCGTTGAACTGCCGCACGCTCCCGAACCCGGCCGCGAACGCCACCTCGGTGACCGGAAGCCGCGTCTCCGTCAGCAACTGCTTGGCGAGCAGCAGCCGCTTGGTCCTGGCCACCGCCAGCGGCCCCACGCCGAGCTCGGCCACGAACAGCCGGTGCAGGTGCCGCTCGGTGATGTGCAGCCGCCTGGCCAGCCCCGCCACGCCCTGCTCGTCGGCGGCCCCGTCGTCGATCAGCCGCAGCGCCCGCCCGATGAGGTCGCCGCGCAGGTCCCACCCCGGATCGCCGGGGGAGAGCTCCGGGCGGCAGCGCTTGCACGGGCGGAAGCCCGCCGCCTCCGCCGACGCCGCGTGGCGGTAGAACCGCACGTTGCGCGAGGCCGGCGTGCGGGCCGGGCAGATCGGCCGGCAGTAGATCCGCGTCGAGGTCACCGCCGTGTAGAAACGCCCGTCGAATCGGGCGTCCCGGGCTGAGACCGCCCGGTAGCAGGAGTCGAAATCGAGCTCAAGTGGCGACATGACAACGAGCGTATGCGTTCGCCCAGCCCCCCGACTGGCGGAAATCAGACCTGACCGTAAAAATGCTGGTCAGCAGGTCAAAGCCGCTGACCAGCGGAAATCAGACCTCACTTCGACGAGACGCCCACACCCAGGTCGAACTCCCGGTACACGCGCGCCCAGAACCCGTCACGCAGCCACACCCGCGCCTCGGGGAACGGCCGCAGCGAGTGGCCGAGCTCCTTCTCCGCCTCGATGAGCAGCTCCGTGTCGATGACCGTCGGCAGGATCGGCCCCGGCAGCAGGTCGCGGATGTTGTCGCGGCCACGCGTGAGGATCCACTTCTGTGCCACGTGCTCGCCCACGTCCTCGACCCGCGGCCTGTTGGGCCCGAGCTTGGCCACCTGGCCGGGCTTGACGTGCGGTTTGACGGGCGCGCGCCCGGCGAACACCTGCGCGGGCGACGGAGCGGTCACCGGCGGGGCGACCGGAACGGGCTGCGGAGCACGGCTGAAAAAGGGCCTCAGGAAATCAGCAGTGATCACTTCCACGGTGTCGGACTCCCACACCAGGCGCTCGGCCTGGTTGGTGCCGTACGGCGGCTCGACGCCCCACAAGTGGATGCGCACTCCGTACGCCTGCGCCGCCTCGACGGCGGGCACCATGTCCTCGTCTCCGGCTAGCAAGATCGTGTCAGTTACCGCATGGTGCCTGGCCAGCGCCTCCAGGTCACTCCTGATCTGCGCGTCCACGCCTTTCTGCTGGCCACGGGCGTTCAGGTTGCCAAGCCGTACCTTGACCCAGGGCAACTGGGCGATGACCCGCTGATCGACGGTCGGCACACGGTCACGAGCGGCGTCATACCAATAGATCCGCAGAAGTTCGCCAGATATACGTTCCAGCGCATGTTTCTGTAGACTCTGGATCAGCTCATCGGCGGCAACTCGATATTCTTTGCGCTCCTTGGCGCCCAGCAGCACTTCGCCTGCGGCAGCATAGAGATAACCGACGTCCACCAGGACGGCGTACTTCGCTGCCACAGCATGCGGCATGAGGTCTGGGATGGCCATGTGTCCTCCAGGCCGCGGTTAGTTGATCGGCTGACTATATACGCCTACTTTCTCTAGATAGTCCCAACTCCTCGAGAACTTGACACCCGATTCCCGGGATCTATCTAGGGTAGGGCGCTCATCCGCCAAGCCGACTTCCCCGGTACGACTGGCTTACGCATCACTCTCGCAGGGTTTCGCCATGTTTGACTTCGCGGTGCGGCGGGCGGTTCCGGCGCGGACCGCCGGGTGGCGAGGACGGCCACGAGGGCGGCGATCTCCTCCGGCGTGGCGTCACCGCGCACGATCCTCAGCTGGGCGCTCATAGCGGGATGTTCCCATGCTTCTTCGGCGGCAGCGAGGCCCGCTTGTTCCGCAGCGCGCGCAGCGCCTTGACGACCTGAGCGCGTGTCTCGGCAGGTCTGATCACCGCGTCGACATAGCCGCGTTCGGCCGCGATGTACGGGTTGGCCAGCGTGTCCTCATACTCGGTCACCAGCCTGGCCCGCTCGGCGTCGGCGTCGTCGCCCGCCGCGGCCAGCTCGCGCCGGTAGAGGATGTTGACGGCGCCCTGCGCGCCCATGACCGCGATCTGCGCCGTGGGCCAGGCCAGGTTGACGTCCGCGCCCAGGTGTTTGGAGCCCATGACGTCGTACGCGCCGCCGTACGCCTTGCGGGTGATCACCGTGACGAGCGGCACGGTGGCCTCGGCGTAGGCGTAGAGGAGCTTGGCGCCGCGGCGGATGATTCCGTTCCATTCCTGATCGGTCCCTGGGAGGAATCCCGGTACATCGACAAAAGTCAGGATAGGAATATTAAAAGCATCACATGTTCGAATAAATCTGGCTGCCTTCTCGGAGGCGTTGATATCCAGGCAGCCGGCGAAATGCATCGGCTGGTTGGCCACCACGCCCACCGACTGCCCGTCCACCCGGCCGTAGCCGACCACCACGTTCGGCGCGAACAGCGCGTGGACCTCCAGGAACTCACCGTCGTCGAGCACGTGCTCGATGACCCGGTGCATGTCGTAGGGCTGGTTCGCCGAGTCCGGGATCAGCTCGTCGAGCTCGGGAACCGGCTCCAGGTCCCCGGCGCCCTCGAAGACCGGCGCCTCGTCCAGGTTGTTGGACGGCAGGTAGGACAGCAGCGCCTTGACGTAGTCGAGCGCGTCGTTCTCGTCCGTGGCCTGGTAGTGGGCCACGCCGGACTTGGTGTTGTGCGTGTGTGCGCCGCCGAGCTCCTCGAAGGTGACCTCCTCGCCGGTCACGGTCTTGATCACGTCCGGGCCGGTGATGAACATCTGCGACGTCTGGTCGACCATCACCACGAAGTCGGTCAGCGCGGGGGAGTAGACGTGCCCACCGGCCGCCGCGCCCATGATGAGCGAGATCTGCGGGATCACGCCCGAGGCGTGCACGTTCCGCTTGAAGATCTCCGCGTAGAGCCCGAGCGCGACCACGCCCTCCTGGATGCGGGCGCCGCCGCCCTCGTTGATGCCGATGATCGGGCAGCCGGTCCGCAGTGCCAGGTCGAGCACCTTGACGATCTTCTCGCCGTAGACCTCGCCGAGCGAGCCGCCGAACACGGTCACGTCCTGCGAGAACACGCACACCTGGCGCCCGTCGATGGTGCCGTAACCGGTGATCACGCCGTCCCCGTACGGCCGCCTGCTCTCCAGCCCGAACATCGTGGACCGGTGCCTGGCGAACTCGTCGAACTCCACGAACGAGTCCTCGTCGAGCAGCGCCAGCACCCGCTCCCGCGCCGTCATCTTGCCTTTGGCGTGCTGTTTGTCCACGGCGGCCGCGGAGCCGGCGTGCACGGCCTCGTCAAGCCGGCGTTCCAGGTCGGCGATCTTGCCCGCGGTGGTGTGGATGTCCGGCGGGTCCGGTAGGGCCTCGGCAGCGCTCATGCGCGCAAGATTAACCCGCCTCCTAGAGTGGATCCATGACGGAGGCGGTTCACACGCACGGCCTTTTCAAGAGATACGGCCCACAGATCGCGGTGGCCGGCATCGACCTGGTGGTCCCGGCAGGCAGCTTCGCCGGGCTCGTCGGCCCCAACGGCGCCGGCAAGACGACCTCACTCAGCATGATCACCGGCCTGCTCCGCCCCGACGGGGGCCAGGCCGAGATCGACGGCTTCGACGTGTGGCGCGATCCCGTCGCGGTCAAGGCCCGCATCGGCGTGCTGCCCGAGGGGCTGCGGCTGTTCGAGCGGCTGTCGGGCCGCGAGCTGCTCCTGTACAACGGCAGGCTGCGCGGCATCTCCAAGGCCGATGTCGCGCAGCGCGCCGAAGAGCTGCTGCACGTGATGGACCTGGCCGACGCCGCCGACAAGCTCGTCGTCGACTACTCCACCGGCATGCGCAAGAAGATCGGCCTGGCGGCGGCGCTGCTGCACAACCCGTCGGTGCTCTTCCTCGACGAGCCGTTCGAGGGCGTCGACCCCGTCAGCGCCAACACGCTCACCGAGGTGCTCCGGCGCTTCACCGCGTCGGGCTCGACCGTCATCTTCTCCAGCCACGTGATGGATCTCGTCGAACGGCTCTGCGACTGGGTGTCGGTGATGAGCGCCGGGCACATCGTGGCCCAGGGCCCGCTGGAGCTGGTGCGTGAGGGACGCAGCCTCAACCAGGCCTTCCTGGAGCTGGTCGGCGGCTCGCGTGACAACGGCGACTCGGGCCTGACCTGGCTCGGCCGGGGTAAGGAGCCTGCGTGAGCACGGTCGCGCTCTTCGCCCAGCTCAAGCTCCGGTTGCTGGCCGGCAACCTCCGCGGCGACCTGCAGCGCCAGCTCGGCTTCGTCCTCACCCTCATCATGTCCGTGTTCGTGAGCGTCATCGGCTTCCTGCTCATGAGCCTGCTCCGGCTGGCCTCGCACGACACGGCCGCGTCGATCGTCGTCGTGGTCTTCTCGGCCATGCTGATCGGCTGGATGATCGTGCCGCTGCTGGCGTTCGGCCTGGACGACACGCTCGACCCGGCGCGTCTGTCGCTGTTCCCGCTGCCCACGCACCGGCTCGCGGTCGGCATGTTCACCGCCTCCGCCACCGGCGTCTGGCCGCTGGCCACGCTGATCGTCACGACGGGCGCCCTGGTGGGGCTCGCCACCGGCGTCGGCGGCGTGCTGCTCGGGATCGTCGCCGTGCTCCTGCAGTTCGCGCTCTGCCTGGTCGCCTCCAGGCTGGTCACCACCGCGCTGTCCAGCGCGCTGCGCACCCGGCGCGGCCGGGACGTGCTGGCCGTGGCCGCGATCTTCGTCGTCGTGCTCGCGCAGCTGCCGAACCTCGTGCTCAACGGCAACCTCGGCGACCCGGCGGAGATGCTGCGCGGGGCGGCGGCGATCCTCAGATGGACGCCCTCGGGCATGGCCGCGCACGCCATGGCCGACGGCGGCCTGACCGGCCTGGCCGAGCTCGTCGCCGTGGCCCTCGTGGTGGTCGTGGCCGGCTGGCTGTGGATCAAGGCGCTGAGCCGGGCCCTGGTCACACCCGACGCCTCCACCCGCGCCGCCTCCGTACGCCGGGAAAGCGGGCTGATCGACCGGTTCCTGCCGGACGGGCCGCTGGCCGCCGTGGTCACCAAGGAGCTCAAGTACATCAGGCGCGAACCCCGCTCCCGGGTCGGCTGGTTCTCCTCCGTCGTGGTGGCCGTCGTGCTGGGGTTCTCGGTCACCCGTTCCCTGGAGACCGGGGCGTGGCTCCCGATCCTGCTCACCGCGTCGGCCGGGATGATGATCGCTCTGCAGTCGGCCAACTCGTTCGGCATCGACGGCCGCTCGCTCTGGATGAACGCCGTCGCCACCGGCTCCGAGCGCGGGCTCAGCACCGATCTGGCCGGGCGCCACCTGGCCGCCGCGGTGATCGCGACGCCGCTGCTCGTCGTGATCGCCACCGTCGCCGGACTGCTCGCCGGGCACCCTGAGGGGATCGCACCGGCGGTGCTGACCGGCCTGGGGGCGCTCGGAATTGGGTTCGGCGTCGGCTCCGTGACCAGTGTCGTCATCCCCTACACCGTGCCCGACCGGATGAACGCCTTCACCGGGGCCGCGCCGGGGCAGGGCGGGCAGGCGTTCGTCTCCGGCATGGGCGCGCTGCTGGGCGTCAGCGCCCTGTCGCTGCCGTTCGTGGTGCCGCTGTTTTTCGGGCTCTTCTGGGTGTCCGTGTTCGCGCCGTTCTACGGGCTGCTGGCCGAGGCGCTGGGGCGGCGGCTCGGCGCGAAGATCGGGTTCGCCCGGCTCCCCGAGCTGCTCGCCGCGGTGTCCCAGGCCACCTGATCAATGGTCTAGTCCAATACGTGAGACCGCCTTACGGTCTTTCGGGGCTTGTGGATACCTTTGAAGCATGATTGACCAGGGGATTGAGCGTCGCAGTGCCGCGGTCACCGAAATGCCCGATGAGCTGCGTCAGGACGTGCGGTTGCTCGGCAAGCTGCTCGGGCAGGTGATCGCCGAGCAGGGCGGCGAGGATCTGCTGGCCGATGTCGAACGCCTGCGTAAGGCCGTGATCGCGGCACGCAGGGGTGAGGTCACCGGCGACGAGATCACGGCCATGGTCGCCGAGTGGGAGATCGACCGGGCGGTGCAGATCGCCCGCGCGTTCACCTGTTACTTCCATCTGGCCAACCTGGCCGAGGAGCACTACCGCATCCGCATCCTGCGCGAGCGTGACACCGAGGGCCGGGTCGAGCGGGAGTCGCTGGCGCAGGCCGTACAAGAGCTGGGCAACGAGCGCGTCACCGAGCTGGTCAAGGGGCTGGAGCTGCACCCGGTTCTGACCGCGCACCCGACGGAGGCGCGCAGGCGCGCGGTCGTCACCGCGATCCAGCGGGTCAGCGGCCAGCTCACCGAGTACAACGCGGCCGGTCGCGGCGCCTCCGAGCGCGCTGAGAGCCGGCGCCGGATGCTGGAGGAGATCGACCTGCTGTGGCGTACGGCCCAGCTGCGCTCCACCAAGCTCGACCCGCTCGACGAGGTACGGACGGCCATGGCCGCCTTCGACGAGACGCTGTTCCGCATGGTGCCGCAGGTCTACCGCTCGCTCGACGCGGCGCTCGGCGACGGCACCGGCACCCGCCCGCCGCTGGCCAGACCCTTCATCCGCTACGGCAGCTGGATCGGCGGCGACCGCGACGGCAACCCCAACGTGACCGCCAAGGTCACCCGCGAGACCGTCCAGATCCAGTCCGACCACGTGCTGACCGCGCTGGAGACGGCCTGCACGCGCATAGCCCGCACGCTCACCCCGGCCGAACAGTTCGCGCCGCCTTCGCCGGAGCTCAAGACAGCGCTGGCCGCGGCCGTCGACGCCCACCCCGAGGTGGTCTCGGTGATGGCCACCCGCTCGCCGAGCGAGCCGCACCGGCAGTGGCTGCTGTTCGTGGCCGCCCGCATCGCCGCCACCCTCCGCCGCGACCTCGACCTCGCCTACCGCGCACCGGCCGAGCTGCTGGCCGACCTGCGCCTGGTCCAGGATTCGCTCGCCGAGCACGCCGCACGGCAGGCGTACGGCGAGCTGCAGCACCTCATCTGGCAGGTCGAGACGTTCGGCTTCCACCTGGCCGAGCTGGAGGTACGCCAGCACTCCGAGGTGCACGCGGCGGCGCTGGCGGAGATCAGGGCCGGCGGCGAGCTGTCGGAGCGCACCGAGGAGGTGCTGGCCACGATCCGGGTGATCGCCTGGATCCAGGAGCGGTTCGGCGTCACGGCCTGCTCCCGCTACGTCGTCTCCTTCACCCGCTCCGCCGCCGACATCGCCGCGGTCTACGAGCTGGCCGAGCACGCGCTCGGCCGGCGCGCGCCCGTGCTCGACGTGGTGCCGCTGTTCGAGTCGGGCCAGGACCTGGCCAACTCCCCGGCCGTGCTGTCCGGCATGCTGGAGCTGCCCCAGATGCGCGAGCGGCTGGCCGCCACCGGCAGGCGCATGGAGATCATGCTCGGCTACTCCGACTCGGCCAAGGAGCTCGGCCCGGCCGCCGCGACGCTCCGCCTGTACGAGGCGCAGGAGCAGCTGACCGCCTGGGCGGTGGAGCACGACGTGAAGCTGCGCATGTTCCACGGCCGTGGCGGCGCGCTCGGCCGTGGCGGCGGCCCCGCCAACCGCGCGGTGCTCGCCCAGGCGCCCGGCTCGGTCGCCGGCCGCTTCAAGGTCACCGAGCAGGGCGAGGTCATCTTCGCCCGCTACGGCCACATCGCCATCGCCCGCCGCCACCTGGAGCAGGTCACGAACGCGGTGCTGATGGCCTCCTCGCCGTCGATCGGCTCCCGCACCGCCGCCGCGGCCGACCGCTTCCGCCCGCTCGCCGAGAAGGTGGCCACGGCCTCGGAGCAGGCGTACCGCGCGCTCACCGAGGACCCCGGCTTCCCCGAATGGTTCTCCCTGGTCAGCCCGCTGGAGGAGATCGGCTCCCTGCGCCTCGGCTCCCGCCCCGCCCGCCGCGGCCTCGGCGCCCCCCGCTCGCTCGACGACCTGCGCGCCATCCCCTGGGTCTTCGCCTGGGCCCAGACCCGGGTCAACCTGCCCGGCTGGTACGGCCTGGGCACCGGCCTGGCCTCGGTGGGCTCGCTCGACGAGCTGAAGGCCGCCTACGCCGAATGGCCGCTGTTCAACGCCCTGCTCGACAACGCGGAGATGTCGCTGGCCAAGACCGACAGATCGATCGCCGAACGCTACCTGGCACTCGGCGGCCGGGACGACTTCGCCCGCCAGGTCCTGGAGGAGTACGACCGGACCCGCACCCTGGTGCTCCAGGTCACGGGACACACCCGGTTGCTGGAGAACCGCAAGGTCCTGTCCCGCGCCGTCCAGCTCCGCGACCCGTACGTGGACGCCCTGTCCCACCTGCAACTCCGCGCCCTGACGGCCATGCGCACCGGCACCCCGTCCGACCGGGAGCGCGAGCGCCTGTCGACGCTGCTCCTGCTCTCGGTCAACGGGGTGGCGGCGGGCCTGCAGAACACCGGCTGAGGTTCAGCCGAGGCTCTCGAAGAAGGCGCGGATGTCGGCGGTGAGGGCCTCCGTGGCGGTGTGGGCCGTGTAGTGGCCGTGGGCCGGGGCGGGCAGGGTCTTCCAGGAGACGATGCCGGTGTGGTCGCGCTCGGCGAAGGCGCGGATGGACTTGAAGTCGCCCTCCGACATGGCCAGCGCGGTCGGCACGGTGGTCGGCTCCTTGGGGTGCTCGGCGCGGGCGTTCTCCCAGTACAGGCGGAGGGCCGAGCCGGCCGTGCCGGTGAACCAGTGGATCGCCGCGTTGGTCAGCACGAAGTCGTCGTCGAGGTCCTCGTCGAAGAGCTGGGCGAGCCAGCCGACCAGCCCGGCGGGTGAGTCGGTGATCGCGTGGGCGAGCGTCTGCGGCTGCTGGGACTGCAGGACGTTGAAAGCGCCCTTCTCCTTCCAGAACCAGTCGAGTACGGCCAGCCCGGCCTGGTCCTCCTCGCTCAGGTTCGCGAACTCGGCCGGGTCACCGGAGGGGAAGGAGAACACCTGCGTCACATGGACGCCGACGACGCGGTCAGGGGCGAGCCGGCCGATCTCCGGCGAGATCATCGAGCCGGCGTCGTTGCCCACCGCGCCGTAACGCTCGTAGCCGAGGCGGGCCATCAGCTCGATCCACGCCTTGGCGATGCGCTGGTTGTCCCAGCCCAGCTCGGTGGTCGGCCCCGAGAAGCCGTAGCCCGGCAGCGACGGCACGACGAGGTGGAAGTGGCGCGACAGCGGCTCGATGGCGTTGAGGTACTCGACGATCGAGCCCGGCCAGCCGTGCGTGAGGATCAGGGGCAGGGCGTCGGGGTTGTCCGAGCGGACGTGGATGAAGTGGATGTTCTGCCCGTCGATCTCGGTGGTGAACTGCGGGTAGGCGTTGAGCCTGGCCTCCTGCGCCCGCCAGTCGAAGCCGTCGAGCCAGTGGCTGACCAGCCGCAGAACCCGCTCGACGCGCACGCCCTGGTCGGCGCCGCCGATCTCGTCGGTGAAGCGGGTCATGGCGAGGCGGGTCCGCAGGTCGTCGAGGTCGGCCTGGGGGATCTCGATGCGGAAGGGGTGAACGCTCATCGCTGGCTCCTCGTCGGAACGGGTTGTTCTGTTCCAACTATAGCAGAACGGAATGCTTCATTCCACTAGAATCCGCTCCTGTCCCGAGTACACGTTGCACCGCTGCCCCCGCAGGAACCCGACGAGCGTCATGCCGAACTCCCTGGCCAGGTCCACGGCCAGCGACGAGGGGGCCGAGACCGCGCACACCGCCGGCACGCCCGCGACCAGCGCCTTCTGCATGATCTCGTAGCTGGCCCGGCCGCTGACCATCAGCACGTGCTCGGCCAGCGGGAGCCGTTCGCCGAGCGAGGCCCAGCCGACCAGCTTGTCCACCGCGTTGTGCCGGCCCACGTCCTCCCTGAGCGCCACCAGCGTGCCGTCGGGGCGGAACAGCCCGGCCGCGTGCAGGCCGCCGGTCTTGCCGAAGACGCCCTGGCCGGCGCGGAGCGCGTCCGGCAGGCCGTACAGGATGTCGGGGGTGAGTTCGAGCGTGCCGCGGGGGAGCGGCGCGCAGCGGTCGTGCAGGTCGTCGAGGCTGGCCGAGCCGCAGACGCCGCAGGCGCTGGAGGTGAGGAAGTGGCGGTCCAGCGTGGGCAGGTCGGGGATCGGGCCGTGCAGGCGTACGGTGACCGTGTTGTAGCGGGCCTCGGGCGGGAGATCCTCGTCGGTGCAGTAGGCGATGGCCGCGATGCCGCCGGGCCGGACCAGCCCCTCGCCGTGCAGGAACCCGGCCGCCAGCTCGAAGTCGTGGCCGGGGGTGCGCATGGTGATGGCGACGGTCTTGCGGGTCCCGTCCAGGGCGGTGAGGCGGATCTCCAGCGGTTCCTCGGTGGCGAGGTCGTCGCGCCGGTCGCGGACCGTGGAGCCGGACAGCTCGCGGACGCGGATGCGGGTGGTGGGACCCACGCGGGTCAGCCGGTCGCTCATAGCCGCCGCACGGTGACGAGCGCGTTGTAGTCGGGGATCCTGGCCTGGGGTGAGCGCCGGGTCTCGTCGAGGAGGACGTTCCCCTCCGGCCAGTGGATCTGCAGGTTGCCGGGCATCAGCGGCGCCCGCAGGACCTTGCCCTGGTACGACCGCGCGCCCGAACTCAGCTCGACCGCGGTGCCGTCGGGCAGGCCGAGCCGGTCGGCGTCGTAGGGGCTCATCAGCACGGCCTCGCGCATCGCGCCGTTGAAGCCGTCGCGGCGCTCGTGGACCATGCTGTTGAACTGCTTGCCCCGCCGGGTGGCCACCATGAACGTGCCGTCGGGGCGCTCCAGTGCGGGCGGCTCGACGGCGGAGAACACGCCGCGCCCGTCGGGGGTGTTGAAGCGGCCGTCGGCGAACAGGTGGCGCCCGCCGTACTGGACGTTGTCCCCGAACCCCTTGAGGCCCGAGATGCCCTGGTAGAACGGCACGGCCTGCTCGATCTCCTCGCGGATCCGCGGGGTCCCGGTGAAGCGGACTTTTGCCGAAATTTCGGGGTTCGTTTGGGCGGCCAGCTCGCCGAAGATCTTCCACTCCGGCCACGCCTCGCCGATCCGCGGCCCCTCGATCTCGGGCGAGAAGATGATCCGGCGCTCGGTGGAGGTCTCGGTCACCCCGCCGGTCATCTCGTAGCGGGTCTGCGCGGGCAGCAGCAGCACATCACCCTCGGACGGCACCAGCATCTGCGAGGACAGCACGATGTCGATGTGCACGCGGAGCTTGAGCCGGGCCAGCGCCTCCCGGCAGTAGCCGGGGTCGGGCAGCACCTCCAGGAAGTTGCCGCCCGAGGAGATGAGCGCGTCAAGATCGCCCGAGTGGGCCGCGTCGATCATGTCGGTCGCGGTCAGGCCGGGCACCGTCGGCACCTCAAAGCCCCAAATATCAGTAAATTTCGCGGCATTTTCTGGCGTGATCGGCAGGCCGCCGGGCAGGCCGGTCGCGTACGCGCCCATCTCGGCCCCGCCCTGCACCCCGCTGTGCCCACGGATCGGCATCAGCCCGCAGTTGTCGCGGCCCAGGAAGCCGCGCGCCAAGGCCAGGTTCACGATCGACCGGACGTTGTCCTCGCCGAACGCGTGCTGCGTGATGCCCATCGACCAGACCAGCACCGCCGACTTCGCCTCGCCGAGCAGCCGGGCCAGCCGGAGCATGTCGTCGCGGGTCGCCCCCGACAGCGCCTCCAGCTCCTCCCACGACTGCTCCGCCAGCGCCCGCCGGACCTCCTCGAAGCCGGAGGTCCGCTGGTCGACGAACGCCTTGTCCACCCAGTCGTTCTCGATCAGGTGCTTGAGCACGCCGTTGAGGAAGCCGATGTCGCCGCCCACGTTCACGCCGAAGAACTCGTCGGTGATCTTCGTCCCGAACACCGCCGACTCGGCGTTCGACGGCACCCAGTAGCGGTCCATGCCGGGCTCGCGATAGGCGTTGATCATGGCCACGCGGGTGCCGGCCTTCTTGGCGTGGTAGAGGTACTTCATCGCCACGGGCTGGTTGTTGGACGGGTTCGACCCGATGAAGACGATCAGGTCGGAGCCGATCCAGTCCGTGTAGGAGCAGGTGGTGGCCGCCGCGCCGATCGTCTGCTTGAGCGCGACGGTCGAGGGCGAGTGGCAGATGCGCGCCGCGTTGTCCACGCTGTTCGTGCCCAGCGCGCGTACCGCCTTCTGCGCCGCGTAGTAGTTCTCGTTCGGCATGCCGCGGCTGGTCAGGTAGGCGCCGAAGCGCGCGTCACGCAGCCCGTCGGCGGCCACCTTCAGCGCCGCGTCCCACGAGACCCGGCTGAAGCCCGGCTCGCCCGCCCGGCGCAGCATCGGGTACGGCAGCCGCCCCAGCTCCCGCAGCTCGGCGCTCTTCTTGCCGGCCAGCCCGGAGACGTCGCCCAGCAGCGAGACGTCCAACGCCGGCATCGTGTTCAGTGGCAGCAGCCGCAGCCGGATGTTGCACAGGTGGACCTCGTCCATCGTCCAGTCGCGCATGCCCCGCGTGCCCAGCGCGCACCCGTCGCACGTGCCCTGCTTGAGTATCCGCCAGGCGTAACGCCTGTTGCCCTTGACCGATCGAAACGCCTTCAGCAGCTCCAAGTAGTTGTTCGGCTTACGCAGGCCGAGGCCGAACGGCCGCCACGAGGCCCAGTTGCGCGGGTCCAGACGTCTGCTCATCTCCCCATCTTCCCCGCGGGCGGCGTCAGAGGACAGCGGAGGTTCGGCGAAGATGGAGGAATGCCCGACTCGCGCTACTCCGATCTCGACCGACCGCCCCTGTCCGAGGCGGCGCTCAACCGCGCCCTCATACGGCCCGGCAGCCTGTGGACCGGCGTACGTGTCGTCGAGAGCACCGGCTCGACCAACGCCGACCTCGCCCAGGCCGCGAAAGAGGGCGCGGAGGAGGGCCTGGTCCTGGTGGCCGAGTCGCAGCTCGCCGGCCGGGGCCGGCTGACCCGCACCTGGACCGCGCCGCCGCGCTCCGGCCTGACCGTCTCGGTCCTGCTCAGGCCCGAGGTGCCCATCGCCAGGCAGGGGTGGCTGGCGCTGCTGTTCGGTGTGGCGGCCGCCTCGGCCGTCCGCAGGCTGGCGGAGGTGGACGTACGGCTCAAATGGCCGAACGACCTGCTGATCGGCGAGCACAAACTGGCCGGGATCCTGGCCGAGCGGGCCGAGGACGCCGTCGTCATCGGGATGGGCCTGAACGTGTCGCTCAAGCCGGCGGAGCTCCCCGTGGAGACGGCGACCTCGCTGGCCATCGAGCAGGCGGCGTGCGTGGACCGGGATCCGCTTCTCAGAGCCGTGCTCAGAGAGGTCGAGCGGCACTACCGCGACTGGTCCGAGGCGGGCGGTGACGCCGACGCGTGCGGGCTGCGCGCCGCCTACCAGGCGTCGAGCGCCACGATCGGGCGGCAGGTCAGGGTCGAGCTGCCCGGCGACCGGCTGCTGACCGGCATGGCGACCGGCATCGACCAGGCAGGACACCTCCAGCTGATCGCGGACGGCAAGACGCACGCGCTTAGCGCGGGTGACGTCGTCCACGTCCGCGCGTCCTCGTAGCCGCGAACGCGCGGAGGTGGCACCATTTGCCCATGACCCTCCCTGACCACCACTTGACGCAGGGTGAACGGCGCATCAGGTCGTTCCACCCGCACTGGAAGCGGCTCGTGGTGCCCTTCATCGCGCTCGTGCTGATCGTCGCCGCCTCGGGCGTGGCGCTCTTCCTCATCCCCAGCACCTTCGAGTACGCCAACTACGCCAGGCTCGCCGTCGGCGTCGTCGCCGTGCTCCTGCTGACGATCTGGTCGTTCGTGCCCTACCTGCAGTGGAAGAACACCGGCTACGTGCTCACCACCCACCGCTTCACGATCAGCACCGGCGTGCTGAACAAGTCGACGGACGAGATCCCGATGGCCAAGGTCAACACGGTCAGCTCCGACCAGACCTTCTTCGAGCGCATCCTCGGCTGCGGCACGCTCACCGTCGAGTCGGCGGGCGATCGGGGGCAGATCGCCCTGCGCGACATCCCCCACATCCAGGACGTCAGGACCGACCTGTTCCGCCTGCTGGAGGACGCCTCCGACGGAGATATCGACGGCCATTGAACAGACCCACCGCTGAGGAGATCGACCGGCTGCTCGTCGGCATGCCCGCCCGCCACACCAAGTCGGGGGTGTCAGCGGCGGCGGGCGTCTCGCCGGAGCTGGCGGAGCGCATCTGGCGGGCGCTGGGCTTCGCCTCGCTCGCCGACGACGCGGTCGCGTTCTCCGACGGTGATGTCGACGCGCTGCGGCGGGTGAGCCGGATGCTCGACAGCGGCCTGCTCGACGAGCAGACCGTCATCCGGATGGCCCGCGCGCTCGGCCAGACCACGGCCAAGCTGGCCCAGTGGCAGGCCGAGATCATGATCGGCGCGATGCTGCCGCCGGGCGAGCGGCCTTCCGACGACGACCTGGCCCGGGTGCTCGACACGGCCCGGCTGCTGCTGCCCGACTTCGAGCAGGTGCTGATCCACGTCTGGCGGGCCCAGCTGGCCGCCGCGGGCACCCGGCTGCTGTCCGTCGCCGACCTCGACGAGGAGAACATCCCCGCCCGCGTGTCGATCGCGGTGGGTTTCGCGGACCTCGTCTCCTTCACCCGGCGGGCCCGCGAGCTCGACGAGCGGGAGCTGGCCGCGCTGGTCGAGGGGTTCGAGGCGCGGGCCTCCGACGTGGTGGCCGCGCACGGCGGCCGGCTGGTCAAGACGCTCGGCGACGAGGTGCTGTTCACCGCCCACACCCCGGCGGACGCGGCGGCGATCGCGCTCGACCTGGTGGAGGCGGCCGACCTGCGCATCGGCCTGGCCTACGGGCCGGTGCTGCCCATCATGGGCGACGTCTACGGCACCACCGTCAACCTGGCCGCCCGGCTCACCGCCATCGCCCGGCCCGGCACGATCGTCGTCGACGCGGAACTGGCCGACGGACTCGGCGACGGCCCGGGGTTCGAGCTACGCCGGATCCGGCGCCGCCCGGCCCGGGGACTCGGGATGGTGCAGCCCTACGCCTTGCGGCGATCATCCTCCTGACCCAAGATGGCTGCCATGCCGTACGAAGTGCAGGGTGTCATCGCCCGAGGTAAGGGCCAGGAAGTATCGGTCGAGACGGTGATCGTCCCCGACCCGGGACCGGGCGAGGCGGTGGTGGCGGTCAGGGCCTGCGGGGTCTGCCATACCGACCTGCACTACCGGGAGGGCGGCATCAACGACGACTTCCCGTTCCTGCTCGGGCACGAGGCCGCGGGCGTGGTCGAGGCGGTGGGCGAGGGCGTCACCGGGGTCGAGCCCGGCGACTACGTGATCCTCAACTGGCGGGCCGTGTGCGGCCAGTGCCGCGCCTGCCTGCGCGGGCGCCCGTGGTACTGCTTCAACACCCACAACGCCACGCAGAAGATGACGCTGGCCGACGGCACCGAGCTGTCGCCCGCGCTGGGCATCGGCGCGTTCCTGGGCAAGACGCTGGTGGCCGCGGGGCAGTGCACCAAGGTCTCCGCCGACGCGCCCGCCGAGGTGGCCGGGCTGCTCGGCTGTGGCGTCATGGCCGGGCTCGGCGCCGCGCTCAACACGGGCAACGTCACCAGGGGCGACTCGGTCGCCGTCATCGGCTGCGGCGGCGTCGGTGACGCCGCGATCCTCGGCGCGTCGATCGCCGGCGCCACGAAGATCATCGCGGTGGACGTGGACGACCGCAAGCTCGAATGGGCCCGCGGCTTCGGCGCCACCGACACGGTCAACTCGCGGGCGAACGACCCCGTCGAGGCGATCCGCGACCTCACCGGTGGCTTCGGCGCCGACGTGGTCATCGAGGCCGTCGGCCGCCCAGAGACGTACAAGCAGGCCTTCTACGCCCGTGACCTGGCCGGCACCGTCGTGCTCGTGGGCGTGCCGACACCCGAGATGCAGCTGGAGCTGCCGCTGCTCGACGTGTTCGGGCGCGGCGGATCGCTCAAGTCCTCCTGGTACGGCGACTGCCTGCCCTCGCGCGACTTCCCCATGCTGATCGACCTGTTCCGGCAGGGGCGGCTCCCGCTCGACAAGTTCGTGTCGGAGACCATCGGGCTCGACGGGGTCGAGGAGGCGTTCGCCAAGATGCACCGCGGCGAGGTGCTGCGCTCGGTGGTGGTCCTCTAGATGATCGACAGGGTCATCACCTCGGGGACGTTCTCGCTCGACGGCGGCACCTGGGACGTCGACAACAACATCTGGCTGGTCGGCGACGCCCGCGAGGTGGTCGTCATCGACGCGGCGCACGACGCGCGGGCCATCAAGGACCGCGTCGGCGAGCGTACGGTCAAGGCCATCGTCTGCACGCACGCGCACAACGACCACATCAACGCCGCCGGGGAGCTCGCCGAGCTGACCGGGGCGCCGATCCGGCTGCACCCCGCCGACCAGGTCCTCTGGGACCAGGTGTACGGCCAGGCGCTGCCGTACCAACCGCTGGCCGACGGCGAGAAGGTCGGGGTCGGCGGGATCGCGCTGGAGGTGCTCCACACCCCGGGCCACGCGCCGGGCGCGGTCTGCCTGTACGCGCCCGACCTCGGCGTGCTGTTCAGCGGCGACACGCTGTTCAAGGGCGGCCCCGGCGCGACCGGGCGGTCCTTCTCGTCGTTCGACACGATCATCGACTCGATCAGCCGGCGGCTGCTGACCCTGCCCGGCGAGACGGTCGTCCACACCGGCCACGGCGACTCGACGTCGATCGGGGCCGAGGCGCCGCACCTGGAGGAGTGGATCGCCCGGGGACAGTGATCTGTGTCCGACCTAACATAGGCAAGCCTTACCGAAGTGAGCTACTTTAGGTGTGCCTAACCTTGGCTCCCTTCGTCGCGAAAGGCTTGTCCCCGCATGTACGTATGTGTGTGTCGTGCTGTGACCGAGAACGAGGTCCACGACTGCATCGCCGCGGGTGCCAGGAGCGCCAAGCAGATCCGCGACACCACGGGTGCCGGGGGAGACTGCGCGACTTGTGTCAGAAAGATATGTGCGATCCTGAAGAGGTCTGAGGAACTCACGACCGCATAGCACGAGGGGCCCGTTCATGCAGGGCGACATTCAGATCATCGAGCTGCTCAACGAGCAGCTCACCGCTGAGCTCACCGCGATCAACCAATACTTCCTGCACGCCAAGATGCAGCAGAACTGGGGCTACACCAAACTCGCCGAGCACACCCGCGCCGAATCGATCGACGAGATGCGCCACGCCGAGCGCCTCACCGATCGCATCCTCTTCCTCGAAGGGCTGCCCAACTACCAGCGCCTTGGCACGCTGCACATCGGGCAGACCGTCGAGGAGCAGCTCCGGGCCGACCTGGAGGTGGAGGTGTCCGTCGTGGCCCGGCTGCGGCCGGGCATCAAGCTCATGCGGGAGAAGGGCGATGTGACCTCCGCACGGATCTTCGAGGACATCCTCGAGGACGAGGAGCACCACATCGACTATCTGGAGACCGAGTTGGCGCTCATGCGGAGCCTGGGCGAGCAGCTCTATCTCGCCCGCTACGCCGAGCCGCCCTCCGAGGACTGAGCCCCGGATTCGACGCGCCCGCCGGTACTCCCGGCGGGCGCGCGCCTTTCCGCGACACGCCGGACGGCACAGAAGGTTTTGCGATTCAGCAAGATCAGCCACCGCTTTTGTCCCCCGCGAATGCGGTAATTTAAGCGGGATCAACCGACATTTATCTGAGTTTGCCCAGGTCAATGGATAGGTCAACGACGAGTCAAACCGCGCGCTGTGACCGGGAAACGATCGCCTAAGGTCCTACGATCGCTTCATGACCTGCGTACTTCTCGCCGAGGATGACACCTCGATTTCCGAGCCACTCGCGCGTGCGTTGCGCCGTGAGGGCTATCAGGTTGAGGTGAGCCCCGACGGCCCGCAGGCCCTGGAAAGGGCCCTGTCGGGTGGCATCGACCTCATCGTTCTTGACCTCGGCCTGCCAGAAATGGACGGGCTGGAGGTTGCGCGCCGGATCCGCGCCGAAGGGCACGGCACTCCGGTCCTGATACTTACCGCTCGGGTCGACGAAGTCGACACGGTCGTCGGCCTCGACGCCGGCGCCGACGACTACGTCACCAAGCCGTTCCGGCTGGCCGAGCTGCTCGCCAGGGTGCGGGCGCTGCTGCGCCGGGGCACCTCAGAGACACCGGTGGTGCAAGGCGTCCGCATCGACGCCGACTCCCGCCGTGCCTGGATGGGAGAGAAAGAGCTGCATCTTACGACCAAGGAGTTCGACCTGCTCCGCGTGCTGGTCCGCGACGCGGGCAAGGTCGTCACCCGCGAGCAGATCATGCGCGAGGTGTGGGACACCAACTGGTGGGGTTCCACCAAGACACTCGACATGCATATTTCCTGGCTGCGCCGCAAGCTCGGCGACGACGCGGCGAAGCCTCGCTACATCACCACCGTCCGAGGAGTCGGCTTCCGCTTCGAACGCGAGTAGGAATGCGTCGCCGCCTGCTCACATCCACCCTGGTCGTCGCGGTCATCGCGGTGCTGCTGCTGGGGGTCCCCCTGGGCATCGTGGTCAGCCGCCTGATCGTCGACGAGGCGGCCCAGGAGCTCAGGGCGGAGGCCACGCGCCTGGTGGGGGAAGTCGAGTATGCCCGCATCCAGGACACACCTCTCGATCCTCAGCAACTCAAGCAGAAGTACCCCGACCGCTACATCCAGATCTACGAGCGTGCCACCCAGCCCAAGGCGACCATCGTCGGCGTTCCGCCGCCGTCCGGTCACCAGATGACCGAGGACGCCCAGTCCGAGAACGGTATCTACGTCCGGGTGAGCCGCGACAGGGACCAGGTCGAGCAGGACGTGCGAGCACGCCTGCTGCTGATCGTGGCCCTGGCCGTCGCGGCTCTGGCGGTGGCGGTCGGCCTTGCCATCGTCCAGTCACGCCGTCTGACGCTGCCCTTGCAGGACCTGGCGAAGATCGCCGACCGGCTCGGCTCCGGCGACGCCCGGCCCAGCAAGCATCGTTACGGCATTCCGGAGCTCGACCGGGTGGCTCAGGTGCTCGACCGCAGCGCCACCCGCATCTCCGACCTGCTCACCCGCGAACGCGAGTTCGCCACCGACGCCTCCCACCAGCTACGCACCCCGCTGACCGGCCTCACCATGCGCCTGGAGGAGATCGTCGCGGCCAGCGAACACCCGGAGGTCGTCCGCGAGGAGGGCGAGGCGGCCATCGTGCAGGCCGAGCGGCTCACCGCCGTGATCGACGAGCTGCTGGCCGCGGCCCGCCGCCAGCGCCACGCCCAGGCCAAGCCGGTCGGGATCGACGAGGTCCTGGTCCAGCAGGTCACCGAGTGGGAGCCGGTCTTCCGTGGCGAGGGCCGTTCGCTGCTGCTCGAAGGCTCGCGCGGGCTCAGGGCGCTGGCCACCACCGGTGGCTTCGGCCAGGTCATCGCCTCGCTGCTGGAGAACTCCCTGCGGCATGGCGGCGGCACCGTCACCGTCACCACGACCAGCGGCGACAACTATGTGGTGACCGAGGTGTCCGACGAGGGTCCCGGGATCGCCGACGACATCGCACCCAAGGTCTTCGAACGCAACGTCAGCGGAGCCGGAGGCACCGGCCTGGGGCTGACCCTGGCCCGGGCGCTGGCCGCCGCCGACGGCGGTCGGCTGGAGCTGGTGCGGCGGCGTCCGGCGACGTTCGCCATCTTCCTGCGACACGCTGAGGACAACGACCGGACCCGCGTGGTCAGCGGTCCTGCTTGACCCCTGGCAGCTCCGTGGGGATGGGCTCGGTGGCCTCCAGGAACACCCACTTCTTGTACGACCAGTAGCGGAACAGCGTGCCGAGGCCGACGCCCACGAAGTTGGCGAGGTTGAGGCTGAGCGCGTCGTGCAGGTGAAGCGTGTACTTGGTGAAACCGATCACCAGCAGCCCGAACAGCAAGGCGATGCCGTTGAGCAGGAAGAACAGGAAGTATTCGCGACCCAGGCCGGTCTGCTCGCGGTGCCGGAAGGTCCAGAAGCGGTTGCCCAGGTAGGCGGCCGTCGCCGAGATGATCGTGGCCAGCACCTTGGAGGTCAACGGACCCATGTCGAATGCCAGCAGGAACACGTTGTACATGCCGGTGTCGATGACGAAGGCGATGGCGCCGATCGTGCCGAACTTCGTCAGCTCATGCAGGAGAGCTGAGAACCGCTGGTAGAGCCGCTTGGCGAAGTCCACGTCTGCTACTCGGCCCTTCCGGTCGTGGCGCAAATCAGGTCATGACCACTTCAGCGTACCGGCCGTCAGACCAATGGTAGGCCACAGCCTGTGACATCCCATGCCTATCAACAACCCTATAAATATCGTGTTATGACCGACAATTACGAATAGAGAGCGTTACGCTGCGGTGGCAGATCGCCGGTGCGTGCCGGCGATGGGCTCAGACGGACCGCCGTCAGCAGACGGCCACGACCCTCGGGGTTCTCCTGTGCCGCTTCGACTGCTCGTACTCCTCGTCGGCCTGTCCGTCGTGGCGGCCGGTTGCGGCACCGCGGGCGTCGCCACGGTGGCGCCACCCGAGGATCCGACCTCCGCTCCGGCGTCCGCCCACAGCGTCGACACGGCTACGGCCGAACAGGCGTTCAAGCTGGTCGGCAGCCTTGACCAGGCATGGAAGCGGCGAGACTGCGCCGCCGTCGCCGACCTGACCACGTGGGTGGAGAAGACGCTGGGCGGTCGTGCCTGTGAGGCGACCCGGAACGGCCGCCCAGCCCTCTACAGCGATCCCACCTTCTTCCTGCCCGGCGAGGGCGACTGGTTCGCCGCCCTCGCGAGGAAGCCGTCGCCCGCGTACTTCGTGTTCCTGCGCGAGGGCGGGCGCTGGCGGCTCGGCGCGGGACCCATCCCCGCGCGCGGGGCGGCGCCGGAGACGCCGACCAGCATCACCCCCGATGCCGGGCTGGGCGGTCAGGCCCGGGTGGTCGCTCAGCGTCACCTCACCTACCTCACCGACCCCGCCGGGGTGGCGGGCGTGCGCTTCCCGCCAGGGGACCCGGTACGCGGCCTGCGGGACGAGCTCGGCGGGCTGCCCGAGCAGGTACGACCGGACCGGCTCGACGTCGACGTGGAGCTGCCCGAACAGCCCACGATGGCGCTCGTCCTGTCGGCCGACACCATGCTCGCCTTCGACGCGCTGCGCATCGTCTACCGGCAACGCCCGAAGGCGGGCAAGTCATCTCTCGCACATCCGCTGAAGAAGAACGCCGAGATCGTCGTGCTGGCCACGGTGATCAGTGCGGACAAGGGCCTGACCACGGTGGGCGTGCGACGCGGACCCGCCTGAGAGCGTTGGGTAAGCTCACCTGCCGTGAGTGCAAACAGTCCCATCGGGCCGGTCGTCGGCATGGTCGGCGCCGGCCAGTTGGCCAGGATGACGCAGCAGTCCGCCATCGCGCTCGGCGTCGAGTTGCGGGTGCTGGCCAACACACCTGACGAGAGCGCCGCCAGGGTCATCGTCGACACGCGGCTCGGCGACTACCGCGAGCTGGCCGACCTGCGCGAGTTCGCCAGGGGCTGTCACGCGATCACGTTCGACCACGAGCACGTGCCGACCGAGCACATCAGGGCGCTGGCCGCCGACGGGTTCGCGGTGCGTCCGGGGGCCGACGCGCTGGTGCACGCCCAGGACAAGGCCGTCATGCGCGAGCGGCTGACCTCGTTCGGCGCGCCGTGTCCCGCGTGGGCCCGCGCCTCCGGCATCGAGGACGTGTCGGCGTTCGCCGCCGAGCACGGGTGGCCGGTCGTGCTGAAGGCGATCAGGGGCGGGTACGACGGCCGCGGGGTGTGGGTCTGCCGGACCCCTTCGGAGGTCGAGGAGGCGCTCGAGAGCGGCGTGCCGCTGATGGTCGAGGCGTTCGTGCCGTTCGAGCGGGAGCTGGCCGTACTCGTCGCGCGCTCGCCCCACGGCCAGGGCGTCAGCTACCCGGTCGTGGAGACCGTGCAGCAGGACGGGATCTGTGTCGAGGTGCTCGCGCCCGCCCCCGGCCTCGACCCGGAGGAGGCCGCCGAGGCCCAGCGTGTCGCGCTGCAGATCGCGCACGAGCTCGGCGTGACCGGGCTGCTGGCCGTGGAGATGTTCCAGACGAGTGGCGGGCTGGTGGTCAACGAGCTGGCCATGCGGCCGCACAACAGCGGCCACTGGACGATCGACGGCTCGCGTACGTCGCAGTTCGAGCAGCACCTTCGGGCCGTGCTCGACCTGCCGCTCGGCTCGCCGTCGATGAGCGCGCCCGTCGTCGTCATGGCCAATCTGCTCGGCGGCGACGACCCTGACCTGTTCAAGCGGTACGAACACGTCATGGCCCACGATCCCGGCATCAAGCTGCACTTCTACGGCAAAGAGGTCCGGCCCGGCCGCAAGATCGGCCACGTGACCGCCGTCGGCGACGACCTCGACACCGTACGCGCCCGCGCCCGGCACGCCGCCGTCTACCTGACCACTGGGGAGTACACGTGAAGGTCCTGATTTCCGCGCTGTGGGCTGGGGGGTCGGCGTGACGATCGGCATCGTGATGGGCAGCGACTCCGACTGGCCGGTGATGAAGGCCGCGGCGGAGGCGGTGGCGGAGTTCGGCGTCCCGTTCGAGGCCGACGTGGTCTCCGCGCACCGGATGCCGGCCGAGATGATCGAGTACGGCCGGACCGCCGCGTCCCGCGGCGTCAAGGTCATCATCGCCGGAGCCGGCGGCGCGGCCCACCTGCCGGGAATGCTGGCCTCGGTGACACCGCTGCCGGTGATCGGGGTGCCGGTGCCCCTGAAGTACCTGGACGGCATGGACTCGCTGCTGTCGATCGTCCAGATGCCGGCCGGGGTGCCCGTGGCCACCGTGGCCGTCGGCGGGGCGCGCAACGCCGGGCTGCTGGCGGTCCGCATTCTCGGCGTTTCCGACCCTGAGCTGCGGTGGCGCATGGAGGAGTTCCAGGGTGAGCTGAAGGAGCAGGCGCACGCCAAGGGCGAACGCCTGCGCGCCGAAGCGGCCAACCTGCTCCGCTAGTGGCCCCGGCGGCGGCGCGGCAACTCGCCGGCCGCGCCCGCCGCCGGGTCCGGGGTCAGACCCCGGCGCCCGACCCCGCCCTCGACGACTGACGGCGTGCTACCAAGGTGGGTTTTTCAGGGGCGGCCGAGTGCGCGGTAGTGCCAGCCCGCGGAGCGCCAGGTTTCGGTGTTCAGGGCGTTGCGGCCGTCGACGATGCGGCGGGCCGCGACCACCTTGCCGAGCTCCTCCGGGTCCAGGTCGACGAACTCCGGCCATTCCGTCAGCAGCAGCACCACATGTGCCCCTCGGACGGCCTCAAGCGCCGACTCGCCGTAGTGCAGCTCGGGGTGGGCCTTTCGGGCGTTGCCCAGGGCGATCGGGTCGTACACGGTCACCTGGCCGCCCTGGGCGCCGATGGTGGCCGCCACGTCGAGTGCGGGGGAGTCGCGGATGTCGTCGGAGTTCGGCTTGAAGGCGGCGCCGAGCACGCCGACCGTACAGCCGTGGAACGAACCGCCCGCAAGCTCGCGGGCCAGGTCGACCATGCGGGCGCGGCGCCGCATGTTGATCGCGTCGACTTCGCGCAGGAACGTCAGCGCCTGGTCGGCCCCCAGCTCGCCCGCACGCGCCATGAACGCGCGGATGTCCTTGGGCAGGCAGCCGCCGCCGAACCCGAGCCCGGCGTTGAGGAACCGGCCGCCGATGCGGTCGTCGTACGACAGCGCCTTCGACAGCTGTGTGACGTCGGCGTGGGCGGCCTCGCAGACCTCGGCCATCGCGTTGATGAAGGAGATCTTGGTGGCGAGGAACGCGTTGGCGGCCGTCTTGACCAGCTCGGACGTCGCGAAGTCGGTGACCACCATCGGGATGTCCCCGAGCGGCTGGTACACCTCGCGCAGCATCTTCTCCGCCCGCTCGGAACGCACGCCGATCACGATGCGGTCCGGCTTGAGCGTGTCCTCCACGGCGTAGCCCTCGCGCAGGAACTCGGGGTTCCAGGCGAGCTCGACCTCAACGCCGGCCGGGGCGAGCCGGGCCAGCAGGTCGGCGAGCCGTTCCGCGGTGCCCACCGGCACCGTCGACTTGCCGACCACCAGGCACTCGCGGTCGAGGTGCGGGGCCAGCGACTCGATGGCGCTGTCCATGTAGGAGACGTCGGCGGCGTACTCGCCGCGCTTCTGCGGCGTGCCCACGCAGACGAAGTGCACGTCGCCGAAGGCCGCCGCCTCCTCGTACGACGTGGTGAAGCGAAGACGGCCCGAGTCGAGTCCGCGGCGTAGTACGGGTTCGAGCCCCGGTTCGTGGATCGGGAGCTCACCGCTGTTGAGCCGGCGAACTTTGTCGGCGTCTATGTCGAGGCCCAGGACGTCGAATCCGAGATCCGCCATGCAGGACGCATGCGTGATGCCCAGGTATCCGGTCCCGATCACCGTGAGGCGATATGGCACGAGAGAGCTCCTTTCGAGTGCCAGGCATAGTACCGGCCTTCGCTACCTCGTTCTGTGCCACCTGGGCATTTCCGCAAACTGTACCGACTAGTAGCAAGATGGTCGGACGTCCTAGTATTTGCCGCATGGACTTCCCTCTCTACGCGCCCGCCGAAGAGCACGACATGCTCCGGGAGACGATTCGAGCCCTCGCCGACGAGAAGATCGCCCCGCGCGCCGCGGAGACGGACGAGACCGAGGAGTTCCCCTGGGACGTCTACAAGGCGCTCGTGGCGGCTGACCTGCACGCCGTTCATGTGCCGGAGGAGTACGGGGGCGCCGGGGCCGACGCGCTGGCCACGGTGATCGTGATCGAGGAGGTGGCCCGCGCGTGCGCGTCGTCCTCGCTCATCCCTGCGGTGAACAAGCTCGGCACGGTGCCCCTGCTGCTGTCGGCGTCGGCCGATCTCAAGGCTCGCTATCTGGCTCCGGTGGCCCGGGGGGACGCGATGTTCTCGTACGCGCTGTCGGAGGGTGAGGCCGGCTCGGACGCCGCGGCCATGCGGACCCGGGCCGTGCTGGACGGCGACCATTATGTGGTCAATGGCACAAAAATGTGGATCACTAACGCGGGTGTGTCGGAGTACTACACCCTGATGGCGGTAACGGACCCATCGGCCGGCGCCCGCGGCATCTCCGCTTTTGTCGTGGAAAAATCCGACGAAGGCGTTTCTTTCGGTCCGAAGGAGCGGAAGCTCGGGATCAAGGGCTCGCCCACCCGGCAGGTGATCCTGGAGAACGTCCGCATCCCCGCCTCTCGCATGATCGGCGACCCGGGCACCGGCTTCAAGACCGCCCTGGCGACCCTCGACCACACCCGCATCACCATCGCCGCCCAGGCCCTCGGCATCGCCCAGGGAGCGCTGGACTACGCCATCGGGTACATCAAGGAGCGTAAGCAGTTCGGGCGGCCGATCGCGGACTTCCAGGGGCTGCAGTTCATGGTCGCGGACATGGCGATGAAACTGGAGGCGGCCAGGCAACTGACGTACCACGCGGCGGCCAAGTCGGAGCTGGCCATGCACGGGCAGCCGCAGAAGGACCTCACGTTCCTGTCCAGCGCCGCGAAGTGCGCCGCGTCGGACGCGGCGATGGAGATCACCACGGATGCGGTGCAGTTGCTGGGCGGGTACGGGTACACGCGGGACTTCCCGGTGGAGCGGATGATGCGCGACGCCAAGATCACCCAGATCTACGAAGGCACCAACCAGATCCAGCGCATGGTGATGGCCCGGCAGCTTCTCAAGTAGGCCACCGGGCGGTGCCTCACACCATCGTGATCACGAACTCCGGGAGACCGCGGCGAGGAAACCGCCGACGAACGCGTCGCCGAGCCCGATGGTCGTGGGCGTGGCGACGTCGAGGTCGAAGCCGGGCAGGCAACGGACGACCCCGCCCACGTGGGCTTCCAGAGCCGCGGCGAACTCCACCGACTCCGTTCGCCTCGGCCGGTTCCGCATGCGTTCGTAGTGGTGGTCCGTGTAGTCGTCGCCGTGGCAGTAGCGGGTGCTGGCGATCAGGATGCCCTCGTTCAGCGGCTCCGCGTACTCGCCGGCTCTCTCGCCGAATGCCGCCGACCAGTACTTGGTATGCACGACCAGGGTTTTCACGGGTATGAGAGCCCGCAGCGATTCGAGGGCGCGGGCCACCTCCGTCACGGAGAGCAGGTTGACGGCGTCGCCCAGGTGCGACTGCATCTCGTCTTCGTTCAGTCCGTAAACGTCGATGACTTCCAGAAGCGCGTCGTGGACCCGTTGACTGAGGCCCGGCTCGTGGAATCCGGCATCCTCGTAGTAGACGACCGCCTCGGCCGGAAGCTGTCGCATGTGGCTTCGCAGCGTGGACAGACGCAGGTCCAGTGTCCGCTGGTCCCGTACCGCGTTGAATCCCGAGATCAGGAAGACCCGTGCGTCCTGAAGCAACGAGCCCAGTTCGTCACTCAGCAGCATGGACTCGTTCGCCGGGTCGTTGACGTAGATCAATCTGTTCGGAAACGGCGCACGGATGTCGATGTCACCTGCCCGAACCCGCATGTCCTGGTCGTACTGCACGATCAGGTGCGGATAGAGGGTGTCCTGGTCGCCACTGCAGATGTAGTCGCAGCTTGCCGGCAGCAGGCGGCGGACGATGTCGTTGAGGCTGACCAGGTGCAGGGTGGAGGGTACGCCGAGCCGGCTCATCTCCATCGCCGCTCGAACGGAGGTTCCGCCCAGAGTTGTCCGGGTGGGGAACCGCCCCGCGAATGCGCTCAGGCATTCGGAGGAGGCGACGAAGTGCTCGCCTCCTCCCCCCTTTCTGAGGTAGGTGAGAATGGAGATGACCAGCTCGCGCTCGTCGGTCACGGTGACCGACGAAGTCAGCTCGGCATCGTGGATCTGATACTCACCGACGAGCTGCTCCAAGACCGACGAGGACAGCTTGAGTTCGTAGTCGACGCATCCCCCCAAGCCCAGGACCACAGGACTGGTCATGTCAGTACAGGGATGCCTTGCCGGTCGCCTCGAAGAGGTCGATCTTCTGTGCGGCCACCACCTTCATCGCATCGATGCACGGCGGCTGGATGGAGTTCGGCTCGCGCAGGCTCTCATCGGCCAGGACTTCGCGCATCTTCGTGTGGTAGGCCAGCTTGATGTCGCTGGAGATGTTGATCTTGTTGATGCCGAGCTTGACCGACTCCGCGATCTCGTCGTCAGGGTTGCCCGAGCCGCCGTGCAGCACGAGGGGGATCTTGACCCGATCCTTGATCTCCTTCAGCAGGTCGAGCTTGAGCTCCGGCTTCAGGTGCTTCGGGTAGATGCCGTGATAGGTGCCGATGGCCACGGCGAGACTGTCCACCCCCGTTGCCTTCACGAAGGTCACGGCGTCCGCCGGGTCGGTGTAGATGATCGCGTCGCTGCCGTCTTCGGCCTCGTTGTCGGTCTTGCCGATCGTCCCCAGCTCCGCCTCGACCGACAGGCCGACCGCGTGCGCGGTCTCGGTGACCTTCTTGGAGAGCGCGATGTTGTCCTCGAAGGACTTCATCGAGGCATCGATCATCACCGAGGTGAAGCCGATCTTGATCGCGGTCAGCATTTCCTCGTAGGTCGCGCCGTGGTCCCAGTGAATCGCGATCGGTACGGACGAGCGGTGGGCTCGCTGGGCCATCGCGACGATCACGTCCGGTCCGAGGTGCCGCACCTCGTCGGGGTGGATCCCGATGATGAGCGGTGCGTTCTTCTCTTCGCTGATGTCCACGATGCCGTTGAACATGGCGTAGTCGCTGATATTGAAGGCGGGTACGGCGAAGTATTTTTCGTTCGCCACGGCCAGGAGCACCTTGCCGGTCGTCAGCATTACTGTATTTCTCCTTCTGGGTAGAAAATTATCGCTGGGGGGTGAGGTGTCAGGCCTTGACCGCACCGGAGGTGAGGCCGCCAATGAATCGCCGCTGGAAGAGGAGGAACAACACGAGCACCGGGATGGACCCCAGGATGCTCATGGCCATCATCTGATTCCACTCGTAGGAATGCTGGCCCATCAGGAGTTGGATGCCGATGGGCACGGTTCGCATGTCGTCGGTACGAGTGAGGGTCAGCGCGAACAGGTATTCGTTCCAAGAGATCATGAAAGTGTAGACGCCGACGGCGACCAGTCCGGGAACCGAAATGGGCACCAGGATCCGCCAGAGAGCCGTCCAGCTCGACGCCCCGTCCACCTTGACGGATTCATCCAATTCCCGGGGCAGGGTGTTGAAGTACGCGGTCATCATGATGATCGCGTAGGGCAAGGTGAACACCATGTGCGTGAGAATCAACCCCGCATAAGTATTATACAGGCCGAGCCCCACCACGAGACCGAAGTAGGGAATGACGAGTGTGATTGGCGGCACAGCCTGAACGGTGACGATCACGGCGTTGATGGATCGTTTCAGCGGGAAGTTGTAGCGGCTGAATCCATACGCCGCGAGGATCGCCACGAACAATGTCAGTACGGTCACCGACAGCGCGACGATGTAACTGTTGATGAAAAACCTCAACTGGGCCGCGTCGCCCAGGATCTTCGCGTAGGCGTCGAACGAGAAATGCTCGGTGAACAGCCGCGGCGGAACCTGGAAGACCTCCCCATTCGTCTTGAACGACGTCGACAGCATCCACACGACCGGAAGGCCGGCGAAGGCCGCGCCGACGCACAAGCCTGCGAGCACGGCGATCTTCGCGCCGAGGCGCCGCCTTTTGCGGGTGAGCACGGGTGATCACCTCTCCTTTTGCAGGCGAACGTAGAAGAAGGCCAGAATCATCGTGAGCAGCAGGACTATGACAGCGGCGGCGGACGCGGTGGCGAACTCGTAACTGCTGAAGGCTTGCTTGTAGGTGTACGTGCTGAGCATCTCGGTGACATTCAGCGGGCCACCACCGGTGGTCATCCAGATGAGGGCGAACTGCTGAGAGGTCCAGATGAGATCGAGCACGGCCATGCTGAGGAGCACCGGTTTCAGCTGCGGAAGCGTCACATTGCGAAACTGGCGGAAAGGGGTTGCGCCGTCCACGGCGGCCGCCTCGTACAGAACGGGCGAGATTCCCTGCAACCCGGCGAGGATACTGATCATGAAGAAGGGGAAGCCGGCCCAGATGTTGATGAATGTCAGCGCCCAGAGCGCCATGTTCGGGTCGGAGAGCCAGCTCACTTCCCCGCGTATCACGCCGATCGCGGTCAGGACGTAGTTGACCACCCCGGACGGGTCCAGCATGAGCCGCCAGATGACCGCGATCACCGCGACCGTGAACAGCCAGGGCAGGATGTAGACGATGCGGAAGATGGCTTTCGTCACTCCGCCCAGCAACGGCGAGTTGAGCATCGTCGCGAAGACCAGCCCGAGGCCGAGGTGCGCGAGAGTGCTCAGGGAGATGAAGATGAACGTGTTCTTCAGCGCTGCCAGGAAGTCCGGATCGGTGAGCACCGTGGTGTAGTTGGCGAGGCCGGTGAAGACCGGATTCTGCTCGACGATCACATTGTCCTTGAACGAATAGCTGACCACCATCGCGATGGGGATGATCATCAGCACAAAGATCAATATCAGCGTCGGCGAGAGATAGCCGAACGGGACGACCCGCTGTACGGGGAAAGGCCGCGTCCTTCTCCTTCGGTCCGCAGAGGGTGCCGATTTTGCGGTTCCCGGGGAGGCCGCGGGATCGAGTTTCGCGGTTTCCATCGATGTCTCCTTGGTTCGGGGCCGCGCCGCACGGTCGGCGCGGCCCACGAAGTACGGAAGGTCAGAGCACCGGCGTCCAGGCCTGTTGTGCCTTGTTGAGGGCGTCGTCGACGCTCTGCTTGCCGGTGAGCGCGAGCTGCAGCTGCTCATCGAAGCTGCGCATCAGGTCTTCGGACTTCGGCAATCCCACGAACTGGTTGGCGGGATATCCGGCCTTGTAGATGTCGAAGGCGGTCTTGAACAGCGGGTCACTCTTGCTGAAGTCGGGTTCGGCCGTCTTGTTGCCGGGGAAGCCGTTCGCCAGCGTGCTCAGCTCAGAGTTCGCCTGCTTGTCCATCAAGAACTGCACCAGCTTGAACGCCTCGGCCTTGTGCTCCGAGGACTCGGCGACGCCGATGCCCCAGGACGCGTACGGGATGCCGCGCTTGCCGGTGTAGGTGTCCTCGGCCGGGATCGGCACCACCGTGAAGTCCAGCTTCGGATCGTTCTTCTTGATCAGCGTGATGTGCGCCAAGGAGTCGATCATCATGCCGACCTGACCGGTGGAGAACTTCTCGACCTTGTCCTGCTCCTTCATGGTGAGATATCCGGGCGCGATGACGCCCGCGTCGTTCAGGCTCTTGACGTAGTCCACGGTGCTCTTGACGCCGGGGTTGGTGAGGTCGGGCTTCCCGTCCTTGGTGAGCATGCTGCCGCCCGATGCCCACAGCCATGACATCACGTCATTCTGGACGCCGTTGGGAACGGCGGAGTCGAGTGGCAGGGCCCAGCCCTTGACGTTGCCGCCGAGCGCGCTGATCTTCTTGGCCGCGTCCAAGAACTCCGTGCGCGTGCTCGGAGGCTTCTTGACCCCAGCCTTCGAGAGCAGATCCTTGTTGACGAACAGGGGATAGACGAAGTTCACCACGGGGATCATGTAGGTCTTCCCCTTGATCTGGATCTGACTCGCGAGCTGGCTCGAGTCGTACTTCGCGGCTGACATGAGCTCGGACAGGTCGGCGATGGCACCCTGCTTGGCGAAGTCGCTCACCCATGCGCCGTCGAGGCCCACGACATCGGGCAGCGTCCTCGACGCCGCTCCGGAGACCAGCTGCTGCTTCGTGGACGCGTACGGCGCACTCAGCAGTTTGACCTTGATCTTCGGGTTTTGCGCCGTGAATTCCGTCATGAGCTTGTCGAACGATCCCGCCGGCAGCTCCGGCGCCCACCACTGCGCGAACTCCAGCGTGACGGTGCCGTCCGCGCTCGTTCCCGCGCTTGATCCGCCAGAGCCACACCCCACGGCGGTGGCGCTGAGCACTGCCACCGCCATCACCCCGAGTAGTCGCCTCGTCCGGCCCTGCAACCGGGTGCTGCCTCCGGTCATCGCGACCTCCTTGCTGTACAGGTGTTACCGCTCTTTGCTGGTTTCCGCCACATTAACAACGCATGACGCCACATCACAAGGGCTAGTAATGCAAAACCCTGCTAGAAACCGCACAGTTCGGCATCCAGTCAGAAGATGCTGGCTGGAGTGGGAGCTCCCGATGCCGGATTCCTCAGGGAGAGCGGAATCTTGCCGGAAAGAAGCAGAAGTATGCGGTAGTCTGCAGTTCTAGGCCGTATCACTCCTCTGTTGCGCTGATCCGTGGCGCAACTACCGCAGAGATGGGAGGGTCAGTGACCCTTGACGAAGAGGACCGGCAGCGGCGTCTACCTGCAGGTCGCAAAGCCCAACTGGCGGCATACGTCGCCGAGGCCGGGCAGGTCACGGTCACCGCACTAGCAGAGCGCTTCGGCGTCTCCATCGACACGATCCGGCGGGACCTGGACCAGCTCAGCGCCGACGGCGTCCTGGTCCGCACCTATGGCGGAGCGGTCAGCCAGTCGACCATTTCCCGGGTCGACCGGGCGGTGGACGTGCGCCTCAAGATGGAAGAACGCGAGAAGGAGAAGATCGCCACACTTGCCGCGTCGCTGGTGGACGATGGATCAATCGTCATGATCAACGGCGGTACGACCACTCTTGCCGTGGCCCGTAACCTGCGCAACCACCGGGACCTGACGGTGGTGACGAACAGCCTGCTCGTACCCCCGGCGCTACCGCCCTCAGCCGTCCGCGACGTGTACCTCTTCGGCGGCGCGGTCCGCACGCTCACGCTGGCCACCGTCGGCCCCGTCAGCTTCCGGGGGTCCGACGGAAGCGACCTGGACATCAGCTGCGATCTGGCGCTGATCGGGGTCGGCGCCGTTTCGGCTGCCGCCGGGTTCACGACGAGCAACCTCGCCGAGGCGGCGATGATGAGAGAGATGATCTCCCGGGCGGGGCGCGTGGCGATCCTGGCTGACTCGTCCAAGTTCGGCCGCCGGCTCTTCGCCCAGGTGTCCGAGCTCGGGGCCGCCGACTACTTCGTCACGGACTCCACCCCGCCGTCTGATCTTTTGGACGCGCTGAAGGAGAACGAGGTAGAGCTGATCGCGCCGGAGACCCTCGACGGCGCCCAAGATCTGCAGTAGTCCGGCCGACCGGAAATGACCGGATGACTCGCGTGTGATCCCCAACATCACTGGCCGTCCCCCGTGACAGGAGAACGGCCAGGCGATCACGCCGGCGCGTCGGAGGCCTCTGGCGCAAAGGCTCGGCGCACCCGTACCGCCAGCACGATCAGGACGACGGGTAGGAGTGTGTAAAGCACCCACATGAGGGTGACTGGATTGGCCGCCTCTTCTGAGGACTCCGCGCACCCGAGCGCGGGCAGCCAGTTCATCTCCATGTCCCTGACCACCAGAGGCACCACCGTCAGCCAGCCCACCACCCGGCCCAGCGGCAGGTGTCCGGTACGGGCCAGCAGCGCCCACAGCCCGAAGCCCACGGTGACCACGATCGGCTGCGGGATCAGGATCAGAACGGCTGTCGCATGCCCGAACAGGATCTCCTCCATGGCGCCGAAACAACCGCCGTCCATGATCATGATCGAGTACTCGGTCGTCCCGTCGGCGAGGGACGCCAGGAGCATCGCCTGAGGAATGCTCACCAGCACCAGGGCGACGCCCCACATGACCAGCGGCCACCGCCAGCGCAGCGGAAGAAGCTCACGCCGCCACTCCGGGTGAACGGCCCGGCCGAGCGCCACCAGCAGCGCCGCCGCGGAAAGGCAGGCGACGGCGAGCAGCAGCAGGTCGTTGTCGTCCCAGGGCAGGAACCGCAGCGCCTCGACGTTGATGTCGGCCGGTCCGCCACTGGCGTTCCGCATCACGAGATAACGCTGGATCTCCTCCTCGCTCGGCTCGCCGAGCCCGGTGATCGGCGGCATGGTGGCGGCCACGGCCAGCAGAGCCAGCAGCGCGGCGCCCAGCCGCGACGCCCACCGTCGGTGGCGCAGCAGCACGACGGGCACCACCAGCAGCGCGGCGACGACCGCACCGATGACGAGGTTCGCGGTCTTGGGCACGATGACGGCGGGAGCCAGCGGCATCAGGATCGCCACAGCGCATAAGGCAGGCACGGAGATTTTCGACGACACCAGCGACGCACCTATCGCTGGCGACGCGATCATGTCAAACCAGACCGACTCAGTGCTCCACGGGTACGCCGGCGCCGGAGAAGAAGTCGACCACGGCGCGTGGGGAGTCCGGGGCGAAGCACATGTCCAGCCCCCGGGCGGACATCTCGGCCGCGGCCGCGGCACGGGGGAACATGGCCGTCTCGTACTGGGCCAGCGCGGTCTCCACGTCGTCCTCGTGCGCGACGATCGCCAGCGCCAGCTCGGCTCCGTCGAGCAGGGCGAGGTTGGCTCCCTCACCGGCGAACGGCGACATCACATGCGCGGCGTCGCCGACAAGGGTCACACCGGGGACGCGGGGCCAGGAGTGGCCAGTCGGCAGGGCATAGATAAGTCGCGGGATGATCGCGTCATCACATTTGCGGATGAGGTCCGTCAGATCGGGGCTCCAGTCGGCGAACTCCTTGAGCAGGGCCTCACGGGCGGCGAGCGTGTCGGTCCAGTCGACGCCGCGGGTGGCGGCCCAGTCCTGGGGAACCCGTAGCGATGCCCCCAGGTGGATGTCGGTGCCGCCGTGGCCCATCAGGGCCTTGTTGTCGGACAGGGCGAACATGCTGCCAGGGCCCACGAGCGCGGCCAGGTCAGGGTGGCGCACCTCGACGTCGGACAGATGCAGCTCCAGGTAGGAGATTCCGCTGTATCGCGGGGTGACCGCCGAGACCAGGGGACGCACCTTGGACCAGGTGCCGTCCGCGCCGACCAGGAGGTCCACGGTGGTGCGGCCGCCGTCGGCGAAGGTCAGCTCATGCCGGCCGTCATCAAGGGTGCGTGTTGTGGTGACCTTGTGGTTCCAGACGATGCGGCCGGGGTCGAGTGACTCGATGAGCAGGTTGCGCAGTGCGGTCCGGTCGATTTCGGGGCGGCCGCCGTAGCCGCCCTCGGGTTCGTGGTGAAGGAAGACCGTGCCCGCCTTGTCCAGGACGCGCATCGTCTCGCCCTGTGGTTGGGTGAGCCGGCGAAACTGCTCGTAGAGGCCGGCCTCGCGCAGCGCGTACTGTCCGGACTCCTCGTGCATGTCGAGGACGCCGCCCTGACTGCGGGCGTCGGCGGACGCCTCGCCCTCGTACAGGGTGGACTCGATGCCGTTCATCTGCAGGACGCGCGCCAGGACCAGGCCGCTGAGGCCGGCGCCGACGATGGCGATGGAACGTGAGGACATGGTGGGCGAGCTCATGGACGTCAACGTAGCACGAACATGTTCGTTACGATAGCGTTCGTGACGAAGATGTTCGACGAATGCTCAACGTCGCATGTCTGCGCCATTCGTACGAGATACAGAAGTACACTTCCGAGAAGTGCACTTCTGTAAGTTTGGGGAGACTCGGTGATCGGGAAGCCAGAGCGGGTCTTCGGCCGGGAGAGAGAGTGGCAAGGGCTCGTCCGGTTCGTGTCCCGCGGAGATGGCGCCACGCCGTTGGCCGGTGCTGCCCTTGGTGTGGTCAGCGGGCGTCGGCGGCAGGGAAAGAGCTTCCTGCTGCAAGCCTTGGCCGAGGCGACAGGGGGGATGTACTTCGCCGCAACCGAGGCGACCGAAGCCGAATCCCTCCGGTTGTTCGCCGATGCGCTGGTGCGTCACACCCGCGAGATCCCCGATACGCCCTTTCGGGATTGGAATGACGCGATCGCTCACCTGTTCCGGAGCTTCCGTGACCGGCCGGTGCCGGTGGTCATCGATGAATTCCCGTTCCTGTCCAGGACTTCACCGGCGCTGCCGTCGATCATCCAGCGGGAGCTCGGTCCAGGAGGCAGCGGGCGGGACAGTGCGGCGCGATTGGTGCTCTGTGGTTCGGCGATGTCCGTGATGGGCGGCTTGCTGGCGGGGCAGGCGCCATTGCGCGGAAGAGCGGGGCTCGAACTCGTCATTCACCCCTTTCGCTATCGGGACGCCGCAGAGTTCTGGGAGATCTCGGACCCGCGGTTGGCCGTGCTCGTACACGCGATTCTGGGCGGGACGCCGGCTTACCGATACGAGTTCACGCAGGGAGACGTACCGGCAGACCTGGCGGATTTCGATGACTGGGTCCGCCGGACGGTTCTCAATCCGCAGACGCCGCTCTTTCGCGAGGCGCGTTACCTGCTGGCGGAGGAATCGGATATCCGCGACCCCGCTCTTTATCACTCGGTGCTGGCCGCCATCGCCAGTGGCAACACCACAAACGGAGGGATCGCCAATTACGTCGGACGCAAGTCCGATCAGATCACCCACCCACTGAACGTTCTGGAGGATTGTGCGCTGGTGGCGCGCGAGCCGGACCTGTTCAGGTCCGGGCGGTCCCGCTATCGCATCGTGGAGCCGCTGATCACGTTCTATGAGGCCATCATGCGGCGGCGCTGGCCGGAACTGGAGATCCACCGGGCGGAGAATGTGTGGGGATCCGTGCGGCAGACATTCCTCGCCCAGGTGGTGGGCCCCCACTTCGAATCCCTTTGCCGGGACTTCGCGCTGGACGTGGGGGAAACGCTGTATGCCGGTTTTCCGGCTGAGGTCGGGTCAGGAGTGGTGGGCGACTCCGCGAAACGGACCCAGATCGAGATCGACGTGGCGGTTCTCGCCGCGCAAGAGCCTGGGCAGCCCCGGAGAATCCTGTCGCTCGGTGAGGTCAAATGGGGTGAGATAATGAGCCATCATCACATGGAACGCCTGGCCAGGGCTCGTTTGCTGCTCGAGCAGAAGGGCTATGACACCCGTGACACAGTTCTGGCCTGTTACGGGGGATGTGGCTTCACGGAGGAGCTGACGGCGTACGCCGATGACGACTCCCGGACCATGCTCGTCGGGCTGGAGCGTCTGTACCAGGCCTGACCCGTTGTCTACCTGGCGAGGATCCGCACATCCCCGGTGTTGCTCTTCGCCACGATGGTCCGGTCGCTCTCCGTGCTCTTGATCTCCGATCGTTCGGCTCCGTCCTTGCTCTGCGCCGTGACCCGGTAGGCGCCGGCGGGCACGGTCGCCGTCACCCCGCCGTCCTTGGACAGGAGGTCCAGGGTCGATGGGGGGAGGGCGAAGGACAGGTTGATGGCTCCGGTGTTGGAGCGGACGCGGACGGTGGGGGATTTGAGGCGTTCGCCGGTGATGGTGGCGTCGTCGCTCAGGAGGCGGAGCTTGCCGGAGGTGTCGTACGCCTTGATGGAGCCGCCGTTCGAGACGTCCACGTCCTGGGTGAGGTTCTGGAGGATGATGCCGTCGTCCCCGCCGTCGACCGCGAGGCGGATCCCCGCTGGGACCTTGATGTGGTAGCGGGCGCCGCAGTCGCCGAAGACCACGGTGCAGTTGGCGCTCAGGCGGAGGGTGCCGTCTCTCAGCGACCATGATGCGTTGCCGTCATCGGCCGCCTTGCCGCGGAGCCAGCGTTCCACCTGCACGGTTGTGCCGGTGCCGGGCATGATGCGGAGGCCGCCCAGTGAGGATTTGATGGCCAGTTGGGGGCCGGCGTAGGGGAAGGACTGGGCGGTGTGAACCTCCTTGGGGTCCAGTTCCACCGCGCAGCCGGTCAGCCCGATCAGTCCCGCCAGCGCTAAGGCCGTGGTTGTTGCCGCGATTCGCCTCATGTGGCGATCGTGGCCCGGCGCCGGTGCGTCGCCATCGGCCATTCGACTGATTGGGCATCCGCCGTTCGGTCGTCTTCAAGGGCAACACTCCGTTAAACGGTGTATTGTCTGTCGCTATGATCAAGAGATCTACTCTGGCTCTCGTGGGGCTCAGCCTCGTCGCGGGCTGCGCATCGTCCCCGGTGGCGGCCCCGGTCGTCGTGAACAGCGGTAAGGCGGACGACCCCCGGCGCATCCAGACCCTCGTGGCGGACTGCATGAAGCAGCGCGGCTTCAAGTACGTGGCCTGGGTCCCGGAGGCAAAGGTCTCCGACGATGTGGAGAAGGCATATCTGGGCGACTACGAGGCGATGAAGAAGGAGCGCTCGCAGCGGGGTTTCGGGGTCTTCGCCGACTTCGTCTACCCCGAGGAAGGAGAGAAGCGTGTCATCTGGCGCGAGTCGGACAGCCCCAACTTCGCCATCAAGAACCAGCTGTCGCCCGCCCAGCGGACCGCCTACGGCAAGGCTCTGACCGCGTGCAGATCGCTCGCGCTCAAGCAGGTCACCGGCAAGGTCGTCACGTCTGATGAGGACCGGGCCAAGCAGGAGAACGAGATGATCGCCCAGAGGCTGGACCGCGAACTCAACGCGGACCCGAAGCTCGTCGAGCTGGCCACGGCCATGGGTGACTGCCTCAAGGGCAAGGGAGGCCAGGTGGCCTCCCTCAGGCCGGTGGACATGAGCCGGCGCGGCATGCAGGAGTTCGAGGCCCAGAAGCAGAAGATCGCTCTGAACGATGACATTCCCGATAAGGGACTGCCCGACGGGCAGTACTACGAGCCGCGTATCCCGGTGGCCACCGCCCGGCAATACCTGAACAGGGAGGTCAAGGCGGCGCTCGACGACCTGGAGTGTGGCAAGGACTTCTACGCCGCCTATCTGCCGAGGACCGACGAGATCGCGCGCCAGGTGGAGCGGGAGTTCGGCGGTGGTGACGGCTAGAAAGCCTTACAAAGCGGCCAAGAGCTTCGTCACATGTGGCAGCGGTTCCGCGCCGACCGGGCGTACCGCCACCGTGTGCACCCCCGCCGCCCCCAGCTCCCGCACCCGCTCGGCGGCCTCCTCGGCCGAGCCCGTCGCCATGACGACCTCCTCGGGCCGCACCTTGAGGAACTTGGCGTGTTCGACGGCGATGTCCCAGGTCGCCTCACGGGCGTCGGCGCCGATGTACAGGTGGATGAACGCCACCACTTCATGATCGGCCGGCGCCCCGATATGGCCCAGGAGCTCGGGGAACCGCTCGGGGGCGAAGCCTTCCGGAAGGATCGTGCCCTGAGCCACCCGGCCTGACAGGGCGAGGGAGCGGGGGTTGAGGACGCCCGCCAGTACAGGGGGCGGCTCGGCGGGCGGGTGGACCAGGGAAACGCCGTCCAGGTGTACGGAGCGCCCGCGCAGCGTCACCGTCTCGCCGCGGAGCAGGCCGCGGACAGAGGTGATCGTCTCTTCCAGGAGTGCCAGCGGCGACGGGACCGCGGCGCCTACCTGGCGCATCCAGTCCTGGACGCCGTGGCCGATGCCGGCCGCGAGGCGGCCCGGGTGGAGGCGGGCCAGGTTGGCCAGCTCCATGGCCAGGAGCATCGGGTTGCGCAGGGGAGCGGGGGTGATGCCGAGGCCCACGCGCAGGCGGGAGGTGGCCGCCAGGGCCGTGGCGGCCGAGGAGATGGCGCCCGTCCAGCCCAGGTCCTCCACCACCCACAGGTCGTCCACCGCCGTGCCGTCCAGCTCTCTGGCGAAGGGGACCAACTGCTCGGGGGGCAGGTCGCGGTCGAACATGACGCCAAGCCTCATGATGTCCTCCAATAGCGCTAAAAAAGCCTCAAACGGCCCTCCAGTAATAGCGGAAAAGCCGCCCGACCTCCGAGTAGCCCGCCCGCCGGAACGCGTTCGCCGTGGGCGCGTTGCCGACGTCCGTGGCCGCCACGATCCGTTTCACCCCCGTCTCGGCCAGCGTCGCGGTGCCCTTGGCCAGCAGATCGTTGACGTAGCCGTGGCCCCGGTGCTCGGGCACCACGCCGATGTACGCGATGGAATGATCATCCGGCGCCACCAGCCCCACCGGCGAATCGCCCAAATAGCCGACGACGAACCAGTCAGGCTTCCCCTTGCGATTGATCAGGTCGTCGTACATCCACCGCGCCTCGTGCTCGGCGCCGGCCGTGGCCACCTCCACCTGCGTGTCGTAGTCGAGCGACCCCTCCGAGATGCGTACCAGCAGCTCGAGTACGGAGTCGGCGTCGAGGCCGCGGGCGGGGCGGTAGGTCAGCCGGCCCGGATCGACCGGGACGTCGCTTCCGGCCGGCCATTCGAGCATCAGCCGCTCGACCTCCATCGCGAACCCGGCGCCGAGCAGCGCCTGGTGTTCGACGGCTCGGTCGACGACCGGAGTGAGGCCGGGTTTGAGGGAGATGTCGTGGATTATCTTGTCCAGGCCCATCTCCGACAGGCCCCGGCGCAGCAGGCCGGCGGCGAGCGCGGGGTCGGGGCCGGGCTCGAACTGCCAGGTGATGACCGGGTCCGCGCCGCGGAAGGGCGCCCAGAACGCGAGCCGGGCCTGGCCTTCGGTGAAACACCACTCCGGCCGCGTCTTGCCCTCGTCGAAGGCGCCGGCCAGCTGGGATCGAGCAGGTTCGGGGAACTGATCGAACAACGTGAAATGCCTCCGCGGACGAACGAAGCGGGCCGCCCTACGAGACTGCCGTAAGACGCGCCACCGATGTCATGGACATCGTTTAGCACACCTCTCAGGCCGCTGTCCCGAGGGCCGTCCGTGCGGCCGGCAGCGACGGACTCGTCTCGAAGTGCCGGTCGAGGTTCGTGATCGTCAGCAGATGGCTGATCATGCCGGGCACGAGGACCAGGATGAATCTGCCGTGCGCGCGCTGCACGTGGTTGAGGGTGGACACCAGCACGCCCAGCCCCACGGAGTCGCAGAAGGGCACGTCGGTGAGGTCCAGCACGAGTCTCGGCGGATCCACGGAGGCCAGCACCTGATCGAGCGCGGCCTGGAGGCGTGGAGCGCCTGCCACGTCGAGGTCTCCGACGGCGTGCAATACGGTGAGCGGTTCCTCTCGCCACGACCTGACCACCATGGCTGTCACGTGCCCGAACGGCAGAGAGATATGCCTATTTTTTACAGATGTTCTGGGTCGCCGTTTTGGTTGTGGGGGTCACGGTGGGCTGAGCGCTTGGCGTGGTCGCGGTCTTCACTTTACCGATCTTCGGCTGGTCGCTGCCGACGATGACCTCGATGCCGTCGGCGTCGCTCTGGCGGAGCTCGGCCCCGGGAATGGCGGCGGCGACCGTGCGGGCCGAGTCTTCGCGGCCGGGACCGTAACGGACGACCGTCTTCTTGTAGTCCTTCTTCTTGGTGTTGCCCGGCGTGCCCGGCACGTGGAACCCGGCGGCGACCAGCGCGGTCTTGGTGCGCGCGCCGAGACCGGTGATGAGCGTGCCGTTGCTCACCTTGAGCGAGATCCGCTCCGGCGGGATGGTCGGCTTGGCGGAGGCCGACGTGGACGAGCTGGGCTTGGGGCTCGGCTTGGCCAGGTCCTGGTCGGCCTTGATCTTGGCGAACATGTCGCGGGCCGCCTGCTTGTCCCAGAGCACCGCGGACTCGCCGGTCGGCGCCTTGAAGTCGACGTTGGACAGCGGCACGTCGGCGAACTTCACGTTGTCCAGCGAGACGTCTCTGAGCTGGGTGGCCAGGCCGATCAGGTCGTCGTCCGGATCGACCTTGATCGTGCTCAGCGTGGAGTTGACGAACGAGGTGAGCCGGGCCGGGTTGGCCAGCGTGTCGGCGCTGAGCGCGCGGTTCAGCAGCGCCGAGATGACCTGCTGCTGCCGGCCGATCCGGTCGAGGTCGGAGCGGGCGGTGGCGCGGGTGCGGGCGTAGCCGAGCGCCTGGGCGCCCTTCAGCTCGTGGGTGCCGGCCGTGAGGTTGAGCCCGGACTTGGGGTCGTTGATCGGCACGGGCGTGCAGACGGTGACGCCGCCGAGGGAGTCGACGACGTTGATGAAGCCGAGGACGTTGACCTCGATGTAGCGGTTGATCTGCAGCCCGGTGGCCTGCTCGACGGTCTGGCGGGCGAGCTTGGGGCCGCCGAACTGGTACGCAGAGTTGATCTTGTGATCGCCCTTGCCGGGGATGGTCAGCCAGGTGTCGCGGGGCAGGCTCACGACCGTGACCTTGGTGTGGTCCTCCGACAGGTGGATCACCATCATGGTGTCGGTGCGCTGGCCGGCCTCGCGGCCCAGCTTGAGCTCGTTCTGCTGCTTGCGGGTGAGGTCGTCGCGCTTGTCGACGCCGACGAGCAGGATGTTCATGGCGCCGCGGGGGGCCGCTTCGGTGACGCCCGCGTCGATCGTGCCGATCCGCTTCGGCGCCGCCCAGACCACGCCGGTGCCGGCCAGGACGCCCACGGACAGCACTCCCGAGAGGATCAGGTGCCGGCGCCGGCGTTTGGCGCTCTTGAGTGGCCTGCGCGTCCGCCCGCCGACGAGCCTGACGCCGCCGTACGCGTCACCGCCCACGTGCACCCCAGCGTCCTCCCCGCCCGGGTCGCGCATGCCCTGCTCCCCTCGTGCCACCGCGGGATTGCCGTGTTCCCCTGCTCGTACAGTAGCGTGAGCCCCGCCATGAAGCAGTTCCCCGACTCGCCGCACGCGCCAGCGGAGACGCACGGCTGGCCGCCCATCTCCGTCGTCATGCCGGTCCTCAACGAGGAGCGGCATCTACGCGAGGCCGTAGACATGGTCCTCGCCCAGAGCTACCCAGGTGAGATCGAAGTCGTTCTCGCCGTGGGGCCCTCACATGACCGTACCCAAGAGGTCGCCGACGCCATCGCGGCGGCCGATCGGCGAGTGACCGTGGTGCCCAACCCCACGGGCCGCACGCCCAACGCGCTCAACGCCGCCATCGCCGCCTCCCGCAACGGCATCATCGCCAGGGTCGACGGGCACGCCATGCTGCCCGACGACTATCTGCGCGTCGCCGTGGAGACGCTGAGGGAGACCGGCGCCGACAACGTCGGCGGCGTCATGGCGGCCGAGGGCATCACGCCGTTCGAGAAGGCCGTCGCGTGCGCGATGACCTCCAAGATCGGTGTGGGCGCGGCCGCCTTCCACGTGGGCGGCACGGCGGGTCCCGCCGACACCGTCTATCTGGGGGTGTTCAGGCGCGCCGCGCTCGACCGGGTCGGCGGTTATGACGAGCACTTCCAGCGGGCCCAGGACTGGGAGATGAACCACCGGATCCGCCAGACCGGCGGACTGGTCTGGTTCCAGCCGCGCATGCGGGTCTCCTATCGTCCGCGTCCCAACGTGAAGGCGCTGGCCAGACAGTACTTCCACTACGGGCGCTGGCGCCGGGTGGTCTCGCGCACTCACGAAGGCACGATCAACCTGCGCTACCTGGCGCCGCCCGCTGCGGTGCTGGGGATTCTGCTCGGCCTGCTCGTCTCGCCGTTCTTCCCGCTCGCGCTGATCGTGCCCGGCGGCTACGCCCTCGCCATCGTGGCCGGGTCGGCGCTGACGGGCAGCGGACTGCCGGCATCGGCCAAGACCAGGCTGCCGATCGTGTACGCCGCGATGCACATGTCCTGGGGCTGGGGGTTCCTCACGAGCCCGCGCAGACTCGCTCGACCCCCACGCCGAACCTGATCAAACACCTACGTCCATCACCTGCCCGGTCAGATCGGAGATGAGGACGTCGAGTGAGGCCTGGGCGACCGCGCGCCCGGGCTCCTCACCGAGCACGGGTTCGCGCTCGGGGGTGACGCAGTTGACCCGGATGCCGTCGTCGGCCCACTCCTCGGCCAGCGTCCGCGTGAGGTCGGCGACGGCGGCATTCGTCGAGGAGTTGAGGCTGTGGTCGGCCCGGCCTCTGGTACGGAACAGCAGGTGGCCCGCGCTCTCGCGCAGGTGCGGGTAGGCGGCGCGGGCCACGTTGACGGGGCCCAGGTAGTCGACGGCCACGGTCTCGGCGATGGTCTCGTGGGTGACCTCGGCGAGCCTGCCCACGTGTGGCGCGCCCGCGGCGCTGACCACGTAGTCGATCCGGCCCACCTGCGCCAGCGCCTTGACCACCGAGTCGTAGTCCTCCACCCGCACCCCGTTCTGGGCGCGCGAGAAGGAGTGCACGCGGGCGCCGTGGCCGGTGGCGAGCTCGACCAGGTCGGCGCCGCCGTCGAAGACCACCATGGTCCGGCCGTCGAGTGCCTCGCGGTAGTCCCGCGCGTTCGGGCGGGGCGCGCCGGCGCCGGCGAGATGGAGGAGCTTGTCGGCGATGTACACGTCGACCGGGTGCGTGATCTTCATGTTCCGCTCGCTGCCCGGCACGATGTAGATCGGGACGTCGGGCAGATAGCGCAGCAGCACGCCGCAGTCGTCGGTGGCCGGCCGCTGATCGAAGTCGGGGTCGGCGAAGGCCCGCTCGTACGCCTCGCGGATCAGCGACAGGCGGAAGCACTGCGGTGTCTGGGCGCGCCGCAGCCATGATCTGTCGGGAATGTCATGGATGATGTCGCCACCCGGTCCGGGAGCGGCCACCAGGATGGTGTCAGAGCTCGGGATCGCCACCTCGACGGCCGAATACGTCCGCAGGGCCCTGACACACTCCGTGATGATCCGGGGCTCCAGGAGGGGCCGTACAGCGTCGTGCAGGAGCACGTTGCACTCCTGCGGGCCCAGTGCCTTGAGCGCGCGCCACGTGCTCTCCGTACGGCTGGCGCCACCCTCGACGATCTGGCTGACCTTGTCGAAACCGCCCTTCTCCACGATCTCCCTGACCGTGCCGGTGAAGCCCGGGGCCATCAGCACCACGATCTCGTCGACCTCGGGTGAGCCGTTGAACAGGGCCAGAGTGTGCTCCAAAATCGTCCGGCCGGCGATCTTGATGAGCTGCTTCGGCGTGTCGAGCCCGACTCGCCGGCCCACACCCCCTGCCAGGACGACCCCTACGGAGCGCAGCCGTGATTCCATACGGCGAGGGTAACGGTCCGGTTCCGTGATATCGCGTTGCCCTGTCGCTACGCTGTGTCCACGCTCTCCCTCGCGAACGGGAGGAGTCCTGCGCTGTGACCGATTCATTGAAGCCTGTTTCACTCACCCGCGAGAGCACGACCTCGGTGGTGCTGCTCGCCACGACACCGGCCTGCAGGCTCTCCTGCGCCGACGGCACGCTGCTCGACCGGCTCAACGGCCAGCTCGCCGAGCTGTCCGTCCTCGACGTCCAGGTGGTGTCCCCGAGTGACGGGCTCGGCGGGCTGAGCGCCGATCTGCGCGGCATCGCCAAGATCGCGCGCGTCGCGCCGGGCCCGGTGGTCGTGCTGCCCGCCGACCTCGTCGCCCACACCGACGCGCTCGCGCTGCTCCTGGAGCATCCCGCGCGCGACACGAGCGCCCTGGTCTCCTACGACGCCACCGCCGCGCCGATGCGGCCGCCCGTACGGGTGGAGAGCGGCAAGGTCGTCGCGGCCGGCAGCTCCTTCCACCTCGTCCCCGAGGCCAACGCCACCTTCCGCGGCGTGCTCCAGGCGCGCGAGACCGACCTGACCGCGCTGGCCGACGTCGCCGAGGAGCTGGCCGAGCTCGCCGAGATGGGCAAGCTCGGCCCCGTCACCACCGTCGAGGCGGTCGATCTGCTGCTGGTGGGCCTGGTCAGGTCGGGTGTGGCGGTCCGCTCCGCGTCGATCGGGCCGCTCCACTGCGACCGGGTGACCGGCCAGGTCTCGGCCGACAACGCGCTGGGCAGGCTCGCCGACGTCGACGAGTCCCGCGTACGCCTGGACACCGCGGTCAAGTCGAGCGACGGCTTCTTCAGCACCTACTTCGTCTCGTCCTGGACGCGCTATCTCATCCGGCCCGCTGCCGCGATGAAGCTCACGCCCAACGCCGTCACCGGCATCTCGATCGGCCTGGCCGTGCTGTCGTCGATCTGGTTCGCGGCGGGCAACCGCCCGGCGCAGCTCGCCGGGGCCGCGCTGCTCTACCTGTCGTTCTGCCTCGACTGCCTCGACGGCCAGCTGGCCCGCTACACCCGCACCTTCTCGCCGCTCGGCGCCTGGATCGACTCCATGGCCGACCGGCTGAAGGAGTACGTCGTCTACGTGGGGCTGGCCTTCGGCTACGCCGCCGGGCTGCCGTTGAGCGAGGGCGGGCCCGACGGCATCTGGTATCTCGCCGTCGCCGCGATGATCCTCCAGACGGTTCGGCATTCGATCAACTACGCCTTCGGGGCCGCGGCCAAGGACGCGGGCCGTATCGGCGTCCCGGGGGGCAAGCCGGCGACTCCGCTTCACGAGTCGGCCGACGGCGGGCGCTACGGCGTACCACCGCAGGGGGTGCTCCGCCTGGCGCGGCGCATGGAGCGCGAAAAGGTGCTGTGGTGGCTGAAGAAGATGATCGTGTTGCCGATTGGGGAGCGAATGGCGCTGATCGCGATCACCGCCGGCGTGTACAACGCCCGGGTCACGTTCATCGCGCTGCTCGGCTGGGGCGGGGTGGCGGCCCTCTACCTGCTCGCCGGCCGGATCGCGAGGTCGGCGCGATGAACTCGGTCCAGATGACACCCGTGCCGAGCAGCACCGTCGTGGCCTACCGCGACGACGGGCCGCTGTCACGCGGCATGGGAGCGCTCGTGTCGGGGCAGCTCCCGCCGCTGCCGCCGCTGATCGCCGGGGCGTTCGTGACCGGCGTGCTGCTGCTGATCGGGGTGGCCGGGTCCGACGGGCTGGCGGTCTTCGCGCCCGCCGTGACGCTGCTGCTGGCCGGGCCGGGCAGCTCCCATCCGCATGACGGCCGGCTCGACTGGCTGGTGCCGCCGGTCCTGCGGTTGATCGAGTACACCTTCATCGCGGCCATCGGGTTCGCCCACGACGTGCCGCCGGTGCTGATCTTCGCACTGCTCGGCGCGCTGGCCTTCCATCACTACGACCTGATCTACCGGCTGCGCCAGCGCGTCTATCCGCCGCCGTGGCTGAGCACGTTCGGGCTGGGCTGGGACGGGCGGATGATCGTGGTCTCACTGGCGGCGGTCGTGGGCTTCGTCACCGGCGCCTTCGTGCTGCTCGCCCTGTATCTGTGGGTCCTGTTCGGGTGGGAGAGCCTCACCTGCTGGCTCGCCACGGCCCCCTCCAGGGTGGCCGCGGCCGAGACGGAAACGCGAGACTAACGGCCGATTACCCGGGGAGGGCCTAAAGGCAACTAACCTTTGGGTCCTAAGTAGTCATGCCCGACAGAGGAGTGGACGTTGCTGGGAATGGTGCTGGCCGCTGGAGCCGGACGACGCCTGCGACCGTACACCGACACGCTGCCGAAGGCACTGGTGCCGGTCGACGGTGAGACCACGATCATGGACATCTCCCTGCGCAACCTCGCCGAGGTGGACCTGCGCGAGGTCGTGGTCGTCGTCGGTTACGCGGCGCAGGCCGTACATGAGCGAAAGGACGCGCTGGAGAAGCGGCACGGCGTCAAGCTCACTCTCGTGCACAACGACAAGGCCGAGGAGTGGAACAACGCCTACTCCCTGTGGTGCGCGCGCGACTACTTCGCGCAGGGCGCGCTGCTGGTCAACGGCGACACCGTGCACCCCGTCTCGATCGAGAAGACGCTGCTGTCGGCCCCCGAGACCAGCGACATCCTGCTCGCGGTCGACAACGTGAAGCGGCTGGCCGACGAGGAGATGAAGGTCACCCTCGACGGCGCCGACCTGAAGCGGATCACCAAGCTGATGGACCCGGCCACCGCCTACGGCGAGTACATCGGCGCCACGCTCATCCGCCCCGGCGCCGCCGAGCGCCTGGCCGACGCGCTGCGGGCCACCTTCGAGCGCGATCCGCAGCTCTACTACGAGGACGGCTACCAGGAGATGGTCGCGCGCGGCGAGCGCATCCACGTCGCGCCTATCGGGGAGGTCGACTGGGTCGAGGTGGACAACCACGACGACCTGGCCAAGGCTCGCACCATAGCCGTTCGTTACTGAGGAGGCGGGTATGCCGCTTCTAGCGCGGATGCTGCCCGCGCCACTGGCCATCATGGTCAGGCGCGGCGCGGTCGCGGAGCTCGGCGCGCTGCTGGCCGACACCCGGGTGGCGACCTCCGGCCGGGTGGCCGTGGCCGTGGGTCCCGGCCAGGGCGACCACATCGAGGGCCTGATCGCGCCCACGCTCGACGAGGCCGAGGTGTTCAGGGTCGCCGACGGCTCGGTCGACGCGGCCGTCTCGCTCGGCGCCGACCTGCGTAAGGGTGCCTACGAGGTGGTCGTCGGCGTCGGCGGCGGCCGGACCATCGACGCGACCAAGTACGCCGCCTCGCTGGCGGGCATTCCGATGGTCGCCGTGGCCACGAACCTCTCCCACGACGGCATCTGCTCGCCCACGGCCTCGCTGGTGTACGACGGTGGCAAGGGCACGTTCGGCGTGCCGATGCCGCTGGCGGTCCTGGTCGACCTCGACTTCGTGCACAGCGCTCCCGAGTCGCTCGTCCGGTCGGGAGTCGGCGACGTGGTCAGCAACCTGTCGGCCATCGAGGACTGGCAGCTCGGTAACGTGGAGCGCGGCGAGCCCATCGACGGGCTGGCCTGCTCGATGGCCCGCATCGCGGCCGAGGCGCTGATCGGCCGGGTCGACTCCATCGAGTCGGATGCCTTCCTCACCATTCTGGCTGAATCGCTGATCATGTCCGGCATGTCAATGGTGATTGCCGGGTCGTCTCGGCCCGCGAGCGGTGGAGACCATGAGATCCTTCATGCCGTGGATCAGCTCTTCCCCGGCACCTCCAATCACGGCGAGCTCGCCGGGATCGGTGCCGCTTTCTGCTTCTTCCTCAGGGAGGACGCCGCCCGGCTCAAGCAGGTCACCGACTGCCTGCGACAGCACGAGCTGCCCGTCGTCCCGGCCGACATCGGCTTGACCGGCGAGCAGTTCGCCGAGGCCGTCGTGCTGGCGCCGGCCACCCGACCCGGCCGTTACACGATCCTGGAGCACCTGCGCATGCCGGAGTCCGAGGTACGCGATCGGGTGGGGGACTATGTCCGGGCCTTCGGTAGCTGACATCCGGCGGGTGGCCCAGCCCGCCGGACACCTTGAGCGCAGGAACGGCGAGCACTGGGCGGGCGTGCTCTACATGCGCCGGCTGTCCATCTACGTCACCTGGTTGATGACCAAGACGTCCGTCACGCCCAACCAGCTCACCTGGGTGATGACGGTGGCGGGGATCCTGGCCGGCGTCGTGCTGGCCCTGCCGGGGCTGTGGGCCGCCGTGGCCGCCGCCCTGCTCGTACAGGTCTACCTGCTGCTGGACTGCTCCGACGGCGAGCTGGCCCGCTGGACCGGGCAGACGTCGCTGGTCGGCATCTACCTGGACCGTGTCGGCGCCTACTTCACCGAGGCCGCGGTGCTCATCGGGCTGGGCTGGCGGGCGTCGGCCGTCCTGCCCGACTGGTACACCGTGCTGGGCGTCGCCGCCGCGCTCGGCGCGATCCTCATCAAGGTCGAGACCGACCTCGTGGACGTGGCCAGGGCCAAGGGGGGCCTGCCGTCCGCCACCGAGGCGTCCGTGGGGCAGTTCCGATCCGGGCTGCTGGGGCTGGCCAGGAAAGTGGTGGGGGCGACGAAGTTCCACCGGATCGTGCAGCCGATCGAGCTGTCGCTGCTCACGGTCGTGGCCGCTGTCATCGACGCCGTCACCGGCGATCTGCTGGCCTCGCGCGTGCTCCTGGTCGTCTGCTTCGCGGCCGCCGCGCTGCAGACCGTCCTTCATCTGGTCAGCATCCTGGCATCGAGGCGGCTTGCGTGAACGCACATCGGAACCGGCGGGCCCTCCCGCTCGTCGTATTGATCGGACGTCCGCCGTTCGGTGGGGGTTCACGCACGGTTCCGATACGCTTAGCTCCACCAATATCAGGAAATATGCATACCAGCAGACTCGGTGATCATGAAAGAATGCTCCGCCCGTGTTCTCGACGCGTCAGGACGATGACCCGTTGAAGATCTCGTGCGTCATCCTCACCATGGGCAACCGGGTCGCGGAGCTGACCCGGGCGGTCGAGTCCGCGCTCAACCAGATCGACGGCGACGTCGAAGTGGTGATCGTCGGCAACGGTGCCGATGTGCCCGAGGTGTCGGCGACGCCACCCGTGGGCTCGTCCGCGACCGTGAAGACGGTCCGGCTCGAACGCAACACCGGCATCCCGGCCGGCCGCAATCGCGGCGTCGAGGAGTGCTCCGGTGATGTCGTGCTGTTCCTCGACGACGACGGCTGGTACGCCAACCAGAAGGTCGTGTCCCACGTCCGCGACCGCTTCGCCACCGAGCCCGACCTCGCGGTCATCTCCTTCCGGGTGATGGACCCCGACGGCGGCATCGGCCAGCGGCGCCACGTGCCGCGCCTGCGCGCGGGCGACCCGGAACGCTCCTCGCCCGTCACCACCTTTCTCGGCGGCGCCTCGGCGATCCGCCGCTCGGCCTTCCTCCAGGTGGGCGGCCTTCCGGAGCGGTTCTTCTACGCTCACGAGGAGACCGACCTCGCGTGGCGGCTGTTGGGCGAGGGCTACCGGATCGAGTACGACGCCGAGACGGTCATGTACCACCCGCAGGTCCCGCCGACGCGGCACGCCGAGTTCTACCGGCTGAACGCCCGCAACCGGGTGTGGCTGGCGCGGCGCAACCTGCCGTGGCCGCTGGCGGTCCTCTATCTGCTCGACTGGGTGGTGCTGACGCTCATCCGGGAGCGCCGGTCCGGGGTGGCGATCAAGGCGTGGTTCACCGGGTTCTTCGAAGGACTGCGGACACCGGCCGGCGAGCGCCGTCCGATGGCCTGGCGCACCGCCTGGCGCATGATGAAACTGGGTCGTCCGCCCATCGTGTGAGCCAGTCCTCAGACATCTGATGACTCTTGATAGCCTGCCCCGATGGACCCTGTTACCGGTGGGGCTGTGCTCCGTGCTGTCGAGGTCGATGTCGTGCGCGACGGGACTTCCCTGTTGCGGTCGATCTCCCTGACCGTCGCGCCGGGGGAGCACTGGGCACTGCTGGGCCCCAACGGGGCCGGGAAGAGCACGCTGCTGGACCTCCTCGGGGCTGTGAAGCATCCCACGCGCGGGATCGTGGAGGTTCTGGGCCATCGGCTCGGCCGGGTCGACATGCGGGAGCTCCGCTCGTTTCTGGGGCACGTCAATCCGCGGCACTCCTTGGAGTCCAGCCTCCGGGTCCGGGAACTGGTGCTCACCGGGGCCACCAACACCATCGAGCTCGTCCCTCGCTGGCAGCCCACCGCGGAGCAGGAGGAGCAGGCCCTGCGGCTGATCGGGCTGATGGGGATGGCCCGAAAGGCCGAGGCGCGCTGGCCCCACCTGTCACAGGGAGAGCGGGGCCGGGCGCTGATCGCGCGGGCCCTCATGCCGCGGCCGCGGCTGCTGCTGCTCGACGAGCCCGCCACCGGGCTGGACCTGGCCGCCCGTGAGCAGTTGCTCGGCAGCCTCGACGAACTGCGCAAGGAGCACCCCGCGCTGGCCACCGTACTGGTGACCCATCATCTGGAAGAGCTGCCCGCCAGCACCACTCACGCGCTGCTGCTGCGGGAGGGGGAGTGCATGGCGTCGGGTCCGGTGGACGAGGTGCTGACCACCGACCTGGTGAGCAAGTGCTTCGACCACCCGGTGCGGATCAGCCGCATCGACGGACGGTGGAGCGCGCGGGCCTAGATGGCCGCCGCGTCGCCGAAGGTCATGGTGGCGCGGGCGACCGTGGTGGTGAGTAGGGGGCGCTTCGGCAGGCCCAGTTCGCTCAGTTCCTTGGCTATCGGGTGGTTGCCCAGGCGGATCAGCGCGCCGCCGGGCCGTACGCGGACGCCATGGGTCTCCACCGACCACGGGACGCGGCGCGTCACGCCCTCCCGGTGGGTGAAGGCGTCCAGCGGGACCAGTGCGCCCGCGCCCGGCGCGGGCATGCCCGGTTTGAGCAGGAGATCGAGCACCAGCCGCCCGTCCTTGCGCAGGACGCAGCGCTTGTACGGCGAGTCGAGCCGCAGGTCGATGTCGGCCAGCTCCTTCGGAAAGCCCCAGATGCGGCGGCCCGCCTCCAAGGTGAACCCCTGATCGACCGGCAGCCAGTGGATGAACACCCCGGCCCGCCGCAGATCGCCCAGCCCGACCGACTGCGCCACACCCGGCGGGCGCACCAGGAACGCCACGCCGAACTCGTGGTAGGAGTCCAGATCTCCCTCGCGGTAGTCGACGAACACCAGCACGCAGATCGCCTTACCGGGGAACACCTCGGCCGCGTCCAGACCCGAGTAGGCGATCACCGCCCTGGCGGCGTCGGCCCGGACGGGGTACATGACGCTGCAGACCGTGGCGTCTCTCACCTGGACGGGCATGCTCACGGTGCGGCCCTGGATCAGATGCGAAGACATGACTCCAGTACATCAACCGGATAGCCGTGTGACCATTCCTGCCCGGATCCCGTCTGGTCTGTTGTGACATTCGTAAGAACGCGGAGGGCATCATCATCGAGGAGCTGTACCGCGAGCACTGGGCGCTCGTGTGCGGGTTCCTGTTACGCCGCACCCGCGACCCCCATCTCGCCGAAGACCTGGCCCAGGAGACCTTCGTCAAGGCCACCAGGGCGCTGCTCGGCTGGCGCGGCGAGAACGCGGCCGCGTGGCTGCTCTCCATCGCCCGCAACGTTCTGGTCGACCACGTCCGGCGCCACCGCCGCGAGCTGGCCCTGCCCGACCCCGACGAGCTCGGTGTGCCCGCGCTGCACGTCGAGTCGCTGGCCGTGCGCGACGCCCTGGACCGGCTGCCCGAGCAGCACCGCAGGCTGCTCGCCCTGGTCTACTTCGAGGGCTTCTCCATGGTCGAGGTGGCCGCGATGACCGGCAAGAAGCACGCCACGATCAAGACCGCCGTGTGGCGGGCCAGAGCCGCGTTCGCCGATATCTATGGAGTCCCCCATGACTGAAGACGACCTGCTGCCCATGCCCGACTTCGACCCCAAGGCGACCCGCCGGGCCGTCCGGCGGGGTCTCACCCGCACCGCGATCACCGTGCTGGCGGCGCTGGTCGTCCTCGTCCTGGTGGCGACGGTCGGCTCCAGCATGATCCAGCAGCGCGGTGACCGGGACATGCGCATGACGGATGTGCTCGGCACCGCCTTCAAGATCTACAACCCCGCCTACGACATCCAGGTCCAGGATTGGGGGGCCACCACGCCGCTGTCGATGTCGTTCACCGTGGCGGTCAGCCCGATGCGGGCCAACGGGGGCTTCGTCGCAGGTTACGGAGGCGCGGCACACATCATCACCCAGGACTTCTTCGGCCACGTGGGCAGGTTGCCGCTCGGCAACTCCGCCAACACCACGCTGAGCACGGCGATCGCCAACGTGAGCACCGGCAACCAGCCCAAGAAGGACACCCGCAAGGTGCTGGCCAGGCTTCCGGAGAGCCTCAACGCGCTGGCGGTGATCGAGTTCGCCAAGCCGCTCACCACCGAGGAACTGGTCGCCTTCACCACCAGGTACAAGTCATTCGCCGAGAAGGTGGTCTACGAGCGGCGCCCCAGGTCGATCCCCATCACGTGGGGCGGGATGACGTCTTGGGACCGAGCCCCGATGCCCAAAGATGACCATGTGATCGAGCCCGATCAGGCGATCAGGCTGGACCTCGAGAGCTTCCGCCGCTGGGTGGGCATCCTCAAGGACTACGACGACGACAACCTGCACGACTTCGACCTGAGCCTGGCTCGCCTGCGCAAGGCAGCGAACGACGGCTTGGCCTACGCCTACGTGGACTCGCTGGCCACGGTCGGCGAACTACGGAAGATCATCGAAGACCCGCTGGTCCAGACGGTCCGCGTGGCGGACGTCACCTACGACCTCGAACGGCCCTAGACGGCCAGGGAGTGGGCGGGCACCCGGACCCCCGCCCACCTCTCCATCCTGGCCACGAACTCCGCCGAGTGGTCGGGCCAGTGATGACGCAGCCGGGCCTCGGCGTGGCCGCGCGCCCCCAGGGCGGCCCGCCGCTCGGGCTCCTCCTTGAGATCGAGTACGGCGTTCACGAGCGCGTCCACGTCGAGCGGCACCACGACCCCGCACCCGACCCGCTCCACCATCGAGCCGTGCGGTGTGGTGATCACCGGGAGCCCCCGGCCCATGTAGTCGAGGATCTTGGTCGGCGTCCTCGGGCCGGTCTCCGCCGACAGGGACAGGCCGGCCAGGGCGCCCTCGGCCATCCGCAGGGCGTGGCGGTTCGGGACGTACCCGAACCAGTCGAGCAGCCCGACCCGCTGCGCGTCCCGCAGCAGTGGCCGGACCTCACGGTCGGCGGCGCCGAGCAGGTCCATCCGGATGCCGTGCGGGACGAGCCGCTCGGCCAGCCCGATGAGCTCGGAGACGCCGCGCTCGGCGGAGAGCCGCCCGATGTGCACCACCCTGGTGTCGCCGGGCGGGGGCGGTGCCGCCGACACCAGGGTGGCTTCCGGCACCACGGCGGAGGTGACCACGTGGTGACGCCGCTCGGCCCGGGACAACTGCCTGGCGGTGACCTGCTCCCGTATGTCCCAGACGATCGGCGGGTGGTGGAAGGGCAGGGTGTGCAGCAGGCGGTGGTCGTGCAGCACCAGCAGGTCGGCGCCCTTCAGGCCGCGCTTGAGCGCGGCCCGCGCCCGGCCGTAGCCGGCGTTGCGTGGTACGTCGATCGCGGCGACGCCCATCGCGGGTGTCACGTTGTAATAGGTGAAGGGCGCGACGTAGGTCACCTCGTGGCCCGCGTCGAGCAGCGCCCGGATCTGCCGATGCATGATCCGGGCGTCCTCGGGATGGTGGACGGTGGTGGCTACGCATACACGCATGCGGTCGATGCTGCGCCGCTACCCGGTCAATGGCGTAAATGCTGGGGGAATTGCCGCTTAACTTCCTGACGGGCGGCGGTAGAGCCACGTCAGCCGAGGTTCGAGCACCCACTTGAACACCGTGCGCGTCTCGGGCAGGCACAGCACGATCGCCAGGGCGAAGCAGCTCGCACTGATCGCCAGCACCCCGAGCGGGCCGTGCAGCCAGGGCAGCTCCAGCCACCCCTGGTCCTTGGCGATGAGGACGGGGATGCCGTGGAGCAGGTAGCAGTAGAGGGTGCGGGTGCCGAGATCGGTGAACCAGGTCTCGCGCCTGGGCACCAGCGCCAGGACGGCGTAGGACATGGCCAGCCCGCAGATCAGCAACCCGGTGCGCACGCCGAGGCCCATCCACCAGGACAGATCTAAGTCCTGGAAGCTGTGCTTGTAGTAGAAGGGCTTCAGCGGCGCCTTGGGCGCGATGAAGATCGATACCGCGGCGGCGCCGAGCACCACGAACACCGAGACGATCTTGATCCATCGGCGGTCGAGCAGCTCGAAGTGCTCGGGCTGCATCACGAGCCCGATGACGAAGAACGGCATCAGACCGAAGAAGCGGTCCATGCTGAAGTCACCGGAGATCTGCGAGAACCCGGCGAACAGGTAGATCGCGATCGCCACCGGGATCGGGTGTTTCATCCGCTTCCACACGGGTGTGGACAGTCGCCAGAACAGCAGCGCCAGCAGGTACCAGTTGATCCACGCGGGATCGATGATCGTGAGGCTCCACTTCTGGCCCAGGCCGAGCCGGACCAGCGCGTAGCCGACCTCCACGATCACGTACGGCACGACGAACGTGTCGACCAGCTTGTTCGTCTTGGCGTTGGAGTTCCAGAAATTTCTGGACAGATAGCCGCTGATGAGCACGAACAGCGGCATGTGGAAGGTGTAGATGAAGATGTAGAGCGACCTGGCCGAGTCGGTGGACAGCGTCGGCACCAACGAGTGGCCGACGATCACGAATGCGATCAGGACGAACTTGACGTTGTCCAGATATGGGTCGCGCTTGCGCTTGGGGGCCTCGGGCTGGGGCTCGGGGGCCGGCTCTGGCTCCGGTCGCTCCTGGTCCTGGTCCTTGTCCTGCTCCTGGTCCGTCTTGGCCGGGCCGACGCCGTGCGGATCCGTCTTCTCACTCCAGAAAGCCTCCTCCGGCAGCGGCCACTGAGCTCCTGTGCTCGCGGGGCCGGTGGCCTCATCGGCGTCACCCGTGTCGGGGGGCGTCGTGACCGGTGGGGAGTGCTTGGTGTCAGACACTACGGAGTCGCTCAGCTTCACTCGGGGTCGGGGGAACGCGACAGGCAGCCCGCATGCACGCGTCCTTGACGAGTGAGACGAGCCGCGTCGCCGACCCGCTACACACTAGCCCGGCGACGAGGCTCCTGTCTCACTCGCGGTGCGAGAACACCCGGTTACACAGGGAACTTGGAGGTCAGGTGCAGACGTTCTTCTGCTTGTCCGCCGAGATCGTGCTGTTGGTGACGCTGTCGGGCAGTTTGGTGACCTTGACCGACTTGAAGTCCTCGCCGATGATCAGCTGGATCACAGGCGGGTTCGTCGTCGCGGGAGTCGTCGAGGGCACCGGCACCGGAGAGGTGTAGGTCTCGGTGGTCGTCGGCTTGAGCTTGCCCGCCGTCGGAGCCGGCTTGGGCTGCATGGCCTTGACCAGCACGTCGCTGTACGCGGCGCCGTCGGTGGCCTTCTTGGCGTAGCGGACCTGGGTGGTCGGCTGGCTCTTGCCGTCGGCGGCCAGGTAGTTGCCCACGCCCGTGACCTTGAAGCCTTCCTTGCTCAGCAGGTCGGCGACCTCTTTGGCCTTGCCTCGCGTCGTCGTGCCGTTGAGCACCTGGACCTGGACCTGCTCCGGCTTGACGTTGATCTTGGGCGTCGAGGCGGCGGTCGAGGCCGACGCCGCGGGTTCGGGCAGGTCGACGTCGCTCTTGATCGCATTGAACAGATCGTTGGCGTCGGGCTGCCGCCAGATCACCCGGTTCTTGTCCTCCGGGTCGGGCTGCCACGGGATCGTGGTGAACTTGACCCCGCCCGCCGTCATCTTCTGCGCGCTCGTGGCGATCTCGATGAGCTGGGTGGTGTCGTTGGCCAGGTCCGGGTCCATCGTCACAGACTTGGCGGTGGCCTTGATGAAGGCCCTGAGCTTCCCGACGTCGGTGAGCAGTTGACTGCTGGTGGCCTTCTGCACGACCTTGCTCAGGAAGATCTGCTGGCGCTTGATCCGCTGGATGTCGCTGCCGTCACCGTAGTGGCGCAGCCGGACGTAGCCCAGCGCCTGCTCGCCGTTCAGCAGGCTCTTGCCCGCGGGCAGCTTCAGGTGGGAGTTCTTGTCGTCCACGCCGTTCGCCAGGCAGATCTCGATGCCGTCGAGCGCGTCGACGATGTTCTTGAAACCGCTGAAGTCGACCTCGACGAAGTGGTCGACCCGGATGCCGGTGAGGGTTTCCAGCGTGGACATCGTGCAGGCGACGCCGCCCGAGCTGTACGCCGAGTTGATCATGTCGCGGCGCGGCGGCATCTCCTGCTTGGTGGTCTCGTTCTTGCACTTGGGGATCTGCACCATCGAGTCACGCGGGAAGCTGATGAGCCGCGCCTGGTCCCGGTTGGGCGAGATGTGCATCAGGATGATCGTGTCGGTGCGCTTGCCGCCCGCGTCGGCCTTCCTGGCGTCCGCCTGGCCGTACTTCGCGTTGCCCTTGCCCGCGCGGGTGTCGGAGCCGACCAGCAGCACGTTGAGCGCGCCGGTCTCAGGGGGCCGGGGGTTGATGATGTCCTTGTTGACGCTTCGCTGGTTGATGTTGCTGAAGGCGTCGCGGTAGAGCGTGTAGCCGGTCAGCGCGCCGGCGACCATGAGCGAGGTGGTCGCGATGCTGATCCAGGCCAGCACGCGCATCTTGTTGCCACCACCGCCACCGCCGCTGCGATGGCCGCGGGGCGGCAGGTCTTCGGGGGGCGGGGGAGGAGGAGATGCCGCCGCCCGGCGCGACATCCGGCTGCCGGGCTGTGTCGAGGCGACCCTGCGGTCCTGCACGGACACGCCCCACTGGTCACTCATGCGCCCCCTCGCCTGGTCCGGTTGGCTCGGTCATTCTGCGCCACGAGACTAGGTCACGGACGGCGTACCCGCAGCCATGACGAAAAGAATCGACCGTGACCCGGACGTGATGTTACCGCGCAAAAGCATACTCAGACCTGGACATTTAGCGGAATATTCATCGTCAAAGTCTTTACGGAGTGCGGGCTCCGGCACGGGTGGCCAGGGCCGCGGCCAGGCACGCCAGGGGCACGGCCGGCAGGACGTAGCGGTAGTCGAACTCGGCCACGGCCGGCGGTATGATCAGCAGGAGCACCGCCGTTGACCAGGGCAGCAACCACGGGGGCGGCTCGTCGGTCAGGCTCGCGAGCCGTCGCCCGCCGGACAGCCGCCGTCTGATCGCCAGGGCGGGCGGGACGAGCAGGACGGTCAGCAGCACGGTGCCCGGCAGGCGCCCGATGTCCTGGTAGGCGCGCATCCAGCCGGCGTACGGCTCGACGACCTCGGTGCCGATCGGTCCCTGCTCGTAGCGCTTGCCCAGGTCGACGCCGAGCTGCGCGGCGTACCGGCCCGGAGGCTGCGGCGAGACGGCGGGGAACTCGTAGTAGTCGTAGATCTCGTGGTCGGGGTAGACCGGGCGGCCCCAGACGAACGAACGGCCCAGCTCCGAGAGTACGGAGGCCGCGTAGTCGAGCGGCTGCTCACGGATGGCCAGCGAGGCGAACCGGCCCGCCAGCTCGTCGTTCTCCTCGGTGAACGTGATGTCCGGCAACGCGACGAGCGGGGAGTCCTTGGCCCAGATGTACTCCTGCGAGGGCGGACGCCGATCGGGCGGCCGGGGGTCGCAGAGCACCTTGAGGTCCGGTGGGGGCTCCATCTTCGCGCAGTCGGCGAACGACATCGTGCGGGCGTAGAGGAACACGCCGTTCGCCCCGACGATGCCGACGCGGTGGTAGGTGGCGTAGAACCAGCCTCCGTACGCGATGACCGGCGCCAGCGCGGCCACCACCACGAGCCCGGCGAGCCCCACCCGCCTGCGCAGCAGGAACCAGGCCGCCACGACCACGATCAGCGGCTGGCCGACGGTCCTGGTGAGCGTGGCGGCGGCCAGCAGCAGCCCGACGGCGATCACCACGGGCCGGTCGGCCAGGGTGAGCGCGATCGCGGCGACGACCAGGAACATGAAGAGCGCGTCGGAGACGAGCAGGTGCTCCAGCTCGATCTGGTAGGCGTCCAGCAGCACTGGCACCGTGGCCAGCGTCGCCACCCACCTGGGCGCGCGGCGTGCGCACCAGTAGACCAGCACGCCGGTGGCCAGGCCGAGCAGGTGCTGCGCGGCGGTGATCGCGCCGAAGGAGTGGAACGGTTCGAGCGCCTTCATGAAGGCCGAGTAGCCGGCGGGGCGCACCAGGTCGGGGCGGGGGTGGAAGACGGTGACGACGTAGGTGTAGGAGTCGGGGAACCACAGGGCCGGGCGGTAGCCGAGCATCGTGACGACCCGTAGCGCGGTGCCCAGGGTCAGGACCGCCAGGAACCAGCCGTGCCGGCGCGCCAGTGAGACCGCCCGGGCCGGCCTGGGTGTGGGCCTGGGCTCGGGCTCGCCGACGAGCGTCGTCTCCTCCACCCGTGCGTCCTCCCGCTTCACCGCCGTGCGCCCTCCCGCTTCACCGGCACGTCGCGTACGCTACCCGCGTTTCGCGCGATCCTGCGTAACCCCCATCCGAGGCGCCGTCCGGGCCGAGGTCCTTCGGGTTCTTCGCGCCGTCTGGGCTGAGGGTCTCTGGAGTCCGCGCGTCGTCCGGGCTGGGCCCTTCGGGTTCTTCGTGTCGTCCGGGCCGAGGGTCTCTGGAGTCCGCGCGTCGTCCGGGCTGGGCCCTTCGGGTTCTTCGTGTCGTCCGGGCCGAGGGGGCTGCGGCATCGTCGGCGCGGCCGTGTTTTGGATACGCTCGCGATCACCGATGGGAATCGCCTGGCTGGATCGGACGCGTAGGCCGTCGGCGGGTCGGGTGCTCGCCGTGGTCTCGGTGTTGCCTGCCCTGGTCGTGGCCGGTTGGCTGCTCGCCGCGCTGCCGCTGCTGCTGGCCGGGTGGTATCGGCCGGTGCCCGCGCTGGTGCTCGGGGCGGTGGTGATCGGGGGGCTCTGCTGGTTCGCCCTCCGCCGGCCGCTCAAGGTCGTCGAAGGGGCGACCGGGCGGCAGGTCGGCGCGGTCGTCGCGGTCGCGGTCGGGTCCGGTGTGTTCAACGCGATCATGCACAGCGAGCAGCTGATCGTCAGGCGTGACCCCGCCACGTACGCCCAGTACGCCACCTGGCTGGCCGGACACGGCTCGCTGCCGATCCCCGCGCAGGCGGAGGCGTTCGGCGGGGCCGATCCGGCGCTCATGTTCGAGAGCGTCGGGTTCTACGACGTCAGCGGGTCGGTGGTGCCGCAGTTCATGCCGGGACCGCCGCTGCTGTTCGCCGTGGGTGACTGGCTCGGCGGGCTGCTGCTGACACCTGCCGTGCTCGGGGCGCTGGCCGTGCTCACGCTGGCGGGGGTGGTGGGCCGGCTCGCCGGCGGGCGCTGGGCGCCGGTGGCGGCGCTGGCCTTCGCGGTGAGCCTGCCGATCCTCTACACCTCACGGACCACCTTCAGCGAGATTCCCTCTCTGATCCTGCTGTTCGGCGGCTTGGCCCTGGTCCACGACGCCCTCTCCCGCGGGGACATCCAGCGAAGAGCGGGGGCGCTGGCCGGGCTGGTGTTCGGGCTGGCCGTGCTGGTCAGGATCGATGGGCTGCGTGACGTGCTGCCGGTCCTGGCGTTCGCCGGGTCGCTGCTCGCCTGGCGGCGCCTCGGCAGGCCCAAGGGGGCGCTCGGGCCGCCGCTCCTGCTCGGGCTCGCGGTCGGTGCCGGGTTGGGGCTGCTGGCGGCGTACGTGCTGGCGCGACCGTATCTGTCCTATCTGTCCAGGTCGGTCAATCCGCTGCTGCTCATCTGCGCCGCCGTTCTCCTCCTCACCCTGGCCGGTACGCTCGCGGCGCCCCGGCTGGCCCGGATCCGGATGCCCCGGTGGCTCCCGGATGTGGGGGCCGTGCTGGTCGTGCTGGTCATGGTCGGCCTGGCCGTGCGGCCTTGGCTGCAGACCGTGCGACGGGTGGCCACGACGCCGGAGGACGTGCGCACCGCCGAGTTCATCAAACAGACGCAGAAGGCCAACGGCCTGCCCGTCGACGGCACCCGGCTCTACTCGGAGCTGTCCCTGCACTGGGTGAGCTGGTACGTCGGCCTCCCCGTGATCGTCCTCGCCACGGTCGCGGCGGCGGTGCTGGTGCGGAGGCTGCTCAGGAACGGTTCCCCGGCCGAGTGGCTGCTGCCGCTGGCCGTCATCGGCTGGACCACGGTGACCACGCTGCTGCGCCCGGAGATCACCCCCGACCAGCCGTGGGCCGCCCGCCGGCTGGTGCCGGTGGTGATCCCGGGGCTGATCCTGCTGGCGGTGTGGGGGCTGGAGTGGGTGCGTTACCAGGCCATCCTGCGCAAGTACGGCAGCTGGATCACCGCTGCGGGCATCGTGCTCATCCTGGTGCCCCCGGTCATCACGTCGATCGGGATCGCGTTCACCCCGGTGGAGCGGGGGGAGCGGGCGGCGGTCGAGGCGATGTGCGCGAAGATCCCGCCGAACGCCTCGGTGCTGATCGTCGAGCGGGTGACGGGCAACCGGTTCACCCAGCTCGTCCGCGGCATGTGCGGCCGCCCCGCGGCGCAAGTCCGCGCGGTGAGCGGGGATACGGCGGACGAAGCCGACGTGCGCCGCATGATCGCTCGTGTCCGCGCCGCCGGCCACGTCCCGGTCGTGCTGGCCGCCGAGGAGGAGCAGGTGGCAGCTTACGGCCCGAAGACGCAGGTCATGGCCCTGGTGACCCGGCAGGACGAGCGGTCTCTCGTCGACGCGCCGAACGGCACCTGGTCGCTCCAGATCAACGTGTGGATGGCCGTGGGCTGACCCTGTCGCCGGCCGCAGGTGGACTCGGCTCCCGGCTGGGCAGAGTACCCTCGACGCACGTGAGCACGCCTGAGACCCCCCAGAGTGGATACGCCGTGGAAGAAGCGCCATACGTCACGATCGTCTTGCCCTGCTACAACGAGCAGGACCACGTCATCGACGAGGTCGAGCGGATCACCAAGGCGATGGACTCCAGCGGCTATACCTATGAGCTCGTCGCGGTCGACGACTGTTCCACCGACGAGACGCTGGCCAGGCTGCAGGAGGCCGCGCCCCGGTTCGAGCACCTGCGGATCCGGGCGTTCCACCGCAACGGCGGGGCGGGCACCGTGCGCCGCATCGGCACGCAGGAGGCCAGAGGCGAGATCGTCGTCTGGACCGACGCCGACATGACCTACCCCAACGAGCGGATCCCCGAGCTGGTCCAGATCCTGGAGAAGGACGCGACCGTCGACATGGTCGTCGGCGCCCGCACGTCCGAGGAGGGGTCGCACAAGCTGCTGCGCGTCCCGGCCAAGTGGGTGATCCGCAAGGTGGCGGAGCAGCTCGCCGGGCAGAAGATCCCGGACCTCAACTCCGGGCTGCGCGCGTTCCGCAGGACGGTGGCCAAGCCCTACCTGCGGCTGCTGCCGCCCGGGTTCTCCTGCGTCACGACGATCACGCTGTCGTTCCTGTCGAACCAGCACGACGTCTACTACCTGCCGATCGGCTACGCCAAGCGGGCGGGCAAGTCGAAGTTCAGCTTCGTCTCCGACGCCTACCGCTACATCCTGCAGGTGCTGCGGATGATCATGTACTTCAACCCGCTCAAGGTGCTCATGCCGCCCGCGTTGTGGCTGGTGGGGATCGGGTTCGTCAAGGGGGTCTGGGACATGATCCAGCACCCGTTCTACTTCCCGGCCAACACCGTCATGATCTTCCTGTCGGGGCTGCTCATCGGATCCGTGGCACTGCTGGCCGACCTGATCGTGCGCTCGCGGGGCGAATAGCGTGCGCATCGCCATCGTCGGCCCCACCTACCCGTACAAAGGGGGCGGGGCGCAGCACACCACCGAGCTGGCGCACCGGCTGACGGCGCTCGGCCACGACGTGGTGATCGAGTCGTGGCGGGCTCAATACCCGGCGTTCCTCTACCCGGGCCAGCAGACGATCTCCGCGCCCGAGGGCACCCCCTACCCCAAGACGCTGCGCAGGCTCGACTGGCGCAGTCCCGGCGGCTGGGTGGCGTGCGGACGCCGGCTGCGCTCGGCCGACCTGGTGATCCTGGCCGTCCTGAGCCCGGTGCAGGTCCCGGCCTATCTCGGCATCCTGTACGGCCTGGGCAGGAAGGCCAAGACCGTCGCCCTGTGCCACAACGTGCTGCCGCATGAGCGCAAGCCGTACGACAGGCCGCTGATGAAGGCGCTGCTCAACCGGGTCGACGCGGTGCTGACCCACTCCGACGAGCAGGCGGCGCTGGCGGCCTCCCTGAGTGACCGGCCGGTGAGTGTGGCCGGGCTGCCGCCGCACCTGCCGTCCACGACCGGGGAGCGCTCCGCCGAGGTGCACGGGCGGCTGCTGTTCTTCGGCATGGTCCGGCCGTACAAGGGGCTCGATCTGCTGCTGCGCGCCCTGCCGGAAGGGGTCGGGCTGACCGTGGCGGGGGAGTTCTGGGGCGGGCTCGACGGCACCCGGGCGTTGATCGGCGAGCTGGGCATCGCGGACCGGGTGGAGCTGCGGCCCGGTTACGTGGCCGCCGAGGACGTGCCGAAGTTGTTCGCCTCCGCCGACGCGCTCGTCCTGCCGTACCGCACCGCTACCGCCAGCCAGAACGTCTGGCTGGCGCACGAGCACGGCGTGCCGGTGATCGCGACCCGTGTGGGCGCGCTCGCCGACCACGTGACGGACGGCGTCGACGGGCTGCTGGTCGAGCCGGACGACGTCGAGGTGCTCAACCGGGCGATCAAGCGGTTCTACGCGCCGGGCGAGCCCGAACGGTTGCGGTCGGGCGTCAAGGCGGTCGATCCGGAGCCGTTCTGGTCGGCGTACTCCGCGGTGCTCCTCGACGCCTGACGGCCCAGCAGGAACGCGATGCCCGCGGCGACGGCGTCGCCCAGGGTGAACGCCAGCCGCGACACCACCGCGACCGCGTAGGACGGGCCGTCGCCGATCAGCGGCCGGAGCACGAGGATCATGGCGCCCTCACGCACCCCGACCCCGGCGGGCACCACGAACGTCAGCAGCCCGGTGGCCCAGGCGAACGCGTAGGCCCCGGTCGCGACCACGTAGAGGTCCCACCTGCCGGACAGCAGCCAGGTGTGCAGGCCGTACACGAACCAGCCGAGCGCGGTCCAGGCCACCGCGACCAGCACGGTACGGCCGGGCAGCACGCTTTCGAGCGGCTCCTTGCGCGCCAGGTGCAGGGCCAGGTTGAGACCCCAGGTGAGCACCTTGGGATGCAGGCACACGATGATCACGGGGACGAGCAGCAGCAGGTACCACGCCTGGCGCACGGCCTGCTGCGTCGCCAGCGTCGCGGCGGCGATCGAGAGCGCGACCCCCAGGTTGATCACCAGGGACAGCGAGATGCAGGCGAACGTCCGGCGCGGCGGGCTGCCGTGGTCGCGGCCGAGATCCATCATCGCCGCGTACGCCCAGACCGAGCCGGGGATGTACTTGCCGAGCTGGCCCACGAACATGATCCGTCCGGTCACCCGCAACGGCATTGGCGACCCGAGCCCGGCCAGCACCTTCCGCCAGGCGAGCAGCATGCAGAACTGCCCGGCCAGCACCTCGGCGAACGCCCCGAGCACCGCCCAAGGCGACAGCGCGGCCACGGCCGCGATGGTCTCATCCCAGTTCCTGGCCAGTCCGTACCCGAGGAAACCGAGCGCGACCAGCGCGAGGAAGACGCGCAGCAGGCGGCGGAGCATTGGCCAAGGCTAACCGTGGTTGACCGCGTATATCCAGACGGCGCCGGTGACCACCGTGAGAACGGCCAGCACCACGAGCATGATCTTGACAGTGCTGTAGGGCCGGTCTCCCTGCACCTCGCCGTTGATCCCGTTGATGAGCACCTGGTACGCCTTGCCGCCGAACAGGTAGCAGCCGATCCACACCGGCAGCAGCATCAGCTTGAACGTGACGTCGGAGTAGTAGGTGTCGACGGAGTGCACGCGCTGCTCGTCGCCGCCGATGTCGTCGCGGCAGTCGCCCTCGATGACCTTCGCCATGCGGCCCTTGGCCTGCTCCAGAGCGCTCTGCGGCTCGGTGTCGTAGCGCAGGCTGTGGTGCCCGGCGACATAGCCCGGCTGGTAGGCACGGCGCTCTTCAACGGCCACGGTTCGAGCTTGTCGAGCCGCTCCTTGCTGACCTGGTCAGTGGCGCTGACCAGCACGTCGTCGAACGCGCGCGACACCCTGCCGCCGGCGGGGTACCAGCGGGTCTTACGGACCCGGCGGGTCCTGGTCTGGCCGTTCTCCATGTAGCTCTCGGTCACCCAGTAGTGCTCGCCGCGCTGGCCGGTGTAGTCGGAGACCGTACCGGCGTCGAACGTCCAGTGGGGCAGGTAGGTGCTCTTCATCGACTCCGCCTCGGAGACCTTCTTGAGGCGGTTCGGGGCGAACCAGCGGGTCTTCACCCAGCCGCGGAGGTGCTGCCGGGCGCCGTGGCGGTCGAGGGCGAACGGGAGCACCGCTTCCGGGGCGATCTGCGCGTCGGCCGTGGTGTCGGCGACCAGGGCGGTGCCGCAGAACTGGCAGAGCTTGGAGATCGCGTCGCTCTCGGTGCGGGCGTGGCAGCCCGGGCAGGCGAACTGGTTCGGGGCCGTCGACCGTACGCGTGGCTTGGCGAGGAAGGCGTCGTAGGAGTGCTCGCGGACGGCGCGGGCGGCGGCGGCCCCTGCTGCGCGGGCTGTTCCGGCTTGAGCGCGGCCGCCATCTGCTGACCCGCGGCGATGCCCATGCCGAGGCCCATCCCCTCGCCGACCCCGCCCGAGTTCTCCAGCGCGTTGGCCGCCTGGAACTTCGCGTACTGCCCCAGATCGCCCAGGATCCCCATCTGCGAGCGCTTGTCCAGCGCCTCCTCCACCTCGGGAGGCAGCGAGATGTTCTCGAAGGTGAAGTTCGGCACCGAGATGCCCACCCCGGCCAGATCCGCCGTGAGCACCTCGGCCAGTTGCCGGCCCATCGCGTGCTGGTTGGCCGCCATGTCCAGCACCGGCACGTTCGCGGTGCTCATGGCGTGGGCCAGCCGGCCGACGATCATCTGGCGGAGGTAGCCCTCCACCTCCTCGGTACGGAACTGGGCATCGGTCCCGGCCAGCTCGCCCCGGATCTTAGCGAAGAGCGCCATTTCTTCCCCGTCTTCCGCTATCTCACACAGGCGGGCAACCGTACCAAAGTCGTTTCGACCGGTCAGCGCCTCTCACACGCGGGTACTGTTGGGCGGCGTGGGTAAGGAACGGGTCGCACAGCTGGAGTACTCCGAGTTCCAGTCGGCGATGCTCGACGAGAAGAAGCGCCGGCGCAAGGCCGCGAAGATCATCGCGGTGGTGGAGCACTTCCACGGCCCGCTCGGCGGGCTGACCGTCGGCGATGTCGGCTGCTCGGCCGGGTTCATCGCCGACGAGCTGGCCGGGGCGGGGGCCAAGCACACGCTGGGCATCGACATCGACGTCCCCGGGCTGCGCAAGGCGGCGGACCGGTTCGGCGAGCGGGTGGCGTTCGTCTGCGGCGACGGCACGGCGCTGCCGTTCCCCGACGGCTCGGTGGACGTGCTGGTGTTCAACCACATCTACGAGCACGTGGTCGACCCCGACGCCGTGGTGGCCGAGATGCACCGCGTGCTGTCCGACGACGGCGTGCTCTACCTGGGGCTGGGCAACCGGCTCGGCGTCATCGAGCCGCACTACAAGCTGCCGTTCCTGTCGTACCTGCCGCCCGCGCTCGCCGACCGCTACGTGCGCGCCTCCGGTCGCGCCGACCACTACTACGAGCGCTTCCGCACCCGGCGCGGGCTGCGCAGGATGCTGCGGGCCTTCCACGTGTGGGACTACACCTTCCCGGTGCTGGCGACGCCGACCCGGTTCGCCGGGTCCGAGCTGTTCCCGGGCGCGCTCGGGCGCGTGGTGCAGGCCGTGCTCGCGCGTACGCCGCGCGCGGTGCTGCGGCTGCTCCTGCCGGTCGTGCCCACGTACCTGTGGGTGGCGACGAAGACTGCCCGGCGCCCGGCCGGCGCCGACCTTCCGCAGCCGCCCGAGCGGGTCCGCCCGCTGTGAGCACCATCAAACCCGGTACGTCAGGCAAGGCGCCCGTCGTGCGGAAGGTCGTGCGGTTCGGGTTCCTGCTGGTCGCCCTCGGGTTCGGCGTGTGGGCCGTGGCGTCGCAGTGGGACGCCGTGGTCGCCGGGTTCGCCCGGCTGAGCTGGCCGCTGCTCGCCGCCTCTCTGATCGGTGTCGTGGGCGCGCTGCTGGGCGCCATGCTGACCTGGCGCACCCTGCTGGCCGACCTGGGTTCGCCGCTGCCCCTTCGCTCCGCGGCCAAGGTGTTCTTCGTCGGCCAGCTCGGCAAGTACATCCCCGGCGCGGTCTGGCCGGTGCTCGCCCAGATGGAGATGGGCCGCGACCTCGGCGTGCCCCGCCCGCGCAGCGCGGCGGCGTTCTTCCTGACGATGCCGATCCAGCTGGCCACCGGCCTGCTCGTCACGCTGGTCACGCTCGGCTGGGACCGGTTCGGCTGGCTGCTGCTCCTCGTCCCCGTGCTGCTGGTGCTGCTGGAGCCCAAGGTGATCAACGGGCTGATCGGGTTCGGCCTGCGCCGGCTCAAGCGCGAGCCGCTCGAACACCCGCTCACCCGGCGCGGCATGCTCACCGCGCTCGGCTGGGCCCTGGCCGGCTGGGTCTGCTACGGACTGCACCTGTACTTCATCGTGCCGCAGGCCGGCCTGCTCTTCGCCATCGGCGCCTTCGCGCTGTCGTGGTGCCTGGGCATCATGTCGGTCGTGGTGCCCGCCGGGGCCGGTGTTCGGGAAGTGGTCATCGTGGGCGTGCTGTCGCCCGTGATGCCCTCGGGCCAGGCCATCGCCGTGGCTCTTTCATCGCGAATCGTCATCGTCATTGGTGACCTGATCTGCGCGGGTATGGCGGGAATCGCGGCTCGGCGCGACTCGGTGTGATTTAGGCCACGATTTGGGGGACGCTGGTCATAAGCTGAACCTAGAGGGGGATGACAAAGTCCCACGTTGATCTTGAGGGGAGAAGATCTTCGTAATGCCTCGTGTGCTCGTCGATGCCGCGGCGGTCCCCGCAGACCGTGGTGCGTTGATCAGATATGTGGACGGGCTCGTCGCCGGGCTCGACCGGGCCGGCGCCGACCTCGCCGTGGTCTGCCAGCGGGCGGACGCCGACCGCTATGGGCGGCTTGCGCCCTCGGCGCGGATCATGCCGGGCCCGGTCGCCATCACCAACCGGGCCGCCAGGCTCGCCTGGGAGCAGAGCGGAGTGCCACTGCTCGCCCGCCAGGCGGGGCGCAGGTCATTCACGCCCCCTACTACTCGATGCCGATCCGCGCGGGCCTGCCCACCGTGGTGACCGTGCACGACGTCACCTGGTTCACCGAGCCCGACCAGCACAGCGCGGTCCGGGCGTCGTTCTTCCGGTCCGCCACCCGCACCTCCGTACGTCACGCCACCCGGGTGATCGTGCCGTCCAAGGCGACGAGGGACGAGCTGATCCGGGTGCTCGCCGCCGATCCGACCCGCATCGACGTCGCCTACCACGGTGTCGACCAGCAGCTCTTCCACCCGCCGGACGAGGTCGAGATGCTCCGCGCGGCCACCAGGTGCGGCCTGCACGGCCAGTCGTACGTGGCCTTCCTGGGCGCGCTCGACCCGCGCAAGAACGTTCCCAACCTCATCCGCGGCTTCGCCATGGCCGTCAAGAGCCTGGACAGGCCGCCCGCGCTGGTGCTCGGCGGCGGGATCCACGAGGACGACGTCGACGCCGCCTGCCGGGAGGTCGAGGCCACGGTCAAGGTGGTGCGGCCGGGTTTCCTGCGCGTTCCGGACCTGCCGGGGTTCCTCGGCGGGGCGGCCGTGGTGGCGTTCCCGTCGCGCGGCGAGGGCTTCGGGCTGCCCGTGCTGGAGGCGATGGCCTGCGGCGCGCCGGTGCTCACCACGCACCGCACCTCGCTGCCCGAGGTGGGCGGCGACGCCGTCGCCTACACCGAGCCCGACGCCGACAGCATCGCCAGCGAGCTGGGCCGGCTGCTCGCCTCCCCCGAACGGCGGCGGCAGCTCCGCGAGGCCGGTCTGGCCAGGGCCCGCGAATTCACCTGGGAGGCGTCCGTGGAAGCGCATCTCAGTTCCTATCAACGCGCAATTGAATAGTCAGATAACCTCACCGAGTGATGGAGAGCTCTTTGCCGGACCTCGAGGCGATCCTCCTGGTCGGGGGGCAGGGCACGCGCCTGCGTCCGCTGACACTGGGCACGCCCAAGCCGCTGTTGCCCACCGCCGGAGTGCCGTTCCTGGCACACCAGCTGGCCCGGGCCCGATCGTTCGGGGTTCGCCGGATCGTCTTCGCGACCTCGTACAAAGCATCCATGTTCGAGCCGGTCTTCGGCGACGGGTCGGCGTTCGGGCTCTCGATCGAATACATGACGGAGGAGACGCCGCTCGGCACCGGCGGGGCGATCCGCAATGCCGCCGAGGCGCTCGGCTCGGGTCCCGACGACCCCGTGCTCATCCTCAACGGCGACATCCTGTCCGGTCACGACATAGGTGACCAGATCCGCACTCACCTGCGGCGATCCGCCGCTGTAACGCTCCATTTGACGGAGGTCGACGATCCGACCCGGTTCGGCTGCGTGCCCACCGACGACGACGGGCGGGTGACGGCCTTCCTGGAGAAGACGCCCAACCCGGTGACCAACCGCATCAACGCGGGCTGTTACGTGTTCACCCGCTCGGTCATCGACCAGATCCCCCGGGGCGAGGTGGTGTCGGTCGAGCGGCAGACCTTCCCGGGGCTCATCGAGTCGGGCGAGCTCGTGCTGGGCTACGCCGACCGCACCTACTGGCTCGACGTCGGCACGCCCGCCGCCTTCGTCCGCGGCTCGCGCGACCTGGTGCTCGGCCGGCTGGCCTCGCCTGCGCTGCCCGGTCCGACGGGCGAATACCTGGTGCTCGACGGCGCGGTGGTCTCTCCCGAGGCCAAGGTGCAGGGCGGCTCCACGGTGGGCGCGCGCGCCGTGGTCGAGGCTGGGGCCTCGGTGATGGGCAGCGTGCTGAGCGACGACTGCGTGATCCACTCGGGCGCGACCGTCACGGACTCGGTGGTGGGCCGGGGGGCGCGGGTGTGCGCGGGCGCGGTGGTGTGCGACGCCGTGATCGGCGACGGCGCGGTGGTGGGCGCGGGCAACGAGCTCCAGGCGGGGGTGCGCATCTGGCCGGGCATCGAGCTCCCTGAGCGCGCGGTCCGCTATTCGAGCGACGTCTGATTTCTGGCGAAAAGCCTTTTGTTCCTGTACGGCAAGCGGTGGGCACCCGCCACCCGCCGTACAGGGCTGGGGGCCTCCAGGAATACGGCCGCTGAGCCCGCACATGGTCGGGCGCCGATACGCGCGCCCGTGACAGGCGGCCACCGGCACCCGAGGCGTATCGGGACCCCCGGCACCCCGAGGCGGATCCGGACGGCGCCTCTTCACGGGCCCCCGGCACCCGGAGGCGGATCCAGACAGCGCCTCATCACAGGCCCACGGCACCCCTAGTCGGAATCGGACGGCAGACTGGTTGGGTGATGGAGCGTTGGTGGGTGCCTGAGGGGGCGCTGGATGTGGGCCTAGTGCTGGGGCCGCACCGGCGTGGTACCGGGGACCCGACCTGGCGGGCCACGCATGACGGCGCCGTCTGGCGTACCTCCCGTACCCCTGATGGGCCTGGCACGCTGCGGGTGAGCGCGCGGACGGGCAGTGTGCGCGGACAGGCTTGGGGGCCGGGGGCCGAGTGGCTTCTTGAGGGGCTGCCCGCGCTGCTCGGGGCCGAGGACGACGCGTCGGGGTTCAGTGTCCGGCACGCCGTGCTGGAGGACGTGGCCAGGAAGCACGCGGGGCTGCGCATCGGCAGGACCGGCCGGGTCATGGAGGCGCTGGTGCCTGCCGTGCTCGAACAGAAGGTCGTCGGGCGTGAGGCCTGGCGGGCCTGGCGGTGGTTGCTGAACCGCTACGGGGAGCCTGCCCCGGGACCCGCGCCCGAAGGGATGCGGGTCGTGCCCGAGGCGAGTGTGTGGCGGGAGGTGCCGTCCTGGCACTGGCATCGGGCCGGTGCCGAGGCGGTACGCGCCAGGACCATCGCCACCGCCGCCTGGCATGCCGACAAGCTGGAGGCCGCCGCCACCAGTGAGGAGCTCGACCGGCTGCTGCGGGCCCTGCCGGGGGTCGGGGTGTGGACGTCGGCGGAGGTTCGTCAGCGGGCCTTCGGCGATCCCGACGCCGTGAGCGTGGGCGACTTCCACCTGGCCAAGCTGGTGGGCTACGCGCTGACCGGCGAGAAGACCGACGATCCGGGCATGATGCGGCTGCTGGAGCCGTACAAGGGGCACCGGCACCGCGCGACGGTCCTGATCTGGCTCACCGGACTGCGTCCGCCGGCGCGCGGTCCGCGAATGCCGGTCCGCGACTACCGGGCCTTCTGACCTGCCCTAGGTGCGGGCCACGAACCCAGCCCACGTAGTGTGCCCGTTATGAGTCTCGTCAGTGAATCCGCACTTCGCCGTGCTCTCGCCAGGGCCCGCGATGGCAAGACCCTCGACGTCGCCGAGGCGACCGTGCTTCTCCACGCCCGCGATGAACACCTTGACACACTGCTCGAACACGCCTCGCGGGTCCGGGATGCCGGATTGACGGCGATAGGCCGGGAGGGGGTCATCACCTACAGCAGGAAGGTGTTCATCCCGCTGACCAGGCTCTGCCGGGACCGTTGTGGTTACTGCACGTTCGCGACCGCGCCGAACAAGTTGCCCGCGCCGTTCCTGAGTCCCGACGAGGTGCTGGAGATCGCCGCGCAGGGGGCGGCGATGGGGTGCAAGGAGGCGCTGTTCACGCTGGGGGACCGTCCCGAGGATCGCTGGCACCAGGCCCGCGAGTGGCTGGACGCGCACGGCTACGACGACACGCTGTCGTACGTACGCGCGATGTCGATCAGGGTCCTGGAGGAGACCGGGCTGCTCCCGCACCTGAACCCCGGCGTGCTGAGCTGGCGCGACCTGCAGCGGCTCAAGCCGGTCGCGCCGTCGATGGGCATGATGCTGGAGACGACCTCGCGGCGGCTGTTCGAGGAGAAGGGGGCGGCCCATTACGGCTCCCCCGACAAGGACCCGGCGGTACGCCTGCGCGTGCTGGAGGACGCGGGCCGCTCGAACGTGCCGTTCACCACCGGGATCCTGATCGGCATCGGCGAGACCATCGAGGACCGGGCCGAGTCGATCTTCGCGATCCGGCGGGTGGCGCGCGAGTACGGCGGTGTCCAGGAGGTCATCGTGCAGAACTTCCGCGCCAAGCCCGACACCGCCATGCGCGGCCTGCCCGACGCCGACCTCCAGGAACTGGCCGCCACGATCGCGGTCGCCCGGCTCGTGCTGGGGCCCCGGGTACGACTGCAAGCGCCGCCCAATCTGGTCGACGCGGAGTACGAGCTGATGATCCGGGCGGGGATCGACGACTGGGGTGGGGTGTCGCCGCTGACGCCCGACCACGTCAACCCGGAACGGCCATGGCCGCAGATCGACGACCTGGCGGCGCGGACCCGGGAGGCGGGGTTCGTGCTGCGGGAGCGGCTGACGATTTATCCGGAATATGTGTTGGCGGGGGAGCCCTGGCTGGATCCTCGGCTGTTCGGGCATGTGGCGGCGCTGGCTGATCCGGTCACCGGGCTGGCTCGGGAGGACGCGGTGCTCCAGGGGCGGCCGTGGCAGGAGCCGGATGGGGGATTCGCGGCTTCCGGGCGGGTGGACCTGCACGTCGAAGTGGACACCTTGGGCCGGACCAATGATCGGCGTGACGACTTCGACAACGTCTATGGCGACTGGGAGGCCCTGCGCGAACGCCTGGACCCCGCCGTACGCATTGCGCCGCCCGCCGCCGACCACCTCCTCGCCGCACCGGTGCCGGGAGAGCGGGCCGCCGTACCGGATCAGGGAGAGCAGACCGTACCCGCTCCCGGCCGGGGAGAGCACGGGAGCCCCGGGCAGGGGGAGCGCGCCGACTCCGGGCGGGCAGATCACGGAGACCCTGGGCAGGCAGAGCGCGCCGCGCGGGCGACTGGGGGACACACGCCCGCTGAAGTGCGGGCGGCGTTGCGGCGGGCGGAGGCGGATCCGGCGGGGTTGAGTGAGGCCGAGGCCGTGGCGTTGCTGTCGGCCGACGGCGAGGCGCTCGACGAGCTGGCCCGCATCGCCGACGACCTGCGCGCGCAGGCGGTCGGCGACGAGGTGACGTACGTCGTCAACAGGAACATCAACTTCACCAACGTCTGCTACACCGGCTGCCGCTTCTGCGCGTTCGCCCAGCGCAGGACCGATGCCGACGCCTACACGCTGAGCCTCGACCAGGTGGCCGACCGCGCCGAGGAGGCGTGGCGGGCCGGGGCGACCGAGGTGTGCATGCAGGGCGGCATCCACCCCGACCTTCCGGGCACCGCCTACTTCGACCTCGCCAGGGCGGTCAAGGCCAGGACACCGGGCATGCATGTGCACGCGTTCTCCCCGATGGAGGTCATCAACGGCGCCAGCCGGACGAACCTTTCCATCGAGGACTGGCTGCACGCGGCCAAGGAGGCGGGGGTCGACTCGCTGCCGGGCACGGCGGCGGAGATCCTCGACGACGACGTCCGCTGGGTGCTCACCAAGGGCAAGCTGCCCACCAGGGAGTGGATCGACGTCATCACCACCGCGCACCGGGTGGGCATCCCGACCACGTCCACGATGATGTACGGCCACGTGGACACCCACGTGCACTGGGTCAGGCACATCAAGCTGATCAGGCGGCTGCAGGAGGAGAGCGGCGGGTTCTCGGAGTTCGTGCTGCTGCCGTTCGTGCACACCAGCTCGCCGATCTACCTGGCGGGCGTCGCCCGGCCGGGACCGACCGCGCAGGAGAACCGGGCCGTGCACGCGCTGGCCAGGATCCTGCTGCACGGCGCCATCTCGAACATCCAGTGCTCCTGGGTCAAGCTCCAGGACGACCTGTGCCACCAGGTGCTCCAGGGCGGGGTGAACGACCTCGGCGGCACGCTGATGGAGGAGACCATCAGCCGCATGGCCGGGTCGGAGAACGGCTCGTACAAGACGATCAGCGAGCTGCGCGCGATGGTCGAGATCACCGGCCGGCCGGTCAGGCAGCGGACGACGGAGTACGGCCACCCGGACGGCGAGCGGCTGGCCGCGTCGGCGGCGAGCGACGGTGTCTGCCAGAGCGTCAGGCGGGTGCTCCCGATGGCTTAGATATAACAAGTTCTACCGACTCTTGCGCCAGTCGTGGGCGGCGCTGGGAGAATCGGCAGTCCCCTGGAGAGAGGTGCACCGTGCGGCTGGGTCGACACCGCGCAGCGCTGCCAGCCGAGCAGCGCCGCAGGAAGGCGCTGCAACGCGGCCTGCTGGCGGGGGCGGCGGCGCTGGCCATCGTCACCGCCACCGTGGTCGTCATCTTCGGCGGAGGTGGCGCGCTGTGCACGACACGAGAGCCTGTTCTGGTCAGCGTGGCCGCCGCGGTGGACGTTGCTCCGGCGGCCATGGAGGCGGCCGGACGCTTCAACGACGAGAAGAACACGGTCGGCAGCCGGTGCGTGCTCGTCCAGGTCACCGAGCAGCCCCCGGCCACCGTGCTGCGCACGCTGATCGGCGACCGGGCGGGGGTGCTGCGCGAGCGCCCCGACGGCTGGATCGCCGACTCCTCCGCCTGGATCCGGCTGGCCCGCAAGCAGGGCGCGAGCGCGTTACCCGCGGGTGAGAGCGTGGTGGCGACGTCGCCGCTGGTGTTCGCCACACGGTCCTCGCTGGCGCAGCGCTTCTCCGTCGGCAAGACCGAGATGAACTGGCGGATGGTCTTCCCCTCGACCGTGCGGGGACGGCTCACGCCCAACGCGAACGAGCCCGACATCGTGCGGGTTCCCGACCCGTCGCTGGCCGGCGCGGGCATCGCCACGGTCGCCGCCGCCAGGGACGTCGTGGGCAACGGGCCCGAGGCCGACAAGGCGCTGACCGCGTTCGTCCGCTGGGCGCAGGCGGGCTCGGCGCCCGACTACCGCTCGATGCTGGCCGCCGTGGACGACCACACGTTCTGGAAGCGGCCGGTGGTCATCGTGCCCGAGCAGTCGGTGTGGACGCACAACCGGCAGCCGTCGGCCGATCCGGTCGTCGCGCTGCGCCCGCGCGAGGGCACGATCAACCTCGACTACCCGTACGTCGTCACCGCCACCGACCCCACGGTCGCCGAGGCCTCGACGCTCTTCGCCGACTGGCTGCGCGGCTCCGAGGCCCAGGATCTCGTACGGCGGGCCGGGTTCCACTCGGGCGACGGCACGCTGGGCCCGGTCTCGCCGGGGCCGGAGATCCCGACGGGCACCCCGAAGACCAGGCCCTCGGTGTCGCCCGAGGACATCGACGAGGCCCTGCGAGCGTGGAGCAGGCTGGCGCCGCCGACGAACATCCTGGTGCTGGCCGACACCTCCAAGCACATGGCCGAGAAGCTGAAGGACACCACCCGGCTGGGCGTCGCGCTGTCCGCGGCCAAGATCGGGTTACAGCTGTTCCCCGACTCCACGCACATGGGGTTGTGGGAGTTCGCCGACGGGCTCGGGCAGGCCAAGGGCTACCAGCCGCGTGTCGGGCTCGGGCCGATCAACCGCCCCGAGACCGGCCAGCTGGTCCGGAGGAGCGTGCTCGACGAGCTCACCACCACGATCACCGCGCATCCCGACCGCGACAGCTCGCTCTATGACGCGATACTCGGCGGCTTCCACGAGGTCGCCGGCCATTATCGCGAGGAGATGAACAACACGCTCCTGGTGATCACCGCGGGCAAGGACGACGGCCGCGGCACCAGGCTGCCGCAGCTGCTCGACAAGCTTCACCAGGAGTGGAACCCCAACAAGCCCATCCAGATCGTCATCATCGCCTTCGGCAATGTGGATCGGGCCAGCCTGTCCGGCATCACGGCCGCCACGAACGGCTCCCTGCACGTCGCCCAGCAGCCCGACGAGATCATCGACGTCTTCCTGGCCGCGCTGGCCCGCCGCCTGTGTCACCCCACCTGCAAGCCGAGCACGTGATGACGTGACGAGGGGGCGCCGGGATCCCCGGCGCCCCCTCGTTCGCACGTGCGCGCAGAGGGCTAGACGCGCTGCCAGAGCGCGGGCACGTTCGGTGGCTCCCAGCCGGGGAGCGAGGTGTGCGCCTGGATGCACTTGTACGACAGCCCGGCGTAGGTGACCAGCGCACCCACCGCGTACGCGACATTCGGCGCCCAGGTGCCGCTCGGCACGGTCGGGGTCGGGGTCGGCGTGGGCGTCGGAGTGGGGGTCGGCGTCGGGGTGGGGGTCGGAGTTCCGCCTCCGCCGCCGCCGAACTTCAGGTCGACGCAGGCGTAGAAGGCGTTGGGCGTGTCGGCGACGTTCCAGATCGCCAGGACCTTCTGCCGGCCGGTGTAGCCGGAGAAGTTCACGGTGTGGGAGAGCGTCGCCGGTGGCTGGGCGCCTCCCTGACTGAAGGAGGCCACCCGGGTGTTGCCGATGTAGTACTCCCAGGTGGTGGTGGCGTGCCTGGCGGTGAGCGTCCAGTTGAAGGTCACCGTGTTGCCGACCGACGTGACGGGCCAGGGCTTGCTCTCGTCGCTGAGCTGGGCGAACCGGGCGACGTTGCCGTGGCAGTTACGCAGCCCCTTCGGCCCCTCCACGCTCTGCGGCTCGTAGATGATCTCGCCGCAGTCGGGCACTTTGCCCTGCGCGCAGAACGCCTGGCGGCTGGGCGGCGAGTTGATGTAGCCGTGCGCCAGGGCCGGCTGGGCGACGAAGACCGTGGCGGCGATCGAGATCACCGCCACGGTGAGTAACGTGAGCATCCTTCGCATGGATTGCTCCTTTACATGGGGGGATGCTCCGAATGTAAAGGAAACTTTATTAACGGTAAATGGTCATTGACTGCCTGTCAGCGCGTCAGGATGAAGTCCTGCGGATCGCGCGGCGGGCGGTCACGGGGCGGGGCCGCGGCGTGGCCCACCGCGACGCAGCCCATCGGGTCCCATGACTCCGGCAGGTCGAGCACCTCGCGCACCACCGGGCGGCAGAACATCGTGGACGACACCCACGCCGAGCCGAGTCCCTCCACGGCGAGCTGGATGAGGAAGTTCTCGACGCCCGCGCCCGTCGCCACGATGAACATCTCGCGCTCGGAGGCGTTGCGCCGGTCGTCACGGTAGGTGTGGGAGCCCTCCATCACCAGGCACGGCACGACCAGATAGGGGGCGTTGCGCAGCACGTCGCCGCGCCTGACCCGCTTGGTGATCGACTGCTCGGTGAACCCGTCGGCCCGCAGGTCGGCGATCCAGGCGTCGCGCATGGCGTCGAGCAGCTTCACCTTCGTCTCCGCCGACTCGACGAGCACGAACCGCCAGGGGGTCGTGTGGTGCGGCGCCGGGGCGGCGATGCCCGCCGCCACCGCCCGCCGTACCGCGTCGGGGTCCACGGGGTCGGCGGAGAACTCCCTGATCGTACGGCGGGCGAACACCACGTCCCGCGAGCCGTAGCGGAACAGGTCCTCGTCGGCCGGACGGACCAGCGCCCGGACACCCGGCCCGTCCTCCTCGGTCACCAGGTGGGACAGGCCACGGACGACGGCCACGGGCACGCCCGCGAGCTTGCCCTTGACCAGCTCGGCGGCGGCGGCGATCTCGTCGATCAGCGCGGTCACGGTGGCGTTGAGGGGATTGCCGTGGGTGTCGGTGCCGCCGCGCAGGTCTTCGAGCGGGGTCACGCCAGCGGCGCCGATGGCCACGTCGGTCAGCCCGTGGCGCCACGGGCGGCCGAACGTGTCGGAGACGATCACGCCCACCCGCGCGCGGGCCGCCAGAGCCGCCCTGATGCGGCGGGCGGAGGCGTCGGAGTCCTCGGGGAGCAGCAGGACCGTGCCGGGGGTGGTGTTGGAGGCGTCGACCCCGGCGGCGGCCATGACGAAGCCGTGGCGGGTCTGCGAGATGACGGTGTCGCCGCGCCTGGCCACGACGCGCTCGGTCTCGTCGGCGATGGCGGCCGCGCGGTCGGGGGCCTGCCGGACGCGGCCCTCGGCCTTGCTCACGATCTTGGAGGTGATGACGAGGATGTCGCCGTCGCGCAGGTCGGCACCGCCGAGAAGGGCCGCGACGTCGTCACCGGGCCGCACCTCGCCGATCCCCTGAACCCCGAACACCTCGACCCGCCCGGGCAGCCGGCTCGCCGAGTCCGCGGGGTCGGTCGAGTTTGTCAGGGTCATCGGGCGAGCTCCAGGGCCAGGTCGAGGGCGGCGCGGGCGATGTCGGCCGTCGCGTCGGCGTCATGCATGATCAGCGGCCGGGCCGTCACCCTGACCCCGTCGAGGGCGACGCCGGAGTCTTCTTCGGCGACCAGCCAGCCGTCGATCAGCTCCGCGCCGTACAGGTCGAGCACCGCCTGGGCGCTCGTCTCGACACCGATCGCGGTCAGGCAGGCGTCGGCCATGCCGCGCACCGGCGCCCCGCCGATGATGGGGGAGACGCCCACCACGGTCTTGGTCAGCAGCGCGTCGCGGATGCCCGGCACCTGCAGGATCGTGCCGATGCTCACCACCGGGTTGGACGGCGGCAGGATCACCACGTCGGCCTCCGCGATGGCCTCCAGCACGCCGGGGGCGGGCTTGGCGGTCTCGACCCCGACCAGTGCGATCGACTCGGCGGGGATGGAGGCGCGCAGTCGTACCCACCACTCCTGGAAGTGGATCGCCCGCCGCCCGCGCTCGTCGGAGACGACCACGTGCGTCTCGCAGCGCTCGTCGCTCATCGGCAGCAGCCGCACGCCCGGCTGCCAGCGCGCGCACAGCGCCTCGGTGATCTGGGAGAGCGGGTAGCCGGCCTCCAGCATCTGGGACCGGACGATATGCGTGGCGAAGTCGCGGTCGCCCAGCCCGAACCACTGCGGCTCGACCCCGTAGGCCGCCAGCTCCTCCTTGACGGTGTGGGACTCCTTGGCGCGGCCCCAGCCCTGCTCCTCGTCGATGCCGCCGCCCAGGGTGTACATGACGGTGTCGAGGTCGGGGCAGACGCGCAGGCCGAACAGGGTGATGTCGTCACCTGTGTTGCCGATGACGGTGATCTGGGCGTCGGGGGCCGTCGCCCGCAGGCCACGCAGGAAGCGGGCGCCGCCGATGCCGCCGGCGAGGGACACGATGTGCATGCGGACCAGTCTTGCACCGGCCTCCGACACGCCTGCCTCGGGAGCGGCCTTTACAACGCTTCGGTCTCCGAAAAACCCAGCAAATAGGGCCTAACTGGGACGTCTAGCACGTAAGAGGTTGCTGGGACCCCCGCCGTGAGAGGCGGCGATGTGGCACACTCCCTTCGGGCTAAAGGGTCCGATGGGGGTACTTGTGAGCAAACTTGACGTCGCCCGGCTGAGGGAGCCGGCCGCCTGGCTCATGCTCGCCGGCGGCGGGCTGAACATCCTCGTGGCCATCGGCAAGGTGCTCGTCAGCTCCTCGGGCTCGCTGTCCGGCGACCTCGCCCTCTCCTTCGCCGACCGCGCCTTCAGCAACTTCGGGAACTTCACCAGCCCTGTCACGACGGCGCTGCTCCTCGGCTCGGTGCTGCTGCTCACGAAGGTCGGTACACCGTCGCCCCAGGCCAAGCCGGTCGCGTTCGGCGCGGCGGCCATGCTCGGCATCGCCACCCTGTTCGGCGCGATCACGCTGGTGCTCGGGCTTTTCGCGGGCAACGGTGCGCGATTGACGGCGGAGTTCGTGCTCAGGGGTGTGCCGGTGCTCGCCCTGACGGGCATCGCGCTGGTCTACCTGCTGCCCCTGGTCCTCCCCGACCGTCCCGCCGTCCAGCCCCAGCAGGGGTACGGCCAGCAGTTCCCCAACGCCCCCTACGGCCAGCAACCCCCCATGCAGCAGCCGTACGGCGAGCAACCGCCTTTCGCCGGGGTTCCGGCGGAGCAGCAGGGTTACGGTCAGCAGCCGCCGAGCTACGGCGGTCAGCCTGAGCAGGTCGGTTACGGTCAGCAGCCGCCGAGTGTCGGCGGTCAGCTGGACGGCCAGGGTGCTCCGGTGGGGCAGCCGGGTTACGGTCAGCAGCCGCCGAGTTATGGTGGCGCGCCCGAGCAGCCCGGTTACGGTCAGCAGCCGCCGAGCTACGGCGGTCAGCCTGAGCAGGTCGGTTACGGCCAGCAGCCGCCGAGTGTCGGTGGTCAGCTGGACGGCCAGGGTGCTCCGGTGGGGCAGCCGGGCTATGGTCAGCAGCCGCCGAGTTATGGTGGCGCGCCTGAGCAGCCCGGTTATGCCCAGCAGCCAGCGCCCACGCCCCAGCCGGCCACCGCTGCGGCCGACCAGAATCACGGCCAGCCAGACCAGGGCTTCCCCCAGCCCGGCTTTGGCGCGACGGATCCGAGCTTCCCGCAGCCCAAGCCCGAGTACCAGCCCGCTCCCTACGTCCCCGCGGACAGCCAGCCGAACGCGTTCGGGCAGCCGTACAACACGCCGGACAACCAGGCGGTCCCGTACATCCCCGCGGACAGCCAGCCCAACGCGTACACCCCGGCGGCGAGCCCACCGAACACCTACGCCCCGGCCGACAATCAGGCGAACAGCTACCAGACCGTCGACAGCCAGCCCAACGCGTACACCCCGGCGGCGAACCCACCGAACCCCTTCGCACCCATCGACAACCAGCCGAACCCATGGGCACCGGCCGACCAGCCCCCGCCCGCGGCGCAGCCCCAGCCCCAGTTCGGCCAGCAGCCCTACGTGCCCAACGCCTTCGACCAGCCGCAGGGCCAGCCCTTCACCGGCTTCTCGGGCCAGGAGTACGCCACCCCGGCCGCCTACCAGGAGCCCGACCCGCCGGTGGACCCGCGTTCCCAGCAACTCCTGGACGCCTACCAGCAGGCCGAGACGTACCAGCACTCGGCGAACAGCGGCGCGCCCGACCTCCGCGTCCCCGACTACGCGAGCCAGCAGCAGGCCACGCCGTATGACGACCCCTTCGGGCACCCCCAGCAGCTCCAGCAGCCGGGCTACCCGCCGCAACCCCCCGCCCACCAGGCCCAGCCCCCCGCCCACCAGGCCCCATACGAGCCACACCAGGCCCAGTACGAGCCCCAGCCGGCCCAGTACGAGCCGCAGCCCTACCAGCCGCACCACCAGGCGGCGGGGTGGAACGAGCCCCCGACCGAGGCGACGGTCCGGCTTGACCAGTCGATGTTCCGGGGCGACGCGCTGGGCGATGGGCCAGGGCAGGGAGACGACCCGATCGACCCCACGGCCATATACGCCCCTAACGAGCCACGCAGGTAAGAGTCCGTTAAAGCACGGCTAGAGAGAAGGTGGGCCACGGGCGGGTGTCTTTCCTGCCCTGGTACGGTTCGGACCGCTGACAGACGTTCCAACACACCAGGCCAGAGCCACGGATCGAGGGCGTAGGCCAGGGTGCGAACATCACATGCCATGCACACCGGGGCGAGATCTGGTCTTTCCCCGGATACCGGCATGCCGCTTGACTCCACGTACGGCACACGCGTGTAATTACAACCATGTTGTTACGCCTTCCTGTGGGTGGGTAGTAAGGAAGGCGTTCCATGGGGGGCTCCATTGCGGGCGGGCGGCAGGGAGGTGTGCAGTGACCGATCTGGTCATCGCACAAGATGAGCTTGACGCTGAAGAACTCGGCTGGCAGGAGCGTGCGTTGTGCGCTCAGACGGATCCGGAGGCGTTCTTCCCGGAGAAAGGCGGCTCCACCCGAGAGGCCAAGAAGGTCTGCCGATCGTGCGAAGTGCGTGCGGAGTGTCTTGAGTACGCACTCGAACACGATGAGCGGTTCGGCATCTGGGGTGGGCTGTCCGAGCGGGAGCGCAGAAGGATCAAGCGAGAGGCCGTTTAGGGATATTAGAGAAGGGTCACGCGGTCTGCCGTGTGACCCTTTCTCGCATGTATGGTGGGCGCGCCTGATCCACTCCCCAGGAGTCACGCCCGATGCGCCGTCACTTCGTCACCGCGATCGTCGTCGCCCACGACGGCGGGCGCTGGCTCGGGGAGACCCTGCAGGCGGTGCTGGGCCAGAGCCGCAGACCGGATCGGCTGGTCGGCGCCGACAACGGCAGCAGGGACGGCTCGGCCGACGTGCTGGTCAAGGCGCTCGGCTCCGGAAACGTACTGAAACTGCCCCGCTCCACCGGGTTCGGCGAGGCGGTCGCCGAGGTGCTCGGCAAGTTACCCGGCAGCGGCCAGGACGAGTGGATCTGGCTGCTCCACGACGACTGCGCCCCTGATCACCGCGCGCTCGAAATGCTGCTGCACGAGGCTCAGCACAGCCCAAAAGCGGCGGGGCTCGGGCCGAAACTCCGCGACTGGCTGGACCGCAGGCGGCTGCTCGAAGTCGGCGTGACCGTCGACCGCACCGGGCGCAGGGACACCGGCCTGGAGCCCCGGGAGTTGGACCAGGGACAGCACGACGGCACCCGCGAGGCGCTGTCGGTCTCCACGGCGGGCATGCTGATCCGCCGCGAGGTGTGGGACGAGGTCGGCGGTCTGGACCCGTTCTTCCCCCTCTTCCGCGACGACCTCGACCTCTGCTGGCGGGTGCGCAACGCCGGGCACCGGGTGCTGGTCGTCACCACGGCGATCGCCTGGCACGCCGAGGCGGCGACCCGCAGACGGCGGCCCATCACGGTCAGCGGTGATCATCCGCGCAGGCTCGACCGGCGGAACGCGATCTTCGTCGTCATGGCGAACCTGCCGTTCCGCGCGCTGCTGGGAGCGCTGATCCGGAACGTCTTCGGCTCGTTCTTCCGCACGCTGCTCTATGTCGTCGGCAAGCAGCCCGCCAACGCGCTGGACGAGATGGTCGCGCTCGGCTCGATCCTGATCCACCCGATCCGGCTGCTCAAGGCCCGCCGCGCCCGCCGCCATGGCCGCAAAAAGGGATATATCCGGATTAAGCGGTTGCTGACGCCGCGAGGCGCGGCCTACCGGCGGCTGGTCGACATGGTCCAGAGCTTCCTCGCCGGAGAGGGACCCGTCGGCTCGGAAGGACGCCACCACTACGCCGCCGGCGACGAGGACGCCGAGGTGATGCCGTCCGACACCGGTGCCGTCAGACGGTTCCTCGGACGCCCGGGCGTGCTGCTCGTCGCCGCGCTCACCCTCGTCACGCTGGTGGCCGAACGCTCCCTGCTGGGCGGCGACCGGCTCGGCGGCGGCGCGCTGGTCCCCGTCACCGGTGACGCGGCCGACCTGTGGCGCTTCTACACCGAGGGCTTCCACGACATCGGCCTCGGTTCGACGGACTGGGCGCCGCCGTACGTCGCGGTGGTCGCCGCCCTGTCCACGCTGGCGTTCGGCAAGACCTGGCTGGCCGTCTCCGTGCTGCTGCTCGGCTCGGTGCCGCTGGGCGGGACCTCCGCCTACCTGGCGACCCGCCGCATCATCCCCGAGGTGCCCGCCCGGGTCTGGCTGGCCGCCACGTACGCGCTGCTGCCGGTCGCGACGGGCGCGATCGCGGCCGGCCGACTCGGCACGGCGGTGGTCTTCGTGCTGCTGCCGGTCTACGCCGCGCTCGCCACGAACCTCCTGTCCGGCGAGCGCCGCCGCGCCCGCCGCGCGGGCTGGGGCCTCGGCCTGCTGCTCGCGGTGGGCACGGCGTTCGTGCCGCTGGTCTACCCGCTGTTCGCGGTGCTCGGCGTGCTCGCCGCCGTGGCCTATGGCGGGGTACGGCGGGACGTGGTGACCTCGATGGCCATCGCCCTGACCGTCCCCGTGGCTCTGCTGTTCCCCTGGCTGGCCGGTCTGGTGCTCGACCCGGGCCGCCTGCTGCTCGAAGCCGGGCTGCACGACGCCGCGCTGTCCGACCAGGGGCTGGCTCCCGAGTCGCTGCTGGCCTTCAGTCCTGGGGGTCCCGGGCTGCCGCCGTTCTGGGTGACCGGCGGGCTGGTCGCCGCCGCGCTGGCCGCGCTGCTCATGCGGGCGCAGCGGATGATCGTCGCGATCGGGTGGGGCGTCGCGGTGTACGGGGTGCTGGTCGCGATCCTGGCCAGCCGCGTCACCGTCGAGGGGGCACGGGCCTGGCCGGGGGTGCCGCTGGCGTTCGCCGCCACCGGGCTGCTCGTGCTCGTGGGGCTGACCGCGCACCGGCTGGCCGAGTCGCGGGCCGCGGGCGGGCCGCGCCGGCTGGGCGCCACGCTGGTCGTGGCGGTCGCGTTCAGCACGCCGGTGCTCGCGGCCGGGTACTGGGTCGCCCAGGGTGTGCCGGGGCCGCTCCAGGGCAGCGCGGCCGACGTCATGCCCGCCATGGCTGCGCTCAAGTCCCAGCACGGCGAGCGCACCCTGGTGATCAGGGGCTCCGGCTTCACCGTGCTGCACGGCCGTACCCCGTTGATCGGCGAGGCGGAGCTGCCCGTCGCGTCGAAGACCCGCGCCCTGGTGGCCACCGCGGCCGAAGGGCTGGCCGGCGGGCGCGGCGGCAAGGACGCGGCCACGCTCGCGCGGAACGGCGTGGCGATGGTCGCGTTGGCGCCGCCCGTCGCGCCCGAACTGGTCAAGGCCCTCGACTCGGAACCGTCGCTGGAACGCGTGAACCTGTCGGACGCGGGCGGGCTGTGGCGGCTCCTGGAGCCGGTGGCCCACGTGCCCGCGCAACCGGAGAGCGCCCTGCACCGCCCCTGGCTCTGGACGCAGGCCGCGCTGGTGCTGCTCGTGGCGGTGCTGGCCGCTCCGGGCAGACGCGAGCCCACCGCCGAACGCGTCGAGGCGCCCGCCCCGGCCGCCCTGGTGAGTGTCTGATGAAGGCGTTCGTGGAGAACAGGTTCGGGCTGTTCCTGCTGGTGGTCGTCGCTCTCGGCGCACTGTACGGCGTCGCGTACGTGACCCGGCCGGCCCCGGCACCGCCCAAGGCCGAGGGGCCGCGCAAGGTGGCCGTGGAGTCGGTGACCGCCGTCTGCCCGGCGACCAAGGGTGAGCGGGTGAGCGTCTACCTGCCGGACACCCTGTCCCACGAGCCCATGAAGGACGCCAAGCCGTACGTGGTGAACGGCTCGGGCGGGCTGGAGGCCGGATACACCACGCGGGTCGCCAAGGGCACCCGGCGCGGGCTCGCCGGGGTGCGCTGCGCCGTGCCGGGAGCCACGACCTGGCTCGTCGGCCCAGGCCCCGCGGAGGCCGACGTCACGCTGCACCTCATGAACGCCGACCGGGCGCCCGCCCTGGCCGACGTCCAGATCTACGCGGCGGAGGGCGCGGTCTCCGCCGACAAGGGCCAGGGCCTGGAGATCCCACCGGGCGGCTACAGCGCGATCGACCTCAAGACGCTCGCACCCTCGGCGAACGTGATGGCCGTCGGCGTCACCGTCCTCACCGGCCGGCTCGCGGTCGCCGCGCAGGCCTCGCTCGGCGGGAACGGCGTCGACTGGCTCCCGGCCGCCGTACCGCCGTCGACCCGCGTCGTGGTCCCCGGCATACCCGGCGGAGGCGGCACCCGGCAACTGCTGGTCGCCGCTCCGGGCGACGCCGACGCGACCGTGGCCATCCAGGCGGTGACCGAGGACGCCGCGTACGCGATGAAGGGCCGCGAGTCCCTCGACGTCCCCGCGGGCAGCGTGGCCGCGCTCGACGTGACCACCGGCATCGGCGGGGAGGCGGCGGCGCTCGTGCTGACGTCGCGGACGCCCGTCGTGGCCGGCGTCGTCGTCACGGGCACGGGTGACAAACCGGATGTGGCGTTCACGGCCGGGACCCCGTCGCTCGACCTGGGCAGTGCGGTGGCGGCCAACGGCGCGGGGTCCCGGCTGGTCCTCACGGCGCCGGGGGCGGCGGGCCGGGTCAGCGTGCGGATCGTGCCGAACCGCGGCCCGGCCGGGCAGCCGTTCGTGGTGGACGTGCCCGCCGGGCGAACCAGGAACGTGCCGCTCAAGGGCAAGGGGGAGTTCGGGGTGGTGGTCACCCCGGTTTCGGGGGAGGTGTACGGGGGGCGGGTGACGGAGGAGCGGCTGAAGAGCGGGCTGCTGATCACCGACCAACCGTTGGCACCCGCCCGGACCTGGACTCTGCTCCCTAAGCTGACGGACACACCAACCGTTGTGGCTCCCCGATAGGGGTGCCGTCCAGGCATATCTGCTGGCCGTCAGGAGTGACCTTCATGCCGAACCGGTCGCGATCGGGCTCGCCCCAGCTCACCCAGCGGAAGTAGGCGTCGGTGACCTCGTCCCACAGGGGCCGGTCGCCGACCTGGTAGACCTCGTACTCCTCGGTGTTGGGCCGCCACTCCGCCACAGCCCAGGAGTATGAGCTGGAGGGGTCGGACACCCACAGCCGGTACATCTCACCGTCCTCGTCCGGTTCCGCGCTGCCGTTCGAGGTCAGGCCGGTCAGTGCCGAGATGGCGAGGTCCGATCCGGGCGGAGCGTAGGCGATCGTGCGGGGGTCGACGCGCGTGGTGAGGTGGTGGCTGTCCTCCGGCCCTCGCGCCGGGCGGTCCTCGACGGGACGCTGGGAGCGCATCATCATGTACGAGGCGAAGCCGGGGAAGAAGCCGTAGGCGGTGCCGTCCGGCGCGACAACGAGCCGCAGGGCGTGGTTGTGGCCGAACCCGGGGCAGTAGGGCAGCACGATCTCCCCACCAGGGCGGCACTGCTCCACCCAGGCGTATGGCACCGTGCGGATGCCACAGGTGACGTGAACCCGATCGAACGGCGCCCGCTCCGGACAGCCGGCCGCGCCGTCGCCGACGATCAGGTGCGGGTGCACGCCGGCCTCGCTCAGGTTCTTGGCCGCCTGCTCCGCCACCACAGGATCGATGTCGATCGAGGTCACGTTCTCCTCGCCGACGAGATAGGACAGCAGGGCGGCGGTCCAGCCGGTGCCCGTGCCGATCTCCAGCACCCGGCGGCCTGGCACGGTGTCCAGGATGTGGAGCAGGTAGGCGACGGTGCTCGGCGCTGAGGCCGAGGAGGAGTAGCCGCCTTCTATGGCTCTGAGGTCGGTGGCTCCATCGTCGAGCTGGGTGACGATGGAGTGAGGCGAGTAGACCGCGTCCCACCAGGCGTCGGGGTCGGCGTCGCGGTCGATGATGTACGCGCTGTCGGGGCTGGTCGGTACAGGGAGCCCGACCGTAGGGATGAACAGGTGACGGGGCACCGCGCGGATCGCCTCTTTGGCGCGTGGTCCGATGTCGTCGAACTCGTCGAGGTGCTCGATCAGGCGCTCGATCCCCTGCGCCGTGTCGTCCACTACTTCTTGCCACCCTTCTTCGGGTCGGCGCTGTGCGCGCCTTTGGCGGTGTGGTTGTGGTCCTCATTGGATCCGGATCCCCGGGCCGCGGTGGATTTCGGATCGAGGTCCACGGCCTTCGGGCTGTCGGGCTTCTCGTGTCTGCCCATGGATGCTCTCCTTCACATCGAATGAACACTCACGGTAATCGTATGGCTACTCTCTGCAACCAGGCAAGCGAGTGTCAAACTTTCGCCCGACAAGCCGATCTTCGTGGTCAGCGGCGGTCGTCGTAGCCCGGGTCGACGGTCTCCGGTGACAGGCCGAGGAGCGTGGCCACCTGCTCGACCACCGTGTCGTGCACCAGCGCCCCCAGCGTGTCGCGGTCGCGGGCGCGGGCTTCGAGCGGCCGCCGATAGACGACCACCGCGGCCGGGTCCTGGCCGCGCGCGACGTCGGCCCGCCCGAAGGGGATCGGCTCGGAGCCGGTGCTGGGCCCGTCGCCGAGCTCACTCAGCGGCGGCACCTCCTCGACCGCGAACTCCACCGCCGCCAGCTGCTTGCCCCACTGCGGCCGGAGCCGGTCGACCGCGTCGAGCACCAGGTCGTCGAACCGTTCGCTACGCGATCTGGCGATCGGCACGTGGGAAGGGGCGAGGGGGCCGCGCATGCCGCGACCGTGCCGGTCACGCCGTCTGGGGCCACGCCGTTGGTTCACACGGCAAGTGTACGGGGAGGCGGCTTCGGGGCATGTGGGGAGAAAGCCTGCGACAGGTGTCCGAATTGTGGCGACACGCTCGTTAAGAGCGCTCAGATAGTGGCGCCTCGCACTCTTACCAGATACGGTCCCTCCGTGAGCCCCGTCCGCCGCTGTTCCCGCACCGCTTGCAGCCAGCCTGCAGTCTTCACGCTCACGTACGTATACGCCGACTCGACCGCAGTTCTGGGCCCTCTGGCGACGTACGCCGAGCCACACTGTTACGACCTGTGCGCCGAACACGCCGAGCGGCTGACCGCTCCCCGCGGCTGGGAGGTGGTGCGGTTGCCCACGGACGGCACGTCGCCCAGCTCGGACGACCTCGAGGCGCTCGCCAACGCCGTCAGGGAGGCCGCCAGGCCCGCGCCGTCCGGCGGGGGCGAACCGGTCGGCCAAGGGGTCGAAGTCGGGCGTAGGGGGCACCTGCGCGTTCTGCGGTCCGCCCAGCAACATCGCGACCGGTAGGCTCGTTCGTACACGTGACGACCTAAGGGCGGAGCTGGAGAGTGGGCGACCTCGCCAAGATCTTCAAGGCGTACGACGTTCGCGGCGTAGTGCCTGACGAGCTGGACGAGCAGACCGCCGAGGCCGTGGGGGCGGCCTTCGTCGAGGTGACCGGGGCCCGATCGGCCGTGGTCGCGCATGACATGCGAGAGTCCTCCGTGCCGTTGTCGGCCGCGTTCGTGCGCGGTGCGCGCTCGCGCGGCGCCGATGTGGTGCACGCCGGGCTGGGCTCCACCGATCTGCTCTACTACGCCAGCGGCAGCCTCGGGCTGCCCGGTGTGATGTTCACCGCCAGCCACAACCCGGCCCGCTACAACGGCATGAAGATGTGCCGCGCGGGCGCGGTGCCGATCGGCGGCGACAGTGGTCTCGCCGAGATCCGTGACCGCGCGGCCGAGCTGGTCGGCAGCACGGCCCCGCCGACCGGGTCGCTGATCGAGAAGGACCTGTTGCAGGGCTACGCCGACCACCTGCGCACGCTGGTCGACCTGTCGGGCGTGCGGCCGTTGAAGGTCGTCGCCGACGCGGGCAACGGCATGGGCGGTCACACCGTCCCCGCCGTCTTCGCGGGCCTGCCCATCGACCTGGTCCCGCTCTACTTCGAGCTCGACGGCTCCTTCCCCAACCACGAGGCCAACCCGCTGGAGCCCGCCAACCTGCTCGATCTGCAGCGCGCCGTCCGCGAGACGGGCGCCGACCTCGGGCTGGCCTTCGACGGCGACGCCGACCGGTGCTGGGTGATCGACGAGCGTGGCGAGTCCGTCTCGCCGTCGGCCGTCACCGCGCTGGTGGCCGTACGCGAGCTGGGCAAATATCCCGGCGCGACGATCATCCACAATTTGATCACGTCGGCCGGCGTGCCGGAGATCGTCCGTGAGCACGGCGGCGAGCCGGTGCGCACCCGCGTCGGTCACTCGTTCATCAAGGCCGAGATGGCCCGCACGGGCGCGGTGTTCGGCGGCGAGCACTCGGCCCACTACTACTTCCGCGACTTCTGGTTCGCCGACTCCGGCATGCTCGCCGCGATGCACGTGCTGGCCGCCCTCGGCGAGCAGGACGGCCCGCTGTCGGAGCTGATCGGCGCCTACGCGCGCTACCACGCCTCGGGCGAGATCAACAGCACGGTCGCCGACCAGGACGCGGCCCTTCGGCGCGTACGCCGGGAGTTCGGCCCCAGGGGCACCGTCGACGAGCTCGACGGCCTGACCGTGACCGGCTCCGGCTGGTGGTTCAACCTGCGCGCCTCCAACACCGAGCCGCTGCTGCGGCTCAACGCCGAGGCGGCTGACGAGAGCAAGATGACGGCGATACGGGACGAGGTCCTCGCCATGGTTAGAGGGGTGTCAGTGTGAAGATCGACGACTGGCTGCTGGAGATCCTGGCCTGCCCGGCGTGCAAGTCACCGCTGCGCGCGGAGAGCGAGACCGAGGAGCTGGTCTGTACGGGGTGCGGCCTGATCTACCCGGTCAGGGATGACATTCCCGTTCTGCTCGTCGACGAGGCCAGGAAGCCGTGACCTGGGAGCCCGAGCGGCTCGATGACCAGGGGCATCTCGCTGAGGGTGATCCGGGCGGCATGCTGGTCGCGGTGGCGGCCTCGGCCGCCCAGGTGCGCATCGCCTACCGGGCCTCGGTCGAGGCGGGCGTCGACCGGCTGACCTCTCGGGTCCGGCCGCGCGCGGTCGTGGTCGTGGGCATGGGGGCCTCCGCCGTCGCGGGCGACGTCCTCGCTGCGGTCTGCGGCCGCGGCTCCCCGCTGCCCGTCGTGACCCTGCGCTCCCACCAGTTGCCCGGCTGGGTGGGCGCCACCGATCTGGTCATCGCGGTGTCGTGCTCGGGTCATACCGAGGAGACGCTGTCGGCGGCCCTGGAGGCCGTGCGGCGCGGCTGCTCGCTGATCGCGGTCGGCAGCGCCGGCTCGCCCCTGGAGTCGATCGCCAGGCAGGCGTCCGCCGTCTACGTGCCGGTGCCGGCGACCGGGCAGCCCCGCGCCAACGTCTGGCTGCTGACGATCCCGCTGATCGTGTCCGCCGCGGCACTCGGCCTGATCAAGGCCGACGAGGAGCTGTACGAACGGGTGGCCGCGATGCTGGAGGACATCGCGCACCGGTGCCGGCCGTCCAGCGAGTCGTTCGTCAACCCGGGCAAGACGCTGGCCATGGAGCTGGCCGAGAGCGTGCCGATGATCTGGGGCTCGTCCTCCGTCACCGCGGTCGCCGGCTACCGGCTGGCCTGCCAGCTCAACACGAACGCCAAATACCCGGCGATCTTCGGTGAGCTGCCCGAGGCCGGCCACAACCAGGTGGCCGCCTTCGACGGGCCGCTGGCCAGGCGCGACATCTTCGCCGACGACGCCGGCCACACGCTCAGGCTGGTGATGCTGCGCGACGTCGAAGAGGACCCGCGGGTGTCACGCCGCCGCGAGGCGTCCGTACGGCTGGCGCACGACCGCGACGTACCCGTCACCGAGCTGTCCGCGGAAGGCTCGCACCCGCTGGAGCGGGTCGCCTCGCTGATCGGCCTGGGCGACTATGCGGCCACCTATCTGGCCCTCGGGTATGGAGTCGATCCGACCCCTGTGTCGGCGATCACGGAGCTTAAGGCCAGAATTTCGCAATAGGATCCCATTTCGGGCCTTTGACTACATGATCATGATGAGTGGAGTTTTCCGGTGAGCGCGAGTGGCGGTAACAAGGCGATCATTGCGGCGTTGACCGCCAATCTGGCGATCGCCGTGTCGAAGTTCGTGGCCGCCTTCTTCACCGGGTCGTCTTCGATGCTCGCCGAAGGCATCCACTCCGTCGCCGACTCGGGCAACCAGTTGCTCCTGCTGATCGGCGGCAGGCGGGCGCAGCGGGAGAGGGACAAGGCGCATCCGTTCGGCTATGGCCGCGAGCGCTACTTCTACGCGTTCGTGGTGGCCGTGGTGCTGTTCACGATCGGCGCGGCGTTCTCGCTGTACGAGGGTGTCACCAAGATCGTGCATCCGCACGACGTGGAGTCGCCGATCTGGGCGTTCGCGGTGCTGATCTTCGCGATCATCGCGGAGAGTTTCTCGTTCCGCACGGCGATCATGGAGTCCAACCCGCTGCGTGGCAAGCAGTCGTGGGTCACGTTCATCCGCCGGTCCAAGTCGCCCGAGCTGCCGGTCATCCTGCTGGAGGACCTCGGCGCGCTGCTCGGCCTGATCTTCGCGCTGTTCGGTGTGGCGATGGCGGTCATCACCGGCGACGGCGTGTGGGACGGCATCGGCACGCTGATGATCGGCCTGCTGCTGGCCGTGATCGCGGTCGTGCTGGCCATCGAGACCAAGTCGCTGCTGGTGGGTGAGGGCGCCTCGCCCGAGATGGAGCAGCAGATCCGGACCGCGCTGGAGAGCGCGCCGGAGGTCGACCGGGTGATCCACATGCGCACGATGCACCTCGGGCCGGAAGAGCTGCTGGTGGCGGCCAAGATCGCGGTCTCGCACGACGACTCGGCCGCCGAGGTCGCCAGGGGCATCGACGAGGCCGAGCGGCGGATCCGCGAGGCCGTACCGATCGCGCGGGTCATCTACCTGGAGCCGGACCTGGACCGCTCGCACACGCCGACCGCCTGAGGAATCGGGCTCTTACGAGACGAGGTGGGCCGCGTCGCGCCGGATGAGGCGGAAGGCGCGGCGACCGGGGGAGGGCAGGCCGAGCTTGATGAACGCCTCGGCCTGCAGCGCCGACACCCCGATCCGCGGCAGATCACGGGCGTTGGGATAGACCACGAACCGCGGCTCCCAGATCGGCCGGAACTTCGCGTTGAACCGGTACAGCGACTCGATCTGGAACCAGTGCGACAGGAACACCAGCAGCCCGCGCCACGCCCGCAGCACCGGCCCGGCGCCGAGCCGCTCGCCCCTGGCCAGCACCGCCCGGAACATCGCGAAGTTCAGCGAGACCTGCTCGATCCCCATCGCGGGCGCGGCCTGGAGGGTCTTGACGATCAGCAGCTCGTTCAGCCCCGGCTCGGCGTCGCGGTCCCTGCGCATCAGGTCGAGTGAGATGCCGTGCGGCCCCCACGGCACGAAGTGCAGCACGGCCCTGATCTCGCCCTCCTTGTGCGCGGTGGCCACCACGCACTCCGCGTCGGCGGGGTCGCCGAAGCGGCCGAGCGCCATGGAGAAGCCGCGTTCGGTCTCGGTGCCACGCCAGGAGACGGCGGCCTGCTTGATCCGTTCCTTCTCGGTCTCGGACAGGTCGGCGACCCGTCGTACGCGGCAGGTGTAGCCCGCGCGCTCGACCCTGTTGGCCATCTGGCGGACGTTGCGCATGGCCCGGCCCTCCAGCGTGAAGCCGGCGACCTCGACCACCGCCTCGTCGCCGAGCTCCAGCGCCGACATCCCGGTCCTGCGCGTCCACACCTCGCCGCCGGTCTCGCCGCAGCCGATGACCGCGGGCACCCAGGCGTGCCGCCTGGCCTCGGTCATGAACCTGTCGATCGCCGCCGGCCACGCCTCGCGGTCGCCGATCGGGTCGCCGCTCGCCAGCATGACGCCCGAGACGACCCGGTAGGCGATCGCCGCCTTGCCCGAGGGGGAGAAGAGCACGCTCTTGTCGCGGCGGAGCGCGAAGTAGCCGAGCGAGTCGCGCCGTCCGTGCCTGTCGAGCAGCTCGCGCAGCCGCTGCTCGTCGTCTTCGGTGAGCTCGGAGATCGGGCGTTCCGGGCGCAGCAGGAGGTACAGAGTGCTGACCACGGTCAGCGTGCCGAGCGCGAGCAGCGAGAAGTAGACCAGGTCCGAGATGCGCTCGACGGAGTAGGTGACCGGCCCCTCGATGCCGACGAGGCCGAGCACCACGTGCTCCAGCCTGTCGAGCACGCTCGGGTGGCCGACGGTGGCCATCGGGTGGGTGCTGACCAGCAGGAAGCCGAGGACCAGGTCGAGGGTGCCGAGGCCGAGCAGGTTCCACAGCGGCCGCCAGCGGGTGCGGGGGTCGGACAGGGCGGCGAACTCGCGCTTGTTCAGCAGCAGCGCCACGCAGACGGCCAGACTCAGCCCGCCCGTGAACAGGTGACGCAGATGGATGAGCTCCACGGCCGCGCTCACCGGCAGCAGCACCACCATCGCCCGCCAGGCCCGCGCCTTCCTGCGGCGCAGGCCGTGCGCCAGCATCACCAGCAGGATGCCGACGACCAGCGACGACGCCCGCGCGACCGTGGTGACGATGCCGGGCAGCAGGTCGGACCACTGGCCCATCCGTGTCTGACCGAACCCCGGCGCCACGACCTTGATGATGTCGAGCAGGCCGATCATCAGAGACGCGTAGCCTGTGACGGCCGGCACCCACGGGCGCGCGATCCTCTTCACAGTTCGATATTAAACGCAGCCCTCTATAACGCCCGCGTTAAGTCCTGAGGGGTGCGCGGAGCGTGCGTTAACCCGCTTCTTACGCTTCGCGGAGTATCCCTGTCGTGGAGGCGAGATGGAACTGACCTCGGTAAAACTGCAACTCCTGGTGGCCGGGCTCGCGGTGGCGGCGCTGGTCGCGACCGTCTGGCTGTGGCCGCGGCTGAGCGGCCGCAGCTGGCCGGCCGTCCTGGGCAGGGTGGGTGTGCTCGTGGGCGACCAGGTGCTCACGCTGACGGCGCTCGGCCTGATCGGGAACTCGTACTTCGGCTTCTACAGCTCGTGGCCCGACCTGCTCGGCACCGACACGGCCACCGCGCCCATCACGGTCGCGGGCGTCGGCGCGGGGATCCGGGTGCTGACCCAGCATGCCGTACGGGGCGGCCGGATCGAGCAGGTGATCATGCCGGGGCCGACCACGCACCTCAGTGAGGAGGCGTACATCTTCCTGCCCTCGGCCTACTTCACGGACAAGCACCAGCGCTTTCCCGCGATCCTGTCGCTGACCGGCTATCCGGGCGACCCGCGCAACCTCATGACCCGGCTCGACCTGCCGGGCCGGATGGCCAAAGCGATCGCCGAGCACCAGGTCAAGCCGACGATCCTGGTGATGATGCGGCCCAGCGTGGTGCTGCCGCGCGACACCGAGTGCGTCGATGTGCCGCGCGGGCCGCAGTCGCAGGCGTACTTCGCCACTGACGTGCGGCAGGACATGATCGACTCGTACCGGGTGGGGAGCGGCCGAGAGTACTGGGGATTACTGGGTGGCTCGACCGGCGGCTACTGCGCGCTGAAGATCGCCATGAGCCATCCGGACAGGTTCTCGGCCGCCGTGTCGCTCTCGGGCTACTACAAGACGATCATCGACGGGACCACCGGAGACCTGTTCGCCGGGGACAAGACGGTCGAGCAACGCAACGACCTCATGTGGCGGCTGGCCGGCCTGCCCGCGCCGCCGGTCAACGTGCTGGTCACCACCAGCAAGAAGGGGGAGGGCAACTATCAGTCGACACAGCGGTTCCTGGCCGCGGTGAAGCCGCCGATGCAGGCGTCGTCGCTGATCCTGCCCAGCGGTGGGCACAACTTCAACACCTGGAACAGGGAGTTGCCACAGGCGCTACCGTGGCTCGCCCAGCAGCTCCACGCGCCCGCCGCCGTGTAGCGTCCCGTGGGGCTTCAGAGCTTCCGGCCGACGACGCCGTACCCTCCCGCGAAGACCTTCTTCGGCACGCCGCCCTCGGGGCGCCACTGGTGGCCGACGACCAGTCCGGGCTCGACGAACGCGTAGCCGTCGAAGAAGCGCGCGATCTCGGGCCCGCTGCGGTGGGTCATCCCGGTCGGGGTGTCGCGGTAGATCTCCGCCATGGCCGCCATCGCCTCGGGCTCGAAGTCAGCGGTCGTGTGGGAGATCGCCAGGTAACTGCCAGGGCAGACGGCGGCCGAGTAGGCCTTGACCGCGCTCCACGGGTCGAGCTCGTTCCTGATGTGCATGAGCGTGCCGATGATGATCACGGCTGTCGGCTTGCTGAAGTCGAGTGTGTCGAGCACGCTCCGATCGCCGAGGACCGTCTCGGGCTCCAGCAGGTCCGCCTCGATGTAGGTGGTGCGCCCCTCCTCGGAGCCGCGTAACAGGGCTCGGGCGTGGTTCATGACGATCGGGTCGTTGTCCACGTAGACGATGCGGGCGGCGGGGTTCACCGACTGGGCCACCTCGTGCGTGTTGCCCTGGGTGGGGATGCCGGTGCCGATGTCGAGGAACTGGCTGATGCCCGCTTCGGCCAGGTAGCGCACCACCCGGCCGAGGAAGGCGCGGTTCTCCCGGACCGCCTCGATCATCCCCGGCTCGGCCTTGAGCACCATCTCGGCCACCACCCGGTCGGCCTCGAAGTTGTCCTTGCCGCCGAGCCAGTAGTCGTAGACGCGGGCTGGGTGGGGCACGGACGTGTCGATGCGGTGCTCGATCTCTTTGGTCACCCGAAACCTCCACGGAAGCCGCTTTTGCCGGAGATCGTAACCCGCAGTCGATCACCTGTCCGCTGGAGTGGGTGGCCGGTTCACTCGTGGCCGGTCAGGCAGGACGTGCCCGCGTCCGTCTCGTCGAACAGGCAGCGGCCGTCCTTGTTGAGCGAGATCACCTTCTTGACGGACTTGAACTGCTTCAACGTGGCGGAGATCGTGTGCAGGGCCCGCGCGTCGCTGCCGACCCCGGCGCCCCACACCGTCCGGCAGAAGCGCAGTGTGGCGGTGCCGTCCTTGATCTTCAGCTTGAAGTCGGCGCCGCAGTCGGACGGGCCGCGGAGCCGTCCGGTCAGCTCGGAGCGCAGGCCCTTCCCGCGCTCGGCCTTGGTCGGGCCCGCGATCAGTTGCCCGATCGCGAACCGGGCGACGCCCCGATCGGGAGCCTTCCTGGTGACCGCGACCACCTTGCCGGGAATGCCGTCTCCCTTGGAGAAGTACACCTTCACCTCGCCGCCCAGCTGCACCGGAGACAGGGCGAGTACGGTGGCCATCAGCAGCTCCATCATGACCATTTGGACGTCTGGCCAGGGGCGGAAGTTCGCAGCAGCCGCAGCGCTTTCTCCTTCTCGAAGTCCAGGGCCCGGCGCGGTGCCTGGATACGGCCGATCCGTACGCCGAGATCGCGTACGGCGACCGCCACGGCGGGGTCGCTGAGCACCCGCAACGCGAACGCCAGCTCGGCGGGCGAGATGTCGAACCGCTTCTCCAGCTCGATCCCCTGAGCCACGGCCGCGAGCTCGTCCGGGCCGAACCGCCGGTGCGCGCCCTGCTCCCGGACGGGCGGCAGAAGGCCCAGAGCCTCCCGGTATCGGAGCATTCGTGGGGACATGCCGAGCCGCCTGGCCGCTTCAGTGATGCGCATTCTTACATTCTTACGTCAGTTTTCGGGTGGTCAGGATGCGACCTTGCTCCAACGGCGCCTAAACTCGTCCGCGACAACACCGTGGACGCGAGGGGAAAACCCGATGGACTTCAAGGTCGCCGACCTTTCACTTGCCGACTTCGGCCGCAAGGAGATCCGGCTCGCCGAGCATGAGATGCCCGGCCTCATGGCGATCCGCCGTGAATACGCAAGTGCGCGACCCCTGTCCGGTGCGCGGATCATGGGCTCCCTGCACATGACGATCCAGACCGCCGTCCTCATCGAGACGCTGGTCGCGCTCGGCGCCGAGGTCCGCTGGGTCAGCTGCAACATCTTCTCCACCCAGGACCACGCCGCCGCAGCGGTCGTCGTCGGCCCTCAGGGCACCGTCGACGACCCCAAGGGCGTCCCGGTCTTCGCCTGGAAGGGCGAGACGCTGGAGGAGTACTGGTGGTGCACCGAGCAGGCGCTCACCTGGCCCGGCGGCGTGACCCCCAACATGATCCTCGACGACGGCGGCGACGCCACGATGCTCGTCCACAAGGGCGCCGAGTACGAGAAGGCCGGGGCCGTCCCGTCCGCCACGGATGAGGACCCGGAGGAGTGGCACGTCGTCATCGACCTGCTCCGCCGCACGGTCGGCGACGACAAGCGGTGGACCGCGATCGCCGACAGCATCAAGGGCGTGACCGAGGAGACCACGACCGGCGTGCACCGCCTGTACGAGATGCACAAGACCGGTTCGCTGCGGTTCCCGGCGATCAACGTCAACGACTCGGTGACCAAGTCGAAGTTCGACAACAAGTACGGCTGCCGCCACTCGGTGATCGACGGCCTCAACCGCGCCACCGACGTGCTGATCGGCGGCAAGGTGGCCGTGGTCTGCGGCTACGGCGACGTCGGCAAGGGCTGTGCCGACGCGCTGCGCGGCCAGGGCGCCCGCGTCATCGTGACCGAGATCGACCCGATCTGCGCACTCCAGGCGGCCATGGACGGCTTCCAGGTCACCACGCTGGACGAGGTCGTCGGCCTGGCCGACATCTTCGTCACCGCGACGGGCAACTTCGACATCATCACCGCCGCGCACATGGCGAAGATGAAGCACCAGGCGATCGTCTCCAACATCGGGCACTTCGACAACGAGATCGACATGGCCGGCCTGGCCAAGCTGCCCGGCGTCGAGAAGCGCAACATCAAGCCGCAGGTGGACGAGTGGGTGTTCGCCGACGGCCACTCGATCATCGTCCTGGCCGAGGGCCGGCTGATGAACCTGGGCTGCGCCACCGGCCACCCGAGCTTCGTGATGTCCAACTCGTTCACGAACCAGGTGATCGCGCAGATCGAGCTGTTCGCGAAGACGGACGAGTACCCGATCGGCGTCTACGTGCTGCCCAAGCACCTGGACGAGAAGGTCGCCCGCCTGCACCTCGACGCGCTGGGCGTGAAGCTCACCGAGCTGACCAAGGTCCAGGCCGAGTACATCGGCGTCCCCGTCGAGGGCCCGTTCAAGTCCGACCACTATCGGTACTGATTTTTAGAAAAGCGGCTTTTTCTTTACGGCAGAGCACGGTGGGCGCCAACCCCGCACGGGGTTGGCGTCTGTCCAGGGGAACGCTCCTCCGGTGATGCGGGGCTGGGCGCCGTTACGTGCGTCTTCTTGGCCGTCTTCTTCGGGGAAATGTGGGGTGGGCATGGATCTTTCCGAGAGTGGAGAGCGGCATATCAGTTGGGCTGCTCGGTCCATGCCCGTTCTTACGGCCATTGGGGAGCGGTTCGCTGTTTCCCGGCCGCTTGATGGGCTGAAGATCGCTGCTTGTCTGCATGTCACCGCTGAGACCGCTGTGCTCATGGGGGCGTTGAAGGCCGGGGGAGCTGAGATCGCTCTTGCCGCTTCCAATCCCTTGTCCACTCAGGATGATGTCGCCCAGGCATTGCGTGACTATGGGATCGACGTTCATGCGCGGGCCGGGGTGGATCGGGCGACCTATTACCGGCATATTCATCAGGCGCTTGATCTGGGGCCTGACCTGGTGCTGGATGACGGGTGTGATCTCGTCAATATCCTGCACACCGAGCGGACCGATCTTCTGGACGGGGTCTCCGGAGGTTGTGAGGAGACCACGACCGGGATCATTCGGTTGCGGCAGATGGCCGCCGAGAGCGCGTTGCGATTTCCGGTCGTGGCCGTGAACGACACCCGGACCAAGCGGATGTTCGACAACCGCTACGGCACCGGGCAGTCCACGCTCGACGGGATCATGCGGGCCACCAACACCATGCTCGCCGGGCGGACGGTCGTGGTGGCCGGGTTCGGCTACTGCGGCCGGGGGGTCGCCGAGCGGGCCAAGGGGCTGGGGGCGCGGGTGGTCGTCACCGAGATCGACGCCGTCAAAGCGCTCGACGCCACACTTCAGGGTTATGAGGTGCGGCCCATGGCGGAGGCCGTCATCACCGGAGACCTGTTCATCACCGTCACCGGGAATCGGGACGTCATCCGGGGCGAGCATCTGGCCGCCATGAAGGACGGCGCCATTCTCGCCAACGCCGGGCATTTCGATATCGAGATCGACGTGCGGGCGCTTGACGAGCTGGCCGAGGAAATCCATCACGGCGTGCGGCCCAATACCGATGAATATGTGCTGGCGGACGGGCGGCGGCTGCTGTTGCTGGCCGAAGGGCGGCTGGTCAATCTGACCGCCGCCGAGGGGCATCCGGCCGCGGTGATGGACATGTCGTTCTCGGCCCAGGCATTGGCCGTCGCCTGGCTGGCCGAGGAGCGGGTGCGGCTGGTGCCGGGCGTCTACGACGTGCCCGAGGAGATCGATCAGGAGGTGGCCCGGCTCAAGCTGGCCGCCGCCGGGATCGGGATCGACACGCTCACCGGCAAGCAGGAGGACTACCTGCACTCCTGGCGCGTCGGCTCCTAGAGCAGCTGCCCCATGCGGCGGATCTCCACCGCCTGGCTCACCGAGATGTCCTCGGCGATCTCCTGAACGCGTATGTGCGAGCCCTTGGTGATGACCTCGGTCGACATGGTGATCGCGCCTTGGTGATGGGCGGTCATCAGCTGGATGAACAGGCGGTCGAACGCCGCCCCCTTGGCCGCTTCGAGGCTCGCCAGCTGCTCCGGCGTGGCCATGCCCGGCATGCCCTCATGGCCGGCGTGGTGGTCGGGCACCTGCTGGCCCTGGGCCTTCAGCCAGTCCGTCATCATGGCGATCTCCGAGCCCTGCGCCTGGTTGATCCTCGACGCCAGGCGCTTGACGCCGTCGTTCGACGCCCGCGAGCCCGCCAGCAGGCTCATGTCGAGGGCCTGGCGGTGGTGGATGATCATGTTCTGCATGTAGCGGATGTCGGCCGCGTTGGCCTTCTCGGGCGGTACGGCGGTGGCGGCCTCGCTCGGGTTCAGCGTCCTGGCCTCCTCGCCGGGCCGTCCGGGAGCGATGACGGGCGCCGTACCGGCGGCCGTCGGGGCGGGTGGCGCCGCCGAGGTGCCCCCCGAGCAGCCGGTGACGAGCAGGATCGCGCAGGTGCCGACGGTTAGTGCGTTGCGCACCTGACCTCCTTGACCGCGGGGAGTCGCGACGTCGCACTATAGACGCCCCATCAACTCCCGGGAAATAGGGCAAGTCAGCAGATTTCTTGACACAGTGCTCGCTAGGCATGGCTGACAGTTCGGGTCAGAATTTTGTCATTTATGTGTGCCTTATGACCCGGAAGGAGCCCGAGGGTGCTGACCCTTCGCAGAACCCTGTTGGCGGCCGGAGTCGCTGTGGCGTTAGGACTGACGACGATGCCGGCCTTGGCCGCCGACATTCCGCCGCCCGACACCGTGGTGACCAGCCCGAACGTGACGCATGTGCTGAACATCCCCAAGCCGGCGCCCATCGCCGCCACCATCAACACCGACATGGCCTTCCAAGGTGACTACGCCTACGTGGGCAACTATGGCGGCTTCTCGATCTACGACATCCGGAACCCGAAGAAGGCCACGCCGGTCAGTTCGGTGGTCTGTCCCGGAAGCCAGATGGATGTCACCGTCTACGGCAACCTGCTCTTCAGCGCCGTCGACTCCTCGCGCAGTGACGACTCCTGCAACAGCACGGCCCTGTCGGCGGACCACAAGGAGGCCTGGGAAGGCATCCGGATCTTCGACATCAGTGACAAGGCCGCGCCCAAGTACATCAAGTCCGTCGAGACCAACTGCGGCTCGCACACGCTGACGCTGGTACCGGGCAAGGGCTGGGACAAGAAGAAGAACGTCTACATCTACGTCCAGTCGTACAACCCGAACGCCGCCTTCCCCGACTGCCAGCCGCCGCACGACAAGATCTCGATCGTCAAGGTCCCGCTCAAGGACCCGACCGCCGCGGCCGTCGCGGCCACCCCGGTCGTCTTCCCCGACGGCGGCAACGAGACCCAGCCCGGGCTGCTCGTCCCGACCAGCGGCTGCCACGACATCACCGTGTACGCGGAGAAGGACATCGCGGCCGGCGCCTGCATGGGTGACGGCGTGCTGTTCGACATCTCCGACCGGCTGAACCCGAAGGTCACGGCCAGGACCACCGACCCGAACTTCGCCTTCTGGCACTCGGCGACGTTCAGCAACGACGCCAGGAAGGTCGTCTTCACCGACGAGCTCGGCGGCGGCGGCGCGGCCACCTGCAACGAGGCGACCGGTCCTAACCGCGGCGCGGACGCGATCTACGACATCTCGCACGGCAAGCTCGTGTTCAAGAGCTACTTCAAGATCCCGCGCTACCAGGCCGACAGCGAGAACTGCGTGGCGCACAACGGCTCGCTGATCCCGGTCAAGGGCAAGGACATCATGGTCCAGGCCTGGTACATGGGCGGGGTCTCGATCTGGGACTTCACCAACTCGGCGGCACCCAGGGAGATCGGCTACTTCGAGCGCGGCCCCCGCGCCGACAACAGCGGCGGCGGTGTGTGGTCCGCGTACTACTACAACGGCTACATCTACGCCTCCGACTTCCACCAGGGCCTGGAGGTCATCAAGATCAACGACCGGCTCACCAACGGCGCCGACCGCGTACACGCCGACCAGCTGAACGTCCAGACCCAGCAGTCCTACCGCGAGTGGGGCTGGGGCCACGACGACTGACCCGTCCACCCGGTACGGCGGCGCCCACCCGGCGCCGCCGTACCGGCTCCGTCCGCCTACCTCCGTCCGCTCGGCGGAGCCGTGTCGGCGTGGGCGGGGGTCTCAGGACTTCCGGCAGAGGGCGATAGCGTCGGCGACCGCCGCCACGTCGGACCGGTCGTTGTAGTAGTGGAAGGACATGCGTAGCAGGCGGCCGCGCGGCGCGGTCACGATGCGTCGTGCGGCCAGCCGTGCCGCCAGCGCGTCGGGGTCGTCGTCCACGATCGCCACCTGCGGCCCGCGTGCGCCGGCCGGGCTCGCCACCCGCTCGCCCGCCGCCGCCAGCCGTTCGGCCAGCTCTTCGACCAGCTCCGACACGTGATCCTGTACGGCCCGCGGGTCCACCCGCTCGATGAGGTCGAACCCGGCGTTGGCCGCGTAGGCCGACGGCACGGGCGGCGTGCCGGTCTCGAAGCGCCGCGCGTCGCCGGGGAAGTCCAGCAGCCGGGTGTCGAACGCGAACGGGTTCACCCGGCCGAACCAGCCGGTGAGCTCCGGGTCGCGCTGATGTTCCAGCCCGTCGCGTACGTACAGGAACGCGATGCCGGGCAGGCCGAGAAGGTACTTCAGCGAGCCGGAGGTCAGGTAGTCGCAGTCGAGCTCGCGCACGTCGACCGGGATGACCCCGGTCCCCTGATAGGCGTCCACGAACACCCGCGCCCCGTGCTCGTGCGCCAGCCGTACGACGTCCGGGACGGGCAGGCGGGCACCGTTGCGGTAGGTGATCAGCGGCACCGACACCAGGTTGACGCTCTCGTCCACGACCCGCTCGTACGCTCCGGCCTCGACGTTCTCGCCCGTGTCCGCGGCCACCCGTACCTGGGCGCCGCGTCCGGCCTGGGCCAGCCAGACGTGCGCGATCGACGGGAACTCCAGGTCGTTGGTCACGATGCCGGGCCGACGTGACCAGTCCAGCGACGAGGCGACCTGGAAGGCGGCCTCCGACGCGCACGAGAGCACCGCGACCTCGCCGGGGGCGGCCTTGATGAGCCGGGCGAACCGCTCGCGCGCCCACTCGACCTCGGCCATCCACGCGCCCCAGGGCGCGCCCTTGTCCCGGAGCGAATAGCCGATCTCCTGCAGCGAGTACGCCAGCCGGGCGGACAGGGCGCCCTGGCTGCAGCTCGCCAGATGCACGGTGTCGGCCAGCGAAGGGAACTCCGCCCGGAATTGGGCGGAATTCAACATTCGTAACATTTCGGGCCGCCTATCAGCCGCTTTCATTGAATTCAATAAACCTTCAATCACGTTACATCGATAGGATCGCCGGATGATTGGCACCAGAATTCGCGAGCTCCGGTCCGAACGTGGTCTGACCGTGGCACAGCTCGCGACGGCCGCGGGGGTGGCCTCGGGGTTGATCAGCCAGGTCGAGCGCGATCTGGCCGATCCCAGCCTGGAGGCGCTACGGAAGATCGCCAAGGCGTTGGACCTGCCGCTGTTCAGCCTGTTCCAGGAGCCGGATCCGGCACTCGTGGCGGTGATCCGCGCCGACAGCCGGGTGCGGGTCAAATCGCCGTCCGACGGGATCACCTACGCGCGCGTGTCGCCGGGACGCGGCCGGCTGGAGGTCCTGGAGGGACACCTGCTGCCCGGCGGCTCGTCGGCCGCCGAGCCGTGGTCGCATCCGTCGGAGGAGTGCGTGCTGGTGCTGCGGGGGCGGCTCGTCGTCGAGGTCTCGGGCTTCGACCACGAACTGGAGGAGGGCGACAGCTGCTACTTCGACTCTTCGCTGCCGCACCGCTACCTGAATCCGGGCGAGGAACCCACCGAGTTCATCATTGCCGCTACGCCTCCTAGTTACTGATTTTTCCTGTCATAGTGAGGCGCCTCATGCCCATTCAACTCAGGAGGTTCTTCGTGGTGTCCAGATTCGGCCGCGCCCTGATCCTGGCGGGAGCGGCGGTGCTGGTGTTGCAGGTGCTCCCGGCCCACGCGTCGGGCGACGTCAAGTCCAGCGCCAACGTCAAGCTCGTCGGCGGCATCCCGAAGCAGGGGCCGTTCAAGGGCGACGACGCCTACGACACCGACCTGGCCTTCCAGGGTGACTACGCCTACCAGGGCAACTACCACGGCTTCACGATCTACGACATCAAGAACCCGGCCAAGCCGGCGGTCGTCAGCCGGGTCACCTGCCCCGCCGCCCAGAACGACGTCTCGGTCCAGGGCGACCTGCTCTTCCTGTCGGTGGACGAGTCGCTCTCCAGCGACTCCTGCAAGGCCGAGGCCGAGACGCCCAGCGTGAAGTCGGCGTGGGAGGGCATCCGGATCTTCGACATCAGCGACAAGAAGCGGCCCAAGTACATCAAGTCCATCGAGACCGCCTGTGGCTCACACACGCACACGCTCGTGCCGGACAAGACGCGGGCGGGCAAGAAGAGCGAGGCCGTCTACCTGTACGTCTCGTCGTACGGGCCCAGCAGGTCGTACCCCGACTGCAAGCCGCCGCACGACCGGATCTCGATCGTCAAGGTGCCGCTCGGCAAGCCCACCTCGGCCAAGGTGGTCTCGCGCCCGGTGCTGTTCCCCGACGGCGGCAACGAGAAGCAGGAGAACCTGCTCGTTCCCACCACGGGCTGCCACGACATCACCGTGTTCCCGGAGAAGGACCTGGCCGCGGGCGCCTGCATGGGCGACGGCGTGCTGATGGACATCTCCGACAGGGAGCACCCGAAGGTCACGACCAGGGTCACCGACGAGAACTTCGCGTTCTGGCACTCGGCCACGTTCAACAACACCGGCACCAAGGTCGTCTTCACCGACGAACTGGGCGGGGGCATCGTGGCCACCTGCAACGCGGCGACCGGTCCCCAGCGAGGCGCGGACGCGGTCTACGACATCGTGGACGGCCGGCTCACGTTCAAGAGCTACTACAAGATCCCGCGCAACCAGAGCCCGGCCGAGAACTGCGTGGCGCACAACGGCTCGCTGATCCCGGTCAAGGGCCGCGACATCATGGTCCAGGCGTGGTACCAGGGCGGAGTGTCCATCTGGGACTTCACCGACTCGTCGGCGCCCGCGGAGATCGGCTACTTCGACCGCGGCCCGCTCAAGCCCCAGAACCTCGGCGGCTCCTGGTCGGCCTACTACTACAACGGCCACATCTACAGCAGCGACATCCAGCGGGGCCTGGACGTGCTGACCATCACCGACCAGCGGACCGACCCGGCCGCCGCGAAGCGGCTGAAGGTCCTCAACACCCAGACCCAGTACGCCTACTGAGGCGGCGCGAACCCACCCGGAGTCGCCTGCGGCGGCGACTCCGGCGCGCTCGGCGCCTGCGGCTGGTACGACGGCGGCTGGTAAGACGGCTGCCCACCCGGCTGGTACGGCTGGGCGGGCGGCATCGGCGGCGGGTACGGTCCCTGCTGCTGGGCAGGTGGATACGGTCCCTGCTGCTGGCGCGGCGGCCCAGGCCGGCCGTAGGCCGGTGGCGCCATGCCGTTGCGCTGGGCCAGCCGTACCTGGTCGCGCCTGCGGCGCTCGGCCAGGACGGCGCTCAGGTACGCGTGCGGCGGCACCCCGGACGGCGCGGCGGGCGAGACGAACGCCGCCACCTGAGCCGCGATGCGCGTCCCCATCTCGTGCTGGATCTGCGGCGACAGGTCGTGCCAGCGGGAGAGGTACTGCCGGGCGGCCATCGCCACCTCCTCGGGCAGCTGCGAGAGCTCCAGCGTCGCCGCCCAGGCGGCCAGCTGCGGCGGCATCACGATGAGGTGCCCCGCGGATCGCGGGCCGCGCTCGGAGATCACGATCGTGCCCGCGAAGATGTCGCCCAGCCGCTTGCCCCGCTGCGAGATCAGTGAGGAGATCAGCGCCGGCGCCCCCGAGAACATCCAGAACTCCACCAGCCCGGCCAGCCCGCGGAACAACGCCTGCCTGAACCGTTCGGGGCTCCCGTCGTCACTGACCACCCGCAACCCGAGCGCCAGCTTGCCCAGGCTCCGCCCTCTGCTCAGGGTCTCGAAGATCACCGGGTAACCCACGATCACCAGCACGACCAGCACGATCGACACGGCGGCGAACAACGCCATGTCGGTGACCAGGAAGAACGCTTCCAGCACCACGTATGAGGCGATCAGGACGGTCATCTGGACCGCCATGTCGATGATGAGCGCCAGGGCGCGGGACGGCATCTGGGCCACCCGTACCTCGACGACGACGGCGTCACCGGTCACAACCTCTGACATACGTGGAGCCTAACGGCATTGGCCCGATGGATGACCGGCCACAATGGTCCGGTGGACATCGATGCGTTCGTCACCGCACACCGCCCGGCGTGGGACAGACTGGAGCACCTGATCAAACGCCGCTCCTCGCTGACCGGGCCCGAGGTCGACGAGCTGGTCGACCTCTACCAGCGGGTGTCCACGCATCTGTCGATCGTCCGCTCGTCCTCCGCGGACGCGATGCTCACCGGCCGGCTGTCCGCGCTGGTGGCCAGGGCGCGGTCGGCGGTGACGGGGGCGCACACGCCCGCCTGGCGGGAGTTCGTCAGATTCGTCACGGTGTCGTTCCCGGTGGTGGCCTACCGGGCCCGGTGGTGGTGGCTGGCCACGTCGCTGGCGTGCGTCGCCGTCGCGTGGGTGCTCGGCGTGTGGGTGGCGAGCAACCCGCAGGTGCAGACCTCGATCGCCTCGCCCGACGAGATCACCCAGCTCGTCGAGCACGACTTCGCCGACTACTACTCCGAGAACCCGGCCGCCTCCTTCGCCAGCCATGTGTGGATCAACAACGCGTGGGTCTCGGCGCAGGTCATCATCTACGCGATCTTCCTGGGGCTGCCGATCCCCCTGGTGCTCTGGTCGAACGCGGCCAACCTCGGCGTCTCCGCCGGGCTGATGGCCTCGCGTGACAAGCTCGACATCTTCTTCGGGCTGATCATGCCGCACGGCCTGCTGGAGCTGACCGCCGTCTTCCTGGCGGCGTCGGTCGGCATGCGGCTGGGGTGGACGGTCATCGACCCCGGGCCGCGCAAGCGCGTCGAGGCGCTGGCGGAGCAGGGCCGGGCGGTGGTCAGCGTGGCGCTCGGGCTGGTCGGGGTGCTGTTCGTGTCGGGGCTCATCGAGGCGTTCGTCACGCCGTCCGGGCTGCCGACCCCGGTGCGGGTGGGCATCGGGGTGCTCGCCGAAGGGGCCTTCCTCGCGTACGTGATCGTCTTCGGCAGGCGGGCGCTGAGCCAGAACGAGACGGGCGACCTCGAACGCGCCCCGGACGTGGCCCCGAGCGCCTGAACCCGCCGAGCGCCCGAGCCCAAGCCCGTCCGGCGCCTGAAGCTGCCTGAAGCCGCCTACAGGCGGCCGGCGGCCTTCAGCGCCAGGTACGCGTCGGCCAGGGCCGGGGCGATGTCCTCGGGTGGCGCGTCCACCACTTCGACGCCGTGGCGGCGCAGCCGGGCGGTGATGCGCCTGCGCCCCAGCTCCGTGTGCTCGGCCGCCGCCGCGTCGTACACCTGCTCGGCCGTGCCCTTCTGGGCCGCCATCGCCGCCACGCGCGGATCGGAGACGCCCGCCACCAGCACCAGGTGGCGCGAGGAGAGCTGCGGCAGCACCGGCATCAGCCCCTCGTCGAGCGCGGCCGAGTTGAGGTCGGTGAGCAGCACGACCAGGCAGCGCCGCTTGGCCCGGGACAGGACCGCCGCGACCATGCCCTGCGAGTCGGCCTCGATCAGCTCCGCCTCGATCGGCGCCATGGCGTTGACCAGCGACGACAGCAGCTCGGTACGCGAGGCCCCGGCCACCCAGGCGCGTACGGCCCGGTCGTAGGCCAGGAAGTCCACCTGGTCGCCCGCCCTGGCGGCGAGCGCGGCGAGCAGCAGGGCGGCGTCCATCGACCAGTCGAGCCGCGGCCAGCCGGGCACCGGGCGGGGATCCGGTTTGACCAGCAGCCCGCCGCCGCCCGCCGCGGCGCCGGCCAGCGGCATCGGGGCGTCGCCCACCCGGCCCGCGGAGGTGCGGCCGGTGTCGAGCACGATCAGCACCCGCCGGTCCCGCTCCGGACGCCAGGTGCGGACGACCACGTCGTGGCGGCGCGCGGTGGCCCGCCAGTCGATCGAGCGCACGTCGTCGCCCACCACGTACTCGCGCAGCGAGTCGAACTCGGTGCCCTGCCCGCGTACCAGGGCCGGGTGCTGGCCGTCGAGCTCGCGCAGCCTGGCCAGCCGGGAGGGCAGGTGCTTGCGCGACAGGAACGGCGGCAGCACCCGCACCGACCACGGCGCCCGGTGGGTGCCCTGGCGGGCGGCCAGGCCGAGCGGCCCGAGCGAGCGGACGGTGAGCGCCACGGACTCGCGGTCGCCGCGCCTGGTCGGGGTGAGCGTCACGACCAGCTTGCGGCGCTCTCCGGCGGGCACGTCGAGCGGCAGGGAACGCGGTGACGCGCCCGCGGAGGGCGGCCAGGCGTCCCGCAGCAGGCCGCGTACCCGCCGGCCGCCCGGGTTCTCCACCACCAGCTCGACCGTGGCCTGGCCGCCGAGACGGACCAGCCGGTCGCCCGAGCGGTGGAAGCGGAGCGGGCGGACCGCGCCCGCGAACACCAGGTCCACGACGATCGCGGCGGCCAGCAGCAGGCAGACGCCCGCCACCGCGTACCCCGGATCGGGCGCCAGCAGCACGACCACGACGCCGAGCGCCGCCACCAGCCCGGCGCGTCCCGTCAGAGCCATCAGCGCGGGACCGGGACCGAGGCCAGGATGCCGTCGAGCAGGCCGTCGGCGGTCGCGCCCTCCAGCTCGGCCTCGGGCCTGAGCTGGATCCGGTGCCGCAGCGCGGGCCTGGCCAGCGCCTTGACGTCGTCGGGCGTGACGTAGCCGCGGCCCGACAGCCACGCCCAGGCCCGCGAGGCGGCCAGCAGCGCGGTCGCGCCACGCGGCGAGACGCCGAGCTGGAGCGACGGGGAGTTCCTGGTGGCCCGCGCCACGTCCACGATGTAGCCGAGCACCTCGGATCCCACGTGCACCTTCGCCACCGCCTCGCGGCCCGCTTCCAGGTCCTGGGCGGTGGCGACGGGCTTGATCTCGGACAGGTCGCGTGGGTCGAAGCCCTGCGCGTGGCGTTCGAGGACCATGATCTCCTGGTCGCGCGGCGGCAGCGGCACGGTCAGCTTGAGCTGGAACCGGTCGAGCTGCGCCTCCGGTAGCTGGTAGGTGCCCTCGTACTCGATCGGGTTCTGCGTCGCGCACACCACGAACGGGTCGGGCAGCTTGCGCGCGTCGCCCTCGACGCTGACCTGCCGCTCCTCCATCGCCTCCAGCAGCGCGGCCTGCGTCTTCGGCGGGGTGCGGTTGATCTCGTCGGCCAGCAGCAGGTTGGTGAAGACCGGCCCCTCGCGGAACTCGAACCGCGCCGTCTTCGCGTCATAGATCAGCGAGCCCGTCACGTCGCCCGGCATCAGGTCGGGCGTGAACTGCACCCGCTTGAAGTCCAGCGAGAGCGCGGCGGACAGCGTGCGGACCATGAGTGTCTTGGCCACGCCCGGCACGCCTTCGAGCAGCACGTGCCCCCGGCACAACAGCGCGATGACCAGTCCGGTCACCACGGCGTCCTGGCCCACCACGGCCTTGGACACCTCGGCGCGCAGCGCGCTCAGCGCGTTCCTGGCCGAGTCACCGCCGGGCGCCTGGGCGGTCATCTCAATGTTCACTGACGGTCCTCTCGATGAAGTCCAAGTAGCCTGCCAGGGCGACGAGCCCGGCGTCGTCGGCGGGTGGTGGGCCGTACAACGCGGCGCCGATCTCCTGCGCGTCCTGGCCGGTCCGTACGGCGACGGCGGCCACCAGCTCGTGCCGGCCCGAGCCGGAGCCGAGACCGAGCCGGGGCGTGAGCCGGTCGATCGTGCCGGCCCTGAGCGCGTCGGCCGCCCTGCCCCTGGCCCGCCTGGCCCGGTAGAGCCGCCCGCGCCCCTCGACCGTCTCCGCGGCCCGCACCACGACGGGCAGCCGCTCGGTCACGACCGGCCCCAGCCGCCTGCCCCGCCAGAACGCCACCATCAGCACCGTGATGACCGCCATCAGCACGGCCCAGGGGATGCTCGCGGGCATGAGGTCGTACATCGACTGGCCGTCCGCGCCCGGCAGTTCGCCCACGGGCGGTGTCTCCGGCGCGACCAGCCAGGTCACGGCCTTGGCCGAACCCAGCAGGTTCAGGGCGAGCGCGGCGTTGCCGTCCTCGGTCAGGCGCTGGTTGGTCATGAACTCGGCGCTGCCCAGGACCGTGGTGGTGCCGCCCGCGTTGGGGTAGCTGACCAGCGTCCATCCGTCGCCCGCCGGATAACAGCCGGTGGAGCCGGCCGGTCCGGTGAACGCGGAGCCGCCGATGAACGCGCTGCCCGCGGCCCTGGCGGCGGGCAGCGAGCAGCCGGGCTCGCGCGAGCGCTCGCGTGCGGACCCCCGCTCCGGCCGCACCCCGGGAGCCAGCTCATCGAGCGTGAAGATGTTGTCGACGATCACCCGGTCGCCCTGGATCCCGGCCAGGACGCGCGGGTCGGCGTAGGAGGCGTCGGTGACCAGCAGCAGCCGGTCTCCCGGCGCGGCACCGGTGGCCTTCGCCGCCGCGGCCTCCGCCGTGTCGACCCTGTCGACGGTGACACCTCGGTCGCGCAGCAGCTCGGCCAGCGCCATCGAGCCCGCCAGCGTGGCGTCGGTGGGATCCAGATGGCGGGGCGGACGGGTGTCCGGTTTGAGCAGCACGCTGAGCACCGCGGCGAGCACCATGAGCGCGCCGAGCAGGAGGATCAGCCGGCTCGCCCGCCAGGTGGAGCGCACGGTGGGGGAGGTGGAGTGGGACTCGCCGGTCTCCTGCGGTCGCATGTCGAGGCTCATGAGGTGCTCCCGAGCGTGGGCGCGGCCAGCGGGACCGGCCTGGCCTGGCGGAGCCGCTCGTCGAGACCGCTCATGGCGTCGTACGTCTCCCGGGTGCCCGGCTCGGCGCCGTAGGTGACGTCGTCGAACGAGCGGGCGGCGGCGGTCAGCTCGTCGGCGAACCCGGGCAGCGCCAGGCCCGCCTCGGCGGCCAGCTCGTCGGCCGTACGCCCCGGCATCCCGTCGACCAGGGCCCGCTCCTCCAGGTCGCGGGCGATGGCGCGCAGCCGCTCCTGGATCGCCTCGGCCCAGCTGCCCATGGCGGCCAGCCGCTCGGCCGCCTGGCGGTGCTCGGCGGCGGTCATCGTCCGCTCGCCGAACAGGCCGTCCGGCGCCGCCGCGTTCCTGCGCGAGGTCTTGCGGAGCCGCCACACGATCAGCGCGACCACCCCGCTGATGATCAGTGTGATCACGATGGCGGAGATGACGCCACCGGTCGTGCCGCTGCCCGTGGCCGCGTCCATGAGGTCGCCGACGAACTGCTGGAAGCGCCGCCACGCCTGGTCCAGCAGCGCTTCCCGCTCGTAGCCCGGCTTGAGGAGCTCCTCCGCGGCTCTGCGCGCGGCCTCCCCCCTGTCGATCGGGGTCACGGCCTGGCGGAGTTGGACGGATGCCAGAGCTCGTCCGCCGAGGCGTGCACCCAGCCCTGACGCTGCTGCTCGATCGCCGCCGTCTGCAGCACCAGGTCGAACGCCTCACTGCGCATCCGCCGGTCGGCGTAGAGGAGGCCCGCGACACCCGCCTCGAACGGGTAGGTGATCAGCGCGCCGAGCGTGCCGCCGAGGGCGAGCAGCACGGCCGCCAGCACGGCGGTGCCGGGAGACTTGCCGAGCAGGCCGAGGAGGGTCCCGGCGATGGTGAACGGGACCTCCAGGATGCCCGCGACGAGCCCCACCAGCAGCGAGGTGAGCAGCAGGATGCCGAGCACCCGCCAGAAGTCGCCGGTCACCAGGTTCCAGGAGCGGCGCAGCGCCTCGATGGGGCCCTTGCCCTCCAGCACCACGGCCGGCGCCGCGAGCGCGAAGCGGGTCCTGAAGTACAGCACGTAGCAGAAGTACAGGATGAGCAGCAGCACGGAGATCACGATCACGCCGCCCGCCGCGGCGGGTGAGTCGTCGCCCGTGCCGGTCGCGATGATCGCGACGATGAGCAGGGCGATGACGGCCAGCGGGACCAGCACGATGACGGCCATCAGCCCCACCACGCCGAACAGCGCCGGGACGCGGCCCTTGGTCAGCTGCCACGCCTCCCCGGCGGAGATCTTGCCGCCGAACACGGCGCGGCCGAGTATCCGCATCAGCACACCGGTCAGCAGGGTCACCACGACGAAGCTGACCGCGGTGGAGACGATCGCGCCGCCGTACTGGGCGATGAACCCGCCGTACATCCCGGACAGGTCGGCCGGATCGGCCGAGGCCGGATCGTCGAGCAGGCCACGCATGGAGTCGAAGGCGAACACCTGCCCGATCGCGATCGGGAGGGCTCCGAGGAGGGCGGCGACCGCCGAGAGGCCCAGCACCGCCTTGGGGTTCGACCGGACGAGTTTGATCGTTCCGTCGAGGATGTCGCCCAGCCCCAGTGGCCGTAGCGGTATGATCCCGGGGCGCAGTGCGGGTGGCGGCGGCATGTAGCCGTATCCAGGCGGCGGTTGCTGATAGGGCGCCTGCGGGCCGGGGCCCGGTGGAGGCTGTTGCTGTTCGAAGCCGGGGGCGGTCCACGGCGAGGTCTGCGGGGCGCCGTAGGGAGGGGGCTGTTCTGGAGCCCAGCCTGGTGGCGTCTCGGGCGAGGGACCGTGACCGTCTGACATATCCCAATCCTGGCATGGTGGGCGGGGCAATGGTGTCGTGCGTGCGATTCGCCGGCTCATCTTGCCCGCATTCCGGGGCGTTCCTGCTCAAGGATCTCATCGAAGGATGGCCGAAAGTCGGTCTGTTACCGCAGACTGAGATTGCGGTCTCGGCTGCAAGTCTAAAACTTGTCTTTTGTACGTCTCGTGTCCCATGCATGGGCCAACGAAGGGCAACCTTCAGCGATCGTGCGGGTATGTCCCAGAATGCGTAGAACGAATGAGGGGCCATGAAAGGTCGCGTGCTGGTCGTCGATGACGACGCCGCTCTCGCCGAGATGCTGGGTATCGTGTTGCGCGGCGAAGGCTTCGAGCCATCCTTTGTCTCAGATGGTGACAAAGCCCTTGACGCTTTCCGGGACACACGCCCGGACCTGGTGTTGCTCGACCTGATGCTGCCGGGGGCGGACGGCATCGACGTGGCGCGCAGAATCAGGGCGGAGTCGGGCGTGCCCATCGTCATGCTCACCGCCAAGAGCGACACGATCGACGTCGTGCTCGGTCTGGAATCGGGCGCCGACGACTACATCGTCAAGCCGTTCAAGCCGAAGGAACTCGTGGCCAGGGTGCGGGCGCGGCTGCGCCGTACCGACGAGCCCACCCCGGAGATCCTGCAGATCGGCGACATCACCATCGACGTGGCCGGTCACTCGGTCAAGCGTGGTGAGGAGACCATCAACCTGACGCCGCTCGAGTTCGACCTGCTCGTCGCGCTGGCCCGCAAGCCGCGCCAGGTCTTCACCCGGGAGGTCCTCCTGGAGCAGGTCTGGGGCTACCGGCACGCGGCCGACACCCGTCTGGTCAACGTGCACGTCCAGCGGCTCCGGGCGAAGATCGAGAAGGACCCGGAGCACCCCGAGATCGTCGTCACGGTCCGCGGCGTGGGTTACAAAGCCGGGCCGGCCTGACCTCCGCCCGACCTGGCCATGGCCTCGACTAGCAGGAAACGACTCCGCCGCCGTACTCTCCGCCAGATTCTGGGCGGGGTCCGGCGGCGGACGCGGCGTGCGGCGGGTCGCGTACGGAGCGTCTGGCGGCGCTCACTCCAGCTCCAGGTGGTCACCAGCACGCTGGTGATCTCCGTGACCGTGGTGGTCGTGCTCGGCGTCTTCCTGTCCGACCAGATCAACAGATCGGTCATCGAGAGCCGCCAGCAGTCGTCGGCCACCGAGGCGCTCGCCGACCGCGTGCAGATCGCGGACGCGCTCAGCCAGAAGCCCGACGACCAGGCCAAGTCGACCGCCGACACGGGCGGCAACACGCCCGTCGACCCGCTCGACGAGGTGATGGACACGATCACCGGCTCGGGCGAGAACGGCTCCAAGAAGCGCTACGAGGTGCTGGTGCTCAACACCTCCCGCCCCGGCCAGTCGCGCGCCTCGGGCAATGTCGCGCCCGAGAACGTGCCGCAGGCGCTGCAGCAGAAGCTGCGGAGCCAGGAGCAGAAGTACATCTTCGACAAGCCGCAGCGCTTCACCGCGCCCATCACGTTCACCGGTGACAGCCAGGCCACGCCCACGCTGGTCATCGGCGGCGTGGTCGACATCAACGGCGAGAACTACGAGGTCTACCACTTCTTCCCGATCAACGAGGAAGAGCAGATGCTGTCCAACGTCAGGCTCGCCCTCGCCGTGGTGGGTCTGGGACTCGTGCTGCTGCTCGCCGCCATCGCCTACCTGGTGGCCCGCCAGGTCGTCAGCCCGGTGCGCCTGGCCCGTCAGGCGGCCGAGCGCCTGGCCGCGGGCAAGCTCGACGAGCGGCTGAAGGTACGCGGCGAGGACGACCTGGCCCGCCTGGCCACCTCGTTCAACGAGATGGCCGTCAACCTGGCGCTGAAGATCCACCAGTTGGAGGAGCTGTCCCAGGTTCAGCGGCAGTTCGTGTCCGACGTCTCCCACGAGCTGCGCACCCCGCTGACCACCGTGCGGATGGCCGCCGACCTGCTCTACGACGCCCGCGAGGACTTCGACCCGATGGCCGCCCGCTCGGCCGAGCTCATGCAGGCCCAGCTGGAGCGGTTCGAGTCGATGCTGGCCGACCTGCTGGAGATCAGCCGCTACGACGCCGGCGCCGCCACGCTCGACCTCGACCCCGTCGACGTGCGTGACGTGGTGCTGCGCGCGATCGGCGACTCCGAGGCGCTGGCCGAGCGTCACTCCACCCGCTTCGAGCTGCGGCTGCCCAACGAGCCGTGCATGGTGGAGATCGACAACCGGCGGGTCGAGCGCATCCTGCGCAACCTGCTGTTCAACGCCATCGAGCACGGCGAGGGCAGGGACGTCGTGGTGACGGTGGGCGCCGACCGGGACGCCGTGGCCGTCGCCGTACGCGATCACGGGATCGGCCTGAAGGCGGGCGAGGACACCATGGTCTTCGACCGGTTCTGGCGCGCCGACCCCTCACGGGCGCGGACCATCGGCGGCACCGGGCTGGGCCTGGCCATCTCGCGCGAGGACGCCTCGCTGCACGGCGGCTGGCTGCAGGCGTGGGGGCAGCAAGGGGAGGGCTCGCAGTTCCGGCTGACACTGCCCCGGGTGGCCGGGACCGACCTGAAGGGGTCGCCGCTGTCGCTGGTGCCGCCCGAGATCGAGATGCGGCGCACGTGGCGCGGGCAGATGACGCCGGTGCTGCTGCCCGCGTCGGCGGATGGGGCCGGTTATGACGAGGACTAGGCCGGTTGTGACGAGGACCGGCAGGCCGCTTCGCGCACGGCTCAGGCGGCTCGGCGCCGTCGGCGTCGTCATCGCGACTCTCACCTGGAGCTCGGCCTGCGCGGTGATCCCCGTGGGCGGGCCGTTCGCGGTCGGCGAGGCCGGTGACAACGACCCGATGAGCAAGCCGTTCCAGCGCATGGTCGCCATCGAGCCGCAGCCCGGCTGGTCGCCGCAGCAGGTGGTGGAGGGCTTGCAGGCCGCCATGGCCGCTTACGCCGACGACCCGGAGATCCTGGCGAAGTACCTGACGGACGAGGCTCGGCAGGCGTGGAAGCCCGGCGGTCCGGTGACGGTGCTCGACAACGGGGCTAAATACGATGAATCTGGGAAGATCGGCGACAAGGAGGTCACCGTCGTCATCTCGGGCACCCAGGTGGCCCGGATCGAGGACGACGACACCTACGTGCCCGTGTCCGTGGGCGTGGACAGGAAGTTCACCCTGGTCAAGGACAAGACAGGCGAATATCGGGTCAATTCCCTGCTCGGGGGCCTCGTGCTCACCGAGGCGGACGTCGCTCGCGCGTACCGGCCGACGAACCTGTACTACCTGAACGGCGCGCCCGGCAGCGGCGGCGCCAACGCGGACATGCTGGTCGTCGACCGGGTGCGACTGCGGCTCAAGCCCACCGAGAGCTTCGCCAAGACCATCATCGAACGCCTGCTCAAGGGCCCGAGCAAAGCGCTGCAGGGCGCCGTGGAGAATGTCTTCCCGCATGGCACGCGGGTCGAGTACGTACGCGCGGGCGACGACCGCGTGGTGATCAACCTCAGCGGTCCCATCGACGCGGACGACATCTTCAGCAGGGGACTCCAGGCCCAGCTCAGATGGAGCCTCACCAGCAACAACGTGGCCAACGGCCGGTCCATCGAGGTGCTGCTCGACGGCGAGCCGTTCTTCTCCTCGGACACGATGACCATCCCGCCCAACATGCCCGACGACTGGCTGGGCGCCGCCTCCAACGTCGTCTACTACACCAACAGCAAAGGCGCCGTCTCTTCGGTGGGCCACGACGGGCCGGGCAGGGTCGTGGCCGGGCCCGCCGGTCAGCCGAACAGCCAGTACTCCGACTTCGCCGTGATCGCCGGCGGCTACGCCACCGGTCAGGGCGCCGACCTCATCGCGGCCAAGTCGAAGACGGGCGGCATCTGGGTCACCAGGGCCGCCGCGGACGGCCGCTGGCAGCAGTGGATCCAGGGGGCGAGCACCGACCTCACGGCGCCCTCCTGGCACAGGGATGGCACCCTATGGACGTACGACCGCCGCAACGGGGCCGTGCTCCGGTGCAACCCGAGCGCCGGGCGCGGGCCCGAGCGCATCGCCGCGCCGAGCCTCGACGGGTTCGACGTCACGCGGTTGCGGGTCGCCAGGGACGGCGTGCGGGTGGCGGTCACGATCGGCAAGCACGAGATCCGCGTCGGCGCCATCACCGGAGGGGGCGCCTCCACCATGCTCGGAAATTTCCAGACATTGAGCACGGTGGACGAGGAGAACATCATGGACCTGGCCTGGCGTGACGGCGAGCACCTGGTGGTGCTCTCGCAGAGCAAGGCCGGGTCGGTGGTCAAGGAGATCAACGTGGGCGACGGCACGGTCACCAAGCTGCCGTCGGACAAGCGGCTGCGCACACTGGCCGCGCAGGGTGAGCGGATCCTGGCGGGGACCTTGCAGAAGAACGAGATCCTGGAATCCAACCTGGACAAGCAGAGCTGGACCGCCAAGATCGCCGCCGACGCCGACACCCCGATCTTCCCCCTGGGCTGACCCGCTGCGGGCCGCCTGACCTGCGATCTCGCGGCACCGAAACTGTCGGGGGCGCCGGGCATGCTGGTCCCCGTGTTCGCCGCTCTCGCCGATCTGATCCTGCCGCAGCACTGCCTGGGCTGTGCCGCCGGTGGCCCGCGTCTGTGCGGGAGGTGCCTGGCCCCCGTCCCGGCCCGCCGCATGCCGAGACCGGTCCCGGCCGGGCTCCCCGAGTGCTGGTCGGCCGCCGACTACGCGGGGGCCGTGCGCGCGGCGATCGTCGCCTACAAGGAGCGCGGCCAGACCACGCTGGCCCGTCCACTGGCGGCGGCCCTGGCCTTCACCGCCTGCCATGCCCTGGCGTCCCGGCCCGCCGCGCCGGTGGCGGTCGTCCCCGTCCCCAGCGCCGTCCGCGCCCGCCGGTCGAGGGGACACGACCCGGTCGGCAGACTGGCCGCGCTGGCCGTACGGCAACTGGTGGCATCCGGTCGCCGGGCGGAGCTGTGGCCCGCGCTCGGGCAGGCGCGCCAGATAGGCGACCAGGCGGGCCTGAGCGCCACGCAGCGGGCCGCCAACCTCGCCGCCTCCCATCGGGTCACCCCCGCAGGGAAGGCCCGCCCAGCGGCCTCTGTGCTGCTCGTGGACGACATCGTGACGACGGGCTCCACCCTGGCCGAAGCGGCCAGGACACTCCGGGCGAACGGCGTCGAAGTCCTCCTGGCGGTCACCGTCGCCGCGACACGCCGAAGATCTTGAAATCCATTACGGTCACCCTGGGTAAAGAAAGATCTATTTGTCGGCCCTGACCTGGAGGCCACATGTCACTGCCCACCGAGCGGCGGCGGGGCAGCTCAGCACTCCACGATGGGACGGATATATAGGCGGCCGTACGCAGAAAAGGGCACGCATCATGCCCGTCACACTGGTGAAAAATCACAGAAAGTGATCGTTTGCCCGATCCGTAGGCTGACATTCGGTCGCGATCCGGATAGCGTTCTGACATGGCACCCGTTCGGGTCCGTGGTTGCGCAGGGTCGGGGCTCCCGGCTCTGCTAGCCGATGCCAGCCGCAGGCAAAACGGTCCACGTAAGGCGACTCTTTGTCGACCGATCACGGTGCGGCTTAGGGGTAAGTCCTGCCTTCCCGGGGGTCCAGATGTCCCCCGTCAGGAGAGAAGGGCAGTAGTGGCATCAGAGCCGCGAAATCCTCAGCAGGCGGATGTGGGGTCGAAGACCAGGTCGGCCGGGCGGGTGCCACCCGAGATCCCGGTGACGGAACGTCGGAAGAGGGTAACGGTGACAGCAGAGAGGCAGACGGAAGACCCCGCCCGGCAAGAACGTCGTCGGGCGCTCTTTCTCAGTCGTTAGACGAAGGGGGGCTGTTGCATGGACATCATCGTCAAGGGCCGGCACACAGGAGTGAGTGATCGGTTCCGAGACCAGGTGACGACCAAGCTGGCCAGGATCGAGCGTCTGGACAACAAGCTCATTCGAGTCGATGTGGAGGTGTCGAAGGAGCGCAATCCGCGCATCGCCAGCCAGCGAGAGCGCGTCGAGCTGACCATTCACTCTCGAGGACCCGCCATCCGTGCGGAGGCTTCCGCCGACGATCGATTCGCCGCCCTAGACATGGCGCTGGACAAACTGGAAGGTCGCCTCAGGCGGCTCTCCGACCGGCGCAAAGTGCATCACGGCAACCACTGCCCGCCCTCCGTCGCGGAGCTCACCGCGACGCTCCCCGAAGTCGCCGACCTGGCACCCCGCGAGGTCGAGGCCGAGGCCGTCCCCGAGTTCGAAGAAGATCAGCTACCCGATGACAAGCAGTACGACGACATCGTCCCGATCGAGATGGAGGGCGACGGGCCGCTCATCGTACGGGAGAAACACCACAAAGCGGAACCAATGACCATCGACCAGGCTCTCCTTGAGATGGAGCTGGTCGGCCACGACTTCTACCTGTTCCGTGACAAGGAGAGTGGCCAGCCGTGTGTCGTTTACAACCGGCGCGGCTATAACTACGGCGTGCTGCGGCTCGTAGAGCCGTGACAGCGCGCTAAAAGATCTTCTCGACCACCCTAGGACCGCGTTAGACGTGCCATCATTGGCGGTCCAACGGCTCTGGCCCCCCGACGAGGAGGAGACGTGAGCGAGCTCAGTCAGGTGATGAGCGAGCGAACCGCGGAGAAGGCAGTCGCGAGGCTGATCGAGGAGGCCTGGTGACGGAGTCTGGCGAGGCCCGCGCGTCAGGAGGCGAGCCGATCCGCGTCCTGATCGTGGACGATCACGAGTTGATCAGGCGGAGCCTGGCTCTGGCGCTGGCCGCCGAGCCGGACATCGAGGTGGTCGGTGAAGCCAGCGACGGGCACGAGGCGGTCGAAATGGCCGACCGCCTCATGCCCGACGTGGTGCTCATGGACGTACGCATGCCGCGACAGGACGGCATCGAGGCGGCGAAGGGCATCAAGGCCTCCGTGCCGAGCACCCGCATCATCATGCTGACGGTCAGCGACGAGGAAGAAGACCTCTTCGAGGCCATCAAGGCGGGCGCGACCGGCTATCTGCTCAAGGACGTGCAGATCAACGACGTCCCCGCCGCCGTGCGCGGAGTGCACGAAGGCCAGTCGCTCATCAATCCGGCCATGGCCGCCAAACTCATCAACGAGTTCGCGAACATGAGCAAGAAAGAGAGCGAACGCCCACCCCAGCTCCCCGTGCCCCGGCTGACCGAACGCGAGATGGAGGTGCTGCGCCTGGTGGCCAAGGGGATGAACAACCGCGAGATCGCCAAGCAGCTCTTCATCTCCGAGAACACGGTCAAGAACCACGTCCGCAACATCCTCGACAAGCTGCAACTCCACTCACGCATGGAGGCCGTGGTCTACGCGGTGCGCGAACGCATGCTGGAAATCACCTGACGCCCCCGCCGAGGCGGCGACGGATGGCGAACACCCGGCCCCCCACGGAGTGCGACGGGTGGCGAACGCCCAGCCCCCGACGGGTGCGACGGGTGGCGACCATCCGACGCGCGCCCTGGGCATCCGACGCGCCACCGCGGAGCGCGTCTGCGCGGGCGGGCGAGCGCACCCGAGCCGCCCTGGCTGGCGCCCGCAGGCCGCCACCGGCGCCTGGCGTAACCTGGGGCGCCCAGGGCGGGCGGTGAAGGGTGACGATCACCCGGTGTCCGTCCCGAACGGGTACGGAGGGTAGCGGTCAGCCGGTGCTCGTGCCCCGCGGGTGCGGAGGACGGCGTTCTGCCGGAACTCGCCGCTGGATAGGCGACGAGCGCGGTGGTCAGGTGATGCTCGTGCCCTGGTGGGTGACCGAGGTGGTGTCTGTCGTCAAGTAGGCGACGAGGGCCGTGGTCAGTCGGCGGGTGCTTCCAGGTGGGTGATGAGGGTGGGGTCGGCGCGTTCGACTCGTACGGCGTCGCAGCCCACCCACTCGGCCGCTGACCACAGGGCGTCGCGCAGGGCGTCGGCCCACTTGGCGGCGGTGAGGCCGGGCTCCAGGCTGAGTTGCCTGGCCACCAGGGTGGTGCCCTCGCGGGCCGGGTCCACGCGGCCGATCAGCCGGCCGCCGGCCAGCACCGGCATCGTGAAGTAGCCGTGCACCCGCTTGTGCTTGGGCACGTAGAGCTCGAGCTGGTAGTTGAAGCCGAAGACCCGCTCGGTCCGGCCGCGATGCCAGATGAGCGAGTCGAACGGCGACACCAGCGTCGTGCGGTGCCGGCCGCGCGGCGCCGACGCAAGGCCCGCCGGATCGGCCCACGCGTTGGTCTGCCCCCTGGTCGAGGGCCAGCCGGTCACGTGTACGGGCACCAGCCCGGTGGCCCCGCTGAGCAGCACCTCGTCGAGGATCGCGGCGAACCTCCCCTTGAGCCGCAGGAAGTCGATCAGGTCACCCCTGGTCGCCACGCCCAGCGAGGCGCCGGCTATGGCCGCCAGCCGTACGATGCACTCCTCGTCGGAGAGGTCCTCGGCCAGGAGCTCGGCGGGGACCACCCGCTCGGACAGGTCGTAGACCCTGCGCCAGCCGACGCGGCGGCTGCAGACGATATCGCCGATGTCGAGCAGCCACTCCAGGCCGATCTTCGAGTCGGACCAGTCCCACCAGGGGCCGCCGTTCTTGGCGCCGCCGACGTCCGACGTGGTGAGGGGGCCCGAGTCGCGTACCTGATCCCGCAGCTTGTCGACGTGGTCGGGGACCTCGTGCCAGCGGTAGCGGCGGTCGCGGTAGGCGCGCCGCCTGAAGGCGTAGAGGGGCCAGTGCTCGATCGGCAGGATGCAGGCGGCGTGGCACCAGTATTCGAAGCTCTGGGCGGGGTTGTGCCAGTAGGCGCGCTCGACCTTGGGCCTGCCCACCGCGCCCAGGCGCGCGTAGGCGACCAGTTCGTGGGAGCGGGCCAGAACGGAGATGGTGTCGAGCTGGATGGCGCCGAGCCTGCGGAGCATGCCGTGCACGCCGCCCCGGCGCGCGTCCGCGCCGCCGAGCAGGCCCTGGGCCCGCAGGATGATCCGCCGCGCCTCGTCGGCCGTCAGATCCGTCATATCAGCACATTGGTACGGCTAGGCATGCCGCGAATGCTAGCGGCGGGCACCGACAGAAACGGCGGCCCGCCGCGAGACGTACGCATCAGCGGCGGGGCCTGTCTCGCCTCCGTCTCGGAGGTTGGGCGGCGACCCTCCGCGTCGGTCCATGGATGCGGCGGTTTGGCGGTTGCCGCCCGTTATGTCCCGGGGGTGAGCGGTGGCCGCATCCGCCGGCGGAGGTGGGGCGGAGGTGAGGCAGTGGTTCAGCGGTGGTCTTCCGCGCGCAGTCCGGCTCGGGGGGCGTCGATCACGACGTCGGTGACGATGTCGAAGACGAGGGCGAGGATTGCGCCCACGACGAACACCCCGGCCCCGATCCAGACGAGCGTCCAGTTGGCGGCGGTCAACCCATAGCCGGCGACGACGGTGCCGAGCACCATCACGGTCACCGCGAGCCATGAGGACGCACGGCCGCCATGGCTGCCGAGATTCTCCGCATGCTCTGACTTGCGCCCCTCAACCATCACAAATCCTTCCCTTTACCGGATATCCCGCTAATGGTGCGAACCGGCGTCTTACCGGCATACGCTCTGCCTAACCCCATTCTCCCAGACGTGCCCGACGCTCTCGTCGTCGCGGTGGCTGTGTCTGGTTGCGGAACCGCCTACGATGGCAACGGGGAAGTTTGTCTCAGCCTCTCCTCCTGGCGGCGCCGCCGGGGTAGACCTGCGAGGAGCTTTACATAAAGTGGCAGCCATTCTCGACAAGATCCTACGCGCCGGCGAAGGCAAGACCCTGCGCAAGCTCAAGCGGATCGCCGATCAGGTCAACTCCATCGAGGACGACTTCACGAGCCTGTCCGACGCGGAGTTGCGCGCCCTGACGGACGAATTCAAGCAGCGGCTCGACGCTGGCGAAACCCTCGACGATCTGCTTCCCGAAGCGTTCGCGACCGTGCGCGAGGCGGCCCGCCGCGTGCTCGGCCAGCGTCACTTCGACGTGCAGATCATGGGCGGCGCGAGCCTCCACATGGGCAACATCTCGGAGATGAAGACCGGCGAGGGCAAGACCCTCACCTGCACCCTCCCCGCCTACCTCAACGCGCTCGCCGGCAACGGCGTGCACGTCATCACGGTCAACGACTACCTGGTCAAGGTCGGCGCCGAGCACATGGGCCGCGTCTACCGCTTCCTCGGCCTCGAAGTCGGCATGATCCTGTCCGGGCAGGCCCCCGACGAGCGGCGCAAGCAGTACGAGGCGGACATCACCTACGGCACCAACAACGAGTTCGGCTTCGACTACCTGCGCGACAACATGGCGTGGTCGCTGGACGAGTGCGTGCAGCGCGGCCACCACTTCGCGATCGTCGACGAGGTCGACTCCATCCTCATCGACGAGGCCCGCACCCCGCTGATCATCTCCGGTCCCGGGGAGCAGTCGGGTAAGTGGTACACCGAGTTCGCCAAGATCGTGCCCCGCCTGCGCAGGGGCGTCGAGGCCAAGTCGCCCGACGAGGAGAGCACCGGCGACTACATCGTCGACGAGAAGAAGCGCACGGTCGGCGTCCTGGAGTCCGGTGTCGCCAAGGTCGAGGACTGGCTCGGCATCGACAACCTCTACAAGGCCGAGCACACCCACCTGGTCGGCTTCCTGAACAACGCCCTGAAGGCCAAGGACCTGTTCAAGAAGGACAAGGACTACATCGTCTCCGACGGCGAGGTGCTGATCGTCGACGAGTTCACCGGTCGCATCCTGCACGGCCGCCGCTACAACGAGGGCATGCACCAGGCCATCGAGGCCAAAGAGGGTGTGAAGATCAAGGACGAGAACCAGACTCTCGCCACGGTCACCCTGCAGAACTACTTCCGCCTCTACAAGAAGCTGTCCGGCATGACCGGCACGGCCGTCACCGAGGCGAACGAGTTCCACCAGACGTACAAGCTCGGCGTGGTCCCGATCCCGACGAACCGTCCGATGATCCGCAAGGACCAGGCCGACGTCGTCTACAAGACCGAGGACGCCAAGTTCGCCGCGGTCGTCGAGGACATCAAGGAGCGCTACGAGGCCGGCCAGCCGGTGCTCGTCGGCACCACCTCGGTCGAGAAGTCCGAGCGGCTGTCGAAGGCGCTCAAGCGCCGCGGCGTTCCGCACGAGGTGCTCAACGCGAAGAACCACGCGCGCGAGGCCGCGATCGTCGCGGAGGCGGGCCGCAAGGGCGCCGTCACCGTGGCCACCAACATGGCCGGTCGAGGCACCGACATCATGCTCGGCGGCAACTCCGAGTTCCGCGCCGACCTGGAGCTGCGCCAGCGCGGTCTCGACCCGCTCGAAACGCCCGAAGAGTACGAGAAGGCGTGGCCCGAGGCGCTGGAGAAGGCCAAGGCGGCCGTCAAGGCCGAGCACGACGAGGTCACCCAGATCGGCGGCCTCTACGTTCTCGGCACCGAGCGCCACGAGTCGCGCCGCATCGACAACCAGCTGCGTGGCCGCTCCGGCCGTCAGGGCGACCCGGGCGAGTCGCGCTTCTACCTCTCGCTGGGCGACGACCTCATGCGCCTGTTCAACTCGGCCCGGGTCGAGATGATCATGACGAGGCTCAACATCCCGGACGACCAGCCGATCGAGTCCGGCATCGTCTCCAAGGCCATCGCCTCCGCCCAGCACCAGGTCGAGCAGCAGAACTTCGAGATCCGCAAGGAAGTTCTCAAGTACGACGAGGTCATGAACCGGCAGCGCAAGGTGATCTACGCCGAGCGCCACCGCGTCCTGGAGGGCGCCGACCTGCACGAGCAGGTGCGCGGCTTCGTCGGCGAGGTGATCGACGGCTACGTCGCCGGTGCCACGGCCGAGGGGTTCGCCGAGGAGTGGGACCTCGACAAGCTGTGGAAGGCGTTCGGCGAGCTCTACCCCGTCACGCTCACCATCGACAACGTCGTCGAGGAGGCCGGCAGCCGCGAGGAGCTCACCGCCGAGCTGATCTCCGAGAAGGTGAAGAAGGACGCGCTGGAGGCCTACGCCAGGCGCGAGGAGGAGCTCGGCGCCGACGCCACCCGCGAGTTCGAGCGCCGCGTCATCCTGTCGGTCCTCGACCGCAAGTGGCGTGAGCACCTCTACGAGATGGACTACCTGCGCGAGGGCATCGGCATGCGGGCCTACGCGCAGAAGGACCCGCAGATCGAGTACCAGCGCGAGGGCTTCGAGATGTTCGCCGCGATGCTGGAGGGCATCAAGGAGGACTCGGTCGGCTTCCTGTTCAACATCGAGGTCGAGGTTCAGGAGAACCCGATCGTCGAGGAAGAGGACGCGATGATGGCGGAGACCCGCTCTATCATCGCGCGCGGCCTGCGTGGGCCCGAGCGGCCCGCCGAGCTCGAATACACCGCGCCGGGCGAGGCGGGCGAGGTCGAGCACACCCGGGTCCGCAGCACGTCGGCCGAGCGCGCCGCCTACGGCAACGTCGAGCGCAACGCGCCCTGCCCCTGTGGCTCGGGCAAGAAGTACAAGCGCTGCCACGGCGACCCCAAGCACGCCGAGGCGTAACAACGCCCAGTGCCGCGAAAGAGGCCCTCGCCGCCCGGCGGGGGCCTCTTTCACGTGCTGCGTCAGGCCGTCTCGAATAGCCGCTTCGGGCCGTCTCGAATGGCCGTCTCAAATGCCGCGTCAGGCCGTCTCGAAGTCCGTGCACAGCCATTGCACGCCGCGCCGCTCCAGCCGGACGGCCAGCACGTGGCTGCGTTCGCCGCAGTGGACGAGCAGGCACATCTCCACCGCGCCGTCCTTGGGCTCCTTCACGTGCGGGCTCCCCACGAACGGCGGCCGTTTCGCGTCGATCATCCGCCCCGCCCTGACGAGCTCACGGTAGGCCCGCTCGGTGAACCGGTCGGCGACACTCTCAGCCGGCCGCCGTCCCGCGAGCACCTCGGCCAGTGCCTGTCCGAGCGACCTCAGCTTGCGCTCGTCGGGGATGGCCCCCGGCGGCCCCCACACGAGCGGGTCGGGAACGGCGGCGGCGTGCGGAAGAGATGACATGGGTCCTCCGATGTCATAGGGGGAGAGGGATCGATACATAGAGTTTCCGGCCCCGCCCCCGAATACATCGGCCACCAACTTTCCCGCCTGGGCCACCGATTCGAGGTGATTGGCGAACAAGATCACCGAAAGCTGGAGTGGTCCAGCAAAATTTCGGTCCGGCCCACCCTGCTACCGGCCCGTCCAGAACGGATCCGGCCCACCCCGATGCTCCATTACCGCCTGGGCGGTAGGCCCCGGCCAAGAAGACGCGCGTCTCGGCGCCCAGCCACCTCCACCGGAGGAGCGTGCCCCTGGACAGATCTCAGCCCTGTATGGCGGGTGGGGCTCACCGGGCTTGCCGTAAAAAATGGAAGTTATTCGCCCGAGTCGACGTCAGGTTCGGGCTCGCGACCGGGGGTCAGGATGTTGAGTTTGCGGATGAGGAAAGTGAACACCACGTAATAGACCACCCCATAGATCACCCCCAGCAACAGGATCCCCGGCAGATTATGGGTGTTCGACTTGCTGGCGTTGAGGAGCATGTCGAGCAGTCCCGCGGAGAAGCCGAAGCCCAGTTGCCCGCCGATGAGTGTGGTGAGCGCCATCGCCAGACCGGTCAGCACCGCGTGTACGACCAGCAGCACCGGTGCCACGAAGATGAACGCGAACTCGATCGGCTCGGTGATGCCGGTGACGAACGAGGCCAGCCCGGCCGACAGCATGATGCCGCCCACGGCCGCCCGACGGTGCGGAGGCGCGGCCCGCCACATGGCCAGCGCGGCGGCCGGCAGCGCGAACATCATGATCGGGAAGAACCCGGCCATGAACTGGCCGGAGTGCGGGGCGCCGCCGAAGTAGCAGTTCCAGTCGCCGCCGAGGACCTGGCCGCCGACCTCGCACTGGGGGACCACGTACCAGACGATCGAGTTCACGAAGTGGTGCAGGCCGAGCGGGATCAGCAGCCGGTTGATCAGGCCGTAGATGCCGGTGCCCAGCGGCCCGAGCGTGGTCAGGGCCTCGCCCGCGTGGCCGATCCACTCGCCGAGTATCGGCCACACCCAGCCGATCAGCACGCCGAGCAGCAGCGCCGCGATCGAGGTGATGATCGGTACGAACCGGCGCCCGCCGAAGAAGGCCAGCCAGGACGGCAGCTTGATCCGGTGGAACCGCTGCCAGAGCATGGCGGTGACCAGCCCGATCATGATGCCGCCGAGCACCTGGGTGGGATTCTGCATGCCGTAGTTGATGATCTCCTTGATGCCCTGAGGCTGCTCCGCCCTGATCAGGACCGTGTTCCTGATGGCCGAGCCGAAGAACATCACCTTGGTCACGCGGTCGAACACCAGGTAGCCGACCACCGCGGCGAGCGCGGTCGAGCCGTCGGACTTGCGGGCGAACCCGATCGCCACCCCCACCGCGAACAGCAGCGGCAGGTTCTCGAACAGCGCCGCACCGGCGGCGGCCAGCACCTCGGCGACCTGGTTCATCCAGCCGAAGCCGGCCACGTCGGCCAGGCCGCCGGGGTCGGCGCCGTTGGAGCCGAGCATGTCGGGCTGGCCGAAGCGGAGCAGCAGCGCGGCCGCGGGTAGGGCGGCGATGGGCAGCATGAGCGAGCGGCCCAGCCGCTGGAGCACGTTCATCACGCGTGAGAACGGCGAAGGCCTGGCGGCGGTGGTCTCGTTCACCGGGGGTTCCTCCGGATCGGGCCCTCAGCCCCGTCTGGTGGGCGTTTCCAGAATGGTGCGCAGCTGGTAGCGGTCCGCGCGATAGGTGGACACGCCCAGCTCCGCGCAGACGCCGCCGGAGAAGGATCTGCGCTGCAACAGTAGTACGGCCCCGCCCCGGGCGAGCTTGAGCAGGTCGGCGTCGCTCGGATCGGCGATGCCCCCGTCGATGGTCAGCTCGCCGGCGTCCATGACCAGCCCGTAGCGGCTCTCCAGCAGCTCGTAGAGTGACCTGCCGGACAGGTCGTGCTCGGCCAGGTCGGGGGCGAGCTTGACCGGGATGTGCGCCCGCTCGATGGACAGCGGCTCGCCGTCGGCGGTCCGCAGCCGTTCGATGAAGTGCACTTCCTCGCCCGGCTGGATGCCCAGTTCCTTGGCCAGATGGGCGCTGGCGCGTACGACCCTTCTGTCCAGGTCGCGCGAGCCCGGCTCCATGCCGCGCGCCCGCATATCGTCGGTGAACGACGTGAGCTGCAGCGCGAGCTCGATCTTGGGCCTGGCCACAAAGGTGCCCTTGCCGGGCACCCGGTGCAGCCGGCCCTCGGACACCAGGTGGTCGACCGCCTGCCGGACGGTCATCCTGGACAGGCCGAAGCGCTGGCAGAGCTCGCGCTCGGACGGGATCGCCGCGCCGATGCTCAGCTCGTCGCTGTCGATGAGATCCAGCAGGATCTCGCGGAGCTGGAAGTACTTGGGCACCGGGCTGTCCGGATCGATGTGCGCCACGGATCCTCCCCTCGATCTGACCTGGGCAATGGGCTATGGTTCGTACTGGTCTAGTCCGGACTAGACCACATGTCGTAAAACAGGGTCAAGTCTGCACGGTAACGATTTGAGGGATGATGACCACCAAGATGCGCAGCGAGATCGCTGAGCAACCCCAGGCTCTGCGGGCCACGCTCGACTCCCTGCTCCCCAGGATCGGCGAGGTGAGAGCGCTGGGTGAGCAGACCCGGCAACTGCTGTTCATCGCGCGTGGCACCTCCGACAATGCCGCAGTCTACGGCCGCTACCTGGTCGAAGCCCACGCGGGCCGGCTGGCCGCGCTCGCCGCCCCGTCCGTCGCGACGACGTACAAGCGCAAGCTGGACCTCGACGGCGTGCTGGCCGTGGCCATCTCGCAGTCGGGCCGGACCGAGGAGATCGTCGAGACGCTGACCTGGGCCAAGGACTGCGGGGCCAGGACGGTCGGCGTGACGAACGGCGGTCCGGACAGCCCGCTCGCCCAGGCCGCCGACCTGGCGCTGTGCACGCTGGCGGGCGAGGAGAAGGCGGTCCCCGCCACGAAGACCTACACCACCCAGCTCGCCGCGCTGGCCGTGCTCGCGCTCGGCCTCGGCGCCGACGTGGACGCGGCCGACCTGCAGCGGGTCCCCGACGCGGTCGAGAAGCTGATCGCCGAGCCTGGTGACCTCGACGCGGTCGTCGAGGGCCTGGCCGACAAGCCCGGGGCCGTGGTCTCCGCCCGCGGCCTGGCCTTCTCCACCGCGCTGGAGACCGCGCTCAAGCTCAAGGAGGCGTGCTACCTGCACGCCATGGGCCTGTCGTACGCCGACCTGCTGCACGGGCCGATCGCCGTGGTCGACGCCGACACCCCCGCGCTGCTGGTCGCCGCCGAGAACAGCCCGACGCTGTCCGGGACCGTGGCGCTGGCCGAGCGCGTCGTCGCCGCGGGCGCCGCGGCCTTCACCATCGGCGGCGGTCCGGCGCTGGCCCACGCGGGCACGGCGGCGCTCAACGGCCCGGACCTGCCCGAGTGGGTCGCGCCCATGGGCCTCATCGTGCCGGGGCAGTTGCTCACCGAGGCGCTGGCCAGGAGGCTGGGCATCGATCCCGACGCGCCGCGCGGGCTCAACAAGGTGACCCAGACCGACTGACGTTTAGCCTGGTCGTAACGTACGAGGAGGACGGATGGCGGCTGACGCCAGCGCGATCATCGCGGGGCTCGGCGGTGCCGGCAACATCATCGACATCGAACCCTGCATCACCCGGCTACGGACAGAGGTGCGTGACGTCTCCAAGGTCGACCAGGCCGCGCTCAAGGCGGCGGGCGCGCACGGCGTCATGGCCGCGGGCAACGTGGTGCAGGTCGTCGTCGGGCCCGAGGCGGACACGATCGCCAGCGACATCGAGGACATCATCGGCTAGAGGGCGAGACCATGACGACTGTTCTCGCCCCGGTCGAGGGGGTGGCCGTCGGGCTGTCGGCCGTGCCCGATCCGGTGTTCTCCGCGGGCATGGTCGGGCCGGGAACGGCGATAGATCCAGCGCGGGGACCGGGCACGGCCGTAGCCCCGATAACAGGAAAAATCATGAAATTGCATCCGCATGCCTATGTCATCGTGGGGGACGACGGCAAGGGCGTGCTGGTGCACCTGGGCATCGATACCGTTCAGCTGAAGGGGAAGGGGTTCGAGCTTCTCGCGGCCGAGGGTGACAGGGTGTGCGCGGGCCAGCCCGTGGTGGCCTGGGACCCGGCCGCGATCGAGGCCGGTGGCCGCTCGCCGGTCTGCCCGGTGGTGGCGCTCGACGCGCCCGCCGGGTCGGTGACGGCCATGGCCGGCGGGTCGGTACTCGCCGGAGACGAGCTTTTTCTCTGGGATTAGCACGATCTGAGTCCGGGTGGTCCGGACCGGTGGACAAGGAGGAATACATGGCCGAGCGCAAGGTCACCGTGGCGGCGGAAGTGGGCTTGCACGCCCGCCCGGCGGCGACGTTCGTGCAGACCGCCGTCAAGGCCCCGATGGACATCACCGTGACCAAGGGCGTGGGGGGCACGCCGGTCAACGGCAAGAGCATCCTGCAGATCCTGGGGCTGGACGTCCGGCAGGGCGAGGACATCGTGATCAGGGCCGAGGGCGAGGGCGCCGACGAGGTGCTCGACCAGCTCGCGGCGATCGCCGGGACCCCATGAACCTGCGGGGGGCCGGGGTCAGCCCGGGGATCGGGTTGGGTGCCGCGTACGTGCTGACCGGCGCCGTACCCGAGCCTGCCCCCGGCTCCACGTACGAGGGCCCGCCGGAGCCGGAGCGGGAGCGGGCGGTGGCCGCCCTCCGGCAGGTGGCGGGAGAGCTGGAGGCCCGCGGCAACCGGGCCGGCGGCGAGGCCAAGGAGATCCTCAAGGCCCAGGCGCTGATCGCCGAGGATCCCGGCCTGGTGGTGGGGGTCAAGGCCCTGATCGACGAGGGGATCGCGGCTCCCCGGGCGGTCTACCAAGCTTTCGCGAAATATCGGGACATGCTGGTTAGTGCGGGCGGATATCTCGGCGAGCGCGTCGCCGACCTGGACGACATCAGGGACCGCGTGATCGCCCGCCTCACCGGCCACCCCCTGCCGGCCCCGCCTCCCGATCCCGGCACGGGCGAGCCGTATGTGCTGATCGCCATCGATCTGGCGCCCGCCGACACCGCGTTGCTGTCGAAGGACGTCGTGGCCGCGTTCGTGACCGAGGGCGGCGGGCCGACCAGCCACACCGCGATCCTGTCCAGGGCGATGGGCGTGCCCGCCGTCGTGGCCTGTCCGGGCGCGACCGAGATCCCGCCCGGCACCCGGGTGCTGGTCGACGGCAACACCGGAGAGGTACGCCTGGAGCCCACCGAGTCCGACGTGGCCCGGCACGTCGGCGCGAACGAGGCCAGGCGGCAACGGATGACGACCGGCGGCCCCGGCCGGACCCGCGACGGCTACCTGGTGCAACTGCTGGCCAACATCGGCGGCCCGGGCGACCTCGACGGGGCGCTGGCGGCCGGGGCGGAGGGGGTCGGGCTCTATCGCACCGAGTTCCTCTTCCTCGGGCGGCCCGAGGCGCCCTCCGTGGCGGAGCAGGAGCAGGTCTACCGGGCGGCGCTGGCCGCGTTCCCGGGCGGAAGGGTGGTGGTGCGGACGCTGGACGCCGGAGCCGACAAGCCGCTGGCGTTCCTGCCGCCGGCCGCGCCCGAGCCGAACCCGGCACTCGGCGAGCGTGGCCTGCGGTTGTTCGAGAAGTTCCCCGAGGTGATGGACGCCCAGCTGGAAGCGCTGTCGGTGGCGGCGGCGGTGGACCGCGCGGCCGCGGTCCGGGCGGGCACGGCGGCGGCCGAGCTCCAGGTGATGGCTCCGATGGTCGCCACGGCCAAGGAGGCCAAGTGGTTCGCCGACGCCTGCCACGCCAGAGGGCTCCCGCAGGCGGGCGTGATGATCGAGATCCCGGCCGCGGTGCTGCGGGCGGAGAGCCTGGTCACGGTGGTCGACTTCGTGTCGATCGGGACCAATGACCTGGCGCAGTACGCCTTCGCCGCCGACCGTCAGTCCGGCGCGCTGGGCTCGTTGCAGGACCCGTGGCAGCCCGCGCTGCTCGACCTCGTCGCCATGACCGCGACGGCCGCCGCCGACAACGGCAAACCGTGCGGCGTCTGCGGGGAGTCGGCCGCCGACCCGGCCATGGCCTGCGTGTTCGTGGGGCTCGGGGTGACCACGCTGTCCATGGGCGCCGCCGCGCTGCCCGCCGTACGGACCGGGCTTGGCGCGCACACGCTGGACCAGTGCCAGCTCGCCGCGCAGGCGGCGCGGGGAGCCAGTACGCCGGCGCACGCCCGCGCGGCGGCCCGCTCGCATCTGCCCGGCCTCGTTCCGCTGGGCGTCTAGGAGCCTCTGCGTTTGGGAGCCTCTGCGTTCAGGAGCCTCTGCGTTCAGGAGCGCTGACCGGAGGCCGGAAGGACGGCTTGTGGTCCGGGCGTCCCGGCGGCATGGATACCGTTGGGGCATGCTTCGACGGACAGGTACGACCGGGCTCCTGGTGATGGCTCTCGCGGCATGCGCCGGTGGTGGTGGCGCTCCGGCGGGCGCCGCTCCGGCGACGAGGCCCGAGGTGGCGACCCCGGCCACGACCCAGCCGACCCAGCCGTCCCGGCCGAGCCCCTCGCGGTCCGGCGAGGGCGCCGATCTGCGGCTGGTCGTGTCGAAGATGAGCGTGGAGGAGAAGGTCGGCCAGCTGTTCATGCCCGTCCTGTACGGCACGGCGCCCGGCACCGTGTCGGGCGAGAACCAGGCAAGATACGGCGTCCAGACCCCGGCCAAGGTGGTCGCCCGATACCACCTCGGCGGCGTGATCCTCTTCCCGGCCAACATCCAGGGCGTCGACCAGGTCGTCAACCTGACCAACGGGCTGCAGCAGGCGTCCAAGGGTGTCCCGCTCCTGATCGGTACCGACCAGGAGAACGGCCTGGTGTCCAGGATGGGCGCGTTGATGACCGACTTCCCCGGCGCCTCGGAGGTGGGCGCGACCAAGGACACCGCGCTCGCGCGGGCCGTGGCCAAGGCCACCGGCGAGGAGCTGCGCGCGGTCGGCGTGAACCTGGACTTCGCCCCGGTCGCCGACGTGAACGTCGACCCGAGGAACCCGGTCATCGGCAAGCGCGCCTTCGGCGACCAGCCGGGTGAGGTGGCCAAGATGGTGGCCGCGTCGGTCAAGGGCTTCAGGGACGCCAAGGTCGCCGCCACCGCCAAGCACTTCCCCGGCCACGGCGACACCAACATCGACAGCCACACCGGGCTGCCGGTGATCAAGCACACGAAGCAGCAGTGGGAGCGGATCGACGCGCCACCGTTCAAGGCCGCGATCGCCGCCGGCGTCGACGCCGTGATGAGCGCGCACATCGTCTTCCCCAAGCTCGACCCGTCACGCGACCCCGCGACGCTGTCCAAGCCCATCCTTACCGGGCTGCTCAGGAACAAGCTCGGCTTCCAGGGAGTGATCTCCACGGACGCGCTCAACATGGAAGGGGTGCGCAAGAAGTACAACGACGCCGAGATCCCCGTGCGCGCCATCCAGGCGGGCGCCGACCTGCTGCTCATGCCGAACGACCTGCCCAAGGCGTACAACGCGGTGCTGGCGGCGGTGAAGTCGGGCAAGATCTCGCAGCAGCGCCTCGACGAGTCGGTGACCCGGCTGCTCAAGCTCAAGCAGGGCCGTGGCCTGCTGCCCAAGGCGCCCGTGGCGTCGGCCGCCCAGGCGGCCAAGGTGCTCCGCAGCGCGGAGCACCGCAGGCTGGCCGCCCGCGTCGCGCGTTAGTGCGAGCCCTTCAGCCCGCTGGCGATGAACATCGAGGCGAGCAGGGCGAACAGGAACGCCTGTAGGAACATGATGAACATCTCGAACGCGGTCATCAGTATCGTCATCACCACGCCGAGGACGCCGATGCCCGCGCCGAGCACGGTCAGTCGCTCGAACAGGAACCAGAAGCCGACCGAGCTGAAGAACGCCAGGAGGAGATGGCCGGCGAACATGTTCGCGAACAGCCGGATGAAGTGCGTGAACAGCGAGTTGATGAAGGTCTCCGCGATGATCAGCGGGGCGTAGATCCCGTAGGCCCAGCCGGGCAGGCCCTCCAGGTACACGACGCCTTTCAGGTAGCCGCGGACACCGTGGTGCTTGACGCCCAGGTAGACCTTGATGACGTACACGCTGACCGCCAGCACCAAGGGGAAGGAGATGTTCGCGGCGACGGGGAACTGGATGAACGGGATGACGCCCATCAGATTCCAGACCAGCACGGTCAGGAAGACGGTGAGGAGCAGGCCCATCCACTTGTCGGCGTCCTTGCCGAGGTTGGGCCTGGCGATCTGTTCGCGGACGAACATGTAGGCGTACTCGCCGGCGTTCTGCCAGCCTCTGGGGACCAGTTTCGGCTTGGCGAAGGCGGCCCAGCACAAGGCGATGATCAGGGCCGAGGAGAGCAGAGCGAGAAGTACGGGCTTGGTCAGCCACTCCGGGCCGCCGGGGAGTATCGGGTCGAAGTCGAACAGCTCCGTCCCTGGAGCTTTGAACTCATCCGAGGTGATCAGGATCGTCGTACGCACGGCGGTCCCTTCCGGGGGTCAGCTCAATGGAACCTCACCATAGCCGGGCAATTTGCTTGTCCTTTATCAGGGGTTTGTGCCGGTCACCGTGGGATGTGCGACGCTCAACTACCCTAGAACGGGATTCCAAGGAGGGACCTTGATCACAGGGGTGCTGATCGACTGGGGTGGCGTGCTCACGACCAGTCTCTCCGTGTCCATCGGCAAGTGGATCGAGGCGGATCGCATCGACGACGCCCACTACCGATCCGTCATGCGCGAGCTGATCGACCAGGCCTACGGCGGTGACCAGGAGAGCGTCGTGCACGCGCTGGAGCGCGGGGAGCTGGACGGGGCCGCGTTCGAGCGCGACCTGGCCGCCCGGCTGCGGACCGTCGACGGGGTGTCGCCCGAGGCCGAGGGGCTGCTGGAGCGGATGTTCGCCGGCTTCGAGCGGGTCGACGCGATGTACGACATGCTGCACGACGTCAAACGCAACGGCTTCAAGACCTGCCTGCTGTCCAACTCCTGGTCCAACGTCTATCCCCGGGACGGCTGGGACGAGCTCTTCGACGCGATCGTGATCTCCGGCGAGGTCGGCATGCGCAAGCCTGAGCCGCGCATCTTCGAGCACGCGCTCGGCAGGGTCGGGCTGCCCGGCGAGGCGTGCGTGTTCATCGACGACATCGAGGCCAACATCGTGGCCGCGCGGGGGCTCGGCATGGCGGGCATCCACCACCGCGACGCCGATTCGACCATCACGGAACTCGAGTCTCTGCTCCAACTTCCGTTGCGACGGGCATGATAGAGCCCCCCTTGCATGTTGTGAAAGGTTCGTGATGCGCGTCTATCTGCCGTGCACGCTCCCCGCCCTGACCCGAGCGGTCGAGGCGGGAGAGCTAGGCCCGGCCCCGCTGACCGGTTACGCGGTGACCCCCGCGCTGACCGAGTGGTACGCCTCGGGAGACACCGAGGAGCTCGAATACGTGGCACTCACCGAGGCGGCCCGCGCCTCGCTGCGCATGCTGGCCGCCGACCACGCCGACGGCGTCGAGGCGGGCTCCCGCCGCCTGGTCGTCGTCGCCGAGGTGCCGGACGGCGCCCTCTCCATAGGCGCCGACCTGGAAGAACGGGCCAGAGTACGGGTGGCGGAGCCGGTGCCGATGGCCAAGGTGGCCGCGGTCCACGTGGACGACCTCTACGCGGTCGCCGACATCCAGGCCGCGATCGCCGCCCTTCCCGCCGCCGACGGAGGCGACGACGACGCCCGCTTCACCGTGGACGGCGCCGAGGCGCATGAGCTCATGTGGTTCGCCACGCAGGAGATCCCTGATCTCATAGAGTAACGTTAGGAACACGTTAAATAGATCACCGAACCTTGACCGTCTCCTGAGGCTTATCGCTAAGGTCCCCACGGATCCCATCCCCAGCTCAAGGAGTCGGTTCCAGGTGAAGTTCCGAGTAACGGCCATCGCGGTCGGCGCGGTGGCGGCGGCCCTCCTCACGGTCGCTCCCGTCAGCGCGCAGGCGGCCCCCAAGCACTACTACTACGACCACAAGGACCCCTACAAGACCGGCTGCGGCAACGCGGCCCAGGTGGTGCGGAGCGCGTCGCTCAGCAACCGCATCGAAGGCAAGGTCGGCACGATCCAGCTCTGGTGGTCGAGCAGGTGCAAGACCAACTGGATCGAGATCAGGACGGCCTCGTCCGCGCACGGCACCATCAGCGTCTACACGGACGACAGGTACGACCGGTTCTCCTTCAAGCAGGGCAACGGCGGCCGTCACTGGGGCAACATGCTGTACGGCAACAACATGTGCGCCTGGGGCGGTGCCAGCGTGGTGTTCGGCTCCGGCCAGGGCGGCCAGAACGGCTCCGGCACCACCTCCAAGGCCTGCGGCTAGCCACGCGGGTCTGACTCGCAGTCACGGGTGAAGCCGCGGCCAACGGGCTGCGGCTTCGCCGTTCATCGGGATGTCACACCCGCCGGTTAAACTGATCGTGACATGACAAAGCACATCATCTGGGACTGGAACGGCACGCTGTTCCACGACATCGACGCCGTTGTCGGAGCCACCAACGAGGTCTTCAGGCCGTACGAGCTGCCGCCGCTGACCGCGGACGAATTCCGCGCGGTCTACACCCGGCCCATCTGGGTCGCCTACGAGCGGCTGCTCGGCCGCCCGCTCAACGAGGGCGAGTGGGAGCTGCTGGACGAAGGCTTCCACGAGCACTACTTCCGCCTCAGCGTGGCCTGCCAGTTGGCCGCCGACGCCGAGCTGTCACTCACCAGCTGGACGGGCACCCAGTCGCTCTGCTCGATGGCCCCGCACACCCACCTGGTGCCGCTGATCGAGTCCTTCGGCATCACCCGGCACTTCACCAGGGTCGACGGCCTGGTGGGGCTGACGGGTGGCGAGAAGGCCGCGCACCTGACCGCCCACATCGAGGCCATCGACGTCGAGGCCCGCGAGATCCTGGTGATCGGCGACAGCGTCGACGACGGGCTCGCCGCCAAGCACGTGGGCGCCAGGGCCGTCCTCTACACCGGCGGCATGACCACGCGCGCCGAGCTGGAGGCCACCGGGCTGCCGGTCGTCGACACCCTCGCGCAAGCGCTCACGTATGCCTGAATCGCGTCGCCGGCCGTCCTGGCCCGGCGGATGGCCGTACCCTGGCTGGGTCCCCTTCAGGAGGTCGCCATCAAACGCCTTGTGCTCTGGAACATCGACCTCACACTGGTCGACGTCGCGATAGTGACCAGGGACGCCTACGCCGAGGCGTTCCGCGCCGTGACCGGGCGTCCGATGCTCAAACTGGCGCCGGCGCGCGGCCGCCCCGACTCAGAGATCGTCTTCGAGACCCTCGCGGTCAACGGCATCGTCACCGAGGACGACACCCTGCCGCGGTTCTTGTCCGCGCTGGCGATGGCGTTCGCCGACCGGCGCAAGCGCCTGGCCACCGAGGGCCGCGCGATGGCGGGCGCCAAGGAGGCGCTCAAGGCCGTCGCCAAACTCGACGGCGTGGTCCAGACGGTGCTCACCGGCACGATCAAGAGCAACGCCGTGCACAAGCTCAAGGCGTTCGGGCTCGAGAAGTACATCGACTTCGAGCTCGGCGGCTACGGCGAGGAGGTCTACCCCAAGGCGTCGCTGCTCCAGGTCGCCCAGGGGCGGGCGAAGGCGCGTTTCGGGGTGCCGTTCACCTCGGCCAACACCGTGGTCATCGGGGACTCGACGCGTGACGTACAGGCCGCCAAGATCGGTGGGGCGGCGATGATCGGGGTGGCCTCCGGCCGGTCGATGGCCGGCGAGCTACGCGAGGCCGGGGCCGACCTCGTGCTGCCCGACCTGTCCAACGCCTCAGAGGTGGTGGCCGCGGTCGCCAGCCTCACCACACCGGTGGACCGCAAGCCGGTCAGCCCCTGAGCCGCGCCGGTCGGCCGCTTGGCCGGGCCGATCGGAGCGGGGCGGTGGTGAAGCGGAGGCGGGTCAGCTCAGCGCGTTGAGGAAGCGGGCCGCGATCGGGGCCGCCACCGCGGAGCCGGCGCCGCCGCCCTCCACGATCACCGCGAACGCCAGGTCCCCCCGGTAGCCGATGAACCAGGAGTGCGCGGGCGGCTCCTTGCCGGAGCCGTACTCGGCCGTCCCGGTCTTGCCCGCCGTACCCGAGGGGAACTTCACCGCGTGCGCGGTGCCGTCGGTGACGACGGCGGGCATGAGCTCGCGCAGGGCCCGCACCACGCCGTCCTCCAGCGGGCGCGGCCGGAGCGTGCGGTCCGGCATCAGCTCCTGGGCGACCAGGCGGGGCGGACGCCAGGAGCCGTCGGCGATGGCGGCCGCGACCGAGGCCATGTTGAGCGGGCTGGCCAGCACCCTGCCCTGCCCGATGGAGGCGGAGGCGAGGTCGGTGTCGTCCTTGGGCGCGGGGAACTCGGCCTTCACCGCCGGCACACCCGGCGTGATCGCGGAACCGAATCCGAAGCCGGCGGCCACCTCGGCGAGCCGCCCGTCCCCGAGCTTCGCCACCCCCATCGCGCCGAACGTGGTGTTGCACGAGTGGGCGAAGGCGTCGCGGAAGGAGAGCCGGCCGTAGTCGTGGAAGCCGGCGTTGTGGAAGGGGAAGCCGCCGATGTTCTGTTCGGCCGGGCATTCGACCTGCTCGTCGGGCTTCGCCCCGTCCGCGACCAGCGCGGAGGCGGTCACGACCTTGAACGTCGAGCCGGGCGGGTACTTGCCGAGCAGTGCCCGGTTGAACCCGCCCGGCTTGTTGACCACCGAAAGGATCTCGCCGGTCGACGGCCGGATGGCGACCAGCGAGGCCGGCTTCCGCACGCCGTCGAGCGCGGCGGCGCCCGCCCGGTGCACCTTGAGGTCGATCGTGGTGCGCAGCGGCTCCTTCTCGTCCGGCTTGACCACCGTCTGGAGGAACTCCTCGCCCTGGTAGAGGTCGATCCGGCGGGACTGCCCGTCGGCGAGCCGGTCGGGATAGGTCTGCTTGAGCCCTTCCACGAGCTGCAGCACCGAGCCGGGAGCGTCCGGGGTGTCGACGCGGCTGCCGTCGGCCGCCAGGACCGGCGGCGTCGCGGCCTTCTCCGTGATCAGCCGCAGGGATCTGCCCTGCTTGAGCGAGGGGTTGATGGTGGCGGGGGTCCAGGCGACCTTCCACGAGCCGCCGCGCTCCAGGAGTTTGAGCTTGCCGTCGTACTTCCAGTTCCTCGGGCCGGTGAGGCCGGCGTGGAAGGTGATAGTGCCGCCCGTGGAGGTCGCGTCGCGCTTGAAGGTCGCCCCGGTGAGCTGGAGGTCGGCGCGGAAGCGCTGGTGCCGGCGCTCGAAGTCGGCGGGCGGGTCGGCGACGAGCTCCCGCATCCGCGCATAGTCCTGGACGGACCAGGCGGACAGGTACGAGTCGGCAGTCTCCTCAGGCGTGCCCTTCGTCCGCAGCACCCAGAGCGTGCCGGCCGTCGTGAGAGCGAGCACCAGGGCGGCGGCGGTGATCCACGGCCACCACCTGCGCCTTCGCCTGGGCAGCGTCTCAGGCTGAAGATTCATGAAATTTGTCCCCATTTGCGGCCCCATGCCGCCAGAGCACACCAGAGCCCGCCGTGTGGTGTCCAATACCGATATGGATGATGTAAAGATATAAAGTCGGATATAGTTGCTGGTCATGGACCTTGTCCGGCATCTGCGTTACTTCACCGTGGTGGCGGAGGAACTCCACTTCGGCAATGCCGCGATCCGGCTCGGCATGGCCCAGCCGCCGCTCAGCCAGCGGATCAAGCGCCTGGAGGAGGAGCTCGGCGTGCGGCTCTTCGACCGCTCCGCCCGTCAGGTCCGGCTGACCGAGGCGGGCCGCCTGCTGGTCGGCGAGGCCCGCGAGATCGTCGCCAGGGCCGACCGGCTGCGCGAGCTCGTCCGCCACGGCGCGGGCACGGTGCTCAAGCTCGGCGTCCCGCCCGACCTGGCCGCCGCGGTGATCGCCGCCCTGGTGGCCGGCTTCCGCGCGAGCAACCCGGACGTACGGCTCGCACCCGCGGAGATCTGGACGGCCGACCAGGTGGCCGCGCTGAGCGAGGGCGCCATCGACGTCGGCATCGTGCGCCACCCGATCAGCGCGCCGGGACTGAGCTTCGGGCAGGTGCTGGTGCAGCCGCACGGCGTGCTGCTGGCCGAGGGGGACCCACTGGCCCGGTCCGGGGAACTGCACCTGGCCGACCTGGCGGGCCGCGAGCTGCTGCTGCCGCCCAAGGAGGGGGAGCCGGGGCTGCACGCCGCGACGCTGGCGGAGTGCCGCCACCACGGCTACGTGCCCGCCCAGGTGCACCAGGGCGCCGGGCTCGGCCTGGTGCTGGCCGGGGTGGCGGTGGCGTTCGGGGCCAGGGTGGACCTGCCTGGGCTCGCCTGGCGCCCGCTGCTAGGCTCGCCGATCAGTTCCCGGGTCTCCACGGCCTGGCGGATCGAGACGGACGCGGTCACCGGTTTCTCGGCGGTGGCCGTACGAACGCTGAAAGAGAGCGCCGGGATGACGGACGAGGCGGCGGCGCCCGTGCGGCACATCAGCCGCAGGCCGGGGATGCTGGCATGAACGAGCCGGACCTGGCGGCCCTGTTCGGCTCGGCGGGCGTGACCGGGTGGCTGCACGTGGCCGACCTGCGCTCGGGCCGGGAGATCGGGCTCGGCTCCGACGAGCCGGTGTCGATCGCCTCGATCTTCAAGGTGCCGCTGATGGTGGAGTTCTGCCGTCAGGCCGACGCCGGGCTGGTCGATCCGGCGAGCCGGGTGACCGTGGGGGCCGCCGATCGGGTGACCGGCCCCACGGGCCTGTCCGCGATGCTGGACGACGTCACGATCTCGCTGCGTGACCTGGCCTACCTGATGATCACGCTGAGTGACAACACCGCGGCCGACGCGCTTCTGGCCCGAGTCGGGTGCGACGCGGTCAACACGATGCTCGCCGGGTTCGGGCTGCACGGCACGCGAGTGCGGCAGAGCTGCCGGGACATCTTCGAGAGCATGGCCGAGGACAGCGGTCACGGCTGGCCGTTCCTCGATCCGGAGGACATCAAGCGTCTGCGGGTGCTCGACCCGGCACGGACCAACAGCAGTACGCCGCGCGAGATGGCCGCGCTGTTCGGGATGATCTGGCGGGATGAGGCGGCCTCGGCCGAGTCGTGCGCCTGGATGCGCGGCGTCCTGAACCTCCAGGTCTGGCCGCACCGGCTGGCCTCCGGCTTCCCGTACGACGACGTGGAGGTCGGCGGCAAGACCGGGACGCTCCCGACGCTCCGCAACGAGGCCGGCGTGGTGGAGTACCCCGACGGCGGCCAGTACGCGGTGGCGGTCTTCACCCGCTCGGTCAGCACCGCGCTCAACCAGCCACGGGCCGACGCGATGATCGGCACGGCCGCGCGTATGGCGGTTGACCACCTACGGAGGTAGCAAGTTATGTGGCGTCCTGGGTATGACTTTCCGTCTACCGGCCGACAGGATGGGGCACATGGTTGCTGAAGGCACGCTTCTCTGGGAACCGACCGAGGACATCGTCGCGCGCGCCAAGCTGACCCGCTACCTCGAGTGGCTGGGCCGGGCCGGGTCGGGGTACGAGGAGGTGTGGCGCTGGTCGGTCGACAGTCCAGCGGAGTTCTGGACGTCGATCTGGGACTATTTCCAGGTCATCGGCGAACGTGGTGACGGGCCCGTCATGACTGGGACGATGCCCGCCGCCGAATGGTTCACCGGAAGTTCCGTCAATTACGCGGAGAACGCGCTACGCGAACGTGACGGCATCGCGGCCGTCTTCGTCTCGGAGGACGGCGCCCGCCAGGAGCTGACCCACGCCGAGCTGCGCGACGAGGTCGCCCGCGTCCGGGCCGGCCTGGTGCGCCTGGGCGTCCGGCGCGGCGACCGGGTGGCGGGCTACCTGCCGAACATCCCGCAGGCCCTGATCGCCTTCCTGGCCACCGCGTCCCTCGGCGCGATCTGGTCGGCCGGCTCCCCGGACTTCGGCGTGCCGAGCGTCGTCGACCGGTTCAAGCAGATCGAGCCCAAGGTGCTGATCGCGGTCGACGGCTACCACTACAACGGCAAGAGCTACGACCGGTCGGCGGCCGTCAACGAGATCGCCGCCGAGCTGCCCTCGCTCCGCGCGACCGTCTGGATCCCGTATCTCTCGGCGGTGGAGGAGGGGCAGCCGCCACAGTGGGCCGAGCCCGGCGCCGCGCACACCGACTCCGTGCCGCACGGCGAGGTGATCGGCTGGGAGGGGCTGCGCGCGGAGGAGGCGCCGCTGGAGTTCGAGCGGGTGCCCTTCGACCACCCGCTGTGGATCCTCTATTCCAGCGGCACGACAGGGCTGCCCAAACCCATCGTGCACGGGCACGGGGGAGTGATACTCGAACACCTCAAGTCACTCTCCTTCCACCAGGATCTCGGTGAGGGGGATGTGTTCTTCTGGTACACCACCACGGGCTGGATGATGTGGAACTACCTCATCGGCGCCCTGCTGGTGGGCGCCACCCCGGTGCTGTACGACGGCTCGGCCACCCACCCCTCGCCCGCCGTGCTCTGGCGGATCGCCGCCTCCGAAGGGGTGACCTACTTCGGGGTCGGCGCGCCGTACATCATGGCCTCGCTGAAGGCCGGGATCGTCCCTGAGGGGCTGGAGGCGCTGCGCGGCATCGGCTCGACCGGGTCGCCGCTGCCGCCCGAGGGGTTCACCTGGGTGGCCGAGCAGTTGCCGGGGATCCCGCTCGGGTCGTTCTCCGGCGGCACCGACGTGTGCACGGGGTTCGTCGGCGCGACCATGCTGCATCCGATCAGGGCGGGCATCATCCCCTGCCGGTCGCTGGGGGCGCGGGTGGAGTCGTTCAACCCCCTGGGCGAGCCGGTCGTGGGGGAGGTGGGCGAGCTCGTGCTCACGCAGCCGATGCCGTCGATGCCGGTCATGTTCTGGAACGACCCCGACGGTGAGCGTTACCGCGAGAGCTACTTCGACGTCTACCCGGGCGTGTGGCGGCACGGCGACTGGATCAAGCTGAACGAGGACGGGAGCTGCGTGATCTACGGCCGCTCCGACTCGACACTGAACCGGGGCGGCGTCCGGATGGGCACCAGCGAGTTCTACCGGGTCGTCGAGCGGTTCGAGGAGATCGCCGACAGCCTGGTGATCGACACCGGCCAGCTCGGGCAGGAGGGGCGGCTGCTGCTCTACCTCACGCTGGCGGAGGGCGCCACGTTGTCGGACGCGCTGGTCGATGCCCTGCGTACGGCCCTGCGGCAGGAGCTGTCACCCCGGCACGTGCCCAACGAGATCCACGCGGTGCCCGGCATCCCGCGCACCTTGTCAGGCAAGAAGCTCGAGGTACCGGTCCGCAAGATCCTCCTCGGCACCCCGGTCGAGGAGGCGGCCAACCCCGACGCCATGGCCAACCCCGAGGTGCTGCGCCACTTCAAGCCCTGACTCTCGCCGCCACCTTAGGCTGCGGCCCTCAGCGGGCGCAGCGCGGTAGCCCAGGAGACGACCTGGTCCAGCATCGTGGTGACCGCCTCCTCGCGGTGCGCCGCCGGCTTGAAGTCGGTGAAGGCCTCGAAGTCCGTGTGGAGCGAGAGCGCGACCTGGGCCGAGACGTCGGCGACCTTGACCCGGCCGAGCACCTGCCGCAGGTGCTCGGCCGCGCGGGCGCCGCCGTCGACGCCGTAGCTGACGAAACCGGCCGCCTTGTCCGCCCACTCGGCGAAGAGGAAGTCGATCGCGTTCTTCAGCACGCCCGAGGTGGAGCTGTTGTACTCCGGGGTCACGAACACGTAGCCGTCGAACGAGGCGACGCGGTCCGACCAGGCGCGGGTGTGGGGGTGTTCGTACTGGCCATAGGCGGCGGGGAACGCCTCGTCCAGGTGCGGCAGGGGGAAGTCCCGCAGATCCACCAGCTCGAACTCGGCGTCGCCACGCTTGACGGCCAGGTCGCGCACCCACTCGGCGACGGCCTCCGCGTTGCGGCCCGGCCGGGTGCTGCCGACGATGATGCCAATCCTGATCACGATTTAACCTCTTCATCCAGATTTATGGTGATTTTTCCGTGTGTCTGGCCGGCCTCGGCCCGGCGATGCACGCCGTCGAGGCCGGTCAGCGGGTGGGACTCCGTGATCTCGACCACGAGCTCCCCCTTGTCGATGAGCGCCACCAGCCGGGCCAGGTGCGCCGGGTCGTTCCTGGCCACGAAGTAGGTGGCCCGGGGTGACTCGATCGGGGTGGCGATGGTGACGATCGCCTCGCCCAAGGTGGCCAGCGTCGCCGCCTGCTCCGGGCCGACGGCCGCCAGGTTGAGCACCACGTCCATCCCGCCGGGCAGCGGGGTCGTGGTGTAGTCGACGACCTCGTCGGCGCCATAGCGCCGCACCGCCGCCGCGCTGCGCGGACTGGCCGTGGCTGTCACGGTCGCGCCCGCCAGCTTGGCCAGCTGCACGGCGAACAGCCCCACCCCGCCGCCCGCCCCGTTGATCAGCACCCGCTGCCCCGGCGCGATGCGGGCGTGCTCGTGCACCGCCTGCCAGGCGGTGAGCCCGGCGACCGGGATGGCGGCGGCGTCCGCCAGGGGCAGCCGCTCCGGCGCCCTGGCCAGCGTGCTCGCCGCCGCCACCGTGTACTCGGCCGCCGCCCCCTCCACGAGGCCGATGACCCGGTCTCCGACGGCCGGCCCACGCACCCCCGCGCCCACCTCGACGACCGTGCCGGACAGATCCAGACCCAGCGTGTACGGAAGAGTGACAGGGAGTATGTCGCGCAGGAACCCGGCCCGCAGTCCCACCTCGGACGGGTTGAACGAGGTGGCGGCCACCCGGACCAGCACCTCCCCGGGCCCCGGAGACGGCCGGGGGATCCGGTCGTAGCGGATCACGGAGGCGTCGCCGTACTCGTGGATCCGGGCGGCGGACATTGTTGCTGCGCTCATGTGGAACAACCGTAGGAGCCATCCGCGAGATGGCCAATGCTTCTGTGTCTGCATTTTCTACGCGATCGTCTCGCAGGGTAGACTTGGACCATGGACGTGCTCAGCGATGTGATAGCGATCGTACGCACCGGACGGCCGCGCTCGGCGCTCATCGAGTGGCATGCCCCCTGGGGGCAGCGGTTCCCGTCGGCGCCGGGCTCGGCGGGGTTCCAGGTGATCCTCCAGGGCTCCCCGTGGCTCCTCCCGCCGGACGGCGACCCCGTCCAGCTGAGCGTCGGCGACGTGCTCTTCTTCCCGCACGGCCACGGCTACGCGATGGCCGACAGCCCGGCCACCCCGGTGACCGAGCCTGACTGCGACCCCCAGTTGGAGGCGGGACTGTTCGCCTCGGCGTCCAGCGCGGGGTCCGGCGCGGCCACGGTCCTGCTCTGCGGCGGCTACCGGCTCGACCCCGACCGGGCCCACCCGATGCTCCGCGACCTGCCCGACATGGTCCACCTGCCCGCCCGGTTCGGCCACCACCCCGAGCTCCGCGCGGCCGTCGACCTGCTCGGCAGCGAGATCGGCAATCCGCGCCTCGGCGCCGACACCGTCGTCTCCTCGCTGCTCGACACGCTGCTGGTCTACATCCTGCGCGCCTGGCTCGACACCGAGCCCGAGCACTGCCAGACCGGCGGCTGGGCCGTCGCCCTGGCCGACCCCGCGATCGGCGCGGCGCTCAACGCGATCCACCGCGATCCCGCACATCCCTGGACGGTCCAGGAGCTCGGCGGCAAAGCCGGGCTCTCCCGCGCGGCCTTCTCCCGCCGCTTCACCACATTGATCGGCCAGCCGCCGCTCACCTACCTCACGTGGTGGCGCCTGGCCAGGGCGGCCCGCCTGCTACGCGAGTCGGAGGACTCGCTGAGCGAGATCTCCTCGCGCGTCGGCTACACCTCCGAGTTCGCCTTCGCCAACGCCTTCAAGCGTGAGTACGGCACTCCGCCCGGCAGATATCGCCGCCAGGTCTGCCCGCAGCCCCTGCGTGCCGAAGTGGCCGAAGCGCCTTAGAGCCCGAAGAGCGGCAGGCAGGGCTCCAGGTTGTGGATCTCGATGCCGTCCATGGGCTTCCAGTCGTCCCGCGGCAGGCGGAAGCGGCGGGTCGTGGCCACCTCGCCCTTCCGGTTGTGCAGGGTGATGCCGTCCTCGTGATAGCCGAGCCGGCGCGTCACCGCGAGCGAGGCGTGGTTGTCATGGAACGCCTCCGTCGTGGCGTACTCCGCGCCCAGGCCCTCGAAGGCCAGGTGGAGCACGGCCGCGCGCATCTCCCTGCCGATGCCCCTGCCCTGGAAGCGTTTGCCGAGCCACGAGCCCGAGCCGGCCTCCCGCGTGACCAGGAAGTCGGCGGCCGTCAGCGCCTGCACGCCGACCACCTGTCCGTCGGAGACCACCGCGAACTCCAGCGTCCACTTCTCCCGGCTGAACTCCGCCCAGGTGCGGAAGTGATAGCGGACGGTGGCCCTGGCCCGCTCCTGCGGCTCGGCGTCGGACCACGGGAACAGGAACGGCATGTATCCCGGCTCGTGTACGCCCTCGGCCGCCCGATCACCGAGCTCGTCGAGGTCCGCGAGCGACGGCATGCGGAGTTCGAGACGCGGGGTGGTGATGGAGAGCTCGAAGAGCGGCCAATTGCGCATATCGCCGATCTTCCCAGGTCATGCACCGGCCAGGCGACCGATTTAGACTCCCTGGGGCAGGTGAAAGATCCGGCCGGGATCGTAGGCGGCCTTCACGGCGGCCAGGCGCGGCGCGTTGGCGCCGTAGTAGGCGGAGCGCCAGTCGGTCAGGTCCGGGTCGATGTAGTTCACGTACGCGTGATCGCCCAGGTGCTTCCGCATGTCGGCGTGGATGCCGCGGAGCCAGGTCCGGCCGGTGCCCTTGGAGTAGTACTGGACGCCGAACAACGCCGCCCGGTGCGGGAAGGCGGTGGCGTCCGGGCGGACCCGGGCGACCGCGCCGCCCAGCGCGTCCAGCTGCACGGTGTGCCGGCCCGCCCGGGCCACGCCGGCCACCAGCGCCTTGATCCCGTCCGCCGACAGCTTCTGGTAGGCCAGGTGCGACTTGGCCGCGAAGGTGTCCCTGCTGAGCCGGCCGGCGGCGGTCTGACCTGGTAGATGGCACTGCGCGACCGAGAGCGACGAGCACCCCGCCATGACCATCATGGCGTGCTGGTAGGACGTCGCGGTGGCGTAGCGGGAGGAGGGAGTGCCGATCGCGGCCACGAGCGGCGCCAGGAGGCGGTCGAGCCCCGCCTTCCCGCCCAGGTAGGTGCCGCCGATCTGCACGTCAAGCCCGTTGTCGTTCGACAGGTGCAGGGTGGACCACAGCTCGTCCGGCGCGGTGGGCGCCCAGGACTGCCAGGCCTTGACCGCCGCGCCGGCCTTGCGCCACGGCCAGTGCAGGAAGAAGACCGTGATGCCGCGGGTCTGGTGGGTGCGGAAGGTGAAGGACACCGCCACGCCGAAGTTGCCGCCGCCACCGCCCCGGCACGCCCAGTAGAGGTCCGGGTGCTGGTTGGCGTCGCAGGTCAGGAGGCGGCCGTCGGCCGTGACGATCTGGATGGATTCGAGGGTGTCGCAGGTCAGGCCGTACTTCCTGGAGACCACGCCGATCCCGCCACCCAGCGCCAGACCGCTCACCCCGACCGTGGGGCACGAACCGGCGGGGATGCTCACGCCGTGGCGGCCCAGCTTGTCGTAGACGTCGACCAGCTTGGCCCCGGCGCCGACCGTGGCCCGGCCGCCCTTGTAGCCGACGGACTTCATCCGTGAGACGTCGATCACCAGGCCGGTGCCGGTGGACCAGCCCGCGTAGGAGTGGCCGCCCGAGCGGGCGGTGACGGGGAGGCGGTTCGAGCGGACGAAGGACAGGCACGCGGAGACGTCGGCCGGGCTCGCGCAGTAGGCGACACCGCCCGGCCTGATGCCGTCGAAGGCGGGATTGAACAGGCGCCTGGCCGCGTCGTAGCCCGCGTCGGCCGGCCGTACCAGCGTGCCGGTGAGGCGGCGGCGCAGTCCGGCCCAGTCGGGGGCGGCGGAGGCGAGTGCGGGCGGGGCGAAGGAGGCGAGTGCGGGCGGCGCGGAGACCAGCCCGAGCATGGGCGCCAGCGTGGCGGCGCGGAGGAAGTCGCGGCGGTCCATGGTCGTCTCCCGGTGATCGTGGTGAACCGATCGGTGAGACGGTCCCGGAGGCCGTCCGGTTGGTAACAAATGCATCACTTCGGATGCGCGGTCCGCCCCCCCGGGCGGCCGGCCGCGGGCGGGCCCGGGGGGCAAACCCGCCCGAACGCGAACGGCCCCGTTGGGGGCCCGGCCCCCGCGGGGCCCAAGTCCCCCG
>NZ_JBICSO010000015.1:196477-218346 GCF_043197155.1 Nonomuraea sp. NPDC049269
TCGCCCTGCCCCCCGGCGGTCCTCGCTTCCCCACCCATCCCCCCCCCGGGGGCGCCCCCCCCCCCCCCCCCGCCGCCCCCCCCCCCCCCCGCACCGGGGGATCAACCCGTCCGTACGGCTACGGACTCGTTGAGGCGCAGGGCCAGCGCGGGACACATGTCCACGGCTCGGCGAGCGTCTTTCGCCATCCAGCCCGGCACGGTCTTGAAGGAGGGGAAGCCGTATTCGTCCAGCTCCACGAATTCCGGCAGGAGATGCGCGCACAGGCCGTGGCCCTGGCAACGCGTCCAGTCCACCTCCACGCGGTACTCGGGCTGGTCCTCGTTCTCCGGGAGGGGCAGTACGCCGCGGCACGGCCGGCCGCACGAGCCGTACTCGAGGTGGAGCGCGATGTCGCTCTCGAAGGCGTCCAGGGAGGACAGGACGAACCTGGCCGTGCCGTCGGGGTGGAAGCAGGCGCCTCTGCGCTCGACGGCTCGTACGGTGCGTCGCACCGCGTCCGTGGACCCGGTGCCCTCGGCCAGCGCGAGCAGCGCCCGAGCCACGTCGGGCAGCCCGAGGCGGCACGGGCCGCACTGGCCCGACGACTGGGCGGCGAGGTAGGCCGCCACCCGGGTCGTCTCGCCGAGCGGGCAGGTCGAGTCGCCGAGCGGCACCACGATCCCGGCGCCCAGCTCGCCGCCCTTCGCCTTCATGCCCTCGCGCGAGATGACCGCTGTGAGGGCGTTCTCGTAGCTCATCCAGGCGCCGTGGTAGCCGCCCATGAGCACGCCGTCGCCGATCTCCGCCTCGCACATGTCGAGGACGTCGATCAGCGGGGTGCCCGTGGGCGCCTCCACGACGGCGGGGTTGGAGGCGCCGCCGCTCACGCTGAGCAGCACGGTGCCGGGCTCCTTGGCGGTGCCGTACTCGGCGTAGCCCTCGGGGCCGTACTCGGCGAGCAGAGCGAGCTGGGCGAACGTCTCCGTGTTCGACAGGAGCGTCGGCAGGCCGTCCACGCCGCTCTCGGCGGCGCGCTTCTTACGGCCGTTGGGGATGGCCTCCCCGCCGTTCACACCGCGCACCAGGGCGCCGCCCTCGCCCGAGATGAAGCGCTCCTCAAGGGCGACCACCCGGATCCGCACGTGGCTCTCCGAGCCGCCCGCCACGTTGGCGGCGCGCCGCTCGGCCACGGCGGCGGAGACCGACGCCTCGGCCACCTCGCCGCCGGACCCGATCGCCACGACGACCTCACGCGCGTGCAGGGCCTCAGCGGCGAGGACCGCGCCGTCGAGCACGAGGTGGGGGTTGCGGATGAGCATCATGGTGTCCTTGAAGCTGGCCGGCTCGCCCTCCGAGCCGTTCACCAGCACGACACTCTCGCGTGCCCCGGCGGCGTCGGCGACCGCGCGCATCTTGCGGCCGACCGGAAAGGCCGCTCCGCCCCTGCCGCGCATGTCGACCTCGTTCACCTGGGCGATCAGGGTCTCGATGTCACGCAACACCGGCTCGCCATGAAGCGTCCGGTGCGCGGGGAGATCGATTCGCCTCGTGTGCTCCAGCCCGGCGGTCAGGCGGGCCGGGCCCACGCGTAACACGCGTGGGACTCTTTGCGGGATCACTCTGGCGCCTCCTGGGCATTCCTGTGCGGTCTCATCCCGCCTCCCGGTACTTCCTACGCGCTGCGTCGAGGCTCACTGGCGCGTTGACGTCCACCGGCCGTGCGACCGGCGACCTGTCGACCTCCGGCGTCTTCACCCATTCCGGCTGGAGGGCCGGTCTGAGAATCGTGGCCACCACCCGGACGAGCAGTGCCCCGCCGACGGCTGCCAGGCAGGCGATGTACGACCACGCCACCCAAGGCGCCGGCGTACGGCCCGCGGTCAGACCATGCATGATGGCCACGGGCCAGGACAGGTACGCGGTGGCGTGCAGCGTCCGCCATATCCATGGCCTGGACGTCACCGCGAACCGTCCTCGCATCATCCCCGACACAACGATGATCACCATCATGTCGAAGGCTACTGCGCCGAATCCCACATAGATACCGGCAATTGGGACCACTGTTGCGGCCAGCGGGGCATGGCCCAGACTGACCATAAGGGTGATGTGCGTGACCAGGTAGGCCATCCCGATCGCCGCTGTGGCCCGATGTGCCAGTTGTGCCCTGACCCTGTTCGACGGGGACAGGAAGACGCGTTCGGTGGTGAGCAGACCGAGCCCGACCGTCGCGCTCAGCAGCACCAGGGCGAACACGCCCGCGTAGAACTCGAGGAAAGCCACCCCTTGCCCGAGCCATGAGACCCCGCTGTCGGTCATGGTCAGGGCGAACCCTGCCAGGACCAACGCGGCGATCCCAGCGCTCACTCCGAGCCGGACGTACCTGGAGTCCAGCTTGCTCGGAGCGTGCCGGGGCAGTCTTTTGTGGAGCATCGATTCCCTCCATGGTCGTCGATTGAGGGTGCGACTCGGGAGGGCCGACCTACGTCAGCAACGACGCCCGCGGTTGATGCAGTTGACCACGAACGCCATGAGCTGATTCGACATCACGTTGGCGAAGTCGGCGTGATCGGTCACCGGGTTGTGCTTCTGCTCAGGGAACGAGTCCACGGCGAAGGACGGCCCCTGTGGAACCGAGTACGTCAGGGTCATGCGCAGCTGTGGGATGGCCTTGGTTCCCTGTGCACAGGCGCCACCCTGTCCCGGGAACACCACGTGGGTACGGTGGTTGGCGCTGTCGGTGTTCTGGCCGTCCCAGCAGCTTGGGAAGTCTAGGATACGGACGACTTGGCTGCCGCGTGGGCAGAGCGGATATTTGTTATTTGTGATGCGGTTCTGGAAGCCGGTACACGTCCACGCCGCGCGTGCGTTGGCGCCGCCGTTCGTGGCCGCCTTGGCGTCACCCATGATGAGCCGGAGGAACCTCGGCATCGCGGTCACCTTGGACGTCGCGTTGCCGCGGAACTGGAGGGTGACCTGGTTGGCCCGCAGGACCTGGCCGACGTTGCCGTCCGCGTCCTGGCTGTTGGCGTCCGACTTCCGGTCGCGGAGCACCGGCCAGAAGTAGGCCGACTTGTCGCCGAACCGGCAGGTGGTGCCGCCCGCCGCGAGGCTCTGGTCCGTCGAGAACCCGTTCGTCGTCAGGTTGCCCACGTAGTCGTGCAGGTGGTGCGCGCCGTTGCTCACGCCCGGTGCGACGATGAAGTTGTCCGGGTTGTTGTGCTTATTGCCGTTCGTCCCACAGGCTGAGACGAACGTGCCCCTGGAGCCGTTCCTGCCGATCTGGAAGTTGTCGAGCTGGCCGCGGCCGACCTGGCGGATGTCGACGAAGTCCTCGGGGAACGGGCCGAGGTCGGCGCATTCCTCTTCCTGACCCGTCCCGGTGGCCGAGGGGGTGGGCGACGCGGACTTGGTGGGCTGGTTGTTGTTGTTGTTTCCGTTGCCCCTGCGCCGGAACTGCTGCGGCTGGTCCGTGGCGGTAGCGGTGTCCTGCGCGTCGGGGGCGGTGGTGTCCTGCGCGTTGTCCTGCCCGTTGTTGTCCTGCTGCCCGTTGTCCTGCTGCCCGTCGGGCGCCGGGGTCGGCGCGGCCAAGAGGGCACCGCCGCCCTGCTGCTGCTGGCCCTGGTCCTGCTGCTGGCCCTGATCCTGCTGTTGCTGCTGGCCTTGGTCCTGTTGCTGACCCTGGTCCTGCTGCTGCTGGTCCTGGTTGTCCGGGGCCTGCTGCTGCCGCTGTTGTTGCTGAGTCGGCGATTGAGACTGCTGGGCCTGCTCGTTGGCCGGATCGCAATGGTCCGCAATAGCGGGACCGACGCCGATCACGGCCGCGGACACCAGGCCGCCGGCCATTACGGCCAGAGCGGACACGGCTGCGGCCGCGCGTCTGGATCTCCTCATTATTGTCTCCTCGTTTCGACCGCCGTTGCGACGGATGGAACAGGTGAGGGCGTCGGGGGCTCGGGGAGCTCGCCGAAGTCCACCAAGCCGGTGCCTTCGAGCAGGGTCATGTGCTTCAGCACCACGGTGTTCGCCGTGTTGGCGAACTTCCGGATCTCCTCGTTGCGGGTCCCCGCCCGCACCGCTGCCACGACGGCGAAGACCTTGCCGTGCGCGGCTCGCAACAGGTTGGCGAAGTCCTTGTCGAAGGCGGGACCCTTCTCCGTGGACAGCTGGGCCATCCAGCTCTGCTGATCGGCGTTGGCCGTGTCAGGGATGGGCACGCCGAGTTTCGCGGCGAGCGCGCGAGTCGCCGCGTCCAGCTTGGTGTGATCTTCGACCAGGTGCCTCCCGGTCTCCTTCACGCTCTCGGACTCGGCGCGGGTCTGGGCCCATTGGCCAACGGGAATCTCCCAGAGGCCTGCCTGACGTACCTTTACCAGGAAGTCGCGATCCGCCGGCCCGATAGGACCGGCGGCCGACTGCGTGTACTGGGTGGCTCCCGCCGAGGTTCCTGAAGGCAGGACCAGCAGGATCGTGACCGTGGCAGCCACTGCGAAGCCGCCGAACATGAGCAGTTCGCCGCGCAAAAGCCTGTGCATGATCGGAGGTACGCGGGCCTTCGGGGACCGGTTCACCGATGAGTACGGAATAGTTAGAAATGACTGGAGTTATCGGAGTGGCTACCGCACTGATAACGAAGGTGTAAAGATGTGCCCCGTGCTAGGTCATCTCGCCGGCAGGTTAGAGAGTACGGATGCCGAAGCGGAAGAGCGCATTGCGGCGCTCTACCAGGAGTTCGGCGGCCCTCTGCTGCGCCACGTACGCAAGTCGACCGGGAACGATCTTCAATGGGCCGAAGACGTCGTTCAAGAGACGATCGTAAGAGCCTGGCGACACTCGGCAAGACTGCAATGGGAGCCCAGCCTCATCTGGGCATGGCTACTGACAGTAGCGCGCCGTATCGTGATCGACGGACGCCGGCGCAAGAGTGTTCGGCCACATGAGGTCGAGCCACCGGAAGTCGACATGCTGGCGGTGCCAGACGGCTCGGAGCGGGCGCTCTCGGCCATGGTGGTCAAGGACGCGCTGCAGAGCCTGTCCGACGAACACCGGGAAGTGATTGAGCAGACCTACCTTCGGGACCGTACGATAAGTGAAGCGGCGGAGATTCTGGGGATCCCGCCGGGCACGGTGAAGTCCAGGCTCTACTACGGGATCCGGGCTCTCCGTGTGCTTCTGCAGGACAAGGGGGTAGCCGGGTAATGCATGAAGGGGTGGCCGCCTACGTCCTCGGTGTCCTCGACGATGAGGAGATAGAGGAGTTCGAGCGCCACCTCGACACATGCGCACGGTGCCAGGCGGAGCTCCAGGACATGGCCGAGATTCCGGGCCGGCTCGACGAGCTGAGGGACCTGCCCGCCGCCTCCGAGGACGACCCGCCTATGTCGATGTCACGTTGACGTTCTTCCCCTTTTCGGGTGATATCGATACGGCGAGGCGCGTACGCCCGATCGATCAGATCGGGCGGCTTGGGGGAGGTGTTCGGTGGGCATCCATGGCGATGCGGCCGTCCCTCCTGACCGGAGATTCGGCGAGGAGGGCGGCCAGCTCTCCTATAGCGCCTATCTCCGCCTGCCCGAGCTGCTCGCTCAGCAGCAGCCTCAGTCCGAGGCTCCTGACGAGCTGCTGTTCATCACCATCCATCAGGTCTACGAGCTGTGGTTCAAACTGCTGCTGCACGAGCTGGAGGTCGGCAGGGACGCCATGTTCCATGGCGAGCTCTGGCAGGCCAGGCACGTGTTCAAGCGGGTCCACGCGGTGGAGCGGGTGCTGATCGAACAGGTAGAGGTCCTGGAGACGATGACGCCCCAGGACTTCCTGGAGTTCCGGGCCAAGCTGGCCCCGGCGAGCGGCTTCCAGTCCGTGCAGTTCCGCGAGCTGGAGTTCTTGTCGGGGCTGAAGGACGCCCGCTACCTCGGCCGGCTGAGAGACGCCAGCGACGCCGAACTCTCCAGGTTGCGCCGTCGGCTGGACGAGCCGTCGCTGTGGGATGCTTATCTCACCGCCCTTTCCCTGCGTGGCCTGCCGGTCTCCGACGACGAGATCATGGGCACGCTGCTGGCCGTGGCGAGGGACCGCGGGTCGCACGACGACCTGTGGCAACTGGCCGAAGACCTGATGACCCACGACGAGACCGCCGCCCAGTGGCGGACCCGTCACGTCCAGATGGTCGAACGGCAGATCGGCACCAAGTCCGGCACCGGCGGCTCGACGGGTGCCCCCTACCTGCGCGGTAGGACCCGCCTGCACTACTTCCCGCTGCTGTGGGAACTAAGGGCCTGGCTGTGACAAGCCATGGCGAACCCTCACAAAGGAGTGAGAGCGAAATGCCGCTCGACGAGGCCAAGGATGAGCTGCTCCAGCGAGCCGCGCAACGATGCGCGGTGAGCAGCGACCATGTGAGCCCCGAGGATGCGCTGTCCTTCTTGCGGATCTACTACCGGCACATCGCGCCGGAGGACCTGCTCGACCGTAGCCCCGTGGACGTGTACGGCCCGGCGATGTCGCAGAAGCAGCTGGCCGAGGTACGCCCCCAGGGCCGGGCCATGGTCCGCGTCTACACCCCGACCCTGGAGGAGAACGGGTGGGACCCGGGGCACTCCGTGGTCGAGGTGGTCACCGACGACATGTCGTTCCTGGTCGACTCGGTGGAGATGGAGCTCGCCAGGCATGACATCAACACCTATCTGGTCGTCCACCCGCAGATGCGAGTACGCCGTGACATGACCGGCAAGATGCTCGGCCGTGGCCAGGAGGACGTCACCGGCCAGATGCTGGTCGAGTCCTGGATGCACTTCGAGATCGACCGGCAGTCCGACCCCGAGGTGCTCAGGCAGCTGGAGGCCGATCTTCAGCGGGTCCTGTCCGACGTTCGGCAGGCGGTCGAGGACTTCAGGAAGATGCGGGGGGTCGCCGTACAGATGGCGGAGGACCTGACGCTCAACCCGCCGCCGCTGGAGCCCGCCGAGGTCGAGGACAGCCTCGACCTGCTGCGCTGGCTCGCGGACGGGCACTTCACCTTCCTCGGCTACCGCGAGTACCGCCTGGAGCACACCGACGAGGGCGACGCGCTGCGCGCGCTGCCCGGCGCGGCGCTGGGCATCCTGCGTGACGACAAGATCGGCTCGGAGAGCTTCTCCGTGCTCCCCGCCGAGGTACGGGCCAAGGCCCGCGAGAAGCAGCTGCTGATCATCACCAAGGCCAACTCCCGGGCGACCGTGCACCGCGCGGCCTACCTCGACTACATCGGGGTGAAGCTGTTCTCGCCGGAGGGCGAGGTGATCGGCGAGCGCCGCTTCCTCGGCCTGTTCACGCACGTGGCCTACAACGAGTCGATCTCCAGGATCCCGGTGCTCAGGCGCAAGCTCGCCGACGTGCTTGACCAGGCCGGGCTGGCCCCCGACAGCCACGACGGCAAGGACCTGATCGAGATCCTTGAGACGTTCCCGCGCGACGAGCTCTTCCAGACCTCGCTCGACCAGCTCCTGCCGATCGCGCTCGGCGTGCTGCGGCTGCGCGAGCGCAAGCAGGTCAAGCTGTTCCTGCGCCGCGACGACTACGGCCGCTACATCTCCTGCCTGATCTACCTGCCGCGCGACCGCTACACCACTCAGGTGCGCTACCGGATGCAGGAACTCCTGCTCAAGGCGCTGGGCGGCAAGACGCTCGACTACAGCGCGATGATCGGCGAGTCCGCCCTGGCGCGGCTGCACGTGGTCATCCGCGGCGAGCGCGGCAAGCAGCTACCGCCGCCGGCCGTCGACGTGGAGGAGCTGGAGGCGCGGCTGGCCGCGATCACCCGCTCGTGGGAGGACGACCTGGCCGCGGCGCTGTCGGAGCTGACCTCGGAGGAGGAGGCTCCCAGGCTGACCAGGCGCTACCAGGGCGCCTTCCCCGAGGGCTACAAGGCCGACTTCCCGCCGCAGATGGCCGTGGTGGACCTGCGCCGTCTGGAGCAGCTGGCCGGCTCCGACGAGAACGAGATCGGCCTCAACCTCTACGAGCCCTACGACGCCGGCGAGGGCGAGCGACGGCTGAAGATCTACAAGCTGGGCACGCCCATCTCGCTGTCGCGGGCGCTCCCGCTGATCCAGCGGCTCGGCGTCGAGGTCGTGGACGAGCGGCCGTACGAGATCGACAGGGACAACGACCCCGCCACCAGGAACGCCTGGATCTACGACTTCGGGCTGCGCTACACGCCGAACGACGAGGTCGACAGGAAGGACTTCAAGCGGCTCTTCCAGGACGGCCTCATCGCGCTGTGGAAGGGCGAGGTGCAGGCCGACAACTTCAACTCCCTCATCCTGCGCGCCGGGCTGACCTGGGAGCAGGTCGAGATCCTGCGCGTCTACGCCAAGTACCTGCGCCAGGCGGGCTCCGCCTTCTCCCAGCGCTACATGGAGCGCGTGCTGACGGGCAACGTGCGGCTGGCCCGGCTGCTGGTGCGTCTCTTCGAGGCGCGGCTCGACCCCCGGCGTGGCGACGACGTGCGGGCCGACCTGGCCGACGCGCTCCACGAGGAGATCCTGGGCGCGCTCGACGAGGTCGCCTCGCTGGACGAGGACCGGATCCTGCGGGCGTACCTGGAGATGATCCAGGCGACGCTGCGGACGAACTACTTCCAGACCGTGGACGGGCGGCGGAAGCCGTACATCTCGCTGAAGTTCGACCCGCAGGCGATCAGCGTGCTGCCGCTGCCGCGGCCGAAGTACGAGATCTTCGTGTACTCGGCCCGGGTCGAGGGTGTGCACCTGCGCTTCGGCAAGGTGGCCAGGGGCGGGCTGCGGTGGTCGGACCGGATGGAGGACTTCCGCACCGAGATCCTCGGCCTGGTCAAAGCCCAGATGGTGAAAAATACCGTTATTGTGCCGACTGGCTCCAAGGGCGGATTTGTCGTGAAACGTCCGCCTGTGGGCGGAGGGCGCGAAGAGCTGCTCGCCGAGGGCGTGGCGTGCTACCGGATGTTCATCTCCGGGCTGCTCGACATCACCGACAACCTGGTCGACGGCAAGGTCGTGCCCCCGCAGGACACGGTCAGGCACGACGGCGACGACACCTACCTGGTGGTCGCCGCCGACAAGGGCACCGCGACCTTCTCCGACATCGCGAACGGCGTGGCCAAGGAGTACGGCTTCTGGCTCGGCGACGCCTTCGCCTCCGGCGGCTCGATCGGCTACGACCACAAGGTGATGGGCATCACCGCGCGCGGCGCCTGGGAGTCGGTCAAGTACCACTTCCGCACGATCGGGACCGACGTGCAGACCACGGACTTCACCGTGGCCGGCATCGGCGACATGTCGGGCGACGTGTTCGGCAACGGCATGCTGCTGTCGCAGCACATCCGGCTGGTGGCCGCCTTCGACCACCGGCACATCTTCATCGACCCCAGCCCTGACACCGCCCGCAGTTTCGCCGAGCGGCAGCGGCTCTTCGCGCTGCCGCGCAGCTCCTGGGCGGACTACGACACCAAGCTCATCTCGGCGGGCGGCGGCGTCCATCCGCGCACGGCCAAGTCCATCCCGATCACGCCGCAGATCCGCGAGGCGCTCTCCATCCCCGCCGCGGTCACCTCGATGACGCCGAACGACCTGATCAGCGCGATCCTGCGGGCCCCCGTGGACCTGCTGTGGAACGGTGGCATCGGCACCTACGTCAAGGCGAGCACCGAGTCGAACGCCGACGTGGGCGACAAGGCCAACGACTCGCTCCGGGTCGACGCCGCCGAGCTACGCTGCAAGGTCATCGGCGAGGGCGGCAACCTGGGCTTCACCCAGCTCGCCCGCATCGAGTTCGCGCGCGGCGGCGGGCTGGTCAACACCGACTTCATCGACAACTCGGCCGGGGTCGACACCTCCGACCACGAGGTGAACATCAAGATCCTGCTCGACCAGGTCGTCCGCGACGGCGAGCTGACCGACAAGCAGCGCAACCAGGTCTTCACCTCGATGACCGACGAGGTTGCCGACCTGGTGCTCCGCGACAACTACGCCCAGAACGTGGTGCTGGCCGCGACCCGCGCCCAGTCCGTCGAGATGCTCCACATCCACTCCCGCTACCTGCGGCGCCTGGAGCGTGACGGGCTGGTCAACCGGGAGCTGGAGTTCCTGCCCTCGGACAAGACACTGGCCGAACGCCGCCAGGCCAAGCTGGGCCTGACGGCGCCCGAGTTCTCGGTGCTGCTGGCCTACACCAAGCTGGTGGCCGACGCCGAGCTGCTCGGCTCCGACCTGCCCGACGACCCGTACCTGGCCTCGTGGCTGGTGTCGTACTTCCCGTCGGCGCTGCGGGAACGCTTCCGGCCGTACATGGACGCCCACCCGCTGCGCCGCGAGATCATCACCACCTGCGTGGTGAACGAGCTGGTCAACTCGATGGGCACCACGTTCATGTTCCGCTTCAGCGAGGAGACCGGCGCCTCGACGCCTGACATCGTCCGCGCCTACCTCGTCGCCCGCGAGGTGTTCGACCTGTCCAGCTTCTACCGCGCGGTGGAGGCGCTGGACAACAAGGCCGACACGTCGATACAGATCGCGATGCTGCTGGAGGCCAGAAAGCTGGCCGAACGCGGCACGCGCTGGCTGCTCGGCAACCGCCGCCCGCCGCTCGACCTGGCCGGGTCGGTGAGCTTCTTCGTCAAGGGCGTCAACGGCCTGCTCGCCCACATCCCGAAGCTGCTCGCCGGGCCCGATCTGGCGGCCTTCGAGGAGCGCCGCGACTCGTTCGAGGCCCGCGGAGTGCCGACGGAGCTGGCCGAGCGGGTGGCGGCCATGGTGCCCGCCTATTCGACGTTCGACCTGGTGGAGATCTCCTCGCTCACGGGACGCCCGGTCAACGAGGTGGCGGAGGTGTACTTCGACCTCGCCGACCGCCTCCAGTTGGCCCGCCTCAGGGAGCGGGTGATCGCGCTGCCGCGCGACAACCGCTGGAACGCGATGGCACGGGCGGCGCTCAGGGACGACCTGTACGCGGCCCACGCCTCGCTGACGCGCGATGTGCTGGCCCACAGCACACCGGGACTGTCTCCGGAGGAGCGGCTGGCCCGCTGGACGGAGGCGAACTCGGCGGCGGTCCACCGATCCCGCCAGACACTCTCGGAAATCTGGGAAAGCGACAACTTCGACCTCGCCACGCTGTCCGTCGCTCTCCGCGCGATCCGCACCCTTGTTGCTTCCAGCAGCCTTCCCCACAGCGAGGCGTGACGTCGTTCCTTCCGGGCTGCCCGGGCTGGTCTTAGGTCACTTTTCGATCTTGTACGGCCAGCCCGGTGGGCCCCACCCGCCATACGTGGCTGGGGCCTGTCCAGGGGCACACTCCTCCGGTGGAGACGGCTGGGCACCGTGACGTGCGTCTTCTTGGCCCCGGCCGTGGTCCTGCCGAGCCCGTGACGCTCAGATGTCCCGCAGGCGTCGATGGAGGCGGCTGGGGGCATCCTTGGCCCCGGGCCGTGGCGTGCGGGTGCCGGTGGCGGTCGCTGAGCGTGACGGGCGTGGTCTTGGTCCCGGCCGTGGTTGGTCCCTGGTTCCTGGTTGGGTTAGTTCGTGCCTGTGAAGGCTTCCTTGTGGTCTTCTGTCCATTGGGCGAATGATCTGGGGTGTTTGCCGGTTAGCTTGGCAAAGGTGTTTGTTGTCGCTGCTGGAGTGTTTGTGGCGGCTACGGAGTGTTTAAGGAGCGATTCCACAATTTCTGGTGAGCCCCAGCGGGACAAGACTTGGCGGTGGGTTTCCAGGTCCTGTAGACGCCATTCGATCGGCCGGGCGATTGTCTGCGCGATTGTGTTCAGTTGGTCGCGCTGGGTGATGGAGTCGGGGCCGGTCAATTCGTAGACGGAGTTCTCATGGCCGTCTTCTGTCAGGGCCTTTAGTGCGATTTCTGCTATGTCGGCTTCGTGGATGGGGGCTGAGTGGGTGTCGGGGAACGGGTTGGTGACCCTGCCTTCGGCGCGGATCTCCGGTGCCCATTGGAGGGCGTTCGTGGCGAACGCGCCTGGGCGCAGGGCGGTCCAGGGGAGTCCCGAGGCGGTCACCGACTCTTCGGCCACGCCGTGCATGCGGGCGATCGCGTCCGTGGCCGTGGGGTCCGCCAGAGCGGCTGACAGGAGGACGACGTGGCGTACTCCGGCCTCGCGGGCCTGTGCCAGGAAGGCGTCCAGCCCTTGAGGGTCGGCGTAGAGGAACACCCGGTCGACACCGTCCAGCGCGAGTGCCGGATTGTCCGCCGCGACCACGTCCACACCTGTGGGCACCTGGGTGGCGGCGGGATCTTTGCCGGCGGCGCGGACCTGCTCGCCGGCCTCCAGGAGCTGCCGTATGAGGCTCTGGGCCACGTGTCCGCGGGCCCCGGTTACCAGAATCGTCATGCGGACATGCTGGTCCGGGGGCGTTCCGGGCGGGTAGGCACGGCCAGGGCTGGGACTCGCGGTACCAGGCCTGACCGGGCTGGGTCATCATGGTTGGGATGAACAGGGAGGAACTGGGCGGCTTTCTGCGTAGCCGGCGGGGCCGGATCCAGCCCGCCGAGGTGGGGCTGGCGCCCGGCCCGCGCCGGCAGACCCCCGGGCTGCGCCGCGAGGAGGTCGCGCTGCTGGCCGGCATCTCGGTCGACTACTACATCAGGCTGGAACAGGGCCGCGGCCCGCACCCGTCGGACCAGGTCCTCAACGCGCTCGGCCGGGCCCTGCGGTTGACGGGGGACGAGCACGACTACCTGCTCCGGCTGGCCGACCAGTCCCCGGTCCGCGCCGAGCCCGCACGCGAGGTGCCCGCCAACGTCCTGCGCCTGCTGGACCGGCTCACCGACGTCCCGGCCATGGTGATCAGCGCCGGTTACGACGTCCTCGCCTGGAACCGCATGCTGGTCGCCCTGATCGGCGACCTGTCGGAGGTGCCACCCTGGCAACGCAACACGTTGCGCTGGCTCTTCGGCAACCCGGCCCCGACGCCCGACAAGCTCCAGCTCGCCCGCCAGTGCGTGGCCGACCTCCGAGCCACCGGCCGCTACCCGACGGACGCGAACATCAGAGCCCTGGTCGACGAGCTGAGAGAGACCAGCCCCCTGTTCGCCGGCTTGTGGGCGGCCCGCGACATCGAAATCCAGCGAACACTGACGAAGCACATGACCCACCCCGTCGCCGGCCCGATGGAACTGGACTGCGACTTCCTCCCCATAGCCGGCGCGGACCAACGCCTGGTCCTCTACACAGCCGCCCCCGGCACGCCTTCCCACAAGGCCCTCCAGCGCCTGCGAGCCTCCGGCGCATAGGCGGGCTCGATAGACCACTGCGGGGATGAAGAGCAGCCGCCCAGCCACCCCTACCGGCGCCTGGGGGACACCTGGGCGTCATGTGCTGGGTGGCACACGGCGGGGGCGAAGGGTGGTCGCCCAGCACCGGCGCCGGGACACTCAGGCGGCCGCGGGCTCGGTAGACCACGGCCGGGGTCAAGAAGACGCACGTTACGGCGCTCAGCCGTCTCCACCGGAGAAGCGTGCCCCTGGACAGGCCCCAGCCACGTATGGCGGGTGGGGCCCACCGGGCTGGCCGTAAAGGAAAAAGGGGGTTTTACGGATCTCCGCCAACAGCTTTGGTGAGGGAGCCGATGTGGGCGATGATCGCAGCAGGGGTCGGGGTGCCGGAGGGAGGAACCAGGGTGGCGTACTGGTTGATCTCTGTGGTTTTCAGGAAGCGTCGCGCCTTGTCGTTGTGGTACAGCCAGCGGGCCGCCTCAGGCACCGGGACGAAGTCGGCCTTGTCCGTCTCCACCGTGGTCGTCGTCGTGCGCGTCATGGCGTACTGGATCAGCGCCCCGCCACCCACCATGCGCAGCGCGTAGACCGGGTAGTCGCCCGCGCTGAAGATCGAGTCGTAGCTGAAGCCGCCGATCTTCGCCCGCTCCCGATCGGTGGTGATCTGCTCCGCCACGTCCGTCGTGTAGGGGCCGCGTTCGAGCAGGCCGGCCGCCACGCCCGTCTCGCCCGCCTCCGCCACCGTGGCGTGCAGCGGGCCCATGAACTGCGGGCTGATCGTGACGCTCTTGTCGTCGGGCGCGAGCGCCGTCGCGTAGCCTTCCGCGTCGAGCTGGATGTGCGGCGGGTCCTGCCCCGGCAGCAGCTGCGTCGCCGAGCTGAGCCGCCAGTCGTCGGCCCTGGCGAACGTCAGCAGCGTCGGATGGCCGTTGCGCGTGGTCAGCACCGTGAACCAGGGCGCCCCCTCGTCCTGCTTGAACCGTGGCACGAACAGCGTCGGCGTGCCCCACGTGTAGCGGGGCGGGCGGTTGCTCGTCGACAGGAAATCGGCCGAGGTGAGCTGCGCCTCCGCGTCGCGGGTCAGCTCCATCGCCAGCCGCAGGTCGCCGCCGGCCCGCAGCAGGTCGTCGGTGGCGGTGAAGGTGGTGAAGACCTTGGCCGCCTCGACCGGCGTGATCAGCGGAGTGGTCGCCGAGGGCGACGGGGTCACGGGTGCGGACGTGGTCGCCGCCACCTGACTGGGCGTGGGCGGGGACGCGGCCGAGCAGCCGACCGCCGCGGCCAGCAGACCGGCGGCGAGCGCCAGCACCCTCCGCCGACCGAAACTACGCACGTGGCCATGTTATTCGGGCCTGCGAGGGTCGCGTACCCTTGGGAGGCGTGGCAGGTATCGATCCAGCAGAAGAGATCAACGAGCTCGCGGGCACCCTGCGGAGCATCCAGGACGTGCTCGACCTCGGCGCCATGCGCAAGCAGATCGCGGAGCTGGAGGACCAGGTCGCCGCGCCCGACCTGTGGGACGACCCCGAGCAGGCGCAGAAGGTCACCAGCAAGCTCTCGCACCTACAGGGCGAGCTCAACCGCGTCGAAGGGCTGGTCCGCCGCCTCGACGACCTGAGCGTCCTCTACGAGCTGGCCGCCGAGGAGAGCGACGAGGACACCAGGACCGAGGCCGACAAGGAGCTGGGCGCGCTCCGGTCCGACATCGGCGCGCTGGAGGTCCGCACCCTCCTGTCCGGCCCCTACGACGGGCGCGAGGCGCTGCTCACCATCAACTCGCAGGCCGGCGGCGTCGACGCCGCCGACTGGGCGGAGATGCTGCTGCGCATGTACCTCCGCTGGGCCGAGCGCAAGGGCTATCCGACCGAGGTCTACGACACCTCCTACGCGGAGGAGGCCGGCATCAAGTCGGCCACGTTCGTGATCAAGGCCCCCTACGCGTACGGCACGCTCCGTGGCGAGCACGGCACCCACCGTCTGGTCCGCATCAGCCCGTTCGACAACCAGGGCCGCCGTCAGACCTCGTTCGCCGGGGTCGACATCGTGCCGGTCGTCGAGCAGACCGACCACATCGACATCAACGAGGACGAGCTCCGCATCGACGTCTATCGCTCGTCGGGACCTGGCGGCCAGGGCGTCAACACGACCGACTCCGCGGTCCGCATCACCCACCTGCCGAGCGGCATCGTGGTCTCCTGCCAGAACGAGCGCTCGCAGCTCCAGAACCGCGCCTCGGCGATGAACGTGCTGCAGGCCAAGCTGCTGGAGCGCAAGCGGCAGGAGGAGGCGGAGCGCATGTCCGAGCTGCGGGGCGCCTCGACCACGTCGTGGGGCACCCAGATCCGCAACTACGTGCTGCACCCCTACCAGATCGTGAAGGATCTACGCACGGGCACGGAGGCGGGCAACCCGACCGCCGTTCTCGACGGCGACATCGATGAGTTCATCGAGTCCGAGATCCGCTGGATGCGCAGGCAGGAATCAGACCCCAGCTAGGTGCTTGAGCACCAGGGCCAGGAAGAGCAGCACGACCAGCAGAAAGACGATCAGGGCAGGTGACAGCCCGGCGAAGCCGTGGTTGTGCATCCGCTCGCGGTTGGCACGGCACAGGGGGCAGCGGCCCTCGATGACAGGGTGGGCGCACTGCGCGCATACGAGATGTTGGCAACTCATGTCAGCCCCAAGTCTAGCCGCACAATCGTTTTGTTTCCGTTATGGACGTTCCATGCCAGTCTTCCCCCTAGACTGTCCTCTGGCCAATCGGAACGTCGATCATCAGTAAAGAAAGACGTCCCCGATAGGCGTGTGGCGGGAAGTGGGCATGTGCCACCCTCGCTTCCGTCCTGACCCCTAGACTGGCATGCCGTGATGCTCTCGTGATCCATTTCGATAATGTCACCAAGGTCTACACGAACCAGAACCGGCCTGCTCTCGACCATGTCTCCGTTGACGTGGACAAGGGCGAGTTCGTGTTCCTCGTCGGTCCTTCGGGATCAGGCAAGTCCACGTTCCTGCGCCTGGTCTTGAAGGAGGAGCGGCCCAACTCCGGTGCGATCCACGTCGCCGGCAAGGATCTGGCCCGCCTGTCCAACTTCAAGGTGCCGCACCTGCGCCGCCGCATCGGCTGCGTGTTCCAGGACTTCAGGCTGCTCCCGAACAAGAACGTCTACGAGAACGTGGCGTTCGCGCTCGAGGTCATCGGTAAGCCACGGCGGTTCATCCGCAAGGTGGTGCCCGAGGTCATCGAGTTGGTCGGCCTGGAAGGTAAGGCCCACCGGATGCCCGACGAGCTGTCAGGCGGCGAGCAGCAGCGCGTCGCCATGGCCCGCGCCTTCGTCAACCGGCCCATGATCCTGCTGGCCGACGAGCCGACGGGCAACATCGACCCCGCGACGAGCATCGGCATCATGAAGGTGCTCGACCGGATCAACAGGACTGGCACTACGGTCGTCATGGCCACGCACGATGCGGCCATCGTCGACTCCATGCGCAAGCGCGTCGTGGAGCTGGAGGACGGCAAGATCGTCCGCGACCAGTCGCGTGGCGTTTACGGCCAGGCGTACTGACAGGGAGCGGTAGACAGAACATGCGGGCGAATTTCATCTTCTCCGAGGTCTGGATCGGCCTCCGTCGCAACCTCACGATGACGCTTGCGGTGGTCATCACCGTGGCCGTCGGCATGGCGATGCTGGGCGTCGGCCTGATGATCAACGCCCAGGTCACGATGATGAAGGACTTCTGGTACGACAAGGTCGAGGTATCGGTCTTCCTCTGCGGCAAGAACCCCACGATGCCCAACTGCAAGGGCAAGCAGATCAGCCCTCAGCAGACCAAGGATCTGAAGAGCGAGATCGACGGCCTGCCCGGGGTCGAGCAGGTTCTCTATGAGAGCCCGGACCAGGCCTACGCCAACTTCCAGAAGTCCTACGGTGCCAACAAGGCGCTCGTCGACGCGGCCAAGGTCGAGGACATGCCCGCGTCCTTCCGCGTCAAGCTGACGGATCCCAACAACTACCAACCGGTGATCCAGGCGCTCCAGGGCAAGGCCGGCGTGGCGCAGGTGACGAACCAGAAGGATCTGGTCGACAAGCTCTTCGGCCTGCTCGACAAGCTGAGATCCGCCGCGATGGCGGTGGCGATCGTCCTTGTCCTGGCGGCCGCGTTGCTGATCGGCAACACCGTGCGGCTGTCGGCGTTCAACCGCCGCCGGGAAACCGGCATCATGCGGCTGGTGGGGGCCTCCAACCTCTATATCCAGCTGCCCTTCGTCATGGAGGGCGTGATCGCCGGGCTGATCGGCGGGGTGTTCGCCGCGGTGATGCTGATCGTCGCCAAGGTCTTCCTGTTCGAGGAGATCGCGCGTTCTTTCGCCTTCGGCAGCCAGCTCGGCTGGAACGACGTGGCGTCGGTGATCACATTGACCATGGGCATCGGCGTGGTGATCTGTGTGCTGGCATCGTTCATCACACTCCGCCGTTACCTCAGGGTCTGACGGATCGCCGGTAAGGTCGGAGCATGCCACGTGAGACCGGGCGGAAGGTCGTCGCCCAGAACAAGCGTGCCCGGCACGATTACCACGTCGAGGACACCTTCGAGGCGGGGCTCGTGCTGCAGGGCACCGAGGTGAAGTCGTTGCGCGAGGGACGCGCGTCGCTCGCCGACGGTTTCGCCTCCATCGACAACGGCGAAGCGTGGTTGTTCAACGTCCACATCCCCGAATACACCCAGGGGACGTGGACGAACCACGCCGCCCGCCGCAAGCGCAAGCTCCTGCTCCACCGCAAGGAGATCGACAAGCTCGCCGCCAAGACCAAGGAGGGCGGGCTGACGATCGTGCCGCTGTCCCTCTACTTCAAGGACGGCAAGGCGAAGGTCGAGATCGGCATCGCCCGCGGCAAGAAGGACTGGGACAAACGGCAGACCCTGGCGGAGCAGCAGGCCAAGAGGGAGATGGCCCGGGCAGTGCGGCACCGCAACCGATGAATCGCGTACGCCGCGGCCTCGCCGCGACCGTCACTCTGGCCGTCGCGAGCATGTCGCTGACCGCCTGTTTCGAGGAGTCGTCCCCGCACGACGCCGTGCGGGACTTCCTGGTGGGCTGGCAGTCGGAGGACTACGACCTGGCCGCCGGCCGTACCGACGGTGATCGCGCGACCGTGCGCAAGGCGCTCTCCGACGCGAAGGTGGAGCTCGACGCGGCCTCGTTCCGGTTCAAGATCAAAAGCATCAGCCTGAACGGCGACCAGTCGCAGGCCGACTTCCACGCCGAGGTCGACCTGGGAGAGAACAACCCGCTCTGGGCGTACGACGGGATGCTGCCGCTGCGCCTGGTCGACGGCCGGTGGAAGGTGCACTGGTCGCCTTCGGTGCTGCACCCGCAGCTGAAGGAGGGCCAGCGGTTCGCCGTGTCCACCGATTCGAACCCCCGCCAGTCGGTCCTCGACCGCAACAACAAGCCGCTCCAGGGTCCCCAGTTCCTCTACGTGGTCGGCGTCACCCCGTCGACCCTTGGGGGCCAGGCGGAGGAGGTCGTCGAGCAGCTCTCGGAGATCACCGGGTTCGCCCAGGACCGGCTGCTGAGCCGCATCAGGTCGTCGCCGCCGAAGCAGTTCGTCCAGCTCGCCAACTTCGGCGCCGTGCGTTACCGCGCCCTGAAGGACAAGATCGAGCAGATCCCGCAGCTCAAAACCCACAAAGAGGAGCAGCCCGTCGCGCCTGACGACCCCAAGGACATCGTCGGCAAGGTGAGCGCGCTCACCCCGGAAGACGAGCAGAAGCTCGGCGGCCCGCAGCGGGCGGGCGACTCGTTCGGGCAGAGCGGCCTTCAGCGGGCCTATCAGAACAACCTCACCGGATCCACGCAGACCCGGGTGATCACCCTCGACCTCAAGACCGACAACGAGGTCGCACAGCTGAAAGAATGGCCCGGCCGGACAAACGTCCCTGTACGGACCACCATCGACAAAGCCAAGCAGAGCGCCGCCGACGCCGCCGTGGCCGCCACGGAGACCAGCGCGCTGGTGGCGGTCGACCGGTCGACGGGCGAGATCCTGGCGGTCGGCACCCAGGGCCTGAACCAGGAGAAGGACGCGCTCGCCGGCAGATTCCCGGCCGGCACGGCCTTCTCGATCGTGGCCGCCGACGCGCTGATCAAGGCCAGGATGAATACCAAGCAGCGGCTCGCCTGCCCGGCCGAGCGAACGGTGGGTGGCGCGCGGTTCGTGACGGCGAGCCAGGTCACCGGCGCGTCGCCGACGTTCCGGGACAACTTCGCCAAGGGCTGCGTCACCGCCCTGGCTTCGCTCGCTCGGCGCGTCGACGCCGCGGCCCTGGCCAAGAGCGCCGCGGCGTTCGGCATCGGCAAGGACTGGCGGCTGCCGCTCAAGTCGTTCAGCGGCTCGCTGCCCAAGTCGTTCAGCGGCCCACTTCCGACGGCCAGCGACGCCGACAAGGCCATGGCCATCGCGGGCCAGAACGTCGAGGTCAGCCCGCTCAGCATGGCTCTCGTCGCGGGGGCGATCGCCTCGGGCAGCTGGCACGCACCCGTGCTGGTGACCGAGCCGAAGTCGCCCGACCCCTCGGCGGAGGTGGTGTCGCTCGCCGCGCCGCAACCGGTCCCCGTCGACCCCAAGGTCCGCAGCGCGCTGACCGCCATGATGCTCGCCGGCGCCAAGAGCTCGCGCGCCCTGGCCGGCCACACCGGAGTGCACGGCGTGACGGCCGCGGGCGACTCGGAGAAGCACATGGGCTGGTTCGTGGGCTGGCAGGGCGAGGTGGCGATAGCCGTTCTCACCAAGAACTATGACCCCGCGGCGGTCGCGGGCGAGTTCTTCAGCGCCCTTCGCGACTCCCCGTGATTTTCCCCTCACCTTAGGCAACCGTTCGGGTGGCCGGCTGCGTCTTACTCAGTGACTGCCCTGCTCGGGGGGTTGCGGGTGCAGTCGCCGCGATGAGATCAGGACTTCATCTCGGGGGAAGTCCTGCCGTCCGGACCGGCTAGACCCTGCCGGTCGGCCCCCGGGAACGCCTACGCGTTTCCGGGGGCTTCGCGGTGCGGGAATCAAGTTGACGTCGCAGGTGTTGCAGGATGTAAGGTCGTCTTGCTCGGTCCTTCGGGACCGTGTTGACAACTGCACATGGGGGTGACTGGCTTCGACTTCGACTTTGCAAGTCAGGTGAAGCGGGCCGAGGACTGCGGACATAACCTCGTTAACACTGTGACCGCAAACAACAAGTGCCAATTCTAAGCGCACTGTGGTCGGCCAGGGTTCCCTGGCCCTCGCTGCCTAAGTAGCGAAACCACTGTCAGCCCGGGACTGCCTTCGGCCCGGGATCTGGCATCGTTAGAAGGCTCAACCGCTCGAACCGGCCACGGGGGAGAGCGGGAAATCAAACAGTGGCTGAGCCCGTCGGTGACACGCCTGCGTGATCGCCGGGGCTGAGAAAAGCACAGCAGGCTGCGCCCGGAGAAGCCCTGCCTTGGGGTTGAAGGACGCGGGTTCGATTCCCGCCACCTCCACAAGATCAAACCGTCTCTTACCTGCGGAAACATCGCAGGCAAGAGACGGTTTTTTGGTTGTGGGTGCACCATGGGTGCACAGGCATGCCGGAGCAGGACGTTAGCCCAGGTCAGCATCTACCTTCACGGAACCTCCTCACGACGAAGGGAACTGGTGGTTCCGTGTCAGCACGATCTCGACGCGCCGAAGGCATCGAGTCAGTTGAAGATCTCATTCCCGGGACATCGATCATGCTAGATCTCCGCCGAAAGAGCATGAAGCCGTGGTACACCGTGGCACGCCGGGGTGCAATTGAGACATGGAAGCTCCGAGGCCTCGTCCGACCGAGGTGAGCGTGCGCCAGTTCGTCAACGACTCCGGTAGTGTCACCCGCGGCCTGCGCGAGGGGAAGCGGTACATCTTGACGATCAACGGCGAGCCGCTCGCCGAGGTAAAGCCGATCAAGCGCCGCCGGTTCGTTCCTACGGCTGAGGCACAGGCCGTCTTCGCCACCGCCCCGGCTATTGACTGGGACGACGTACGGGCTGATCTGGATTCGATGATCGATGATGAGCTACGCGATCCGTTCGACGGGACCGGCCTGTGATCCGGCATGAGCGAGGCGTTCTCGACACGAATATCGTGGCCGCCTTCAAGCTCTTTGATCCCGCCGAACTGCCCGCAGAGTCGGCGATCACCGCCATCACGCTCGGCGAACTGTCGCGCGGCCCGTTCGCCACCGATGATCCGGTCAAGCGTGCGGGGAGGGTCGCAGCGCTCCAGTATACCGAAGCGGCATTCGGTGACCCCCTGCCGTACGACGCCGAGGCAGCCCGCATGTTCGGGCAGATCTGTGCCGTCGTGTACACGCAGGGCCGACAGCAACGAAGCCGGACCGCCGACTTGATGATCGCCGCGACAGCCGCCAGTAGCGAGCTGCCGTTGTTCACCGCGAACCCCAAGGACTTCGACGGCTTGGGGCAGCTCGTGAACGTAGTCGCCGTCACGCGACCTTTCGGCGCGACGGGTTAGTCTCATGGACGGCACGAAGTGATCGACACGGTCGCGTCCTCGGAGCGGTGTAAAAGGCTCAACGAGGTAGGTGCCGCGGGTTGATCTTAGGCGGCGGCCGTTTCGGGTGTCGAGTCGGACGCC
>NZ_JBICSO010000016.1:0-195406 GCF_043197155.1 Nonomuraea sp. NPDC049269
AGCGACGCCAGGATCGGACCAACCGTGATCACGAACAGACCGACGAACCAGGGCGCGAGGAAGACGTAGGCCGTACGTGCCTCACGCCGTCTGTGAGCGTTAACTTGGGGGACGCGACGACGCCCTCTGGGCGGTTGCGCGCGTGGTGGCACGGTCGCAACCGCGCTGTCCGGGGTTACAGACATTCATGCACCCCTCATTTCAGGACCTGCCCGGGCACGGCGGGATCGGATAGCGCCTTCCTATAGGTGCGCCAAAAGTTTCGTCAACCCTTTGCAGGCGTTACAAAGACGTTACCGATATATCTCTATCTAGAAACCCCAGGTCACGGGGCAGTCGAGAGAAAAGGGTCGGATGAATGTTTTGCCGGTGAATACAACCGGTTGCACTACCACTTGCAACCGCATCATGCTGGCGAAACGGCACCTACCACTTGCCTCCGAGATCCTTCAGCGTGAAGACGCCGCCCGCCCGATCGTGCAGCGGCTCGCTCAGATCGGGCTCACCCTGCTCGGCGATCAGCGCGGCGGCCTGGCCCTCCGAGTCGTCCCGCGACACGTACCCGATCGCCCGGGCCTCCTCCAGCGACCACCAGCGGCGCGCGTTGTTGGAGACGCCCCAGACGACGTGATAGCCGGGCGCGGTCAGCGCGGCCTCCACCAGGCGGGCGAGGTCGTCAGGGGAGATCCAGGTGGCCAGGCCGCGGGTGTCGCCCGAGGCCTCGTTGCAGGTGCCCAGCCGGATCACGGTCACGTTCAGGCCGAACCTGTCGTGGTAGAGGCTGCCGAGGGCCTCCATGACGACCTTGCTCACGCCATAGAAGGTGTCGGGCCGCGGGAAGGCGTAGTCGGGCAGGTCCGCGCCCGCGGCGGGCCGGGTGTGGAAGCCGGCCGCGTGGTGGCTGCCCATCAGCACCAGGTGCTCGACACCCTCTTTACGGGCGGCCTCTAGCAGGACGTGCACTCCGTCCATATTGGCCCGTACGATGTCGGCCCACGGATGCTCGCGGCTCTGTCCGCCCAGGTGGATCACCGCGTCGACGCCCTTCATCGCCTCGGCCATGGCCGCCTCGTCGGCGAGGTCGGCCACCACCATCTCCTCGCCGGGCCCGGTCTCCACCGGCTGGAGGTCGGAAAGGCGCAGCGTACGGCCGTCACGGGCCAGGCGGGGACGGAGCAGCGTGCCGACCTTGCCGGCGGCACCGGTCATGAGAATGCGCATGAGGGTCATTGTTGTACACAACTCTGGTCGAACTTCACATCCTTGAATGTTGACCGTGACCTACGTCACTCGTTACGTTCACATGGACATGCTCCACGTCTGCGACAGTTGTCCACGTATGTGAACGGGAGGCGGTCTGATGTCACGCCAGCTGCTCGGGGCCGCGATTGCGACGGCCCTGGCCGTAACGCTGACAGGCTGCGGCTCCGGGGGATCGAGTTCCGACGACGCGTTAGAGATCTGGATCAGGCAGGCGCCCGATTCCGACTCCGCCAAAACGGCCGTGAAATTGGCCGACGCGTTCACGAAAGCCAGCGGAATCAAGACGAAGGTCGTCGCGCTCTTCGATGACTTCGAGACCAAGCTTCAACAGCAGGCAGCTCAGAAGAAGCTACCTGACATCGTCATCAATGACACGGCACAACTCGGCAACATGCACACGCAGGGCTGGCTGCAGGAGGTCGACAAGGCCAAGCTCGCCGGCGGCGACAAGGTGTCGGAGCAGGCATGGAAGGCCGCTCAGGGCTCCGACGGCAAGTACTACGGCACGCCGTTCTCCGCCCAGGCCTTCGCCCTGATCATCCGCAAGGACTGGCGGGAGAAGGTCGGCATGGAGCCGCCCAAGTCCTGGGACGACCTGGCCAAGCTGGCCGCGGCCTTCACCGACAAGGACCCGGACGGCAACGGCCAGAAGGACACGGCCGGCTTCGTCATCCCCGCGGGCACCAAGCGCGGCTACGCCTCCTGGTACGCCTCCTCGCTGATCTACGCCAACGGCGGCGACTTCGTGAAGGCCAACGGCGGCGGCAAGTTCTCGCCCATCGTGAACGACCCCAAGACCGTGGAGGCGGTCCAGTACCTGCAGGACCAGTTCTGCAAGGCCAAGACCGTCAACCCGGGCGCGGTCAGCAACGACACGACCGTCACCCACGAGGTGTTCGAGAAGGGCCAGGGCGGCATCTACCTGGTCGGCCCGTACGTGCTCGCCAGGTTCGTCAAGAGCATCGGGACCGACAAGATCGAGGTCGTACCGGTGCCCAAGGGCCCGTCGGGCGGCCCCGGCACCCTCGGTGAGGGCGAGAACGTCTACATGATGGCCGGTTCCGACAATGTCGAGGGCCAGAAGAAGTTCGCCGAGTACGCGGTCTCCCCCGACGGCCAGCGCATCGGCATGAACAAGGACGCCAACGGCGCCATCGTCCGCCTGCCGGTCAACTCCCAGGTCGACCTGGGCGCCGAACGCCAGGATCCGCGCTGGAAGGTGTTCCAGGAGGCCTACGCCAACGCCGTCTACGCGCCGCCGGTGCCGAACTGGGCGCCGATCCGCCAGGACTCCGCCGACTCCATCAACACCGTGTGGGCCGACTGCTCAGCCAACGTCAAGACCGCGATGGACACGCTGAACACCAAGCTCACCCAGGAACTGCAGACCCAGAAAGCATCATGACTCCGACGCTCACCCAGGCGCGGAGCCGCACGGTGACCCCCCGCCGCCGTCCCAAGCGGATGCGGCGGCGGGGGACCCTCATCGCGTGGGCGTTCCTGTCGCCGGCCTTGCTGCTGTTCCTGTTCTTCAAGTTCATCCCCATGTTCGAGGGCCTGCGGATGAGCTTCTTCGAGGTCCGTCCGTACCTGGGTGACCGGTGGGTGGGCCTCGACAACTACGCCACGATCATGACCGACGAAGCCTTCACGGCGGCGATCTGGCACAGCGTCCTGCTGGCTCTGGGCACGACGGCGGGCTCACTGGTCCTGGGGCTGGTGTTCGCCCTGCTCGTCGAGGGACCGGCCCGCTATCTCTGGTTCATCAGGACCGCGGCGTTCCTGCCGGTGGTGACCACGATGGCGGCGGTCGCCGAGGTCTGGCGGATCATGTACCACCCCGCCGACAGCGGCATGGTCAACAGCATCCTCGGCTGGATCGCCCTGGAACCGCAGCCCTTCCTGGCCAGCGAGCACTCCTCGCTGCTGTCGATCATGGGCATGAACATCTGGCGCGGCACACCGTACGACATGATGATCTTCCTGGCCGGGTTGGTCGGCGTGGACCGCACGCTGTACGAGGCCGCCGCCGTGGACGGAGCCACGACGTGGCACCGGCTGCGTCACATCACGCTGCCCGCGCTGCGCCCGGTGTTCTGGATCCTGTTCACCCTGGCCGCCATCCGCGGCCTGCGCGTCTTCGTCGAGGTGTACGTGCTGACGAACGGCGGGCCGAACGGGTCGTCCGAAGTGCTGATGACCCTGATCTACAAGCTCGGGTTCCAGAAGAGCGAGCTGGGCATCGCAGCGGCCGGCGGGATCGTGTTGTTCGTGGCGACCCTGGTGCTCACCGTGCTGGTCCAGGTCATGCGCAGGAGGCAGAACGCATGATGAGATTCGACAGCGCGCTCGGCCTGGAGGCCAGGCGGGGCCCTCTGGCCACGGTCGGCAAGGTTCTGGCCTACGCCTTCATGGTGATCGTCTTCACCGGGCCGTTGGTCGGGCTGCTGGTCAGCGCCTTCAACAAGACACTCGACCCGACCGCTTTCTCGCTCTGGCCCGACGACTTCACCCTGGAGAACTTCGTCCAGGCCGGCAAGAAGAACGTCTACCACTACCTGTTCAACTCGTTCGTGGTGGTCGGGTTCGGGCTGCTGCTCCAGATGCTGGTCAGCGTTTTCGCCGCCTACGCGCTCGCGCGCAAGAAGTTCCGGGGCATGGCGTTCGTGATGCTGATCATGCTGGCGACGATGATGCTGCCCGAGGAGATCATCGCGATCCCCCTCTCGCTGGTACTCGCCGACATGCCGATCATCCACGCGGACCTCATCGGAACGTACGCGGGCATGATCCTGCCCGTCGGCGCCTGGGGCTTCTCCATCCTGGTCATGACCGAGTTCATGAAGGAGGTGCCGGTCGAGCTGGAGGAGGCCGCGCGCATCGACGGCGCGGGCGAGCTACGCATCTTCTTCGGCATCATCCTGCCGCTGTGCCGGCCCGCGCTCGGCGTCATCGGCGTCTTCGGCTTCACCATGATCTGGGACCAGTACCTGCTCCCGCTGATCGTGGCACCCGAGTCCAGCATGTGGACCCTGCCCATCGCACTGCGCTCGCTGCGCTCCGACGAGGAGGTCGGCATCGGCGTACTGCTCGCGGCGACACTGCTCGCGCTGCTGCCGTCGATCATCGCCTTCCTGGCCTTCCAGCGGCAGTTCATGCGTGGCCTCACCAGCGGCGCCATCAAGGGTTAGATGTCCATGTATCTGGATGGGATCCCATATGCTGACAATCTGAAGCCACTGTCGAGATGGGATGAGTATGGAGCCCCAGCTAGTCAAGTCCGCCGAGCGGACGGTCCGCATCCTGGAGACCCTGGCCGCCTCTCACGAGACCCTGACACTGTCGGAGCTCCAGCAGCACACGGGATTCCCACGCAGCTCGCTGCACGCCCTGATGCGCACGCTCGTCGAGCTGAACTGGGTCGAGACCGACTCCGCCAGGTCCTCCTTCGGCATCGGCCCGCACGCGCTGCTGACCGGCACCGCCTACCTCGACAAGGACCCCGCGCTACCGCTGGCCCAGGAGACGCTGGAGGACCTGCGCGCGGAGACCGGCCAGACCGCACATTTCGCCCGGCGCGACGAAGCGCACGTCCTCTACCTGGCGACCAGGGAGTCACGGGAGGCGCACCACGTGATCCCGAGGGTGGGCCGGCGGCTGCCCGCCCACGTCACGGCCCTCGGCCAGGTGCTGCTCGCCCAGCTCACCGACGACGAGGTCGCGGCCCTGCTGCCCGACCCGCTGGAGCCGATCACCGAGCACACCTTCACCGATCCGGCCAAGCTGATCGGCGAGCTCGACCAGGTACGCACCCGCGGCTGGGCCTATGAACGCGAGCAGGGCACCCCCGGCGTGGCGTGCGTGGCGGTGGCCGTCGACTACCGGATCCCCGCCACGGACGCGATCAGCTGCTCGATGCCGGCGGGCCTGGCACCCGCCGAGGTCGAGAAGATCACCGATGCGGTGATCAAACACACTCGCAAGCTGGCTGCCACTCTTCGCCGGGAGGGCATCCGCTAGGAAGGATCGTTGATGCGGCTAGATGGTGTTCTCTTCTTTCCCGTGACCCCCTACAGCACCGATGGCGACATAGCCGAACAGTTAGTGGCCGAGCACGTCGCCCAGGGAGTCGCCGCCGGGGCCGGAGGAGTGTTCACCGCGTGCGGCACAGGCGAGTTCAACGCGCTCGACCTCGCCGACTACACCAAGGTCGTGGCCGCGTCAGTGACCGCCACCGGCGGCCGGGTGCCCGTCTTCTCCGGCGCGGGCGGCCCACTGCCCACCGCCAAGGCGCTCGCCCGCGCGGCGGCGGACAACGGAGCCGACGGCCTGCTGCTGATGCCCCCCTACCTGGTCACCGCTCCCCCGGACGGTCTGGTCCACTACGTACGCGAGGTGGCCTCCGCCGGTGGGCTGCCCGTCATCATCTACCAGCGCGGCACCGCCCGCTTCTCCCCCTCGGCCGTGGCCACCCTGGCCCAGGTGCCCGAGATCATCGGCTTCAAGGACGGGCTCGGCGACTTCGACCTGCTCCAGCGCATCATCCTGACCGTGCGCCGGTCCACGGACCGGGAGTTCACGTTCTTCAACGGACTGCCCACCGCCGAGCTGACCGTCCCCGCCTACCGGGGGCTGGGCGTCACGCTGTACTCCAGCGCGGTCTTCGCCTTCGCGCCGGAGATCGCGCTGGCCTTTCACAAGGCGGTGACCGGGGATGACGAGGTGCTGGTGCAGCGGCTGCTGACCGACTTCTACCTGCCGCTGGTGGAGCTGCGCGATCGGGTGCCGGGGTACGCGGTGTCGCTGGTCAAGGCGGGGGTGCGGTTGCGGGGGCTGGCGGTCGGCGGGGTACGGGCGCCGTTGGTCGATCCGTCCGCTGCGGATCTGGCGGAGCTGGAACGGATCCTCGCGATCGGCTTGGAGATCGCCGGGGCCTAACCGGCCTTCTGGCGTCTCGCCCTCGCCCTCAATCTCGCCCTCAATCTCGACCCTGCCTTCGCCCTCGACCCCGCCCTCAACCGACCCTGCCTCGCCCTCAACCCCGACCTCGCCTTCTCCCCCGACCTCGCCTTCTCCCCTGACCTCTCCCTCGCCTTCTCCCTCGCCCTCGGCGTCACCCTCGCCCTCGGACGAGACAGCTCCCCTCCACCCCTCTGAACACCAACCCAGGCAGGAAGACGCGCCCCTCCACCTCCAGACGCCCGGGGCGCGTCCCTGCGTCACTCCCGCCCCTAACGCCCCGGCGCACCATCCACCCGGCGCGGAACACTCAGCGGGTTGCCGTCCCTGAGCTCCTCCGGGAGCAGCTCCTCCGGCCAGTCCTGGTACGCCGTCGGCACCAGCCACCGGTCGATGGCCGTCGCGCCGACCGACGTGTGCGCGGCCGCCGTCGAAGCCGGCCACGGACCGCCGTGATGCATCGCCCAGCACACCGCCACCCCGGTGGGCCATCCGTTCCAGATCAACCGCCCGGCCCTGCGCCCGAGCACCTCGACGACCTCACCGGCTTCGCTGGGGTCGGTGGCGTGCACGGTGGCCGTCAGCGACCCATCCAGCCGCTCCAGCACCGGCCGCAGATCCGAAATTTCGCGATAAGTTACGACGATCGACGCCGGCCCGAAGCACTCCTCGCCGATGCCCGGCAGCTTCTCCGCGAACGAGTCGAGATCCGTGGTGAACACCTTGGGCGTGACCGCCCAGGTCCCCTCCCCCGCCTTGCCCTCGGCCAGGAGCGGCAGCTCGCCGAGCCGCTGCAGCCCGCCCACGTAACCGTCCCTGATCCGCTCGGCCAGCATCGGCCCGCCGGTGGTGCCCTCGACGGCCGCGGCCAGCGCCTTGCGCAGCTCGTCGTTCTCCGGCACGAACATCAGCCCGGGATTCGTACAGAACTGCCCGACCCCCATCGTCAGCGACGCGGCGAACCCGGTGGCCACCTCCGCCACGGGCGCGGACGGCAGCACCACGACCGGGTTGACGCTGCCCAACTCGCCGAAGAACGGGATCGGCACCTCCCGCTCGTCGATCAGCCCCTGGATCGCCTTGCCACCCGCGACGGACCCGGTGAATCCGGCCGCGACCACGCTCGGATGCTGCACCAGGTCGGCGCCCGCCTGCATGCCCTGCACCAGCCCCAGCAGATCGGGGTACGGCAGAGCCTTGCGGACGATGCGGGCGACCTGCTCGGAAGTGTTCGGGTGGCCAGGATGCGCCTTCACGACGACCGAGCAACCGGCGGCCAGCGCCGAGGCGGTGTCGCCACCCGCCACGGAGAACGCGAACGGGAAGTTGCTCGCCGCGAACACCGCGACCACACCGGCCAGTGGCTGCTTCATCCGGCGTACGTCGGGCCTGGGCGGGGTGGCCGAGGGATCGGCGTGGTCGATGATGGCGTCGACGTAGCCGCCGTCCCTGAGCACCTGGGCGAACAGCCGGAACTGCCCGGCCGTACGAGCGACCTCACCGCGTAGCCGGGCCTCTCCCAGCGCGGTCTCGCTGTCGGCGGTCTGCCACAGCTCGTCCACCTTCGCGGCGAGCGCGTCGGCGACGGCCTCCAGCGCTTCGGCCCGTTCGGCGGCCGGCGTCGCCCGCCAGGCCGCGCCCGCGGCCGCGGCAGCGGAAACCACCAGGTCGACCCCGGCTCGGTCGGTCTCAGGCAGGGCGGTGCCCACGGCCTCGCCGGTCCTGGGGTCGTGTCCGTAGATCATCGAATGGCCCTTCGGAGTCTTGACACTTCTTCATGTTGATTCTTACAGTTGCCGCAACCTGTCCACAAACCTGGCACGTGTTCACATATATGGACGGCGGTCATATGATCATCCGGCAGATCCACGTCACCCCCGTAGCCTTCAGGGATCCGCCACTGCTGAACGCCGCCGGGGTGCACGAACCCTGGGCGCTGCGGACGATCGTCGAGGTGGTCACCGACGAGGGGTTGAGCGGCCTCGGCGAGACGTACGGTGACCTGGGACATCTCACCAAGGTACGCGAATGCGCCGAGGCACTGATCGGCGTGGACGTGCATGCGACGAACGAGATGTACGCCAGGATCAGCGCGATCGTCGGCGACGTGGTGACGGACATGCATGGCTTGACCGGGGCCGCGACCCAGGAGAAGAGCATCGATCGGGTGTTCGCCGCTTTCGAGGTGGCCTGCCTGGACATTCGCGGCAAGGCAGCCGGCGTGCCCGTGGTCGACCTGCTGGGCGGCCGAGTGCGCGACGCCGTACCGTACAGCGCCTATCTCTTCTACAAGTGGGCGGGGCATCCGGGCGGCGAGCCCGACAGGTTCGGCGCGGCGCTCGACCCGGCGGGGCTGGTCGACCAGGCGTCGATGCTGATCAAAGAGTATGGATTCGCGTCGATCAAGCTCAAAGGCGGCGTGTTCGCACCTCAGGAAGAGGTCGAGGCGATCATAGCCCTGCGGGAGGCGTTCCCGGGCGTGCCGCTCCGCCTCGACCCGAACGCCGCCTGGACCGTCGAGACCTCCATCCAGGTAGGACAGGCGCTGGAAGGCAGCCTGCAGTATCTGGAGGACCCCACGCCGGGCATTCCCGGCATGTCGAAGGTCGCCGCCGAGGTGCCGATGCCGCTGGCCACCAACATGTGCGTGGTGACACCCGAGCACCTGCCGCCCGCCATCGCCGCCAGAGCGATCGGCGTGCTGCTGCTCGACCACCACTACTGGGGCGGGCTCGTACGTTCCTCGCATATCGCCGCGCTGTGTGACACGTTCGGGCTGGAGCTGTCCATGCACTCCAACTCCCACCTCGGGATCAGCCTGGCCGCCATGACCCACCTGGCCGCCGCCACCCCCAATCTCACCCACGCCTGCGACACCCACACACCGTGGCAGAACGGGCAGGATGTAGTCGCGCCAGGCGCGTTGCGGTTCGTCGACGGCGCCGTACCCGTCCCCGACGGGCCCGGCCTCGGCCTCGAACTGGACCGCGACGCCTTGGCCGTGATGCACGAGCAATATCTCGCGTGCGGAATCACCGAACGCGACGACACCACCTACATGCAGCGCTTCGAGCCTGCTTTCTCTGCGAGGAGACCGCGCTGGTGAACGTGGCCTACGCCTACCCCTGGGATATCGTCGGCGACCCGTCGGCCCCTTCGCGCCTCGCGGAGCTGGGCGTCGAGGCCGTGGCGGTGGCGGCCAGCTATCACTCCACCCGCGCGGCAACGCCGTATCACCCCGCGCACCGAGTGCTGGATGTCCCCTATTCGGCCTTCTACCTGCCAGTGCGCCCCTCCTCCTGGGGACGCCTGACACCGGCCTCCCCGACCTGGACGCCCACGGACGCCTACCTGCGGGCCCGAGACGCCCTGAAGGCCGTCGGACTGCAGGTACACGCGTGGACGGTGTTGACGCACAACTCATTCCTGGGCGGCGTACACCCTGACCTGGTGGTGCGTAACGCATTCGGCGATCGCTATCCATATGCGTTGTGCCCCGCTTTCGAGGACGTGGTCGAGTACTGCGAACATCTGGTCAGCGAGATCCTGACCGTCGGAGAGCCCGATGGGCTCATCCTTGAGGCGTGCGGCCCCATGGGGTTCGGGCACCAGAGCGTGCACGAGAAGACGGCGGGCGCCGACTGGACGTCCGTACACAGTGACCTGCTGACGCTCTGCTTCTGCACGGCCTGCGCACCCCGCTACCCGGAGGGCACCAGAGAACGCGTCCGCGCGGCCATCGACGCTCCTCCCCCTGGAACCGCAACCTCTCCCGCCCCGACCTCTGTCGCCCCCGCCTCCGCATCCGCGGCCTCCACGGCCTCCGCATCCCCGACATCCGCATCACCGGCATCTACTGCGTCGCCGCTGTCTCCTGCGACCGTGGAGGCCGCTCTCGGCCCCCTCGCCGACGACATCCGAGCCGTACGCGTCGAGTTGTCGGCCTCACTACGCACCCGCCTCGTCGCCGTGGCCCGCGAGACCGCGCCGAACGTCCCCATCACCCTGCACGCCAACCCCGACCCGTGGGCAGCCAGCTCATTCGCCGCCCTCCCCACCGGCGAACCCGGAGCGGAGGTCCTGGTGGGCAACTGCTGGGGCGACCCGGCTTCGGACGCCGCCCGTCTGGCCAGGCTCGGCGAACTCTGCAATCCCGGCCAGCGAGTGGGCGCGTACGTCCTGGCCCTTCCCCCACGCCCCGCCGACGGCCAGGCACTCGCCGAACAGCTCAGAACGTACGCCAAGGCAGGCGCCACGGACTTCCACCTCTACCACGCCGGCCTCGCCTCCCCCGGCCGTCTCGCCTCCATGGCCGAAGCCCTACGCCTCATCCGCTGACGAACGCACGAACCCCGGGTCTCGCTCTTTGGCGGGGCCCTCTACCCCTCGCGTGTACGACTTCATCCCGGCCCACAGGCCTGTGGCTTCTCTCGGCGTCCACGGCTTTCATGCGTTTGTCCGTTGTAGTGGAAGCTGCTGGTGCCCGAGCCGACGCAGCGGGGCTGGTCCGAGCCGGTCCAATCTGGTCTGACCGAACGCGTTACGGGCAACCCCTCCCAGCTGCCGCATCAGCGCCTGAGACGCATGTCAACGACGCTCGAATCCTGACCCCCGATCGACGCGCGGGTTCTAGGGGGTCAGTATTCACGTGTCGTCGACAACGCACACCCCGGCGTCCACGTGGTCGCCCGACACACATCACCGAACACGACTCCACGGCCCGACCGACCACGCCCGCCGCCCCAGGACTTCGCCGCCCGACCGACCGTCTCTACCTTTCCCGGACCTCTTCCAACAGGTCCACGGTCTCTACCTATCCCGGACCTCTTCCAACAGGTCCATGGTCTCTACCTATCCCGGACCTCTTCCAAAGTCCACGGTCTCTACCTATCCCCGGGCGCCTTCCAGCAGGTCCACGGGTTCTCAAGGCCCGCCGCATTCTCCACGCGCCCGCAGAGGCCTCCCACGCCGGTAATCCCCGGAGACAGCACCGCACTTACTCAGCTCGCGTTGCTCCACCCATCCGATCGAGCCACCTCAAATGGGCACCCGCGAACGGCCCCTGCCGCTCTCCCACCGCGCCCATCAACCACCTGGCTGTCTCCTCCGCCCGCGCGATCATCTGTTCCGGATATCCCAGTAACACCTGGTGCTCAGCGAATTCGTCCTCATCGTCCAAAATCAGCCGCCCATCCCGCATCCTGATCACGTCAAGGTCGAGATCCAGCATGGTCACCTCATCGTCACGCCACTCGGGAACGGTAGTGACGTCCACATACACCTCAGCCCGATTAGGCGGCGAGTTGAAAGACGCCGTCCACCACCCGTCACGCGGGAACAGCATGATGGCCGTGGTCTTCCACACCACCGGCGGCCCCTCCCCCTTACGGGCAACAGTCCCTTTCGGCGCCGCGGCCCACACCCCGTGCTCATCCTCGCCCAGCACCTTCGCGGGATGATTCCAGTGCAACGCCCCGCCGTACTTCCGGAAGACAACCCTCACATCGGTCACTCCCGGGACGCTACCGGACCATCACTAAGATCCTGCGCCCCCAAGCCTCGGATCAACAACCTCGACCTCACCTGCGCTGCCCAAGCCTTCGATCAACAGCCCCAACCTCACCTGCGCTCCCGCCTCTCTCCTGAACGAAGCGCAGAAACGAGCCCGCTCTCGTATGCCACGATGACGAGCTGTGCCCGGTCCCGCGCATCGAGCTTGGCCAGCAAGCGACCAATGTGAGTCTTGACCGTCGCCAGGCTGAGGTGAAGATGGGCGGTGATCTCGCTATTGGAAAGACCCCGAGCGATCAATGTGAGAACCTCCCGCTCCCGCTCCGTAACTCCTTGAAGCCCCTTGACCTCTAGCGATGCCGGCGTGCGGGTGAACTCCTCGATCAACCTACGCGTCACCGTCGGCGCCAGCAGCGCCTCACCGCTCGCGACCACCCGAATGGCGGCGACCAGATCGGCCGGCGGGGTGTCCTTGAGCAGGAACCCGCTGGCCCCGGCACGGAGCGCGTCGTAAACGTAGGCGTCGAGGTCGAACATGGTCACGATCAGGACCCGAGCCACATCACCGATGCGCCTCGTGGCCTCGATGCCATCCATTTCCGGCATCCGTACATCCATAAGGACCACATCGGGTCTCTCATCCAGAGCAACGGCCACCGCTTCGACTCCCGTCGCAGCCTCGCCGACGACCATCAGATCGGGCTCCGAGTCGACTAACACCCTGAAGCTCCCCCGGAGCAACGCCTGATCATCGGCGACAAGGACACGAATCATGAAGTGCCTCCATAAGGCAACTGGGCCGACACCCGAAACCCTCGCCCAGGCAGACGCCCTGCCTCGAACACCCCGTCGTACATCATGACCCGCTCTCGCATTCCGATCAGCCCGTGCCCCGTCCCCTCTACCGGCAGCGTGCGGCGACCAGGACCGTCATCGATCACCTCGATCCGCACCTCCCGCATATCGGCGACCACCGACACCCGGCACCGCGCCGGTGCCGCATGCTTCACCACATTGGTAAGCGCCTCCTGGACGATCCGATAGACCGACAACTCCACGCCCTCCGGCAACTCCACCCCGAGCCGCGAGATATCTTCTCCCCCGCGACTGCCTGCTCCACCCTCCTCGCTGCCCTGGGCTCGTCGGCCAGCCCTCACCTGGGCATCAGTCCGACCGTCAGCCCGCCCCCCGGCTGGCCTACCGCCTCTGATCGGGGCGTCAGCACCATCTAGGGTTGCGCTGCCCCGGTCTGCGCACTCGCTACTGGTCGCCGCAGCAGCGTGAGCGACCCTGCCGTCCGTCGCAGCAGCGGGCGCGCCACTGGCGGCCGCACGATCAATCCGCGAAGGAAGTCCGGCATCGTCTCCGCTGCCACGGCCTTCTCCTGTCGCCAACCGGAGATCCAGTTCCACCTCTACTCCCGCCAACCTGGCCTGCTCGGCCAACCCCGGAAGGCCACCGAGGTCGGGAGCGGGGCCACGGTCGGGCGTCTCGTCTGAGCGGAGGACGCCGAGCAAGTGGCGCATCTCGACGAGCGCGCTCCGGCTAGCGGTCTCGATCACCCGCAACGCATCGTGCGCCTCTTCTGGTCTGGTGCCCATCACATGATTTGCCACGCCTGCCTTGACCGCGATCAACCCCACGCTGTGCGCGACGACATCGTGCAGTTCGCGGGCGATGCGCAGCCGCTCCTCTGTCACGGCCTGTTCAGCCAGGCGCTCGGCGTCACGCGCCGCATAGTGTCTTCGTTCTCGTACGGCTCGCCCGACCGTCCACGCGCCGCCCAGCGCTGCCACGCCGATGAGCGGCCCGTCGATATTCGGAAACCACGCGGGACCCGCCTGCTGCGGCGCAGCGCCGGCGACCACCATTCCGACCAGCGTGACCAGAGTGAGCACGCCGATCGCCGAGGTTGGGACCCACGCGCCCCGGGCATCGCCCAGCGCGACGATATAGAGCGCATAGGCAGGCGAAATATAGGCGAACGACACCCCTAACACCACAGCGACCACGATGGAGAGCGTCAGCATGAGGCAGAAAACAGGCAACGGCCAGATTCTGCGCAGCACCAGCGGCATACCCAGCCCCAGGATAAGAGCCAGCCTCGCCCACGGCGGCAGGTGCGACCCACCCGTCGACGCCGTGAGGAACATGAGAGAGAAGCCCAACCCTGCCAGCAGGTCCAGCGCGATCAGCTGACGATGACTCAAGCGAGCGGTGAAGAAGGAGTGGGAGTCGTTCACGCGTTGACCGTAGTGGTTGACGGTGGGCTCGCACGTCAGACCAGGGTCTGACCTTGAGGTTCGGACCGTGGTCCGATGTGACGAACGACCGCCGTACCTCATTCTTTACCGCGTGATCGAACTCAACCGCCTCACCAAACGCTACGGCGACACACTCGCCGTCGACGATCTGTCCTTCAATGTAGAGCCCGGCCACGTGACCGGGTTCCTGGGTCCCAACGGTGCCGGCAAGTCCACCACGATGCGGCTGATCCTCGGCCTCGACTCCCCGACCTCGGGCGAGGCACTCGTCAACGGGCGACGATACACCTCGCTGAGCAGGCCCATGCGCGAGGTGGGCGCGCTGCTCGACGCGAGCGCTGTGCACGGCGGCCGCAGCGCCTACAACCACCTGTTGTGCTTGGCCCGCACCAACGACATCAGTGCGACGCGGGTATCCGAGGTCCTCCAACAGGTCGGTCTAGCCGGTGTGGCGCGCAAAAGGGTGGGCGGCTTCTCACTCGGCATGAAACAGCGCCTCGGCATCGCGGCCGCCCTGATCGGCGACCCGGGCACGCTGATGTTCGACGAACCGGTCAACGGACTCGATCCCGACGGGGTGCGCTGGATTCGCGACTTAATGCGCTCATTGGCCAAGCAAGGCAGGACTGTCCTGCTCTCCAGCCATCTGATGAGCGAAATGGCACTGACCGCCGAGCGCATCATCATCGTCGGCCAAGGCAAGCTGATCACGGAAGCCACTGTGGCGGAGCTCACCGAGCGCTACCCGTCGCTCGAAGACGCCTATCTCGCGCTGACGGCGAGCAGCGTGGAGTACGGAGCCGCACGATGAGAGCAATCCTGTCTTCCGAATGGCTGAAGCTGCGCTCGGTCACCTCGACCTATCACGCGCTCGGAGTGGCTGCGCTCACGGTGGTTCTCGGCATGATCTGGACTTTCTACGTCAGCGGTCTGGCGGACGAACGCGGATCACTGCGAGCGGCGGCGCCCGAGCAGGGTTTCCTGCCACTCGTCCAGATCAGCCTGGCGGTCCTCGGCGTGCTGGCCATCACCGCGGAGCAGACCAGCGGCATGATCCGCACGACCCTCACCGCCGTTCCCAAGCGAGGAACCTTATTACTGGCCAAGGCCGGCGTAGTCGCCGCCGTTACATTCGTCGCCGCCAACTCGATCATCATTCTCACGTACGTCACGAGCCGCCTCATGGCGGGCGACCGCCACTTGCAGTTCAACGAGTCCTCCGTGGCCAACGACCTACCCATGCTGATCGCCTCCGGACTGTCGGTGACTGTGCTAGCACTGGTGGGCCTAGGCCTAGGGGTAGCCACCCGATCCACAGCGGCGGCGATCGTTTCGGTGGTGTCGCTCCTGTTCGTCATGCCCGGCATAGCCAACTACCTGCCTGCGCCGTGGAACACTCGCGTGGCCGCGCTCATGCTGCCCAACCTCGTGCCTCAGATCGCCGACCAGCGGCTCTCCAGACGGCTGGGCGACGGTTTCCTGCCGCCCTGGGCCGCGCTCCTGGTCCTCGCCACATATGCGATCGTCGCACTCGCGGCGGGTTTCTATCTGTTCAGAAGGAGAGACGCGTGAGCGTGCTCGCGTCGGAATGGCTGAAGGTTCGCACCGTTCGCTCCAGTTATCTGGCTCTGGGGCTCAGTCTGGGCGGCATCCTGCTGGGCATCGCGGTCGCCTGGGCGGCGGTCGGGATGTACGACAGCACCACCCCCGAACGACAGGCCCATGCCAGCATCGCGGACCTGGAGGAGGTGGTGCTGATCGTGCCACAGCTCTGCATGGGCGTCTTCGGCGTACTTACCATTACGTCGGAATATGCAACAGGCCTGATCAGGACGAGCCTCGCCATCGTGCCAAGACGCTGGCCGGTCCTGGCAGGAAAGTCCGCGATCGTGGGTCTGCTCGGCCTGGTGACCGGTCCGCTCGTCGTGTTCGGGACCTACTTCGCCGCCCGCTGGATGATCGGCGACCGCTTTCGCGGCTCCTACACGACGCCCTTCCTCGACAAACTGCCGACGCTTGTCACCTCGAGCCTCTCCGTGGTGGTGTTCGCGCTGCTCGGGCTGGGATTGGGCGCGACCTTACGCTCCACGGCGGGAGCCATCACGCTCCTCGTGGGTCTCGTGTACGTGATCCCGATCATCGTGGGCAACCTGCCTGAGCCATGGAGCGAACGGATCGGCTCGGTGCAGATCGGAGCCCTCCCGCGCGAGATAACCGGCGACGATCTCACCCATTCGGTATACGGCTCGCTGCTCCCGCCTGTAGCGGCGGTCATGGTGCTGATCGCCTATGCCGTGCTGCCGTTGCTCGCCGGCGCATGGCTGATGCGCCGGAGGGACGCGTGACCTGCTGACACACCGCGTTGACGGGGACGCGGAGCCAGCGAAACGAGCGGACACAACGGTGACTCGATCAGGCCAGTGGAGACGCTCGCTGAACCGACCGTCCGGGCGGTCGTCAACCGACCTGCCGACTGTCGAGGCAGTGTTCAACCGACCATGCTCAGCAGACCGTCCGGGCGGTCTTCAACCGACCGTGCCCACCAATCGTTTAGGCAGTTATCAACCAACCATGCTCAACCGACCGTGCCCACCAACCGTCCAGGCAGTGTTCAACCGACCGTCCACGGTGGATCGAAACGTTCGTCGATCAGCCGACCTGTCGGCCAGGACGCTGACCGCTGGCTGGTCGACCGGCCGGTCGGTACGCCGTTGCTGTCCGGCAGACCACCAGACGACATCGAACCTGTATCCGGAACGGCTCCCAGAGGTACGGCAGGCGCGCGTGCCTGCCGTACCCATGCGGAGGTCAGACCTCGAGCACCACGGGGATGATCATCGGACGGCGGCGGTAGGTGTCGCTCACCCAGCGCCCGACCGTGCGGCGAACCACCCGGCGGATCTCCTGCATGTCGACGACTCCGTCGGCGGCCTTCTCCTCGAGCGCCTTCTCGATCTGTGGAATGAACTGCTCGAACTGCGCCGGGTCGATGCCGGAGCCACGGGCGTGGATCTCTGGCCCGCCGGTGAGCTTGCCGGTGCTGGAGTCGACCACCACGACGACGGAGATGAAGCCCTCGTCGCCGAGGATCCTGCGGTCCTTCAGCGAGGTGTCGGTGATCTCACCGACGGACGAGCCGTCGACGTAGACATACCCGGCGTGAACCGCACCGACGATCTTCGCCCTGCCGTCGACCAGGTCGACCACCACGCCGTCCTCCGCGATCACGATGTGATCGTCGGGCACGCCGGTGAGCGCGGCGAGCTTGGCGTGCGCGCGCAGGTGCCGCCATTCGCCGTGCACGGGCATGAAGTTCGACGGACGGGTCAGGTTCAACACGTAGAGGAGCTCGCCGGCGGCCGCATGCCCGGAGACATGCACCTTGGCGTTGCCCTTGTGTACGACCCGGGCCCCCCAACGGGTGAGCCCGTTGATCACCTTGTTGACGGCGGTCTCATTGCCCGGCACCAGCGACGAAGCCAGCAGGACGGTGTCACCCTCGGCGATGCGGATCGGGTGATCCCGGTTGGCCATCCTCGACAGCGCCGCCATTGGCTCGCCCTGCGAACCCGTGCAGACGAGCACCACGTCCTCCGGCGGCCATTCCTCGATGTCGCGCGAGTCGACGATCAGGTCCGGCGGCACCTTGAGATAGCCGAGATCGCGGGCCACGCCCATGTTGCGCAGCATCGACCGCCCGACCAGGGCGACCTTGCGGCCATGCTTGGCCGCCGCATCCAGGACCTGCTGGATACGGTGTACGTGCGACGCGAAGCTGGCCACGATGACCCGCTGCTCCGAGGTACGGATCACCTCGTCGATGACCGGCGCGATCTCCCGTTCGCTGGTGACGAACCCGGGCACTTCTGCGTTGGTCGAGTCGGACATCAGCAGGTCGACGCCCTCGGTACCAAGACGGGCGAACCCGCCCAGGTCGGTGAGGCGGCCGTCGCTGGGCAACTGGTCCATGCGGAAGTCGCCGGTGTGCAGCACGATGCCGGCAGGCGTCCTGATGGCCACCGCCAGCGCGTCCGGGATCGAGTGGTTGACCGCCAGGAACTCGCAGTCGAACGGCCCGAACCTGTGCCGTTCGCCCTCGATCACCTCGATCTTGGTCGGCTGGATCCGGTGTTCGGTGAGCTTGGCTTCGATGAAGGCCAGCGTCAGCTTGGATCCGATGAGCGGGATGTTACGCCGCTCGCGAAGCAGGTATGGCACGGCGCCGATGTGGTCTTCGTGCGCGTGCGTCAGGACGACCGCCTCGACATCGTCGAGCCGATCCCTGATGTATTCGAAGTCGGGCAGAATCAGGTCGACGCCTGGCTGGTCCGGCTCGGGGAAAAGCACCCCGCAGTCGACGATCAGCAACCGGCCCTCGTATTCGAAGACGGCCATGTTCCTGCCGATCTCACCCAGCCCGCCCAGCGCGACAATGCGCAGGCCGCCCTCCGGCAGCGTCGGCGGGGGGCCCAGCTCAGGATGTGGATGGCTCATAGCCGGCCCCCATGGTCAAATCGTGTTCTCAAAACTCCCGGTTCCTCCCCGTTCCTATGCGTCTGTCAACTTCACCCCGCCGGCCACCAGGCAAGCACGCAGCTCGGCGATCTGCTTCTCTGTCGCGGCCACCAACGGCAGCCGCACCGGTCCGACCGGCACTCCTACCATGCCCAGTGCCGCCTTGGCCATGATCGCGCCGCCCGCGCTCAACATGATCCCTTCGACCACGGGCGCCACTTGGCGGTGCACTGCGAGCGCCTGAACGACGTCGCCGTTCCTGTACAGGTCGATCATGCGAGCCAGGTCAGCGCCGACCACATGGCCGACAACGCTGACGAACCCTGCCGCTCCAACCGAGAGCCAGGGCAGGTTGAGCAAATCGTCGCCCGAATAGAAGGCGAGATCGGTCATCGCCATCACCTGGCTGCCAAGGAACAGATCGCCCTTCGCGTCCTTAACGGCCACGATGCGCTCGTGCTGTGCGAGCCGGATCAAGGTTTCGATCTTGATCGGCACACCGCTGCGTCCGGGGATGTCATAGAGCATCACCGGAAGGCCGGTTGCATCGGCCACGGCAGCGAAGTGCTGATACAGGCCCTCTTGCGGAGGCTTGTTGTAATACGGCGTCACCACGAGCAGCCCGTGAGCACCCGCGCGGGCCGCGGCCTTGGCGAGCGAGATGCTGTGATGCGTGTCATTGGTGCCTGCCCCGGCCACCACCGTCGCTCGATCACCCACCGTTTCGAGTACGGTGCGCAGAATGCGCTCCTTCTCGTCATCAGAGGTGGTGGGCGACTCTCCGGTCGTCCCACTGACGATCAAGCCGTCGTTGCGCTGCTCGTCCACCAGATAGGTGGCCAGGCGCCGCACGGCGTCGTAATCGACCGCACCGTCAGGAGTGAACGGCGTGACCATGGCGGTCAACATACGGCCGAAGGGCGCGTCGGTGGTTCCAGTTGGCGAAGCCATAGTGCGAACGCTACCTGGATTCGCAAAAGCGGTGGACGCCGCCACCCCGCTTTGCCTGCCTGGAGTCGCCTGTTGTCATGCCGTTCCCTGGTCTCTCAGGGCATGTCCAACCGCCCTCGACGCGCTGTTCCAAGCGTCCGAGCGTCCGCGTGGAGCTGACTGCGAGCCCAGAACTCGATCATCGGATATTCGGTCGCAGTGATCACCAGGACCACAGAGCAGACTTCATGGCACGCCAGGCGCATGCCGTACGGCCGCAGCTCGACATGCCACGCACAGACGTCATGACGTCCACAGACGTCCCGTACATATCCCAAATCCGCCGAACCGGGTGCGGCACCGGGCAACGCCCGCGCAAGCGACCTCTGAGCCACGCATGGGAAGAGGCCGCCGATATGTGCTCGGGGGTACACACATCGACGACCTCTACCGAAGAATCGGCTGCCCTTACATCGGCGTTACAGGGTTTCTCCGATAATTTTCCACTGCCGCAAAGTTGGGGCTCCAAGTGTCCTCGATGACGGTCGGTTACCTGCCGAATACGGCAACATGGGGCAACGCCTCACACGAACCCTCAGGGATGGACTAGTGGCCACCTCAGATCCGGTCTACCTGCGTGTCGTCGAAGACATTCGGCGACAGATCACCGACGGCACCCTTCCCCCCGGCGCGCCCATTCCCTCACGGGCGCAGCTGACCCGCAAGTATCAGGTCGGCGAGACCGCAGCCCGCCACGCCCTGCGCGTGCTGGCAGGCGAAGGCCTCATCATCGGCCGCGTGGGATCGGGTCATTACGTCAGAGAACGCCCCGACCTTTCCCCATTGCACCGATGGCGCTTCCTCGATCATCCCGCCCCATTCGCCGCCGACCTGCAGTCCCAGGGCCGGCGCGTGACGTGGGACTGGCACAGCGAACCCGCCGAGGCCGGACCCGACATCGCCAGACGGCTACGGCTCGACGAATCGACCACCCTGACGAGGACGCACTATGTCTTCCGCGGCGACGGCAGGCCGCTCCAGCTCGCCACCTCGTACGAGCCCCTGGAGTTCGCCGCCCACACGGAGGAGGAGCGGCGCAGCCTGGTCGCCAGAATGTACGCGCACGGGATAAAGATCACGGAGATCGTCGAAAGCGTGCACACCCGCGTTCCCCGCCCCGCTGAGAGCGACGCTCTCGACCTACCTGCGGGCATCCACGTCCTGCACGTGGAACGCACCCATTGGGCAGGCGACCGCCCGGTGGAGACCAGCGACATCGTGATCCCGGGCGACCGCTTCCGGATCATGTACAGCATGCCTGTTTGAGCGAATGTGAGAGCTCCGGGCCGATACCCGCCTCTTCGGCCTGGAGCTCAGCCAGACGGCCATTGGGCTGACACTTCGCCGCACGTTCGGCCGATCGCCCGCAGCATCACGACTTGTCGCTGAGCCGATTTCCGCGGCTTCAGGGCCTTGAGGTGCGAGGTTTCATTCTGGTCCGGGGCGTCGTGGCCCTCGCGTTGCGGGATCTCCGCGTCCCCGGCTGCTTCAGAGTCCGTATGTCACGCGCCCCCAAACCAACCTGCGGCTTCAGACGGGCTCGCAGCCAGCCCGCGGCTCCGGAACCTGCGCGTTACGCCACCCCCGAATCGACCTGAGGCTCAGGAGCCTGCGCGTTACGCGCCCCCCAAACCGACCTGAGAGCCAAGAGTCCGCACGTCACGCCCCTCAAACCGACCTGAGACCCAAGTATCCGCACGTCACGGGATCTCCGGCCCAACCTGCGGCCTCAGGGTTGCGCTTTAGAGGTTTCCGTCTCGGCCTGCGGGTGTCCAGACTGCAAGCGTTCAGAACCGCGGCCGGATCTGCGCCCCTCCAGCTGTGACCGTCCGGAGCTCGACCGTACAGACAGGGGCTATCCAGACCACATACGCACAGACTGCGATCGTGCGGACCACCGTTGTCCCGGCCACCACAACCGTCCGGACCACTGGCGGGCGCGCCGAAGCCGAGCGCCGCCACCCGGGCCTCGATGTGACGGAAGCAACATCAAGCTTCGTCAACTAGACCGCAGCTCTCAAATGCTTCTCCTGCCGACATTCCAGGCGGTTCTCCCTGGTCAGGCCGAGGTTGTCGGTGCTCGTTGATACAACCGTTCTGGAGGTTGCGGATGCGAGTCAAAGACCTGCCAAGACGTGAGCGGCCACGCGAGCGGCTGATGGCGAGCGGCGCGACGGCGCTGGCTGACCGGGAGCTGCTGGCCGTGCTCCTCGGTTCAGGCTTTCGGGGGGCGAGCGCGATGGATCTTGCGGCCCAGGTGATCGAGCACTGCGGCGATCTCGATGGGCTCGCCCGGTCCGAGCCACACCGGCTACTCGCCGTACACGGCGTCGGGCCCGCCAAGGCGGCGCGGGTGATTGCGGCTTTCCATCTCGTACGGCGGGCGCAGGCAGAGCCCGAGCCGACCAGGATCACCAGCACGTCCGATCTGGCCACGGTCGTCGCTCCTCTGCTCCGGGGCCATTCCCGGGAGCGGCTGGTCGTGATGGCGTGCGATGTCCGGGGTGCGGTGTTGCGGCGTGTGGTGCTGACCGAGGGGGGCTCTGACCACACGACAGTGCCGGTTCGGGACATCATCACGGCGGTGCTGACGGCCGGCGGGGCGGCGTTCGGGGTCGCGCACAACCATCCGAGCGGCTCCCTCGATCCGAGCGACGCGGACATGGTCGCCACGGCACGTCTCGCCGAGGCCGCCGAGACGGTCGGGCTGCGATTCCTCGACCATCTGATCGTCACGGACACGGCATGGCGTCGGGTGCCCTTCTGAACGCCAAGGGGGTGGTCCGGGAACCGGGTCGGTCTCCGCCCACCCTGACGGGCGCACGCAGAGCCCGAACCGACCACCAGGCTCCCGGCGCTACGCCAACCCGCCGCCGTTCAGGCGCAATCTGAACGGCCGAGCCCCCAGACACTTACCTGCCCGCCGGACTTCAGGCGCGACCCGGACGACCGAACCCCCAGACACGAACCAACCGCCATATCTCGGCGCAAAGCAACCCGCCAGCCCCAGGCGAAACCCCGAAAGACCGAATCTCAAGCACAAACCAGCCACCGCACCCCAAGCACAACCAACCGCCAACCCCCGGCGCAAAACGGGCCGCCACATGCCCCGCTTGAGCCGGGCGGCGCCCAGCACCGCTGAACCCTCAGCGTGTTCCTCCCCGTCATCGCGACCCATCGAGCCGCCCACTTCGACAGGTCCCTCACTGGCATCACGACTCTCGGCCTACCCGCTCCAGTGCGTTCCTCAGGGCATTCCAGCGCTTCGCCGAACCGGTATGGGGCCTTTTGGTCACCACTAAGAGTGCTGATCCACCGCAAGACCACCGAAAGGCATGTTTCCGTTGATAGCTCTGAAGGCAAGGCTTCCCTCAGCGGAGCGTGAGACGCTACCTCTGCGAGCAGGTCGACTAAGACGTGAGTCGGCCAATTGCTGGCAAACGCGTGGTCCCGTGCCTCCCGGAGGGCATGGGACCACGTACGGCCCGCAACTGGGTCCGTCCACTACGCGCCACGGCGCAGCAACACCGTGGACGGTCGGACTCCTGGCAAGGTCCACTCGGGAGCAGGCGAAGAGGAAGGCTCAGCACCACCCAAGCGGGTTCTCAGGAGCGTCGGCGGACTGCGCTCGCCGGCGATCAGTGAACCCGCTAGGACCAGAAGACTCTCTGAAATCGCAGCCACTCGACTGTAGAGGGTGGTTGCCTCGTCGCTGGCCCCGCATCAGACGCGGGATGCGGGGCCAGCGCGACCCGGTCTTCGGCCGTGATCGCCGAATCTGCGGCATTTCATTCGGCAAAGCGACCTGATGCCCCACACGGCCACGCCCGCCCCGGCGACGCCGGCTCCAACGAAATGCCCCACCAGAAGGTGGTCGCAGGTCCCAGACGCGGGAATGGGACCTGCAAGAACGAGTTAGGCCCTGGCAGAGCACGGAGTTCTTGGGATGACGTCTGCCACATGCCGCGCAGTCTGGAGAGAAGACGCCGCAAAATGCCCCCACGACGTGCGGTGATCACCTAGCGTCTCCGCACAGCAGCAGGAACCACAGAATGTCCGTTTGAGGCGCGTTCGTTCGGACACTCTCCTCCACCACCACTCGCCCACCCTTTCTCGTCGTTCTGCGGATGCAACGCTGGCCGCCTGCTTGGCACAGCTCGTAAAACACCGGCTGGCAGTCGCAGGTGTGGTCCCGCACGCGCATTCGCTCCACGTCGGGCCTCACCGGATTCCAGTCGATGCGTACGCAGTCCCTGTGCGCCGCCTCGACGTGACGACCAATGCAGTCGTCCGCGTACGGCCCTCTTTTGGAGCCAGCCATTCCACCATCATATATCTAGTTGTATCGCGCTGCCTAGATAACAGGATCGCTCCGTCTACTTGGACGGGACGATATGGGCAAGGTCGTACCTCTTCACCTATCTTGCGTATGTGCTCGACTATGATGGAGACACCCATCCATATCTTCAGATCGCTGAGATCCTCCGCCAACGGGTCTCCGATCTCGCCTCGGGGCATCCCATGCCCAGCGAGGCCGACATCCAGGCGGAGTTCGGGGTCGCCAGGACGACCGCCAGGCGAGCGATCCATGTGCTCCGCGAAGAGGGTCTCATCTACACGGTCCAGGGCGAGGGCACCTTCGTCGGCGCACCGAACGAGGCACCGCGCCAGCAGCGCAAAATCCCGCTCTATCAGCAGATAGCGGCAGATGTGGCGGAGCAGATCAAGGCAGGGACGTATCCGCCACGGCGTCCGATCCCTGGCGAAACAGCGCTACTTCAGCAGTACGACTGCGCCCGCGAGACAGTGCGGCGGGCCATGGCGCTGCTCCGCGAGCGTGGCTGGATCTACACGGTCGCCCAGCGCGGCAGTTACGTGTCTCCAAAGGAGTCGTGGCCCCAGGACTGAACCTGGTCGACTGCTTGTATAGAGACATCTAGAATCTATACATGCTCGATCGTGAAGGACCCACCCCGATCTACGTCCAGATCGCCGACATCTTCCACGATCGAATCCTCAAGGGTGAGCTGCTGGCCGGAGAGCCTCTGCCGAGCGAGGCGGAGATGGAGGCAGAGTTCTACATCGCCAGGACGACGGCCCGCAGAGTCGCCAGAGAGTTGCGCGACCGTCAGGTGGCCCACACGGTGTCGGGCGAGGGCACATTCGTGGGTGTGGTTGGTGTCCCACGACAGAGACGAAAGCCGTTGCCCTCCGAAGAAATCGCGGACGACATCGTCAAGCGGATCCGCCGCGGTGAGTTCCCGCCCAACCGGGCGATATTCAGCGAAAAGGCGTTGATGCGGCGCCACGGGGTCGCCAAGGTCACGGCCCGAAGGGCGGTCGAGTCCCTTCGGAGGCAAGGCTGGGTATTCACCGTCCCCTACCGAGGTACTTACGTGGCCGCCAAGGAAGACTGGCCCGAATAGCCAAAGGCGATCTCCGCCCGGCCCGCAGGCGCCCCAGGCGATTCGATGGCACCGCTAGGCGAGAATGACCAGCCCCCGAAAAGCGCTCACCCAGGAGTAACGAGGCGGAAGGTCAGGCAGACGACCGTCGACGAGTCGGTCACCTCGTGCCCCAGGCCGGCCCAGTACCGGCCATGGACCTCACGCCAGTGCCCGACCGACCGGAACCCCTCCCCCTCCGCCTGCGCGAACTCCCAGCTCACCGCCCCGAACGGCACCTGCTCCACCCCGACCACCTCAACCAGCGCCGCCCGCGAGCCCCCATCGTTCACGAGCACGAGCCGCTCGCCGACGTGTTCCAGCGGCTCCCCTTCGGCGACGTAGTCGAGCTCCAGCAGTCCCGCCGTGGCCGTCTTGGCGCCGGACAGGACCAGGTCGGTCAGCCAGATGCGCTGCTCGCCGGGCATGCCGAGTTCGAGCACGCGGAGCCCGTCGATGCGTCCCCACATGTAAAGATCGTACAGACCGGGATCAGAAGACCGGGATGATCTCCTCGGGGTCGATGAAGTCCACCTGGACGCCCTCCAGGTCGAGTTCGGGGATGGCGGGGAAGGCGATGCCCCAGCGTTCGACGATGGCGCGGATGCGGGCCATGGCGAGCCGCCAGTTCTCCGCCTGCTCCTCGTAGGACAGCACGCCCAGCCCGGCCTGCCTGGCGTGGTCCATCAGGACGCGATGGTTGGCCAGGAAGTACGGCGGGAGCTCCCAGAAGCCCTCCGGTGGCTCCCAGAGGATCATGGACAGGAAGACGAAGCCGGCGCGGAGTTGGCGGGTGATGAGAGACCGGGTCTCGTCCGTGAGGCCGGGCCACTCGTTCTCCAGAATGGTCATGCAAATCTGGAGATGTCGGGACTCATCGCGGCCGATGCGCTGGAACATCTCCCCGAAGACGGGATGTTCGGTGCCCGAGGCCATGCCCCTGAACAGCGTCGAGGCGGCCATCTCGCCCATCATGAAGCTGGTGAAGAGCACGGGCAGCGAGTACTTGCCCACGGCCGCGGTGTAGCCGGTCCAGTAGCGACCGCCGTTGTGATAGAGCCAGCCGATGTTGTTGTGCGCGGCCCTCTCCAGGTCGTCGGACGGGGTCCAGTCGAGGGGGCCGCCGGGCCAGAGCTTGGCGATGGTCCGCTGGCAGCACTCTTCGTGGTTCATCTCGTCGCGGGTGATCGAGAAGAAGCACTTCCTGACCGGATCCTCCTCGTGCTTCTCGAACGCCTGGATGGTCGCCCGCGCGAACACGGCCGGCCCCGAGGCGTCGAAATTGGCCAGCACGGCGAACCAGTACATGATCCCGAGGCGCTGCTCACGCGTGAAGTCGTCCGGGTTCAGCCCGTCCCAGGGCAGGTCGGCGGGGTTCCAGAGCGTCCGTTTGGATTTCTCGTAGATCGCCGCCAGTTTGGCCGTCTCGACCCGCCACTCCATCGGGTAGATGTTCGGCTGCGGGACCGCGGGGGCCGGCCAGAAGCCGCCCTCCGGAATCGTGAGGTCTGCCATCTGTGACACCTCCGCTTCCCATCCTGCGGGGCGGCGTCACGGCTTTCAAGTGCGGGCTCGCTGGGTGAGGGCCACGCACACGAGTACGGCCAGCGCGGCGGCCACAGTGGCCGGACCGTACCTCTCCCCCATCAGGAACCATGCCCAGGCGAGCGTGAGCAGCGGCTGGGTGAGCTGGGTCTGACCCGCTCTGGCGATGCCGCCCCTGGCGAGGCCGGCGTACCAGGGGACGAAGCCGAGGAACATCGAGATCAGGCCGACGTACGCGAAGCCGGCGAGAGCTTGGGGCGACGGGTGGACAGAAGTGGTGAGGGCGAGTACGGCCGTCACGGGGACGGTGAGCGGGAGGGAGAGGACGAGGGTGTGGGAGATGACCTGCCAGCCCGGCGTTTCACGGGAGAGCCGGGCGCCTTCGGTATAGCCGATGGCCGCCGAGACCAGGGCGCCGACCAGGAGGACGTCGGGCCAGGCGGCCGTGCTCTGGCCACGGGTGAGGGTGAAGGCGGTGATGGCGATCGCGCCTGCCGTACAGGCCAGCCAGAACAGGGGGCGCGGGCGTTCGCCGGCGCGCAGGACCGCGCAGACGGCGGTGGCGGCCGGGAGCAGGCCGATGACCACCGCGGAGTGGGCGGTGGTGGCGCCGAGGTCCAGAGCCAGGCCGCTGAAGACGGGGAACCCGAAGACCACGCCGAGGGAGATCGCGGCGTAGGAGCGCCACTGGTGGCGGGGCGGGATCAGCGGGTGGCGGGCTGCTTTGAGGCAAATGAGGGCTATGACACCGGCGATCACGGCCCGGCCGATGGCGACCAGCCACGGATCGAAACCGCGCATCGCGTAGACAGTGGCGGGGAAGGAGCCGGAAAAGGCGAGAACGCCGAGAAACGCGAGGAAGGTTCCCTGGCGGAATCGCGCCGAGCCTTCCCGAGAGGCGACCGCTACTCTGTCGGCGACGATAGCGCTATTCTTATCCGTCATGGAACAGGATAGCAGTATCGCCCATATCGCCGCGATTCTGCGCCAGGAGCTCACCCGCCTGCGACCAGGTGACCGCCTCCCCTCCTCCAGAGAGCTCATGCGCCGCCACAACGTCAGCCCTGTGACGGTCTCGCGCGCCATCGGGCAACTGGCGGCCGAGGGCCGGGTGATCACCAAGCCCGGCATCGGGGCATTCATCGCCCAGCCGCCCGCAGGGCCCAGCGACCTGCCCGACTTCTCCTGGCAGACCGTCGCGCTGGGCGATCGGGTGGTGGACGAGAGCCCGGTGACCGCGTTGCTGACCCCGCCACCCGAGGGCGTCATCCCACTCACCGGCGGCTATCTGAACCCGGGGCTCCGGCCGGACAAGCAGTTGGCCGCCGCGGCGTCGCGGGCGGTGCGCAGGCCGAGCGCGTGGGCGATGCCACCGCTGACCGGGCTGGCGGAGCTGCGCAGGTGGTTCGCGACGCAGGCCGGGGGCGACGTGACCGAGACCGACGCGCTGATCGTCAGTGGCGGCCAGGCCGCGCTCACGCACGCCTTCAGGGCGCTGGCCGCCCCGGGTACCCCGGTTCTGGTCGAGACACCGACATATCCGGGCGCGCTGGCCTCGGCCAAGGCGGCGGGCTTGCGGGCGACGGCCGTGCCGATGGACCGGGACGGTGTACGGCCCGACCTGCTGGCCGAGGCGTTCGCCGTCACGGGCGCGCGGGTGTTCCTCTGCCAGCCCACCCTGCAGAACCCGACCGGCGCGACGCTCACCCGCGAACGCAGGGAACAGGTGCTCCAGGTCGCCAGGGCGGCAGGCGCGTTCGTGATCGAGGACGACTACGCCCGCTACCTCAGCGACCGGACGCCGCCGCCGATGGTGTCGATGGACGCGCACGGCACGGTCGTCTACATCTGCTCACTCACCAAGATCCTGTCGCCGAGCGCGCGGGTCGCGGCCATCGTCGCGCGCGGTCCGGCCGCGCACCGGCTGCGGGCCAGCCAGCTCGTGGAGTCGTTCTTCGTGGCGCGCCCGCTGCAGGAGACGGTGCTGGAGTTCGTCGGCTCCCCCGGCTGGCGCCGGCACCTGGCGAACGTGCGTACCGAGATCCTGGTCCGCCGCGACACGCTCGCCACCGAGCTGGCCGCGCGGCTGCCCGCCGCCGAGCTGCACCTGCTGCCGAAGGGCGGCATGCATCTGTGGGTACGGCTGCCGCCGGAAACCGACGAGAACGCCCTGGTCGAGGCGGCGAAACGCAACGGCGTACTGGTGAGCCCCGGCCGGATCCACTACCCGTCGGAACCGCCGGGACCCCGCCTCCGCGTCACGCACATCGCTGCCGCGAACCTGGCCGAGCTGGCGGAGGGGGTGCGGCGGCTGGCTCAGGCGCTGGCGAACACCTCGTAGTGCTCCACGGTCCGCTCCCTGTCGACCAGGAACGCGTCGTCCTCGGGATAGAAGACCGCCACGCCCGGATCGTCCCCGGCGAACGCCCTGATCGCCTCCCACGACTCCCACAGCGAGATCAGGAAGAACTCGGTCCTGTCGCCGGTGTCACGCCTGGTGAAGTAGGCGCCGCGGTTCCCGGGCGTCTGGGTGTAGCCGGGGAATCCGGTGCGCAGGAGGTATTCCTCATAGGCCGCGGCATCGGACCTACGCGTCCAGCCTCGCCAGGTACGAACGATCACGCGACTCATCATGGCGCAACCGGCCCCTGCCATACAGTGGTGACATGCTGGCGCCCGCGGAGCTCGTGCGCGACTTCGTGAACACCTACAACCTCGATTCCGACGCCGACGAGCTGGCCTCACCCGCCGAACTGGCCGTCTGGCTCCGGGAGCGGGGCCTGATCGGCCCGCGTGACCGCGCGACCGACGACGACCTCGCCACCGCGCTCACCCTGCGCGAAGCCCTTCGGGCCGCGCTGAGACGCGAGACTCCGGAGCCGGCCGAGCTACGGGCCGCTCTAAGACACGAGACTCCGGAGACGCCCGAACTGCGAGCCGCACCAAGCTGCGAACCCCGGAGGATGCCCGCGCTAAGCCGCGAAAATCCGAAGACGCCCGCGCTAACACGCGAAACTCCGGAGATGCCCGACCTGCCGGCCTTGCCGCTACTCGTACGCGTCGGCGGCGCCACACCGGAGCTGGTCCCCCTCGAAGACGGCGTCAGAGGCGGCCTGGCCAGGATCACCGCGGCCGTGACCGACCAGTCGTGGCACCGGCTGAAGGTCTGTGCCGAGGGCCTGTGCCAGTGGGCGTTCATCGACTCCTCGAAGAACCGATCACGCTCGTGGTGTTCTATGCGGGTCTGCGGCAACCGCACCAAAACACGCGCTTACCGGGCGAGGAAGCAGGGTTCGCGTCATCCCCAAGGCTCAAACACCGATACGGTGTAACTCGTGCCTTGTGGCATGGACGGCAGGCGAAGGAGCGGGCCGAGATGGCAGACGTAGGCGTCCGGGCGGCCCGGCGCGAGGATGTGCTCCAGGTGGCGAATACTCAGATTCGCGCCTGGCGCTACGGCTATCGGGAATTCCTTCCCGAGGGGCCGCTCGAGCAGATGACGGGGGCCGCGGCGGAGAAGATGTGGCTGCGCCAGTGGGACGAGGCGATCGTCGCCCCGCCCACCCCCATGCATCGGGTGCTGGTGGCGGTGGAGACGATTCTCGACACCGAGGGCTTCCCGGCTCTCGGCGCGGGCGGCAGCGCCGCCCTGGCCACGCCGCGCGGTGGTGAGCGGGTGGTCGGCCTGGCCTCGCACGCGCCCGCCGAAGATCCCGACCTCGACCCGACCGTCGCCGCTGAGATGCTGACCCTCTTGGTCGACCCCGACTTCGTCCGCCGCGGTCACGGCAGCCGCCTGCTCAATGCCACCGTCGACTACCTGCGGGACGACGGTTTCCGGCAGATCGTCACGTGGGTGTTCGCCGACAACTACGCGGTGCTGGGCTTCCTGGAGTCGGCCGGCTGGGGCGAGGACATGGCCGAGCGCGTGCTCGACATGGGGCGTCCCATCCGCATGGTCAGGCTCACCACCGACATCAGCTAGAGGATTCGTCTTTATGGCAACCCCCGGCCAGTGGATCGCCGGCGCACGTCCGCGCACCCTGCCCAACGCCATCGTGCCCGTCATGGTCGGCACCGGCGTGGCGATCGGCGAGAGCGGCTTCATCTGGTGGCGCGCGATCGTCGCGCTGCTCGTGGCCCTGTCCCTGCAGATCGGCGTCAACTACGCCAACGACTACAGCGACGGCATCCGCGGCACCGATGACCAGCGGGTCGGTCCGATGCGCCTGGTCGGCTCGCGGGCGGCCACGCCGCCGCAGGTGCTGGCCGCCGCGCTCGGCTCCTTCGCCCTCGCCGCGGTGCTCGGGCTGACCCTGGTGCTCGCCACCCGCGCGTGGTGGATCCTGCTCGTGGGCGCCGCCGCGATCGCCGCCGCCTGGTTCTACACCGGCGGCAAGGCTCCGTACGGCTACCGCGCGCTCGGCGAGGTGTCGGTGTTCACCTTCTTCGGCGTCGTCCCCGTGGTCGGCACCGCGTACGTCCAGACCGAGCACCTGTCCTGGGCGGCGCTGCTGGCGTCGATCCCCGTCGGGCTCCTGTCGTGCTCCATGCTCGTCGTGAACAACCTGCGCGACGTGGGCACCGACGGCCAGGCGGGCAAGCGGACGCTGGCGGTCGTCCTGGGCGCGGCGCGCACCCGCACGCTCTATGCCACCTGCCTGATCGTGCCGTTCGTCATCGCCCTGGCCATGCTCCCGATCGCGCCGCTGGCGGCCGCCGCGGTGCTCGCCGCGCCGCTGGCGATCACGCCGGTCAAGACGGTCCTGCACGGCGCCGTCGGCCCGGCGCTGATCGGCGTACTGCAGCAGACCGGCAAACTGCAGCTGGCGTACGGCCTGCTGTTCACGCTCGGCCTGGCGATCACTCTGTGAAGGACGTGCGGGGACCGGAGGGCCCCCGCACGCACCATCAACCTCAGCTCGCGGTGAGTCTCAACCGCTGGTTGTCGTGGTCGATCTCGGCGATCCGTACCGAGACGCTCGACCCGGCCTCTGGCCGCTCCGATCCGACGAGCAGCCCGTGGACGCCGTCGGCGACTTCGATGAAGGCGCCGAACGGGACGACCTTGGCCACGTGCCCGTCGAGCACGTCACCGACGGCGTGCCGCGAGGTGAAGCCTTCCCAAGCATGGGACATGTGATCACCTCCTTTCCTCTGCGATCTCCGCTTGGGGAACGCGAGAGGCGGCGGGCCGCGGGCCCGCTCGGTGATCAAGGCGTGACCGGGCGCCCCGTCTCGTCATGGCACTTGGCCGACCCGGCAGTCACGGTCGCCACCCTACTCGCTAGGGAACGGCGGTGAACAGCTCGTAGCTGTGGCCGTTGGGATCGCGCACGTAGACGCCACGGCCGCCACCGAGGTGGTTGATCCGCCGGTCCCAACCATGACCCGGGCCGGAACCGTACGCGATCGACTCGGACTCCCGGAGCCGGCCCAGCACCGCGTCGAACGTGTCGTCGTCGACCAGGAACGCGTAGTGGCCCGGCTGGACCTGGTGCCGGTCGTCGAAGTCGAGTGCGAGGTCGTCATTGACCCTGACGGGCACGAACGGGCCGGACGGCGCGGAGACCGGCAGCCCGAGCAGGTCGGCGAGGAACGTGGCGGCAGCGGTCTTGTCGGCCGCCGGGACGATCAGATGGTTGAGAACGATGGACACGTCGACTCTCCTGAAAACTCAGCCGAATACATGCGATATGCACACACTATATATGCATATCGCATCCATCTCGGGGTAGAGTGTGCGCATGAACGCGCACGGCCTTTCCTCCGCTGACAGCGACGGCGGTCCCGCACTGTTCCGACTGGTGCGTTTCTGGTCACGCCGGTGGATCAACAGCGCCTCGGAAGAGCAGACCGGGGAGACCCGCCACGTGCAGCACATCCTGGCCGTGGAGGCAGTCGACACGGGCAAGGACGCCACCGAGGAGGCCACCGTGGGCACCGTGGCCCACCAGCTCGGCCTCGACCACTCTGGGGCCAGCCGCATCGTCAAGGACGCCACCAAGGCGGGCTACCTGGCCCGCGCCTCGTCCGAGTACGATCGCCGGCGCGCGTCGCTGCAGCTCACCGCACACGGCGAGAACCTCCTGGCGGGCTCGCGCCAGTGGCAGCGCCACGCCTTCGACGAGCTCACCGTGGGGTGGGACGACCACGACCGCCGGCAGTTCGCCTCCTACCTGAAGCGGCTGGCGGACGAACTCGGCATTTAACCCTCCGCGCGAACAGACCCCTCAGGACAGACAGGTCATGACCACGCGCGGCGCCACCTCGATGCCCAGCTCACGCTCATGCTCGACCAGCGCCCGCAGCTCGAGCCCCCACTCCGCCTCGGGCAGCACGGAGAAGCCGTGCCGCACGTACCAGGGCGCGTTCCACGGCACGTCCCTGTAGGTCGTCAGCGTCACCGCAGGCGCGCCACAGGCCGCCGCGTGGTCGCGTACCGCCGCGACGAGCCGCCCGCCGATCCCCTGCCGCATTCGCGACGGGTGTACGGCCAGCTGATCCAGATGCAGGTTGCCGTCGACCCAGCCGATCAGTGCGAACCCGGCCGGCGGATCCCCCTCGACCAGCACCACGGCCGGGTCCGTGACCTCTTCGATCATGGTCGTGCCCGGCGGGAAAACGATCCCCACCTGCTCGAACAGCCCGTCCGCCGCCAGCTCCACAGCGACCAGCCCGGGCAGCTCACCCGGCTCGGCCCATCGCGTCATGCCGACACGGTCTCACGTTTGGCCTGGTTCGCGCCTCTGGATATTAATGTGGTGAGCAGGCCGGCTGTGCGGAGCCGGAATCCTCCTCCTCACGTCGTGCCCATGACCCGCGTCAGGTTGTGGGCATGATGTGCGTTCAGAGGTCGAGCAGTGGCTCCAGGCCGACGGTCAGGCCGGGCAGCTCGCGGACCCGGCGCACACCGAGCAGCACGCCCGGGGTGAACGCCGCGCGGCTCATCGTGTCGTGCCTGATCGTGAGGATCTCGCCGTCGCCGCCCAGCAGCACTTCCTGGTGCGCGATGAGCCCGCTCAGCCGTACGGCGTGGACGTGGACGCCGCCGACGTCGGCGCCGCGCGCTCCGCCGAGCTCCGTGGTAGTCGCGTCGGGCATCGCGCCCAGCCCGGCCTTGGCGCGCGCCTCCGCGACCAGCTCAGCGGTGCGGCGGGCGGTGCCGGAGGGCGCGTCGGCCTTGTTGGGGTGGTGCAGCTCGACGATCTCGATGGACTCGAAGTGCTTGGCCGCCTGCTGGGCGAAGTGCATCATGAGCACGGCGGCGATGCCGAAGTTGGGGGCGATCAAACAGTTGGTCCCGGGGAACCTGGCCAGCCACCCGCGTACGGTCTCAAGCCGCCCGGCGTCGAAGCCGGTGGTGCCGACCACCGGGTGGACACCGTGCGCGATCGCCCACTCAAGGTTGCCCATGACGACGTCGGGATGGGTGAAGTCGACGACCACCTCGGCGCCCTGGAGCCCCTCGATGGCGTCGTCCTTGTCGAGCGCGGCCACCAGCTCCAGGTCGGAAGCCGCCTCTACCGCCTTGCACACCTCGAGGCCCACGCGACCGCGCGCGCCCAGCACACCTACCTTGATCACAGGTCAACCCTATACCGGATGACGTGCGCGGGACCTCCGGGGAGGTCCCGCGAGCGTCGTCAGGCGATGGCGCCGGAGAAGTCCTTGTCGCCGTAGGGGCCGATCACGGCGAGCGTGAGCGGCCGGTTGAGGACATCGGTCGCGACCTCGGCGATCTGGTCCGGGGTGACGGCCTCGATCCTGGCGAGCACCTCGTCCACGGACAGCAGCTCGTCGTAGACCAGCTCGTTCTTCCCGATCCGCGACATGCGCGAACCGGTGTCCTCCAGGCCGAGAACCAGCCCGCCGCGCATCTGCCCCTTGCCGCGCATGATCTCGTCGGCGTCCAGGCCGTCGTCCACGACCCGGACGACCTCGTCGCGGCAGATCTTGAGCACGTCGTCGATCTTCGACGGCAGGCAGCCCACGTAGATGCCGAACTGGCCGGTGTCCGCGTAGGCCGAGGTGTAGCTGTAGGCGGAGTAGGCCAGCCCGCGCTTCTCCCTGATCTCCTGGAAGAGCCGCGACGACATGCCGCCGCCGAGCGCCGCGTTGAGCACGCCGAGGGCGAAGCGCCGCTCGTCCGTACGGGACATGCCGGTCGTACCGAGCACCAGGTTGGCCTGTTCGGTGGGCCGGTCGAGCACCTTGACCATCGACCGCGTCCGCGCGCCCGGCCCGCTCGTGCGGGGCGGATCGGCCTCCAGCGGGCCACCCAGCGCACCCGCCCGCTCGTAGGCGCGGGCGACCAGCTCGACGACCTCCTCGTGCCGGATATTGCCGGCGACGGAGACGACCGTGCGACGCGGCTGGTAGTGCCGCTGGTAGTACTCGGCGATCCGGTCGCGGGGGAGCTCGTTGATCGACTCGACCGTGCCGAGGATGGGCCGCCCGATCGGCGAGTCGCCGTAGAGCGCCGCCGCGAACTGCTCGTGCACGACATCGGACGGGTCGTCGTCGTGCATGGCGATCTCTTCGAGGATCACCCCGCGCTCGGACTCGACGTCGTCGGGGGTGATCAGCGAGCTGGTCACCACGTCGGCGAGCACGTCCACCGCGACCGGCAGGTCCTCGTCGAGCACCCGGGCGTAGTAGCAGGTGTATTCCTTGGCGGTGAAAGCGTTGATCTCACCGCCGATGCCCTCGATGGAGGCCGAGATCTCCATGGTGTCGCGGGTGGGGGTGCCCTTGAAGAGCAGGTGTTCGAGGAAGTGGGTGGCCCCCATGTGCTGGGGGTCCTCGTCACGCGAGCCGATGCCGACCCACATGCCGACCGCGACACTACGCACGGTCGGCATGGTCTCGGTCACCACGCGCAGCCCACCGGGAAGGACGGTGCGCGTCACGACCCCGGCCCCGTCACGGCCGGGGTGCAGCGTGGTGGTTGTCACGAGTTGCGGTCGTCTCCATCGGATCCGTCGGCGCGCGGTGCGCGCACACGGGTGCGGGTACGGCGCGGCCGGTCGTCACGCGGCTTGTCGTCCGAAGCGGCCGGAGCCTCGCCGGAACCGGAACCGGAAGCGGAGTCGGCGGAGGAGTCCGCGTCGCCCTTGGCCTCCTTCTCGGCGGCCTCCTTCTCGATGACCTCGACCGGGACCAGGGATAGCTTGCCCCGGCCGTCGATCTCGGCGATCTCGACCTGGACCTTCTCGCCGACGCTCATGACGTCTTCCACGTTCTCGATGCGCTTGCCGCCGTGCAGCTTGCGGATCTGGGAGACGTGGAGCAGGCCATCCTTGCCGGGCATCAGCGAGATGAACGCGCCGAAGGCGGCGATCTTCACGACCGTGCCCAGGTAACGCTCGCCGACCTCGGGCATGTGCGGGTTGGCGATGCCGTTGATCACCGTGCGGGCGGCCTCGGCGGACGGGCCGTCGGTGGCGCCGATGTAGATCGTGCCGTCGTCCTCGATGGTGATCTCGGCGCCCGTGTCGTCCTGGATCTGGTTGATCATCTTGCCCTTCGGGCCGATGACCTCGCCGATCTTGTCCACGGGGACCTTGATGGTGATGATGCGCGGCGCGGTCGGGTTCATCTCCGCCGGGGAGTCGATCGCCTCCTGCATCACGTCGAGGATCGCCAGGCGGGCGCCCTTGGCCTGCTTCAGCGCGGCGGCCAGCACGGAGGCGGGGATTCCGTCGAGCTTGGTGTCGAGCTGGAGCGCGGTGATGACGTCCTTGGTGCCGGCGACCTTGAAGTCCATGTCGCCCATGGCGTCCTCGGCGCCGAGGATGTCGGTCAGCGTGACGTACTGGTCACCCTCGCCGATCAGGCCCATCGCGATGCCCGCGACCATCTCGCGCAGCGGCACACCGGCGTCGAGCAGCGCCATCGTGGAGGCGCAGACCGAGCCCATCGAGGTGGAGCCGTTGGAGCTGAGAGCCTCGGAGACCTGGCGGATCGCGTAGGGGAAGTCCTCACGCGCCGGTAGGACCGGGATCAGCGCCCGCTCGGCCAGCGCCCCGTGACCGATCTCGCGGCGCTTGGGCGAGCCCACCCGGCCGGTCTCACCGGTGGAGTAGGGCGGGAAGTTGTAGTTGTGCATGTAGCGCTTGGTCCGCTCGGGGTTGAGCGTGTCGATGACCTGCTCCATGCGCAGCATGTTGAGGGTGGTGATGCCCAGGATCTGGGTCTCGCCACGCTCGAACAGCGCCGAGCCGTGCACCCGCGGGACCACGTGGACCTCGGCGGACAGCGCGCGGATGTCCTTGGTGCCGCGGCCGTCGATGCGCAGGCCCTCCTTGATGACCCGCTCGCGCATGAGCTTCTTCATCACCGAGCGGAAGGAGGCGGAGATCTCCTTCTCCCGGCCCTCGAACTCGGGGAGCAGCTTCTCGGCGGCCAGCGACTTGACCTTGTCGAGCTGGGTCTCGCGCTCCTGCTTGCCGGGGATGGTCAGCGCGGCGGCCAGCTCGGTCTTGACCGCGCTCTCCACGGCCGCGTAGACGTCCTCCTGGTAGTCGAGGAAGACGGGGTATTCGGCGGTCTCCTTGGCCGCGACCCGCGCGACCTGCGACTGCGCCTCGCACAGCACCTTGATGAACGGCTTGGCGGACTCCAGGCCCTGCGCGACCGTCTCCTCGTTGGGCGCCACGGCGCCCTCGGCGACCAGCTTGAGCGTGTCCTTGGTGGACTCCGCCTCGACCATCATGATCGCGACGTCGCCGTCGGCGAGCACCCGTCCGGCCACGACCATGTCGAACGTCGCGCGCTCCAGCTCGTGGTGCGTCGGGAAGGCGACCCACTGGCCGTCGATCAGCGCGACGCGGACGCCGCCGATCGGGCCGGAGAACGGCAGCCCGGCGAGCTGGGTGGACAGCGAGGCGGCGTTGATGGCGACCACGTCGTAGAGGTGGTCGGGGTTGAGCGCCATGACCGTGGCGACGACCTGGATCTCGTTGCGCAGGCCCTTGACGAACGACGGGCGCAGCGGCCGGTCGATCAGGCGGCAGGTGAGGATGGCGTCCTCGGAGGGACGGCCCTCACGGCGGAAGAACGAGCCGGGGATGCGTCCCGCGGCGTACATGCGCTCCTCGACGTCCACCGTCAGCGGGAAGAAGTCGAGGTTTTCCTTGGGCGACTTCGAGGCGGTGGTCGCGGAAAGGACCATGGTCTCGTTGTCGAGATAGGCGACGGCGGAGCCGGCCGCCTGACGCGCGAGACGACCGGTCTCGAACCGGATCGTGCGCGTACCGAAAGAACCGTTGTCTATGACGGCTTCAGCGGTGTGGACACCCTCCACGGGGGACCTCCTTGGTCAGTCAGTCTCCCGCGCCCTCTTTCTCACCGGCACCCTCGTTAGGTGCAGCGCCGGTCTTCGATCGAAGCGCCCGGTCAGATACGACTGTTACCGGAAGCCACTACCGAGGACCGGCCCGCATGCGTCGCGGGTCGCTTGGTGCTTGTGCGGACGCGGGGGGCTCTAAGTGTGTCTTGGATATTCAGTTGTCCGGCGCTCGACGCGCCGGTCTCACAACGGAGAAGGGAGCGACGCGAACGCCGCTCCCTCTCACTCTATCGGCGCAGGCCGAGCCGCTCGATGAGCGCACGGTAACGCGCGATGTCGACCTTCTGCAGGTACTTCAGCAGGCGGCGCCGGCGCCCGACGAGCAGGAGCAGGCCACGACGGCTGTGGTGGTCGTGCTTGTGCGTCTTCAGGTGCTCGGTCAGCTCGCTGATGCGCTTGCTGAGCAGCGCGATCTGCACCTCGGGCGACCCGGTGTCACCGTCGGCCGTCGCGTACTCGGCGATGATGGTCTTCTTGGCAGCGGTGTCGAGGGACACGGCTCTCCTTTGAGCTACGGGCACGCGCGGATGGATAATTGATGCGAACGACCGTGCGTGCCTACAGTCGCCGCGGCGAAGGCCGTCAGAGCAGCGCGCAGCGCCGCCGTCACTGGACCGACATGCAAGGTTACCACCGCGGTCAAGCTCCGCGTCATCAATCCTCAGCCCGAGGTCAGCCGCCGGGCCTGGTCGACGTCTGCGTGGATCTGCGCGATGAGCTCCTCGATCGAGTCGAATCGGGTGTTTCCCCGCAGTCTCGCGCCGAAGTCTACCGCCACGTGCACGCCGTACAGCTCCAGGTCGTCGCGGTCCAGCGCGTACGCCTCGACCGTGCGCGGGACGCCCTCGAAGGTGGGGTTGGTGCCGACGGAGATGGCGGCGGGCCAGCGCTCGCCCTCGTAGGCGGTGGGCAGGTTGGCGACGGGCACGCACTCCAGCCAGCCCGCGTAGACACCGTCGGCGGGGATGGCCGTGTGGGGCTGCGTCTCGACGTTGGCGGTGGGGAAGCCGAGCTGGCGTCCACGCTGGTAGCCGCGTACGACCACGCCCTCCACCCGGTGCGGGCGGCCCAGGTCCGCCGTGGCGCCCTCGACGTCGCCGGCCACCAGCCGCTCGCGGATCTCGGTGGAGGAGACCCCGTCGCGCAGCGGGACCACCTCGACGGTGAAGTCATACTTCTCGCCGAGCGCGGCCAGGGTCTCGGTGTCGCCGGCCGCGCGGTGGCCGAACGTGAAGTTCGCCCCCACCACGACCACGGCGGCCCGCAGCCGGTCGGCGAGCATCGACTGGGCGAACTCGCCGGGGCTCATCCTGGACAGCTCCAGCGTGAACTCCTCGACGCACACCTCGTCGACGCCCAGCCCGGTCAGCAGCTCCGACCTGCGCCTCGGGGTGGTGAGCCGGGCCGGGTGGGAGCCCGGCCGGACGACCTCGCTGGGATGCGGCTCGAAGACGACCGCGACGCTGCGGAGACCGCGTTCCCGGGCGGCGGCCACGGCACGCTCGACCACCCGCTGGTGCCCGCGGTGCACGCCGTCGAACACGCCGATCGTGACGACGGACCTTCCCGAACCCTGCACGCCCGGCCCCATTCGCTTGTGGCGGATCAATCCCCCACCAGCCTGCCATGCGGCGCCGCGTGAGCTCCAATCGAGGGGGTACGATCGGCCGCACCATGCCTCGATACGCACTTCTGATCCTGCCTGCCTACAACCGGGTCTACGGCGAGAGCTCGGTCCGCCTGACCCTCGCCGAGCTGGCCGTCTTCGGCCGGCGAGCCCTGCGGACCGAGGTGTCGGCCGCCGAGGAGCGGGTGATCGGCGGCCTGCCGTACGTGACCTTCGAGACGGCCGCGCCGCTCGCCGACGGCGACATCGCGCTGCTGTCCAACCTCTCGTCGGTCTACGCGCTCTACGGGATCGAGGGCGAGCTGCTGCGGCCGCTCACCATGGCGCCGCTCGACCGGCTCAGCAGCGATTTGATCACGATCCAGAAGTACGCCGGCAAGACGAACGAGCACTTCACCAAGCTGCTGCTGAACGTCACGGTGCTGGCCGGCGACCGGCGGCTGGACGAGCGGCTGTCGGTGTTCGACCCGCTGTGCGGGCGCGGCACCACGCTCAACCAGGCCCTCATGTACGGATATGACGCCTATGGGGTTGATGTCGACGGTAAGGACTTCGAGGCGTACTCCGGCTTCCTCAAGACCTGGCTGAAGAACAAGCGGTTCAAGCACACGGCCGAGACCGTCCCCGTACGACGTGAGCGGGCACTGGTCGGCCGGCGGCTGAACATCGCCTTCAGCCCGTCGAAGGAGGCGTTCAAGTCCGGCGACACGCAGCGCGTCGCCGTGGTCAACGCCGACACCCTGCGCAGCCGCGAGTTCTTCAAGCCGCACTCCTTCGACGTCGTGGTGACCGACACCCCCTACGGCGTGCAGCACGGCAGCAGGGGCGGCGGCGGGCTGTCCCGCAGCCCGCTGGAGCTGATCAGGAAGGCCGCGCCCGTCTGGGCGGAGCTGCTGCGGCCCGGCGGCGCCATCGGCATCTCGTGGAACACCTATGGCGGCACCCGCGACGAGCTGGCCGGGATCCTCACGAAGACGGGGCTCGACGTGGTCGATCTGCCCGACTTCGAGCACTGGGTCGACCAGGCGATCGTCCGCGACATCATGGTGGCCCGCAAGCCATAAGAGATCGGATCCCTTCTCGCTTCCGACAGCTCACGTCACCGCTCTTGACGAGTGAGTGTGGTAAGTGATCCCATGAATCCTGATAGGAAAGTTTCCTAATCAGGAGGAATCCATGCGATTACTCACCACGGGCGCGCTAGCCATCGGATTACTCGTCCCGGCCCTGCCCGCCTCGGCCGACCCCGTGGAGTCCGGACCTTGGACCTCATACGAGCCGACGTTCACCGTCCAGGAGCGGGGTTGCGGTGATGTCAGCGACCTGACCTTCAAGCTGAACTGCTCCACCGGCAGCGGCGACCAGCGAGCCGAGCGGCGCTACGCCACCTACTCCAGCGGCACCCGCCAGTTCGAGGGCTACTTCAAGATCACCAGTCTCGAAGGAACCCGCATCAGCCTGAAGCAGACGTTCAAGACGACGGGCCCGTTCTTCATGCTCGCCGTCGAACGCGGCGGCCGGCTCTACTCCGTGCACGGCGGCGACACGATCGCCACCGGCGCCACGATCGGCACGACGGTCCGCGTCAACACCGTTCATGTGGTCGGCAGCACCCATCGGACCTACATCAACGGGTCGCTGAAGCACACCGTGTCGAGTGAGAGCGGCAGCTTCTACGACAAGTTCGGCGCCTACCGGACCGGTAGCGGCAAGGGTCCCGCCACGGTCGAGTGGAGCGGCATCCAGTTCTGGCGCAAGTAGCGGCGATGAGAGCAGCCCTGGTGGCGTTGCTCCTGCTCGCGGCCGCCTGCGCGACTCCACGGCAGGCGCCGGTCCAGCTGACGGCCACGCTCGTGTCGCCGACCGACATCACGCTGCGCTGGGCGGGTCGCGATCCGGACGCCTCCGGGCAGGTCATCGAGTTCGCCACCGAGCCAGGGGGTCCGTACACGATCCTGGGGTTCCTGCCGCCGGAGCAGACCACGTACACCCATCCTGATCTGATCCCGCGCACGCCGTTCTACTACCGGGTGCGGCCCTACTACGGGCAGGCCTCCACCCCGGTCGACGTGGCGCTGGGCGGCGGGCCGTACGCCAAGCCGGAATCCGGCTGGTCGCAGCCGCGGACGATCCCCGGCGGCCCGAAAGGGGCGCGGCCGGTCAGGAGCGAGGGAGCGGCGCCGTCGGACCTGACGGCCACCGTCACGCAGGCCGACGGGGTCGCGTTCCGGTGGACCGACCGGACCGCCGACGAGGAGGGCTTCCTGCTGGAGGACCGGCCGTCGGGCCGGCCGGACTTCCGCGTGGTCGCCGCCCTAGATCCGGACGTCAACGCCTTCGGCCTGATCACGCTGCCCGAGGAGAGCCGCGCGTCCTACCGGGTGCGCGCCTTCCGCTACGAGCCGCCATCGAACATCGTCCATCAGACGACCAAGGGCTAAGAAATGAACTTTAGGAAATGAATACGGCCAGGGGCTTGGCGATGCGGCCCTGCTCCTCCACCAGCGCGAGCAGTTCGCCCTCCGGCCCGAACACGCCGATCGGGCCCTTGCCGAGCCCCGCCGCGGGCAACCGCCCGCCGTGGCTGACGACCCTGGCCTCCTCGGCGGTGAGGTCCCAGCGCGGGAACGCCGCGGACACGGCCTCCCCGATGGGCAGGATCACGCACTCCTCGGTCAGCCGCTCGATGGTCCTGGCCCGCGACAGGTCGTACGGGCCGACCCGGGTGCGGCGCAGCGCCGTCAGATGCCCGCCGACGCCGAGCCCGGCGCCCAGGTCGCGGGCCAGCGCGCGGATGTAGGTGCCGCTGGAGCAGGTCACCACGGCGTCGATGTCCATGACGTCGTCGTGCGCCCTGATGTCCAGCACCGAGAACTCCCGCACGGTGACGGGCCGCGCGGCCAGCTCGACGTCCTCACCCGCACGGGCCAGCTTGTACGCCCGCTGCCCATCGACCTTGATCGCGCTGACCTGTGGCGGGACCTGCATGATCTCGCCGGTGAGCGCGTCGACGCCCTTCTGAACCGCGGCGGGGTCAACCTCGGCCGCCGGGGCCGTCGAGGTGACCTGGCCTTCGGCGTCATCGGTGTTGGTGGTCACACCGAGCCGGATCGTGGCCTCGTAGACCTTCTCGGTCAGCGCCAGGTGGCCGAGCAGCCGGGTCGCCTTCTCCACGCCGACCACGAGCACCCCCGTCGCCATCGGGTCGAGCGTGCCCGCGTGGCCCACCCGCCGGGTGCCGGCCAGCCGCCGCAGCTTGGCCACCACGTCGTGGGACGTCCACTCGGCGGGCTTGTCCACGATGATCAAGCCGCTCTCGGCCATCAAGCTACTCCGTCCGCGTTCGCGAGCAGCGCGCGGAACGCCGCCATGGTGTCCTCGACACTGACGTGCGAGGTGAATCCGGCCGCGTTGTGGTGGCCGCCACCGCCCAACTCGGCGCAGATCGAGCCGACGTCGACCGCGCCCTTGGAGCGGGTCGACACCTGCCAGGCTCCGTGGTCGTCCTCCTTGAGCACCGCCGCCACCTCGGCCTCGTCAGTGCGCCGCACGATGTCGATGAGACCCTCCAGTTCCGCGTACGGCAGCCCGTACGCGGCCCGGTCTACCCGGGGGACATACGTCCACACCAGGTGGTCCTCCAGCGACACCCGGTCGAGCGCGGCGGCGAGCACCTTGAGGTAGCCGAACGGGGAACGGTCCCACAGCTCGCGGGCGATCTCGTCGGTACGCAGCCCAGTGGCGACCAGCCGGGCGGCCATCTGGTGCACTTCGGGCGTGGTCGAGGAGTAGCGGAACGAGCCGGTGTCGGTCACCAGCCCGGCGTACAGGCAGGTGGCGATGTCACGGTCCAGGCTGCCGCCAAGGCGGTAGATCAGCTGCTCGGCCAGCACGGCCGTGGCGGCGACGTGCGGGTCGATGAGGCTGAGTGTGCCGAAGCCGGTGTTGGACAGGTGGTGGTCGATCACGATGACCTCGTGGGCCTTGGCCGTGTTGGCGCCCAGCAGGCCCAGCCGGTCGGGCGTCGAGGAGTCGAACGTGATCATCAGCTCCGGCTCCGCCGGGACGTCGGCCGGCGGCACCAGCAGGTCCTGGCCGGGCAGGAAGCGCAGCAGGCGCGGCACGGCGAACTGCCGGTCGCCGAAGGAGGCGACGACCCGCTTGCCCAGGGCGCGCAGCACCGAGCCGGTGGCCAACATCGAGCCGAGCGCGTCGCCGTCCGGCGACACGTGGCAGGCCAGCGCGATCTCGTCGGCCTTGCCGATCAGGTCCAGCGCGCGCCGCCAGGCGGGCTCGGGGATCACCGAGCCGGAGGGCGGCAGCGCGCCCTCCGGGCCGGTGGGCGGCAGGGCCGGACTGAGGCCCTGCCCCAACGTGCCCGGATCCACGCGGGACGGGCGACCGGTTCTGTCACGCACGTCGGGCGTCACGTCGCCGGCTGCCCGTCCTCGTCAGGCTTGCCGCTGAGGTCCGGCTCGTCGTCCTCCTCCGGCTTGCGGTAGGGGTCCGGGTCGCCGGCGTAGGCCGCGCCCTCAGCCTTGCGGGCCACCTCGGCGTCCCTCGCCTTGGCCGCGTTGATCAGATCGTCGAGCTGGCGCGCGCTGTCGGGCAGCGGGTCGTGCTTGAACTCCAGCAACGGCGTGAAGCGGACACCGGTCTGCCGGCCCACCTCGGAGCGGATGATGCCTCTAGCGCTCTCGAGGGCGGCCGCGGTGTCGGCCCGCTCGGCGTCGGAGCCGAACACCGTGTAGAAAACCGTGGCCTCACGCAGGTCCGCGGTGATGCGCGTGTCGGTCACGGTGACGAAGCCCAGGCGCGGGTCCTTGATCCGGCGCTCCAGCATCTCAGCGACGATCTGCTGGATGCGGTCGGCGAGCTTGCGCGCTCGTGCTGCATCCACCATGTTCGCTCCCCCTCACGCACGACCCGGAGGTCGTGCAGTCGTTCAATCTTCGTCGTTGTAAAGCCGATGTCTGGCCGACAGCAACTCGATCTCGGGGCGGAAGGCCACCAGACGCTCGCAAGCATCCAATACCTCTTTGCAGTTGCCCGCCGACGCCGAGACTACGGCGATGCCGACCTCCGCCCTGCGGTGCAGGTCGAGATGGCCGGTCTCGGCCACCGCGACGCCGGGAAAGCGTCTGTGCAACTCGGCGACCAGGGGTCGCACGACGGAACGCTTCTGCTTCAGCGAATGTACGTCACCGAGCAGGATGTCCAGGGTCAGAGCACCCACATACATCGTTGGTAACCACCGCTTGTCCTGGTGTGTGAAGCGCACCCCGGCCCCGCTGCGGTGGAAAGCAGGTCCAGGCGTGCGAGAGGCGCCCGGCGGATGGTCCGCCGGGCGCCCGGCCGCGTGTTACGCGCGCGGCTTCTCCCGCATCTCGAACGTCTCGATGACGTCGTCGATCCGGATGTCGTTGTAGCCGACCCCGATACCGCACTCGAAGCCCTCGCGGACCTCGGTCGCGTCGTCCTTGAAGCGACGCAGCGACGAGACGGTCAGGTTGTCGGCGATGACAACGCCATCGCGGATGATCCGGGCCTTGCTGTTGCGCACGATCGTCCCGGAGCGGACCAGCGAACCGGCGACGTTGCCGATCTTCGGCACCTTGAAGACCTCGCGGACTTCGGCGGTGCCCATCTGGACCTCTTCGAACTCGGGCTTGAGCATGCCCTTGAGCGCCGCTTCGATCTCCTCGATCGCCTGGTAGATGACCGAGTAGTAGCGGATGTCGACGCCCTCGCGCTCGGCCAGGTCGCGCGCCCGGGGCTCAGGCCGGACGTTGAAGCCGATGATGACCGCGTTGTCGTCGGCGACGGCCAGGTTGACGTCGTACTCGGTGATCGCACCGACGGCGCGGTGCAGGACACGGAGCCTGACCTCGTCGCCGACATCGATCTTGAGCAGGGCGTCTTCCAGGGCCTCCACCGAGCCGGACACGTCACCCTTGATGATGAGCTTGAGCTCGTCGACGCGACCCTTCTCGAGGTTGCTGAACAGCTCCTCAAGGGTCAGGCGACGGCTCGACTTCGCCATGTCGGCGCTGCGCTTGCGCGCCGCGCGCTGCTGGGCGATCTGGCGGGCCATCCGGTCGTCGGTGACGACGATGAAGTTGTCACCCGCTCCCGGCACGGCCGTCAGACCCATCACCAGGACCGGACGGGACGGCGTGGCCTCTTCGACCAGGTCGCCGTTGTCGTCGAGCATCGCCCGGACGCGGCCGTAGGCCTCGCCACAGACGATCGAGTCGCCGACGCGCAGCGTGCCGCGCTGGACCAGGACGGTCGCGGTCGGGCCGCGGCCCTTGTCGAGGTGAGCCTCGATCGCGATGCCCTGAGCGTCCATCGCCGGGTTGGCGCGCAGGTCGAGCTCGGCGTCCGCGGTGAGCAGGATGGCCTCGAGCAGCTGCTCGATGCCGGTCCCGTTCTTGGCGGAGATGTCGACGAACAGTGTCGAGCCGCCGAACTCCTCCGCCACCAGGCCGTACTCGGTGAGCTGGGCACGGACCTTGTTGGGGTCGGCGCCCTCCTTGTCGACCTTGTTGACCGCGACCACGATCGGCACGTCGGCCGCCTGGGCGTGGTTGAGAGCCTCGATCGTCTGCGGCTTCACACCGTCGTCGGCCGCGACCACCAGCACCGCGATGTCGGTCGCCTTGGCACCACGGGCACGCATGGCGGTGAACGCCTCGTGACCCGGGGTGTCGATGAAGGTGACCTTGCGCTCTTCGCCCTCGTGCTCGGTGGAGACCTGGTAAGCGCCGATGTGCTGGGTGATGCCACCCGCCTCGCGCGCCACCACGTTGGTCTTGCGGATGGCGTCGAGCAGCTTGGTCTTACCGTGGTCGACGTGACCCATGACGGTCACGACCGGCGGACGCGCGGCCAGGTCGGCCTCGTCGCCCTCGTCCTCGCCGAACTCGATGTCGAAGGCCTCGAGAAGCTCGCGGTCCTCCTCCTCCGGGCTGACGACCTGGATGTTGTAGTCGAGCTCGGAGCCGAGCAGCTGCAGCGTCTCCTCGTTGACCGACTGGGTGGCCGTCACCATCTCGCCGAGGTGCAGCATGATCTGCACCAGCGCGGCGGGGTTGGCACCGATCCGGTCGGCGAAGTCGGACAGCGACGCACCGCGCGGAAGGCGGATCGTCGCGCCGTTGCCACGAGCGACCTGCACGCCACCGATCGCCGGGGCCGACATGTTGTCGAACTCCTGGCGCCTCTGGCGCTTGGACTTGCGGCCACGCGTGGGACGGCCACCGGGGCGACCGAACGCGCCCGCCGTGCCGCCACCGCGACCACGACCGCCACCACCGGGACGACCGGCGAAACCGCCGCCGCCACCGGGACCACCGGTGCTCGTGCCCGGACGACCGGCGCCACCGCCGCCACCGGGACGGCCGGCGAAACCGCCGCCACCGCCACCGGGACGACCGCCGCCGCCACCGCCGCCAGGACGGCCACCGCCGCCACCGCCACCGGGACGACCGCCGCCGCCACCGCCACCGGGACGGCCACCGCCGCCGCCACCACCGGGACCGGCGGGACGACCCTGCGGCATCATCATCGGGTTGGGACGCGGACCGCCGGGACGGGGACCGCCCGCACCGGGACCGGGACGCGGACCGGCCGCACCGGGCGGACCAGGACGCGGGCCACCGGGACGGGGACCGCCCTCGCCGCCACCACGACCCTGCGGGGGACGCGGGCTCGCGCCGTCGCGCGGCGGACCGTCACGACGCTCGCGCTGCCCGGGACCGCCACTGGGGGCACCGTCACGGTTGCCACCGGGACGCGGCGGCCGGGACTGGCCCATGCCGCTGGCGTTGGAGGAGAACGGGTTGTTGCCCGGACGCGGGCCGCGCGGACCCGGCTTGGGACCGCCGGGACCCGGACGGGGACCGCCGCCGGACGGGGCGCCACCGGTACGCGGAGCCGCCGGACCGCCGCCGCCGGAGGGCGCGCCGGAACGCGCCGCGGGGCCGGGCTTGGGACCCGGACGGGCGGCGGGACCGGGACGCGGGCCCGGAGCGGGGGCGCCCGGAGCGGGCGCGGGACGGGTGCCGCTGTCGAAACGCGCCTGCGGGGCGCCGGAGGTGTCGCCACGCTCGGCCTCAGGCTGCGGCTGGTGTGGCATCGGCACCGGCGGGCGCGGCTGACTGCTGACCGCGGGAGCCGGCGCGGGCGCCGGAGTCGGGGCCGGGGCAGGAGCCGCGGGACCCGGACGGGGACCGGGCCGGGGACCCGGACCAGGACGCGGAGTTGATGTTGGGGTCGGCGCCTCCGCGACGCCGTTACCGGCCTGGCTGTCCGCCGGCCGGGGAGCAGCCCTTGGCGGCTGCGGCTTGGACGACGAACCGCCGCCCCTAGAGGACCCACCCTTGGATGCGCCCAATGCTTCGGTGAGCCTGCGGACCACCGGCGCCTCGATGGTGGAGGACGCCGAACGGACGAACTCCCCCATCTCCTGGAGCTTGGCCATGACGACCTTGCTCTCTACGCCGAACTCCTTAGCGAGCTCGTATACCCGGACCTTCGCCACTGCACTCCCTTACTCGGCCCGGGAGGCTGGCTGTGCCGTCCGGACCGTCGCTACCTTGACGTCTTCATCGCCGCGTGCTCATCAGGCGCTCATAGCAATCTGACTCCGCCCATCAACTCGGCGTCCTACATGACATTTCGTGGTTCTCCTTCTCCAGGTGCGCCCGCACTCGCGAGATGTCAAGCGGCCCCGGCACGCGGAACGCGCGCAGGAACGCTCGGCGACGCTCGGCAAGCTCCAGACACTTCTTGGTCGGATGCAGTGACGCACCTCGACCAGGAAGACGTCCTCGCAGGTCAGGGATCACGTGATCCTCGACCCGCACCAAGCGGAGCAGGTCGGACTTAGCCGTACGGACCCTGCAGCCCACACAGGTGCGCTGTGGAGCCGCGTGGCCACCATATTCCAGCTTACCGTGTTGACGCATCTACGGAACCGGCAGCATCCTCGGCCTGGGTGTCAGGCCGGATGTCGATCCGCCATCCCGTGAGCCGGGCGGCAAGCCGGGCGTTCTGCCCCTCTTTGCCGATGGCCAGGGAAAGCTGGTAGTCGGGCACGGTGACCCGCGCGACCCGGCCTTCGAGATCGAGGACCTCAACGTGGGAAACGCGGGCGGGCGACAGGGCATTCCCCACGAACTCGCCGGGGTCCTCTGACCAGTCGATGATGTCGATCTTCTCGCCGTGCAGCTCGGTCATCACGTTGCGCACGCGCGAGCCCATCGGGCCGATGCACGCGCCCTTGGCGTTGACGCCCTGCCTGCGCGACCTGACCGCGATCTTGGTGCGGTGACCGGCCTCGCGGGCGACGGCGGCGATCTCCACCGTGCCGTCGGCGATCTCCGGCACCTCCAGCGCGAACAGCTTCTTGACCAGGCCAGGATGGGTGCGCGACAGCGTGACCGAGGGGCCCTTGTGGCCCTTCTTCACCTGCACGACGTAGGCGCGGATGCGCTCGCCGTGCACGTAGTCCTCGCCGGGCACCTGCTCGTTGTGCGGCAGCACGGCCTCGATCTTGCCGAGGTCGACCAGCACCACGCGCGGGTCCTTGCCCTGCTGGATCACGCCGGAGACCAGCTCGCCCTCGCGGCTGGCGAACTCGCCGAAGTTGATCTCGTCTTCGGCGTCGCGCAGCTGCTGCAGGATGACCTGCTTGGCGGTGGTCGCCGCGATCCGGCTGAAGTTGCCCGGCGTATCGTCGAACTCCCTGACGATCTCGCCCTCGTCGTCGAGCTCGGCGGCGTAGATGGTCACGTGCCCGCTCGTCCTGTCGAGCTCCGCCCGCGCCTTGGGCGCGGCACCTTCGGTGCGGAAGTAAGCGATCAGCAGCGCGTCTTCGATCGCCTTGACGACCAGGTCGAAGGAGATGTCCTTCTCCCGCTCCAGGCTGCGCAGGACGCTCATGTCGATGTCCACGAGGCTTTCCCCTTAGCCTTCGTCGCCGTCGACGTCTTCGTCGTCGAACCGGCGGAACTCCACCTGCACCCGTCCACGGGTCAGGTCCTGATAGTCGAATCGGCGATCCGCGCCGTCGACGTCGAGCTCGACGCCGCTCTCGTCAGCGGAGCGCACTCGGCCCTCCACCACGGAACCATCTCTCATCTCCGCCTTCACCAGCCGCTTGGCCGCGCGCCGCCAGTGACGCGGCTCGGTCAGCGGACGGTCGACGCCCGGCGAGGAGACCTCCAGCGTGTAGGCCGACTGGCCCATCGCGTCGGTGTCGTCGAGCGCCGCGGAGACGGCCTGGCTGACGTCGGCCACGTCGTCGAGGCTCACGCCGCCGTCGCGGTCGACGATCACACGGAGCAGCCGGCGCTTGCCGGCCTGGGTGACCGTGACGTCCTCCAGGTCGAGGCCCTCCGCGCTGACGACGGGCTCAAGGAGCTTCCTCAGGTGGTCGCGGGGTGATGCGCTGCCCATATCGACCTCCCTATTGTCATGTCTCAGCCGGGCGGACCTCGCCTCTGGCTCACTTGCCGCCTGGCTGCTCAGCCAGCTACGACAGTTGACACCCTATCTGTACGAGGGCACGAAGAGAGCGCCACTCGGCACGGGCGAATGGCGAGCGTCGCCTGACACTGGGAGCGGGCGCAAGACCGTACGATGCTATCTGCGTTCCGTTTACAGGAGGTCCCTGCCCGTGCGCCCGCGTTTCCTATCACGGCGAGCCGTGCTGGCGGGCGGAGCGGCGGCCGCGGCTCTGTCGGGATGCGGCGCGTCCGACGTCCCCCAGCCGTCGCCCACCCCGGCGGAGGATCCTGAGCGGGTGCTGCTGCGGCAGCTGATCGCCGACAAGGAACACACGATCGCCCTCTACTCCACGTTGATCGCGGCCGGTCAGACCAAGCTGACGCCGTTCCGCGACCGCCACCAGGCGCACCTCGTCGAGCTGCGCAAACGCCTGCCCGGCGGCTCCCACACGGCCACTCCGGCGCCCCGGAGCTCTCAGACGGCCACTCCGGCGCCCAAGACGTCGCTGTCGCGGCTGCGCGACGCCGAGCGCAAGTCGGCGGCGCTGCGCGTGCGTCAGCTCGCCGGCGTCTCGCCGCCACTGGCCCAGCTCATCGCCAGCATCGGCGCCTGCGAGGCCGCCCACGCCCTGGCTCTGCCGAGGTCGGCGTGATGACGCCGGCCGATGTGGAGAAGCTGCGTAAGGCGCTGGCGGCCGAGCATGCCGCCGTCTTCGCGTACGGGCTGATCGGCGCGCGCACCACGGGCTCGCTGCGCTCGCGGGTCACGACGGCGTTCGACGCCCATCGGGCCAGGCGCGACCAGTTGCGGGCCGCCATCACCGCCCGGGGCGGCACGCCGTCCGAGCCGGAGGCGGGCTACACCCTGCCGATCGTGCCGTCCACGTCGGCGGAGGCGATCCGCCTCGCGGTCTACGTGGAGACCGGCATCACGGCGGCCTATCTGGAGCTGGTGGCGTCGGACGACGCGTCGCTGCGCCGCTACGCCGCCCTGGCCATGCAGGAGTCGGTGAACCGCTCCTACGGCTTCCGCCCGGTGGTCACCACGGCCTTCCCCGGCATGTCGCGGCCCACCGGTTGAGCGCCGCTCACCGCGCGCCGTGACGGGCCGCTCATCGGACGCGGTGACGAGCCGCTCTCCGGGCCCTTTGATCCCCGGTCAGCGGTAGAGGACCGCCAGCAGGTCGGAGCCGAGGCGTTCGATCGCCTCGGCGTCGAGCTGGTAGTAGACCACCGAGCCCCGCCGGTGCACGTGCACCAGGTCGGCCTCCCTCAGGTGGCGCAGGTGCCTCGACACCTGTGGCGCGGTCATGCCCAGCTGGTTGGCGAGCTCGGCCGTGGCCACCGGGTTGCGCAGAATGGCGTAGCAGAGCTTGAGCCGGGTCGGGTGCTGGAGCACGGCCAGCCGCTGCCGGGCGGTCTCCAGTGACAGCCCGGCGGAGGTGCCCACGCCGTACTGGATGGCCACGGGATAGCCCGGGTAGTGCTTGACCACGAAGTGCGGCCGGCCGTACAGGCTGGGTACGAGCAGGCAGGGGCGGTCGGCGCCGATGGGGACGGTGGCGTTGTAGAGCTTGTCCAGGACGATCCTGCCGCCGCCCTCGACGGCCGTGGCGGTGGGGAAGTCGGCGATCGCCAGGGGGCCGCGTACGGCGATCGCCCGCTCGCGCCCGGCGGCCTCGGCGGCCAGCGCCGTCCGCAGCCCCGGCCAGTCCGCCTCGAACGCCGCGGCGGCGAAGTCCGCCAGGAAGCCGGTCAGCTCGCGCCTGAAGCCCTCGGGGTCGTCGTGCACCCGGGTGCCGAGCTCCACCCTGCTGGAGGAGATCAGCCTGAGGCGCTGGAGCACGTTGCCGCCCAGACCGGCGCCGTTCTTGCCGACGAGCGCCTGGAGGGTCATCGCGGTGAAGTCGCCGATCGGCAGCGCCTCGATCTCGGCCAGCTCGTCCTCGAGCGTCCTTGCGCGGCCGGCCGACAGCGGCAGCAGGTAGCGGGCCCGGAACGCGCTCCACAGCGGGGCCCACGCCGTGGCCCTGGCCAGTAGGTCCTCGTCGATCTCGGTGTGGACCCTGCCCACCCAGCGGGCCGCCGCGGGGTGGTGTCCCGGCTCGTCGAGCGCGTGCAGGCAGGCGCAGAGCTCGGCCAGCGGCGAGACACGAACGGTGATCGAGGCCGAGTCGGTGGAGGACAGGAGGAGCGTGACAGGCACCCTGTACATTACCGCGTTGGCGACAATCTCCTTGTCCGAAACTGGATATATGTCCAGGCTGTGGCGCCATGGCCAAGGCACTACACGAAACCGGCGGAGTCAAGCACCCCAAGGAGTTCTACTTCAGCGGCTCCACCACGATCTTCGCTTCCCGATACGACCAGCGCTTCTCCTACTGCCTCTACGTGCCGACGGCCCACTCGCCCGACGGCCCGCCGGTACCGCTCGCCGTGATGCAGCACGGGACGGGACGGCGCGGGCCGCAGTACCGCGACAACCTCGCCGAGTGGGGTGAGCAGCAGGGCTGCCTGGTTCTGGCGCCGCTGTTCCCCGCGGGCATCGAGGACTCGGAGGACCTGCACGGCTTCAAGTTCATCCACTACCGCGGCATCCGCTTCGACCATGTGCTGCTGGCGATGGTCGACGAGGTCGGCGAACGCTTCAACGTCGACACCCGGCGATTCCTCCTGCACGGCTTCTCCGGCGGCGGTCAGTTCGCCCATCGGTTCGCCTACCTGCATCCGGACCGGTTGTCCGGCGTGTCAATTGGTGCACCAGGGCGGATATCGTACATCGACTGGGACAGCCCATGGTGGATCGGGCTCAAGGGGTTCGAGGAGGAGTTCGGCCAGCCGCCCAGGATCGAAGAGCTCGGGGCGGTGCCGGTACAGATGGTCGTGGGTGCCGAGGACGTCGAGACCTGGGAGATCAACAACCAGGGCGACGCCAACTGGATGGACGGCGCCGACGCCTACGGGACCACCCGTGTCGAACGGCTGGCGGCGCTGCGTGACAACTTCGCCGCGCACGGCATCAACGTCCGGTTCGACGTCGTGCCAGGCGTCGCGCACCAGCCGATGAGCGTGCTGGAGCCGGTCAAGGACTTCTTCACCTCGATCCTCACCCCCCGGGAGAACTCATGAAGGTCATTGTTGCCGCCGCCGCCCTGACGGTCCTGGCCACCGGTTGCGCGGTCGGCGAGAGCACCGCGGCGGGCGCCGAATACCCGAGCAAGCCCCTGACGATCATGGCGCCGGGCAGCCCCGGCGGCGGCTGGGACACCCGTGCCCGCGGCATCGCCGGCGCGCTCAGCCAGTGCAAGATCACCACCGCGAAGGCCACGGTCGTCAACGTCCCCGGCGCGGGCGGCACGATCGGCCTCGCCCAGTTCGCCAAGAGCAAGGGCGACCCCTACCAGCTCATGGTCATGGACAGCGCGACCATGCTCGGCGGCATCGTCAACAACCACTCGCCCGTCGACCTGACCACGCTCACCCCCATCGCGGGGCTGAGCAGGGGGCCGAGCGCGATCGTGGTGCCGAAGTCGGCGCCGTACGAAGACCTGAAGTCGCTGCTCGCCGCGATGAAGAAGGACCCGCACGGCGTCAAGTGGACCGGCGGCTCGCTCGGCGGCCCCGGGCAGATGACGGTGGCGGGGCTGGCCAAGGGCCAGGGCATCGACGCCAAGCAGGTCAACTACGTGCCCACGTCGGGCGGCGGCGAGTCGATGAACCTGCTGCTCAGCGGCGCCGCCACAGCGGGCATCGACACCGTCGCCGAGCTCCGCGCGCAGCTCCAGGCCGGAGAGCTCAGGGCGCTCGCGGTGGACGGCGACAAGCGGATCGAGGGCGTCGACGCGCCGACGCTGAAGGAGCTCGGGCTCTCGGACCAGGCCATCTCCACGATGGCCGGCGTGCTCGCCCCGGCGGGGCTGTCGGCCGCGCAGCAGCAGGACATCGTCAAGATGGTCGACAAGATGCGGCAGACGTCGTGCTGGCAGCAGGTGCTCAAGCAGAACAACTGGGTCGACGCCTGGACCCCGGGCGACTCGTTCAAGCAGGTCCTCACCGAGCAGCGCGGTCAGATCACCACCATCCTCGGCGAGCTTGGACTGGGCAAATGACCACCCGGCTCGTGTCGGCCGGGTTCCTGGCGGTCGCGCTGGTCGTGCTGGCGCAGGCGTTCATGATCCCCGACAGCGGCGGCTACCAGGCCGTCGGCCCCCGGGCCTTCCCGCTCCTGGTCGGCATCGGCATGGCGGTGGTGGCGGTGATCGGGGTGGCGCAGGCGTTCCGCGCTCCGGTGAGCAGCGAGGGAGAGAGCGAGGACGAGGGGATCCACTGGCCTCCCGTGCTGCTCCTCATCGGCACGCTCGCCCTGTACGCGGCCCTGCTCGTGCCCGTGGGCTACTGGCAGGCCACCACGCTGTTCTTCGTCGCGGTCGCCCGGGTGCTCGGCAGCCGCAAGCTGGTCCGCGACCTGGTCGTGGGCCTGCTGCTGGCGCTGGCGACGTACCTGCTGTTCGACCGGGTGCTGGGCATCACTCTGCCGCCCGGCCTGATCAGATTGGCGATCTGAGATGAGCGTACTGGGCCACCTGCTCGACGGCTTCGCGCACGCGCTCACCCTGCAGAACCTGCTGCTCGGCCTGCTGGGCGTCACCGTCGGCACGCTCGTCGGTGTGCTGCCGGGCCTCGGCCCGGCCACGACGATCGCGCTGCTGCTGCCGCTGACCATGGTGTTCGACCCGGTGGGCGCGTTCGTGATGTTCGCCGGCATCTACTACGGCGGCATGTACGGCGGCAGCACCACCGCGATCCTGCTCAACATCCCCGGCGAGACGGCGTCGATCCCCACCACGCTGGAGGGGTACCCGATGGCGCGGAAGGGCCGGGCCGGGGCCGCGCTGGCCACGGCGGCCATCGGCTCGTTCGTCGCGGGCACGATCTCCACCGTGGTGATCACGTTCCTGGCGCCGGGCATGTCGGCCATCGCCAAGTCGATCCAGCCCGCCGAGTACTTCTCGATCATGGTGCTCGCCTTCGTCACCGTCACCTCGCTCATGGGCGACTCGATCGTGCGCGGCCTGTCCAGCCTCTTCCTCGGGCTGGCGATCGGCATGGTGGGCATCGACCAGATGACCGGCCAGCCGCGCCTGGCCTTCGGCGTCCCCGAGCTGTACGAGGGGCTGCCGGTCGTGGCGCTGGCCGTGGGCCTGTTCGCCGTGGCCGAGGCGGTCGCCACCGCGGCCCAGCGCAACCGGCAGGAGCAGGCGCCGGTGAAGGTGACCGGACGCATCGGCATGACCCGTGACGACTGGCGCCGGTCCTGGCGGCCATGGCTGCGGGGCACCGCGTTCGGCCTGCCGATCGGCTCGCTGCCCGCGGGCGGCGCCGAGCTGCCGACGTTCCTCAGCTACAACGTCGAGAAGCGGCTGGCGAAGAACCCGGAGGAGTTCGGCCACGGCGCCATCGAGGGTGTGGCGGGGCCTGAGGCGGCCAACAACGCGGCGTTCTCCGGCGTGCTGGTGCCCCTACTCACGCTCGGCATCCCGACGTCGGCCACGGCCAGCATGCTGCTGATCGCTTTCCAGATCTACAACGTGCAGCCCGGACCACAGCTCTTCGACCAGCAGCCGGTGCTCGTGTGGACGCTGATCGCCAGCCTCTACATCGGCAACGTGATGCTGCTGGTGCTGAACCTGCCGCTGATCCGGCTGTGGGTGAAGCTGCTGAGCGTGCCCGCCGCGCTGCTGACGGCGGCGATCCTGACGTTCGCGACGCTGGGCGTCTACGCCACCTCGCAGAGCGTGTTCGAGATCCTGGTGGCGTACGGGTTCGGGCTGGTGGGGTTCGTGCTGCGGCGGGCCGGCTATCCGGTGGCGCCGCTGATCCTCGGGGCGGTGCTCGGGCCGCTGATGGAGGTGCAGTTCCGGCGGGCGCTGGCCTTCAGCGAAGGGGATCCGGCGGTGTTCTTCACCCGGCCCGTGTCACTGGCCATCCTCGTGATCGCCGCCGCCTGCCTGATCGGGCCCGTGGTGCTCCGCCGCCGCGGCAAGATCAAGATGCCCGCGGCGATGGACTGACGCAAAAAACACGGCTCCCCCGCCAGTGGCGGGGGAGCCGTGTTCTTGCCTTATGAGCAGGCGGCCAGCACGCGGTCGGCGGCCGTGTCGAGGGGGATCTCCTCCTTGGTGCCCGAGACGCGGTCTCGGAGCTCGACCACGCCCTGGGCCAGCCCGCGGCCGACGACCACGATCGTGGGCAGGCCGAGGAGCTCGGCGTCCTTGAACTTGACCCCCGGCGAGACCCCGGTCCGGTCGTCGACGAGGACGCGCAGCCCGCGTGCCTCCAGGTCGGCGGCCAGCTCGAGGGCCGCCTCGATCTGGTTGTCCTTGCCCGTGCCCACGATGTGCACGTCGGCGGGCGCGACCTCGCGCGGCCACACCAGCCCGAGCTCGTCGTGGGCCTGCTCGGCGATGACCGCCACGGCCCGCGAGACGCCGATGCCGTAGGAACCCATCGTGATGCGGATCGGCTTGCCGTCCGGGCCCAGGGCGTCGAGCCCGGCCGCGTCGGCGTATTTACGGCCGAGCTGAAAGATGTGCCCGATCTCGATGCCGCGGTCGATGGACAGCGGCGAGCCACAGCGGGGGCAGGGGTCTCCGGCGCGCACCTCGGCGGCCTCGATCGTGCCGTCGGGGGTGAAGTCACGGCCCGCGACCACGCCGGCGGCGTGCTTGCCGCGCTCGTTGGCGCCGGTCACCCAGGAGGTGCCGGTGACCACGCGGGGGTCGACGAGGTAGCGGATGCCGAGGTCGCGCAGGACCTGCGGCCCGATGTAACCACGCACCAGGCCGGGGTGCTTGGCGAAGTCCTCGGCCTCGAAGATGGCGGGCTCGCCGGGGGCCAGCGCGGCCTCCAGTCGCTTGAAGTCGACCTCGCGGTCACCGGGCACGCCAACGATCAGCGTCTCGACCTTGTCGGAGCCGGGCGTGGTGACCTTGACGACGACGTTCTTCAGCGTTTCGGCGGCGGTGATCGACAGGCCGTGGTGCTCGTTGACGTACGACACCAGGGACTCGATGGTCGGGGTGTCGGGGGTGTCGAGGACGCGCTGCGACTCCAGCCCGTCGAGGGCGACGACCGGGGGCGCGGTCGTGGTGACGGCCTCGGCGTTGGCCGCGTAGCCGCAGGAGTGGCAGGCGACGAACGTGTCCTCGCCGGTGGGCGTGGGCGCCAGGAACTCCTCGGAGGCCGAGCCGCCCATCGCGCCCGACGTGGCGAACACGATCTTGTAGCTGATGCCGAGCCGGTCGAACGTCCGGATGTAGGTCTCGCGGTGCTGCTCGTAGGAGTGCTTGAGCCCGTCGTCGTCGAGGTCGAAGGAGTAGGCGTCCTTCATCAGGAACTCGCGGCCACGCAGGATGCCCGCGCGGGGCCTGGCCTCATCGCGGTACTTCGTCTGGATCTGGTAGAGCGTGACCGGATAGTCCTTGTACGAGGAGTATTCGCCCTTGACCATGTCGGCGAAGAGCTCCTCGTGCGTGGGGCCGAGCAGGTAGTCGGCGCCCTTGCGGTCCTTGAGCCGGAAGAGCGTGTCACCGTATTCGGTCCAGCGGCCGGTGGCCTCGTAGTATTCGCGCGGCAGCAGGGCGGGGAACAGCACCTCCTGGCCGCCCATCCGGTTCATCTCCTCGCGGACGACCTTGGCGACGTTTTCCATCACCATCTTGCCGAGGGGCAGCCACGAGTAGATGCCGGGCGCCACCCGCCGGACGTAACCGGCGCGGACCAGGAGCTTGTGGCTCGGCACTTCCGCGTCTGCCGGGTCGTCCCGCAGGGTGCGAAGAAACAACGACGACATGCGCAGCAACACGGCTACTCCTTGGTGGGGCCCGGACATGGAGGACTACAGGCTATCGACTCGGAGCAACCTACCGCGCGGCCTTATCCGGCGATGGGGATCCAGCCGGCCAGCGCGCCGGTCACCTCGACCGCGAACAGGGCGGTCAGGACCGCCGCCAGCGCCAGCGCGCGCACCCGGCCCGCCAGGCTCCTGCGCATTGCCAGCACCAGCGCGACGGACAGGACACCGATCACGATCGCGGGACCGGGCCAGAACGCGGGCTCGCTGTCGATGAAGCCGGGCGTCGCGCGGTCGACCGTGTCGGCGAGCAGCAGGGCCCCGATGACACCGGCGGCGACATCGCCCCAGACGTCAGTCCGGCTCGTCACGTAGGCGAGCAGCCCCACCCCGACCAGCAGGACCAGCGCCCAGTTCAACCCGACCGCGGGCTCACCGGCGACAGGGCCGATGTCCGTCCCGCCGCGCAGCATGTTGCCGCCGAGCGTCGCGACGATCATGGACAGAGCGGCCAGGAACGTGGTGAGCAGCGCCCACCCGAAGCCCGCCGCGCTCGCCCCGACGACCAGTGCCAGGGCCAGGTACATATAAGGCTCATAGAGCTGGCCGAGCCACTGGGGCATCCGGTCGGAGGCGAATATGCCGACCAGGCCGACGGCCAGTCCACCCAGGAAAGCCGCTACTACGTGTCGCTCGATGTGGCGTAGTCGCCGCTCGTATGCGGCGAACTCGGCATAGTCGAGTGCTGTCTCTTTCATCTCCAGTCCCTGGTCATCCCTCCCCCGAGAACTTCTGGGAACGACCGTAATCAGATTATGTGCCTGTACAGAAAAGGCAAATTTAGGACAACCGTATGTAATCAAGCAATCGCTTGGTTAAGCTTGCCCGGTGACCGTCACAGACGAGCTGCGCGCCGTCGTCCGCGCCTATCTCGCCGACCGTCCCGCCGCGCCCTGGCCGGCGTTCGCGCGCGACCTCGGCGCCGCCGGCCTCGCCGTTCCCGAGGAGTACGGCGGAGCGGGCTGCGGCCCGGCCGAGACCGCGGTCGTGGCCGGAGAGCTGGGCAGGACCCTGTCCCCCCACCCCTTCCTGCAGAGCGCCGTCCTGGCCGTCGAGGCACTCAAGGCGAGCGGCGACGAGGCGGCGATGGCCCGGCTCCTGCCCGCGCTGGCCGACGGCTCGGTGACAGCGACCGTCGTCCTGCCGGGTGAGGGCGACCTGACCCTCCGGGACGGCCTGCTCACGGGCGTCGTGCCGTACGCGCTGGAGGGCGACGTGGTGCTGGCCTACGCGGACGGGCTCCTGGTCGAGGCCGTGCCCACGCGGCGTGTGGCGCACCAGACCATGGACGAGAGCCGGCCACTGGCCGAGCTGTCCTTCGACCACGTCCAGGTACGGCCGGCCGGCGACGGCGCGGCGTGGAGCCGGGTGCGCGACCTCGGCATCGCGGCGCTGGCGGCCGAGCAGGTGGGCGGGGCCGAACGCTGTCTGGAGATGGCCGTCGAGCACGCGAAGCTGCGCCACCAGTTCGGCCGGCCGATCGGCTCCTTCCAGGCCGTCAAGCACAAGCTGGCCGACCTGCTGCTGCTCGTCGAGTCGGCCAGGTCGGCGGCGCGGGCGGCGGCCGGGTCCGAGTCCTTCGCGGCGATCGCCGGGTCGTACTGCACCGAGGCGTATCTCACGGCGGCGGGCGAGAACATCCAGGTCCACGGCGGGATCGGGGTGACCTGGGAGCATCCGGCCCACCGCTACCTCAAACGGGCCACCTCCGACGCGCAGCTCTTCTGCCCGCCGCGGGCGCACCGCGAACGGCTGGCCGCGTACGTCTTCCAGGGCCCCGCCGGCGGGTCAACCGCCCAGTAGCGTCTCCCAGGGGCGCGGGGCGTTCGTACTGCGGGTGGTGTCGAGCGCCTCGGCCAGCCGCCAGAATCCCGGCTTGTCGCGTACGCGCTCGCGGCCCAGCGGATCGATGGCCCGCAGCTCGAAGCGGACGCCCATCACGTCGAGCACCGCCGACCGGCTGTCGCCCGGCCCGGCGGGCCTGCCGAGCTCGTCCTCGTACGCGGGATTGCGCACCTGCGCGGCCAGCAGCGCCGCCACCTCGGAGGCGTACGGGCCGTCGCGCCATTCGATGTGCCAGCTGTGGTCGGCGCCGCGCCACCAGGTCAGATCCCGGCACGTCTCGATGAACTCGGCCTCGGTCGCGAGGGCGGCCATCACCCGGCCGAACGCCTCGAAACCACGCCCGCTCGTGAGCGAGAAGTCATCGTCCCGCATATCGGGAAGCGTGCCATCTTTCGGCCGCCTTAGCGCGTGCTTTCGCCTCACGTGCATCACTCTGATCGCGAACGCGCCCTTCCCGCAAGTCTTTGGTGCTGATAGTCTCTACCAAGCGAGCGCTTGGTTTACTACTTTCGCCGGAGGCGCGATGACGTCCCTACGGATCAGCCTGGGGTACGAGCTGGAGGTCCGCGGGCGCTCCCGCGAGGTCGAACAACAGGCGTTCCAGAACGTGATCGACCAGGTCGTGCTCGGCGACCGGCTCGGCTTCGACACCGCCTGGTTCGTCGAACATCACTTCACCCGAGGGTTCTCCCATTCCTCCGCGCCCGATCTGGTGCTGTCCGCGATCTCCCAGCGGACCGAACGGATCCATCTCGGGCTGGGCGTGGTGCTGCTGCCGTTCCAGTCGCCGATCCGTACGGCGGAGCGGGTCGCCACCCTTGACGTGCTGAGCGGCGGCCGGGTGGAGTTCGGCACCGGGCGCGGAGCCTCACCCCTGGAGTACCAGGCGTTCCAGCGGCCGTTCGAGAAGTCGCGGCAGATCTGGGAGGACTCGCTGGAGGCGACACTGGCCATCTGGCGGGCCGACGGAGAGCCGGTCAGCCGCTCGAACGAGTTCTTCGAGATCCCGGACGTGGCCGTCTATCCGCGCCCGGTGCAGCAGCCGCACCCGCCGGTCTGGGTGGCCTCGACATCACTGGAGGGCTACCTGGCGGCGGCCGAGCACGGCTACAACCTGCTCGGCATGACGATGGTCAAGGGCATCGACGACGTGGCCGCCGACATCGCCCAGTACCGCGAGCGCCTGGCCGCGGCCGGGTTCGATCCCGCCTCGCGCCGGGTCGCGCTGATGATCCCCTGGTTCGTCGCGCCCACCCGCGACGAGGCCAACGAGACGGCCGCCGACGCCGTCCTGTGGTACATCCGCCGCCAGGTCAACCTCGTCACCCCACCGGACTACTACGACGCGCGGCACGCCACCCATCGGGTCCTCGGCCAGCTCGCGGCCGGGATGCCGCCCGAGGAGGCGATGGCGACGCTGCGTGAGCACCTGATGGTCGTGGTGGACGACGTGGCGGGCTCGCGCAAGGCCCTGGCCAGGATCGCGGAGGCCGGGGCGACGGATCTGATCATCCAGGCGCAGGTGGGCGGGCTGGCGCACGACCGGGTGTGCGAGGCGATGACGCTGTTCATGACCGAGGTGGCCAAGTGACCGCCCCGGAGACCGGCGGGACCGGCTCCACGGCCGACCCGACGACCGGGCCGACGACCGGCCCGACGGCCGGCTCCGCGAGCGGCCGGGACGCGTCGGCCGAGGCCGCCGCCGCGCGGTGGCTGACGCGGGACGATCTCCGGGCGGGCGCGCGGTCCGCCACGGGGCTGCTACTGGTCGCTCCCGACGCCTCCAGCGCCTTCCCGCTCGGGTCCGGCGACCGCGCGGAGGCGGCGGGACTGACCGGGGCGGCACTGCGTGCGGCAGGCGTGGGCGGACGCGACCGGGTCGTGGTGGCGCTGGCCGAACCGGCGGGCGCCCTCTGGGCCGCCGCGGCGGCGGACGTGGCGTCGGCGGCGGCCTCCGTGGGGCCGCGCGGCCGCATGCGGCTGATCCACGCGCTGTCCGCCCTGGGCGCCACCACGCTGGTCGCCACCCCGACAGGTGCGATGGACCTGCTGGCCAGGCTGCACCTGGAGTTCCTTCTCGACCCGCTTGACCTGGGACTGCGGCACATCGTCCTGACCGGGGAGATCGCCTCGAAGCGGACACTCCGCCACCTGGCGGGCGAGTTCGACGCCCACGTGACCGAGGTGTACGCCAACCCCTTCAGCGGCGGCGCCCTGGCCTGGCGGGCGGCCGAGAACGACCCGCTCACTCCCCTGGCGGACGGCGTGCTGCACCTGGCCTCGCTGACCAAGGACGTGCTGCGGCACTCGGAGCCGTCCGGGGTGGCCGAGTTGGTGATCACCCCTCACGGTCACTCGGCGCTCGGCGACGCCGTCCTGCGTACCGGCCAGGTGGTGCGTACCGACTCGCCCGCGTCCGACTCGCCCGCGTCCGGCGACGACACGCGAGCCGGTGACCCAGGATTGCCCGCTCCCGCGCACACGGTCGGCGAGCACGTGCTGGTCCGGGGCGTGTGGCTGTCGCTGCCGCGGATCGAGAAGGCGCTGGCCAAGATCGACGGCGTGTCCCGATGGGAGCTGACGATCAGCCGGCCGGGCACGCTGGACACCGCGGTGCTCACGGTCACGTTCGGCAGGGAGAGCCTGGTACGCAATCCGATGTGGCGGGGGCGGATCCAGCAGGCGATCCAGGGGCTGACCCCGATCTCGCTCGGCGTGGAGATCGCACCGGAGATCGCCGAGGCGCCGGGCCCCGGCGTGCTGACCGACCTGCGCGGCCACCACCTGGGCCGCGACCGGGCGCTGATCGTGTAACCGTTTGATCGTGCAACCGGAGGCGCGCACCGATGGGACCGATGCCGGACTGGGGGACGCTCCCCCGCATGCTTCGCGACCAGGCGGACCGCCACCCGGACACGATCGTGATCGTCGACGGCGGCACCCGCGTGACCATGGCGGAGCTCCGCGCCGGAGCCGCCCGCGTGGCACACGAGCTCATCGAGCTCGGTGTCCGGCCGGGTGACCGGGTGGCCATGTGGGGCGTCAACGACCCGTACTGGGTGATGCACGCCTTCGGCATCTGGGACGCCGGTGCGGTGATCGTGCCGCTCTCCTCGCGCGCCAAGGGCCTGGAGGCGGCGGCGATGATCGCGAAGACCGGCGCCGAGGTCCTGGTCACGGGCGAGGGCCCGCCCGGCGTCGTCCTCGCCGACCTTCTGCCACCGGGCACCGGCCTGCGCCACGTGCTGGGCCCCGGCACGGCGCGGGGAGCGCGGCTCCTCACAGAGCCCGCGGGCGTCGAGGAGCGGGCGCTGGCCGTACGACCAGGCGATCTGTGCGAGATCATGTCCACCTCCGGCACCACCGGCACCCCCAAGGGCGTGATGCTGGACCACGCCCAGGTCCTGCGCGGCTACTGGGACTGGTCCGAGATCGTCACCCTGGACGAGCACGACCGATATCCGGTGATCGCCCCGTTCAGCCATGGTTTCGGGCTCAACGCCGGGCTGATCGCCTGCGTGCTCCGGCGGGCGACCATGATGCCGATCAGGATCTTCACCCCCGACGCCCTGATGTCGCTGATCTCGGACGGCCGGGTGAGCATCCTGGCGGGCCCGCCGACGCTGTTCCACCGGCTGCTCGACGAGCTGGACCGCGCCGACTGGGACGTGTCGTCGCTGCGCGTGGCCATCTGCGGCGCCGCCGCCGTGCCCGCAGCGCTGATCACCCGGCTGGTCGAACGGGTCGGGCTGGAACGGATGATCAACGCGTACGGCCTGATGGAGGGCACCGTCGTCTCCATGACCAGGGCCGGCGACCCGATCGAGGTGATCGCCGCGACCACCGGCAGAGCGGTGCCCGGGATCGAGGTGCGGATCGTCGACGACGACGGCAAGGAGGTCGCCACCGGGGAGCGCGGCGAGATCCTGCAGCGCGGGTACGGGGTCATGCGCGGCTATTGGGACGAGCCCGGCAAGACCGCCGAGGTCGTCGATCCGGACGGCTGGCTGCACACGGGTGACATCGGCGTGCTCGACCCGGCGGGCAATCTCGCCATCGTGGACCGCAAGAAGGAGCTCTACATCGTCAACGGCTTCAACGTCTCACCCGCCGAGGTGGAGTCGCTGCTGCTGCGCGAAGGCTCGCTGGCGCAGGCGGCCGTGATCGGCGTGCCCGACCCGGTCTCTGGCGAGGCGGGCTGGGCGTATGTGGTGCCCAGGCCGGGGATGACGGTCGATCCGGGCACGCTGCTCGGCTGGGCGAAGGACAACATGTCCAACTACAAGGTGCCGAAGCGGATCATCGTGGTCGAGGCGCTGCCCGCCAACGCCAACGGCAAGATCGACAAGATGGTCCTCCGCGCCCGCGCGTCCGCCTCCTGAAGGACCGCCGAATGAACCCCCTTTGCGGAAGATGGGTTCATTCGTCCCGGCGATCGGGGATACATCGATCACAGCGCCTGGTCGCATCTGGTGGGACGCTTGCCCCGTGTAACAGAATCGCCGACATGGAGGAGGCAGCGTGACGTTGCGCGTGGCGGTCATCGGGTCGGGCCCTGCCGGTATCTACACGGCCGAGGCCCTGGTCAAACAGGCGCAGGAGGACGTGCGGGTCGACGTCGTCGAGCGGCTGCCCACGCCGTACGGGCTCGTGCGATACGGCGTCGCGCCCGATCACACGTCGATCAAGTCGATCGCCAATTACCTCCGCCGGGTGCTCGAACTCCCCGAGGTCCGCTTCCTCGGCGGCGTCACGCTCGGCGAGCACCTGTCGGTCGAGGACCTGCTGAGCCACTACGACGCGGTCGTCTACGCCACGGGCGCGATGGTCGACAGGAAGCTCGGCATCCCGGGCGAGGACCTGCCGGGCAGCGTGGCCGCCACCGACTTCGTCAACTGGTACTGCGGCCATCCCGACGTCTCCGCCTCCATGTTCACCCTCGACAGCGCCGAGATCGCGGTCATCGGCGTCGGGAACGTGGCCGTCGATGTCGTCCGCGTGCTGGCCAAGACCGCCGACGAGCTCAGCTCCACGGACGTGCCGCACGACGTGCTCGAACGTCTGGGCGCCAGCCAGGTCAAGGCGATCCACATGATCGGCCGCCGTGGCCCGGAGCACGCCAAGTTCACGCTGAAGGAGCTGCGGGAGCTCGGCGAGCTGGCGAACGCCGACGTCTGCGTCCGCGACGACGAGGCCGTCGTACTGGGCGGCGACTTCCCTCGGCAGATCCGCGGCAACATCGACGTCCTTCAGTCCTGGGCGGCCCGCCCCCCGGTCGGCCGCCCGCGCCGCCTCGACGTGCGCTTCTGGCTGCGCCCGGTGGAGATCCTCGGCACGGACCGGGTGGAGGGGCTCAGGCTCGAACGCACCCGGCTGTCCGAGGAGGGCCGGGTGGTGGGCACGGGCGAGTTCGAGACGCTCCCCGTGGGCATGGTGCTGCGCTCGGTCGGCTACCAGAGCATCCCGCTGCCGGGGGTGCCGTTCGACGAACGGTCGATGACGGTGCCCAACGAGGCCGGACGGGTGCGCGACCGCGAGTACGTGGCGGGCTGGCTCAAGCGCGGCCCTACAGGCGTGATCGGCACCAACAAGTCGGACGCGGCGGAGACGGTCCGCACGCTGCTGTCCGACCTGGCGGGCCATGATCGGACACAGTCGGCGCCCATCGACGCGCTGCTGCTCGAACGGGGTGTGCGGCCGGTGACGTACGACGAATGGCTGGCCATCGAGGCGGCGGAGGGCGCGCTGGCCAAGTCGCTGGGCCGGGGCGAGCGCGTCAAACTCGCCGGCCTGGAGGCCATGCTGCGGGCCTGCCGACCCTGACCACGGACGCGCCACAGTGAGAGACCAGTCCCTTCCCGGATTCGAGGAAGCCCACCGGGTCCAGCGGGCCCGCTATCCGGCCGCCGAGCCGGGCTGGCAGCCGGTGCACACCGTCTACGTGCCCGCCGACCGGCTGTCGCCGAGCACGGTCGTGGGGTGGCGCGCGCAGGCACTTGACCTGGTCAAGGAGCATCTGAGCGGCCCCGATGAGCTGGCCGCCGTGTTCGGGCTGCCGGACGCGCTCGCGCGGGACGTACACGACAGAGTGCTGCGCAAGCTCGCCCGCGAGCCGATCGAGGACCTGCGGATCGACTTCGAGGACGGCTACGGCGGGCGGCCCGGCGACGAGGACGGCCACGTCGAGCAAGCCGTCGAGGCCGTGGCCGTGATGCGGGCCGCCGGAGCGCTGCCGCGCCGGTGGGGGCTGCGGGTCAAGTCGTTCGCCGACGGGGATCCCGGGCGGTCGGTGCGGACGCTCGACGGGTTCGTCACCGGGGTGGTCGAGCGGGTGGGCGAGTTGCCCGCCGGGTTCGTGGTCACCTTCCCGAAGGTCCTCATGGAGGCGTACCTGGGGCAGTTCTGCGGCTTCCTGGAGCGGCTGGAGCGGGAGCTGGACGTCGAGCTGCGGTTCGAGATCCAGGTCGAGGCGCCGCAGACCGTGCTGTTCCTGCGCGGGGAGCTGGCCGAGTCGTTCGGGGGGCGGCTGGCGGGCGCGCACTTCGGGGTGTTCGACTACACGGCGGCGCTCGGGCTGCCGCCGCACGAACAGCGGCTCGACCATCCGGCCTGCGACCACGCGCGGCACGTGATGCAGACGGCGTTCGCGGGCACCGGGGTCGAGCTCTCCGACGGGTCGCTGGCCGCCTCCCCCGCCTCCGGGTCGGCCGAGGACGTGCACGCGCTGTGGCGGCGGCACGCCGAGCTCGTCAGGCACTCGCTGGGGCATGGGTTCTACCAGGGCTGGGACATGCACCCCTCGCACCTGGTGAGCAGGTTCGCCACGGTTTACGCCTTCCATCTGGCGCGCTACGACTCCTACCGGGACCGGGTGCGGGCCTGGGAGGAGCGGCGGGCGGCCGGGGGCGGCGTCATGGACGAGCCCGCCACGATCAAGACGCTCGCCGCCGCGCTCCGCCGCGCCGACGCGGCGCTCACGCTCCCAGACTGAGCTCGGCTGAGCTCGGCTGAGCTCGGCTGAGCTCGGCTGAGCTCGGCTGAGAGCGGTCGCGCCCGGCCCGGGCGCGCTGGGGTCAGTCGCGGTCGACCAGGGTGCGCCACTGGCGGACGCGGCGCTGGTCAACCGGCATCGACCAGTTCTCCCGTACGGCCGAGCCCACATGGAACGCGCGGATGCCGTAGTCCAGCAGGGACGGCACGTAGGCGGGCTTGAGTCCGCCGCCCGCCAGGATGATGGAGCCGTCGCCCGCGTCGGCCCGGCTCTTGAGCACCGGCAGCCCGGACCGCACCCCGGCGGGCGAGCCCGCCGTGAGCACCGTGGCCAGGTTGGGCAGCAGCCGTACCGCCCGCCACGACGCCTGGACGTCGGCCGCGTGGTCGACGGCGCGGTGGAACGTCCACGGCAGCGGCGACGCCGCGTGGATCAGCGCCTCGGTGGCGGCCAGGTCGACGGCGCCCGCATCGTCGAGGAAGCCGAACACGAATCCCGCCGCACCCGCCTGGGCCAGCGCCTTGACGTCGAGGCGGAGCCGGTCGAGCACCTCGGGACCGGCGGTGAAGGTCGCGTCGCAGCGCAGCATCACCATCTGGGGCAGCGGGCACTCCGCGGCGATCGCGGCGACCGTCTCCGGAGCAGGGGTGAGCCCGTCGGCACCCATGTCGGCGACGACCTCCAGACGGTCGGCTCCGCCCTGCTCAGCGGCCACGGCGTCGCGCACGTTCAGCGCGATCACCTCTAGGAGGGATCCGGTCATGCTGGAGAGGTTATATGGTGCTCTGCCCATTTCCGTGGGTGAAGGGGGATAAAAGTCCCCGCCGGCCGTGCCCCACTGAGGGAAGCAGGGCACGGTCGTACCGGCGGACGCCGGTCAGGTGTGCTCAGACGCCGATCAACTCGGCGACCGTGAGGTCGCGGAACGCCGTCGTCGCGGCCTCCTCCGCGGGCCGCTCGAAGAGGGCGCCCGAGGAGCGGTGCGGCAGATCGACCGTACGCAGGTGCCGGAAGCCGCGCTTGCGGTAGTAGTCCTGCAACTGCGGGTTGTTCTTGGCGCAGTCGAGCCGGAGCCACCGCGACCCGGAGGCGTGCGCCATGGAGCCCGCCCAGTCCAGCAGGGCGTCCCCGAGGCCGAAGCCCGACCAGGGCCGGGCGACGGCGAGCTTGTGCACGTACAGGGCGGAGCCCGGGTCGTCGGCCCGCCGCCAGAACTCCGGGTCGGCGTGGTCGTCGAGGGCGATCGTGGCGACGGGCGGGGCCTCGTCGTCCAGCTCGAGGTACCGGAGCTCGTCGTCCACGAGGTAGAGCACCCGCTCGGCGATGAGTGGCTCGATCCGCTCGGGCCCGAAGCCTCCCCGCGGCCACTGCCGCACTCCCCTGGAGTGCAGCCATTCGGACGTGTCGGCGAGGAGGGTCAGGACGCCCGGGAGATCGGCGGCGTCGGCGCGGCGGAGAGCGAGCGGGTGGAGCAGGGTGTTCGAAAGCACGGTTCAGCCCTTCATGACATCGGGTGTCCATGCGAACACAGAACGTGACTATTGGAGCGCGCGCTGGCTCGCACGGGGGGTTTGAGGCGACATCTATCGAGAAATCGCGCATCAAGGGAGTGCGCAGGACTCCCTTTGCCCAGCGAGGCGGGAGGCTCGTCTTAGGCGGCCGGTGGGATCACCCCCAACCGAGCTCGCTCAGCGGCTGTCGAGCTCGTATCTGATCAAGTGCTTGTCGGCGGGGAGCACCGACACCGCGACACGCACGGGCATGTCGCCGTTGTCGTAACCAACCCGGACGTAAACCATGACCGGTGTGCCGAGCTCAAGTTGGAGACGCTCGGCTTCTTCCTGGTTGGGCATACGCGCCCAGATGTCGTCCACCACCCGCACCTGCTCGTGTCCGAGCTCCTCCAGCACCCGGTTGGCCCCCCGCGGAATATCGCCCGGCCGGGCGATCTCCGTGCTGGCCACCAGGTCACGTGGAAAGTAGGAATCGTTGGTGTTGTACGGCTGGCCGTCGACGAACCGCAGGCGCCGCCGGACGACGGCCAGTTCCCCTTCGGCCAGTTCGAGCCGGCTGGCGATCTCCTCGACCGGAGAGACGGTCAAGACCTCTATGTACTGGCTGGGCGCACGACCTTCCTGCGTCACGGCGAAGGCGAAAGCTTCGCGTAGTTCGCCGGACGGCTGCGGCTCCAGCTCGCGCTGCGGATAGATCAGCAGCGGTCTCCGGTCACGGACGACCGTGCCACGCCGCGGGGTTCGCGTGACCAACCCTTCGTTGACCAGCTCCCCAAGAGCGAGTCGGACAGTGTTGCGGCTCACCCCATGGTCTTCCATGAGCTGCGCCTCGGTCGGCAGCTGCGCCCCGGGGCCGAGTACACCGGAGTAGATGGCTCTCCTCAGCTCTGAGGCCACCAGCTGGTACAGGACCGACCTTGCCACTTTCACCCCTTTTGTTCCAACAATTTAGACGATCTGGTTCTAACAGGCCACAACCCCTTGACCAATGGCCATTGACAGCCGCATCATCCAATCGTTGGTACAAATCCATCGAAAGGCCGGTGAGGGGGTGAGGGCCGGTGTTACCAGTCCACGCGGGCACGCCGTACCTGCCCTGGCGAGACCCTCGTGAAGCAACACGTTTACTGCGTTACGCGTTGCACCGCCAGGGCCCCTGCCACACCTACCAGAGCAATGGGAACGGTATGTCCGAGTTGACCGTGTGGAGCAAGGACGGTTCCTTCATCTGGAATGAGGAGGGCGCCACCGTCTCACATCCCATCGATGACCCCGTCGGCGCGGCCCAACGTATCGTCGACCACTACCAACATCCGGAGTCCTCGAAAGAGGGTCGCTCCCCCACGAACTCCGTGTGCGAACACTCGGCCTAGGACTCCATCCCTCGCCGGAGTCCTGGTGTCGCCGCACACGGGGCAGGAAGCGCGTCCTGGCGGGTCCCCCACGCCCGCCAGGGCGCGCGTTCCTCCTTTTCCATAACATTTGTGGCACTTCGCGCCTTTGACCACCATTCTTTGCGCCTAGCCAGGCCCGCGCCGTACACCAAGCCCGGTCCAGCCCTGCCCCGGAGGCGGGCGCCCGGCGTGCGTGGCCGGCCGCGGTGCGGAGGCGGCCAGACCGGGATTGGCTTTCAGGCCCATTACTACCTATCGTTCCCGACTTGGTGGCGCCGCGAAGGATTTCCCGGGGATGCGTGCTACTCAGCTGGCCGCCAATTGAGTAGTGCCAGGTCATCGCCCATGTCCGCGTACACCCCCTGGACCGCCTGACCGTACTCGGGCTCGCGATCGCCGTCCCACCCGCCGTGAATCAGGCAGCCGGGCACGGCGGAGAGCCGCACCAGCACCACGACGTACGGCTCGGTCGAGCCGGGCATGAACGGCCGGCGGTTGACGATCCAGCTCTCCACCGTGCCCTGCGGCGCGACCACCTCCCAATGCCACCTCTCGGTACGGCAGGCCGGGCAGAAGGCCCTGGCCGGGAAGCGAGGGGTGTGACAGGTGTCACAGCGCTGGACCGTGAACTCGTGGCCGGCGAGCCGGTCCCACCAGTCCTTGGAGTCCCGATCAGGGGTCGGCCGCACGCCGCGGGGCGGCCTGCCGTACCGGTCAGGCATCGGTCAGCCCTTTCTGAGCAGGAGGGCCGAGGTGGCGGGCAGGATGTAGCCGGGCTGGGCGGTCGACAGCGCCACCTCGGCGCCGGCGACCTGCCGGTCACCCGCGTCCCCGCGTAGCTGGGAGACGGCCTCGGCTATGTGGTTGATGCCGTGGACGTAGCCCTCCGACAGGAAGCCGCCGTGCGTGTTGACCGGGAGCGGTCCGTCGAGGGCCGTCGCGCCGGACGCGACGTACGGGCCGCCCTCGCCCTTGGCGCAGAAGCCGTAGTCCTCCAACTGGACGATCACCGAGTAGGTGAAGCAGTCGTACAGCTCCGCCACGTCGATGTCGGCCGGGCCGAGTCCGGCCTGGGCGTACAGGCGCGGGGCCAGCGCGGCGGCGGCCGTGGTGGTGGGGTCGGCCCGGCCGCCGGACAGGTGCGAGTCGCCGCCGCCCCAGGCCGCGCCGGAGATCAGCACCGGCGGGCGGCGCAGCGAGCGGGCGCGGTCGGCGGTCGTGATGACCAGGGCGCACGCGCCGTCGGTCTCCAGGCAGCAGTCCAGCAGGCGGAACGGCTCGGCGATCCACCTACTGGCCAGGTAATCGTCGAGGGTGATGGGGGTGCGCATGAGAGCGCGCGGATTCTTGACGGCATTCGCCCGCTGAGTGACGGCCAGTTGCCCGAAATGCTCCGCTTTAGTGCCGTATTTCTGTATATGGGCTTGGGCATACATCGCATATTGCTGCGGTGGCGCGAAATAGCCATATGGCGCTTGATATTGCACCTCGGGGCTTACCGGAAGGCCCCGCCCGGTGCCGCCCATGCGGAACTCCGACCGGGCATTGATCGCGCGGTAACAGACGACGGTCTCGGCCATGCCGGTCGCCACGGCCAGCGCCGCCTGCGCCACAACCGCGTGCGAGACGCTGCCGCCGCCGAACTGGTCGAGGTACCAGGTCGGATCGGCCATGCCGAGCGCCGGACCCACCAGGGACGGGGCCGCCGAGTCGCCGACTCGGTGCGTGGCCAAGCCCTCGACGTCGCCGGGGCCGAGGCCGGCGTCGTCGAGGGCGGCCAGGATCGCGCGACAGGCCAGGGTGAGCGTGCTGACCCCCGAGTCCTTGGTGAAGGGCGTGTAACCGACCCCCACCACGGCCGTACGGTCCCGGAACTCAAGCAAGCGCTTGGCCATCCTGAAACGCTAGGCCCCACCGTCCACATATGTCAACGGGGAGGTACGCCTGGCATGCCAACCTGCGCCGCATTTCGCTTGACACCTTTTCCGCCGCACGCCTACCGTCCAAGCAAGCGCTTGGTAAGATACGATGCAAGCGGCGATGAGGAGGAGACCATGAGCACACACGCTGCCCGGCTGATCACGCCGGACGGCTGTGGCGGCCCCCCGGCGCCGTACCAGCGCAGGACTCTCAACGGAGCCTCGATGCCGAACGGCCAGTCCCACGAGAGCGGCAACGGCCAGCTCGACAGCCGGAGGTTCCGGTCGGTGCTGGGCAGGTTCGCCACCGGTGTGGTGGCGATCACCGCGCTCGACCCGATGAACGGCGAGCCGTGCGGTCTGGCGGCCAACTCCTTCACCTCGGTGTCGCTCGACCCGCCGCTGGTGGCGTTCTGCGTGGCGCACACCAGCACGAGCTGGCCCAAGGTGCGCGGCGCCAAGGTCATCACCGTGAACGTGCTCGCCGAGCACCAGCAGCACGTCTGCGCCCAGCTCGCGAGCAGGGGCGGCGACAAGTTCGCCGGTCTGCGGTGGACCGGTTCGCCCGGCGGCAACCCGGTGATCGAAGGCGCCTTGGCCTGGATCGACTGCGCGATCGAGGCCGAGCACATGGCGGGCGATCACATGATCGTGGTGGCCCGGGTGCTCCAGCTCGACACGCACGCGGACGGCGGCCCGCTGCTGTTCTTCCGCGGCGGCTACGGCGGCTTCGTTGAGCCCGCCTGATCTCGCCGAGCCCGTCTCCCGTCTCTCAGGAGGCCACGTTGAGCCTGCGTGAGGAGGCGCGCGCCTGGCTGGCCGAGAACCTCACCGGTGACTTCGCGCACGCCCGTGGCCTCGGCGGTCCCGGGCGCGAGCACGAGGGCCACGAGGTCCGCCTGGCCTGGGAGCGCCACCTCGGCAAGGCGGGCTGGACCTGCCTGGGCTGGCCCGTCGAGTACGGCGGCCGCGACGCCTCGCTCGCCGACCAGGTCGCCTTCCACGAGGAGTACGCCCTGGCGGACGCCCCCGCCCGCGTGGGCCTCATCGGCGAGGGGCTGATCGGGCCGACGATCCTGGAGTTCGGCACCGAGGCGCAGAAGGCCCGGTTCCTGCCGCCGATCCAGCGCGGCGACGAGCTGTGGTGCCAGGGCTACTCCGAGCCGGAGGCGGGCTCCGATCTGGCCAACGTCCAGACGAAGGCGTACCTGTCAGGCGACGAATGGGTCATCACCGGGCAGAAGGTGTGGACGTCACTGGCCCACGTGTCCGACTGGTGCTTCGCGCTCTGCCGTACGGAAGCGGGTTCCCAGCGGCACCGGGGACTGTCGTACCTGCTCGTGCCCATGGACCAGCCCGGCGTCGAGGTGCGGCCGATCGTGCAGATGACGGGGACGTCCGAGTTCAACGAGGTGTTCTTCGACGGGGCCAGGACCGCGGCCGGGAACGTGCTCGGCGCGCCCGGCGACGGGTGGCGCGTCGCGATGGCCACGCTCGGCTACGAGCGGGGCGTCTCCACGCTGGGGCAGCAGATCGGGTTCCGGCGGGAGCTGGCCCGGGTGATCGAGGTCGCCCGGCGTACGGGCGCGGCCGACGATCCGGTGCTGCGCGACCGGCTGGTCCGCTCGTGGCTGGAGCTGGAGATCATGCGGCTCAACGCGCTGCGGGCCGATCCGGGGCCGGTGGCCTCGATCGCCAAGCTGTACTGGTCGGAGTGGCATCGCAGGCTGGGCGAGCTGGCGCAGGCCGTACAGCAGAAGTCCGGACTTGTCGCCCGCAACGGTGAGCTCAACGATCTCCAGCGGCTGTATCTGTTCAGCCGGGCGGACACGATCTATGCGGGTTCGAGCGAAATCCAGCGGAACATCATCGCCGAGCGCACCCTTGGACTTCCTCGCTGAACTCCCCTCGCTGAACTCCCCCCGCTGACCCCCCGCTGATTGGAGCACGATGGCACCCCCCTATCCGAAGGCGCATGGGCTGCTCGACGGCAAGGTCACGCTGGTCACGGCCGCGGCGGGGGCCGGGATCGGGTACGCGACGGCCAAGCGCTGCGCCGAGGAGGGCGCCACGATCGTCATCTCGGACCGGCATGAGCGCCGCCTGTCCGCCGCGGCCGACTCGCTGACCGAGCTCACCGGCGTCAAGCCGCTGGCGGTGCCGTGCGACGTGACGTCGGAGGCCCAGGTGCTGGCGCTGTTCGACGCGGTGGTGCAGGCGCACGGCCGGCTGGACGTGGTGGTCAACAACGCCGGGCTCGGCGGTACGGCGTCGCTGGCCGAGATGACCGACGACCAGTGGCACACCGTCATCGACGTGACCCTGAACGGCACCATGCGCTGCACCAGGGCCGCGCTGAAGCAGATGATCGCGCAGGGCTCCGGGGTGATCGTGAACAACGCCTCCGTGATCGGCTGGCGGGCACAGCGGGGACAGTCGCACTACGCGGCGGCCAAGGCCGGGGTGATGGCGCTGACCAGGTGCGTCGCACTGGAGGCGGCCGAGCACGGCGTACGCGTCAACGCGGTGGCGCCTTCGCTGGCCGTACACCCGTTCCTGGCGAAGGTGACGAGCGAGGAGTTGCTGGCGGAACTGGCGGCGGCGGAGGCGTTCGGGCGCTCGGCGGAGCCTTGGGAAGTGGCGAACGTGATCGTCTTCCTGGCCAGCGACTACTCCTCGTACATGACCGGCGAGATCGTCTCCGTCTCCTCGCAGCACCCGTGACTATGTCCTGAGAGACAAGATATAGTGCGAGGGTGAATATAACGGAGCCCATGTTCCTGGCGCTCACCGCGCTGGTGGACGAGCCGCGGCACGGCTACGGGATCGTCCAGGAGGTCGACCGGCTGTCCGGCGGGCGGGTGCAACTCAAGATCGGCTCCCTGTACGGCGTGCTGGACCGGCTGGCCGGGGAAGGGCTGGTGGCGCTCGACCGGGAAGAGGTGGCCCAGGGCCGGCTGCGCCGCTACTACCGGCTGACGGACTCCGGGGCCGGGGCGCTGGAGGAGGAGGCGGCCCGCCTGGCGGCCAACGCCCGCGCGGCGACCGCCCGGCTCCGGGACCGCACCGCCCGCCTGCACCCCGGAACCGCCACCGCCACCGCCCTCTCCCGCCTGCTCCGCGGAACCGCCGCCGTCGCCGATGCCGGAGGTGCCGGGTGAACGCGTTGGACGAGCTGCTTGAACAGCGTTACCGCACCGTCCTGCGGCTGCTCCCCCGTGCGTACCGGGCCGAGCGGGAGGAGGAGATGGTGGCCGCGTTCATGGAGGGCGGCGAGGTGCCCGACGAGGAGAATCCCCGGCCAGGCTGGGGCGAGATCGCCAGCGTGCTCGCCCTCTCGACGCGCGTACGGCTCGGCGGAGCGGGCGCGATACCCCGGTTCGTCGCCTGGGGCGCGGCCGTCAGGCTGGTGGCGACACTGGGGCTCGCCTTCCACGCGGCGGCCGGCGCCTTCACCCTCACCTCCCTCGCCTTCGCGGCGCCCGGCTCGATGGCGCGGCCACTCGGTGTGCTCGCGGCGGCTCTCTGGGCGGCGGCGTTCGTGCTGCTGATGCGCGGGCACGTCCGGACGGCCAAGCCGGTGGCGCTCGCGGCCGGAGTGGCGGCCCTGGCCGAACTCGCCGCCTGGCAGCTCGCGGGCGGCCTGTTCGTGCCTCTGGACGTGGTGTCACCGGTCCTGAACGTCGTGGTACCGCTGACGGCCCTGTTCGCCGGCTTCCACAGCGACGTCCCGCCGGTGCGGCGAGCATGGCTGCCGACCCTCCTGCCGCTGGCCGCCGGGCTGGTGCTGAGGGCCGTCGTCCTCGCCCTGCTGGCGCCCGCGCTGGGGAAGGTGCCGCTGTTGTGGCCGTGGGTGGACCTGATGGGCCTGGCCACTGTGGTGCTCGTGGCGGCCGGAATCGTCTGCCTCGCGCGCCACCTGCCCCCGTATGTGCCGCTCGCGCTGGCGATCCTCGGGATGCTGATGCTGCCGTCGCGGCTGTCGGTGGTGGTCAACAGCTACCTGAGCTCGGGACCGGACGTGCTGTGGGCGTCCAGCGTGGGCCAGTGCGTGGCGCTGGTCGTCATGGTGGTGCTGCTCGCGGTCGCGGGCTTCCGCGGTCTGCCGGCCGTACGACCGGGACAGGTGACCGTCTGAAGATCGGCGGGCCTCCACCCTGACAGGGAAAGACCAGGGTAGGCGGGCAGGCGGGGAAGACTTAGTGTCCGAGACATGGGCACACGCGCTTCCCACCTGCTAGATGTCCTCATGACGGAGTTCGGCGAGTCGATCAAGCAAGACCCCGCGGCGTTCAGGCGGAAATTTCGGAAGATGGCGGCCTCCCCTTTTGCGTTCTACCGGGGCAGCGCCTGCCTGTTCTACGCGGACCTCACCGAAGGATTCGCGGACCAGTCCTACCTTGACGAACCGACCAGCCGCGTCTGGATCCACGGCGATCTGCACGCCGAGAACTTCGGCACCTACATGAACGCCTCAGGGGTGCTGGTCTTCAACGTCAACGACTTCGACGAGGCGTACGTGGGGCCGTACGTCTGGGATCTCAAGCGGTTCGCCGCCAGCGTGGCGCTGATCGGGTACGCCAAGGCCCTGTCGGACGAGGCGATCAGCGGGCTCGTGGGCGACTTCGCCAGCGCGTACCTGGCCGAACTGGGCGGCATCGCGCGCGGTGGGGACGACGCGATCGGGTCGCTCACGCTCGACACCACCAGCGGCGTGCTGCACCGGGTGCTGCAGACGGCCCGGTTGAGCACACGAGTGGCGATGCTGGACGTCGAGACCGTGATCGACGACTACGACCGGCGGTTCGCGTTCATGGACGGGCGCGAGCCCGTCGGCGCGGCGACGCGGGACGCCGTGCTGGCCGCGTTCGAGGACTACCTGACGACCCTGCCCACGGAGTCGAACCCGGTCGAGCACGTGATCAAGGACGTGGCGCTGCGCAAGGGGGTGGGGATCGGGTCCGCGGGGCTGCCGTCGTACAACCTGCTGCTGGAGGGACGCTCGCAGGCGCTGGAGAACGACGTCATCCTCTACATGAAGCAGGCGCAGGTGCCCGCGGTGGCTCGTTACATTCCGGACGAGAAGGTCGCGCGTTACTTCCACCACCAGGGGCATCGGACCGCGGAGTCGCAGCGGGCGTTGCAGGCGTACGCCGATCCATGGCTGGGGTACACGACGCTGGACGGGGTGGGGCAAATGGTGGCGGAGGTCTCTCCGTACTCCGCCGACCTGGATTGGGACGACGTCAACGAGCCGGCGGAGCTGCGGTCGATCATGCGCGACCTGGGGCGGGCGGTGGCGCGCATGCACTCGGTCGCGGACGACGAGTCCAGCCACGACCTGGTGAGCTTCTCGACGGAGGAGTCAATCATGCGCGTGGTAAATGGCGACAGGCCCGGATTTATCGGGATGCTGGTGGATTTTGCGCACCGTTATGGGGCACAGGCCCGGGAAGACCACCAACGGTTCGTCGACCTCTTCCGCAACGGCCGCCTTCCGGGAGTGTGACCGCCTGGCCCCCGTGGCGTGCGGGTGGCCGCCGACGCTCCGACGCGGCCCCGACGGAAGGAGCTCTACGAAAGGAGCTCTGCGGAAGGAGCTCTGCGGAAGGAGCTCTACGAAAGGAGCATCGTGAGGCATCTGCTGGGGTTGCTGCTGGGGACGGAAGAGGACTGGCCGTCGGCGTTCGAGACGGTGCTGCGGCGGCTGGGGCCGGTCAAAGGGGTCGGCGAGTTCGATGTGGAACGCATCACGATCGAGCCGTTCGACCTGCGCGATCAGCCCCGGCACGATCTGGTGATCGACCGGCTGGCGTACTGGTACTACCACCCGCGCGAGTGGCTCAAGAAGATCGCCATGATGGACGACGTCTATCTGCTGAACAGCCCGTTCACCTTCCAATCGATGGAGAAGCACGCCGCCTACTGCGCCATGATGCGGCTCGGGTTGAAGGTCCCGAAGACGGTGCTGGTGCCGTACAAGAATCCGCCCGACAACACCAAGTACGCCTACACGGCGGCCCGCTACAACCAGCCGTTCGATCTTGACGCGGTCGCGGAGGGCATCGGGTATCCGATGTTCATGAAGCCCTATGACGGCGGGGCGTGGCGCGGGGTGTCGCTGGTGCGCAACCCCGACGAGCTCCATCGGGCCTACGACCAGAGCGGCGAGATGCTCATGCATCTGCAGAAGGCGGTCGAGGGGTACGACGCGTTCGCCCGGTCCCTGTCGATCGGGGCGGAGACCATGGTGATGCGGTTCCGGCCTGAGGAGCCGATGCACGCACGGTATGTCGTGGACCACGAGTTCCTCGCCCCGAGTGTGGGCGACGAGGTGGTCACGATCGGCCGGCTGGTGAACGCGTTTTTCCGATGGGAGTTCAACTCCTGCGAGACGCTGGTCAAGGGCGCGGACGTGCACCCGATCGACTACGCCAACGCCTGCCCGGATGTCGCGCTGACGAGCCTGCACTACTACTTCCCCTGGGCGATCAAGGCGCTGGTCCGGTGGAGTGTGTTCTGCGTGGGCACCGGGCGGCGGCCGCGGCTCGATCTGGATACGCGGGAGTATTTCGCGGTCACCGGGTCGTACGAGGAACGGCTGGCGGCCTATCGGCGGCTGGCCGACGACTACTTCGAGACCGACCGCTACCAGGACTTCTGCGACAGCCGGCTACGCCACCTCGATGAGATCGTGCTGGACTGGGTGGCCGGGCCGGACTTCGACCGGCTGCTGGTCGACACGGTGACGGCCACGTATCCCGCGCACGAGAGGGACCGCTTCGTGGAGCATTTCCGCGGTCTGCTCGGGTTGTGGGTGAAGGACTCCGGCTGAGCGGCAGCGCTGGCTACCGACCGGTTGGTATGGCATGCTTCCGGAACATGACTCTGTTCTCGGTGGAAGGCAAGACCGTCGTCGTCACCGGTGGCTCCCGTGGCATCGGGCGCATGATCGCGACCGGATTCGTCGAGGCCGGGGCGACCGTGTACATCTCCGCGCGCAAAACCGCCGAGGTGGAGCGGACCGCCAAGGAGCTGGGCTGTGTCGCCGTACCGGCTGATCTGTCCACGCCCGAGGGGGTGGACACGCTGGTGGCGGCGGTGGACGGGCCGCTGAACGTGCTGGTGAACAACGCGGGCGCGGCCTGGGGCGCGCCGCTGGAGGAGTATCCGGAGCACGCCTTCGACAAGCTCTGGAACATCAACGTCAAAGGGGTCTTCTTCCTGACCCAGCGGTTCCTGCCACAGTTGCGGGCGGCGGCCGGCGCGGAGGATCCGGCGCGGGTGATCAACATCGGGTCCATCGACGGGATAAGGGTGCCGTCGGTGGAGAACTACGCCTACTCCGCCTCGAAGTCCGGCGTGCACATGCTGACCCGGCACCTGGCCAGGCAACTGGCGCGCGAGCACATCACGGTGAACGCGATCGCGCCGGGGCCGTTCGAGTCGAAGATGATGGCGTTCGCGCTGGATGATCCGGCGATCCGGGAGAGCGTCGTGTCCAGTGTGCCGATGGGCCGCATCGGCCGCCCCGATGACATGGCCGGGGCGGCGATCTACCTGTCCTCGCGCGCCGGCGCCTACCTCACGGGGACGGTCATTCCGGTTGACGGCGGCATTTCCTGCTAGTCCTCCTGGGAGATCTCAGAGCAGTTCGCGCAGCGCGGTGGCGAGGTTCGCGGCGGCGTGGGGCTCGTAGCGCAGGTACAGGTACGGCTCCGTGAGCTCGACCTCCATGACCACCGGGCTGCCGTCAGGGAGCCGGACCAGGTCGATCCTGGCGTAAAGAAGGGCCTGGGGGATGGCGGCAAGCACCTTCTCAGCGAGTTCGACCTGGTCCGGGGCCGGTGTGCGCGGATCCGCCAGAACCTGGTCCGCGCCCGTCTTTCCCGGGGTGAGCATGGGGGTGCGCCGGACCGCATGGCTGAACCGGCGGTTGAAGTACAGCAGCGAGGTCTCGCCCTCCGACTCGACCATGTCGAGGTAGGGCTGGACCATGGGGACGCGTCCGGCTGCCGCCAGCGCGGCGGCGTGCGCCTCGGCCTGGCCTCGGTCGGTGGTCCTGATCGTGTCTCGGGCACCCGCCGAGATGGCGGGCTTGACGACGTACTCCTCCCAGTACGGCAGGTGCTCCGGAGACCAGTGGGTCGGCACGATGGGCACACCCAGATCTCGGAGATAGGTCTTGTCGGTGTTGGATTCGAGCACGGCGGCCGGGTTGAGCAGTTTGGTGGCGCGCTCTACCCGGCGGGCCCAGGCGAGGAAGTCGGCCCGGCGGTCGAGGTAGTCCCAGACCGACCGGACCACCACCGCGTCGTAGGCGCTCCAGTCGACCGTCGGATCGTCCCACTGCTCGGCACGGCCCTCGATGCCCGCCTCGCGCCACGCGACCAGAACCCCGTCGCGCTCATCGTCATGGTCGTCGGGATTGTAAAACGTCGCATACGCACAGATAGACACCCCGAGATGTTAGTCCAGCCATTCCGGGCCCGACCGTGCTCAGCCTCGGCCCCTAGTCGGAGGTGGTGCTCACGCCTACGCCGCTGCGGCCGGTGGCCGTGGCGGCGTTGCCGTTGACGTTGGTGACATTGGTGCTGGAACCGCTACCGGCATTTCTGACCTGGAGGTTGCCGAAGATGTTGCCCGACTGCGTGGATGAGGAGTTGGAGCTGCGGTTGTCGGTGTCGGCATGGGCGGCAGCGGCCATCAGGACCGTGCCCGCGGCGACGACGAATCCGGTGACGCAAAGCTTCTTGATCATTTCGACTTCCTTCCGAAGCGTTCTCGTGGACTGGGGACTCCGTCGGACGATGGCGACCGGTGTGCGAGGAAGGGGGATCGGGGTCAGTAGAAGATGTACGTCACCGTGGTGCCGCCGTTGGACGCCGTGGTGGCTATGCCGTTGATGTTGTTGACGTTGGTCGCGCTGCCGGCGCCCTCGTTGAACGCCGCGATGTCGCCGAAGTTGTTTCCGGACTGGGACGAGTAGGTGTTGCCGCTCCAGTTGTCGCTCCAGCCGTCCGCCTGGGCGGGTGCGGCCGGCAGGGTGACGCCGGCGGCCGCCGCCATGACGGCACCGGTGACACGCAACTTCTTGATCACTTCAGTGACTTTCCTTGACGTTGTGGGATCAAAGCCAAAGCGATCATATACGAAGCGTAGTAGTTATGTAGCTGTAGGTAATCAGAATATTCTTCTAGCCCGATTCTGCTGACAGTCGGTGTCAGTTGTCCGCTCGTAGCATCCCCGCATGATTTATGAGTTCCGGAACTACACGCTGCGTCCCGGCCGGCGCGACACGTTGATCGAGCTGTTCGAGCGGGAGTTCATCGAAGGACAGGAGGCGTCCGGGATGGGGGTGGTCGGCCAGTTCCGTGATCTGGACGATCCGAACATGTATCCGTGGATGCGGAAATTTCCAGACATGGAGGCTCGGCGAGCGGCGCTTACGGACTTCTACGGCGGCCCCATCTGGAAGGCCAACCGGGACGCGGCCAACGCGACGATGCTCGACTCCGACAACGTGCTGCTCCTACGCCCGGCGCCTGGCTTTTCCCACGAGTCCGCGCCCAGCCATGCTCTCCGGCCCGCTGCCGATCCCTTTCCGGGTATGGCGCGACCGCCCGTCGGCGCCACCGTCCTGCCCGAGTCGCTGTACGTCGCGATGATCTACCACGTCGGAGACGAGTTCGCCGAGTTCTTCGCCCGGGAGGCCGTACCCGTGCTCAAGGAGGCCGGGGTGCCGCCGGTGGCGTGCTTCGAGACCGAGAGCGCCGAGAACACCTTCCCCGCGCTCCCCGTACGCACAGGGGAGCAGGTCTTCATGTGGTTCGCCCGGTTCGACCGGCCCTCTGAGGAGCGTGAAGTGGCGCTGCCCGGACTGGAGTCCCGGCTGACCGCTCCCCCACAACGCCTCCGCCTGGCCCCTACGGCCCGGTCAGCGCTCCGCTGAAGGCCCTCGCGTTCAGCACCAGCCGCCACCGTCTACGGATGAACTCATGCGCACATAGACCATGTCCGGCTTGTCCACCGAAACCGAAAAATCGACGTCTTTGTCGGCGATGGCTTTGGTGAAACAGAACCCACCCGCGTCCTCCTCCTCGGTCGAGGGCTTCCACCCGTCCCGCACGGCGACCTCGCGGTAGAAATCGAACACGTCGTTCCCCGCCCGGGGAACGCGATAGACCTGCTCGACATCCACGATCCGGTCATCCACGTCACAGATCGCCGTCCGCTCGCCTTGTGGCCGGGCTCCGGACGGGCGCTGGGCGAAGATGCCGTGCGCCGCGAGGGACTGGGCCAACCGGTCTTCGCCGCTGCCGCAGCCATGAGAGGTGAAGAACGAAAGGGCGCCCACACCGATCCCCATGACACCCAGCACGGCGACGAGAACGACGATGGCCAGGACGGCGGCCAGAGGTTTCATGCAGCACCACGATTCATGAGAGCGCCGTGGGAGACGTATCGGATCAATGATGTCGGAGGACCGCTTCCCCGCCCGGCCGCCACGGTCCGTAACGGCGGTCGTGTCTGGATTTCGGCTCCGGTTAAAGGCTTTTGAGGTGATCTGGCAGGCGGGTATGGAGGTAGTGATCGTGTCCGGGCCTCCGGGAGCGGGGAAGTCGACCGTGGCCCGGCTGCTGGCCGATGCCGTCACGCCTAGCGTGCACCTGCATACGGATGATTTCTGGGCGTTCATCCGGCGGGGCGGCATCGCGCCGCACCTGGCGGAGGCTCAGCGTCAGAACGAGACCGTCATGGGCGTGCTGGCGGGCGCGGCTTTCGGGTACGCGGACGGCGGCTATCACGTGGTGGTGGATGGTGTCGTGGGGCCGTGGTTCGTCGGCGCCTTCGCCGAGGTACGGCGCGCGCCGCTGCACTATGTGGTGCTCCGGCCCGACCGGGAGACGACGCTGCTCAGGGCCACGGGCCGGGGGCTCGACGCGCTCACGGATCCCGAGCCGGTGCTGCAGATGTACCAGCAGTTCGCCGACCTGGGTGAGCTGGAGCCGCACGCCTTCGACTCCGGCGGCCTGACCGCCGAGCAGACCGCCGCCGAGATCCGCGCGCGCCTGTCCGAGGGCGCCTACCTGCTCAAGCGGTAGACGACCCCCAGTGGACGCCTAGCGGACCTCACGCCGAAGACGGCCGAGCGCCGTAGACGGCCAAGCGCCATAGACGGGCCTCAGACCGCAGACGGCCGGGCACCGTAGGCGGGGAGTGGGTCGGGGGCCTCTTCGAGGAGCTTCGTGACGGCGTCGCCCACCTCGGCAGGGGACCAGCGGGCGCCGCGATCGGCGCGTGGGCCGTGGGTCCAGCCGGTGGCGAGCGAGATCACTCCGCCCTCCACCTCGAACACCCGTCCCGTCACCGCCTCCGACGCCACCGAGCCGAGCCAGACCACCAGCGGTGACACGTTCGCCGGGTGCATCGGGTCGAAGCCGGACTCGGGTGCGGCCATGGTCTCGGCGAAGACCTCCTCGGTCATGCGGGTACGGGCGGCGGGGGCGATGGCGTTCACCGTCACGCCGTATCGGCCCAGTTCGGCGGCGGCCACCTGGGTCAGTGCGGCGATACCCGCCTTGGCGGCCGAGTAGTTGGCCTGGCCGACGCTGCCGAGCAGGCCCGCGCCCGACGAGGTGTTGATCACGCGGGCGGCCGCGGGGTCGCCGGACTTGGCTCGTTCGCGCCAGTACGCGCCCGCGTGCCGCAGCGGCAGGAAGTGGCCCTTGAGATGGACCCGGATCACCTCGTCCCAGTCGTCCTCGCCCATGGAGACCAGCATGCGGTCGCGGACGAACCCGGCGTTGTTCACCAGCACGTCGAGGCCGCCGTACGCGCTGACGGCGGTCTTCACCAGCCGGGCCGCGCCGTCCCAGTCGGCCACGTCGTCGCTGCTGGCCACCGCCTGGCCGCCGAGTGTACGGATCTCCTCGGCCACGGCCAGCGCGGGGCCGCCGGATCTGCCGTCGCCGTCGCGGCCGGTGCCCAGGTCGTTGACCACCACACGGGCGCCCTGCCTGGCGAACTCCAGCGCGTGCTCCCTCCCGATGCCGCGCCCGGCTCCGGTCACGATCACGACGCGGCCGTCACAGATTCCCACACGGACCTCCCAGAAGATCAAGCAGAGATATCAGGAAATGTCGTCGGAAGCCAGGTTCTGCCAGGCGGGGATCTCCCCGCCTCCATGCACGTGTACCTGCGCCCCGGTCACGTAGCCGGGCGCGGCCAGCCACAGGCAGACCGAGGCCACGTCGGCGGGCGTCGCCATCCGCCCGGCCGGGACGGCGGTCCCCACGTCCTTTCCGCCGTAGTGATCGAGGGAGTCCTCGGTGGCGGCCAGGCCGACGATGACCGTGTTGACCCGTACACCGGGGGCCCACTCGGCGGCCAGGCAGTTCGCCAGCTGATGGAGCCCCGCCTTGGCCGCGCCGTACGCCGAGGTGCCCGGCGAGGGGCGCACGCCGCTGGAGCTCCCGATCATCACGACGGAGCCGCCCGAGGCGGCGAGCAGCGGATACGCGCGCTGCGCGACGAGCAGGGGGGCGATCAGGTTGAGCTCGACGATGCGCGCGTGCAGGCGCGGTGACGTGCCCTCCAGCGGTGCGTACGGCGACCCGCCCGCGTTGTTGACGACCACGTCGAGCCGGTCGAGCCCGGAGAACAGCCGCTCCAGGTCGTCGGCGTCCCGCACGTCGGCCCGCACGAACCGCACCCCGGTGGCCGCCGAGCGGGGAGGGGGACTCGGTGGCGGCACCGGGGGCGGGGGATCGTGGCGGGCGCAGACGATCACTTCGGCTCCGGCGGTGGCGAAGGCGGTGGCGATGCCCGCGCCGATCCCCTTGGTCCCACCGGTCACCAGGACGACCTTGCCCGTGTAGTCGTAAGTCACCGTCACGGGTGCTACCGTACCAAGCAAGCGTTAGGTGCAACCAGGGAGCGGGATGGGAATCACGCTGCGGGACGGCCCGATCGCCGAGGTCGTCGTGGACGTTCCACCGGTGAACGCGCTGCCGGCGCGGGCCTGGCACGAGCTGGCCGGAGCTGTGACGGACGCCGGGCGGGACGAAGAGACCAGGGTCGTCGTGCTGCGGGCCGAAGGCCGGGGCTTCAACGCCGGCGTGGACATCAAGGAGATGCAGGCCACCGAGAGCCACACTGCCCTGATAAATGCAAATAAAGGGTGCTTTGCGGCGTTCGCGGCTGTCTACGACTGCCCGGTGCCGGTGATCGTCGCCGTGCACGGCCACTGTGTCGGCGGTGGGGTCGGGCTGGTGGGCAACGCGGACATCGTGCTGGCCAGCGAGGACGCCTACTTTGGCCTGCCGGAGGTGGACCGGGGCGCGCTCGGCGCGGCCACCCACCTGGCCCGGCTGGTACCCCAGCATCTGATGCGCGCCATGGTCTACACGTGCCGGAACGTGACGGCCGCCGAGCTGCACGCGTTCGGCTCGGTGCTGGAGGTGGTGCCGCGCGACAAGCTGCGGGACGCGGCGCTGGAGGTGGCCGGCCAGATCGCGGACAAGGACCCGTACGTGATCCGGCGCGCCAAGGAGTCGCTCAACGGCATCGACCCCGTGGACGTGAAGCGCTCCTACCGCTTCGAGCAGGGCTTCACGTTCGAGCTGAACCTGATGGGCGCGGGCGACAGGCACCGGGACCGCTTCGTGGAGGGCTCGTGAGCAAGGTCATGTCCGTCGAGGAGGTCGCGGCGGAGATCGAGAGCGGCATGACGGTCGGGATCGGCGGCTGGGGGTCGCGGCGCAAGCCGATGGCTCTGGTCGACGGCCTGCTGCGATCCGATGTCCGGGACCTCACCCTCATCTCGTACGGCGGCCCGGACGTCGGCATGCTCTGCGCCGCCGGGAAGGTACGCAGGGTGGTGGCCCCGTTCGTCACGCTGGACTCCATCCCGCTCGAACCACACTTCAGGCGGGCCAGGCAGGGCGGCACGGTCGAGTTCACCGAGTACGACGAGGGCATGTTCATGTTCGGGCTGCTGGCGGCGGCGCATCGGCTGCCGTTCCTGCCCACGCGGGCCGGGCTCGGCTCCGACGTCATGCGGGTCAACCCGGGCCTGCGCACGGTCCGCTCGCCGTACGAGGACGGGGAGGAGCTGATCGCCGTGCCCGCGCTGACCATGGATGTCGCGCTGGTGCACCTCAACCGGGCGGATCGGCGCGGCAACGCGCAGTACCTGGGCCCCGACCCGTACTTCGACGACCTCTACGCCAAGGCGGCGGCCCGCTGTTACGTGTCGTGCGAGCGGCTGGTGGACACCGCCGACCTGCTGAAGGAGGGGCCGGTGCAGTCGCTGCTGATCAGCCGGTCGATGGTGACCGGCGTGGTCGAGGTGCCGGGCGGCGCGGGCTTCACCGCGTGCGAACCCGACTACGGCCGCGACGAGCGGGAGCAGCGGCGGTACGTGGACACGCCGTGGGAGGAGTTCCATGAGCAGGGCTGACGTGTGCGTGGTCGCCTGCGCGGAGGCGTTCAGGGGTGACGGGGAGATCCTCGCGGCCGGGATCGGCGGGGCGGTCACCGTGCTGGCGGCCCGGCTGGCCAGGCTGACGTTCGAGCCCGAACTACTCACGCATGACGGCGTCTGCCTGCTGACGGGTGACGTGCCCGCGCTGGGCGAGCGGCCCGAGGTGGTGGAGGGCTGGCTGCCGTTCCGCGATCACCTGTGGCTGGTGCTGAACGGCCGGCGGCACGTGATGCTCGGCGCGAGCCAGATCGACCGTTTCGGCAACTCGAACATCTCCTGCATCGGCGACTGGGCGCGGCCCAAAGCTCAGCTCCTCGGTGTGCGCGGCGCGCCGGGCAACACGCGCTGCGATCCGACGAGCTACTGGATCCCCCGGCACTCCCCCAAGGTGTTCGTGCCGCGAGTGGACGTGGTCAGCGGCCTGGGCACCGACAGAGGCGCGTACGACCTGCGGCGGGTGGTGACGAACCTGGCCGTGCTCGACTTCCGCACGCCGGACGGGTCGATGCGGCTGGCCTCGGTGCATCCGGGGGTGAGCGTCGCGGAGGTGGTCGCGGCGACCGGGTTCGAGCTGGTGATCCCCGAGGACGTACCCGAGACACGGGAGCCGACCGCCGAGGAGAGCCGGCTGCTGAAGGAGGTGCTCGACCCGCGCGGGTCCCGCGAGCGCGAGGTGGCGGCGTGAGGACCGCGCTGAGCGGCGGCGGGACCGCGCCGAGCGGCCCGGAGATCGCGCTATGAGGACCGCGCTGACGGACCTGGTGGGGTGCCGGTATCCGATCGTGCAGACCGGGATGGGGTACGTCGCGGGCGCGCGGCTCGCGGCGGCCACGTCCGAGGCGGGCGGGCTCGGGATCATCGCGGCCGCGACGATGTCCGTCGGCGAGATGGCCGAGGCGATCGACAGCGTGCGAGAACGCACGGACGCCCCCTTCGGGGTCAATATCCGCTCCGACGCCGACGACGCGGCCGAACGGGTCGAGGTGATGATCCGCGCGGGCGTGCGCGTGGCGTCGTTCGCGCTGGCGCCGCGGCGCGAGCTGATCGACCGGTTGAAGGACGCGGGCGTGGTCACGATCCCGTCGGTGGGCGCGCGCCGGCACGCGGAGAAGGTCGCCGCCTGGGGCGTGGACGCGGTGATCGTGCAGGGCGGCGAGGGCGGCGGGCACACCGGGCCGGTCGCGACGACGCTGCTGCTCCCCCAGGTGGTGGACGCGGTGGACATCCCGGTGATCGCCGCGGGCGGCTTCTTCGACGGGCGGGGGCTGGTGGCCGCGCTGGCGTACGGGGCGTGCGGCATCGCGATGGGCACCCGGTTCCTGCTGACGAGCGACTCGCCGGTGCCGGACGAGGTGAAGAAGGTCTACCTGGCGACGGCCGACACGTTGGTCACCACCAAGGTCGACGGGGTGCCGCACCGGGTGCTCAGGACGCCGTTCGTGGAGTCGCTGGAGCGTTCGCGGCTGCTCAGGGCCGTGGTCAACGGCGCCAGGTTCAAGCGGCTGTCGGGGCTGACGTGGGCCCAGCTGCTCCGCGAGGGGCGCCGGATGCGGCACGGCCGCGACCTGACCTGGGCGCAGGTGCTGCAGGCGGCCAACACGCCGGTGCTGCTGCGGGCCGCCATGGTCGACGGGCGGGCCGACCTGGGGGTGATGGCCTCCGGGCAGGTGGTCGGGGTGCTCGACGACCTGCCGTCCTGCCGGGAGCTGATCGACCGCGTCATGTCAGAGGCAGCGGTCGTGCTGGAAGCGCTCAGAGCACCGTGATGCCGCGGGCGGCCAGGATGGCCGCCGCCTGGGCCTGGTTGATCGTCGCCCCCGCGTAGGCGCGCAGCTTGGCGTCGTCGGGCTCGCCCAGGTCGGCGCCGCGCAGGTCGGCCTTGACGAACACGGTCTTGAGCAGCTTGCTGCCGCGCAACCGGCAGTCGCTGAACGTCGCCTCGGTGAAGTCGCAGCCCGACAGGTCGGCGTCGTCGAAGCGGACCCCCTCGATGAACTCTCCGCGCAGCGAGCAGCCGCCGAGGTTGGCCATGGTCAGGTTGGACCGGGCGACCTTGAAGCCGGTGCCCCGCGCCCCGGTGAGCGAGGCGCCGATCATGCGGCACCCGGTGAAGGTCACGTCGGTCACCAGCGCCCCGCCGAACTGCGCGGAGGACAGGTCGACGTCGGTGAACGCCACGTCGATGAGCTCGGCGTCGTTGAACCTGATCCGCATCCCGCCGCCGCCCGAGAACACCGCGCTGTCGAGGTCGGCCCGGCGGAAGTCGGCCTGGTCCAGCACGCACGACTCGAAGCGGGCGTCGGCCAGCGGCGCCCGCCGGAGGTCGGCCTCGGTCAGGTCGCAGTTGCGGAAGACGTGGGTCTCGTCCGGGGCGAGCCGGTCGGTCAGCGTGGTGTGGGAGAGGTCCTCGTCTTCGAAGTTCACGGTGTCAAAGGGTACCGGTGATCACTTCGGCGGCGGCCTGGCCGCAGACCCTGGCCGAGCCGTAGGTGGCGATGTGCACGGCGCCCAGGTCGGAGCGGGCGGGCAGGCCCATCTCGACCACCACGGTGTCGGGGCGGGCGCTGAGCAGGTGCCGTAGCGCCTCGCTCTGCCAGGGGTGGCGGTGCGCGTCGCGGACCACGACGACGAGGGGGCGTCCGTCGGCGCCGGCGATGAGCCGCTCGATCGCGACCCCGGTCGCCTCGCCGGCCGCCAGCCGGGTCACGGCGGTGCCGGGCAGCAGCCTGCCCAGCGGCTCGCCGACCCCCCACGGGGTGTTCTTGTCGATGGCCAGGTTCATCTCGGGGGTCAGCTCCACCACGTGGGGCGCGGCGGTCAGCGGCAGGATGGGGGCGTTCGTGCGGCGGGTGACCCTGATCGCGCGGCGGGCCGCGGTGAGGCCGAGGTGGCCGTCCTCGGGCACCGGGGCGGCGGCGGAGGCGGTCCAGGCGGCCAGCTCGCCGACCCGGCGCGCGGCGTCGGCCAGGCGTTCCTCCGGCAGCAGCCCGTCGCGTACGGCCTGGGCGATCGCCTCGCGCACCTCGACGGCGGTCGCCTCGTCGGCGCGCTCCCCGCCGACGCAGATGGCGTCGGCCCCGGCGGCGATCGCCCGTGCGGCGGCGCCCCCGATACCGTACGGCCCGGAGACGGCGGCCATCTCGATGGCGTCGGTGATGATCAGGCCGTCGAAGCCCAGTTCCTCACGGAGCAGCCCCGTGAGCACCTTGGGGCTCAGCGTGGCGGGCAGCACGGCGTCGTACGCGGGCACCAGCAGATGGCCCGTCATGACGGCCTTGACGCCCTCCCTGATCGCGGCGCGGAAGGGAGTCAGCGCGTCTTCGATCCCGTCGGTGGCGACCATGGGCATGCCGTGGTGGGAGTCGATCGAGGTGTCGCCGTGGCCGGGGAAGTGCTTGGCGCAGGCGGCCACCCCGGCGGACTGCAGACCGCGGACGAACGCCCGGGTGTGCCGGGCGACCAGGGCGGCGTCGGCGCCGAAGGAGCGCAGGCCGATGACCGGGTTGTCGGGGTTGGAGTTCACGTCGGCCGAGGGGGCGAAGTCGATCGTGATGCCCGCGGCGGCCAGCTCCCCGCCGAGGTCCCTGGCCAGCGCCTCGGTCAGCGCCACGTCGTCCACGACGCCGAGCGCGTGGGCGCCGGGACGGCTGCTGCCGGTGGCGACCTCCAGCCTGGTCACCTCGCCCGACTCCTCGTCGGTGCCGACCAGCACGGCCGGGTTCTCCGCGCGCAGGACGGCGGTCAGCTCGGCGACCTGGGCCGCTCCCGTGATGTTGCGGGAGAACAGCACCACCCCGGCCAGCCCCTCCCCCAGCCGGCGGCGGACCCAGTCGGGCGGGGTCCGCCCCTCGAACCCGGGCAGGAGTACGGCATCGGCAAGGCACAACAGGTCACCGCTCTTGAGCATGATCCGAAATCTAATAGGAAAGTTTCCTATTTGCTAGAGGCATCTTCGGACGTCATAGGCGTTCGATGATGGTGACGTTCGCCTGGCCGCCTCCCTCGCACATCGTCTGCAGGCCGTACCTGCCGCCGGTCCGCTCCAGTTCGTGCAGCAGCTTCACGGCCAGGACCGCGCCGGTCGCGCCGAGCGGGTGGCCGAGCGCGATCGCGCCGCCGTTCGGGTTGACCCTGGCGGGGTCGGCGCCGCTCTCCTTCAGCCAGGCGAGCACGACCGAGGCGAACGCCTCGTTGATCTCCACGACGTCGATGTCGCCGATCGCCATCCCGGCCTTGCGCAGCGCGTGCTCCGTGGCGGGGATCGGCGCCGACAGCATCATGATCGGGTCGCCGCCGCGTACCGACAGGTGGTGCACACGGGCGCGCGGGCGCAGCCCATGATCTTGTACGGCGCGCGGCGACGCGATGAGCAGGGCGGCGGCGCCGTCGGAGATCTGCGAGGCCAGGGCCGCGGTGAGGCACCCGTCCTCGACCAGGGGCTTGAGCCCGGCCATCCTGGCCGGAGTGGTGTCGCGGCGCGGCCCCTCGTCGGTGGTGACGCCCTCGTAGGGGGTGAGCTGGTCCGCGAAGCGGCCTTCGTCGATGGCGGCGATGGCCCGCCGGTGCGATTCGTAGGCGAACGCCTCCATGTCCTGCCGGGAGATGTCCCACTTGGCAGCGATCTGTTCGGCTCCGGTGAACTGGGAGACCTCCTGGGTGCCGTACCGGGAGAGCCAGCCCTTGGAGCCGCTGAAGGGGGTGTCGTGGCCGAGGGCGCGGCCGGCGAGCATCGCCGAGGAGATGGGGATCATGCTCATGTTCTGTACGCCGCCGGCCACCACTAGGTCGCTCGTGCCCGAGAGCACGGCCTGGGCGGCGAAGTGCAGCGCCTGCTGCGAGGAGCCGCACTGGCGGTCGATCGTGACGCCGGGCACCTCCTCCGGCAGCCCGGCGGCCAGCCAGCAGGTGCGGGCGATGTCTCCGGCTTGCGGTCCGATGGTGTCGACGCAGCCGAAAATGACGTCCGCCACCGCCGCCGGATCGGCGCCCGTGCGGGTCATCAGCTCTTCGAGTACGTGCGCGCCGAGGTCGGCGGGGTGGGCCCGGGCGAGGCCGCCGTTCTTGCGCCCGACCGGGGTCCTGACCGCGCCGACGATGTATGCCTCGTTCACCCCCGCATCGTAGCAAGCGCTTGGTCGCACGCGGAACGCCGGGTGAGCTGGGCGGGTTCGGTGAACAAGCGATTGTCTGAGGGCTCATAATGGGAGACGTGACAACGCGAAAGAACTCCGGGCAGAGCACGACCGCCCCGGCGAAGCGTCAGCGCACGACCTCGTCGGGACCGGCGTCGGAGCGCCGTGACCACCTCGTCAAGCTCGCCGCGGAACTCTTCGCCCGCAAGGGATTCCAGGCCACGACCGTACGCGAGATCGCCGATGAGGCGGGCATCCTCTCGGGAAGTCTCTATCATCATTTCGACTCCAAGGAGACGATCGTCGACGAGGTGCTCTCCACCTTCCTCGACGACCTGGTCGCCCGCTACCGCACGGCGATCGGCTCGGGCGCCGACCCGCGCTCGATCCTGTCGGAGATGGTGCGCATCGGTTTCGGCACGCTGGAGCCGCACCGCGCCGCGATCACCGTGATGCAGAACGACTGGAACTACCTGCGGCAGTTCGAGCGGTTCAACTACCTGGTCAAGGCCGAGGACGAGGTCGAGCAGATCTGGGTCGCGCAGATCAAGGCGGGCCAGGCGGCCGGGCAGTTCCGCGCCGACGTCGACCCGAAGCTCACCTACCGGATGATCCGCGACACGATCTGGGTGGCGGTGCGCTGGTTCCGCCCCGGCGGCCGGCTCAACACGACCGGCCTGGCCGAGCACTACATCACGGTGCTCTTCGACGGCCTGGCCACGGGTGAGCGGACCACTCAGCAGGCATGAGCCTTGGTACGGCGGTGCGAACGGCACTGCGTGAGGCGGCGGAGCCCGCGAAGGCCGCCACGATGCGTGCGTACATGAAGTCCGACATGCCGTTCCTCGGCGTGCAGGCGGTGCGGAGACGGGCCGCGCTGCGGCGGGTGTTCGCGGCTCACCCCATCGGCACGGCGCCGGAGTGGCGCCGGGCGGTGCTCGGCCTGTGGCGTCCGGCCGAATACCGCGAGGAGCGCTATGCGGCTGTCGAGTTGACCGGCTATCACCTCTATCGGGAGTTCCAGACGCTCTACACGGTGCCGATGTACGAGGAGATGATCGTCAGCGGCGCCTGGTGGGACCTGGTCGACGAGCTGGCCACGCACCGGATCGGCGGCCTGCTCACCGCGTTCCCCGACTCGATGCGCCCGCTCATGCTGGACTGGGCGCGCGACGGCGACCTGTGGAAGCGCCGCACCGCGATCCTGTGCCAGAACAGGTTCAAGGCCCGCACCGACACGGGGCTGCTCTACGCCTGCATCGAGCCGAGCCTGTCGGACAACGACTTCTTCGCCCGCAAGGCGATCGGCTGGGCGCTGCGCGAATACGCCAAGACCAATCCGGCCGAGGTCATCCGCTATGTGCGGACCAAGGGCATCTCGGGGCTGAGCCGCCGCGAGGCCCTGCGCAACCTGCCGGCTACCTAGTCCACAGAGCATCCTGTACGGCCTGCACCAGGGCCATCAGCTCGGGCGTGACGCGCTCCCTCGCCCACGCCAGCGCGTACGTGATGCGCAGGTCACCCGCGTCCAGCGGGACGAACCGCAGATCGTCGCGGCGGATCGTCCTGGCCAGCAGCTGCGGGATCGGCAGCACCCCGGCCCCCGCCGCGACCAGGTCGAGCGCGGCGGCGAAGTCGTCGTCGGCCACCACGCGCGAGCGCCCCGGCAGCCCGGCCCACGCCCGGCTGCCCGGCGTGAGCAGTACCTGCCCGGCGAGGTCGCCGGGCACGACCTTTGCCCGTGGCTCCAGCGCGTGCCCGAGCGGCACCGCGAGCTGGTCCACGGAGACGTGGAACCTGGCGGCGGTGACGAACCGCGCCGGGGCGGGCGTGGTGAGGATCGCCGCCGACACCTCCCCCCGATCCAGCGCGTCGGACGCCACCCCGCGTCCGGCGACCGTGAGCTCCACGCCGATGGCCGGGGTACGGCCCGCGAGCCGCCGGGCGACCCTGGCCGCCAGCGCGCCGACGAGCGGTGGATAAGCGAGATGAATAGTCGGCCGAGCCAGCCGGGCCGCCTCGGCCGCGAACGCGGTGGCGGCGGCCAGCAGCTCGTCGGCGTGCGGGAGCAGGGCCTTGCCCGCGGCGGTGAGCCGCACCGCGCGGGCCGTCCGGTCGAACAGCCTGGTCCCGGTGGCGCGCTCCAACCTGGTGATGGCCTGGCTCATGGCGGGCTGGGACATCCCCAGGTCCGCGGCGGCCACCGAGAAGCTGAGCCGGGCGGCCACGCGGGCGAAGCACTGGACCTCCTTGAGCATAAGCAGCACGAATACAGGATGCACCAGGGGTAGCGGGTGTGGTGAATTCTCCGCGTTCGATCAAGCCGTCCACGCAGGGAGCAACCTGATGTCGTCATTTCCCCGGTCCACCGTGCTCGGATATCCGCGGATCGGCCCGCGAAGGGAGCTGAAGCGGGCGCTGGAGTCGTACTGGGACGGCCGCTCGACCCGCGCGGAGCTGGAGGAGACCGGCGCCGAGCTCCGGGAGCGGACCTGGCGGCGGCTCGCCGAGCTGGGCCTGGCCGGGCTGCCGTCCAACACCTTCTCGCTCTACGACCAGGTGCTGGACACGGCCGTGCTGCTCGGCGCGGTGCCCCGGCGCTACCTGGACGCCGAGGACCCCTACTTCGCGATGGCCAGGGGCACCGCCGGGCTGGCGCCGCTGCGGATGACGAAGTGGTTCGACACGAACTACCACTACATCGTGCCGGAGGTCGACGCCGAGACCGTGTTCAAGCTCGACGCCGCCAAGCCGCTGACCGAGCTGCGGCAGGCTCGGGAGCTGGGCTTCGAGACCCGGCCCGTGGTGATAGGTCCGGTGACGTTCCTGCTGCTGGCCGGCGCGCTGGAGCGGCTGGAGGAGGTGCTCGGCTGCTACGAGGAACTGCTGGCGCTCCTCGCGGCCGAGGGCGTGGAGTGGGTGCAGCTCGACGAGCCGGCGCTGGTGGCCGACCGGTCTCCCGAGGAGCTGGCCGCCGTCACGGCCGCCTACGAGCGGCTCGGGTCCGCTCCTTCGCGCCCCGGGCTGTTCGTCGCCTCCTACTTCGGTGATCTGGGCGAGGCGCTGCCCGTCCTGGCCGCGACGCCGGTGGAGGCCATCGGGGTGGACCTGGTGCGCGGCGGGCTGGACCGGCTCTCGGCGCTGGCGGGCAAGACCGTGGTGGCGGGCGTGGTGTCCGGGCGGGACGTGTGGCGTACCGCTCCGGGGCGGGCGCTGAGCCTGCTGCGGGCGGTGCGGGAGCACGCGGCGGACGTGGTGGTCAGCACGTCGTGCTCGCTCCTGCACGTGCCGTACGACGTGGCGGGGGAAGACGGGCTCGACCCGGCGCTGCGGGCGCGGCTGGCCTTCGCCGAGCAGAAGGTGGCCGAGGTGGTCGAGCTGGCGCGCGCCGACTTCCGCGGCGCCGAGGCCCCGGCGGCGTCGGTGGCGCTGGCGGACCCGGTCGTGTTCGAAGGGCGCGGGCCGTACGCGGAGCGCGCCGCGGCGCAGGCCGCGCATCTGCGGCTGCCCGCGCTGCCGATCACCACGATCGGGTCGTTCCCGCAGACCGGCGAGCTGCGCGCGGCCCGCGCGGCCGTGGTGGCGGGCACGCTGGAGGAGGCCGGCTACGACCGGCGGGTCGAGGCGGAGATCGAGCGGGTCATCCGGCTGCAGGAGCGGCTCGGGCTCGACGTCCTCGTGCACGGCGAGCCCGAGCGCAACGACATGGTCCAGTACTTCGCCGAGCACCTCGACGGCTTCGCGGTCACCAGCAACGGCTGGGTCCAGTCGTACGGCTCGCGCTGCACCAGGCCGCCGATCCTGCACGGCGACGTCGGGCGGCCCGCGCCGATCACCGTGCGGTGGGCCCGTCACGCGCAGTCGCTGACAGACAAGCCGGTCAAGGGCATGCTCACCGGGCCGGTCACGATCGTCGCCTGGTCGTTCGTCCGTGACGACCTGCCGCTGCGCGACGTCGTGTTCCAGGTGGCCGACGCGGTCAGGGACGAGGTACGCGACCTGGAGGAGGCGGGCGTGTCGATCATCCAGGTGGACGAGCCGGCGCTGCGCGAGCTGCTGCCGCTCAGGCGGGCCTCGCAGGCCGACTACCTGGAGTGGGCCGTGGCCGCGTACCGGAGGGCCACCTCGGGCGCGAGTGACCGCATCCAGATCCACACGCACCTGTGCTATTCGGACGCCGACCAGATTCTCGCGGCGATCGACGGCCTGGACGCCGACGTCACCACGATCGAGTCGGCCCGGTCCGGGGCCCGGATCCTGGGGGCGGTGGGCTCCTTCGGGCGCGGGCTCGGGCCCGGCGTCTACGACATCCACTCGCCGCGGGTGCCGAGCGAGGCCGAGGTGGAGGGGCTGTTGCGCGAGACGCTGAAGGTGCTGCCCGCCGGGCGGGTCTGGGTGAATCCGGACTGCGGGCTGAAGACCCGTACCTACGAGCAGGTGGAGGCGGCGCTGGCGAACGTGGTCGGCGCGACCAGGCGCCTGCGCGACGAGCTCGGCGCTACGTGATCAGCTGAAGGTCCAGGCGAGGTGGGCCAGGGCGGCGTCGGCGTAGTGGCGTGGGCCGGTGCTCAGGCCGTACGCGAGGTCCTCGATGAGCGCGCACCTGGCGTAGAACAGGACCCTGGCCCGGTCCGTCTCGTCGAAGTCGCGGTCGTAGTGCGAGAGGGTCTGTTCGAAGACCGCGGGGCCCAGGTCGCGGTAGATGAGCGCGAAGTCGTGCGCCGGGTCGGTGACGGCGGCGTCGGTCCAGTCGATGACGCCCGTCAGCGTGCTCGTCGCGACGTCGACCAGGAGATGCTCGCCGCCCAGGTCGTTGTGGCAGAAGCGCAGGGTAGGCGGCTCGTCGGGTGGTGTGCCGCGTAAGAACTCCTCCACCAGCGGCCGCTGATCGTAGGGCACGTGCCGCTCGACGTCGCGGTAGTCGAGCCCGGCGTCCATCAGCAGGGTGGGCGCCGGGTAGCGGTCGAGCGGCGCCAGCTCGCGCAACTCCCCCGGCTCGGCGCTGTGCAGGGCGCTGAGCAGGCGGCCCAGCGGGGCGGCCAGCAGTGCGGGGTCTGGGACCGGGTGCAGGTTGAGCGGCTCGCCCGGCAGCTTGCGGTAGGCGATCACGCCCCGCTCGTAGTCGGCGAAGACCACCTCGGGCACCGCCACGGTGGCCAGGTCGCGGACCGTGGCCAGCAGCTCGACCTCGCGACGCGTGGCCACCGGATCGGCGGCCCGGCTGCCCCGGACGATCAACTCCTCGTTGACCTCGTACACCTCGTTGTCCAGGCCCTGCCCGGACTCGGTGACGGAGCGCACCTCGACGTCGGGGAGGTGGCGGGCCAGCAACGCGCGGATGTCGCCGATCACACCCGCAGCCTAGAACCGCCGGGACCGGCGCGCGAGCGATATTTACTTCAGCGCTCCCGCGGTCAGCCCCGACTGGATCTGGCGCTGGAAGACCGTGTAGACGACCAGCATGGGCAGGATCGCCAGCGTCAGCGCGGCGAACAGGGCCGACCAGTCCTGGTCGTAGCCCGCGGCCGTCGAGATGTCGGCGATGCCCTGGGTGAGCACCCACTTGTCGCGCTCCTGCAGCAGCACCAGGGGGAGCTGGTACTGGTTCCACTGGCCGAGGATGTTGAAGATCGTGATGCTCACCAGGCCCGGCCTGGCCATGGGCAGCATGATCTGGAAGAAGACGCGGGTGTGCGAGGCGCCGTCGACCATGGCCGCCTCCCCCACCGCCGTGGGCAGCGTACGGAAGAAGGCCGCCAGGAAGAACACGGTGAACGGCATCGAGTAGGCGACGTAGACCAGCACGAGGCCCGCGTGGGTGTTCAGGCCGATGAGCGGGCCGATCAGCGGGACGTTGCCCATGTTCTGCACGACGAAGAACAGCGGCGTCAGCGCCATGTAGACCGGGAAGGCCAGGCCCGACACGAACAGCAGGTAGACGGCCCGGTTGCCGCGAAAGGGATAGCGCGCCAGCACGTACGCGGCCATCGAGCCGAGCAGCATGGTGCCGAACACGCTGAAGGTGACCACGATGAGGCTGTTGAGCATGTACTGGCCGATGTGCGCCTGTTCCCAGGCCCTGGCGAAGTTGTCCCAGTGCAGGGTGGACGGCAGCGACCAGGCGTCGCCGAAGATCTCGTCCTCGCTCTTGACCGACGCCAGGAACGTCCACAGGATCGGCACCACCGTGAGCAGGGTCCACAGCAGCAGCGCGACGTGCGACAGGACCGCCAGCGGCCCGAGCCGCCTGCGGCTCTCCTGGCGGGCCAGCTTGCGCGAGGTCGCTATGGTCCAGGGCATCAGTACTCGATTCGTTCACGCCGCGTGAAGCGCAGCGAAAGGATCGCGAACCCGACGGTGAAGAAGAACATCACGACGCCCAGGGCCGAGGCGTATCCGAAGCGGAAGTATTGGAAGGCGTTGCGGTAGATCTCGGCCGCCATGACCGTGGTCGACCAGTCGGGGCCGCCGTGCTGGTCGGTCATCACCCACACGATCGCGAACACGTCGAGTGCCAGGATGCCGAGATAGACCCAGGCCACCTGGACGGTGTCCCACAGCAGCGGCAGCGTGATGCGGAAGAACAGGCTCAGCCGCCCGGCCCCGTCGATCTGCGCCGCCTCGAACATGTCATTCGGGATGGAGGCGAGCCCGGCGGAGAAGAGCACCACGTAGAACCCGACCGCCTGCCAGACCATGACCCCGAGCACCGACCAGAACGCGACGCCCGGATCCGACAGGAAGCCGATCGGCTTGGCGCCCAGCGCCATCAGCGGCCCGTTCAGCATGCCGCTGCCGTCCGGCCGGAACACCTGCTGGAACAGCACCGCCACCACCGCGACGGCCAGCACCTGCGGGAAGAAGAACACCACCCGGTAGAACTTGGAGCCCCTGATCCCGCCCACGGCCCGCCCGCCGCCGCCCACGTTGAGGAGGAAGGCGAAGAACAGCGCGATGACGATCGTGACCAGGGGCAGCAGGACGAGCAGCCCGGCGTTGTGCGTGACCGCCTTCCAGAAGATCTCATCTCCCAGAAGACGGCCGAAGTTCTCCAGCCCGATGAAGGCCGGCGTGGCCGTGACGCCGCGCCAGTCCGTCATCGCGATGTAGAACGCCTGGATGTACGGCGAGATCACGTAAACCAGATAGAGGGTCACCGGGGCTGCCAGGAACGCGGTGATGAACAGCCCTCGGCGATACCTGTTGAACAGCATCAGCGCTTGTACTTCTTGATCGAGGAGTCGTTCTTGATCTCGTCGGCCTTCTTCTGCAGGCGCTCCAGGTACTTGTCGGGCGTGAGGCCGCCGGTCATGAGCTGGCCGGTGGCGGCGATGGCCTCGTCCTTGAGCTGGGCGTACCAGGTCTGCCAGCGGTAGTAGACGATGTTCGCGCCGGCGGCGGTGTAGGCCTTGGTGGCGCTCGCGGCGCCCGGCGACAGCTGCCGGCCCTCGCCCGCGCCCTTGACCGTCGAGACGGTCTTGACCATCTCACTGAAGTCGCCCGAGGCCTTCTTCGACAGCATGGCGCGCAGGTACTCCATGCCGCCCTGCGGGTTGGCGCCCTTGGCGGGGACGATGAAGTTCTCGCTCGGCTGGCTGTGGAGCGTGCCGTAGGGCAGCTTGTCGGAGCTGGTGAAGTCGGGGACGGGGAACATGCCGTACTCGAAGTCGGGCGGGGTCGTGGTCTTCTGCTCGTTCTCCAGCCAGGATCCGGAGGGCAGCATGGCGACCTTGTACTTGTTCTGGGCGGTCTGGGTCTGTACGTGGTCGAGGCCGGCGGTGCCCTCCATGAGGTACTTGGCGCCGATCTCGGCCCAGGCCGTGGCGGAGGTCTTCATGGCCTCCGTTGTCCAAGCACCGTCCTCGAGGTTGTCGATGTTGACGAGGACCTCGGCGCCGCCGATCTTCGCGGCCATGGTGAGCAGCACTTCGTACAGATATTGCGGGAATTTTCCGGCGTAGGTGAAGGGGGCCATCTTGCCGGACTTTTTGATGGCTTCGTTGAGCTTGAGGAACTCGTCCCAGGTCTTCGGGGGCACCCAGCCGTTGTCCTTGAACGCCTTCTGTGAGTACCAGATGCCGAAGATGTAGTTCACGTAGCCGAGCACGCTGAACGTGCCGTCGTAGGTGCCGATGTCGATGACGGCCTGGTCGATGGTGTCCCTGACCTTGGTGCCCGGGTCGTCCCAGCTCGGCGCGTCGAGCAGCGGGGTGAGGTCCTGGAGCTGGCCGTCCTGGGCGAGGGCGCCGAAGTCCATGGCGTTGGCGCCCGAGTTGTCGATCACGTCGGGCGGGTTGCCGCCGGCGAACCTCGGCTGGAGGACCTTGGTGATCTCCTTGGTGGCGTTGTGCTTGATCTCCACCTTGGGGTACTTCGACTTGAACAGCGGCTGGTGGATGTTCTTGGCGTAGTCCTGACCGAAACCGCCGTCGAAGATCCACACTTCCAGCGGTTTGGTGTCCGACACGCCGAAGGGGTTGGCCGCGCTGGTCGCGACCGGGGCGGCCGACGACGAGGCCGACGGCTTCGCGGCCGGGGTCGCGCACGCGGCGAGCGCGCCCGCCACGGGGACCAGAGCGGCGCTCCGGAGGAGCTCGCGCCTGGTGAAACGGGGGGTGTTCGGCATATTTCTACTCCTGACTAGTCATGCTCCGCGTCGGATCCGCCCTGCGTAGCGGCTCTCCAGGGCCTTGTTGTGCTCGTCGCCGCCGGCCACGTTGACCGACAGGTAGATGGGCGGGGTCTCGCCGAGCGCCACGAGCTCGTCCACCGCCTCGGTGACCACCATCTGCGCGAGCAACGCCGAGGTGACCGTCGAGATCGCGCCGTAACCGCCGCCGCCCGGCAGTTCGAGGATCGCGTCCCCGTACGGCGCGCCGTTGTCCAGCACGACGTCGGCCAGGTCGAGCAGCTTGCGGCCCGACGGGTGGCGCGAGGTCATCTGGCTGCTGTGCTCGACCGAGGTCAGCGCGATCAGGGGATGGCCGCGGTCCTTGACGATCGTGGCCAGCTCGACCACGGCGCCGTTGATGCCCGAGCTGGAGATCAGCACGAACACGTCCTGCGGCGCGACGGGCGCCAGCTCATAGATGCGGTGGGCGATCGCCGGATCGCGTTCGAGCTCGGAGGTGAGCACGCCCGGTGGCTGCCCGCCGTACAGGACGAGGTCGCGCGGGCTGAGCCGGTTGCTGGGCACCAGGCCGCCGGCCCGGCCGGCGATCTCCATCGCGATGGCCTCTGAGTGCCCGGATCCGAACGCGTTGACCACGCCGCCCGCCCTGAGCGACGTGACGAGCAGGGCGGCGGCGCGGCCAACCGGCTCCGCCTGCGACTCCACGACCTGATGTGCCAGCTCCAGGGCCTTCGTTGCGAACGTCATTCAGCCTCTCTCCACCCGATGGCTCTCCACGGCGCTGATCGTGAGCCCGAACGCCTGGTTGGTGCGCTCGTAGGTGCGCTGGGCCACCGCCACGTAGACGGCGTCGAGCACGAACAGCTGCGAGTGGACGGCCGCCAGCCCGCCGAGCCGGAACGTGGTCTCCCTGCTGGCGGTGGTGAGCACCAGGTCGGCCAGCTCGGCCAGCGGTGAGCGGGCGAACGAGGTGACGGCGACCGTGGTGGCGTCGTGGCTGCCGGCCTCGGCCAGGGCCTCCATGACCTCGCGGGTCCGGCCCCGGTGGCTGATGCCGATCGCGACGTCGCTCGAGCCGAGCAGCGCGGCGTCCGACAGCGCGACGTGCGCGTCGCCCGCGCTCCAGCACGGGACGCCGATGCGCCGGAACCGGCCTTCGTACATGGTGGCGACGTTCCCGCTGGTGGAGACGCCGACGAGGAGGACCCGCGGCGCGGCGACGATGGCGTCGGCCACCTGGGCGACGATCTCCGAGTCGAGCTGGGCGGCGGTGTCCTGGATGAGCCGGGCGTCGGCCGCGGCCATCACCTCGATCGCCGCGTCGAGCGGGTCGTCGGGCCCGATCTCGTGCCCCACGCCCGCGCCCCAGCCCGCCTGCGCGGCCCGGCCGGTCTCGGTGGCCAGCGCCACCCGCAGCTCCGCGTAACCGGAGAAGCCGAAGGCCCGGCAGAACCTGGTCACGGTCGCGGGCGAGCTGCCCGCGCGCTCGGCCAGGGCGATGATGGTCGACCGGGCCGCCTCGGCCGGATCACCGAGGATCACCTCGCCGACCCTGCGCAACGCCTCCGGCAAACCGGGTAGTTCTGTTTCCACACGCCCGAGGGCACCTGAAGTCACGAATATTCCTTCCGGATACCCGGTCTTCCGCCGAAAATTATTCTTGCTTCTCCGCTGAGTCAAGTCCCACAATCGGACCGTGACCAATTCGCTCACCATCGGGGTCGACGCCGGCGCCACCTCCACCCGCGTCGCGGTCCACGCACTGGACGGCACCCGGGTCGGTTATGCCAGGGCGGGCGCGGGCAATCCGACCGCCCACGGGCTGACCAACGCGGTGGCCGCGATCGACGACGCGCTCGGCCGGGCGCTGGCCGGGCAGGACGCGTCGGCGGTCGTCGCCTCCCTGGCCGGGGTCTCGGGCGTCGTCGACGCGATGGAGCCGGAGCTGGGCAAGGTGTGGGCGGGGCACGGCATCGCCTCGGGGCCGCGGCTCATGGGGGACGTGGTGATCGCGTACGTCGCGGGGTCGCCCGAGCCGGACGGCTCGCTGCTGCTCTCGGGGACGGGGGCGGTGGCGGCCAGGATCGCCGGCCACGAGCTGGACGCGATCGCCGACGGGCTCGGGTGGCTGCTGGGCGACGCGGGATCGGGCTTCTGGATCGGGCGCGCGGGCGCCAAGGCCGTCATCGCCGCGCTGGATCGCGGCTCTTCGGAGGGGGTGCTGGTCGAGCTGGTCGTCGAGCACTTCCTGGGGGCTGAGCGCGGTCCCACGCCGCGTAAGGTGGCCGATCGGATCGTCCGGCTCGCGCAGGCCGACCACATGCGCCTCGCCGCCCTGTCCGCGGTGGTCAGTCAGGCAGCCGAAGCAGGTGACCCGCTCGCGCTCGGCATCACCCACGAGGCCGCCGAGCGGCTGGTCGCCACCGTCCGGCGGGTGCACCGGTCAGGGCCGGTGGTGCTGGCGGGGAGCGTGCTGACGAGTGAGGGGCCGGTACGGCAGGCCGTACGGGAGTTGCTGGGCGGGGAGAGCGTGGCCACGGCGCGGGACGCGGCAGGGGCGGCGGCCTGGCTGGCGGCGCGCGACCTGCTGCCGGAGGCCGACCGGCGGGCGCTGCACGCGGCGTTCACCCTCAACCCTTGACCGCGTTCAGCCCTTTACGGCGCCCGCTGTCATACCGGCGCCGACGCGGCGCTGCAGGAACAGGAACAGCAGCAGCGCGGGAAGCGCGAACAGGCTGGCCGCGGCCATCGTCGCGCCCCAGTCGGTGCCGAACACGTCGCGGAAGGACGACAGCCACACCGGCAGCGTCCGCCGGTCCTGATCCTTGATGATCAGGACGTTGACGAACGCGAACTCGTTCCACGCCGTGATGAAGCCGAACAGCGAGGTCGCCATCAGCCCCGGCGCGAGCAGCGGGAACACCACCCGCCGGAACGCCATGAGCCGGCCGCACCCGTCGACCTGCGCCGCCTCCTCCAGCTCCAGCGGGATCGCCTGCAGGAACCCGCGCAGCGTCACGATCGTGAACGGCAGCGTGATCATGAAGTAGACGCCGGTCAGCATGGTCAGCGAGTCGAGCAGCTCGGTGTCCCTGGCGATGATGAACACCGGCACCAGCAGCGCCTCCCACGGCGCCATCTGGGCGGCGAAGACGGCGAGCACGAAGGCCCCCTTGCCCCGCCAGCGCATCCTGGTCACCGCGAACGCCGCCAGCAGCGCCACGACCAGCGCGAGCAGCACGGCCACCACGGTCACGACCAGGCTGTTGCGCCAGTAGGTCCAGAAGTCAGGCGCAGCGACGGCCGTGGCGAAGTGTTCGAGGGTGGGGTGTGCCGGCCAGAACGTGGGGGTGGCCGCCTGGATGTCGCTGGTCGGCTTGAACGCGGTGAGGAACATCCAGTACACGGGGAAGATCGTCATCGCGAGCACGGCCAGCGCCGCCGCGTTGAGCGCGAGCCGTTTCATGAGCGGACCATTCTGCGCAGGTTGCTGATCAGGGCGATGGCGAGGATGACGACGGTGAGCATGGCGACCGCGGAGCCCAGGTCGTACCGGTGCAGGACTCTGGCAATCTTGAACGCGTAGACGGGCAGGGTGGTGGTGGCGCCGTCGGGCCCGCCCTGGCTGAGGACCCAGATCTGCGGGAAGCACTTGGCCACCCAGATCACCTCCAGGGAGGTGATCAGCGCGAAGAGCTGCCGCAGGATGGGCACCGTGATCTTCCAGAAGACCTGCCGGCCGGTGCCACCGTCGATCCTGGCGGATTCGTACAGCTCGGCCGGGATCGTGGTCAGCCCCGCGTAGAGGGTGAGCGCGGCGAACGGCACCGACTGCCAGACGACCAGGACGACGAGCACGGCGAACGTGGCGGTGCCGTTCGCGAACCAGGTGTAGCCGCGGAAGGAGTCGAGGCCCAGCGTGACCAGCAGCCAGTTGACCACGCCGAGCTCCGACTGGAAGAGCCACTGGAAGATCGTGGTGGCCGCGATGACCGGGGTGGCCCAGGCCAGGGCGAGCCCGCTCATCACGGCCAGGCGCAGGCCGCGGCGGAGCCGGACCAGCATCAGGGCGACGCCGGTCGACAGGACCACGATGAGCACCACGTTGGTCGCGGTCCACCCGAGGGTGCGCAGCAGCACCTGCCAGAACTCCGCGCCCGTCAGGAGCTCCCGGTAGTTCGCAAGGCCGGCGAACGCGGCCCCGCCCCTGATGAGCTCGCCCATGCGGAAGTGCTGGAACGAGATCAGGGCCGCCTTGAGCAGGGGATAGAGCAGGAGGAAGGCCCCACCGGCCACCGTGGGCGCGATAAGCAGGTAGGGCCAGAGCGAACGCGACCTCACTTGCTGTTCAGGGTCGTCGTGATGGTCTCGGAGACCTTCTTCGCCTCGGCCGCCGGGTCGGCGCCGGTGAGCACGGCGGTCATGTACTGCTTGATGACCGAGGTGGCCTCGACGGCGGCCCAGTTGGGGGTGTTGGGGGTGGCCCGGCCGTTGGCGGCGGCGGTGGCCATGGCGGCGGTGCCCTCGTCACCGGCCAGCACGCCGGCGAGCGAGGTGCGGTTGGGCACGAAGCTCATCGTCTTGGCCAGCTCCGTCTGGAACTGCTCGCCGGCCAGCGCCTTGACGACTTCGTACGCCTGCTCCTGGCGCTGCGAGGCGACCGGGATGATCAGGTCGGAGCCGCCGGTGAACACGGTGCCCGGCTTGTCGGCCGTCTTGCCGGGGATGGGGAAGAAGCCCATCTTGCCCTTCATCTTCGGCTCGACCTCCAGGACCCGTGAGGCGATGCCGGGGACGGCGATGATCTGGGCGACCTTGCCCTGGGCGAACACCTCGTGCTGCGGCGGGTTGGCCTCGTCGGCGTCCTTGGGGCCCTTGCCGAGGGCTTGGAGGCGCTGGTAGAAGTCCATGCCGGCCAGGGCCTGCGGGGTGTCGAGGGCGCCCTTCCACTTGCCGCCCTCCTGGATCGCCAGGTCGCCGCCCTCGTCCCAGACGAACCCGGCCAGGGCGTACCAGGTCTGGCCGGTGAGGTAGATGCCTTGGTCCTGCCCCTTATTAAGCTTCGCCGTGATATTTAGCCATTCGTCCCTGGTTTTTGGGGCTTTGATCCCGGCTTTGAGAAATATGTCCTTGTTGTAGACGACGACGCGGTTGGCGGCGTACCAGGGGATGCCGTACTGCTTGCCGTCGATGTTGCCCGGCTGGGCCAGGCCCGGCAGCCAGTCCTCGCCCTTGAGGTCGGCCACCTTGCCGGTCAGGTCCTGTACGCCGCCGCTGGCCGCGTACTGGGCGACCTGGGTGTTGCCGACCTCGATCACGTCGGGGGCGTCGGTGCTGGCCAGCGCGGCGGTCACGCGCTCGCCGATACCGTCCCAGGCCTGGATCTGGATGTCGAGGTCCGTCCCCTGGTGCGCGGCCTCGTAGCCGGTCTCGAACGTCTTCAGCAGGTCCTTCGTGACGCTGCCGTCCATGATCCAGACGGTCAGCTTGGCCGGGCCGCTGCTCGCGGGCGCTCCGCCGGTCGGCTTGGCATCGGAGCCGCACGCGCCCAGCGCGAAGACGGCCGCCAGAGCCAGGATGCGGTACTTCATCGTCGTTCACCTTCTGGTGGGGGGTGTGTATCGGCGGTGCTCTCAGGAGCTGGGGACCGTGTCCTGGAAGGCGGTTCCGGCGGTGCGGAAGGTGCTGACCCGGCTGAGCACGTCGGCGGGCGAGACGACCTCGTTCTTGCTGTGGTAGACCCAGTCGACCTGCTGCCGGTAGCTACGCGGGGTGGTGCCGCCCTGCAGATCGATGAACCACTGGTTGAACATGATCCACATGGGCGTCTCGGGGTAGTAGATGTCGCCGTGGTCGGCGAACAGCCGCCCGTCGATGTAGTACTTGATGCGCCCGCCACTGACCTGGATGACCAGGTCGTGCCAGCCGTTGAAGCTCGTCCGCTCCTCGGTGTGGGTGTTCACGGCCTGCCAGGGGTCGGCCTGGTAGGTCTCCCAGCTCGTGGTGTAGAGGATGTTGCCCGGCTCGCCCCAGCCGCCGTTGGGCAGGTACTCGAAGTCCAGCTCGCCGTAGTCGGGGTCCATGTTGAAGGTGAGCGGGGTGATCGTGAAGAACGTCTGCACCAGGTGCTCGCCGTCCGGGCCGCTCGTCGGGGCGTCGCTGAAACGCACCCTGGCCGCGTACGTACCCTCGCGGAACTTGCGGGCGGCGGTGGACAGCTCCGTCTGGACGGTGCCCGAGGCGGTGCCGTTGGTCGAGGAGTCGAGCGTGAGCAGGCCGCCGGGGAACGTGATCGCCGACGGCGACCAGGTGGCACCGGACACGCCGGGGCCGCCGGAGCTGGAGCGGACCGTCCAGCCGCGCTGGGACAGGCGCGGGTCGGCCGAACTGGTGTAGCTGAAGTCGTCGAACAGCACGCCCTGCGAACCGGGCGGGGTGACGGTCGGCGTCGGGGTGGGCGTCGGGTCGCTGCCTGTCGGCCGGCCCCAGGCGAGCTGGCCGTTGACGTAGACGGTCACCTTGTCCCAGTTGGCGTAGGCGGTCTGGGAGCCGAAGGAGTAGTCGTCGCTCTGGGTGAAGTTCTGCCAGTCGGCGCGGTAGAAGCGGAGCTGCAGGTCGCCGGTGTTCGCGCCGGGTGCGAGCGTGCCGGAGGTGAAGGCGACCTCCAGGTACTGGTCGGCACCCGACTGGCGGACGAACTGCCCCGTCACCGTCGAACAGCTCACCACTGCCCATGAGCAGGCGAAGCGGTACGTCTCCGTGCCGGTCAGGTAGTAGCGGATCTTGACCTGGTTGAGCGGGATCGACGTGGTGCCGTCGTTGTGGAGCTGGAACCAGGGCTCGGCCTGGGCGGTGGTGGCGCCCGGGGAGCTGGTCTTGTACTGGAGGCGTACGGCCTGCTGGGCGTTGGCCGGGGTGGTCAGCGCCAGGGCTACCAGGATGAGGGGGAGGGTCAGGCTGAAGAGGATCCTCACGGCATTCCGCGTCATGGCGGGGTTCTCCTTGTTTCGACGGCCCCCGAATTTCGTGCATGCCGAACAGTGCTGTCGTGCTCAGAGAGGTGTTCAGGCGCCTCGGCGGATGCGGCCCGCGTACAGCGCTTCGAGCTTGAGGTTGTGGGCGTCGCCCTCGGGGACGTTGGCCGAGAGGTAGACCGGTGGGACCTGGCCCGCCGCCAGCAGGTTGCCCACCGTCGCGGTTACGACGAGCTGGGCGAGCAGGGCCGAGGTGATGGTGGAGACGGCCCCGGTGGCGCCTCCGTCGGGCAGCGGAAGCACCGCGTCGCCGTAGGGTGCCCGGTTGTCGAGCACCACGTCGGCGAGGTCGCTCAGCTTGCGGCCCGAGGGGTGGCGGGAGGTGACCGCGTCGCTGTGGGCGCGCGAGGTGATCGCGACCAGGTCGTGACCGCGCTGCTTGACGAGGGTGGCGAGCTCGACGACCACGCCGTTCACGCCGGAGTTGGAGATGATCACGAACAGGTCGTCGTCGTGGACGGGGGCGTGGTCGAGGATGGTGTGGGCGACGGCCGGGTCGCGTTCCAGGTCGTAGCGGTCAAGCTGGTCGCGGGGCGCTCCGCCGTACAGGACGATGTCCCTGAGTGCGAGTCGGTTCGTGGGCACCAGACCGCCCGCCCGTCCGGCGATCTCCATCGCGACCGCCTCGGAGTGGCCCGAGCCGAACGCCTGGATGACGCCGCCCTTGCTGATCGCCGCCGTGAACAGTGCGGCGGCCCTGGCGATCTCCGGATCTTTCGGAATGTCCTGGACGAGCGTGGCGATGCGGGCGACGTAGTCCTCAAGATTTAACGTCATATATCCCCTTCTGGGAGTCGGTGTCCGGCTACTGCTCTGACTGTCACGTCGAAGGCCTCCTTGGTACGTTCGTAGGTCTTCTGCGCGACCGAGACGTACACCACGTCCAGCACGAGCAACTGCGAATGGATCGCCGCGAACCCATCCGAACGGAACGTCGTCTCGCGGCTGGCCGTGGTCAGCACCAGCTCGGCCACCTCGGCGAGCGGCGACCTGGGATGCGAGGTCACGGCCACGGTGATCGCGCCGTGGCTGCCCGCCTCGGCGAGCACCTCGATGACCTCACGCGTCCGGCCACTGTGGGAGATGCCGATGGCCACGTCACCCTGCCCGAGCAGCGCCGCGTCCGTCAGCGCGCTGTGCGCGTCGGACCTGCTCCAGGTGGGTACGCGCATCCGCTGCAGCCGGTATTCCATCTCGCTGGCGACGGCCGCGCTGCTCGACACCCCGAACAGCAGCACCCTCCCGGCCCGCGCGACGGCCTGCGCGACCTTGCCCACCACGGCCAGGTCGAGCTGGTCACCGGTCTCCTGGATCAGCCGGATGTCGTTGCCGGAGACGACGCCCAGCACCCGTTCGAGGCTGTCGTCGGGCAGGATCTCCTGCCCGATGTCGGTCTGCCAGGTCTGCTGCGCCACCCGCCCGGTCTCGGTCGCGATGGCGACCCGCAACTCGGCGTACCCGGTGAATCCCAGCGCCCGGCAGAATCTGGTGATCGTGGCGGTGGAGGTGCCGCTCCGCTCGGCCAGATCGACGATCGTCAGCCGCGCGGCCTCGGCGGGGCCGCCGAGAATCGCGTCCGCCACTTTGCGCAGCGCCTCGGGCATGTCGTGCTGCTCGGTCCTGATCCGGGCTAGTAGTTCCACGTGGTGAAAATTATGCTCAGATCCTGGCCTCGTCAAGGAGGTTAGGGAATAATTTTTGACATGGACCTGGTTCTGGGCGTCGACGCGGGCGGCACCGCGTCCCGCGCCGCACTCTTCACGCTGGCGGGCACGCGGGTCGGCTATGGGGTCGCGGGCGGCGCCAACGCGGTCGCACTCGGCTTCCCGACGGCTTGCGCCAACTTGGCGACAGCGGTACGGCGGGCGCTGACGTCGGCAGACGGCGTCCTGACGAGCGGTGGAGCGCTGGTCAGGGCGGTGGTCGTCGGTATGGCGGGTAACGCGGCGATGCGTCAGGCCGTAGTGGAGCGGGTGTTCGGCGGGCCGGCCGGTAATGGCGTACAGGGGCCGGCGATCCACCTGCATGTGGACATGACCCGCACGCTTGGAGACGTCGTCACGGCATTCGCCGCAGGCACGGCATCGCCATCGGGCACGGTGCTGATCTCGGGCACGGGGGCGATCGCGGCAAAAATTACCGACCACGTCCAGGTGGCCACAGCGGACGGCTACGGGTGGCAGCTGGGAGACGAGGGTTCAGCATTCTGGCTCGGCCGAGCCGCCGCCCGCGCCACCATCCGCGCCCTGAACGCCTCCGCCCGCAACCCGCCCATCACCACGCTCCCCCCGACCCCGCCCACCCCCGATCCGACCGACGCCGTCCACACCCTCAGCCCCGCCACCCATGCCTCTGAGGGAGCGGCCCCCTCCCCCAGCCCGACCGACGCCGCTCACGCCCCCGACACTCACAGCCCGGCCACCACCGGCCATGTCCCGCACACACGCAGTCCGACCGCTGCCACTTCTGTCCGGCCCCGACGAGGGCGGCTGACAGAGCTTGTTATCTGTCAGCTGTTATCCGATGGGCCATTTGACGATCCGGTTGGGCGGTTGGCGGCCGTGGTGCAGGGGCAGGCGCCGCTCGCGCTGGCCGAATTGGCGCCTCTTGTGAGCGAGGCCGCGGCGGGCGGCGATCCGGTGGCGCTGGAGATCGTGAACGAGGCCGCCATCCGGCTGGTCAGGACGGTGATGGAGGTGCATGTGCCCGGCCTGCCCATCGTGCTCGCGGGTAGCGTCCTCACCGCGGAAGGCCCCGTACGGCAGGCCGTCTTGGCGCTTCTACGGGAGGAAACGGTGAGCATTGCCGGAGACGGCGCGGGGGCGGCGGCCTGGCTGGCCGCTCGTTCGTACCTCAGCCCGCAAGAGGCCGAGCAGCGCCATCCGCGCTTCGTGTCGCGGGACATCCTTTCGTGACGCCGGGCCGGGTGGTTCAGGCCGCCAGCAGTGCCGCGCTGCCATAGCTGCCGCCGAAGCCCGTCACCAACGCCACCTCTCGGCCCGCCCGGACCTCCCGGACGGCCTGGGCCACGTTGTTCAGGCCGTGTACGTAGCCCTCCGACAGCAGGCCGCCGTGCGGGTTGAGCCAGGCGTGCCGTCGTTCCAGGAGGTAGGGGCCCAGGTCTTCGCGACGGACCAGGCCGAAGTCCGTCAACTGCCGGGGGACCAGCCATGAATACGCGTCGTACGGCAGTGCCGCCGTCACGTCCGACGGGCGCATGCCGGACGCCTCCCACAGCATGGGGGCCACGTACTCGGAGAAGATCGCGGTCACGTCCGGGGCCCGGTCCATCGAGGAGCAGCCGGGGCCGCCGCCGCGGACCACGGCCTGGATGCGCGGGCCGCCGAGCACGCCGCTGACCAGCAGCGCGCACGCGCCGTCGGTCTCCTGGCAGCAGTCGGCGGTCCGCAGTGGCGTGCAGACGTACGGTCTGGCCAGGTAGTCCTCGAACGACAGCGGCTCGCGGCGCAGCGCCCGGGGGTTGGTTTTGGCGTTGTCCCTGGACTGGGCGACGACGGCGTGGAGGTGTTCGGGGCCCAGGCCGGTGTCGTGCAGGTAGCGGGTCGCGGCCAGGGCGAAGAGCGGGATCGGGCCGGCCATGCCGTAGGTGAACCGCTCCTGCGGGCCGGTGGAGACGGTGTTCATGCGCTTGCCTGAGCGGCCGTTAAGGGCTCGGTATATCAGGATATTTCGCGCTAAACCGGCGTGGATCAGCAGGGCCGCGTCGCCCAGGATCGAGGCCGCCTGGGTGCCGCCTCCGGCTATGTCGTTGTGCCAGCCCAGGCGGTCGATGTGCAGCGCGCGGGCGACCTGGGTCACGGGGGCCGAGTCGTTCATGTGGTAGCTCAGCACCGCGTCCACCTCGGCGGGTGCGATGCCCGCGTCGGCGCACGCCGTACGGCATGCCTCGACCGCCAGGTCCAGCTCGGTGCGGCCGGACTCCCTCGTCAGCGCGGTCATGCCGACACCGGCCACGGCCGCCCTGCCCGCGAAGGGCTGCATGCCCACCTCCTGCCAGGCCCTCACGAACGAACGGACGGACGGACGGACGGGTCTGTGGTCACGGAATGCCGGGTCACTCGCCGGGGCAGGGCGCGATCCACCCCGGCGGGTGACGCATGTGGTGCTCGCCCGTACGCTAACGCTACGGCGGGGTATACACAAGCGCTTGCTCGGCGTGCCGCAGCGCGAACTTCCCGGCGACAGGCCGCGACGGAAATCGTCACCCCACGGCAACTGAACCCCTTCACAGCAGATAGTCCGTTTTGTAATACGGAGGTGCGATCATCCGATAGCCCATCCCCATCACCTCGAGGTGAGCGATGGATCTACGCCACGTACGCAACGCGATCACCATCGCCCGCGCGGGCAGCCTGCGCCGCGCCTCCGCCGTGCTCCACATCGCCCAGCCCACCCTGTCCGAGCAGCTCAGGGCACTGGAGAAGGAGATCGGCGTGGAGCTGTTCACCCGCTCGTCCAGCGGGATGCGGCTCACCGAGGCGGGTGAGGTGTTCCTGGCCCAGGCCACGGTGGCGGTCGACGCCTTCGAACGGGCCGTGACCGCCGCCCGGGGCAAGGGGCAGACGGCCCGCCTGGGGGTCGCGGACGGGCTGGGGGACGTGGTGGCCCGGCTCCTGTCGCAGGTTCAGGGCGCGCGGTTGCGGGTGGCGCCCATGTGCACGGCCGAGCAGATCATCTCCATCATGGACGGAACCCTTCAGGCCGGGCTGGGGTACGCGCCCGGCTCGCTGCCCAGAGGCGTGGCCCGCATGCTCGTCCAGCGGGCCCCGGTACTCGCGCTGCTCCCCCGCGATCACCGGCTCGCCTCCTCCGGGCGGCTGCGGCTCGCCGAACTGGCGACGGAGCCGCTCGTCATGCCGGAGTCCGACGCGGTGGCGGGCGCGCGCCGGTTCCTTGAGGGGTTCGTCCGGCTCGGCCTGCATCCTCGCCTCGGGCCCGGGGCCGCCACCCATGAGGCGGCCGTCGCACTGGTCGAGTCGGGCGCCGGCTACACGCTCTGCGTGCGCGGCGGCCTGCCCGTGCCGGAACGTCTCACGTTCATCCCCGTAGCCGAAGAGGTCCCGCCCCTTGAGGTGGTGTTCCTCTGGAACCGTCAGGCCGACGTGGACGACCTGGTGCACGCGGCCCGGCATCTCGCACGATCTGGATAGCGCTATTATCTAGCGATGCGTGTTTCGGAGCTGAGTGTCGAGTCCGGTGTGGCGATCGCGACAATCAAGTACTACCTCCGCGAGGGCCTGCTCCACCAGGGCCGGCAGATCGCGGCCACCAGAGCCGAGTACGACGACTCCCACCTGCGCAGGCTCCGCCTCATCCGGGCGCTGCTCGAGGTGGGCCGGCTGCCCGTCGCCTCCATCAAGAAGGTCATCGAGGCGGTGGACGACGAGTCGCTCTCGGTGCATCTCATGCTCGGCACCGCCCAGTACGCCCTCGGTCCCACCATCGAGCCGGAGCCCGGCGAGGAGTGGGACGCGGCTCGCGGCCAGGTCGACACGCTCATCGCGGAGCTGGGCTGGGACGTCAGCCCCGAGGCCCCCACGCGGGACGAGCTCACCCAGACCATCGTCAGGATGGGACAGCTCGGCATGTCCACCGACCTGATGGTCTATGCCCGGACGGCCGAGAAGCTGGTGGCCGACGTGGAGATGGACACGGTGCCGTTCGACGGGCCGCGCGAGGCCGCCGTCGAGGCGCTGGTGCTGGGCACGGTCCTGTACGGCAGGGCGTTCGACGCCCTCCGCCGCCTGGCGCACGAGTCGGAGTCGGCGCGGCGGGTCGGCGGCTCCGCCCGCGAAGAGCTGAGTGGAAGTGATCAGGCCGGGTAGGCGCGGGCGGATGTTCGATGATTTCGCGGCCGACCGGGTCGATGTGGGCGAGGCCGAGCTGTTCGTCCGGCACGGCGGCTCCGGACCACCCGTCCTGCTGCTGCACGGCCATCCGCGCACCCACGCCACCTGGCACCGGGTGGCCCCCTTGCTCGCCCCCGACCACACCGTGGTGTGCCCCGACACCAGGGGGTACGGGCGCTCGTCCAAGCCGCCGACGACCGCCGACCACAAGCCGTACTCCAAGCGGGTGATGGCCAGGGACATGATCGCCCTGATGCGCTCGCTCGGCCACGACCGGTTCGCCGTCGTCGGCCACGACCGGGGGGCGTACGTGGCCCAGCGGCTGGCCCTCGACCATCCCGACGCGGTCACGCGGCTGGTCGTGCTCGACAGCGTGCCCATCGGGGAGGCTCTGGCCCGCTGTGACGCCCGGTTCGCCGCCCTGTGGTGGCACTGGTTCTTCCTCGGCAAACCATCCGCTGTTTCCTGGGCGGCTCAGTCGGTCACGGCCACCGGGCGTTTCAACAGCCACAGGGCGGACCGCTGCAGTAACGTGCGGTGGATCTCGTTCTCGTACGACCTGACGTCGTGCCCCAGCGCGTCGTACACGACTCGCCCCCGCCGCACCGGCCGCGCCCACACCAGTGGCTGCCCGGTGGCCGACGACGCGAGCGGTTCCACGTCCGGCAGCACGTCGAGGTCGCTGTAGACCTCGTCCACCAGGTCGAAGTCGCGCAGCCCGTCCACGATCGGGTGGCCGCCGTGCACGCGTACCCCGGTCCAGCCCAGCGGCGGGTGGTGGGACTTGGGCCAGGTCCAGCAGCCGCCCAGCACGCGCGGCCACCCCTGCCAGTCGTCGAAGCAGATCGACGCCGAGTGCATGCAGAGCAGTCCGCCACCCCGGTCGAGGTGGTCGAGCAGGGTGGTGCGGGCCTGGGCGGGCAGTTCGAAGCGCCACTCGTCACGCAGGTCGGCGAAGCGGTCGAGGTCCATCTGCCAGCGCAGCGCGTTGACGGTGATGAGCTGGACCTCCGACGGCTCGCTCAGCGCGCCCGCGATGTCCTCGGTGATCTCGGATTCGACTCCCACCCCGGCGAGCACTTCGGCGAGTGCCGCCGACGTGGCCTCGAAGTCATGGAACAAGCCTCCCGAAAGAATCAGATTTCTCGCCACGTCCCAACCTCATCATGCTTGTCGCGGCATTTCTACCCGTGGACTGTCACATCGCAGGGGCTTGTCCCGTCCTGATGACGAGAGAAACGGAGTCATCATGAGAGTTCTCGTCGCCGGCGCCACCGGCGTCATCGGTCGTCAGCTCGTCCCGCTGCTCGCCGCAGTGGGCCACGAGGCGATCGAACTGTCCCGGTCGAAGAACGCCGACGCGCTCGACCGCGAGGCGACCCGGCGGTTCGTCCGGGAGACCGCGCCCGACGCGATCGTCCACCTGCTGACCGCGATTCCCCGGACGATCGACCCGAAGCGGATCGACAAGCAGTTCGAGCTGACGAACCGGCTGCGCGTGGAGGGCACCCGCAACCTCATCGACGCGGCCCCGAACGCCAGGTTCATCGCGCAAGGCCTCGCCTACGCCTACGACCCGGCTCCGGGACTGGCCGACGAGGACGCGCCGCTGTGGCAGGACCCGCCCAAGCCGTTCGCGCCCGTCGTCCATGCGCTGCGCGAGATGGAGCGGCAGACCGCCGACGCCGGTGGGCTGGTGCTCCGTTTCGGGCATCTCACCGGCCCGGGCTCGGCGTACGACGAGGACGGCGCCACCACCGAGGCGGTCAGGGCGGGCAAGATGCCGATCGTCGGCGACGGCGGCTCGGTGCTGTCGTTCACCGGCGCGCACGACGCCGCCACCGCGATCGTCGCGGCGCTGGACAGGGACGTGACCGGTGCGCTCAACGTGGTGGACGACGCGCCGATCAGGATGGGCGACTGGCTGCCCGCCTACGCCGCCGCGCTGGGCGCTCCGGCGCCCAAGCGGGTGCCCGCGTTCCTGGCCCGGCTGGCCGTCGGCCCCTTCGGCGTCGCGTACATGACCCGGCTGCGCGGCGCGGACAACAGCCGCGCCCGGCTCGCGCTCAACTGGCGGCCCCGGCATCCGTCCTTCTTCGACGTCGCGGCATGATGCCGTGGTGGACTTCGAGGACTACCGCCCCATGCTGCTCGGGCTGGCCTACCGCCTGCTGGGCAGCATGTGGGACGCGGAAGACGTGGTGCAGGAGGCGTGGCTGCGCTGGCAGGCCACGGATCACGCCGAGATCAGGGAGCCCCGCGCGTTCCTGGTGACCGTGGTGTCGAGGCTGGCGCTCGACCAGCTCCGCTCGGCCAGGGTCAAGCGCGAGAGCTACGTCGGCCCCTGGCTGCCCGAGCCGGTCGCGACGGCCGAGGCCGGGCCGCTCGACACGGCCGAGCTGCGCGACACGGTCTCGTACGCCACGCTGCACCTGATGGAGCGCCTGTCGCCGCCCGAGCGCGCGGTGTTCGTGCTGCGGGAGGCGTTCGAGCTGCCGTACGACCAGATCGCCGAGATCGTCGGCGCCTCGGTCGCCAACGCCCGCCAGCTGCACCACCGGGCCGCGCAGCGGCTGGAGCAGGGCCGTGACCGGTTCCAGCCGAGCTCGGAGCAGCATGCCGAGCTGCTGCTCAAGTTCGTGGCGGCGGCCTCGGGCGGCGACCTGGGCGCGCTCACCGACCTGCTGCACGAGGACGTCGTGGCCTGGAACGACGGCGGCGGCAAGGTCCGCGCCGCGCTCCGCCCGATCATCGGCCGCGAGAAGGTGGCGGCGTTCGTCAGCGGGCTGGTGTCGCGCTACGCCTTCGGCGAGGCGGAGCTGGTCGAGGTCAACGGCCACCCCGCGATCCTGACCAGCGTCGCGGGCAGCGAGCAGCTCGTCGCGATCGAGATCCGCGACGGTCGCATCCATGGCCTGTACGGTCTGCTCAATCCGGACAAGCTCTCACGGGTACGGACCGCCTGACGACCTATAGTCACCTTCATGGATCTGGGCATCAAGGGCAGGGTCGCACTCGTCACCGGAGGCAGCGCGGGCATCGGGCTCGCCGCGGCCAAAAGCCTGGCGCGGGAGGGCTGTAACGTCTGCGTCAGCGCGCGCAATCCGGAACGGCTGGCCGACGCGGTGGTCGAGCTGCAGGAGTTCGGCGGCGTGGTGCATGCCGTGCTCGCGGACGTGGAGGAGCACGACGCCGCCGTCCGGGTGGTCGCCGAGACGCGTGACGTGCTGGGCCCCGTGGACATCCTGGTGGCCAACGCGGGCGGACCGCCCGTGGGCCGGTTCGTCGACGTCCGCCTGGACGACTGGGACATCGCGGTGCAGCGCAACCTGCTCGGCACCGTACGCCTGCTGCACGCCGTGCTGCCGGAGATGCGCGCCCGCGGCTGGGGCCGGATCGTCACGATCACCAGCCGGTCGGTGCGCGAGGCGATCGACGGCCTGGCCCTGTCGAACGCGACCCGCTCGGCCGTCGCCGGGATCGTGCGGTCGCTGGCCCGGGAGGTCGGCGGCGACGGCGTGCTGGTCAACAACGTGCTGCCTGGCCCGATCGACACCGAGCGGCTACGCGAGCTCGCGGGCGGCAACGAGGGCCTGGCCGCGCGGGGCGGCGGGGTGCCGGTGGGCCGCGTCGGGCGGCCCGAGGAGGTGGGCGACGTGGTGGCGTTCCTGGCCAGTGATCGGGCCTCGTTCGTGAACGGGGTCTCGATCCTGGTCGACGGCGGCGAGAGCCACGTCATCGCCTGATCAGGGTCGCCACGACCGAGGCGGCCCACGCGTCGGCCGGCTGCCCGAGGTCGGTGAAGAAGGCCAGGTGGGCGCGGTGGAAGCAGGCGCCCATCAGCAGCGAGGCGGCGGCCCCGGCGTCGATCGCGCCGTCGAGCCGGCCGAGCCGCTGCTCGGCCCGCAGCACCTCGGCCAGTGCCTCTATCGGCAGGTGCGGGCCGGTGGCCCCCTTGGCCAGCATGCTCCTGAACGTGCTCAGCAGCGACGGATCGGAGATCATCCCCGAGGCGATGCCGGCGGCGCGGCCGTAGAAGTCGACGGCCGCCAGCGCGAACTCGGTGAGGTTGCCCGCCAGGTCGCCCTGCCCGACGCGCTCCCGCAGCGCGGCCAGCGCCGGGGCGAGCGCGGGCAGCCGTTCGAGCAGGACCGCCAGCAGCAGCGCCTCCTTCCCGGGGAAGTGCTTGTAGAGCAGCGCCTCGGAACAATCGGCCTGTGACGCGATGCGTTTCGTGGTCGCCCCCGACAGGCCGTACTCGTCGATGGCCTGCTGGGCGGCGTCGATGATGCGATCGCGCGTGTTCATGGGCGCATCTTATTAGTGAGCGCTTACTGACTTGGCAGCACATGACATCCTTCCTTTTAGAGACAAACGTGGGGAAGGCAGGGCCATGGACAAGCCGGTCATCGTGACGGTGGACGACGACCCAGGCGTATCGCGGGCGGTCGCCCGTGACCTGAGACGCCGCTACGGCCAGCAGTACAGAATCGTCCGGGCGGAGGCCGCGGACCAGGGCATGGAGGCCGTGAAGGAAATGCGGCTGCGCGGTGACGACGTGGCCGCGATCCTGGCCGACTACCGGATGCCGCAGATGAACGGGGTGCAGTTCCTTGAGGCCGCGATGGACATGTATCCCTACGCGCGCCGGGTGCTCCTGACCGCCTACGCGGACACCGACGCCGCCATCCAGGCGATCAACGTGGTGGACCTTGACCACTATCTGCTCAAGCCGTGGGATCCGCCGGAGGAGAAGTTCTATCCGGTGATCGACGGCCAGCTCGACGCCTGGCACCGCACCGATCGCGCCGAGGTCGCCGAACTGCGGGTGGTGGGCGATCGGTGGTCGGCGCCGTCGTACAAGGTGCGTGAGTTCCTGGCCCGCAGCCACGTGCCGTACCAGTGGATGCTGGCCGAGGACCCGGAGGGCGCCGAGCTCGTGGCGGCGGTCGGCGCGGACTGCCGGCTGCCGCTCGTGGTCACCGCCGACGGCGTCTCGATGCAGTCGCCCGACCAGGCCTCGCTCGCGGCGGCCGTGGGCCTGTCGACCACGCCGGCCACCGACTTCTACGACCTGATCGTCATCGGCGGCGGCCCCGCCGGGCTGGGCGCGGCGGTGTACGGCGCCTCTGAGGGGCTCAACACCGTGCTGATCGAGGCGCACGCCTCCGGCGGGCAGGCGGGCCAGAGCTCGAGGATCGAGAACTACCTGGGCTTCCCCGACGGCGTGTCCGGCCAGCAACTGACCGACCGGGCGCGCAGGCAGGCGCTGAAGTTCGGGGCCGAGCTGCTGAGCGCGCAGAAGGTCAGCCATCTGGAGCCCCGGGGGCAGGCCAGGGTGGTCGGGTTCAGGGAGGGCGGCGAGATCGCCGCGCACGCGGTGATCCTGGCGACCGGGGTCACCTACCGCCGCCTGGACGCGCCGGGCCTGGACGAAATGGTGGGCAGGGGCGTCTTCTACGGCGCGGCGCTGACGGAGGCGCCCTCCTGCAAGGACAGCGAGGTCTACATCGTCGGCGCGGCCAACTCGGCCGGTCAGGCGGCGGTCTACCTGTCGGGATTTGCGAGCACGGTTCATTTGTTGGTGAGAGGTGACGGTTTGGAGAAGTCCATGTCGCACTACCTCATCGAGCAGATCGCCGCGATCCCGAACATCGAGGTGCACTACCAGACGCAGGTCACCGGCGGCGCCGGCGACGGGCACCTGGAGCGCCTCACGCTCTCCACGAAGGGCGAGGAGCAGGTGGTCGAGACGCAGTGGCTGTTCGTGTTCATCGGCGCCGAGCCCTTCACCTCCTGGCTCGGCGACACGATCGAACGCGACGCCAAGGGGTTCGTGCTGACCGGGCCGGACCTGGTGCAGGGCGGCAAGCGGCCGCGCAACTGGACGCTCAGGCGCGAGCCGTACTTCCTGGAGACGAACGTGCCGGGAGTGCTGGCGGCGGGTGACGTACGGGCCGAGTCGATCAAGCGGGTGGCCTCCGCCGTCGGTGAAGGCGCGATGGCAGTCGCGCTCGTGCATCGTTACCTGGAGAAGCAATGACCATCGACATCGACGAACTCCGCAAGCTCTTCCTGTTCGAGCGCCTGACGGACGAGCAGCTCACCAAGCTGGCCCTCAGCGGTGCCATGCGGTCCTACGCGCAGGACGAGATCATCCTCCAGCAGGGCGACCCGGCGGAGTGCTTCGCCGTACTGGTCGAGGGCGAGATCCAGATGATCCAGGAGACGGTCACGGCCGGGACCGTCGCCATGCCGCGGAGCTCCCAGCCGGGCGTGTACGGCGGGGCCACCAGCGCCTATCTCGGCGATCGGGCACCGGACCGCTACCAGCACAGCCTGCGGGCCACCGCGCCCTCCCGGATGTTCCTGCTGCCGGCCAGGAAGTTCGCGCACATCGTGGCCGAGTGGTTCCCGATGGCGATGCACCTGCTCGACGGCATGATGTCGGGCGGCCGCATGCAGCGGGAGGTCATCGACCGGCGCCAGCGGCTGACCGCGCTCGGCACGATCACCGCCGGGCTCACCCATGAGCTGAACAACCCGTCGGCGGCGGCCGTACGGGCGGTGAGCGAGCTGCGCAAGCTGATCAGGACCTCCCGCATGCAGCTGGCCCAGCTCGCCGAGGACGGCATACCGCCGGAGCGGCTGCGGGCCCTGATCGAGATGCAGGAGAACTGCACCGCGGCCGTCGGCAAGCTGCCCCCGCGCACCCCGATGGAGATCTCCGACGCGGAGGACGACCTGGGCGAGGCCCTGGACGAGCTCGGCGTGGAGGACGCGTGGGAGCTGGCACCGGCGCTGGTCAACGCCGGATTCGGCCGCGTGCACCTGGAGAAGGTGCACAAGAAGGTGGGCGAGGAGCACACGGGCGCCGCGCTGCACTGGCTGGCCGAGGCCATCGAGATCTCGCAGATGCTCGGCGAGGTGACCGAGGCGACCGAGCGGATCACCTCGCTGCTCGCCTCGGCCAAGCAGTACTCGCAGATGGACCGCGCGCCGTTCCAGGTCTGTGACGTGCACGACCTGCTGGACAGCACGATCGCCATCTTCCGCGGCAAGATCCCGCCCGGCATCACCGTGGTCACCGACTACGACCGGACGCTGCCGCCGATCCCCGCCTACGCCGGCGAGCTCAACCAGGTGTGGACGAACCTCATCCACAACGCGCTCGACGCGATGGACGGAGAGGGCACGCTGACCATCCGCACCGCGCACGACGAGGACGAGGCGATCATCGAGATCGGCGACACCGGCCCCGGTGTGCCGGACGCGATCAAGGACCGGATCTTCGAGCCGTTCTTCACCACGAAGACCGTCGGCCAGGGCACCGGCCTCGGGCTCGACATCTCCTACCGGATCGTGGCCGGACGGCACGGCGGCGAGCTCAAGGCGCGGTCGGCGCCCGGCGACACCTGGTTCGAGGTACGGCTGCCGCTGCGCGAGTCCGCGGCGGTCGCGTCGTCCCCGGCCGCGTAAAAGCCGACCGGGTAAAGGTCAGGGGTGGTAACTCTCACACGCGCCTCGCGTGTCAGGGTCTCCTCCCTTGGATAAAGGATTTACGTGCCCATCACGCGCTGGACCAGCAAAGCCCTGCCCGCGATGCTCGACGATCTCAGGACGCTCGTCGAGCTGGAGACCTACAGCTACGACAAGGCCATGCTCACCCAGGGGCTCGCCGCCGTCCGGGCCCTGGTGGAGGAGCGGCTCGGCGTGCCGGACCAGGTGGTCGTGCACGACGGCGGCCAGTACGGCGACGTCCTGGAGCTGAGCTACCAGGGCACCGCGCCCGGCACCGTGCTCATGCTCAGCCATTACGACACCGTCTGGCCGACCGGGACGCTCGCGGAGTGGCCGTTCACCGTGCTGGACGGCAAGATCACCGGGCCGGGCGTGTTCGACATGAAGACCGGGCTCGTGCAGGCGATCTGGGCGCTGCGCGGGCTGCGCGAGCTCGGCCTGCCGCACCCGAGCGTGAAGTACCTGTTCAACGGCGACGAGGAGATCGGCAGCCTGTTCTCCCGACGGCACATCGAGGCCGCCAGCGCGGACGCGCTGGCGAGTCTGGTCTTCGAGGCGTCGCTGGACGGCGTGCTCAAGACGGCGCGCAAGGGCGTCGGGCTGTTCGAGGTGACGGTCACCGGCGTCGAGGCGCACGCCGGGCTCGACCCCGACTCGGGCGCGAGCGCCATTCACGCGCTGGCCGAGCTCGTCACCCAGCTCGCCGGATCCGGTGCGCGGGAGCTCGGCACCACGCTGAACGTCGGGCTGATCAGCGGCGGCACCGGGCGCAACGTCGCGGCGGGCCGCGCCACCTGCGGCATCGACGTCCGGGTCGCGCGGGCGCCGGAGATGGCGCGCATCGACGAGGTGTTCGCCGGCCTGCGCGCCTCGGACCCGCGGGTGTCGGTCAAGGTCACCGGCGGCTGGAACCGGCCGCCCATGACGCCCAATCCGCACTCGCAGCACCTGTTCGAGCAGGCGTGGGCGGTCGCGGCCGGGTTCGGCTGGGTGCTGGAGCAGACGGCGGTCGGCGGGGCCAGCGACGGCAACTTCATCTCCGCGCTGGGGCGGCCGGTGCTCGACGGCATGGGCGCGGTCGGCGACGGCGCGCACGCGCGGCACGAGCACGTGCTGATCGAGCACATTCCCGAGCGCACCGCGCTGACGATGGGGCTGCTCACGGCCCTCGCCTAGGAAACACGGCCCGTGGTAATGTCCCAAGCGAGCGCTTGGTTTACCACTGAGGGGCCGCCGCATGAAGTTCTCGACCTTCCACCTCTTCCACCGGTTCGACGGCCAGAGCTTCAAGGACGTCTACGACTACCACCTGGAGCTCATCGAGCTGGCCGAGGAACTGGGGTTCGACGGGGTACGGCTGGCCGAGCACCACTTCCGCGACTACGGCGTCGTGCCGAACCTGTTCACGCTGCTCGCCCACGCGGCCGCCCGCACCTCGCGCATCCGCCTGGGCACGGGCATCGTGGTGCTGCCCCTGCACAACCCGGTCCACGTGGCCGAGGAGGCCGCGCTGGTGGACGTGCTCTCGGGCGGACGGCTGGATCTCGGGATCGGGCGTGGCTACCAGAGCTTCGAGTTCGAGGGCTTCGGCATCGACCTGGCCGAGGCGCGCGACCGGTTCAACGAGGCGCTGGAGGTGATCCTCGGCCTGTGGACCGAGGAGGCCTTCCAGCACGAGGGCAAGTTCTACAAGACCGGCGCCGAGGTGTCGCTGACACCGCGCCCCCTCCAGACGCCGCACCCGCCGATCCATGTCGCCGCCGTCTCCCCCGAGACCGTCACCATGTACGGCGAGCGCGGGCTGCCCATCCTGGCCGACCCGGCGGCGACGTTCCGCAAGGTCGTCAAGGCGGCCGAGACCTGGCAGGAGACCGCCGCCCAGGCGGGGCACGCGGGCGGCGCCGAGCTGGTGGTGGCGCGGAGCGTCTACGTGGCGCCGACCGTCGAGCAGGCCCGCGAGGACCAGGCCAGGTTCGAGGCGTCGTTCGACCGGTCGCGGATCTTCAACGAGCGCAGCGCGCCGATCGACCCGAAGACGGGCAAGGCCGCGCAGGGCTTCGAGTACTACCAGGACCGCTATCTCAAGGGCGGCTCCGTCTCGGCCGACTTCCGCTGGGAGCAGCTTGAGGTGATCGGCGACCCGGCGCGGGTCATCGACCAGATCTCGCTGCTGCGGGAGGCCGGGTTCGCCAACCTGCTCTGCGACTTCGGCAGCACCCGGCCGATGCCGCTGGAGGAGATGAAGAAGGTCATGCGGTTCTTCGCCGCCGAGGTCATGCCCGCATTCCACTGACTTTTCCACCGACGCCGCAGGAGAAGCGATGATCCACAGCCTGTCGCTGTCCGACGTACTCGCCGAGCACGCGCGCAGCCGCCCCCAGGTGACGGCGGTGGTGGACGGGGAAACGCGTCTCACCTATCCCGAGCTGGACGCCCGGGTCTCCCGCCTCGCGGACGCCCTCGCCGCCGCGGGCGTGGCGCCCGGCGAACGCGTGCTCTGGCTGGGGCAGAACTCCCACGCGGTGCTGGAACTGCTGCTGGCGTGCTCGCGGCTGGGGGCGATCTTCTGCCCGGCCAACTGGCGGCAGTCGGCGGACGAGCTGCGCTTCGTGGTCGAGGACCTGGCGCCGCGCGTGGTCGTCCGGGAGCCGTCCGACGCCACCGACGCCCTGGAGAGCGGCACCGCGCTCTGGGTGCGGACCGGAGAGGAGTACGAGCGGCTCGTCGCGAGCGGCTCCCCCAGGGACTTCCCGCCCGCCGAGGACACCGAGCCGGTGCTGGCCCTCTACACCGCCGCCTTCGACGGCCGCCCCAACGCGGCCCTCCTCAGCAGCGCGGCCCTGCTGGCCCACAGCGTGTCCCTGCTGGTGGTGCGCCAGATGGAGCCCGGCTTCACCTTCCTCAACAACGGGCCGCTCTTCCACGTGGGCACGATGATGTTCTGCCTGGCCACCCTCCAGATCGGCGGTACGAACGTCTTCACCCCCGCCTTCGACGCCGAGGAGGTCTGCCGCCTGATCGACGCCGAGCGGGTCACGCAGGCGTTCCTGTTCGGCCCGATGATCGACGCCGTGACGAAGGCGAACACCGGCGGCAAGTACGACCTGTCGTCGCTGCGGTTCGTCTCGCACTCCGCGGAATGGGACGCGATGATCACCGTGGACGACTCCCCCTGGTGCCGGTCCAAGATGGGCGGCTACGGGCAGACGGAGGTCGGCGGCATGCTCACCTTCCTCGGCCTGGCGCCGGGCGCCGCCGGGTTCGCCGGCCGGCCGTCCCCGCTGGCCCAGGTCCGCATCCTGGCCCCCGACGGCAGCGAGGTGCCGGCGGGCGAGGTGGGCGAGATCTGCGCCCGCGGCAAGACCCTCTTTTCCGGATATTTCGCCCGGCCCGACTTAAATGCGGTTAAGTCGGCGTACGGCTGGCATCACACCGGCGACCTCGGCCGGCGCGAGCCCGACGGCACGATCACCTTCATCGGCCCCCGGCTCCGCATGATCAAGTCGGGCGCCGAGAACGTCTACCCGGCCGAGGTCGAACGCGCGCTCAAGGCCCACCCGGCCGTCGCCGACGCCGCCGTGATCGGTGTCCCCGACGCCACCTGGCACCAGGCGGTCAAGGCGGTGGTGGCGCTCAAGGAGGGTGCCGAGGCGACGGCCGACGACCTCATCGACCACGTCAAGGACGCTCTCGCCTCCTACAAGAAGCCGCGTGAGGTGGCGTTCGTCGACGCGATACCCAAGCGCGGCTTCACCCCCGACTACGACGCCCTGGACGCCGCCCACGGCGGCGGCAACTACCCGGGCGCCTGACCGGGCTCCAGGCACAACCCCGCCTCCAGGTGGGCCAGGGCCTTGTCGACCTCGGCGGGCCCGTCCATCACGGGGTTCTTCACCCAGTCGAACCAGACCGCGATCATCACCCCGGCGATCGCCCCCGTGATGTTCCGGATCTCCGGATCGGACGTGGCGCGCCCCGCCCGCCTGGCCAGGATCTCCTGCATCGTCCTGAGCGTCCCGGTGATGTTCTCCAGGCTCGCCGCCCACAGCTCGGGCACCGTGAGCATGAGCCGCTCCCGTTCCACCCCCTCGGCGATCTCCTCGGCCGACTGGCCCGCCGTCACCTCCCGCATGGCGACGCGGACCGCGCGTATCGGGTTCAGCTCGGCCGGAGCCGCGTTCAGGGCCTCGGCGAAGGGCGGGAACTGGTCGATGAACACCAGCTCCTCCTTCGTGGCGAAATAGCGGAACACCGTGCTGGGCGCCACCTCCGCCGCCTCGGCGATCTGCTCGACCGTGGTCTCGCTGTAGCCCTGCTCGCGGAACAGCCGTAGCGCCTCCTTCTGGATCAGCGCCCTCGTCCTGGCCTTCTTCCGCTCCCGCAGACCCTGCACCGGTCGATCGCTCATGTCACTGATTGTCGGGGTTTCGGCACAGAGTCGTCTACTCACAAGAGATCACCTCTATCTGCTATACAACTCTCAAATAGGAGTCTACTCTCAAAATATGCAACTTCCCATGGACAGAACCCCCGGATGCCCCTTCGACCCGCCTCCCGAGCTGGCCAAGCTGCCGCCTTTGTCGCGCCTGGACTACCCGGACGGGCACGCGGGCTGGCTGGCGACGGGCTTCGAGGCCGCGCGGATCGTGCTGAGCGATCCCCGGTTCAGCAACCGCCAGGAGCTCAAGCACAGCGCCGTACGCGCGACCTCGCAGTTCGGCCAGGACCAGCCCGCTCCCCCTGGCATGTTCGTGACGACCGACCCGCCCGAGCACACCCGCTACCGGCGCCTGCTCACCGGCCAGTTCACGGTCCGCAGGATGCGGCTGCTGGAGCCCCGGATCGAGGAGATCGCCGCCGAGCATCTCGACGCGATGGCCGTCTCGGGGCCGCCCGTGGACCTGGTGCGGGCGTACGCGCTGCCGATCCCGTCGCTGGTCATCTGCGAGTTGCTCGGCGTGCCGTACGAGGATCATGAGTTCTTCCAGGAGATGACCGCGCGGTTCGTCGCCCTCGACGAGGAGGGCGTGTCGGAGCTGGCGGCGCTCGCCGGCTACCTGGGCGAGCTCGTACGACGCAAGCGCGCCGAACCGGGCGACGACCTGATCAGCGGCCTGACCGGCGACCTCAGTGACGAGGAGCTGACGAACCTCGCGCTGATCATGCTCATCGCCGGCCACGAAACCACCGCGAACATGCTGGGCCTGGGCGTCTTCGCGCTGCTGGAGCACCCGGAGCAGCGGGCCTTGCTCGACAGTGGCAACGCGATCGAGGAGCTGATGCGCTGGCTGTCGATCCTGCACGTGGGCGCGCCGAGCCGGGTCGCGCTGGAGGACGTGGAGGTGGCGGGCGAGCTGGTCAGGAAGGGCGAGTCGGTCGCGCTGTCGCTGCCGGCGATCAACCGGGACCCGGGCCAGTTCGCCGATCCGGACGAGCTGCGGCTCGACCGGGCCGAGGCGCGGCGGCACCTGGCCTTCGGGCACGGCGTGCACCAGTGCCTGGGGCAGCAGCTGGCCAGGGTCGAGATGCGCATCGGCTACCGCAGGCTCTTCGAACGCTTCCCCGGCCTGCGGCTGGCCGTGCCCGCCTCCGAGGTGCCGCTGAAGGAGCGCGCGGCGGTCTACGGCGTGGAGAGCCTCCCGGTCACCTGGTAGCCGGGGCTCAGAGGATCGCCAGCGGGTTGAGCGGGCTCCCGGTCCCGCCCTCGATCCTGAGCGGGGCCGCGACGAAGACGAACTCCGTACGACCCGCCGCACTCAGCTCCTCCAGCCAGAGCATCTCGATCAGGTGGATGCCGTGCCGGTGCAGCAGGATGAGGTGCAGGTCGTCGTCGAGCGGCTCGTCGGCGAGCTGGCGGTCGTTCAGCCCGCCGATCGCCGCGTTGTCGGCGGCCACGGCCGAGACGTCCATCGACGCCAGCCAGCGCCCCGCGCCGGCCGACAGCCCCGGCTGGCCCGACCAGTACTCCTCGTGCGAGCGCTCCCATACGGCGGGCCAGCCGGTACGGATCACCGCGACGTCGCCCGCGCGCGGCACGGCGATCTCCGCCAGCAACTGCGCCGGGATGCGGAAGTCGGCGGGCAGGTGGTCGAGCCCGAGATGGCGGGGCACGTCGAACAGGACGCCCCGGGCGACGACTCCGCCGACCTGCTCGATGCCGCACCGGGTGGCGCCGTAGGAGCGTACGCGGGCGGCGGGGTGGCCGTTGTAGAGCTCGTCGCCCGACCACATGTGGCAGAGCGCGTCCATGTGCGTGGTCGTGCCGTGGTGGGTGACGATCAGCGCGTCGTCGGCCATCCGCAGCCCGGCGCCCACCGGCCGGGCGCCGGCCGCGTAGTCGCCGCCGTCGACCGACATGAAGTGCTGCGGCAGGGGACGGCCCCGCAGGTGCGGCACCGTCGTGGGGGCGGGCGACGACGTGGCGCCCCTGATCGGCATGGACAGGCTGAGCACCTGGCCGGTGCGCGCGGCGGCCAGGGCCCTCAGCACGACGTCGCCGGTGAGCAGGTTCAGAGTGCCTCGTTGATCCTCTGGGCCGAAACGTCCCCAATTGTTAGGCTCGGCTGGCACGTAAGCGCTCCCTTTCTGCTTCCTGTCGGAGGTCTGGATGCACTGTGATCCCCGGTTCTCCCGTGTGCGCGAGGTGTTCGAGCGGAATTTCGCCGATGGTGCCGAGCTGGGGGCCGCGTTCGCGGTCTACCTCGACGGCGAGCTGGTCGTGGATCTGTGGGACGGCGTGGCCGACCGCCGCACGGGGCGGCCGTGGGAGCGGGACACGCCCGTGTTCGCGTACTCGTGCACCAAGGCGGTCACCGCGACCGTGCTGCTGCAGCTCGCCGAGCGCGGCCTGGTGGACGTGACCGCGCCGGTCGCCGAGGTGTGGCCGGAGTTCGGTGGACAGGGTAAGCAGACCATCACCGTCGAGCACCTGCTCAGCCACCAGGCCGGGCTGCCCGCGCTGGACGAGCCGGTACCGGTGGAGGAGTTCGAGGATCTGCCGGCGATCGCGGCGCGCCTGGCCGGGCAGCGGACGATCTGGCAGCCGGGGTCGGCGCACGGCTACCACGCGCTGACCTACGGCTTCCTGGTGGGCGAGGTCGTGCGCCGGCTGACGGGAAAGTCGGTGGGTGAGCTGGTCGCGGCGGAGATCTCCGGGCCGCTCGGGCTGGACCTGTGGATCGGGGCGCCGGACGACGTGATCGCCAAGGCGGCCCGCCTGACGGCCGGACCCCCGCCCGGCAGCGAGACGGGCAGCGAGACGGGCAGCGAGACGGGCAAGGGCGACGGCGCGCCCAGCCGCGCGCCCGGCGCCCCTGTGGCGCCCAGCGCCCCTGTCCCCGCCGCGACGCCCATCGGGCCGCCGAAGGATCCGATCACCGCGATCGCCATGGCGGCCCAGGATCCCGGCAGCCTGATGAACCGCGCCCTGGGCAATCCGCGCATCCAGGACCTGAAAGGCGGCGCCAACCACCCGGTGATCCTGCGCGCCGGCTGGCCCGCCGCGGGCATGGTCACCACGGCCAGGTCGCTGGCGGCGTTCTACCGCGCGCTGCTGGCGTGCGAACTGCTGCGCCCGGAGACGCTGGAGGACGCCATCCGTCCCCGCGTGACGGGTCCCGACCGGGTCCTGCTGCTGGACAGCTCGTTCGGGCTCGGCTTCATGCGGCCGGGCATGACGTTCTTCCTGCCGTCCGCGACCGCGTTCGGGCACACGGGCATGGGCGGCTCCATGGGGCTGGCCGATCCGGAGCACGGATTGGCCGCGGGCTATGTCATGAACAGGATGGCCGACGCCTTCTCCGGCAACCTGCGGGCGATCCGGCTCATGGAGGCCGTCTACCGTTCGATATGACCGCACGGGCGTCACTGCATGGTCACGCCGCCGCTGACCGACAGCGTCTGGCCGGTGATGTAGGCGGCGCGTTCCGTGCACAGGTAGGCGACAAGGCCCGCCACGTCGGCGGGCGTGCCGAGGCGGCGCAGCGGTACGGTCCTGACGATCTTGTCGACCAGCCCTGGCTCGGCCGCGGAGACGCGCCGGAGCATCGGCGTGTCCGTGGGGCCCGGGCAGACCACGTTGGCGGTGACGTGCGCCCTGGCCGCCTCGCGGGCGAGCGTCTTGGCCAGGCCGAACAGCCCCGCCTTGGTCGCCGCGTAGGCGCCTTCGCCGCCGGAGCCGGCCCTGGCGCCGTCCGACGAGATGAACACCAGCCGCCCCCACCCCCGCTCCAGCATGCCCGGCAGCAGCAGCTTGGTCAGCAGCATCGGGCCGCGCAGGTTGACCTGCCACATGAGATCCCAGTTCGCCGGGTCGCTCGCGACGAACGGCTCGACGATCGACACCCCGGCGTTGTGCACGAGGATGTCGGCCTGCCCGGCCGCGCCGCAGAACCGCTCGATGGACGGCGGCGAGGCGAGGTCGACGGCCAGCGCGGCGGCTCCCGGCAGCCCACCGGCCACCTTCTCTGCTCCCGGCAGGTCCACGTCGGCGACCATCACCCGGGCGCCCAGCGCGGCGAGGTCCGCGGCGATGGCCGCGCCGATCGCGCCCGCTCCCCCGGTCACGACGGCCGCGCGCCCGTCGAGCCGCATCCCCTCCATCACCGCGCGTCCCCGGCCTTCCACTCCTCGACGAGTGCGGCGGCGGTGACGCGGGTGGCCAGCAGGCCGATCGTGTACTTCAGTACGGCCACCGCGTAGCCGTCCGGTACGCCCGCGACGGCGTCGGTCACCACGGTGACCCGGTAGCCGAGGTTGACCGCCTCCAGGGCCAGCCCGGTGATGCCCAGGTTGAGCGAGAGCCCGACGGCCACCACGTGCGAGACGGACAGTGAGCGCAGCGTCATGTCGAGGGAGGTGCCGGTGAACGGGGAGAACCCGTGGTGGCGCCGGCTCTCCAGGTCGGAGTCGTCCAGCAGCTCGGGCAGCACCTCCACTGCGGGCGTGCCCTCCAGCATGTGGTCGGGGTCCTTGAGCAGGGCGGTGATGAACGGGCTGTTGCGGGTGTGGGAGCCGGCCCGGTCGGGGCGGAAGGCGGCGGTGCAGTGGATCACCGGGAGGCCGGCCGCCCTGGCCGCCTGGAGCACGGAGGCGGCGTTGCCCACCACGTCACGCCGCCGGCACACAGCCACCAGGTCCGGAAATTTCGTTAGATCGCCGACGACGCCCCGCTGCATCTCCATGACCAGCACGGCCGTACGCTCCATCCGGCGCCTCCAGTTAGCCGAGCGCTTGCTTGGCCACGAACATATCACCCGGCAACCGACCGTGATAATCACCTGACACATCGCGAAATATCTTGACCCGTGACAACCGGGACCCCGGATGAGACCGTCGAACGGGAGACGGCTGCGTTATGGGGGTTCGCTTTGGTCCCTGGTTACCGAGAAGTACGCCAGCTCGGCGCGGGGCACACGGGCCGCGTGTTCCTCGCCACCTACCAGGCCACCGGGGCTTATGTCGCGATCAAATACCTGAACGCGACCCTGCGCCGGGACACCGAGTTCATGGACCGCTTCCGGGTGGACGCCCCCTCTCTGGTGGAGCTCGACGACCCGAACGTGGTCCAGCTCTACGAGTACGTGGAGACCCCGACCAGGGCCGCGGTGGTGATGGAGCTGGTCGACGGGGTGTCGCTGCGTACCATCCTGGCCGAGCACGGCAGGACCAGCCCGGAGGCGGCGCTGGCGGTGCTGAAGAGCACGCTGTCGGCGCTGGCCGTGGCCCACGGGAAGGGCGTGCCGCACCGGGACGTCAAACCGGAGAACCTGCTGGTCCAGGCGGACGGCACGAGCAAGCTGACCGACTTCGGCGTGGTGGTTCATGCCGAGGAGCCGGGGGTGCCCGCGGGCAGCCCGCCGTACATGTCGCCCGAGCTGTGGACGCGGGGGGAGGCGGGGCCGCCCGCGGACCTCTACGCGGCGGCGTGCCTGCTGTTCGAGACCGTCAAAGGACGGCCGCCGTACAAAGCGGAGGACGTCCCCTCGCTGCGGGACAAGCACCTGGTCGAGCCGGTGCCGCTGGAGGTCGCCCCCGACTCGCTGCGCGACCTGCTCAGGCGCGGGCTGGCCAAGGACCCGGCGGTCAGGTACGCCTCCGCCCGGCAGTTCGCGGCGGAACTGGAGGAGGACGCGGTCGCCGCCTACGGCCCGGACTGGGAGAAGCGCGGGCGCCGCCACCTCGGCGAGCTGGCCACGCTGCTCGCGCTCCGCTTCCCGCTGGCCAGGACCGACGCGCCGACCGCCACCCAGGGGGCCGTCCGCGACCGGCGGATCACCGTGCCCAGGCTGCCGCCGCACCTGTGGATCGCGGGCGCGGCGGTGGTCGCCGTGCTGATCGCGGTGGTGCTCACCGGCGGGCTCGGCCCCGCGGGCACGGTGCTGATGCCGCAGCCGAAGACGTCCGAACCGGTGGATCCCAGCCCGGTCGACGACAAGACCCCGGTCCGCCGGACCTCGGATACCAGCCGTCCCACGGTGAGGACGGCGACGACCGCCCCCGTACCACCCGCCACTGTCTCCAGCGCGCCCGTCACCGTTTCCAGCGCGCCCCCGACGTCCCGGCAGTCCGCCCAGACGCTGCCCAGCCCAGCCGTGCGGTCGGCGGACATCGTGCGGTGGACCGGCTCGGCGGGCGCGGTACGCGTGGCGGCCGACGGCCGGGGGCCGGTACGGCTGCGCATCACGTACACGCGGCGTGACGGCGACGGCCAGGCCCGTACGGTACACAAGGAGACCCGCACGCTCACCGGCCAGACCGCCTACACCGACTCCGTGGCCCGCGACCTGGGCTCGGTCGGCTGCGGCCGGCAGGCGCACTTCGGCCTCCTGCTGCTGACCGAACCGGCGGCGGCCAACGGCCCCCAGGTCAGCGAGGTGACCGTGGACGGGCCGCCGTGCCCCACTCCCAGCGCCTCGCGCCCGACGGCCGGCCCGCCCACCCCGGAGCCCACCACTCCGACGCCGTCCCAGCCGCCCGTCGCGCTGCCCTCGGACTCGCCGCGGGCTGGCACCCCGGCCTTCGTCTCGCCGAGCCCTGACGCGCAGACCTCGCTCACCGAGGATTCGCTGACCCCGGACGAGCTGACCCCGGACGAGCTGACCTCGGACGAGCTGACCTCAGGTGAGTCGGCCGAGGATCCCGCTGGCTAGGCTTGTCGAGCAACCAAGCGTGCGCTAGCTTGGCAAGCGATGACCTGTGACACCTCCGCCTACTGGGCCGCCTGCAGGCGCGGCGAGCTGGTCGTTCAGCGCTGTACGGCCTGCGATCGGCGGGTCCACCTCCCCGAGGCCGACTGCCCTCGGTGCGGTGGCGAACTCGTCTTCGAGCCGGTCTCCGGCGCGGGCGTGGTGCACACGTACACCGTGGTGCACCGCTCGTTCGCGCCCGGCTACCGGGGTCGTGAGCCGTACGTGCTGGCCTGGGTCGATCTGCCGGAGGGGGCGCGTGTGTTCGGCCAGGTCGTGGGGTGCGCGCCGGAGGAGGTCCGCATCGGGATGCCGGTGCGGGTGACGTTCGTGGACGACTTACCGCATTGGAGGCCCGCGTGATCGTTGGCAACGTGCTCATACCCGTGGCCGATCTGGACGAGGCGATCGCCTTCTACGGGCTGCCGGTGAAGTTCCGCGACGGCGACAGGTTCGCCGCGCTGAACGGAGGTGGCGTCACCGTGGCGCTGGCCGGGCCCGCCGAGCACGTCACCGCCTCGGCCGCGCCGTCGTTCAAGGTGGACAGCGTACGGCGGTCCGTACCCGATCTGGTGGCGCGCGGCGCCGAAGTGGTCCGCGAGCCGGAGGACGGGCCGCACGAAACGCGGGCCGTGCTGCGCGATCCCTCAGGAAACGTCTTCGTGCTCTATTCACCCCTCTGACGACGGAGGCACCCCCGATGGCGCGATCACCGTACGGCAACTATGGCCACGCGATCCTGACCGCCGCGGCGATGAGCACCCCCGACCGGGTGGCGCTCACCTACTGCGGCGAGCGGAGCTTCACCTACGACGAGCTGAACAGAACCGTCAACCGGCGGGCGCACGCGCTGCTCGCGGCGGGCGTCACGCCGGGCACGCGGGTGGCGGCGCTGCTGAACGAGACGCTGCACGTGGCGGAGGTGTACCTGGCGCAGGCCAAGATCGGCGCGGTGACGGCGGCACTGAACCCGTACTGGCCGGTGGAGACGCTGCGCGCGGTGGTCGAGCGGTCGGGGTGCACGGCGTTCGTGTACGACTCGACCGTGGAGGGGGTGGTCGCGGAGATCAGGCCGTCGCTGCCCGCCATCACCACCTGGATCAAGGCGTCCGATATTTCGGACGCTTCAGAAGAGGAGCCGCCGCTCGCGGGCTTCCACGACGACCCGCTCGCGCTCTACTACACCTCGGGGACGACCGGGCTGCCCAAGCCCGTGGTCCACACGCACGCCTCGTCGCTGGCCACCGCGCAGATCTGGCTCGACGTGCCGCGCGGGCCGGACGCGGTGTTCGGCACGGGCGCGATCATCTGGGGCATCGGCTTCCCGGCCATCGTCGGGCCCGCCCTGTACGCCGGGATGCGGCTGGTGCTGGAGCAGGACTGGGGCCCGGCGAACTTCCTGCGCGTCGTACCCCGCGAACGGGTCACGCACGTGTCGCAGATCCCGTCGTTCTACGCGGCGCTGCTGGGCTCGTCCGAGCACGAGGCGGTGGACCTGTCGTCGATCCGGGTGATCATGCTGGGCGGCGAGCCGCTGACCGCGACCATGCTCGGCCGGATCAAGGAGCGGCTGCCCGACGCCGGCGTCTACTCCTACTACGGCCAGACCGAGGCCCCCTACACCTGCATGGGCCGGGTCGACGACGGCTCCACGCCGCTCGGCTCGTCGGGCCGGGCACGTACCGGGAACGCCGTCCGGGTCACGGACCCCTCGGGCCGCCGCGTGGTGGACGAGGTCGGCGAGATCAACCTGGCCGGGCCGCACCGGATGACCGGCTACGACGGGCTGCCGGACAAGACCGCAGAGGTGCTGCGCGGCGAGTGGTACGTCGGCGGCGACCTCGGCTCGGTCTCCCCCGACGGTGTGCTGCGCGTGCTCGGGCGGCGCGAGGACGCGATTCTCAAGGGCGGCGTCTGGACCCAGCCGGTCGCGGTCGAGGAGGCCGCCGCCGCGCTCGACGGCGTGGCGGAGGCCGGGGCGGTCGGGGTGCCCGCGCACGTCGAAGGGCAGGACGCGGTCGAACAGCGGATCCTCCTGGCCGTGGTGGCACGTGCCGGGCACTCGCTCGACGCGGCCAAGCTCGCGATCGCCCTGGACGACCTGCTGGCCCCGCACCAGCGGCCGGACCGCATCGTGGTGGCCGACACGCTGCCGCACTTCGAGGACGCCTCCGGCGGGCCCGGCAAGCTCTTACGCAGACAGATCAGAGAGCAGCACGGCCACCTGCTGGGGAGCTGAGCGGTGGTCGCGGAGCACGAGGCCAAGGCACTGCTGCGGGAGGCCGGGGTGCCGGTGCCGCGCGGGGTGGTGGTGCGCGGGATGGACTTCGGTCCCGTCATGGACCTGCGCGAACCGCTGGTGCTGAAGGCGTACGGGCCCGGGATCGTGCACAAGTCCGAGGCCGGCGCCGTGGTGCTCGGGCTGCGCCGGGCCGACGTCCCGGCCGCGGCCGCGCGGATGCTGGCCGAGGTCGCCGGGGCCGAGGGCTTCCTGATCGAGGAGCAGGCCGCCGCCGGCGTGGAGCTGATCGTCGGGCTGGTCCACGATCCCGGTTTCGGGCCCGTGCTGCTGGCCGGGCTGGGCGGGGTGTGGGCCGAGACGCTGCGGGACACGGCGCTGGGTCTGTGCCCGATCTCCGAGGAGGACGCGCGGCGGATGCTGGGGTCGCTGCGCGGGTCTCCGGTGCTGTACGGGCTGCGCGGGCGTGCCGGGGTGGACGTGGACGCGGTGGTGAAGCTGCTCATGACGGTCGGCGGGGCCGGCGGGTTGTGGGAGCGGCTGAAGCTGGGCGAGTTCGAGATCAATCCGGTCATCGCCACCGAGTCGGGCGTTGTGGCGGTGGACGCGCGGTATCTCCCGACTGCCGATCCGGCTGTCGGCCCGGCCATCGACCCGGCTGCTAGCGCCGCGCTTGATGCCGAGCTTGGCGCTCAGGCCGGGGAGCTCCTCGTAGAGGCCGGGGAGCCGGTGGATTTCGGGCCGCTCTTCGAGCCCAGGGCGGTGGCCGTGGTCGGGGCCTCCACCAGCAGGCCGAACTTCGGGAACATGTTCCTCGAGTTCTACAAGGCCGCCGGTGTCCCGCTGGTGGCTGTGCATCCGGAGGCGCGGGAGGTGGGCGGCGTGCCCGCCGTGCCCTCCCTGGCCGCGGCCGACGTGGACTACGCGCTGGTGGCGGTGCCCGCCGAGCGGTGCGCCGAGGTCGTACGGCAGGCGAGCGGCGTGCCGTACGTACAGGTGATGAGCGGCGGGTTCGGCGAGGCGGGACGGCCGGAGCTGGAACTGGAGCTCGTCGCCGCGGCACGGGCGGCGGGGACGCGGCTGCTCGGCCCCAACTGCATGGGCGTGTACTGCCCGCGCGGGCGGCAGACGTTCGTCGGCGGCGGGCTCGGCCCGGCGGGGACGGTCGCGCTGATCTCGCAGAGCGGCGGGCTGGCCGGAGAGGTGATCAAGGTCGGCGAGCGGCGGGGGCTGGCGTTCAGCCGGGTGGTCACCGTCGGGAACGCGGCCGACGTCACCCCGGCCGAACTGCTCCGCTGGCTGTCGGCCGACCCCGAGACGCGGGCCGTCGGCCTGTACCTGGAGGACCCGCGTGACGGGCGGGCGCTGTACGAGGCGCTGGCGGCCGCTCCCATGCCGGTGGTGCTGCTGGTCGGCGGGCGCAGCGCCCAGGGCCAGCGGGCCGCCGCCTCGCACACCGGCGGCCTGGTGAGCGACGGGCGGATCTGGCAGGCACTCGCCGACCAGACCGGGGCCACGCTGGTGACCTCCCAGGACGACCTGATCGGCGTCCTCGCCTTCTTCCAGGCCCACGGCACCCGAACAACAGGTCCGTACAACGGGACCGCGATCTCGGACGGCCAGGCGGGCTCGCTCGGCGCGGTCCCGGGTGGTGAGGTGGGTTCTCTGAGTGTGGGCGCGCGTGGCGGGGCGCTGGTGATCGGGCCGAGTGGCGGGGCGAGTGTGCTGGCCGCCGATGTCTTCGATCGGGCCGGGGTGCCGCTTGGGCCGCTGCCCGACTCAGTGCTCGGCGAGCTTCGTGGGCTCGGGCTGGGGGCCGGCTCCTCGCTGGCCAACCCGCTGGAGGTGCCCGTCGGCCCCCGGAGCGGGCCGGACCTGGTCCGGCGGGCCGTCGAGACGATCGTGCGGCACCGTCCGTACCCGGATGTGGTGGCGCACGTGAACGTACAGAGCTTCTTCACCTACGGGACGCGGGCCGAACCGCTGTTCGAGTACGCGCGGGCGCTGGCGGCCACACAGGACGCGCTCCCGGGGACCAGGGTCACGCTGGTCACCAGGAACGGCGAGTGCGCACCCCCCGGTGTCGAGGACGAGGTCAGGGCGATCGTGGCGGCGGCCGGGATCCCCGTCTACCGATCTATGGAGGCGGCCTCGGTGGCCGTCGCGGCGGGAGGTCGCAATGGGAATGCTTGACGGCAAGGTGGCGCTGATCACCGGCGGAGCGCGCGGCATGGGCGAGGCGCATGTGCGGCTGTTCCTGGAGGAAGGGGCGCGCGTGGTGTTCGGTGACGTGCTGGACGAGGAGGGCAAGGCGCTGTCCGAGGAGACGGGCGCGCCCTTCGTCCATCACGACGTCACCGCCCCGGAGGAGTGGGCGCGTGCGGTCGCGACCGCCGTCGACATGTACGGCAAGTTAGACGTCCTGGTCAACAACGCTGGGATCCTGAAATTTCGTCGCATTATGGACATGACGGTCGAGGAGTTCGACCGCGTGATCGAGGTGAACCTCAAGGGCACCTGGCTCGGCGTCAAGTCGGCGATCGAGCCGATGCGGGCCGCCGGGCGCGGTTCGATCGTGAACATCTCCTCGATCGAGGGCTTCATCGGCGCCGAGGGGATGTCGGCGTACTCGGCCTCCAAGTTCGCCATCCGGGGGGTCACCAAGGCGGCCGCCCGTGAGCTGGCCCGCTTCAAGATCCGCGTCAACTCGGTGCATCCCGGGGCGATCAACACCTCGATGGCCCTGGACCCCGACATCATGAGCGAGGTGGACGCGGACGCGTTCCTCCGCAGCATGGTCATCAAGCGCTTCGCCAAGCCGGTGGAGGTGTCGCACGTGGTGGCGTTCCTGGCCTCGGACCGGTCCAGCTACTGCACGGGCAGCGAGTTCACGGTGGACGGCGGCCTACTGACGGGCGCGGGCTACTGACGGACGCAGGCTACTGACCGGCGCGGGCTACTGACCGGCGCGGACCGCTGACGGGGGGCCATCCAGCCACGCCGTCGGGGTGATGAACAGGCCGGTCGCCTCGGCCAGCACCGTGCCGTCCGGCAGCGATACCCGGCCGTCCGCCCACGCCTTGCGCCCCTCCGTACGCGTGTGCTCCGCCGTCACGACCACCGGCTGGCCGTACGGCACGGGCGCCCGGTAGCGCAGCGTCAGCGTGCCGGTCATAGCCGCCAGCCCGGCGACGGCGACCGCCTGTCCCAGCAGGTGGTCAAGGGCCATCGCGATGATCCCGCCGTGCACGGAGCCGGGCGGCCCCTCGTGCAGCGGCCGGAACGACACCTCCGACCGCACCCCGCCGCTCGTGGCCCGCTCCACGACCAGCGGCACCGCGAACGGATTGGCGGCGCCGATGGCGGCGTTGCCCAGGTGGCGTACGGTGCCGTCCGGCGCGATGTCGAAAGGCCGCGATGACACGCTGACGGTCGCTTCGAGACGTTCGGTCAGGGCGGCCAGCTCGGCGGTCACGGCCACCAGCTCGTCCTCGTCGACGTCAGTGACCAGCACCGCGTCCATCAGGTCTCTGGTCCGCTGGGCCAGGGCGCACAGGGCGGCGATGCGGGATTCGCCGGCGGCGACGTCGATCGTCATTGCAGCATCTTAGAACACGTTCTACCAAAACACGTTCTAGACACCCAAAGGTAGATCTTTTACTATCAAACCGTCCTTGTCGGGACATTTCTGGCAAGCTTTTGACCTGCTGTTTTGGTGCGCATTACCTTTGGAGCTACCTTGACCCAGGCTTGACCTGCCCTTTCGCCACGGTAGCCTCCTTCATCACGGAAGACGACAGGCCTCCGGTTTTGCTACATACGTCCCACGTACCCAGGGCTGTGTGGATAAACCCGGTCTTGCCCGGAAGGTTCCTTCGCACGTCCATGACGCCAGAGATGAAGAAGTTCATCGACCTGCTCGAGAGTCAGCTCGGCTACTCCGAGAAAGGCGATGCGTACACCAAGTTCGGCCACTGGTACGGCAAGAACGTCGAGTTCGACGCCGACTACAGCTCCGCCCCTTGGTGTGACATGTACCTGTCCTGGGCCGCGCACAAGCTCGGCTACGAGGACTGGATCGGTCAGTTCGCCTGGACGGTGCAGCACGCCGAGTGGTTCAAGGAGCACGGCGCCTGGGGTCACAAGCCCCAGCCCGGCGCCTTCGTCTTCTACGACTGGGGCGGCTCGAACGACATCGACGCCATCGACCACGTCGGCCTGGTGACCAAGGTCGAGGGCGACACGATCTTCACGATCGAGGGCAACATCGACGGCGGCGTCGCCAAGCGCAAGGAACGTGACACCAGCAAGGTCGTCGGCTACGGCTACCCGGAGAAGGTCAAGACCCGCCTGGAGAACGAGGCCGCCAAGAAGCAGGTCGAGGGCGAGCAGGACGCGCAGCAGCGGGCGAACGAGCAGGCCTCCACCTCCACCTCCACGACCGAGGTGGGCAAGCTCCAACTCCCCGACGGCACCCCGCTCGTCGACCTGATCCCCCGCATCGGGCAGGGAGTCGGGCAGGGCGAACACCTCGAGGCCCCACTCGCCACCCGCCCCAAGCAGGCCGTCTCCCCCGCCCCCACGGCCACCCGCAAGTCGTCGCCCGCGGCCACCACGAAGGCCGCCGAACAGGCGCCCAAGAAGGGCAAGCACGCCAAGCCGGCCACCGCCGACACCAACGCGGTCACCAGCAACCCCGCTCCCCTTCCGACCATCGTCGACGCGTCGTCCGCCGCTCCGCTGCCCACGCTCTCGTCTCCCGCGCTGATCGGCTCCGCGCTGGTGGCCGCCCTCGCGGTGCTCGCCGTCGCCAAGACCAGGAACATGCGCGTACGGCCGGCCCGCGCGGCCGCCCTCGCCGCCCCTGCCCCGGCCGCCGTCGGCCACCGGCGCCGCCGCCGCAAGGCCCGCACCGAAACGGCCCCCGCCCTGGCCCGCACGGCCACCCCGGCCCTCACCACCCCGGCTCTCACCACCGCGAGCGACCTCGCCGTCGCCACCCCGGCCGAGCTCATCACCGCGAGCGCCCCCGCCTTCAGCGCCCCAGCCGAGCTCACCCCCTCGAACGAGCTCATCGCATCGACCGACTTCGACTTCGCCGTCCCTGCCGAGGTCGTCGCGTCCGCGCTCGGGAGCGAGCCGCGCCTCGACGTGACCGACCCCCGCCTGGTGGCCGACCCGCGTCTGGCGACCGGTGCGAGCCGGTCGATCCTGGAGCGGTTGAAGCCGTTGGAGCCGATCGCCGACCTGCTGGCGCGGGCCTCGGCGCCGATCCCCGACGCGACGACGGAGTTCGACGCGTTCTCGCCCGTCCCCGTGGCGGCGACGACACGGTTCGACGCCTTCACGCCGTCCGCGCGCCGTGACAGCACGCCTTCGACGCGCCGTGACAGTGCGCCGCATCGTCCCAGGCCTCGCACCGCGTCCCAGCACCCTGGTTCGCAGACCACTCCGCAGTATTTCGGCTCGCGCACCGCGTCACAGCACCCCGGCTCGCGCACCGCGTCCCAGCAGCCCGGTTCGTACACCACGCCGCAGCACCCTGACGCGCGCACGCCGTACACGCGCGCGACCGAGCCCTGGCCCACCGCCGAGCAGGCGGAGAGCCCGCAGCCGGGCGGCTACTACGGGCGGCGCCGCCGCAGCGGGCACCCTGTCGAGGAGTCGGCTCCGTTCACCGCGGACAGTCCCCTGCGCGGGCGCCGTCATCGTCCCCTGGGCGCTGCCCACGGCGCGGAGGCGTTCGTCCAGGACGCGCCGTCACGGGGCCGCCGTCACCGTCTCCCGTCGGCCGTCCCGCCCCGCACGGATGCCTTCGACACCGCTGCCCGTACTCGCCGTCGGCAAAGCCATGAGGCGCCGGCCGCCTCAGGCACTGTCATGGACGAACTGCGAGCCTGGTCCGACGAACTGCGGGCCGGGAACGGCGAGCTGCTCGTGACCTCTCGAACGCAAGCCCTCCCCCCGGCACACCCTCAGCCGCGCACAACCCACAAGGGATCACGCGGAGGCCGCCACCGCGCCTGATCCCAGCACCCGGCTTGCGCCTAGCCCTCGCGGGCATCAGCCGCCAGACCGGACGTCCGACGATCTCACCAGGCTCGGCCGAGATGATCGAAGTCACATAGCGTGACTGATCATCGCACAGCCACGACATTCATCGGCCCCGCTGGCACGCCCATCACCGTCCGTGTCGGCGGCCGGGCGCTCATTACCGCTGCCGCCGCCACCGCCTGAGCCCTCAGCCCTCGGGTCGACGGCCGAAGTCCGTGGCGAGCCAGGTCGCGAGGTCCGCGGCCGGCCGACCACGGTCGACGGACCCCGGTTCCCCCGCCTCCGGCTCCCGCACGCGATCGAGGCGGAACACCCGCCAGTCGTCGGCGTCGAGGTCGTGGGCGAGAACGTACCAGCGTCCGCGGGCGTAGAGGCACCGCACCGCCTCCACTCGCCGTCGGCTGACGGCTCCGTGCCGGTCGCGGTAGCCGAACCGCAGCACGAGGTCCTGATCGGCCGCGCGGAGCAGCACCGCCAGGGTCGAAGGCGCCACGCTCTCGCGCTCGCCGCCGACGCTCTCGCTACCCGCGGCGGCGGTGTCCAGGACGGTGCGCAGCCGCCGCGGGAGCACCTGCGACAACTTGGCCAGCGCCCGGTGCGCGGCGTCTCCGGCGAGGATCCCCTCGACCATACGCACGGCCGCGACCAGTGCCACGACTTCGTCGTCCTGGAAGACCAGCGGCGGCATCCGGTGCCCCGGGCGCAGCGCGTAGTGGCCACCCGGCCCGGGCCGGCTCTCGACGGCGTAGCCGAGGCTCTGCAGGCGGGCCACGTCGCGACGCACGGTGCGGGTGCTGACCTCGAGACGCCCGGCGAGATCGGAAGCCGACCAGTCCGGCCGGGCGGCCAGCAACTCCAGCAGCCGGAGGGTCCGTCCGGCGGGACCGCCGTCAACAGGTGCGAAGTCGGTCATAGCTCCAGTGTCGCCACAATCGCGGACAGGATCCGGCCACATCTACCCGTACGGTGGACGTCATGGAGATCGCCATCACAGCACCGTCCGGCAACGTCGGCCGCTTTCTGATCGGTCACCTGGTCCGAGCCGGTGTCCGTCCGCGGCTGCTGAGCCGCCACCCCGAGCAGCCCCGCGCGACCTGGGGCGACCTCGTCGACGCCCGCGAGGTCGACCTTCGGGACGCCGCGGCGGTCACCGAGGCGACCCGTGGCGTCGACGCGCTGTTCCTGGTCGTGCCGCCCGGCGAGGCCGACGACCCCGTCGCGGCGTACGCCGAGGTCGGCGAGATCGTCGCCGCCGCGATCACCGAGAACCGCATCCCCCGCACCGTCCTGCAGAGCAGCGTCGGAGCGGAGCTCCGCGAGGGTGCCGGTGAGATCGACGGACTGGCCCGCGTCGAGGAGACGCTGGACCGGGTCGTCGCCAAGCACGCCGACCTCGCCGTCACCCACCTGCGATGCGGCTACTTCTTCAGTAATCTGCTGTTCGAGCTCGAGGGCATCCGCTCGGGCACCGTGGCCGTGGTCCTGCCCACCGGCAAGCCGTTCTCCTGGGTCGCTCCGGCTGACATCGCCGCGGTGGCCGCGTCCCTGCTGCTGCGCGCCGACTGGTCGGGACGCCGGGTGCAGGCCGTGCACGGACCACAGGACCTGTCCTGGGACGACGCCCTGGCCGTGGTCGGCGACGTCCTGGGCCCCACGGTCACCGCCCACCGCGTTGCCGACGACGACATGCGCGCCACGCTGGCCGACGCCGGCATGTCCCCGGCGCAGGTCGAGGGCATCATGGGCATGTCGACCGGATTGCGCGAGGGATTCGTCCCCGAGCAGCCGCGGACCCCCGTGACCACGACCGACACGACACTCGGAGCATGGGCCTGGGCTGAGCTCCGTCCCACCCTCGACGCGACCGGGTGACACGTGCCCGACCGTGCGCATCATTCTGGGATTGGTGACAAAGATGGCAGCGAGGGCCTTCTCCAGGCGTAGCCACGGGCGGCGGGCACCACGCGTCGCGCACGTCCTTGATGCCGGAAGCGGAGAGCATCGCGGCAGCCTGGACGCAGGCACCCCGGGCGCTCGCCTCTGGCGCGTCCCGGGTGACCACCGGGCGGCCGAGCGAAGCGTTCCGGCCTATCGCAGATAGTGGCTCACTATCTGCGATAGGCCGACTCCCGGCGAGTCGCGATCGCTCGCCACGCGACCCACGCCAGGAAGCCGGTGACGAACCCGTACGCCGCCACCAGCCCGTGCCCGTTGCTCTGCGCGAACCACATCACTAACCCCAGCAGCGGCACACCGACCGCGAGCAGCCGCTCCTTCAAGAGCCGGGTCCGCAGCAACAGGGCCGTCGCCAAGGTCGCCCCCAGGAAGTAGGTGGCCCCCGAGCTGCCGGCGAAATTACGCGGATCGGTGCTGGGGCCGCCCATCCCGAGGAGCGCGTCGGCCCACTCCGGCAGGAAGATCCCGCCCGCGAACAGCGCCACCGTCAGCGGCCCGCCCCAGAACCACTGCGCCAAGGCAGCCACGATGGCGAGCGTCGCGATGTTCCACACGGCTCCGGCGACGCCGCCGTTCTGCATGAAGACCGAGGTCACGACCCGCCACCACCCGGTCTTGGCGGGGTCATTGTCGAGCGCGTCCATCGCCCCGGACCACACCAGCTGGATCACCACCCCGCCCACGGCCAGCGCCGTCAGCCCCACCGCGACCCAGGGGACGGGCCGGCCACGCGCCGGTCCCAGTGCCAGCCCGCTGTTGATCATCATCACCATCAGCGCGGCCGTGGTGGCGAAGAACAGCAACTCACTCATGGCAGGCCCCTTTCAAACACCGTTCGAAACCGCCAGGGCGAGGCTAGCACAGGATTCTAACGGTGTTCAAAATGCGCTACGGTAGGGCCATGAAGCTCACCCAGGAGCGGATCGTCGACGCGGGGATGGCCACGTTCGCCGAGGTCGGCTACCACGGCCTGTCCATGCGCCAGGTGGCCGTGCGCCTCGACTCCACTGCCGGCAGCCTTTACTACCACGTCAAGAGCAAGAACGACCTGCTGGCGATGATGGCCGACCGCGTATGCCTGCAGGCCTACGACGCCGCCACGGCCGCCCTGGCGACCCTTCCGCCCGAGTCCACCTGGCGGGAGGAGGTCGAGGTCCAGGCCGCCACCCTCCGCCAGAGCCTCCACGAGCACCCCGGCGGCGCCATCCTCCTGGCCGACAGCCCCAAGATGCTCAGCACCGGGGGTCTGTCCCTCATGGAGCGCCTTCTGCGGACTCTCCTGGACGCCGGCGTCCCCCGCCCGCACCTCGTCACAGCCGCCGACACCCTCCTGAGCCACATCACCGGATTCGCCCTCCAGGAACAGAGCGAGTCCCAGGCCCCCGCCATCACCCCGGAGCGCTACGCCGACCTGCGCACCCGCTTTCCCCTGACCTTCGAGGAAGCCCCCAGGCACGGCCAGGACGAGAAGTTCCACCGAAGCATCCACCTGATCTGCACGGCCATCGAGACCCTCATCGCCCAGGAGCCCGAGCCGCCGGCGTGATCAGCGCCGGCCGCAGCGGATTCGGGCGCAACCCCAGCGATCAATTCGACCACGTCACGACCTCGCGGCCCGTTGCCGGCGTACTGCCGGTCCTGGCTCCGGTGGCCAAGCCGACGCGGCACCGTGCTCTCGACGCCATGGCCCGTACCGAAGCTAGCGCGACGTGACCCCGTAGTCCGCGGCGAAGGCGGCCAGGCAGGAGACCGCGTCGCGGCTGCGTGTCCACGGTCGGACGATCAGCCGGTCCACTCCCAGCCCAGCCCAGTCCGCCACCTCGTCCGGCGACGCCAGCGAGTACGCGTGGGCCGTCACCGAGCAGCGCCTCTCCCCCCGCAGCGCCGCCAGCCGGCCCAGTTGCGGTCTGATCGACTCCAGCGTGTGCGGCATGCTGATCCACCCGTCACACAGCGACGCGGCCCGGCGCAGCGCGGCGGGTGATTCGCCGCCGCAGAGGATCGGCAGGCGGTGCTGTACGGGCTTGGGCTCGAACGCCACCTCGGGAAATGAGTAGAACCGCCCGGAATGCGCGACCACCGGCGAGCTCCACAGCCGCCTGGCCACCTCGATGGCCTCGTCCAGCCGTGCGCCGCGCGAGGCGAAGGGGATGCCGGCCGCGTCCCATTCCCCCCGATACCAGCCCGCCCCCACCCCGCAGATGGCCCGGCCCGACGACACCACGTCGAGTGTGGCGAAGGCGCGGGCCGACACGAACGGGTGGCGCAGTGCGAAGAGGTGCACGGCCGTGCCGAGTCTGATCCTGGAGGTCAGCGCGGCCAGCCAGCACAGGTACGCGGGCGCGTCGAACAGCGGCGTGGACGGCTTGATGCCCGGCTCGGAGGTGCCCGGGTAGAGGGCCGTCGACAGGTCGGTGCTGAACACGAGGTGCTCGGGCAGCCACACGGACTCGAAGCCCAGCTCGTCGGCGGCCACCGCCACGTCCTTCCACGCGGCCGGGTGAATCAGGCCGAGCGGGACGCCGAACCTCACGGGTACCGCCTCAGATCGCCGCCGATCACCGATGTCCGCACCCGGGCCCGATGTACGGCAGAGCCGCCGTACGCGGCCGACAGCGACCAGGCCCGCGCCAGCCAGAACCGCAGATCCAGCTCCTCGGTGTAACCGATGGCGCCGTGCACCTGCAACGCCACCCGGGCCGCCAGCGCGGCCGTCTCACCGGCGGCGGCCTTGGCGGCACTGACGTCCCGGTCCACGGTCGGCACCGGCCGATCCACCGACAGGGCAGCGCGGTAGACGAGTGGGGCGGCGAAGTCCAGCGCGATGGCCACGTCGGCCAGCTGGTGCTTGACCGCCTGGAAAGACCCGATGGCCGCCCCGAACTGGGTCCTGACCCCGGCGTGCGCCACGGTGACCGCCAGCAGGTGCCTGGCCACCCCGATGAGCTGCGCCGCCGTCGCCACAGTGGCCCGTCGCAGGGCCGGGACATACGAGCGGTCCAGCCGTACGGAGTCGTCGAAGGAGACGTCGAACAGCCTCCGGCACGGATCGGCACCGGGCCGGGACGCCAGCCGTACGGACTCCCTGGAGACCAGGTGCAGGCCGTCGGCGCGCGCGACCACGAGCAGGTCGGCCAGGTCGGCGTCGGGAGCGTACGCCTGGCCGGGCAGCAGCACGCTCACGCAGACCGACCCGGAGGCGAGCTTGGCGACGTCGTCCAGCAGGTACGGCGCCGCCACGGCGGTCTCCACGACCGGACCGGGCAGGCAGGCCCGCCCGGTCTCCTCCAGCGCGGCCACCGCGTCCACCAGGCGGAGCCCGAGCCCGTCGGCGTCCGGCGGCAGGAGCAGCCCGAAGAACCCGATCCCGGCCAGTTGTTCCCAGGCCGGGCGGCGTTCGGAGCGCAGCGCGGCGGGCGGGCAGTGGGCGCGCAGCACATCCCGTACGGTCTCCGCGAGGGCCAGTTGCTCGTCGGTGAAGGCGAAGGTCATCGGGGCAGCCCCAGAACTCGCTCGGCGATGATGTTGCGCTGGATCTCGTTCGTGCCCGCGTAGATGGGCCCCGCCAGCGCGAACAGGAACCCGTCGAGCCACGGCGTCTCCCCCGCCCGTTCGCCGAGCAGCTCCATGGCCAGGGTGTGCATCCGCAGGTCCAGCTCGGACCAGAAGACCTTGCCCATGCTGGCCGCGGAGCCGATCTCGGCGCCCGACATGAGCCGGTGGGCGGTGGCGAAGGTGTGCAGGCGGTACGCCTCGGCGTCGGTCCAGCAGCGGGCCGCCCGGTCGGCGAGTTCGGGGCTCGCGTCGCGGGCCAGGTGGACGAGCCGGTCGGCGGTGGCCAGGAAGCGGCCGGGGCTGCGCAGGGCGAGGCCGCGTTCGGAGGAGGTGGTGGCCATCGCGATCCGCCAGCCCTCGCCGGGGGCGCCGAGCACCATCGAGTCGGGCACGAAGACGCCGTCGAAGAACAGCTCGGCGAACCCGGGCAGCCCGTCGAGCTGCGCGATCGGCCGGACCGTCACCTCGTCGAGCGGGAACATGAAGTACGTCAGCCCCCGGTGCCTGCCCTCGTCCGAGGTACGGAAGAGGCCGAACCCGTGCGAGGCGTAGGCGGCGCGGGAGCTCCACGTCTTCTGCCCGGAAAGCCGCCAGCCGCCGTCCACCCGGGTCGCCCGGGACTTCAGCGCGGCCAGGTCACTGCCCGCCTCCGGCTCCGACCAGGCCTGCGCCCATACCTCGTCGGCCCTGGCCATCCCGGGCAGCCAGCGCCGCCGCTGCTCCTCCGTGCCGTACGCCATCAGGGTCGGGGCCAGCAGGAAGACGCCGTTCTGGGTGACCCGGCCGGGGGCGCCCGCGGCCCAGTACTCCTCCTCGAAGATCAGCCACTCGATCAGCGAGGCGTTCCGTCCGCCGTACTCCTCGGGCCAGGAGACGGCGGACAGCCGCGCGGAGGCGAGCAGCGCCTCCCACGCGCGATGCGCCTCGAAGCCTTCGGGGGTGTCCATCGACGGCAGCCCATCGGGTACGTGACGGGCGAGCCAGTCCCGAACCTCGGCACGGAAGTCCTGCTCGGCCGCGGAGAAGTCGAGATCCACAAGACCAACCTAGCGTATGCTTGGTCGCCTCGCCAGGTGGCTGTTCTCGGACATACGCTGGAGCGGTGCGAGGACTGCTGCTCCGACTGTCGACGCTGGACACCGACGCGGAGAGCGCGGTGCGCGTCATCGCCTACTTCGACTCGCTGGTACGCGACCATGTGAGCGTCCCGGTGCTGCTCTCGGCGACCGCGCGGCTGACCCAGTGCCCGGTGGGCCTGCTCGACGCGGCCACCGGCCGGCGCACCCGCACGTTCCCCGACGGCTCCGTCGACCACCCGGACACCGACCACCATCCGGAGGGCGACGCTGCGCTCAAGGTGGTCAGGGAGTTGGCGTCCGGGCTCGGCGCGGTCTGGATGGAGCGTGACGGAACCCCGCACGGGCTGGACGAGATCGTCCTCGAACGGTTCGCGGCCGCGGCCGAGGTCACGCTGGAACGCGCCGTAGCACTGGCCCGCGAAGGCCGGGACCCGGCGCTGGTGGAGCTGGCGCTGTCGGCGGAGACCGGCGAGGCGGAGCGGGCGCGGGCGCTGCGGCTGCTGGGGTTCGACCCCGCGACGCCGCTACAGGCGCTGGCCATCGCGATCCCCGCGGACGAGGGCTTCGCCCTGGTGCCCGGGGTACGGACGATGGGGCACCACGTCCGCGCGGCCCGGATCGGCGACACGGAGGCGGTTCTGGTGGCCACCGCGCTGCCCCGGTTGCCCGGCTCCGTGCGGGTCGGCATCGGCCCCGAGCTGCCCATTTCATCGCGGATCGGCATCGGCCCCGAGCTGCCCGGTTCGCGGGTGGCCGAGTCGTGGGCGGGCGCGCGTACCGCGCTGCGCTTCACCGGACCGCACGACCGCGTGGTGCGCTGGACCGAGCTGGGCGCGCTGGCCCTCTACGCCGACGTGCCCGACGCGGCGATCGCCGAGCTGGCCGACGTACGGTCGATGGAGCGGCTCGGCGGCGAGGGCCGGTCGGCCGTGCGGGCGCTCTGCGCCGAGGGTTCGGTGCGTCGGGCCGCCACCGTCCTGCACCTGCACCACAGCTCGATGGCCGCGCGGATCGCGCGGGCGGAGTCGGTCCTGGGCTTCTCACTCGCCGACTCCGCCGGACGGCTCCGCGCCCACCTGGCCCTGGCCCTGGTACGCCTGCGCGCCAATGGCGGATCACCCGCCTGACCACGCGCGACGCTCTCAGCGGCGGAGCACCGGGCCCGCGCGTCAGACGCGGAACGCTCGCTTGAGTCCCGCCAGCCGGTTCGCCCTGGCCCTGCGGCTCAGCTCGGTGTCGGGAACCAGCCCGTCGAACCCGTGGAAGGCCCCGGGATAAAGGTGGAACTCGGTCGACACCCCGGCCTGCACGAGCCGCCGCGCGTACTCGATGCATTCATCCCTGAACACCTCCAGCTCCCCCACGTCGATGAACGACGGAGGCAGCCCCGCCAGGTCGGTGGCCCGGGCCGGCGCGGCGTAGGGCGAGACGTCGTCGGCGCCGATCCGGTCGCCGAGCAGGGCGGTCCAGCCGAACAGGTTCGCGGCCCGGTCCCAGATCACGGCCTCGGCGAACTCGTGGCTGGACGGGGTGATGTTGCGGTCGTCGAGCATCGGGCAGACGAGCAGCTGGAAGGAGACCTCGGGCCCGCCCCGGTCGCGGGCGAGCAGCACGGTCGCCGCGGCCAGCCCGCCGCCCGCGCTCGCGCCGCCCACGGCCAGCCTGGCGGGGTCGAGGCCGAGCTCGCCGGCGTTCTTGGCGGTCCACAGCAGTCCGGCGTAGCAGTCCTCGACCGGCGCGGGATGCGGGTGTTCGGGGGCGAGCCGGTAGTCCACGGAGACGATCACAACGCCGAGCTGCTCGGCGTACTCGATCATCATGGCGTCGTCGATCTCCGGGATACCGATGATCATGCCGCCGCCGTGGATCCAGTACAGCCCCGGCCGGTCCGTCTCGGCCCCGGCCGGACGGTAGATCCGTAGCCGGACGTCAGGTGCGCCCTCGGGCCCCGGTACGTGGCGATTCTCGATCGTGACGTCGGTCTCCGGCGTGGGCGCGGCCGCCAACATGGCGTTGATCTGGGCCCGATGTCCGGGGAGGCTCTCCCGAGACAGCTGGGCATCCGGCATCGTCATCATCTGGCCGAGCCCGGCACGGAGTTCGGGATCCAGATTGGGGTGTGTTGCCATGTCGCTTCCCCTTCCACGGGATGCTTGACCCTACCCCTCGATGATCAGATCCCGGCCGCCGCCGGACAACCGCCATCCGGCGGCGTTTGACCCCCGTTCACCCGCCAACCCGTCAGCTCAGCAGCTCGACGACGCGTTGCGCGAGCGGGGCGGCGCTGGCCGGGTTCTGGCCGGTGGCGAGGCGGCCGTCCACGACGACGTGCGGCTCGAAGTCAGCCACGCCCTCGTGCCGAGCGCCGCGCGCCCGCAGCGCGTCGGCCAGCAGGAACGGCACCACGTCCGCCACGCCCGCCGCGTTCTCCTCGCTGTTGGTGAACCCCGCCACCCGCTTGCCCGACACGAGGTGCGAGCCGTCGGAGAGCGTGAGGTTCACCAGCGCCGCCGGGCCGTGGCAGACGGCCGCGACGACACCGCCGCGCTCGTACACCTCCCGCCCGAGCCGGGCCACGTCCGGGTCGTCGGGGAAGTCCCACATGGTGCCGTGCCCTCCGGCGTAGAACACCGCGTCGTACGCCGTGGCGTCGAGGTCGGCCAGCCGCGGGACGGCCCGCCCTTCGAGGTCGGTCAGGAAGGCGGTCTGGACGGGGTCGGCCGGGTCGTACCCGTCCTCGGGCGTCCGGCCGCCGCCCACACTCGCCACCTCGACCTCGAACCCGGCCCGCCGGAAGATGTCCCAGGGATGGGCCGCCTCGGGCACGTAGTAGCCGGTCTTCCTGACTCCGCCGAGGTCGTCATGGCTGGTCAGTGCGATCAGAATACGCTTGGTCATGTCCTGAGCATGCCCCGCCGACCCATCAGCCAACAAATAGCGAATCCAGCAGTCAGCCATCAGAATACTGATATGTCGCTCTCGCTGGACCTGCTCAGGACGTTCCTCGAGGTCTACCGGACGGGCTCCATCACGGCCGCCGCGCAAACGCTCGGCCTGTCGCAGCCCGCGGTGACCGCGCAGGTCAAGACGCTGGAGGCGGCGCTGGACCGGCCGCTGTTCGACCGGCTGCCGCGCGGCGTCGCCCCCACGGCCGCCGCGGACGAGCTGGCCCGCCGGGTGGCCGGCTCGCTCGACGCCCTGGACGCGGTGGTGGACGCGGAGCTGCCGTCGGAGCAGGCGGTCCATCTGGGCGGCCCGGCCGAGTTCGTCTGCGAGCAGGTGATCCCGCTGCTCGCGCCGCTGGTGCGCGACGGGCTGCGGCTGCGCACGACGTTCGGGCTGTCCGACGGCCTGCTCGCCGACCTGGCGGCCGGGCGGCTCGACCTGGTGGTTTCCACGATCCGGCCGCGCGTACGGGGCGTCCAGGCGGAGCCCGCGTACGACGAGGAGTTCCTGCTGGTGGCCAGTCCCGAGCTGGCCGCGCGGGCGGATCTCGCGGAGATGCCGCTGATCTCCTATGCCGAGGAACTGCCCATCGTGCGCCGCTACTGGCGGACGGTCTTCGGGCGGCGGCCGGCGATGGCCGCGCGGGTGGTGATCCCCGACCTGCGCGGCGTGCTGAGCGCGGTGCGGGCCGGGATGGGCGTCTCCGTCCTGCCCGCGTACCTGTGCGGGACCGATCTGGCGGCGGGCCGGCTGGTCACGCTCGCGGAGCCGGAGCTGGCGCCGATCAACACCGGCTACCTCGCGGTCCGCTCGGGCGGGCTGGCCAGGGCCCCCGTCGCCAGGGTGCACGCGCACCTGCTGACGGCGCTCAGGGCCGCGCCGCCGTACTAGCTTGCCGACTAGCTCGCCGTCCATGAGCCGAGCAGCCACGGCGGCTCCAGCGCGGCTTCTGAGAAACGCGCAGCCCGTGGTCCGGTTCCGCGGCACGTCCCGTCAATATGCTCTGATCATGTGCCACTCCACTGACAGCAGGCCGCCCGCCCCGCCGATCAAGGGCCGTGCCGCCTCCCAGGAGCCGCTCAACCTGACCGCCGCCGACGGCAACACCTTCCTCGCCTACCGTGCCGAGCCCGCGGTGCCGAACGGGCGCGGCGTGGTCATCCTGCCGGACGTGCGCGGGCTGCACCCGTTCTACCGCGAGCTGGCGGTCCGGTTCGCCGAGGCGGGGTTCCGGGCCGTCGCCATCGACTACTTCGGCCGTACGGCGGGCACGGACGACAGGGACGACGACTTCGACTACATGCCGCACGTGTCGCAGTTGACCGCCGACCAGGTACGCACCGACGTCGGCGAGGCCGTCACCAACCTGGCCCAGACGGGCCCGGTGTTCACGGTGGGTTTCTGCCTCGGCGGCGCCCACTCCTGGCGGCTGGCGGCCGAGGGCAACGGCCTGGCGGGCGGAATCGGCTTCTACGGCGCCCTCCGCGCGGCCGGCGAGCCGCCGGCCGTCCCCGGCGCCCCGCTCCTGTTGCTGCGCGCCGGTGCCGACACGGCCTCGACACCGGAGCAGTTCGCCGCGTACACGGCCGCGCTCGACAGGGCGGGCACCGAGCACGAGACGCACATCTATGAGGGCGCCCCGCACTCCTTCTTCGACCGGACGTCCACCGAGTGGGCGGCGGCGTGCGAGGACGCCTGGCGACGCATCATGTCCTTCACCGAACGGCACTCATCGCCATAGATCATTGGGATATGGAGGCAACGGTGCACTGGCGTGGGACACCACACGAAGGCAGAGAAGATGACCACACAGATCAACCACGTCGACCATGAACTGATCCAGGCCGCGACGCATGTCGCGGCCACACGCTGCCGGGGCGACAACCACACCGTGGCGGCCGCGGCCCGCAACCAGGACGGCCGGATCATCACGGCGGTGAACGCCTACCACTTCACCGGCGGCCCCTGCGCTGAGCTGGTCCTCATCGGCACGGCCGCCGCACAGGGCGCCTACGACCTGGGCACCATCGTCGCCGTGGGCGACCGCGACCGAGGCGTCGTGCCCCCATGCGGCCGCTGCCGCCAGGTCCTTCTCGACTACTTCCCAGCCATCAAGGTCATCGTCGGCACAGGTGACAGACTCCGCACCGTCTCCATCACCGACCTGCTTCCCGAAAGCTACGTCTGGGCGGACCACCAGCTCGATGCCGAGGAAGGCACGAGCTGACGCCGCAGGCATACGCCACCACGAACGTTCGGCCGTCCGCGTTCGCATGGCTTACCGCGCCGCCGGAGGGTGCTACGCCAATGGCGGCCGGCATGCACACGCCCCGGCGACCGCCGCTCCGGTCTCGTGGCGGCGGTCGCCTGAACGACATCAGGGGTAGTACGCCGCCAGCTTGGCCTTGATCTTGGCGACGGTGCCGTCAAAGGGCATGACCTGCGGATCGCCGCGACCAGGTCAGGAGTCGTGCGGCGCTACCAGGCCGGATTCGTAGGCGAGGACGACGAGCTGAGCGCGATCGCGAGCGCGGAGCTTGGCCATGGCCCGGTTGATGTGGGTTTTCGCGGTCAGTGGGCTGATCACCATATGGTCGGCGATCTCGTCGTTGGACAGGCCCCGCGCGACCAGGACAACGGCTTCGCGTTCACGAGTGGTGAGTTCTTTCAGTCCCGGCCCGGTGCCGGTGCGGGGCCGCTGGGTGACGTAGGTGTTGATGAGCTTGCGGGTGATGGACGGGGCGAGCAGCGCGTCGCCACGTGCCGCGACGCGTACGGCATGGAGGAAGTCTTCGGGCACGATGTCCTTGACGAGGAATCCGGCCGCGCCGGCGCGCAGCGCGTTGAAGACGTATTCGTCGAAGCCGTAGTTGGTCAGGATGACGACGTGCACCCCGGCCAGGGCCGGGTCCGCGGCGATGCGCCGGGTTGCCTCGATGCCGTCGAGGACCGGCATCTGGATGTCGATGAGAGCGACGTCGGGCCGATGTTTCTTGACCAGCGTCAGGCCCTCCATCCCGTCGCCGGCCTCGGCGACCACCTCGATGTCGTCCTCGAGGTCGAGGAGCGCGCGAAATCCGCTGCGCAGGAGCGGCTGATCATCGACCAGCAGGACCCGGATCATGACGTCCGGTCCACGGGGAGTTCGGCCTCGACGGTGAAGCCTCCCTCGCGGCGCGGCTGCGCGCGTAGGCGCCCGCCGAGGGCGGTGACTCGTTCGCGCATTCCGAGCAGCCCGACACCGGGCACCGGCGCGGCGTCCGGTGTGGCCTTGCCGTCGTCATCGATGCGTATCGCGAGGGCGTCCGGTCGGCAGTCGATCCGGACCGACGCGGTCGCGGCGGCGGCATGCCGGGTGATGTTGGTGAGTGACTCCTGGACGATCCGGTAGACGGTCCGGCTCACCGCGGCCGGCACGTCATGCTGTTGCCCTTCGATGGTCAGCGTCGCGTTCAGGCCGTTCGTCCGAGCGCGTTCCACCAGCTCCGCGACATGGTCGAGCCCGCGCGGCGGGCTCGTGTCGTCATCGCGCAGCGCCTCCAAGGTCGCCCGCAGTTCCCGGGTCGCCTCCCGTCCGGCCTCCTGGATCGCCAGCAGTGCCTCCGGCACCTGTTCGCCGCGCCTGCGGGCCACGTGGACGGCGACTTCGGCCTGCACTTTGATGATCGAGATCTGGTGGGTGAGCGAATCGTGCAGTTCCCGCGCGATGCGCAGGCGCTCCTCATCCGCGCGCCGCCGCGCGGTCTCCTCCCGGCTGCGCTCGGCTTCGTCCGCCCGCCGCTCGGCCTGCCGCAGCGCCTCACCCGCGGCACCGGCCGCGATCAGCCAGGCCAGTTCAAGGGCACCTCGGGCCTGTGCGAACGCCTCCCCCGTGTCGTGCAGGCCCGAGGCCAGGGCCGCGAGCGGGAGAGCGGCCAGCATGGCCACGCTCGCCGCCACCGTGATGGCGCGGTGTCCCGCCCGTACGGCGGCGTACACCGCGAACAGGTACGCGACCGCAGGCACGTCGAAACCGGCCGCCTGGTACCCCACCGCGCACAACCCGGTGACGACCAGGACCACGACCGGAGCCCGGCGGCGCGCGGCCAGCGCCAGGCCGCCGACCGCCAGCAGCGCATAGCCGAGCAGGGCGGGGCTCGTGCCGGAATGCTGCCCGGACAACCCGGTGACCAGCAACGCCGCAGCCACACAACCGGCGACCGCCCAGTCGATGACAGCAGCCCGAACACCGGATCGTCCTGAACCCATGCGCGCACCCTAGCCGGACGCCCGCGCGAGCGACTCCTGCGAGGGGACGATCGGCCGACTACCGCACCCGCGGTATCTCCGCCGCTCCTGCCGCCGATACGGCAGCAGGCTGCCGTATCGGCGGCATCACACATTGCCCTCGTACGCGGGACGACCCGCGGTGGGTCCAGCGGACATGCTCAGACGACATCCAGTCGTAGGAAGGAAGGAGCACCACATGTCCGTGCGTCACCTGCTTACCGCCGCGGTAAGCGTCCCGCTCGCGATCGCCGGGCTTGCCACACCGGCGGCCGCGCACGTCTTGACCCAGCCGGATCCTGTCAGTGCCTACAGCCTGACCACCGGGCGTCTGTGGTCCCTGGTGGCCGCGCTGCTCGGGCTGGCCGGCGTGGTCATCGGCGGGCTGGCTCTGGCCCGCGCCGCCGGTCGTCTCGGCACCGGCTCTGGGAGAAGGGGAGCCGTCGTGGCCCTGGTGGCGGGGCTGGCCGGTATGGTCATCGGCGGACTGGTCGTGGCCGCCGCCGAGGGTGGTCCCGGCACCGGCTACGGGATAGTCGGAGGCTTCGTGGCCCTGGTGGTGGGGCTGATCGCCATAGTTCTGGGTGGGCTGACTCTGGCCCGCTCCCGCCGCGCCACCGCATCACCGCGCCCCCGGACCGGCTGATCACCGCACAGACGAACTGCGTAGACGCTGCCATCCGCTGTCGGAGGCAGCGACTGCCTCGGCAGCGCGATGATCGATTCCGTGAAACCCCTCCCAGGCGTTCGCGCTCGTCACCGGCACGGGTCAAGGTGGCCCCAGGTAAGCGGCTCGCACCACCGGATCGTCGCGGATCTCCGCCGGGGTGCCGGTGGCGATGACCCGGCCGAGGTCCAGGACGACGAGCCGGTCGCAGGTGTCCATGACGAAGCCCATGTCGTGCTCGACCAGCAGCACCGTGGTGTCCAGGGTGTGGACGACCGCGCGCAGCCGTACCGTCTGGTCCGCGTCCAGGCCCGAGGTGGGCTCGTCGAGCAGCAGCAGGCGCGGCCGGTCGGCGATGGCGCGGGCCAGCTCGACCAGCCTGCGCTGGCCGACGGGCAGCGCGGCGGCGTAGGCGTCGCGCAGGTCGGCCAGCCCGCACAGCTCCAGCACCTCGGCCACGCGCGCCCGCCGCTCGCGCTCCAGCCGCCGCCGCGCGGGCAGGCCGGCCAGGTCGGCCATCAGGCCGCCCCCGCCGCCGTGCCAGTCGAGCGCCGCCAGTACGTTGTCGGCCACGGTGAGCCGCCCGAAGACCTGCGTGCGCTGGAACGTACGGCGAAGGCCCGCGCGGGCCCGCCTGACCGGCGACACCCCGGTCACGTCCTCGCCCGCCACGCGCACCCGGCCACCGCTCGGCCTGCGCAGCCCGGACACCACGTCGAACAGCGTCGTCTTGCCCGCCCCGTTCGGCCCGATCACCCCGCAGACCTGGCCCTCGGGCACCTCGAACGACACCGCGTCCAGCGCCGTGACCCCGCCGAACGCCACCGACACCCCCTGCACGGCCAGCACCACGTCCGTACGATCGACAGCCTGTACGTCGGCCATCACGTCATCTCCAGGTAAGCGTCAGACATCACGTCACCTCCAGGTGAGCGTCAGCCATCACGTCACCCCCAGGTAGGCGGCAGTCAGGCGGTCGCCGTCCACCTCGGCGCGCGGGCCGGCCCACACGACGCGGCCGAGGCGCATGAACGCCACCCGGTCCGCGATCGCCAGCGCCTCGGTGGCCTTCTCCTCCACGAGCAGCAGCGCCACCCCGCGCTCGCGCAGCTCGGCGAACACCTCGAACACCTGCCGCACGACGAGCGGTGCCAGGCCCAGCGACGGCTCGTCGGCGATCAGCACCTTGGGCGGCCGGGCCAGGGCGGGGGCGAGCGTGAGCAGTTGCTGCTCGCCGCCGGACAGCGCGCCGGCGAGCACGGTACGGCGGGCGGCCAGCTGGGGCATCCGCTCGTAGACGGTGTCGGGCTCGGCCAGCCAGGTACGCAGGTTCTCCTCCACAGTGAGACCGGGGAACACGCCTCGCCCCTCGGGAGCCAGCAACACTCCCGCCCGGGCCCGGCGGTGAGCGGGCCAGGCGGTGACGTCGACGCCGTCGAGCAGCACCCGTCCGGCGGCCAACGGCACGTCGCCGGCCGCGACGGCGCAGGTGGTGGACTTGCCCGCCCCGTTGGCGCCCAGCAGCGCCACCACCTCGCCGGGCCGCACCTCGAGATCCACACCCCGCAGGACCGTGCAGTCGGCGTACCCCGCCACGACCCCGTCCAGCCGGAACAACGGCTCCGCGACCGGGCTAGCCACACGCGAGCGCCCCAGGTCCAGGAGTGGCGCGCCGAACGCGCTTGGGGAAGCGGGCACGTCTGACAAGGCGGGCACGCCAGAGGAGGCGGGCGCGGGAGGGACCGGAGCGGGCGCGACCTCCACCGGAGCCGCGTCGGCGGCCCGGGCCTGGCGTCGCCGGTGGCGGGATTCGGCGAGCTGGGCCAGCACCCCGTCCGGATGCTTGGCCAGGATCATCCCCCCGGCCCCGAACAGAATCGCCCCCACCTGCGCCGACACCCCCCACGTCTCCAGCAGCTCCGGCACCGCCACAGCCACGAGCCCACCCAGCACGGCCCCGCCGATCCGCCGCACCCCCTGCAGCACCACCACGGCCAGCCAGACGAACCCGGAGAACGCCGGCAGATCGGTCGCGGTGATCGACCCCTTGGACACGGCGAACAGCACCCCGCCCAGCCCCGCGATGGCCGAGGCCAGCGCGAACAGCACGATCTTGGACCGCGGCCCGGACAGCCCCGAGGTGGTGGCCGCGGCCGGAGCCGACCGGACCGCCAGGATCGCCCGCCCGGACGCCGACCTTTCGAGGTTGCGCACCAGCAGCCCGACCAGCCCGATCAGCACGAGCAGCAGCACCACCCGCACCCGCGGATCCGAGGTGTCGGCGAACCCGAAGCCGAGCGCGGGCAGCGGCCAGCCGATCGTCCCGTTGCTGAACGCGTCCACCTGGAACAGCACCTGGTCCGCCAGCAGGGCCAGCGCCAGCGTGGCGAGCGTGAGCACCCGCCCGCCGAGCCGCAGGGCGGGCAGCGCCACCAGCATGCCCACCGCGCCGGCCGCCAGCACCCCCACCACGATCGCCACGATCAGCGGCCACCCGGCCGAGAACGCCCACCCGCAGGTCAGCGCCGCCATCGAGGCGAAGGCGGCCTGCGCCAGGTTCACCATGCCGCCGATCCCGGTCACCACCACGAACGAGCAGAAGATCAGCGCCAGCACGAGCCCCTGGGCGGCGCGGTCGATGTAGTACTCGGGACCGGCGACGGTGAAGACGAGCAGCGCCACCAGTCCGAGCACCCACGGCAGCCGCCGTCGCCAAGCGGGCACCCCGGCCAGGTGGTCGGGCGGCGGCGCGTCCTCGGCCGCGCTTCCGGCCACCCGCTCCCGCGACCTGTTCAGCAGCACCAGCCCGGCGAACAGCAGGATGACCGGGACCGCCGTCCGCAGCCCGGTGATCTCCTCGAGGAAGTCGGTGTAGCCGGCGACCAGGTTCTGCACCACGCCGAGTGCCAGACCGGCGGCGAACGTCCAGGGGATCGACCGCAGCCGCCCGAACACCGCGGCCGTCGCCGAGGCGAACAGCAGCACGGTGTAGGCGGTGGCGTCGAGCCCCAGCACCGGTACGGCCAGCACCCCGGCGAGCCCCGCCAGCCCCGACCCGAGCATCCAGGCCAGGGCCGAGGTGGCGTCCACGTCGATGCCGCGCAGGGTGGCCAGCCGCCGCCGGTCGACGGAGGCCCGCATGCGCAGCCCGTACGGCGTGTGCCTCATGAACGCCCACAGCCCGGCGGCGACCACCGCCGAGAAGCAGAACGTGATGAGCTGGTCGGAGTCCAGCCGCGCGCCGAGCACCTCGAACCCGAGCACGGGGTGCGGCCCGAGACCGCGCGGCAGGGTGGTGCCGTCGGCCCTCGGCAGCCCGAGCAGGTCCACGACGAGCAGACCGAGCGCGGGCAGCGCGATCGTCAGGCCGATCGTGCCGACGATCTGCGCGGTCTCCCCCGCCTGGGCGAGCCCCCTGAACATGAGCAGGTGCAGCAGATAGCCCAGCGCGGGCGCGAACACCCCGGCGGCCAGCAGCGCCGCCAGCCAGGCGGGCACCCCCGCGGCCAGGTTGAGCTGGTAGAACAGCAGCGCGGTCAGGAACCCGATGGCTCCGTGGGCGAAGTTGAACACCCCGGTCGCCGCGTACGACAGGGTCAGGCCCGACCCCATGACGGCGAAGATCGCCCCGGTGACCAGGCCGCTGAGCAGGTAGCCAAGGATCATTTGAGCGGCACGTTGTCGAAGCACTTCATGCTCTTGGCCACCTTGAAGGCACCGCCCTCAAGCCTGACCAGGGCGCCACAGCCGTTGGGCTCGCTGTGGTCCTTGGGGTACTGGACCCTGCCGAAGCCGGCGTTCTCGTAGGTGTACGAGCCGTTGCCGGTGGCCAGGAACTTCTCCCTGGTCAGGTCCTTGCCGGTCTTCTTCAGCATGTCGAGGAAGATGTCGGCCGCCCAGTAGCCGATGGCCATGTGCTGGGTCAGCGTGGCGCCGGGCGACACCTTCTCGACGTCGGCCTTGAACGCGGCGATCTCCGGCGCGGCCGACTCGAACGGCTCGAACATCGGCGCGGCCACCACGCCCTCCAGCGCCTGCGCGATCGCCGGGTCCTTGAGTATGGCCGGGTCATAGCTGGTGGCGTCGGTCAGCACGCCCTTGTACCCGGCCCGTTTCAGCGCCGAGTAGAGACCCACGTTGAACTTGGTGCCGGCGATGATCGACACCAGGACGTCGGGCGCCTTGCCGCCGTTGGACGTCATGATCTTGTTGACGTACGGCAGCCAGTCGGGCGGCGGCGCCGCGGCGGGCAGGCCGGAGTTGAGCCCGACCAGCTTGAACCCCGCCGCCTGGAACGACTGCGAGATCGTGGTGCCTCCATACTTGCTGCCGCTGGAGTCGGTGGTCTGCACGTACACGGTCTTGCCGCTCGCGCCGCCGAGCAGGTCGGCCATCTGGCTGCCCCACCAGGTCTGCGAGCCCGCGCCCTTCTTGGGCGCCAGGCAGCCGCTGTAGCCGAACCCGGTCTTCGTGCCGCACCACTGCGGCCCGGTCGCCCAGCCGAACCACGGCACGCCCTGCTGCTCCAGGAAGGCGGCGCCGCCGAAGTTGGGCGCGTGCACCGGCACCAGCGCGAACACCTGGTCCTTCTGCACGAGCTTCTTGGCCGCGGCGTCGCCCTTGGCCGCGTCCTGATTGTCGTCCTCCGCGCCGACGAACTCGATCTTCCGCCCGTTGACGCCGCCTTCGGCGTTGGCCCGCTCGAACCTGGCCTTCGCCCCGATCTCGGCATCCTTGGTGGAGTAGCCGCTGGCGCTGGTCTTCGTCAGCACCCCGCCGACCTTCACGGTCGTGTCGGTCACACCCGCCGTACCACCGCCCGCGCTTTTCTGCTGGGCCGCGCACCCTGCTGACAGCCCCACGAACAGCACTGCCGCCGCCGCCAGGATCGCCGCACTCCGCCGCTGATGTCGTCGCACCATCGTTCTCACCTTTGTACGGCAAGGCGCACGGCTCTTTGGCCTAGCGCTCGCTTGGTTTTTGGTCAGCGTAAATTTGCCCGCCAGGGGTGTCAACGGGGCCGAGCAATCGCTTGCTCACATTCACCCGTCCGGCTAGCGTGAAGCGCATGCTCATGCGCGCGGCCGTACTGACCGGCTTCCACCAGCCCATGGAGATCCGCGAAGTGGAGATCGCCGATCCCGGCCCCGGAGAGGTGCGAGTACAGATCAAGGCGTCCGGCGTCTGCGGCTCCGACCTCAAGGCCATCGACGGCAAGAGCCCGGTCGTGCACAAGCTGCCGTTCATCCTCGGCCACGAGAGCGCCGGCATCGTCGAGAGCGTCGGCGCCGGGGTGACCGCCGTCAAGCCGGGCGACCATGTGATCGTCTCCATGAGCGGACCCTGCGGCAAGTGCCGCAACTGCGGGGCCGGCCGCTTCCACCTGTGCTCCGGCCCGGCCAGGATGACCGCGATCATGGGCGGCGAGCCCCGGATCACCCTCGACGGCCAGGAGACCCGGCGCTTCATCGGCATCGGCGCGTTCGCCGAGTACGCCGTGGTCCGCGAGGCCACCTGCGTGAAGATCTCCGAGGACGCGCCCTTCGCCGCGATGTGCCTGCTGGCCTGCGGCGTCATCACCGGCGTCGGCGCCGTCCTGAACGTCGCCCAGGTCACGCCCGGCTCCAGCGTCCTCGTGGTGGGCTGCGGCGGCGTCGGCCTCAACGTCATCCAGGGCGCGGTGCTGGCGGGCGCGACCACGATCGTCGCCGCCGACGTGGCCGACCAGAAGCTCAAGCTGGCCGAACGGTTCGGCGCCACCCACACCCTGGTCCCCGCCGACCTCCCCGCCCAGGTCGGCGAGCTGGTCAGGGGCGGCGTGGACTACGCCTTCGACGCCACGGGCGTCCCCGGCGTGCTGGCGAGCGCGTTCGCGGCGACCGCGCCGGGCGGCACCACGGTCATGGTCGGCAGCCCGCCCGCGGGTCATCCCGTCGAGCTCGACCCGGCCCTGCTGTTCTCCTCACGCCGCCTCATGGGCACCCAGGGCGGCGACGCCGCCCCGCACCGGGACCTGCCGATGCTGGCCGGCCAGTTCCTGCGCGGCCGGCTCGACCTCAACGGCCTGATCACCGAACGGGTGGCGTTGGAGCAGATCAACGAGGCCGTCGAGCAGGTGCGGCAGGGCGCGGTGGCAAGAACGGTGGTCATCTTCTAATCTCGCATTCCACAAGGAACAGCGAGGAGTCATGAAATGTCCTACCCCGACGCCCGCTACTTCGGCGACGCCGGCGAGGCCAGCGGCATCCTGCGGGCGGCCGACACCTCTCCCGACCTCCGGATGTACGCGCCCGGCGCCGAGCCCCGCGGCACCGACGTCCACTACCTGAGCACCGGCGCCACGACCAACGGCGCGTTCGGCCTGTACCGCTGGGAGATGGGCACCCGCCCCGGCGGCGCCGGAGCGCACTTCCACCGGACGATCACCGAGTCCTTCTACGTCCTGTCCGGCACCGTCCAGCTCTACAACGGCAAGCAGTGGGCGGACGGCAACCCCGGCGACTTCCTGCACGTGCCGGAGGGCGGCGTGCACGGGTTCCGCAACGAGTCCGGCGCGCCCGTCTCGATGCTCATCCTGTTCACCCCGGGCGCGCCGCGCGAGGCGTACTTCGAGGAGCTCGCCGAGATCGTGAGCACCGGCCGCAAGCTCACCGACGAGGAGTGGACGGACCTGTACCTGCGCCACGACCAGTACATGGTCCCATGACGCCACATTTCGCGCTCTCCGCCACCGTGCTCGAATCCACGGACGCCAGGGCGCTGGCGATCTTCTACCAGCGGCTCCTCGGCTGGCAGATCGACGACGACGAGCCCGGCTGGGTGACGCTCCGTCCCCCGCACGGCGGGGGCGCCGGGCTGTCGTTCAACACCGACCCGGACCACGTCCCGCCCGTCTGGCCGGCCGGCCCCGGCGAGCAGCGGATGATGATGCACCTCGACCTCGAGGTGGACGACCTCGACATCGCGGGCGCCCACGCGGTGGCGGCGGGCGCGACACTCGCCGACCACCAGCCGCAGGATGACGTCCGGGTCTACCTCGACCCGGACGGGCATCCCTTCTGCCTGTGGATCCGCTAGGCGGTGGTGACCAGGTCCCTGGCCGGAGGCGCGGCGGGCTCCTCCTCGTGCCCCTCGACCGACAGGTTGGGCAGCAGGCGGTCCAGCCAGCGGGGGCACCACCAGTTCAGGCGGCCGAGCAGCACCATGGTGGCCGGGACGAGGAAGCCGCGGATGACCGTGGCGTCCACGGCGACGGCCACGGCGAGCCCCACACCGAACGTCTTGACCATCGGATCCGGATAGGCGATGAAGGCGACGAACACCGCCACCATGATGAGCGCCGCCGAGGTGATCACCCGGCCCGTCGCGCCGAGCCCCTCGGCGACCGCGCGGCCGTTGTCGCCGTGCTTGAGGTAGGCCTGCCGTACGGAGGTCAGCAGGAAGACCTCGTAGTCCATCGACAGGCCGAACAGCACCGCGAACAGCATCAGCGGCACAAAGCTCTCGATCGGCACGCTGAAGAAGATCGTCTGGAGGTACGAGGCGCTCGACGGAGCGTCCATGCCGACCAGCCCGCTGCCCAGGCCGATGGAGAAGACCAGCGCCAGCGCGCCGAAGGCGGCGCCCAGGGAGACGAGGTTCATCAGCGCCGCCTTGATCGCGAGCACCGGCGCGCGGAAGGCCAGCAGCAGCAACAGCGCGCTGAGCAGCACGACCACGCCGATGACCAGCGGGGTCCGCTCGGCCATACGGTCGCCCGCGTCCACCATGGCGGCCACCTTGCCGCCCACGTTCAGCTCGACGCCGGGCACGGAGATGGCCCGGACGTCCCGCACCACCCCGACGGTTCGGCTGTCACTCGGCGCGTAGTCGGGGATGACCTGGATCATCACCGATCGGCCAGAGGTGTTCAGCTTCGCCGGGGCCACGTGCGCGGTCCCGGCCACCGCGTCGATCTCCCGCGAGAGCCGGTCCACGATGGGGTCGGTGGCCTTCGCCACCTTGCCGGGGAGCGTGGCGATGACGATCAGCGGGCCGTTGCTGCCGGGTCCGAACCCGGTGGTCATGAGCTCGTACGCGCGCCGCGAGTCCGACTCCCGCGCCTCGTACCCCGCGTCGAGGGGCCCGAGCCGCAGCGCGAGGGCGGGCGCGGCGAGGGCACCGAGCACGAGCACGCTCGACAGCAGCACCCGCCACGGCCGCCGCGCCACCCACACCCCCAAAGCGCCCCATCCAGCCCCCTCGGCGCGCTTCCTGCCGAGGAACGGGATGCGCAGCGCGTTGATGCGATGCCCGAGCAGGCCCAGCAGGGCGGGCACCAAGGTGACGGAGGTGAGCACGGCGGAGACGACGGAGACGCCGGTGATCCACCCGAGCGTGCTCAGCAGCGGGAAGCCGCCGAACATCAGCGCGCTCAGCGCGATGATCACCGTGCCGCCGGCGAACACGACCGCGCCGCCCGAGCTCGCCACGGTACGCCGGACCGACTCCTCGACGGGCACGCCGGACTCCAGCAGCCGGCGATGCCGCGACAGCAGGAACAGCGCGTAGTCGATGCCCACGCCCAGCCCGATCATCGTGGCCATGATGCCCGCCTGCTTCGGCACATCCACGACGTACCCGAGCAGGCCGATCACGCCCAGTCCAGTGACGACGCTGACCAGCGCGGTGAAGATCGGCACCAGCGCCGCCGTCAGCGTCCCGAACGCGAACACCAGCACCAGCAGCGCGCACACCACACCGATGATCTCGCTGGGCCCGGTCTTGATCTCCTTGTCGGCCGGGGTCGAGCCGTCCGCGGCCACGACCTCCAGCCCCGCGGCCCGTGCCGGGTCCGCGGCCTTGGACAGCGCCTGCGTGGTCTCGGCGATCTTGGTGGTGTCGTTCCCCTGCAGGCGGATGCCGATGAGCCCGATGCTCAGGTTCGCGGCGATGCCGCCCCGCCGGTACGGCGAATCGACCGCCACCACGTGCGGCACCGTGCGGATGCGGTCCACGGCCTGCTCCACGGCCGCCTTCTTGGCCTTGTCGATGAGCAGGCCCTTGTCCGAGTAGACGACCAGCTGCACGGACCCGCCCGCGGCGAACCCGGGGCCGAAGCCCGTGAGCATCAGGTCGTGCGCCCGCTGCGCGTCGGTGCCGGGGATGGTCGCGTCGTTGCTCACCGGACTGCCGAGCGCCAGGCTGCCGCCCATCAGTCCGGCCGCCGCGATCACCCATAACACCAGCACGATCAGCCCATGCCGCGCGCACCAGCCGCCCAGTCGTCCCAGAAAGCGCGTCATCGCCAGCTCCCCCAACTCGACGGCCGTCCTGTACGGTCGTACAGAGATACGTTAAGACAGGAAATATCCGAAGGCTGTAGATCACTGGGAAATGAGATGATGAACACAGCCGACGACACCCGCTCCCGGATCCTGGCCGCCGCCAGGGAGCTGTTCGCGGTCCACGGATACGCGGCCACCTCGCTGGCCGACATCGCCGCCGCCGTGGGCCTGACCAAGACGGCCGTGGCCTACCACTTCCACCCCAAGGACCGGCTCGCCGCCGAACTCACCGCGCCCGCCGGCGACGACATGTGCGCCCTGCTGGACACCGACTTCGCGGGCGACCGGCAGGCCTTCGTCGAGGCGCTGGCCACCTTCGTGGTACGCCACCGCATGGTCATCCGCCTGCTGATGGAGGAGATCGTCGGCGCCGACGACGCGCTGCCGGGCTCGCCGGGCGAGGCCATCAGGCCGTTCAGGGACGAGATCTTCGCCAGGCTCGCCGGACCGGACCCCGACGCCGCGGCCCGGATCCGCGGCTGGGCCGTGCTCGGCGCCCTGCAGTGGGGCGTCGTGCAGACGATGGACCTGCCGGAGGAGACGGTACGCGAACTCCTGGTCCGCACCGCGCTGACCATCTAGAGGGGCCATCTAGAGCCCGAGCACCTCGCGTTCGACGTGGTCGAGCGCCAGCCGTACCCCGCCCAAGGCGACGGACTCCTCTCCGAACGTGGACCCGACCACCTCCGGCGCGCTCACGCAGAGCTCGGCCAGGTGGCGGCGGAGCGGACCGAGCAGCACGTCGCCCGCCCGCGAGTAGCCGCCGCCGATCACCAGCAGCTCGGGGTCGAGGCTCAGCACCAGCGCCGAGGCGCCGATCGCCAGGTTCTCGGCATAGTGGTCCACCCGGCGCGACGCCCGCGCGTCACCCGCCCGCGCCGCCGCGAACACCTCGGCCGCGCCGCCCTCCTTGACCAGCTCCCGCGCGGCGTCCTCCCAGCCGACCTGGCGCAGCGTGCCGATCTCGCCCGCGGCTCCCGACCGCCCGGCGTGCAGCCGCCCGCCGATGAGGATGCCGGCGCCCGGCCGGTGGCCGACCAGGATGTAGACGACGTCGGAGGCGTGCTGGGCGCTGCCCCGCCAGTGCTCGGCGAGCGCCGCCAGGTTCGCGTCGTTGGCGGCCAGCGCCGGGCCGCCGAACCACCGCCCGGCCAGCCCCGCCAGGTCCACGCCCGTCCACCCCGGCAGCGTGAGCGACAGCGACACCCGTCCCGAGCGATCGACGATGCCCGGGGTACCCGCCGCCACGGCCAGCACCCGTGCCCGCGAGACGCCCGCGCCGTCGACGCAGGCCAGCGCGGCGCGGCGGGCGGCCTCCAGCCGCTCGGGCGCGGCGGCGTCCTCGGAGACGGCGGCCCGCTCGCAGGCGACGACCGCACCGTTGAGGTCGGCCACCGACACGACGATCTTCTCGCCGCCCACCTCGGCGCCCACCACGTATCCGGCGTCCGCCCGGAACCCGAACCGGCGGGCGGGCCGTCCCATGACACCCTCGTCAGGCGGGATCTCCCTGACCCAGCCCCGGTCCTTCAGCTCGTCGAGCACCGTCTCGACGGTCTGCCTGGACAGCCCGGTGATCCGGCCGAGCCGGGTCAGCGTGGACACACCCTCGCGCCGCAGGGCCCTGAGCGTGGCCTGGGTGTTCACCTTGCGCAGCAGTGAAGCGTCGCCCGGCCGGAGGTCGGTCAACTTTCGCGACCCTTTCGCATAACTTCCCTATTGACGACTAACTGCACGGATCCTAGCATCGGCCCGACATATGTCAGCTAGTTACATAAGTGGAGGCGGAATGATCACGCTCGCCGTCGTCGGCGCGGGTTCCCGGGGGACCTCCTACGCTCGCCATGCCGTCGAGTCCGGCGGGGCGCGGGTGGTGGCGGTGGCCGATCCGGTCGAGAGCCGCCGGGCCAGGCACCCGGGCGCGGCCCAGTACGCGGACTGGCGCGAGCTGGCGGCACTCCCCCGGCAGGCGGACGCCGTGATCATCGCGACGCAGGACGCCGATCATGTCGAGCCCGCGGTGCGGTTCGCCGAGCTGGGCTACGACATCCTGCTGGAGAAGCCGATGGCCGTCTCCGAGGACGACTGCCGGACCATCGTGGCCGCCGCCGAGCGCTCCGATGCGATCTTCGCCGTCTGCCACGTGCTGCGCTACACCCCGTACACCCGCACGCTGAAGGCGCTGCTCGACTCCGGCCGGATCGGCGAGATCGTCAGCATCCAGCACCTGGAGCCGGTCGGCTGGTGGCACCAGGCGCACTCCTACGTGCGCGGCAACTGGCGCAGGTCCGACGAGTCGACGTTCATGCTGCTCGCCAAGTCCTGCCACGACCTCGACTGGCTCGTGCACCTCACCGGCAGACAGGTCGCCAAGGTGTCGTCGTTCGGCGGCCTCAAGCACTTCAGGCCGGAGCACCGGCCCGAGGGCGCGGCCGACCGCTGCCTCGACTGCGCCGTCGAGGACACCTGTCCCTACTCGGCCCAGCGCGTCTACCTGCCGCTGGCGGGCAGGGATGTGTGGCCGCTGAACGTGGTCACCGACGACCTCTCTGAGCACGGCATCCTCGAAGCGCTCCGGACCGGCCCGTACGGCAGGTGCGTGTACGCCTGCGACAACGACGTGGTCGACCACCAGGTGGTGAACCTGGAGTTCGAGGGCGGTGTCACCGTCTCCTTCACCATGACCGCATTCACCCCCTCCCTGCGCCGGCAGACCCGGATCTTCGGCACCCACGGCTCGATCGAGGGCGACGGCGAGCGGCTCGACGTCACCGACTTCCGCACCGGCGGGCAGGAGAGCGTCGACACCCGGCCGACCGGCGACGGGACGGCCGGCGGCGGGCACGGGGGCGGCGACGAGGCGCTGGTCGACGCCTTCCTGACCGCGGTACGCACCCGCGACCGCGCTCCGATCCTCTCCTCGCCGAGCGAGAGCCTGCACAGCCACCTCATCGCCTGGGCGGCCGAGAGATCCCGCCTGGAGGGCGTGGTCGTCACCCCCGCGAGAGAGAGCTAGCCACACGGCTGTCCGGACGACGGGCGCGTCCGTTGCAGCCGTCACTCCGGGGGCTGAGGGGTTTCCGAGGTGACCGTCGGGGTGGGCTCGGTGGGATCGGGGTCGCTCTGGCCCGCGACGCCGACGGTCACGACCACGGTGGTGCCCGGCTTGGCGCAGCCCCCGGCCGCCACGCTCTGCGCCAGCACCACGTCCACCTGCTCCTCGTCCGTGACCACCTGCGTCTTGAAGCTCACGGTGAACCCGGCCGCCTGGAGCGCGCCCCCAGCCGCCGCCTTGGACTCCCCGACGACGGCCGGCACCGCAGCACCGTGACGGGCGAGGACCAGCGCCACTTTCATACCACCGGAGACCCGGGTGCCCGCCCCCGGCCGGCTGGACAGCACCTGTCCGTCCGGCCGATCGGAACAGGTGCTCGTGGTCTCGCCGACCACCAGCCCGGCACCGACCAGCGCCGCCTCGGCCTGCTTACTCCCCAGCCCGACGACCGCCGGAACCGCCAGCCCCGCCGACACCTGAAGCGAGACCGTGCTCCCCCGCGCCACCGTGACCCCACCGGCGGGACTGCTGCTCACCACCTGGCCGATCTTCTCCCGCGAGTCGACCTGGGTGACCGCCCCCACCGCGAACCCCGCCCGCTTGATCGCCTTGATCGCCGTCGACCGCTCCATCCCGGCCAGGGCCGGCACCCGCACCCCGGCGAGCCCGGCGGGTGGCGACTGCGTGGCCGGCAGATGGCCGCCCAGTGCCCGCTCTCCCCGCCTGGTCGCCGGTTGGCCGAGTTCGGGCGCGGTCGCGGTCGAGGGCGGCCCGGTCGTCACGACGGACGGCCGCTCGACTGCCTGCGGACGCACCTGACTCTCGTCTTTGACCGTCGGCAGCAGTACAGCGACCAGCACGGCGCCGCTCACCAGGAGCGCGGCGGTGACCGCGAGCGCCGCCCGGCCCACGGCCTGACGGGTGCGCCTGCCCGGCTCATCCCAGAGTCCCGGAGCACCGCCGTCAGAGGAGCCGACGCCATCGTAGGGCGAGCCGACGTCCTCGGCACCGTCCCGCCACACGCCCGGCTCCCCAAAGCCCTGCCGCCGCACGCCCGGCCCCCCAGAACCCTGCCGCAGGACTCCCGACTCCTTGGAATCCTGCCGAGGCACGCCCGGCTCTCCGGAATCCTGCCGAGGCACGCCTGGCTCCCCGGAATCCTGCCGCGGGACGATCGGCGGCCAGGAGGTGCCATCGTCCGGCGAGCCGCCGCGCAGGCGGTAACCGGCCGGCGCCCCCGTCGCCTCGGGCTCGGCCATCGGGTACGCCGGGCGGTTCGCCGCCCCGTGCGCCACCGACGGAGCCGGCATCGCCCGCAGGATGTGCGGCGGCGGCGAGCGCAGCACCTCCGGTGGCACGAAGTCGTTGTCGCCGAGCAACGCGAGCAGCAGTTCCCGGCTGGCGGGCCGGTTCCTGGCGTCCTTGTCCAGGCACGCGATCACCAGCTCCCGCAACCGCCCGTCCAGCCGCCCCAGCTCCGGCGGCGCGGTCAGGATGCGGTGCAGCACCGGCGCCACCGAGTCCTGCCCGAACGGCGCCGACGCGTTGGCCGCGAAGCACATCGTGGCGCCCCACGAGAAGACGTCCGCCGCCCCCGTGAGAGCCGACGCGGTGATCTGCTCCGGCGCCATGTACGCGGGCGTGCCGACTCCTCGCCCGCTCACCGTTGCCGCCGCGTCCAACGCCCTGGCCAGCCCGAAGTCGATCACGCGTGGCCCGTCCGGGCCGAGCAGCACGTTCTGTGGCTTGAAGTCGCGGTGCACGATGCCCGCGCGGTGGATCGCCGCCAGCGCGGTGATCGTGCTCACGGCGAGCCGTTCGAGCGCCGCGCCCCGGCGCGGCCCGGTGATCGCCACCTCGCGCTGCAGCGACGGCCCGTCGACGTACTCGCTCACGATGTACGGCCGGCCCTCGTCGAACCCGGCGTCCACCACCTGGGCCGTGCAGAACCGCGCCACATGCTTGGCCAGCTCCACCTCCCGCAGGAACGCCAGTTTCTCGTCCCCCACGGGTCCGTGCAGCAGCTTGACCGCGTAGACGTCCTCGACCCTCGTCCCGAGGTACACCACGCCCTGGCCGCCCTCACCCAGACGCCCGGACAGCTCGTAGGCGCCGAGCCGCCGCGGATCCCCCGTTCTGAGTGGCTGTGCCGTTGGCACGGGGCTGCCTCCCCTCGCCGCCACCCACCGTTTCCAAGTCCACTGAAGGCAACGGACGCGGGAGAGTCAACGGTGGCCGCCGCAATGCCGCCTGACCGTGACACATCCCGTCAAGAATGTCGCGAGAGCGTGCCTGAATAGGTGATGTCCGTGTCACCCTGACGTGTCATCTTGATAGCCACTTGGTCGAGCTCCGGCGTCGGGAACACCCGCAGCATCCCCGGTACGCACCCCTCGCCCTTGACCCGGTCGAGGGTGAACACGAGCCGGCTCCTGGTCGGGCTGAGCCGCCCCGAACACCGCAGCCCCGCACCCCACCGCAGGGCCGAGCCATCGTCGGCCAACTCCATCGCCACCGGGAAGACCGGCCCCGTCCCGGCCATCCCGGCGCGGACCGACGCCGTGCCGGCCGACCCCGTCCACTCTCCCGCCAGCCCGGGGCTCTGCGCCCCCCGCAGCCAGAGCACGAACCCGGCCACCCCCATGACCAGCCCGGCACCGGCCACGACCACCTGCCACACCCGCGCTCGCCGCATCGCCTCGACCCTGCCTGGGAGGCCTCCGAGATTACGGCAGTCTCAGATCAGCCGGGCGTACTCGTCGAGCAGCGGCAGGATCTCGTCGGCCGAGCCGCTGGGCAGGTTGGCCACCGACTCCTCGATGCCCAGCTCGGCGTAGTAGTCGAGCTTCTCCCTCGTCGGCAGCGTCCCGAACGGGATGACCTTGGCCATCGGCCGCTCCGCCTTCTCGCAGGCCTCGCGTAAGGCGGGCAGCGCGGCCTTGACGCCCTTGCCGCCGATCGGGATCCAGCCGTCGGCGTACTCGGCGACATGCGCGAACAGCTTCGGGCCCGCCGCGCCGCCGATGTAGACGGGCGGCGCGGAGATCGGCTTGGGCCAGGACCACGACGGCTCGAACCCCTCGAAACCGGCCACCTCGTCCCGCCACAGCTTCCGCATGGCCAGCACGTTGGCCCGCGCGACCACGCGCCGCCTGCCGTACTCCACGCCGTGGTTCTCGATCTCCTCCACGTTCCAGCCGAAGCCGACGCCGACCACCACGCGCCCGCCGGAGAGGTGGTCGAGGGTGGCGATCGCCTTGGCGGTCACGATGGGGTCGCGCTGGGCGGCGAGCAGAATGCCGGTGCCGACGACCAGCCGCTCGGTGGCGGCGGCGGCGAACGAGAGCGCGACGAGCGGGTCGAGCGTCCGCTTGTACTCCTCGGGCAGTTCCTCCAGCCCCATCGGGTGCGGCGTGCGCCGCGAGATCGGGATGTGGGTGTGCTCCGGCACGTAGAGGGAGTGGAATCCGCGCTCCTCGGCAGCCTTGGCCAGGTCCACGACCGGCATGCCCAGATCCGTGGTGAACATGGTGACACCAAGCCGCATACGACTCTCCTTGACGTCAACCAAGCGATTGCTCGGCTAAGATTTCTAGAGTAGCTTGCCGGACAGAGAAGCGCCCCGCGGAAAGAGGTCTCCTGGTGAAGTTTTCCATCTTCCTGAATCCGCAGATTCCAGGCTCCGGATACGCGGCCGAGGAGAACGCCAAGGCCAAGCGGCCCATCGGGCGTGACACGGAGTCGTACCAGAAGCTGCTGCACGAGGTACGGGAGATCGCCGTCCACGCCGACCAGATCGGCTTCGACGCGCTGATGATGACCGAGCACCACTTCCACTCGGAAGGCATGGAGTTCTCGGTCAACCCGCTGATGTTCCTCACCGACCTCGCGGCCAGGACCGAACGCATCCTGCTCGCGCCGCTCGGCATGGTGCTGCCCGCCTGGGACCCCATCCGGGCGGCGGAGGACGTGGCGCTCCTCGACCAGTTCTGCAAGGGGCGGCTCCGGCTGGGCGTGGCCAGGGGCTACCAGAACCGGTGGATGAACGTGCTGGGCCAGCGCTGGCACGCGGCGGCCGCCCGTTCCGACGGCTCGGCCTCCGACACGCGGAACTTCGACGTCTTCGGCGAGGTCCTGAAGATCATGAAGATGGCCTGGACCCAGGAGACGATCCGCTACAAGTCCGACGTACTGGACTACGAGATCCCCTACCCGTTCGACGGCATCGAGGGCTGGCCGGCCCTGGAGTGGACGAAGACGTTCGGCGCCCCCGGTGAGATCTCAGACGACGACAAGGTGCAGGCCGTCTCGGTCTGCCCGAGGCCGTACCAGAACCCGCATCCGGAGCTGTGGCAGCCGTTCACGATCTCCGACCGCTCGGTCATCAGGGCCGCGCAGGAGAACATCCTGCCGTGGATGTTCACCCCGAACCCCGACGACCACGCCGCCAAGGCCAAGCTCTACCAGGAGGAGTCCGCCAGGCAGGGCCGCGACTACAAACTGGGCGAGCACACCGGCATCCTCAAGATCGTCGGCATCGCGGAGACGACCGAGGAGGCGATCAACACCTTCGGCCGGAGCATCCCCAAGGACTTCGCCGCCTTCTTCGGCCCGTTCGGCTATCTGGAAGTGCTGCGGAAGAAGGAAGACGAGAAACACAAGCCCATCTCCCCCGAGAAGGGCGACGCCAAGCGGATGAACGACGTGGAGATGGCGCTGTTCGGCACCCCCGACGACGTCAAGCGCGGCATCCAGCGGATGCTCGACCGGATGCCCGACCTGGAGTGGTTCGGCCTCTACATGCAGGGACAGCAGGGCGTGCTCCCCCTGGACACGGTCAAGCGGAACCTGGAACTGTTCGCCACCAAGGTCATCCCGGAGTTCCATTGACATCCTCCCTCGCCGAAAGGCAGGGGATTCCAACTGCGACTACCCCACGGGGAGGAGGTCTCGTTGAGGTTCACGGTTCGCCGGCTCGCCCAGCGGCGGGCCTCCCCGTGCGGACACGGCATGCCCTGCCGCGTGTGCGATGTTGCGGGCCGCGTTCACATCGGCGTTACCGGCATATCCGCAGGATCGGCAGCGGTAGGCGGCTTGGCTCTCACGCGCCCGCCGATCTGCGATCCCACACGCCGAGCAACGCTGACTCGTATACGCGGGGTTGATCTTCACGACACGACCGGGCGCCTTATGCTCCAGTCGCTCTACCAGCCGACCCCACCCGGCCGCCAGGATGCCACGATTGAGGGCCGCCTTCTGACGCACATTCCTGCCCGGGGTTTGGGGGGTGCCCTTGGCCGAGCGGGTCATCCCCCGGATGTTGAGATCCTCCACAGCGATCACGTCGAAGCGGCGAGCCAATGTGGTCGAGACCTTTTCCACCCAGTCCTTGCGCCGATCGATCCCCCGCGCCGTCAACTTGGCGATCGCGGACTTCACCCTGCTGCGCCGCTTCGAGCCGCGCCGCGCCCGCGCCAGCCTGCGTTGCAGGCGCAGCAGACGGGCTTTCTCGCTGTCCTTGAGGGTGGGTGCGATCAGCAACTCGCCGGTGGACAGGGCAGCCGAGACGGTCACCCCGCGATCCACGCCGACCACCGCATCCGTGCCCGGCGCGCCGATCGGCTCCGGCACCGCGGCGAACGCCACATGCCAGCGCCCCGCACGATCACAGGTGACCCGGTACGACTTCACTCCAACCGGGACGGCACGCGACCAGCGCAACCGCACCCACCCCACCTTGGGGACCTTGACCTCGCCGACTTTACGGGACAACCGCCGCACATCACCCGGCTTGACCCCGACGATCCGAAACCCTTCGCTGCGGCCACGCCTGCGCCAGGTCGGCCGGCGATGCGTCTTACCGAAGAAGTTGGCCATAGCCTGCGCGAAGTCTCTCAGCGCCTGTTGCTGCACGATGATCGACCCCGCCCGCAACCACGCGCATTCGGCTCGGGCCTCGGTCAACTGGCGGCACTGCTCAAGAAGCCCTGGCGCGCTCTTCCGCCCCGGCTTCCAGTGGGCGTGCTGTTCCACAGCCAGGTTCCACACAAACCGAGCGTGTCCGCAATGCACGGCCAGCGCCGCCTCTTGGGCAGGCGTTGGTTGCAGCCGGTAACGGGACACGCACAGGAATCTAACAACCACCACCGACAAAACAAGGAGACCGACGTGCCCGCCCACCCCACGCTTCCTCCCTGCCCCGAAGGGCCGGGCCTCCGCACTGCAGGTATTCGGTGAAATTCTGGCTTGGCGCCTCGTTCGCGGACACCGATCAGTTCGTCGATCTGGCCAGGGCGGCTGAGAAGTGCGGGTTCGACACGCTCACGTTGTCGGACCACCTCTTCTACGCCGACTTCGCGACGCCGTACCCCTACTCGAAGTCGGGCAAGCCACGCTGGACCGCCGAGACGCACTGGCCGGACGTGTGGGTGACGATCGGCGCGATGTCCGCGGTGACCAACACGCTGCGCTTCGCGCCGAACGTCTACATCGCTCCGGCCCGCGATCTGTTCACCGTGGCCAAGCAGGTGTCCACGGCGGCGGTGCTGTCGCGGGACCGCGTCACGTTCGGGGTGGGCGTCGGGTGGTGCGCGGAGGAGTTCGCCGCCACCGGCCAGGACTTCCACACCCGCGGGCGGCGGCTCAACGAGATGATCCCGGCGCTACGGGACCTCTGGAGCGGCCGGAACGTCACCATCGACGGGCTGCCCGAGCTGTCCATCTCGCCCACGCCCGCCGAGCCGATCCCGGTCCTGGTGGGCGGCGACAGCGAGGCGGCGCTGCGCCGGGCGGCCCGGCTGGGTGACGGCTGGATCGGCAATCGCATCTACACCGAGGAGCAGCTCGACACCGTCCTCGACTCGTTACGGCAGCTGCTGGACGAGTACGGCAGGACCGGGCCGTTCGAGATCATCGCGCCGCTGGCCGTGCTGCCGGACGCCGACACGTTCCGGCACTTCGCCGCCAAGGGCGTCACCGGGACGATGGCCGCCCCGTGGTGGCTCGCCACCGCCGAGGAGAAGGCGCGGTACGGCGAAGGCAGCCTGGAACTCAAGGTCGCCACCATGGAACGGTTCGCGCAGGAGGTCATCGCGAAGATGTGACCCCGGCTCCGCGACGAGCCGTCGCCAGGAGGCGGCGGCCGTCACGAGGGGGCGGTCGCGGGCAGGCCCAGTTCGGCCATCGCCAGGTCGACCAGGGCGCCCGGCACCTCGTCCACCGCTCCGATGCGCATCAGGGCGGCCAGGCCGAGGTAGGTGCCGTAGGCCGCCAGCACCCGCCTGCGCGCCTCCTCCTCCGGCTGGCCGAGCTCGCGCAGGACGTCCTGCATGTACCTCAAGCGGCGGTCACTCACCCGCCGCACCACCTCGCCGACCAGCGGATCGTCCGCCTCGCTGATCAGCCGGAACGAGATCGCCGCATCCTGCTCGCCGCCGAAGGCCAGGTCCAGCAGGGCCCGCATCCGCGCCACCGGCTCGTCGAGCGTCTCCAGCCGGGCGATGACCTGCTCGGTCTCGTCCTCCCAGCACGCCAGCGCCGCCTCGACCAGCGACCGGCGGTTGGCGAAGTGCCAGTAGAAGCTGCCCTTGGAGACGCCGAGCCGTGCCGCGACCGGCTCCACCGCCACGGCGCCCAGCCCGCCCTCCGCGAGCGCCGCCAACGCGGCCCGCGCCCAGTCATCAGGTCCCAACCGCTCCACCACCTCACACCCTCCCTCGCTCGACCGCGCCCCACCCAGGGCCGGCCGTCCACCGCGACCGCACGCCCCTTGCCTCTCGCGAACCCTTGCCCCGCACGGGACCTAACCCCGCGCGGAACCTTCGCCCCGCACTGACAGCCTGCCATACGGCGGCGTATAGTCGCTTCCATACGCAACCGTATGGAGACCGAGGAGCCCCCCATGCCGACACTGGTCGACGACTTCATCTCCCACCCGGACGCGGCGGAGCGGCACTCGATCGTGATCAACGCCTCCCGCGACCGTGTCTGGCATGCGCTCACCCACCTCGGCCCGCAGGACATCCGCCTGGCCAAGCCGCTGTTCGCCGTCCGCCGTCTGTTCTCCCGCTCCCCCTCCGGCCAGCAGAAACAGGACAGGCCCACCTTCACGCCGCTGTCCGAGGACCCGATGCGGGAGATCGTCCTGGGCACGATCGGGCAGTGGTGGCGCCTGGGCCGCGCCGAGCACACCCCGGCGATCGATGACGCGGACGACTTCCGCGCCTTCGACCGGCCCGGCTACGCGAAGGGGACGTTCAGCTTCCTGCTGGACGACGCGGGGCCGGGGCGCATCCGCCTGGTCACCGAGACCAGGGTGCTCGCCACCAGCCCCGACGCCCGCCGCGCCTTCCGTCGCTACTGGATCTTCATCCGCCTGGGCAGCGGCCTGATCCGGCGCATCATCCTGGCCGCCGTCCGGGCCCGCTCCTGACCCATCGGCGCAACGCTGTTCGCGCCGGTCGGGGCGGCGGGCTAGCGCGAAAGTGGTCTCAACGGGCGATAACCTCGTGTCGTGCTTGATGAGATCGCGGCGACCCGCTATGTGACGCCGCTGCGCGAAGGCGGATCACTACCGGGCGTCGTCGAGGCCGATGATCTCGGGACATACGTGGTGAAGTTCCGGGGCGCGGGCCAGGGCCGCAGGGTCCTCGTGGCGGAGATCATCTCGGGTGAGCTGGCCAGACGGCTCGGACTCCGCACTCCCGAGCTCAAGCTGATCGACCTCGACCCGCAGATCGGCATCCGGGAGCCCGACGAGGAGGTGCAGGACCTGCTCAAGGCCAGCACCGGCCTCAATCTGGCGATCGACTTCCTGCCCGGCGCCCTCGGGTTCGAGCCGCTGGCGTGGACACCTGACTGGATGTTCGCCTCGCGGGTGGTCTGGTTCGACGGCCTGATCCACAACGTCGACCGCAGCTGGCGCAACCCCAACCTGCTCATCTGGCACCGGGACATGTGGCTGATCGACCATGGCGCGGCGCTCTGGTTCCACCACAACTGGCCGACGGCGGACCCGCGACGGCCGTTCGACGTGGGGGATCATGTGCTGGCGCCGTTCGCCATCGACCTTGAGAGCGCGGCGGCCGAGCTGTCCGCGAAGATCACTCCCGAGCTCCTCGAAACCGTGACCGCCCTGGTGCCCGACGAATGGCTCGACGACGAGCCGGGCTTCGACTCGGCGCAGGCCGTACGCGATGCCTATGTCGACCACCTGCTCCGCCGCGCGCAGGGACCGCATGAGTGGCTGAGACAGCCCGACACGCCGACCGGCAGATCCGCGGGGCCGGGGTCCGTCGGCGAGTTCTGGCGGGGAGGCGACCGATGAGCCGGGATGTCTACGAGTACGCGGTGATCCGCGTGGTGCCACGGGTCGAGCGCGGCGAGCTGATCAACGTGGGCGTGCTGCTCTACTGCCAGCCGCGCGGCTACCTCTGCGCACGGGTCGCCCTCGACGCCGACCGGTTGCGCGCGCTCGACCCGGCCGCGGACGTCGACGGTGTCCGGCAGGCGCTCGGCGCGTACGAGCTGGCCTGCGGCGACGAGGCGGGACCGCTGACCGGGGAGTCGCTCGGCGGGAGGTTCCGCTGGCTGACGGCACCGCGCAGCACGATCGTGCAGACCGGCCCGGTCCACGCCGGCCTCACCGCCAACCCCGACACCGAGCTGGCCCGGCTCTTCGACAAACTGGTCCTAGTCTGACCGAAGCCGCTAGAACAGCACAGACATGAACGTGTCGACCTCGTGGAAGCCCACCTTCCGGTAGACCGCCCGCGCCGAGTGGTTGAAGTCGTTGACGTACAGCGAGACCACGGGGGCGAAGCAGTCCAGGGCGGCGTCCACGACCGCCGCCATGCCGGCCACCGCGTGCCCCTGGCCGCGTAGCGCGGGGTCGACCCACACGCCCTGGATCTGGCAGACGTGCGGGGTGACCGCGCCGACCTCCGCCTTGAACACCACGCGCCCGTCGTCGATGCGCGCGTACGACCTGCCGATGCGGATCAGCTCGGCCACCCTGGTCCGGTAGAGGGCGCCGCCGTCGCCGAGGTTGGGCGAGACCCCCACCTCCTCGGTGAACATCGCGACGCAGGCCGGCAGCAGGGTTTCGAACTGGTCCGGGCGTACCCGCCGGACCAGCGGATCGGCGGGGACGGGCGACCTGCGCGAGGTGGCCATGACCGGCTGCGCCCAGCGGATCGTGCGCGCCCGGCCCCAGTACGGCTCCAGCCGCTCCCACAGCAGTGAGACCGCGTCGGCGGGACCCACGATGGACGAGCAGCGACGGCCCTGCTTGCGAGCGCGGTCGGCGAACGCGTGCACGGCTTCGGGACCGGCGTTGACCGGCACCATGTTTGCCCCGGCGTAGCAGAGCGAGACGAGCCCGCCGCGCGCCCCGAACCCCCACATCTGCCCACCCAGGCGCGCCGGATTGAGTCCGACGGTCCGCACCCGGGAGGAGACGAAGACGTTGGCGACCGGGTCGAGGTCGAGCAAGGCGAGGGCCTCGTCCCGGTCGCTGTCATCGAGCACACGCGACGCCGATGTACGCAGCATCACATGGTCAGACTACGCGAACGACCACCGAATAGCTCATCTGGACAGGAGCTCGGTGAGCCTTTCGTGACCAAGTAGACCAGCGGCCGCCATATGCGCCGTTGGCTTGGGTGGCGCCAGTTTCTGACACTCGGCTCCGCGCCGCGGCACCGTGCCGTCGAGCAGGTAGGCGACCAGGTGGCGGTCCACGCACTGGTTCCCGGCCAGCGAGGCGCCGTGGTTGCCACCCGCGTCGACGACCATGCGGGCGCTCGGGAACAGCTTGCGCATGTTCAGGGCGCCCTGGTACGGCGTCGCGGCGTCGTCCTTCGACTGGATCATCAGGATCGACGGCAGCTTCCGGGACGCACGGATCGTGACCGGGGTGCCTCCGGGCACGCTCCAGAACGCGCACGGCGCGTTGTACCAGGCGTTGGGCCAGGTCAGGAATGGCGCCTGCTTGTGCATCCGGGCCATGTCCGTCCGCCACTTGGTCCAGGACCTGGGCCATTGGACGTCGCGGCACTGCACGCTCAGGTAGATGGCGTAGCCGTTCTCGTCGTCGGCGTCCTGCTTGCCGTACTTGTTGAAGACGTCGACCAGCCCCTTCGGGTCGCCCTGCCGCACGTACTTGGACCAGGCGGCGGCGAGCTCGGGCCAGATCCGATCGGTGTAGCCGCCCACGGTGAAGGTGTCGTCGAGTTCGCTCGGGCCGACCACTCCGCCGGCCGGGCGGTCGTGCAGCCGGGAGCGCATCGCGTTCCAGGCGAACGAGGTCTGCGTGGCCGAGCCGCCGAGCTTGTACACGGCGTTGTTCTTGGCGGTCCAGGCGAGGAACTCGTGGTGCCTGCGCTCGAAGGCCTTGTCCTGGGCCAGGTTGGCTTTGTACCAGATGCCATCCGGGTCGACCGTGCTGTCCATGACGAGGTGCTTGACCCGGTCGGGGAAGAGCGTGGCGTAGACGGCGCCGATGTAGGTGCCGTAGGAGTAGCCGAGGAAGCTGATCTGCGGCTCGCCGAGTGCCGCGCGGATGCTGTCCATGTCCCTGGCGGTGTTCTCGGTGGTCAGGTAGGGCAGCAGCCACGCCCACAGGTCACCGCACCGGTTGGCGTAGTCGGTGGCCCGGCCGAGCAGCACCTTCTCGTCTTCCTGGGTCTTCGGCACCGCGTCCGGCCTGGGCGGGGCGTAGTAGGTGGCGGCGTCGACGCAGTGCATCGAGGGCTCGCTGTTGCCCACGCCGCGCGGGTCGAAGCCGATGATGTCGTAGCGGTCGGCGACCTTCTGCGAGAGCGCCGCCGACACGTACTCGGCCAGCGACCGCCCCGAGGCACCGGGCCCGCCCGGGTTCACCAGCAGGCTGCCCAGGTGGTTGCCGTCGCGCGGCACCTTGGCCTTGATCCGGTTGAGCGCCAGCGTGATGGACTGCCCCAGCGGCTCGTGGTAGTCGAGCGGCACCCGTACGGTGGCGCACTCGACGCCGCTCACGGCGGGCGCGGACCTGCTGGTGACCGCCCCGGAACCGGCCGCCTCCGTCTTCGCCGCCACCGGGCAGGCTCCCCACTCCAGCGGCGACCCGACCGCGCTCCCGGTGGCCCCCGCAGGCCCGGCCCCACCGGCTCCCAGCACCGGCACCAGCATCGCCAACCCGACGACAACCCTTATGACCCGCTTCACACGGCCTCCCCTTCGTAGGAGGACCGATGCTCCCGCAAGTAACCGAGTCGTGACGCAGGGTATGGCTAAATGCTTACCATTCTGTAATCGCCCAATTGCATGCCGTAACGCATGGCCGCCAAGGCTTCGGGGTTTTCCCCGCCACCGGCCAAGAATGCGCACGTCACGGTGCCGCACCACCTCCACCGGAGGAGCGTGCCCCTGGACAGGGCTCAGCCCGGTCGGCGTCTGGGGCCGACCGGGCTGAGCCGTAAAATATGTCCGTAATTAGCCGACGACGACCTCCGGCTCGCCGTCGAGCGCTATGCCCATTTCGTCGGCGATGCGCAGAGCTTCGTCGATGAGCGTCTCGACGATCTGTGACTCGGGGACCGTCTTCACGACCTCCCCCTTCACGAAGATCTGCCCCTTGCCGTTGCCCGACGCGACGCCCAGGTCCGCCTCGCGAGCCTCGCCGGGGCCGTTCACCACACACCCCATCACGGCCACCCGCAGCGGCACCTTCAGCCCTTCGAGGCCCGCCTGCACCTGCTCCGCCAGCGTGTAGACGTCCACCTGCGCCCGGCCGCACGACGGGCACGAGACGATCTCCAGCCCGCGCTCCCGCAGCCCCAGCGACTCCAGGATCTGCGCGCCGACCTTGACCTCCTCGACCGGCGGCGCCGACAGCGAGACGCGGATGGTGTCGCCGATGCCCTCCGCCAGCAGTGCCCCGAACGCGACCGCCGACTTGATCGTGCCCTGGAAGGCCGGCCCGGCCTCGGTGACGCCCAGGTGCAGCGGGTAGTCGCACTTCCCGGCCAGCAGCCGGTACGCGTTGATCATGACGACCGGGTCGTTGTGCTTGACCGAGATCTTGATGTCGCGGAACCCGTGCTCCTCGAACAGCGAGCACTCCCACAGCGCCGACTCGGCCAGCGCCTCGGGGGTCGCCTTGCCGTACTTCTGCAGCAGCCGGGGGTCGAGCGAGCCGGCGTTGACGCCGATGCGGATCGGCACGCCGTGATCGGCCGCAGCCCGCGCGATCTCGCCCACCTTGTCATCAAATTTCTTGATATTGCCGGGGTTGACGCGCACGGCCGCGCAGCCTGCCTCGATGGCCGCGAAGACATACTTCGGCTGGAAGTGGATGTCGGCGATGACCGGGATCTGCGACTTGCGGGCGATGGCCGGCAGCGCGTCGGCGTCGTCCTGAGACGGCACGGCCACCCGGACGATCTGGCACCCGGCGGCGGTAAGCTCGGCGATCTGCTGCAAGGTGGAGTTGATGTCGGCGGTCACCGTGGTGGTCATCGACTGCACGGAGACCGGCGCGTCGCCGCCGACCGGGACACTGCCGACCATGATCTGGCGGGAGTGCCGGCGTTCGGCGAGGGGCTTGGGGCGGACCGCGGGGATGCCGAGTGCTACAGGAGACATTTCAACCCTTGAGTTTCGGTAACGGTATCCAGTGTAGGTAGCCCGTGGGACTGCCGGGCTGTGAGCTCCGTCCCAGGTCTCATCCGGCGGCCATGCTCCGTACGAGCTCCGTCGCGCGGGCACGTGCCCAGGCGTCGGCGGCCAGCACCTCCTCGACCGAGTCCGCGGGGGTCACCCGGTGCTCCTCGACGACCTTGGCGACCGTGTCGACGATCCCCAGGAACGGCAGCCCGCCGCCGATGAACGCCTCCAGGCACGCCTCGTTGGCCGCGTTGTAGACGGCCGGCGCGGTGCCGCCCTCGGTGCCGACGTGCCTGGCCAGCGCGACGGAGGGGAACGCCTTGTCGTCGAGCGGCTCGAAGGTCCAGGTGTGGGCCCGCGTCCAGTCGATGGCGTGGGCGGCGCCCGCGATCCGCCCGGGGTGGCCGAGCGCGAGCGCGATGGGCAGCCGCATGTCGGGCGGGCTGGCCTGGGCGATGGTGGAGCCGTCGATGTACTCGACCATGGAGTGGATGATCGACTGAGGATGCACCACGACCTCGATCCTGTCGAAACCGATGTCGAACAGCAGGTGCGCCTCGATCACCTCCAGCCCCTTGTTGACCAGGGTGGCCGAGTTGATGGTGATCATGGGCCCCATCGACCAGGTGGGGTGCGCCAGGGCCATCTCGGGCGTGACGTCCAGCATCTCGGCGCGCTCGCGACCCCTGAATGGCCCGCCGCTCGCGGTGATGACCAGCCGCCTGACCGCCTCGGGACGGTGACCGTCGGGCCCGGAGGCCCACAGGCACTGCTGCACGGCCGAGTGCTCGGAGTCGACGGGCAGGATCTGCCCCGGCGCGGCCAGCCGCTTGACCAGCGGCCCGCCGATGATCAGCGACTCCTTGTTGGCCAGGGCGAGCGTCCTGCCCGCCTCCAGCGCGACCAGCGTGGAGGTCAGGCCGAGCGCGCCGGTGATGCCGTTGAGCACGGTGTCGCACGGCCACGCCGCCACCTCCGCGACCCCTTCGGGGCCCGCGAGCACCACCGGGCTCGCGCCGCGCGCCGCGAGTGCCTCTTTCAGCGCGGGCACGGCGGCGGCGTCGGCCACGGCCACCACCTCGGCGCCGTACGAGGCCGCCTGCTCGGCCAGCAGCTCGACCTTCCCGCCACCGGCCGCGAGCCCGGCGACCCTGAACCTGCCCGGGTCGGCGCCGATGACGTCGAGCGCCTGGGTGCCGATCGAGCCGGTGGAGCCGAGGACGACGACGGAGCGGAGGGTGTCTGCATGCACCCGTCCATTGTCCCCGCTGCCGGAGGCGACCGGACACGCGGCTCCGCCGTCCCAAAATCCAGCAACGAATATGGCGCCAGATCTTCGAGTCCATCAATGCCCAAATATCGCCATATCCACATTCGCAGGTCCCGAGAAATGGGGATATTGAGGCCGCTACCTTCCGAGCTCAGATCCGAGATTTCGGGAGGTACGTAATGCACCGCAGAAGATGGAGACCGCCCAGCCGCTCACCGCCCCCACGCCCAAGAAGGGAGCCGGCCCGGCCACGAGCAGCCCCGGCACGGTCCCGCCCACCGGCGCCCCGATCGGCGGCCACGATTTCCTGATGTCCGAAGATCAGGGTTTGACCGGCGGTTCGAGTGGCGGTCCGTGGTTCCAGAATTTCAACGCGACGACCAGCCTCGGCAATCTGAACTCCATCAACAGTTTCACATACAGCTTCGCCCCGAACTTGATGTTCGGCCCCTATTTCGGGTCAGAGGCCAAAGCCGTCTACCAAGCCGCCCAGAGCACCAGCGCCCTCTGAGGGTATTCACCGAAAGTAGCCACAAGGACACATCTTGTGGTGCACACTCGGGGGTCATGACCCTGAGCACCCCCTTGCTGACAGGTGTGCCGCTCGTCGCGGGACTGATGGGCCCCGCGCTCATCGGCGCCATGCCCGTCCAGCACCATCACTCCGCCCATGCCATCACCAAGCCGGTCGTGCACACGGCCAAGCGGATGGAGGTGGTCGAGCACGTGGCCGCCCGCACCCCCGCTGAGCAGCGGCGCGTGCTCGACTACTGGACACCGGCCCGGATGGCCGACGCCCTGCCGATCGACATGCTCGGCATCGTCACCAAGGGCAACGGCCTGCTGAACAAGCTCACCGACAAGACGGGGATCACCGCGGCCCCCGGCCTGACCGGCGGCAAGGCCAAGATCCCCACCCCGCGTCTCCAGTCGGCCAGGCCCCAGACCACCACGTCCGGCTCCCGCTGGCTGACCGGCGGGGCGGTGACCCGCACCACCGGCCGCGTCTTCCTGACCGTCAGCGGGATCGACTTCGTCTGCTCCGCGAGCACGGTCCAGAGCGCCAGCAGGGACCTCGTGGTCACGGCCGGTCACTGCGTCAAGGACGGCACCGGCGAGTGGGCGGCCAACTGGCAGTTCGTGCCCGGCTACCGCACGGGCGGCGGGCACCCGTACGGCCAGTACGCGGCCCGCCGCATGTTCGTCACCGGCCCGTGGGCGAACGCCGCCGACGACAGCTACGACATGGGCATGGTGGCCCTGACGACCGCGGACAGCCAGCACGTCACCGACGTGGTGGGTGCCCAGCGGATCGCCTTCAACGTCCCGCGTGGCGGCCAGACGTTCGGCTTCGGCTACCCGGCCGACCCGCCCTACAACGGCGAACACCTGGTCTACTGCGCGGGCCGCCTGCACGGCGACCCCTACAAGCAGACCCGCGACCAGGGCCTCGGCTGCGACATGACGGCGGGCTCCAGCGGCGGCCCGTGGCTGTCCGGCTTCGACCCGGCCACGGGCGTCGGCGAGATCACGTCGTTGAGCAGCTTCAAGTACAGCGACGACCAGCGCACCATGTACGGCCCGTACTTCGGTGACGCCGCCAAGGCCCTCTTCGACACCGCCCAGCGGGCATAGAGCTAAAGCGACAGTCCGGTCAACACCATGACCTTCTCGTACGTGAAGTCCGTCATCGCCGAGTGAAGGCCCTCACGTCCGATGCCGGAGTCCTTCACGCCGCCGTACGGCATCTGGTCGGCCCGGTACGACGGGACGTCGCCGATGATCACGCCGCCCACCTCCAGTTCCCGGTTGGCCCGGAAGGCCGCGTCCAGCGACCGCGTGAACACGCCGGCCTGCAGCCCGTACTTGGAGTCGTTGACCATCGCGTACGCCTCGTCGATCGACGCGGCGGGCTGCAGGACCAGGACAGGACCGAAGACCTCCTCAAGGAGGACCTTCGCGTCGTGGGGCACGTCGGCCAGCACGGTCGGCGCGATCGTGGCGCCCTCGCGGGTGCCGCCCGTCAGCACGCGGGCGCCCGCGTCCACCGCCTCCTGCACCCACTGCTCGACGCGTTCGGCGGCGTGCACCGAGACCAGCGGCCCGACCTGCGTCTTCTCGTCGGCCGGGTCACCGGTCACGAGCCCGTCGACGGCCGGGAGCAGGCGCTCGACGAACGCGTCATAGACGGGCCGCTCGACGATCACCCGCTGCACCGCGATGCAGCTCTGACCGGCCTGGTAGTTGGAGAACAGAGCCACCCGCTGGGCCGCCCAGTCGAGGTCGGCGTCGGCCAGCACCACCGCCGCGGCGTTGCCACCGAGCTCCAGCGTCACGTGCTTGCGCGGGATCTGGTCGGCGATCGCGTAGCCGACCGGCGCGGAGCCGGTGAACGACACCACCGGCAGCCTCGGGTCGAGCACCAGGCCGGAGGCGCGCTCGTTCTCGACCGGCAGCACGGAGAACATCCCGGCGGGCAGGTCGGTCTCGGCCAGGATCTCGCCGAGAAGGAGCGAGGTGAGCGGCGTGGCCGGCGCGGGCTTGACGATGACGGGCGCGCCCACCGCGATGGCGGGCGCCACCTTGTGGGCCACCAGGTTCAGCGGGAAGTTGAACGGCGTGATCGCGAGCACCGGGCCGTACGGCACGCGGGACACGTACGCCAGACGGCCGGCGGCGGCGGGCTCGGTGTCCAGCCGCTGTACGTCGCCGGACCAGCGGCGCGTCTCCTCGGCGGCGAAGCGGAACGTGGCGATCGCCCGCGAGACCTCACCGCGCGCCCAGAAGATCGGCTTGCCGTTCTCGGCGGTGATCAGGTGAGCGATCTCGTCGGCCCGCTCCGAGAGGCGGCGCGAGACGTGGGCCAGCGCTTCGGCGCGCACGTTCACGGGGAGCGCGGCGGCCTGCCCGGCGACCGCGTGAGCGGCCGCGACGGCCTCCTCGATCTGGCCGTCGGTCGGCACGGAACAGCGGCCGACCTCGCGACCGTCGTGGGGATTGGTCACGGTGAGCTCGGAGTCGCCGGTGGCGGGGCGGCCCGCGAGCCAGAAGGTACGCACGTCCATGTTCACGACGTTATGCCACTTCGGAGATCGGGGACGTACACCAGCGTGCACAAGACTCCCGACAGACCTCACCGTTAAGTACAACCTCCCTTGCCTACCCACGATGTAACAGAAGTAGACCTAATTCGGGATGTTTACCATGCAGAGCGGTTTGAACGTTCTCTCGTCTGGCTAAGTCATCGTGTGCGGGTCCCTCAGCGCGGCGGGCCCCCCAGCAGAAAGGCGTGGCCCCATGACCTCCTCGGCGCCGCTCGGGCTCCAAGGGGCCTACTTGCTCGGTGAGCGGGCCACCCACGACGAACTGCGTTCGCGGCTCCTCGACGTCGCGGTGAACCTCCTGATGAGCGATGGTCCAGAGAGCCTCACCATGCGCAGAATCGCCACGGAGGCCGGCTGCACGACCACCGTCATCTACACCATGTTCGGCAACAGGGAAGGACTGGCGGAGGCTCTCTACCTGGAGGGATTCGAGCGTTTCCGGCGGTTTCTGGACGCGGTCCCGCACCGGCGCGACGCGCTCGAGAACCTCACCGCGCTCGGCCCCGCCTACCGGCAGGCGTGCCTGGCCGAGCCCGGCTACTACAGCCTGATGTTCGAGCGGGCGATCCCCGGGTTCGAACCCAGCGAGCGGGCCAGGACCTTGGCCCGCGCGGCGCTCAACATCCTCGACCGGGTGATCGCCGACTGCATCTCGGCCGGGTACCTCATCCCGACCCAGCCCCGCAAGATCGCCGACGCGCTGTGGGCCGCCGCCCAGGGCGCGATCAGCCTGGAGCGCGCCGGTCACCTGCGTGACGGCCGCACCTACGAGGCGGTCACGATGGCGACGATCTGCTGCTATCTGGTGCACAAGCCGAAGCCGAAGCCGTAGCCGCCAGCGCGATCCAGAGTTCGGCGCGCACTCCGGGATCGTCCAGATCACGACCCAGCAGCTCGGTGACCCGCTTCATGCGATAGCGGAGCGTGTGGCGGTGGATGCCGAGCCGCTGGGCCGCCGCGTCCCAGTGCCCGTTGCTGCCGAGATAGGCGCGCAGCGACTCGATCAGGTCGGGCCGCGAGCCGTACTTGGTGAGGGGCGCGAGCAGCGCCGACGCGAACGCCTGGGCGGTGGCCGGGTCGAGCAGACCCAGCAGCCCCTGCCCGGCGAGGTCGGCGAACCTGACGAGGCCGTCACGGCCGCTCTCGAATGCCCGCCGGGCCTGGTCGAGCGCACCGGGCAACTCGCCGTACACACCGGGCGCGCTCATCCCAACGGTCCCCCCAACGAGCGCCGCCACCTTCTCGGCCTCCTCCACCCCCACGAGCACCGCCACGGCCGCCCCAGGGCCTTTCGACCGCTCAGCGACACCCCGCCGGTCGGCGGGGCTGGGCGAGTCGGCTTCGGCGAAGCGGGCGGTCAACGCGTGCTGGCCGCCTTCGGCGAGGCCGGTGGTGGCGGCGTCTGGGTCGGCGGCGTCTGGGGCGGGGGCGGTGAGGCGGGCGGTGAAGGCGTGGGGTTCCGTCGCTTCGAGCGCGTCGCCCGCCATCGCCAGCACCACCACCGGCTCCTCCGGCAGCCGCTCGCCGAGCGGCGCCAGCACCGCACGCGCCCGCTCCTCGCCTGCCCGCTCCTTCGCACCGGCCAGCAGCAGTCCCAGAACGGCCGAGCGCACCCGGCGCTCGGCCTCCCGCTGGGCGCCACCCTGCTCGACGGCCAGCGTGAGCAGCGACCCGGCCGCGTTGATGACCGTCTGCGTGACGGGCGAGAACGCCCGTGACGCCCCGACGGCGAAGAACCCTCGTGGCCGCGGCCCCCCACCCAGGGGCTGCACGACGACGTGCTCGTCCGGCCCGGAGAGCGCCAGACTCGCAGGCAGCCGCCCACTCGTAGCGCCCTGCCGCCCGCCCGAAGCGCCCTCCCGCCCGCTCGGAGCACCTTCCCGCCCCTTCGGAGCGCCCTGCCGCCCGCCCGAAGCGCCCTCCCGCCAGGCACCGTTCTCGCCGCGCAGGCGGGCCAGTTCGCGGGCCACCCCCTCGGCCCTGGAGCCGTGGGTGGCGTGCCGTACCTCGGCGTTCTCGTCCAGCAGCGCGGCCCAGCCGCCGACCTCCTTGGCCAGCCGGTCGATGACCGCCTGCGGGCCCTCGGGCCGCAGCGCGGCCCGCGTGAGGCGGCCCTGGGCGGCGAAGGCGCGGGTGATCTCCTCGTACTGTTCGGCGGCGAGCAACTCGCTGACCGCCTTGCCGACCGCGATGAACGGCGTCTCGCGCGGCACCTCCAGCAGCGGCAGCCCGGCCGCGGTGGCCGCCTCCAGCAGGGCGGGCGGCATCTCTTCGTGGGAGAGCCCGACACCGAGGGCGAGCCCGGCCACACCACGCGCCACGAGGCGGGCGACATATTGCGAAAAGTCGCCTTCCAGGCGCATACCGGTGGTCAGCAGCAGCTCGTCGCCCTCCAGGTAGGGCGTGGGATCCTCCAGCTCGCTGACGGCCACCCAGCGCACGACCGAGTCCAAGGTCCCGACCAGCGGCCGCAGCCCTGTCCGTCGCACCACGGTCCGCAGCGAAGGCGCCATACGAGTTGTCCATTCCGGCAAAGACGGGCCTCCCCAGTGTGCCATATCGACACATCGGGCCAGGTCGGTGCCCGGCGTACCGTCAGAAGTATGAGCATTCCGCAGGAGCGTCGTCTCGTCACCGCGATCCCAGGCCCGAAATCGCAGGAGTTGCTGGCCCGTAAGCAGGCCGCCGTGCCGCCGGGCATCGGCACCGTGCTGCCGGTGTTCGTGACCCGCGCCGGCGGTGGCGTCATCGAGGACGCCGACGGCAACTCGCTGATCGACTTCGGCTCCGGCATCGCCGTGACCAGTGTCGGCAACGCCGCCCCCAAGGTGGTCGAGCGGGTCCAGAAGCAGGTCGCCGAGTTCACCCACACCTGTTTCATGGTCGCCCCGTACGAGTCGTACGTGCAGGTCTGCGAGAAGCTCAACGAACTGACCCCCGGCGACCACGAGAAGCGCACGGTCCTGCTGAACACCGGTGCCGAGGCCGTCGAGAACGCCGTCAAGATCGCGCGCCACGCCACGGGCCGCCCGGCGGTCGTCGTGTTCGACCACGGCTATCACGGCCGCACGCTGCTGACCATGACGCTGACGGCCAAGAACATGCCCTACAAGCAGGGCTTCGGCCCGTTCGCGCCGGAGGTGTACCGGGTCCCGCTGGCCTACCCGTACCGCTGGCCGACGGGCCCGGAGAACTGCGCCGAGGAGGCCGCCGCGCAGGCCATCGACATGATCAACAAGCAGGTCGGCGCGGAGAACGTCGCCGCCGTGGTGATCGAGCCGATCGCCGGCGAGGGCGGGTTCATCGAGCCGGCCAAGGGCTTCCTGCCGAGGATCGCCGAGTTCTGCCGGGCGAACGGCATCGTGTTCGTCGCCGACGAGGTGCAGACCGGCTTCGCCCGCACCGGCCACCTGTTCGCCTGCGAGGACGAGGGCGTCGTGCCCGACCTCATCACCACCGCCAAGGGCATCGCGGGCGGCCTTCCGCTCGCCGCCGTCACCGGCCACGCGGAGATCATGGACAAGGTGCACCCCGGCGGTCTCGGCGGCACGTACGGCGGCAACCCGGTCGCCTGCGCGGCCGCGCTGGGCGTGCTGGAGACCATCGCCGAGGAGGACCTGGTCGCCAAGGCCCGCCGCATCGGCGAGATCATGCTCCCCCGCCTCCACGCGATGCGTGAGCGCTTCGACGTGATCGGCGACGTGCGCGGCCGTGGCGCGATGATCGCGGTCGAACTGGTCGAGCCGGGCACGAAGGAACCGAACCCGGCCGCGCTCGCCGAGGTCGTCCGGCGCTGTCACGCGGAGGGCCTGCTGGTGCTGACCGCGGGCACGTACGGCAATGTGCTGCGTTTCCTGCCGCCGCTGGTCATGCCCGAGCACCTGCTTGAGGAGGGTCTCGGCATCCTGGAGAAGGCGTTCGCCAGCCTGTAGGAAAAGCGTACGAACCGGGCATCCAGCTTGCGGCTGGATGCCCGTTTTTGTAGGTGTACGGGGCGTGGAGCGGGTAGAGAATTCACCCGGGCTTGACGCTCCACTTGACGATCAGGAGCGCGACCGGGGTTATAACGGATCCGGTAGACGACTGGCCCACCGCAGCTGGGAGCGTGATGAACTGGGGTCCGACAGGAACGGCACAGGACATGTTGACGTTCGACCCTGATGGCCTGAGCTGCGCGCAGCTCGACGGAGACGCGTGCGTCGTCTGCCACAAGAGGTGGCCGAGGCCGCGGGTGCGCGTCGGGCGCTTCCCCGACGACGCGCCCGTGATGGCCTGCGCCGACTGCGCCGAAGCGCTCATTCCCGCGCCCCTGGCCACGGTGGTCGCCTTCCCCTCGCGCTGAACGCCCGCGGATGAAAACGGCGGGTCCGCGGCTGAAGGCGGCGGGCTCGCGGGGCCGCTCGTCCTAGGCGGCGGGCTCGCGGGGCCGCTCGTCCTAGGCGGCGGCCTCGCGGATCCGCCAGGGCGAGCCGTACTCGGTCAGCAGGTCGAGGAACGGGACCGCGTCGAACGCCTCGGGCCCGAGCACCCCCGTGCCCTTCCAGACACCGCTCGCCAGCAGCTCCAGCGCGACGACGGGGTGCACGGCGGTCTGCCAGACGACGGCCTGTGAGCCGTACTCGCGCATCGACCAGGCGTTGTCGACCACGTGATAAAGGTAGACCTCGCGAGGAGCGCCGTCCTTGCCGGTGCCCTTCACCCACGTGCCCGCGCAGGTCTTGCCGTGCATCCGGTCACCGAGGGTGGCCGGGTCGGGCAGGCTCGCCGCCACCAGGTCGCGGGGCGCCACGTCGGCACCGCCCACCCTGATCTTGTCGGCGCTGTCCAGCCCAAGCTTGCGCAGGGTCTTGAGCACGCCGATGAACTCCTCACCGAGCCCGTACTTGAACGTCACCCGCCTGGCCGGGATCCAGCGGGGCACGAGCAGCACCTCCTCGTGCTCGACGTTCACACACTCCACGGGCCCGATGCCCTCGGGGAAGTCGAACACCTCGGGCTCGCTGAACGGCTCGGTCGTGTGCCACCCTCCGTCCTCCCAGACGACGGGCGGGTTCAGGCACTCCTCGATCGTCGTCCAGATGGAGAACGTCGGCGCGAAGTCGTAGCCGTCCACGACGAGGTTCGAGCCGTCCCTGACGCCGATCTCGTCGATGCCGTCGAACAGGTGGTCGGCGGCGTAGCGGGCGAACACGTCGGCCAGTCCCGGCTCCACGCCCATCCCGACGAGCGCCAGCCGGTCCCGCGCCTGCCACTCGCCGTCGCGGGCGAACTGCTCGTCGCCCAGCTTCACCCCGGGCTGCTCGTACGGCCGGCTGGAGTGCGGCCTGGACAGCGACATCGCCATGTCCAGGTAGTCGGCCCCGGCCGCCAGCGCCGCCTCGAACAGCGGCATCGTGAACCGCGGATCGACGGCGTTGAACAGCACGTCGCACCGGTGCTCCCGGAGCGCCGCCTCGACCCCCGCCCGATCGGCGGCGTCGAGCCCGATGGCGGTGAACCGTGGATCGTCCACGCCGTCGACGGCCCGCGCCGCCCGGCCCTGTTGGGAGTCGGCGACCACGATGTGTTCGAAGAAATCTCGGCGCGCGGCGATGGACACGACAGCGGAGCCGACGCCGCCGGCCCCGACCAGAAGGATTCTCATGGTGCGACCTTACTCACTGACTGGTCATTCAGTCGAATTTTCGCTGATTGGCCATTCAGTCAAAATCACGATCAGCCGACCGGGAACAGCGAGACGCCCCGGAGCGGGGGGAAGGCCCGGGGCGTCTCTGCAGGCGCGGCCCAGCGGGGGGACGGGGCGCGCCCGCGGCTCAGGTCACGTATGGGCTGACATCCTCCGCTCAGCTCACCAGTGCACCCCACCGTTTGGTCCAAGCGAGGTCGTAATCAGTGCATTCCCCATCAGACCCCTCGCAATCCCCCGGCGGCCGGACGGCGAAGGCGACCCGGTCGAGCCACTTCGGCTTGTCGGCCCCGTACGCGTCGCACATCTGCTTGGCCCGCCCCTTGCACGCCTTGGGGTTGGCCGGGGCCAGCCCGACCCAGGCGGCCGCGTCACGCTGGGCCGGCGCCGCCGCCATCCAGCTCAGCCAGCGGTAGGCGCAGTCGGTGTTGGGGAGGTTGGCGCCGAGCATCCAGGAGTCGAGCCACCCGGTCATCTTGCGCGTGGTGACCGCCTTGATCGGCTTTCCCGCCTTCTGCAGGAGCAGGCGATAGTACGGAGTCGCCTGGGCGTAGTCGAGCGAGCCCGTGGCGAAGCCCTTGACCAGGTCGAGCGGGTTCTTCCAGTAAGTGCGGTCCTTGTGCTCACCCAGCAGCGCCACCGCCCGGTCGAGCTGGCTCTCGGTCAGCTCGAAGGGGTCGTCCACACCGCTGTCGGTGAGCGCCGCGTCGGCGATGGTCAGCGGGCTGTCCTTGAGCGCCACGTGGTCGGACTGGAAGACCTTCTTGAGGTCGGCGCTCTTGACCCTGGTCGAGTCGTAGAGGAACTCGTGGTAGCCCCAGAGGTAGGGCACGCCGTAAATCTTGCTCGACACCTTGGTCATGTCGCGGAAGCGCTTGGTGAGGTCGTCGTAGCCGGTGACCTTGGCCGGGTCGATGGGCTGCACCTGCTTGGCCTTGATCATCGAGGCCGCCAGCACCGGTCCCGCCGAGATCACGTCGTAGGGGCGCGCGGCGACGGCGCGGGCCATGTCGTCGGCGGTCTGCACGGTGTCGAGGCGGGCGATGCGGCAGCCGGTCGTCTTCTCGAAGTCGCCCACCCAGTTGACCCTCGGGCTGGTGCCGCCGTATTCGGCGTAGCCGCGGTAGGTGAGGATCTGCAGCGTGCCGTCGCCCTGCGTCGGGCTCGCCGAAGGGGTGGGGGTGGGGCTCGAACTGGGCGTCTTCTTCGGTGTCGGGCCCGCCGCGCCCATGCTGGCGACCAGAGCCGTCACGGCCAGTGCCATGGCAGGTATACGGCGATCCACGTTGCCCCTCTCATCCGTGTGCTGGAGTTTATCGGGCACACGGAGAGAGGGACGCCTGGTGGACGTCGGTTACCCGTTCGTGGGGAAGCCCAGGTTCACGCCGCCGTGCGACGGGTCGAGCCAGCGCGAGGTGACGACCTTGCCCCTGGTGTAGAAGTGGACGCCCTCGGTGCCGTGCACGTGCGTGTCGCCGAACAGCGACGACTTCCACCCGCCGAAGCTGTAGAACGCCATCGGCACCGGGATCGGCACGTTGATGCCGATCATGCCGACCTCGACCTCGTTCTGGAAGCGCCGGGCGGCGCCGCCGTCGTTGGTGAAGATCGCGGTGCCGTTGCCGTACGCGCCGCCGTTGATGAGCGCCAGCCCCTCCTCGTACGAGCCGACGCGGACGATCGTCAGGACCGGCCCGAAGATCTCCTCGGTGTGCACCCGCGAGCCCGCGGGCACGTGGTCGAGCACGGTCGGGCCGAGCCAGAAGCCGGGCGACTCCAGCGCCTTGCCGCCGCCGAGCAGGGTCGTCTCGCGCCCGTCCACGACGAGCTTGGCGCCCTCCTCGACGCCGAGGTCGAGGTAGGAGGCGACCTTGTCGCGGTGCGCCTCGGTGACGAGCGGCCCCATCTCGGACTTGGGGTCGTCACCCGGGCCGATCACCAGCTTGTCGACGCGCTCGACGATCTTCTGGACGAGCTCGTCGCCCACCGGATCGACGGCCAGCACGACGGAGATCGCCATGCACCGCTCACCGGCCGAGCCGAAGCCCGCCGACACGGCCGAGTCGGCGACCAGGTCGAGGTCGGCGTCGGGCAGCACGAGCATGTGGTTCTTGGCTCCGCCGAGCGCCTGCACCCGCTTGCCGTGGCTCGTGCCGGTCTCGTAGACGTACCTGGCGATGGGGGTCGAGCCGACGAAGGAGACACCGCGCACGTCGGGGTGCTCCAGCAGCCGGTCGACGGCGACCTTGTCGCCCTGTACGACGTTGAAGACGCCGTCGGGCAGCCCCGCCTCCTGCCAGAGCCGCGCCATGAGCAGCGACGCGGACGGGTCCTTCTCCGACGGCTTGAGCACGAACGTGTTGCCGCAGGCGATCGCGATCGGGTACATCCACATCGGCACCATGGCCGGGAAGTTGAACGGCGTGATGCCCACCACCACACCGAGCGGCTGGCGCAGCGAGTAGGAGTCGACCCGGGTCGAGACGCCCTCGGAGAAGCCGCCCTTGAGCAGGTGCGGGATCCCGCAGGCGAACTCCACGACCTCCAGGCCCCGGGCGACCTCGCCGAGCGCGTCGGAGTGCACCTTCCCGTGCTCGGCCGAGATGAGCGCGGCCAGTTCGTCGCGGTGGGCGTACATCAGCTCGCGGAAGCGGAACAGCACCTGCGCCCGCTTGGTCAGCGACGCGTCGCGCCAGGCGGGGAAGGCCGCCACGGCGGCGGCCACGGCCGCGTCGACGTCGGCGGCCGACGCCAGCGCGACGTGCCCACTGACCTCGCCGGTCGCCGGGTCGAAGATCTCCTGTGTCCGGCTGTCGCCGTCCGCGAGAGCTCCGTTGATCCAGTGCTTGACAGACTTCACTGCGTTGCCTCTGCGTTGATGACTTCCAGTGCGTGCACGATGATGCCCAAGCCCTCGGTGGCCTCGTCCACCGTGAGGGTGAGCGGCGGGGCCATGCGGATGGCGGTGCCGTACAGGCCGCCCTTGCCCGCGAGCAGGCCCGCCTTCTTGCTCTCCTCCATGAACCGCGCGGCCTGCGCGGGGCTCTCCAGCTCGATGGCGAACATCAGGCCCTTGCCGCGTACGTCCCGCATGATCGGCAGCCGCTCGGCCGCCGCCCGCAGGCCGTCGATGATGATCTTGCCGGTCCTGGCGGCGTTGGCCTGGAGATCGTGGTCGAGCACGTAGTCGAGCGTGGCGTTGGCGGCGGCCATGGAGATCGGGTTGCCGCCGAACGTGGCCAGGCCCACGGCGGGCAGACTGTCCATGAGGTCGCCACGGGCCACGACGCCGCCGACCGCGAACCCGTTGCCCAGCCCCTTGGCGAAGGTCATCATGTCGGGCGTCACGCCATGGTTCTGGATGCCGAAGAACGCACTGCCGGTGCGGCCCCAGCCGGTCTGCACCTCGTCGGAGATGAACAGGATGCCCTGCTCGTCGAGGACCTCCTTGTAGGCGGCGAACAGCCCGTCGGGGGCCATCGTGAACCCTCCCACGCCCTGGATCGGCTCGGCGATCAGCGCCGCCACGTCGTTGGAGACGGCCGTGGCCAGCACATGGCGCAGGTCGTCGACGCAGGCCGCGATGTAGTCGGCGTCCGAAAGACCCTTGAACTGGGTGAGCTGCCGGTCGGCGCCGTGCAGGAAGTGCACGTTCAGCGGGGAGAGCGAGTTGTTCTTCCACGACCGGTTGGACGTGACGCTGATCGCGCCGAAGCTGCGGCCGTGGTAGCTCTGCCGCATGGCGAGCACCTGGTCGCTCTTGCGCGCGCACGTGGCCAGCAGCAGCGCGGTCTCGTTCGCCTCGGTGCCGGAGTTGGTGAAGAAGACCTTGGCATCGGGGATGCCGGAGAGCCTGGCGATCTTCTCGGCCAGCTCGATCTGGCCGCGCAGCAGGTAGACCGTGCTGGTGTGGACGACTCCCGTGGCGAGCTGGCGTTCGACGGCCTCGCGCACCTCGGGCACGTCGTACCCGATCATGTTGGTGAGGATGCCCGCGAAGAAGTCCAGATAGCTCTTGCCATCGGCGTCGACGACGCGGTTGCCCTTGCCGCTGACGATCTCGATGGGCTCGTTGTAGTTGAGTGCCACCCAGTTGGGGATCACTGCCCGGTGGCGGGCGAGAAGCTCCGACATGCTACGAGTATCCCGGTTTGTCATCGCGCCACCCGCCTCCAACCTGTTGGCATGACACAAAATCCCCTTACATGGTGTCACATACCCTAGGGGATCTCCCGTGCGCCTGCGGGCGTACGGCCGCCTTGGTCGGTACGCCACGGGAAGCACGGCGATTGCCCACCGGCGGCCGACGACCGGCCACCCCCCGCTCCCCCACCATCGAGTCATCACCAGGAACGACTCAAGGAGAGCGGACATGACCATCACCGTCGACCACCGGCCCGACGTCCATCCGGGCCCGCCGAAGCTCGGCCGCGACCAGTTGCTCCAGGCCCAGCGGGACACCCTCGACACCCCGCGCATGACGTACAGCCTGCTGGCCAGGATGATGTTCAAGCCCGTCGACCTCATGTACGGCAAGCAGGGCTCGTTCACCAAGTTCGCCATGCTGGAGATCATCGCCCGCGTGCCTTACCAGGCGTGGGAGCGGATGGGCTACTGGGCCGTGCACCGCCACGCGGGCCGCTCGGGCCTGGCCAGGCGGGTCTTCGAGCGCATCGTGGAGGCCCGCGCCGACCAGGACAACGAGCAGTGGCACCTGCTGATCATGCAGGACCTCGTCCAGCGGCACGGCCTCAGGCAGAACTGGGTGCTGCACAAGGCGGCGCCGTGGCTGATCGCGTTCTTCTACTACCACGTGTCGTGGGTGTTGTTCCTGGTCAGGCCCGACTGGAGTTACCGGCTGAACGCGGAGTTCGAGGACCACGCGGAGCACGAGTACATGACGTTCGTGGCGGAGAACCCGGACCTGGACTTCGTCCCCGACCCGGGCACGTACGCCGCCGAGTACGGCCGCTACCGGTCGGGGGGGGGGGGGGGGGGGGGGGGGGGGGGGGGGGGGGGGGGGGGGGCCCCCCCCCCCCCCCCCCCCCCCCCCGCCCCCCGGCGGGGGGGGGGCCCCCCGGGGGGGGGGGGGCGCGGGCGGGGGGGGGGGGGGGGGGGGTGGGGTGGGGGTGGGCG
>NZ_JBICSO010000017.1:0-121162 GCF_043197155.1 Nonomuraea sp. NPDC049269
GGCGCGGGAGACGCGGAGCCGGCGCCCGCGCGACTTCTTGTGGTGGTCGCCGTCCACGCTCTCAAGCCCGGGGTGGGGGGGGGGGGGGGCGGGGGGGGGGGGCGGGGGGGCGCCCCCCCCCACGGCGGAGGCGCCTGACGGCATCGCGGTCACCCGCACCGACGACGGCCAGATCGCGATCAAGGCGGTCGAGAAGGGGGAGGTCTTGGAGGCGGTCCCGGCCATGCCCGCCACCCCCGCCGACGACGAGGGGTTCACCGCCGCCGAGCCGACCGGCGGCGCCGTGAAGCTGGAGAGGGCCACCGCCCAGAAGGCGGAGGACGGCGGCACGCCGCTCGAGACGATCACGGTCAACTGTGAGTCGAAGTAGGTGAGGCCGCGCCCGCCGTAGCACCGGGGGTGTACGGCGGGCGCGCGCTCACTCGGGGAACGACGGGTGCGGTCCCAGAGCCCAGTACTCGAACAGGCCGTGCCCCACGAGCCCGTCGTACTCGAAACGCCCCACGGCGTCGACCATCCCCCACATCTTGGCCGCGTCGTCAGGCAGTGTGTACGTGACTCCCTGCACGACCGGCCCGGGACCCTGGTACATCCCGTGCTTCCAGTCCGGCTCCAGGCCGTAACCGGTGCCGACCATGAGGTGGACCGGCAGCACGGGCGTGCAGCGCACGTCGAACGCCTTGCCGCCCGGCGGTGAGAACGTGATCGTGGCCTCGACGACGTCACGGGTGCCGGGGGCGTAGACGGGGTGGTACTCGGGCCGGCCCAGGTACTCCTCCTCGCGCCCGTCGGACCAGACCCGGGTGGCCTCCTCCAGCACCCGGCGGCCCTTCTCGTCCTCCTGGACGATGCAGAGGATCGCATGGTCGTCGAACCTCATGGGCGCGTACAGCCAGTAGAAGGTGCCCGCGTTCTTCGTCTGGATGCCCGGCGGCTCGGGCTCGCCAACGGGCCTGATGCCCCAGGAACGGTCGCGGGCGCCCTGCCACCGATCCGGGGTGACCGGTATGTCCACGTCGTCGATGCGGATGTGGCCGGACCAGAGCCCGGTCTGCGCCAGCCGAATGGAGTCGAAGATGACCCGCTCCTGCCAGCGGACGAAGTGCCGTGGCTCGAGCGTCGCCGGGATCGTGCCCTCCCAGGTGAGATCGAAGGACAGGCCATGCTCGTTGGGCTCCAGGATGATCTGGAGCCGTTTGAGCCCTTCGATGACCTTCACCTGGAACGGGCCGATCTCGGTGTTCATCCGGTCGGCGCCGAGCTCGCGCGAGGCTCGGACGACGCGGTGCAGGTTCCCGTAGCGGACGCAGGCGAAGGCGTCGGTGACGCCCAGGTTCGGGTACTGGCCGGCGCCGACGAGCAGCATGAGCTCGTCGGTGCCCGCGTGGCAGTTGAAGTAGTAGCGGTCGTAGAAATTGCGGTCGGAGGTCGCCACGTGCCGCATGACCTGGGCCGCCTGGTGGATGGGGTAGTCGTCGAGCGGGGACAGCGCCATGTCGCTCGTTGTAGCAAGCGCTTGGTATAGGCGTCAACAAGGAAGCGCGCCCAAAACGCCAAGTGCGCCCCCCGCTCGATCGAGCGGGGGGCGCACCTTCGTGCGGATCATGACATCTTGCGCGATGTCTCATCCGCCTTGTCGGACACCGTGGACGCCATCCCTTCGGTGGCGCCCGCGGCCTTGCCTGCCGTGTCGTCGGCCCAGCGCGACGCGTCCGAGGCCGAGTCCTTCATGTGATCGGTCCACTGCTGGGCGTTACGCCGGTAGAACAGATAACCGATCGTGCCCACGGCGAGACCCGTCATCAGGATCATGACCGGCCACTGCCGCGACCTGCGCGGCGTGGGATCGATCTTGTCGGCCGCGGTGGCCAGCATCGCGCTGACCTTGGGGGCGAGCTGATCCTCGACCCGATGCGCGGCCTCCTCGAGCCTCGGTGCCGCCCAGTAACGGGCGTCTTCGATGCGCTGGGCGGTGACCACCTTGGCCTGATCCGCCATCGGCGCCATTTGCCGGCCGGTTCGTACGGCCCGGGCCTTCATACGGCCCATCCACGTGGGTGGGACAACAATGACCACGCGGCGATTTCTCCGTGTCAGGGACACAACGACCTCCCCTGCTTGATGGGGCCCCGAGCCTGACCTGCCCGTAGCGGCGCGGCTCAATCATGGCCGTCCATGGCAGGATGGCTCCCGAGGCCTACGGCCGTCGTCATCAAATCACCAGAAAACCAACCTTGTGCATAGAGGGGGGCTGCTGTCTCGTGGCCGAGAAACTGATCGCAAATCTGCAGACAAATCGCGGAAATATCAAGATAGAACTCTTCCCCAACCAGGCACCCAAGACGGTCCGCAACTTCGTCGAGCTCGCCGAGGGCGGCCGTGAGTGGACCCACCCGGGCACCGGCGAGCGGAGCACCGGCCGTTACTACGACGGCACGATCTTCCACCGGGTGATCCCCGGCTTCATGATCCAGGGCGGTGACCCGCTGGGTGAGGGCATCGGCGGGCCGGGCTACGACTTCGACGACGAGATCCACCCGGATCTCTACTTCAACCGCCCTTACCTGCTGGCCATGGCCAACGCCGGCATCCGGTTCGGCAAGGGCACCAACGGTTCGCAGTTCTTCGTCACGGTCGTGCCCACGCCGCATCTCAACGGCAAGCACACCATCTTCGGAGAGGTGATCGAGGGCCAGGACGTCGTCGACGCGATCGCCAAGACGCCGACCGGCCAGCGCGACAAGCCGAAGGACGAGGTGGTCCTGGAGTCGGTCACGATCGAGCGCGTCCAGGGCTGACCAGAGCGCACGGGGCGGGCTGCAGAGGCTAGCGCGGCAGTGTCGCGCAGGCCGTAGGCTGCGGTCATGACCAGCCAGCCGCCCAGCCCGCCCCCGCAGCCCGAGCAGCCCGCGGAGGCCGTGCCGACGTGCTACCGGCACCCGGGGAAAGAGACCTGGGTCCGTTGCCAGCGCTGTGAGCGCCCCATCTGTCCCGACTGCATGCGCGATGCCGCAGTGGGCTTCCAGTGCCCCGAGTGCGTGGCCGAGGGCAATCGAGGGCTACGGCAGGCGCGGTCGGCCTTCGGCGGCACCGTGGTCGACACCCCATACGTGACGTGGGCGCTCCTGGCCCTCAACGTGCTCGTCTTCGGCGCCCAATACCTGACGGGCAACGTGGTCACCGCGGAGCTGGCCATGCGGCCGTACGAGGTCGTCGCGCAGAACGAGTATTACCGGCTGCTCACCTCGGCGTTCGTCCACGACGGGCCGTTCCACATCCTGTTCAACTGCTGGGCGCTCTACGTCGTCGGCCCCTACCTGGAGCGGGCCTTCGGGCGTACCCGCTACCTGGGCATCTACCTGATCAGCGCGCTGGGCGGCTCGGTGCTCGGCTACTGGCTCGACCCGATCGACCACTTCACGGTGGGCGCGTCGGGGGCGATCTTCGGCCTGTTCGGCGCCGTGTTCGTGGTGGGGCGCAGGCTGAACATGGACGTACGCGGCATCGCCGTGCTGATCGTGATCAACCTAGTGATCACCTTCGTGGTCCCAGGCATCAGCTGGACCGGCCACATCGGCGGACTGATCACCGGATCGGCCCTCGCCGGGGCCCTGGCCTACGCTCCCAAGAGCAACAGGACCCTCTGGCAGGTGCTGACGATCGTGGGAGCGCTGGCCATCCTCGTCGTGCTCGTGGCCGTCAGATCCTCGGCCCTCTTGAGCGGCGTCGCGGGCTGACTTCCCCAGGGTGTGGAAAAACTGTGGAAAAAACTAACGCCAGCGGGTGGAAAGCACCACCCCGAAGATGATGAAAACAAACCCGATCAGCAGATTCCAGTTGTGGAGATCGCCGATGAAGGGCGCGCCGGGAGCCACGTAGTAGATGGCTATCCACAGGATGCCGATGATCCACGACACCACCATGGTGGGCGCCAGCCAGCGGGGGCTGACCGTGACCTGCTGGGACTTCTGCGGCGGCGTGTAAACCGCCTTCTTGCGAGCCTTGGACTTGGGCACTGGAAACTCCTGCTGGGCGCCTGGGCATCCGGATTGTCCACAGGCTATTCGTTGAGCGTAGTTGAAGCGTGCCCAGGATAGTCGCCACGCGCACGAGATGGCGATCCCCGGCCGCCGGTTGGGGCGCGCTTACGCTGAGTGAGTGAGGGCCGTGCTGCGGGCCGCGGGGGAGCTGACCATCACCGCGGGCCTGATCCTGTTGCTGTTCTGCGCCTACCTGCTCTGGGGGACGGGCGTCTACACCCAGCGCATGCAAGTGCAGTTGCAGCAGGAGCTGGGGGAGAGACATGCGCTCCCGAAGATCGAGCTGGGCCGGGCCATGGCCATGCTGCGCATCCCGAGGCTCGGGCGCGACTACCACTACGCCGTGGTGGAGGGCGTGGACACCGAGCATCTGAAGAAGGGCCCGGGCCATTACCCCGGCACCGCCCTCCCCGGACAGATCGGAAATTTCGTCGTATCGGGGCATCGGACCACGTATTTGGCGCCGTTCAACCGGATCGACCAGCTCAAACGCGACGACGAGATCATCATCGACACAGCTGAGGCCCGCTACACCTACCGGGTGACCTCGCAGCACATCGTGGAACCCGACGAGGTGGACGTGCTCAGCCCGGTGCCCGGCAAGCCCGATGCCAGGCCCACCAGGGCCTTCATCACGCTGTCGACCTGCCACCCCGAATACTCCGCCGCCCAGCGGCTCATCGTGTCCGGAGTGCTGAAGAACACCGAACTCAGGAAGGAATGACATGTACGGATGGCTCTGGCGCAGCCTGCCGGGCGGCACGGGCGCCAAGCTGCTGGCGGCCGCCGTGCTGGTCGCCGTGGCGGTGGCCGTACTCTGGTATGCCGTGTTCCCGCTTCTCGAACCCGCGGTGACGCTCGACGAGGTGACCGTACGAAAATGACCCGCGTGCTGGTCGTGGACAACCATGACAGCTTCGTCCACACCATCGTCCAATACCTGCGCGAGCTGGGCGCCACGTGCGAGGTGCGCCCGCGCGACGACGTCTGTGTGAGCGACGCCGACGGCTTCGACGGCGTCCTGGTGAGCCCGGGTCCCGGCACGCCGGAGGCGGCGGGCGTGAGCGTCCCCCTGGTGCGTCACGCGGCCCTGCGCGGCCTGCCGCTGCTCGGGGTCTGCCTCGGGCACCAGGCGATCGGCCTGGCCTACGGTGCCACCGTGTCGCGGGCGCCGGAGCTCGTCCACGGCCGGACCAGCGCGGTGTCGCACGACGGGCTCGGGGTGTTCGCCGGGCTCCCCTCACCGGTGCGGATGACCCGCTACCACTCGCTGGCCGTACGGCCCGACACGGTGCCCGCCGAGCTCGACGTGACCGCGCACACCGCCGACGGCGTCATCATGGGCCTGAGGCACCGTACGGCGCCCATCGAGGGCGTGCAGTTCCATCCCGAGTCCGTGCTGTCGGAGCATGGCCACCAACTGCTCGGCAACTGGCTGCGCGGGATCGTGTAACGCTCGCCCGCCGCCGGACGACAGACAGATGAGCGTCCCCGCCGTTGCCCCCGAGCGGCGGGGGCGCTCTTTTACGTTCCCAGCCCTGATACGCCAGAGCCGCCCTCCCGGTGCGGGAGGGCGGCCCTGGAGGGCGGCTAGGGGGTCAGCCCAGGTCGCCGTCGTCGATCGGTGAGTCGTCGGTCGGCTCCGTGTCCGTGGGCTCTTCCGTAGGCTGCTGCGGGTCGCCCGTGGGCTCGGCCGTCGGTTGCGGGTCCTGCGTCGGCTGTTGCTCGGGACCCGTGGAGACCACGATCGTCACGGTGGTGCTGGGGTTGACCTTGGCGCCCGCCTCGGGGCTCTGCTGGACGACCGTACCCTGCGGCTGGTCGCTCGGCTGCGGGTCCACCTTTGCCTTGAAGCCCGCTCCCCTGAGCGTCTTGATGGCTTCCGACTGGGTCAGACCGATCACGCTGGGGATGTCGGACAGAGCCTTGGGCACGTAAAGGATGACGGTGCCGTCCTTCTCGACCTCCTCGCCGGCCTTGGGGTCGGTCTCGATGACCTGGTCCTGCGGCTTGCTCGAGGTCTTGGTCTTGACCGTGCCCGTCAACCCGGCCTTTTCAAGGAGTGCGTTGGCTTCCTCGGTCGTGGCGCCGACGAGACCATCGGGGACCTTCACCTTCGGCGGCCCCTTGGACACGATCAGCTTGACCGTGGAGTCCTTCGGGACCTCGGTGCCCTCGGCGGGATCGGTCTTGATCACCGTGCCCTTGTCGAACTCGGCGTTGGCCTCCTGCACCACCTCGGTCTTCAACTTCAGAGCGGTGAGCTGGGCCTGGGCGGCCTTCCAATTCTGCGTGGCGAGCGAGGGGATCTTGATCTGCCCGGTGGGTTTGTCGCCGCCACTGCTGAACACCGCGTAACCGATGCCGACGAACGCCCCGATGATAAGCAGCGGGACGATGATCCAGGCCGCGGTCTTGAGCGCCTGGTTGCCGCCGCTGTTGGACGCCCGCCGCCGGCCGCCACGGCCGGTGTGCCCGTCCTCGTACTCGTACGGCGGGACCGCCCGGGTGCCCTGAGTGGCCGGGCCGGTGGCGGCCTGGGTCGCCGTCATCATGCGGGTGCCCGCGCCGTAGTTGCTGGTCATCGCCATCGTCTGGGCGTCGACCGGCTGGCCGGACATCGCCCGCTGGATGTCGGCCCGCATCTCGCCCGCGTTCTGGTAACGGTGCGCGGGGTCCTTGGCCATGGCCTTCAGCACGATCGCGTCGCACCACGCGGGGATCTCGGGGTCGATCTGCGACGGCGGGATCGGCTCCTCACGCACGTGCTGGTAGGCGATCGCCACCGGGGAGTCGCCGGTGAACGGCGGCTGGCCGGTGAGCAGTTCGTAGAACACGCAACCGGTGGAATAGATGTCGCTGCGGGCGTCGACCCGCTCACCGCGGGCCTGCTCGGGCGACAGGTATTGGGCGGTCCCTATCACCTGCGCGGTCTGCGTCATCGTCGCGGCCGAGTCGGCCATCGCGCGGGCGATGCCGAAGTCCATCACCTTGACGTCGCCGTTGCGGGTGATCATGACGTTGGCGGGCTTGATGTCGCGGTGGACGATGCCGCCGCGGTGGCTGTAGTCGAGCGCCCGCAGGATGCCGTCGACGAGCTCGGCCGCCCGTTCCGGCAGCAGCCGGCGGTCGGCCCGCAGCAGGTCGCGCAGCGTCCTGCCGTCGACGTACTCCATCACGATGTAGGGCACCGGGGCGCCCTCGCTGACGTCCTCGCCGGTGTCGTAGACCGCGACGACGGCCGGGTGGTTCAGCGAAGCCGCGGACTGCGCCTCACGCCGGAAACGGGCCTGGAAGGTGTGATCGCGCGCCAAATCCGAGCGGAGAGTCTTGATCGCGACTATGCGGTCCAGCCGGATGTCTCGGGCGCGATAGACCTCGGCCATGCCGCCGCGCCCGACGACGCCGTCGAGCTCGTAGCGACCTCCGAGTCGCCGAGGCTGAGTCATTTCCTGCACTGTCCCTTACCGTTCATCTTGGGTACCGGCCTGCTCGGGGGGGACGCCGGTGTCCATCATCGACCCCGTGGCGCATCACGTCTTCTCCTTCGGCGGGTTTGTTACCCCGGGGTCAGGCGAAGCGCTTGGTGTCGGACTTTTCGGTGTCGTGGTGGGCGTTGGGGTTGGTGTGGGAGTCGGTGTCCGGGTGGTCGGCGTCGGCTTGGGGGTTGGCTTCTTCGTTGGACTTGCCGACACGCTTACCGTAGCCGACCGTGAGGGTACCGGCCTCTTCGACTTCACCGTAATCACGGGCGGTCGCCGAGTGTGAGGCTTGGCCCGAGGAGACTTCGAGGTCGGAGCCGTGCTCGCCGACTCCGACGGGTCGGCGACGCTGGGCGGGCCGGGCACCGCGTCGCGTTCCATGAACGTGAAGGCGCCGAGCCCGACGGCGGCGGCGCATCCCGCGCTGGCGACCAGCGCCATCGTCAGCCTGCCCCTGCGGCGGCGGGGTCCGGTGACCGAGCCGGTGGGCGGCGCGTACATCGTGGCCGCGTGGTCGGCGGACAGCGCGGACGCCTTGCCGTAGGGCTCGCCCGCCGCGGCGGTGACGTGGTCGGTGGTGCGTTCGGCCGCCGGCTGCCGGACCCGGAAGCCCGCCGGGTCGGTGAGCATGCTGAGCTCGGTGGCCGATCTGTTGCCGGCCAGTGACTCGCGCAGCATGTGGGCGCGGTCGGCGACGTCCATCGCCGAGGCCGGCCGGTGCCGTGGGTCCTTGATCAGCAGCGTCATGACCAGCTCGCGCACCGCCGTGGGCACGTCGGCGCCGAGCGGTGGCGGCGGCTCGTTGAGATGCATGAGCGCGATCGCCACCTGGCCCTCGGCCCGGAACGGCGTGCGCCCCGACAGGCACTCGTAGGCCACCACGCCCAGCGAGTAGAGGTCGGTCGAGGGGGTGAGCGGCAGGCCCTGCGCCTGCTCCGGGCTGACGTATTGGGCGGTGCCGAGCACGGTGCCCGTCAGCGTCACCGGAGCCGCCTCCACGGCGCGGGCGATGCCGAAGTCGGTCACCTTGATGGTGCCCTCGGATGTGACGAGCAGGTTGCCCGGCTTGATGTCGCGGTGGATGACCCCCGCCGAGTGGGCGGCGTGCAGCGCCTTGGCCGTCTGGTGCACGACGTCGAGCGCCACTTCGGGGCCGAGCGCGCCGTTGCGGGCCAGGATGGCGGACAGCGGCTCGCCGTGCACCAGCTCCATCACGAGGTAGGCCAGGTCGCTCTGCTCGCCGTAGTCGAAGATCTGCGCGATGCCGGAGTCGCCCAGGGCGGCCGTGATCCTGGCCTCGTTGCGGAAGCGGCTGCGGAAGGTGGGGTCGGCCTGGATGTGGCTGCGCAGCACCTTGACGGCGACCTCGCGGCCGAGGAGCTCGTCCCGGGCACGCCAGACGTCCCCCATACCGCCCGAGGCGATGCGGGAGAGCAGAAGGTAGCGGTTACCGAGCCGCATGATCCAGCAGCGTAGCGGTCATCACTTGTTCAGCACCGCCTCCATGATGGCTTTGCCGATCGGCGCGGCGGTGTGGCCGCCCGTCGCCTCGGCGCCGACGTTGGCGGCGCCCGACTCGACGATGATCGCGACCGCGACCTGCGGGTCATTGGCCGGCGCGAAGCTGATGAACCAGGCGTGCGGCGGCTGCCCGTCGGCCGTCTCCGCGGTGCCGGTCTTGCCCGCCACCTCGACGCCGGGGATCTGGGCCAGGTTGGCGGTGCCGTTGTTGACGACGCTGACCATCATCTCGCGCAGCTTGCCCGCCGTCTCGGAGCTGACCGCCTCCGACCACTCCTCGGGCTCGGCGTCCTGGATCGAGTCGCCCTTGGAGTCAGTGATCTTGTTGACCAGGTACGGCTTCATGACCTTGCCGTCATTGGCGATGCCCGCCGCGATCATGGCCATCTGCAGCGGGGTCATCTGGTTGCTGCGCTGGCCGATGGAGGCCATGGCGAGGGCCGCCTTGTCCTCCTCCTTGCCGAAGGAGCTCTGGGCCACCGACATGGGGATGGCGAGCTGCTTGCCCATCCCGAACTTCTCCGCCTGCTCCTGCATCTTGTCGTAGCCGAGCTCCATGCCGATCTTGCCGAACGGCGTGTTGCAGGACTTCTCCAGCGCGTAGACCAGCGGGACCTGTCCGGCACCGCAGGCCGCGCCGCCGTAGTTGGGCAGGCTGATGTTGGTGCCGGGCAGTGGGAGGCGCTGTGGGGCGTCCATGACCGTCTGGGGGCCGCGGCTGGAGTCGTCCTCCAGGTACGCCGCCGCGGTCACCACCTTGAACGTGGAGCCGGGCGGGTAGGTGCGGTCGGTGACGCGGTTGAGCAGCGGCTGGCCCTTGTCCTTGGCCAGCTCGTCATAGCGGGGGAACACCTTGCCCTTGTCGGTGCCCGACAGTTCGGCCGGCTCGTAGGTGGGCAGCGACACCATCGCCAGGATCGCCCCGGTCTTCGGGTCGAGAGCGACGGCCGCGCCGCGCTTGCCGCTCTCGCGCAGCGCGTCATAGGCCGCCTTCTGGGCCTTCGGGTTGATCGTCACGTCCACATTGGCGCCCTTGGTGGGCTCGCCGGTGAACAGGTCGATGCTCCGGCGCAGCAGCAGGTCGGGGCTGGAGCCGTCGAGCAGCTTGTTCTCGGACCGCTCGATCTGCGACGCGCTCTCCGGCGAGAAGAAGCCGGTGATGTGGGCATAGAGCTTGCCGTCGGGGTACTTCCGGAGGAAGCGGAAGTCGCCTTCCTTCTGCTCCACCGACTGCGCCAGGATCACCTTGCCGCCGGCGGTGATGCGGCCGCGCTCGACGGCGTAGCGGTCGTAGTAGTTGCGCGTGTTGCGGGCATCGCTGCTAAAGGTTTCGGCCCGCCCGACCTGCAGGACGTTCACGTTGATCATCAGGAGCGCGAACATGGCGAGGCAGGCCACGGCCACGCGCTTCAGAGTGCCGTTCATCGCTGGAACACCTGCGTCATTCCTTCGTTCTGGATCGCCTGGGGCGGAGGCTGGCGCGCCGCGTCCGACATGCGTACCAGCAGCGCGATAAGGATCCAGTTAGCCAGCAGCGCCGAGCCGCCCTGGGACATGAACGGGGTCACCAGACCGGTCAGCGGGATCAGGTTGGTCACGCCGCCGACGATGATGAACACCTGCCAGGCGAGGATGAACGACAGCCCGCCCGCCAGCAGCTTGGAGAAGGGGTCGCGGGCGGCCAGCGAGGTGCGCAGCCCGCGCTCGACGATCAGCGCGTAGACCATCAGCAGCGCCATCAGCCCTGTCAGCCCGATCTCCTCGCCGGTGGCGGGGAAGATGAAGTCGGAGAAGGCCAGCGGGATCAGATCGGGATGGCCCTGGCCCAGGCCGGTGCCCATGATGCCGCCGGCGCCCAGCCCGAACAGGCCCTGCATGATCTGGTAGCTGCCACCGAACTGACGGTCGTAGAACACCGGGCTGCTCGGGTCGAGCCAGACGTCGAACCGGTCGCCCACGTGGCTGAAGATCTGCCCGGCCAGCCACGCGCCGCCGACGAAGAGCAGGACGCCGATCAGCACCCATGAGGTGCGCTGCGTGGCGACGTAGAGCATCACCACGAACGCCCCGAACAGCAGCAGGGACGAGCCCAGGTCCTTCTGCATGACCAGCACGCCGATGGCCACCACCCAGGTGATGATCACGGGGCCGAGGTCGCGGGCTCTGGGCAGGTCGATGAAGAGCAGCCGCCGCCCGGCCAGCGCCAGCACGTCGCGCTTGGCGACCAGGTATCCGGCGAAGAAGATGACCAGCGCGATCTTGGCGAACTCCGCGGGCTGGATGCTGAAGACGCCGGAGATCCCGATCCAGATGCGCGCGCCGTTGATCTCCTGGCCGACCACGGGGAGCAGCGGCGAGACGAGCAGGCCCAGCCCGATCAGCCCCGCGGTGTAGGTCATCCGCTGCAGCATGCGCTGGTCGCGCAGCACGATCAGCGTCACCGTGAAGAGCACGACGCCCGCGCCGGTCATGACGATCTGGCTGGTGGCCGACGCGCCGGCCTGGAGCTTGGAGCCGGAGTTCTCCAGCCGGTAGATCATGACCAGGCCGAGCCCGTTGACCAGCGTCACGAGAGGAAGGATGAGGGGGTCGGCCCACGGCGCCCACTTGGCGAGCACCAGGTAGGCGGCCAGCATCAGACCGCCCAGGCCCAGGCCGTACGTCAGCATGCCGGCCGGGATCGTGCCGTTGAGCCCCAGCCCGACGTTGGCATAGGCGCCCATGACGATCGCGACCGCGAACGCCAGCATGGCCAGCTGGGCCCCCCGCCGCTTGGCCGGCATCAGGACAGGTGCTTCCGCCACTTCACTCATCTACTGCGGCTTCGCCTTCGTCTTCGTCGCGCTCGGGGTGGCTGAGGCGCTCGCACTCGGGGTGGCCTTCTGCTCCGTCTGCTCGGCCGTGGCCTTGAAACCGTTGATGCGGGTCACGCCCTCCGCCACGGTCTTGACATCGATGCCGCCCTTGATCAGCGCCTGGTCGGGCTCGGAGAGCTGGGAGAGCGGCTTTCCGGAGTGCTGCGCGACCGAGAAGAACTGAAACGGTCCCACCTCCTGGCGGATGCCCCGGAACACGACCACCTCGTCGCCCTTGGCCCCGACGAAGAACTGGTCCTGAGTCCACTGCCAGCCGAAATAGCCGCCGACGCCGATGGCGACGACGGCCACGCCCAGCACCGAGACCAGCAGGGGCCACACCCGGCGCCGTTTGACCGGCCGCCGGGCCGACTGTGGGCCCGAAGCTTCGAAGTCGTCCTCGGTCAGCACCGGCTGGGGCGCGGTCACCGCTCCGGCCCGTCCCGGCGAGGTGTCGTGAGCGTCGTGCCGCAGGCGGTTCATGCCCGCCGCCCCGACGATCGCCACGTCGGCGGGCACCTGCTGCCCGTCGGTGAGCTCCACCACGTCTGCCAGGACGCAGGTGATGTTGTCGGGCCCGCCGCCTCTGTTGGCCAGGTCGATGAGCTGGCGCACGACCTCTTCCGGGTCGTCGATGTTCGTCAGCGTGGCGTGCAGTGTCTCCGCGCTCACCACTCCGGACAGCCCGTCGGAGCAGAGGAGGTAGCGGTCGCCCACCTGCGCTTCGCGCAAGGTGAGATCGGGATCGACCTCGCCGCTCCCGTCGAGTGCCCGCAGCAGGATCGAGCGCTGCGGGTGCGTCGCCGCCTCCTCCGGTGTGATGCGCCCGTCGTCGACCAGTTGCTGCACCAGTGTGTGATCGTGGGTGATCTGGTAGAGCTCCCCGCGTCTGAGCAGGTAGGCGCGCGAGTCGCCGACATGCACCAGGGCCACCGAGGTGCCGTGCCAGAACATGGCGGTCAGCGTGGTGCCCATGCCCTTGAGGCTGGGATCCCGCCCCACCATCTCGTGCAGCTTGCGGTTGGCGTCGCGTACCGCTGCCTCGATGGCGTTGAGCAGGTCACCACCCTGTTGAGCCTCTTCGAGAGAGGCCATTGCGGCGATGGCGACAGAACTCGCCACCTCACCGTGTGCGTGTCCGCCCATACCGTCGGCGACGGCTAGCAGGCGGCCGCTTGCGTACGCCGAGTCCTCGTTCCCTTCGCGGAGGAGGCCGACGTCCGAGCGGGCGGCGTAGCGGAGTGCGATGGTCATTTGCGCAATTCAATGACTGTCTTGCCGACGCGGATCGGAACACCGAGCGGCACCGGGGTCGGGCGGGTGACTTTTGAGCGGTCGAGGTACGTGCCGTTGGTCGAACCGAGATCTTCCACGATCCACTGACCGTCCTGAGGGAAGAGCCGGGCATGCCGGCTGGAAGCGTAGTCGTCTGTGACTACCAGCGTGGCGTCGTTCGCCCGGCCAATGGTGATGGGCGTCTCCGTGAGATTAATGGTGGTGCCTTGCAGCGGGCCACCCGTCACAACGAGCTGGCGTGGCTCGCCCTTCTTATTCTTCGGCTTAGCCGCCGGTTTGGTGGGCTTGATACCACCCTTGCGTGGACCCGCGGGGGCCGTACGTGATCCGAACAAGTCAGTCCGGATCACGCCGACTGCGGCAATGACGAAGAACCACAGCACAGCCAGGAAGGCGAGCCGGATCAGCAGCAGCGTGAGCTCGGACATGGACCGTTTGTCTACCCCTAATCGCGCCGGAACACCAGAGTCGTGCGCCCCAGGGTCACTCGCGTGCCGTTCTGGAGCTCGACTCTGCGTACCGGCTGGCCATTGACGAACGTGCCGTTCGTCGATCCGAGATCGACTAGGGCGACTTGCTGACCCTCGACGCGAATCTCCGCGTGGTGGCGAGAGACGCCGGGGTCGACGAGACGAAGATCGCAGTCGGTGCCCCTGCCCAGCAAGGTCACCGGAGTGGTGAGCTCGTAGGAGCGGTCGCCCTGCGGATCGTCCTGAGTGGACACGAGCAGCCGGGGCCGCCCGTTGAAGGCATTGGGCCTGGATGGTGGCAGATCACTCGCCGGCTGGCGAATCTCGTCCTGCTCCACAGTGGCGCCGCGGATGACCCCCGACCTGATGCGGAACAACCCCACTGCCAGGTCGGCGGCGGTCTCGAAACGGACCCGGACCGGTCCCACGAAGGAGTAGCCCTGTTCTTTGGCGTACTCCCTGGCGAGGTTGGCCAGCTCGTGGCTGATGCTGTCGGCATAGACCTCAAGCCGCTCGCTGTCAGTCGTGGACAGCTCAACCACGAAGTCGTTTGGCACGAGCGTCCGACCTTGAGCGACGATAGCCGCGCGCTCATCCATCTCCCGCTGAACCGCGCTGGCGACCTCGACCGGCTGAAGGTCAGATTTGAACGCCCGCGCAAAGGCCCCCTCAACCAAGCCTTCGAGCCTTCGCTCGAAGCGCTGAAGGACTCCCACCGGGTACCTCCCTTCCTCCGTGCATATGATCGCGGCCACCGGACGCGCCCAACGCGCCTGGCCTCCGCTCGTCCCACGTCGCGGGGTGGTCCCGGCGCTCGTCAGCTGTCGCGCCCAGCTCCTCCGCTCCCGTGTCTTATGCGATCGTATCCGGGTTCAGTACCAGGGGCTGTTCCGTGCTACTGTTTCTCCGCACCCACAAGGGCGGGTGGCGGAACGGCAGACGCGCACGGTTCAGGTCCGTGTGTCCGAAAGGACGTGAGGGTTCAAATCCCTCCTCGCCCACTCGGTGACAGGGGACCCATGGTCGCGACCCTCACGGGATCGCTTCCCTCGGTCCCCTCGTCGTTTACACCGGGGGATGACCCCCGGACCCCCAGCGTTAGACCCGCTGGTGGTTGATCTCTCGTATGAGAGTTTGCCTTCCTTTAGCGCAGATCCACACTGGCGAAGTGTGCCCCGGTTCGCAAGAGCCGGGGCTTCTTCTTTTTTGGGAATCTCGTGGGTGGCGTTTGGAAGGTAGGGCCGGCCGGTTGCAGTTCGCTTTCGGATTGCTTTCCGGCCGGGTGTGTGTTTTTGGCCACACCTGTGGGGCTAGGCGGCTATTGCTCGGGTGTCTAGGAGCTCGTTGAGTAGGTCGGTCAGGCTTACCATGCCGATGATCTTGCCGGCCTGGGTGACCAGGGCTAGGTGGGCGTGCGCCTCCTGCAGTGCTGTCACTGCTTCGGGGGCTTGGGTTACGCAGGGCAGCTTAGGGACTGGGCGGGCCAGTTCGGTTGCTGTGCGGTTGGGGTGGATCAGGGCGTCTCGGGCGTGGAGGACGCCTTGTACGTCGTCTCTAGCGCCCACCAGGAGCCTTAGGTGGCCGCTCTCCGCTGCTGCTTGTCTGATTTCTTTGGCGTTGGCCGATGGTGGGACGGTGACGAAACGGTCTACCGGGACCATGAGGCGTTCTATGCCTTCTGCCTGTAGGCGGAGGGCTCTTGTGAGGAGGTCGTGTTCTTCTCTGTCCAGGAGGCCCATTCGGCCTGATTCGCCGACCAGCATGGCCAGCTGGCGGGGGGTTCTTGTTGTGGCCAGTTCGTCTCTTGGGCTTACGCCGAACAGGCGGAGGATCACGTTGGTCAGGCCGTTGAGTGTTGACAGCAAGGGGCGCATCAGCCAGGTGAAGCCGCGGAAGGGCAGCGTCAGGAGGAGGGCCGCTCGCTCTGGGTGAGTCAGTGCCCAGGACTTGGGGGCCATTTCGCCTATCACCATGTGGAGGAACGTCACCAGCGCTAGGGCGATGGTCAGTGCGATGGGCATTCGCATGGATGCTGGTATGCCGACTGCGGCGAAGACCGGTTCCAGGAAGTGTTCGATCGCCGGCTCTGTCACCTGGCCCAGGCCGAGTGTGCAGAGGGTGATGCCTAGTTGGGCGCCGGCCAGCATCAGGGAGAGGCGTCGGCCGCCGCCTACCGCTGACTTTGCTGCGATGCGGACCAGGCGGTTGCCGTTGGCGGCCATCTCCTCCAGGCGGTGGCGTTTGGCGGAGACGAAGGCGAACTCCGCTGCCACGAACAGTGCGTTGAGCAGTAGCAGCACCAGGCTGATCAGGATCATCGTCATCGGGCCGCCTCCGCGTGTTGGACCGGTGCCAGCCGTACTCTTTCGGGCACGCGGCGGTTGAGCGACAGGACGGTGAGTTCGGCCAGGTGCTCCTGCTCGTCCTCGGCGAACGGGTCCAGCTCCGGGATGACGGGCACGGTCACGGTGTCGCCGGGTTCGGGCATGCGCCCGAGTTTGGCGAGGACCAGCCCGGCGAGCGTGTCGTAGTCGTCGCTCTCGGGCAGTGAGACGCCGGTGGCCCGCTCGACCTCGTCGAGCCTGAGCCGGCCCGGCACCTCCCAGATGCCGCCCGGCTGCTCGACGGCGCCGTCGGGCTCCGGGTCGTTCTCGTCGATGAGCTCGCCGACCAGCTCCTCCGCGAGGTCCTCGACGGTGATGACGCCGGCGAGGCCGCCGTACTCGTCGATGACGCAGACGAGGTCGTCCTTGGACGAGCGCATCTCGTTCAGTACGGCGGGCAGCGGCAGCGAGTCGGGCACCAGCACCGCGGGGTGGGTGATGCCGATGATCGGGCCGTCGTCGAGACCGGAGGTGATCAGCTCGCGCACGCCCGTCACGCCCACCACGTCGCCGTCGGCGCCGAGCACCGGGTAGCGGGAGTGGCCGCACTCGCGGATGACCTCCACGAGGTCGGAGACCGGCTGCGAGTCGCGGACCACGACCACGCGCGGGCGCGGGACCATGATCTCCTCCGCGGTGCGGTCGCCGAACTCCAGCGCCCGCTCCAGCAGCTCCGACAGCCGCGGGGGCAGCTCGCCCGCCAGGGTGGACTCGGCGATGATCCGCGAGAGCTCCTCGGGGGTCGCGCCGTGCTCCACCTCCTCGACGGGCTCGATGCCGACGCGCCTGAGCAGACCCGTGGCCGCCGAGTCGAACAGCCGGACCACCGGGCCGACCACGGCGAGGTAGGCCAGCGTCGATCCGGCGAGGAACTTGGCGACGGGCTCCGGACGGGCGATGCCGAGGTTCTTGGGCGCCAGCTCACCGAGGACCATCTGTACGACGGTCGCGACGAACACCCCGATGGCCACGGACAGGCCGGTGACGACCCCCTCGGGCAGACCGGTGTCCGTCAGCCATGGGCCGACGATCGTCGCGATGGCGGGCTCGGCCAGGAACCCGACCAGCAGCGCGGTGACGGTGATGCCGAGCTGCGCGCCGGAGAGCATGAAGGAGAGGCGGGAGGTCACCTGGAGCGCCTTCTCCGCGGCCGGATCGCCGGCGGCGGCCTGCTCACGCAGGAGGCCGCGGTCGGCGGCGACGAAGGCGAACTCCTGCGCGACGAAGTAGCCTGTCGCGGCGGTGAGCAGGAAGAGGGCCAACAGCCCGAGATACGCGCTCACCGTGGTGAGCTCCGGAAAGATGTGTTCTCAGGGGATCCCGTGCGTGTGCACGGGCGAATATTCCATGGGTCCGGGGCGGACACGATCATCCCTTCGATGGCGGAAGTCCATAAACCGTAACGATGGGGTTGGCAGCAATGTTTCCGAAGTGACGCTCCGCTAGTTCTGCGTACTTTTCCGTGGGAAAACCTTGGTGAGACGTCTTCACTGGTGGGGGGTTGGACGTAGCGTCTATGACAACCGAAGGGGAAAGAGGTCAAGTGTCTGAGGAAGACCGGACGCGAGCCATGCGCTCGCCGGGCGATGGCCGCCCGCTGCCCGGCAGGAACGCTGACGGCCCGCGCTCAGGTGGTGCTCCCGCGCATCGGATCCCGTCGGCTCAGCAGGTTCCGCCGACGGCCCAGCAGGCGCCGCCGACGAACCTGCCCGCCGAGCCGGTCTCCGACGCGCCGCGCGCCGGCAGCTCGCGCGTGTACGGCCGGCAGCGCTCGGGCGGCAGCCCGATCAAGCCGTTCACACCCAAGAGGGGCTCGTCTCCGTCGGACCCGTCGGACCCGTCAGGACCCAAGCCGCCGCGCAGGCGGATCAAGGGCCGGACCATCCTGGCGATCGTCGCCGCCGTGGTGGCGCTGCTGCTCGTGGTGGGCGTCGGCATGTTCTTCTGGATCGACTCGCGGCTGACCGGGATCCCCGGCGTGCTCGAGGACTACACGGGCCGTCCCGCCGACACCCCGGGCACCAACTGGCTGCTCGTCGGCTCCGACAGCCGCAAGGGCCTGTCGGCGGCCGACCGCAAGAAGCTCGCCACCGGCCGCGCGGCCGGCCAGCGCACCGACTCGATGATGCTGCTGCACATCCCGGCGGGCAGCGACAAGCCGACCCTGGTCAGCCTGCCGCGTGACTCGGCGGTCACCATCCCCGGCAAGGGCCGCAACAAGCTCAACGCCGCGTACGCCTTCGGCGGGCCCAAACTGCTGGCCCAGACGGTCGAGACCGTCACCGGGGTGCACGTCGACCACTACATGGAGATCGGTTTCGCCGGGTTCGTGGAGATCGTCGACGCGGTCGGCGGCGTCGAGATCAACGTCCGCGCCGCGGTCGACGACCCCAAAGCCGGGCTGAAGCTCAAGAAGGGCGTCCAGCTGCTGACCGGCGGGCAGGCGCTCGGCTACGTCCGTACCCGCAAGGGCGGCGCGCTGCCCGACTTCGAGCGGACCAAGCGCCAGCGCCAGTTCCTCGGCGCGGTCGTCAAGAAGGCGGCCAGCCCCGGCGTGCTGATCAACCCGTTCACCTCGATCCCGCTGGCCATGAGCGCCACCGACGCGGTCGCCGTCGATGAGGACACGGGCGCGTTCGACATGCTGTCACTGGGCCTGGCCATGGGCGACAGCCCGGTGACCACGGTCGTGCCGTTCGGCGGCAACGAGATCGCGGGCGGCGGCAGCGCGGTCAAGTGGGACAAGGAGAAGGCCCTGGCCCTGTTCAACGCGCTCAAGGAGGACAAGCCGGTGCCGAAGGACATTCTCGACGCCGGCTGACCCCGCGACTCCGGACGGTCCGGTACGGCTTGCCGTACCGGACCTTTCAGTTACCTGAGGTGGTGGCAGAGCCGATGGCGGCGCTCGTGGCGGCGATGACGAGGACCGAGTTGATCGCGGCGATCGTCTTGGCCACCGCGTCGCCCGCCCACTCGCCCTCGGCGATCTCCTTGACGCGTTTCCTGCTCGCCCCGGGGAACGCCTTGCGGTCGAGCTTGGCCGCGTACATGACGGCGATGAGCACCGCGGTGCGCGCGTCGGGCTCCGCGCCCGCCAGCACGTCGCCCACGCGCTGCCTGACCTCCGCCTCGACGCTGCCGTCGGCCTCCGGCCAGCGGGTGGTGGGGAAGATGGCGAGCACCCGGCCGCGCTCCTCGGTCAGCACGCCCGCCTCAGCGAGCCGGGTCAGCAGCCGCCTGCGCAGCTTGGTGGAGTGGAGCTTCTGGACCCACCAGTCGGGCTTGCGCTCCTTGCCCTCCTCCGCGATGCGGGTCAGCGCCGCGTCGAGCTCGTCGTCGCCCAGCGGGGTGGCGTTCGCGACCGACACCTTCTTGCCGGACAGGGCCACCCGCTCGTTCACCGCCAGCTCCGCCAGGATCGCGCCGCCGAGGGCCGGATCGAGCTGGGTCGAGCCGATCAGCTGCTTGCCCTCCTCCTCGCTGTAGGCGAGCAAGAGCAGTTCTTCCGCGATCGTGACACTCATCCTTTGACACTAACGTGCCGTTCATGGGTATCTCGGAGAAGCTGCACGCGGTGGGACGCCCCCTCCTCGACGCGCAGCTCGCGCATCCCACCGTGGTGGGCATCGGGCGCGGTGATCTGGCGGAGCCGGTGTTCCGGTCGTGGCTGGAGCAGGACTACCTGTTCCTGCTGGACTACGTGCGGGTGTTCGCGCGGCTGGCCTGGCAGGCGCCGGCCGCGCATCTGGGCGACCTCGTGGACCTGGCGCACGCGACCTTCCACGACGAGCTGAGCCTGCACCGGGAGCTGTCGGCCCCGTTCGGGGCGGACCTCGAGAACGCGCGGAAGGGGCCGGCGTGCGCGGCCTACACGGCGTTCCTGCTGGAGTCGGCCGCCGACTACGGCGAAGGGTTGGCGGCGCTTTATCCGTGTATGTGGGGATATTCGGAGCTTGGTCGGCTGCTGGCGGAGAATCTGCCCGCCGAGCCGCGCTATCGGCAATGGGTGGAGACGTACGCCGATCCCGGCTTCGCGGCGCTGACCGTGCGGATCGCCGAGATGATCGATGAGGCCGCCCCGGAGCCCGCGCGCGCCGAGGCGCTGTTCATCGAGGGCATGGCGCACGAGCTGGCGTTCTGGGACGTTCCGTAGTTGTCCACAGGCTGTGGACGACTACGGCACGTACCCTGGTGGCATGCCGGAACTCCCCGAAGTGGAATCGCTCGCCGGTTTCCTGCGCCAGCGGGCGGTTGGTCGTACGGTCCTGGGTGTCGACGTGGTCGCCTTCTCGGCGCTCAAGACGTTCGACCCGCCGGTCACCGCGCTCGGCGGGCTGACCATCACGGGCGTGGCGCGGCACGGCAAGTTCCTCGACCTCGACTGCGACGGGCTGCACCTGGTCATCCACCTGGCCCGCGCGGGGTGGCTGCGCTGGCGCGAGGACCTCTCGGGCGCGAAGCCGGTCCGGCCGGGCAAGGGCCCGCTGGCGGTACGGGTCCGGCTGGCGCCCGACGACGAGGGGCTGGCGCCCGGGTTCGAGCTGACCGAGGCGGGAACGCAGAAGCGCCTCGCCGTCTATGTCACCAAGAATCCGGATGACGTGCCGGGTGTCGCCGCCCTCGGGCCCGACCCCCTCGACGACGCCTTCACCGTGGCCGCGCTCAAGGCCATCCTGGGCGGCAGCCGCACCCAGGTGAAGGGCCTGCTGCGCGATCAGAAGGTCATCGCGGGGATCGGCAACGCCTACTCCGACGAGGTGCTGCACGCGGCCAAGATGTCCCCGTTCAAGATCGCCGCCACCCTCACCGACGCCCAGATCGCCGACCTGCACGAGGCCATCGTCACCACACTGCGCGAGGCGGTCGAGCGGGCGCACGGCCTGGCCGCCAAGGACCTCAAGGCGGAGAAGAAGTCCGGCCTGCGCGTGCACAATCGCGCCGGTCAGGCCTGCGACGTCTGCGGCGACACGATCCGTGAGGTGTCCTTCGCGGACTCCGCGCTCCAGTACTGCCCTACCTGCCAGACAGGCGGCAAGCCGCTCGCCGACCGCCGCCTGTCCCGCCTGCTGAAGTAACGCTTCACGCCCTGGCGGCGACGGGCTCCTCGGCCTCTCCGGCCTGGCCGGTGGGGGCGGCCGGTCGGCGGCGGAGCCCGGTGGCGATGACGAGCGCGGCGACCGCTGTGGCGGCCACGGGCACCAGCAGCGCCGTCCTGATGGCCGCCAGCCCGGCCTCGGCGGAGGTCGCGTCGCCGAGCGCCGCCACGCTGACGGCCGTGACCATCGACAGCCCGAGTGCCGCGCCGAACTGGAAGGCGGTGTTCAGCAACCCGCCGGCCAGCCCCTGCTCGTCCTCCGCGATGCCCTCCGTCGCGACGATCGTGAGCGGGCCGTACACGAAGGCGAACATCAGCCCGATCATCAGCATCGACGGCAGCATGGCCGCGTACGACCAGTCCATCCCGACTCCCACGAACAGGCCGTAAGCCGCCAGCCCGGACAGCAGGCCGCCGAAGATCACCCGGGCGTTGCCGTACCTCTGCACCAGCCAGGGGGTCAGCGTGGGCGCGAGCACCACGTCGGCGGCGGCGGCGAGCAGGGCCAGGCCGGTCTGGACGGTGGACCAGCCGCGCAGCTCCTGCAGGTACAGCGTGATGAGGAACTGGAAGCCGAAGAACGACGCGGTGAGCAGCAGCGCCGTCAGGTTGGCGCGCACCAGCGGCGCGGAGCGCAGGACGCCGAGACGGACGAGGGGCGTGGCCGCCCGCCGTTCGATCGCCACGAACGCCGCCAGCAGCGCCAAGCCTCCGGCGAACGCGGCGACGGTCCAGCCAGGGCCGTCGGCGGGGTGCTCCAGCCGTACCAGGCCGTAGACCAGCAGCGTCATCGCGCCGGTGATGGTCGCCGCCCCCGCCAGATCGACGCCGCCCGCGGGCCGGGGCGTGTGCTGCTCCTTCAGCACCGGGACGGCGATGATCAGGATCGTCAGCGACAGGATGACCGGCGCGAAGAAGACCCAGCGCCAGCCGATCGAGCTCAGCAGGCCGCCGACCACCAGCCCGAGCGCGAACCCGGCCGCGGCCGTCCCCGCGTAAACGAGCAGCGCGCGGTTGCGCTGCCTGCCCTCGGGGAAGCTGGTGGTGATCAGCGACAGTCCGGCGGGCATCATGAACGCGGCCGCGACACCGGTGAAGAACCTGGCGACCAGCAGCACCCACCCCTCGGTCGCGAACCCGCCCAGCCCGGAGAACACCACGAACACGCCGAGCCAGAGCAGGAACATCCTGCGCCTGCCCAGCAGGTCGGCCGCCCGGCCGCCGAGCAGGATGAAACCGCCACAGCCCAGGACGTAGGCGCTCACCACCCCGCTCAGCATGCCCGTGGACAGCCCCAGATCCGCCCTGATCGACGGCAGGGCCACGTTCAGCATGGCCACGTCGGTGCCCTCGATGAAGACGGCTCCGCACAGCACGATCAGCATGCCCCAAGCGCGTTTGGACATGATCAACCCCCGGTTACTTATCGGCATCTCGGTTATCTCTTGTAACCGTGCAAATCATCCGGCAGCATGAGATCCCATGGAAGACGGCACTTCTAAGTCACCCGGTTACTGCGAGGTCACCGTGGACGACGACTACGACGTGCGGCAGTGGGACACCAGGGAGGACTGCGAGGTCCGGCAGATACTCGACCGTGTCGCCGACAAGTGGTCGCTGCTGGTCATCGCACTGCTCGACTGCCAGAGCCTGCGCTTCACCCAGTTGCGCCGCGAGATCGACGGTGTCAGCCAGCGGATGCTCAGCGTGACCCTGCGTCACCTGGAGCGCGACGGCCTGGTCAGCCGTACGGTCCATCCCGTGGTGCCCCCGCGGGTCGACTACGCGCTCACGCCGCTCGGCCGGACCCTGCACCAGACGATCAAGAGCCTGGTCACCTGGACCGAGGAGCACCAGCAGGAGATCGCCCAGGCGCGTGCCGTCTACGACGAGCGACGCGAGATGATGGAGGCATGACGGTTCCAGAGATCCCGGCCAGCGACGTTCCCACCGACGGTTACCTGCTCGACGTGCGGGAGCAGGACGAATGGGTGGCCGGGCACGCGCCCGAGGCAGTGCACATCCCGATGACGCAGATCCAGGGGCGGGTCGAGGAGGTGCCCGGCGACCGGACCGTCTACGTGGTCTGCCGGGTCGGCGGCCGCTCGTTCCAGGTCGCGGCCTGGCTCAACCAGCTCGGGCGCGAGGCCGTCAATGTCGACGGCGGCATGCAGTCTTGGGCGGGCGCGAGCCGTCCGATGGTCAGCGAGACGGGACACCCGCCGTTCGTCGCCTGACGGATTACCTGATCAGTACTTCTTGATGTCCCAGGCGTGGCCGACGGCGTTGCGCTTACCGGGGCATACAGCGACGGATTGCCCCTCGGTACCACCGGTGACCGGCCTCCACGGACCCTTCACCTTCTTGGTGGTCGAGCCGCTGGGACACGTGGCTATGGCCTGCACATACCCCGAGCCTCTGTCGCAGCTGGCCCACGTCTTGTAGGGCTGGTAGTAGATACCGCTGTGGCAGCCGGAGGGCACCGGTTCGGCCAGCGCGGTGCCCGGCGCGAGCGGGATGACGGTCGCGGCGGCCGCGGCCACCACGAGGGACATGATCGTCTTTTTCATGGCGGCGATCTTACTGGGATGAACCGCCCTTATATGGCTTTTCGGACGATCACGTACGAGGGGTGTGAGACCCCCCTGTGGTCAGTCACCTCCTCATAGGGCAAGATGAGGGCGCAAACTGCACAACTGACGCGGGAGCTTGGGGCAACCAGGCTGAGAGGGCAACTACCGCTGTTGCCGACCGCTTGAACCTGTCCGGGTAATGCCGGCGTAGGGAGTGAGCGATGACACATGTCGTTGACGAAGTTCCGCTGACCCTCGAGGGAACTCCCCCAAAGACGCTCGGGCTGCTCGACCAGGGTGCCCTGTGGGCGAACCTGGCCGTGAGCCTGCTGGGGTTCAGCGGAGCGCTGCTTCTGCTCAACCCGCTCGGCGGGGCTCCGCTCACCCTGACCGCCGCCCTGGTGGCCACGCTGGTCGGCAGTCTGGTCGGCAGCGCCATGGTGGGGTTGGCAGCCGTTCCGGGCACGCAGACCGGGCGACCGGCGATGGTGCTGCTGCGCGGGTTGTTCGGGGCGCGGCTGTCGTACCTCCCGACCGTGCTCAACATCATCCAGATGATCGGGTGGGGCGCCTTCGAGCTGTGGGTGATCTCCAAGGGCGCCATGGCCATCTTCGGTGACGCCGTGCCGTACCAGGCGTGGGTGGTGGTGGCGGGGGTGCTGACCACGTCGCTGACCATCTGGCCCCTCGGGTCGATCCGGCTGCTGCGGCGTTACGTCACCATCGGGGTGATCATCTCGCTCATCTGGTTCGCGGTGGCGTTCCTGTCGAAGGCTCCGCCGCAGAGCGGTGGGTCGTGGGCGGCGTTCGCGCCCGCGGTCGACTACGTCATCGCGCTGTCGGTCTCGTGGGTGCCGATCGCGGCCGACTTCGCCCGGCACTCCAGGTCGAGCCGGGCGGCCTTCACCAGCGTGGTCGGCGGCTACACGCTGGCGCAGGTCGCCTGCCTGGGGCTGGGCGTGTACGCGGTGGCGATCGCCGGGTCCGCCGCGGTGGAGGCCGACGGTACGGCCGTGTTCGGGCCGTTCGTCGCGGCGCCGCTGGGGGCGCTGTTCTTCGCGATCCTGGTGCTGCGGGAGGCCGACCAGTCGTTCGCGAACGTCTACTCCACGACCATGTCGCTGCAGAACCTCATGCCGCGCGTCGACCGGCGGGTCATCTCGATCGCCATCGGCGTGCTGACCACCGGCATCGCGCTCGTGGTCGACGTGAACTCGTACGGGACGTTCCTGGGGGTGATCGGGGCGGTGTTCGTGCCGATGTTCGCGGTGCTGGCGGTCGACTACTTCCTGCTCGGCGGGCACTCGCGGTGGAACACCGAGGAGAACGCGCCCGCCCGCTGGTCCATGCTGGTGCCCTGGGCGCTCGGCTTCGTGGCGTACTGGCTGACCACCTCCACGCCCACGGTCCCGGCGTGGGACCACCTCTGGGCGGCGGTGCGTACGGCCATCGGGTTCACCCGGCAGCCGTGGATGAACGGCGCGCTCGGCGCGGCCCTCGTGGCGGCGCTGGTGACGCTGGCGATCGGCGCGGCGGCAAGGCGCACGTCGGCCACCCGCCGCTGAGCACGGGCCTCAGGCTTCGTGTACGGGCGTCAGGCGCGCGAGCGCTGCTCGACGTTGAGGAGGTGGCGTTTGGCCGCCTGGCCGCCCGCGTAGTCGCCGAGCTCGCCGTCGCCCGGCACGATCCGGTGACAGGGCACGATCACGCAGACGGGGTTGGCGTTGAGGGCGTTGCCGACCGCGCGGAGCGCGCGTGGCCGTCCGATGCTCTCGCCGATCTCGTCCAGGGTCGCCGTCTCCCCGTAAGGCACGGCCATCGTCTTCTGCAGCACCGAGCGCGCGAACGTCGTGGCGATGGACAGGTCGACCGGCGTGGCGAAGGCCCGCAGGCGGCCGGAGAAGTAGGCGTCCAGCTCCCTGCGCACCGGGTCGAGCCGCCCGGGGTCGGGCCCGACGAACGCGCCGACATGCCTGACGACCAGCTCGAAGACGACCTCCTCGGCCTCGAAACTGCAGGCCACGACGCCCTTGCCGCTCACCGCCAGCACCAGCCGGCCGACCGCGCCGTCATAGGTGCCGAACGCCACATCGGGCGGCACCTCGCCGCGGTAGGTGGCGGAGGTCACCCGCAGCAGGGCATCGAGATCGCCACTCGACATACCCGTCACCCTCTTCCCCCGCCTGGAAAGGCCGTGCCCGCAGCGTATCGGACGGATCGCCCGACGAACGCCGCACGCCACAGGCACTATGGAGGTGTGGGTGACGACAGAGCAGGCAGTGACGATGAGATCGCACGCGCGGTGCTCGCCAGCTCGCCCAACGCCGTGATCGCGCTCGACCGGGATCAGACCGTACTCGTCTGGAACCGCGCGGCGGAGCGGCTCTTCGGCTGGTCCGCCGAGGAGCTGCTGGGCCGCAGGGCGCCGATCGTGCCGGGGGAGCTGACAGCGGAGCACAACGCGGTGCTCGAACGCGTGCGCACGGGCGGCCAGGTGTCGCTGCGCACCAAGCGGTTGCGCAGGGACGGCACCGTGCTGGATCTACGGGTCGACACGAGCGCGTTGCTCACGGGCAGCGCCGTCGCGGGCTACGTCTTCGTGCACCACCTGACCGAGGCCGACGAGGCCGCCAGAAATCGCATGGCGCGGCGGGCCAGGCTGGTGCGCCGACTCACCGACGTGGTCGGTGACATCAACGCCGAGCTGGAGCTGCCCGCGGTCCTCGACCGCATCGCGGCCAGCCTGACCGAGCTGACCGGCGCCGACGCGGGCGGCTTCGTGCTCATCGAGGACGAGCGGCTGCGGCTGGTGAGCGCTCACCAGCTGCCCGACTCGCTCAAGGGCGTGACGGCCGAGCTGCGCACCAGCCTGGTCGGCAAGCTCTTACGCACCGGCAAGACGGTGATGCTGGAGTCACAGGGCCTCGGCGACCTGGTCTGGGCCGAGCTCGACGGGCTGCACACGATCGCGCTCGGGCTGGCCGCGGTCGGCGGGCGTCCCTATGGCGCGCTGTACGCGCTGTTCGCCAAACGCAAGCCCGGCCACCTGGAGCTCGAACTCCTGGAGCTGCTCGCCGGGCACGCCGGCATCGCGGTCGGCAACGCGGTGGCCTACCAGGAGGCGGTACGCCAGCGGGCGCATGAGCGGGCGGTGTTCGACGCCAGCGCCGACGGCATCGCCGTGCTCGACCGCGCGGGGCGGGTCAGCCAGTGGAACCCGGCCGCGGCCGAACTCACCGCGATGCCGGTCGAGGCCGTCCTCGGCGAGCAGTTGCCCTTTCCGCTGCCCAGCCCGGGGGAGAAACTCACCTACCAGTTGGAGACCGGGCGCTGGCTGGACGTGGTCAGCGCCGAGATCGAGGAGACGGGAGAGGTGGTCATCGACTTCCGCGACGTGACCACGGCCAAGGAGCTGGAGGAGGCCAAGGACCTGTTCCTGGCCACGACCAGCCACGAGTTGCGCACGCCCATCACGATCGTGCGCGGGTTCGCCAGCACGCTCGACTCGCGCTGGGACAAGCTGACCGACACCGAGCGCCGCGCCGCCGTCCACACGATCGCCGAGCGGGCCAGGTCGCTCGGGCAGCTCATGGACCACCTGCTGCTCGGTGCCAGGGCGGGCGCCGACGAGCCGCCGGTACGCATCGAGGCGTTCGATCTGGCCGAGCGGATCCACGCGGCCACGCTGGGGCTGCCCGTGCTGTCCGACAGGCACCGGGTCGAGGTGGCCATCTCCGACGCCCTGCCGCAGGTCAGCGGCGACGCGCTGGCCACCGACATCATCCTCGGCCAGCTGCTGGAGAACGCCTTCAAGTATTCGCCGAAGGGCGGCCTGATCAGCGTCGGCGCCTGGCCCGAGGAGGACGCCGTGGTCGTGGTCGTGGACGACGAGGGAGTCGGCATCGCCGCGCCGGACCGCGAACGGGTCTTCGAACGGTTCGTCCAGGTCGACAGTGGTGACCGGCGCAGGTTCGGCGGTGTCGGCCTCGGGCTGTACATCGTCCGCAGTCTCGCCAGGGCTCAGGGCGGCGATGTGAGCGCCCATCCGCGACCCGGCGGAGGCACCCGAATGCGCCTCGTGTTGGGCAACGCTTCTCTTATCCGATCCGACACACCGATGCGGTAACGACGTGGTCACAGTTGAGCTGATCTATCGTCCAATGTGTACAAGCTGTGATCGAGATGCGGTTTCTGGGATCGAGTAACGGGGCATTTCGGTCGTACCGGGGAAGTGTTCCCGTGGGGGGCACTGGGAGCGGGGAGGTGGGTGTGTCAAGCGTGGTGCTACTGCCGTACGCGCCGTCCAGCGTCGCCGTCGCCCGCCAGCGTCTATCCACTGACCTGCAGGATTGCGGTGTCTTCTCCACCGCGATCGACGATGCCGTCCTCGTGGTGAGCGAGCTGCTGAGCAACGCGCTACGGCATGCGCATCCGCTGCCGTCGGGCATGGTCAGGGTGGCCTGGCTGAAGAGCGACGAGCACATCGAGGTGGCGGTGAGCGATGGGGGCGCCTCGACCGAGCCCCGCGCCGGTCGGCCGACCATGTCGTCGCTCGGGGGCAGGGGGCTCGGCATCGTCGAGTACGTCGCGGAGAGCTGGGGAGTCCGCCACGACGGTGACATCACGACGGTGTGGGCGATCCTGCTCGCCCCCAACGGAACGATGAACGGGCAGGTCCACGCACTCAAAGAGGCCGGGTAACCGGGCGCTCAGACCGGCCGGGCGGCCAGGATCGCGCGCTCGCCCGCGACCCACGCCGTGGAGATCAGCAGGTAGAGTCCCGCCGCCAGCGGCAGCACCGCGGCGGCCAGCACCGAGCCGTACGGCATCAGCGGCATCAGTCTGCGGATCATCGCGGGCTGCTCCGCCGGCAGTGTGGCGCTCACCTTCCGGGCCGAAATCCAGGCCACGACCGCGATCAGCGCGATGACCACGGCGAAGACCAGAAATGGCCCACTGACCAGACCGTAATTGGTGACGATTCCAGCGACATGCTGACCCAGCGGAGCGCCCAGCAGGTCGTGGCCGAGGAAGGCGGTCGGGTGCGTGGCGACCCGATACATCACCCACATGAACGGAAGCTGCCCCAATCCCGGCAGGATCGTGGCCAGAGGCGAGGTGCCTTCCTTCGCGTACAGCTTGGTGGTCTCCTTGGCCAGCCGCTCGGGATTACGCGACCACCGCTTCTGCAACTCGCGCAGCTTGGGCGCCAGCCGCTTCTGGATCTGGGTGGCGCGGGCCTGGCGGATGCCGAGCGGCAGCAGCAGGAGGCGTACGGCCACGGTGAACAGCATGATGGCGACCGCGGCGTTGTCGCCGGAGACGGTCAGCAGGAACGAGACGAGAGAGTCGAACATGAGCCCCTTCAATCAAGAAAGATGGATCAGGGCTCACTGAAGAGAGAACCCCGCTTAGCCGGAAGCGGGGCGTGATGACGGAGCTCGTGGCCGCGGCCGACCGGCGGCGGCGGGGTGGCGCAGGCGCTGGAAGGCCGTACGCCGGGCATAGCTCAGCGGGAAGCCGGGCGCGTCGCCGCCGATGGCGGGCAGCAGCCGGGCGGCCCAGGCGGCGAGCAGCAGGATCGCCACCATGGTCACGCCGATGAGCCAAGGATCGAACAGGAAGAGCGTCACCGTGACGAGGACGACTTCCCGACCAGGGTGACGGCGATGAACACCAGAAGGGCGACGACTCCGATGATGAGCGCGACCTTGAGCAGCCCCATGATCATGGGCAGCACGAAGTTGAAAAGTACGAAGAGCCCCAGAAGGGCGCCCAGTACGAGCATGACGACTCGACTCATGCGCCCACCGTACGTCCTGCGGGCATGATCCGCGAGGCTTACGAACCAATGACGTAAGTGTCGATTCGGGGTGCCCCGCCGTACGGTGAAAGAGTGAATACGCGCATCCTGGTGGTCGACGACGACCCGACCGTGGCCGAGGTGGTGGCGCGTTATCTGGAGCGCGACGGGCACGAGGTCGAATGCGTGGGTGACGGCGCGGAGGCGTTGCGCCGGGCGCTCGCCAGGCCGCCCGATCTGATGGTGCTCGATCTGATGCTGCCCAAGATGGACGGGCTGCAGGTGTGCAAGAAGCTCCGGGAGCGCTGGCCGGTCCCGGTGATCATGCTGACCGCGCTCGGCGAGGAGATCGACCGCGTGGTCGGCCTCGAAACCGGCGCCGACGACTACGTGACCAAGCCCTTCAGCCCGCGCGAGCTGGCGCTGCGCGTCCAGTCGGTGCTGCGCCGCGCCCGCGGCGCCTCGGTCACGGGCGGCACGGGCGTGCTGCGTGACGGCGATCTGGTGGTCGACGTCGGGGCCCACGAGGTGGGGCTGCGCGGCGCCGAGGTGATGCTCACCGCCCGCGAGTTCGACCTGCTGGCCTACCTGATGCGCAACCCGCGGCAGGCCTTCAGCCGGTCGGCGCTGCTCGACCAGGTGTGGGGATGGTCCTTCGGCGACTCGTCCACGGTGACCGTGCACGTCAGGCGGCTGCGGGAGAAGATCGAGCCGGACCCGACCGCGCCGCGGAGGATCGTCACAGTCTGGGGTGTGGGATACCGGTACGAACCGCTCGAAGGCCAGCCATGAATCCCCACCCCGCGATGGTGAGCGACCTGGGGATGATCGTGGCGGTCACCGCGGGGCTGGGGCTGCTGGTGGGCGTCCTGGGCGTGTCCGTGATGTGGTGGCTGCGTACTCGCTCGATCGGGGTCATGCTGGCCGTCGTCATGGTGGTCGCGATCGCGGCCACGCTGGCCGGCGTGGTGGCGATCACGCTCAAGATGATCATCGAGGGCTCGGTCAAGGACATCGTGCTCAGCGTGGTGGCCGTCGGTGGGCTGGTCGGGCTGGGAGTGGCGTTCGTGCTGGCCAGGCGGGTCGTGGGCGAGAGCAGGCGGCTGGTGGCGGCCGTACGCGACCTGCCGTTCACCGCGCCCAAGGGGCTGCCGTCGGAACTGCAGACGATCGCGAACACGCTGGAGGAGGCGTACGAGCGGGAGCGCGCCCTGGAGGGGGCGCGACGCGAGCTCGTCGCCTGGGTGAGCCACGACCTGCGTACCCCGCTCGCCGGGATGCGGGCGATGGCCGAGGCGCTCGAAGACGGGGTGGTGTCCGACCCCGTGACCGTCGCGCGCTATCACCACCAGATCAAGCTGCAGGTGGAGCGGCTGTCGGCGATGGTCGACGACCTGTTCGAGCTGTCCCGGATCCATGCCGGGGCGCTACGGCTCTCTCCAGTCCGGATCGGGCTCGCCGACCTGGTCGCCGACACGCTCGCGGGGGCCGAGCCGCTGGCCCGTGCCAAGGGGGTGCGGCTGACCGCCGAGGCCGCCGAGGCGGTGCCCGTGCGGGCGGACGCGAACGCCCTGGGCCGGGCGCTGGGCAACCTGGTCGTCAACGCGATCAGGCACACGCCGTCGGACCGCACGGTGGTGTTGCGGGCGGCCGTCGACTCGGGCATGGCGTGCCTGTCGGTCAGCGACTGCTGCGGCGGCATCCCCGACGAGGACCTGCACCGGGTGTTCGAGGTGGCCTTCAGGGGCGAAGCGGCCCGGACCCCGGCCAAAGACGGCGGGGCCGGGCTCGGCCTGGCGATCGCCCAGGGCATCGTGGAGGCGCACGACGGGGTGATCGGCGTGGTCAACGACGGGCCGGGCTGCCGCTTCGAGATCCGGCTGCCGCTGGTCCCGGGATAGCGCCTCCGTCAGGTCGGGACTTCAGCCGGACTCCGGAAGGGTGCCGTCGTGGCCACCGCCGAACGACTCCGACATCGCGCGGAACGTCGGGCACGGCCAGCGCCACATGCAACTCCGGCACCGCAGGATGGGATTGTCGGAGTCGCTGGTGATGCCTCCCGCGTCGCGCGGCTGGTGGAGGTCGAACAGCCGCAGCCCGAGCTCGGAGAATCTGAGCAGGTCGTCGCGGGCGTCGGCGAGGAAGTCGAGGTCCTCGCCGGCGAGTTTCGTGTGTACGGGGACGAAGCCTTCGTGATTGACGAGGCTACGCAGGCGTCCCACTTTGTCATGCCACGAGGTGGCCTTCTCGGTGCGAATGAGGATGGCTTCCAGTCGTTCGCGGAGTCGCTGTCGGTGTGGATCTTCGGATCTGTCTGTTCTCATGAATGCTCGGGCCCGTGTCGCCCGGCCCCTCCTTCTCAGTGAAGTAGTGACCAGAAGCGAGGTGCCGGGCCGCCCCCCTCTCCGGCCATGCCGGTGTCACACAGTCAAGCTTCGCGTACTCTCTGTTTTCATGGAGCCCAAACGGAGGACAAAAACCTGTGCTTCCCCTATCGGCGTGACAACGTGACCGGAAGGCTCCGCGCCGCTAGCCTGCCCATGTGGAGCTCAAGGTCTCGACTCGATCACATGCCGGCCATGCGCTAGTCGCCATCACCGGTGAAATCGACCTCTATACGGCACCCCACCTGCAGGCGGAGTTCGCTCGGCTGCTGCAGGACGGGCCCAGCCGCGTGGTCATCGACATGTCCGGCGTGGATTTCTGCGATTCCACGGGGATGAACGTGCTGCTGTCCGCGCTCAAACGCGTCAAGGAGCAGGGCGGGGCGCTCGACGTCGCCGCCCCCAGGCCGGCCGTGCGGAAGATTCTGCAGGTCACCGGCCTCGATTCGGTCTTCACCGTGCATGACGAGGTGCCGCAGGAGTTCCTCATCACCGAGGGCTCATGACGGACACGGCGGTCATCATCCCGGCCAAGGACGAGGCCGACCGCATCGGTGCCACGGTCACCGCGGCGCTCGCCCTGCCGGGCGTCGACCTGGTCGTGGTCGTCGACGACGGTTCGGCCGACCAGACGGGCCGGGTGGCGCGGGCCGCGGGAGCCAGGGTGGTCCGCCACAGCCGCAACCGCGGCAAGGCGGCGGCCATGGAGTCCGGTGCCGAAGCCGTGCGTCTGCTCGACGGTGAGACGCCGCACCACTTACTTTTCCTGGACGCCGATCTGGGCGAGACCGCGCGGGCCGCGGCTCCGCTCATCGAGCCGGTGCGTGCCGGCACGGCCGACATGACCATCGCGGTCTTCGTCACCCGCGTCAGGCTGGGCGGCCACGGCCTGGTCGTCCGCCTGTCCAGGGACGGCATCCGCAGAGCCACCGGCTTCGAGGCCGCTCAGCCGCTCAACGGCCAGCGGTGCATCACCAGAGACGCCTTCGAGGCCGCCCGGCCGCTGGCGCACGGGTTCGGTGTGGAGACGGCGCTGACGATCGACCTGCTGCGCAAGGGATACCGCGTGGAGGAGGTCGAGGTGGAGATGGCCCATCGGGCCACCGGCACGGACTGGCGGGCCCAGGTGCATCGGGCCAGGCAACTGCGGGACGTGGCACGCGCGCTCGCCACCCGGGAGCCGCTAATCACCCAAAACCTCAACAAACTCCGCCCCAAGCACTAGCCCCCTGCGTCGCTGAATCCGGCAAACTTCGTCAGCTTCCCGATCCACTGGGAAAGGGCCGTTTTCCCGCGTCGTGTTTGCCGTGGTGCTTTGCCGTGGTGCGCGCGGGTCGCCTCCGAGTCGCCGGCGGCGGAACTGTCGGCGCGGGCCTGTTGAATACGGGCTCATGGACACCGAACCGCAGAGGCGTGGGCCGTTCTGGGAGATGCTGGCCGGGCGGGTCCCGCCGCCCGCCGCGGCCGAGACCCTGGGCTGGGAGCTGATCGAGGTGGATCCCGACCAGGGCACCATCGAGGTGGCGTTCAAGGCGAGCGAGCGGTTCGTCAATCCGATCGGTGTGATCCAGGGCGGGTTCCTCGCCGCGATGCTCGACGACACGCTGGGTCCCGCGCTGGTCGCGACGCTGCCGGCGGACCAGTTCGCGGTCACCCTCGACCTGCACGTCCAATATCTCCGCCCGGCGCGCCCGGGGCGGCTCACCGGCCGGGGACGGGTGGTGCGGCGCGGCAGGGAGGTGTGCTTCCTGGCCGGCGAGCTCATCGCGCCCGACGGCAAGACCGTGGCCGTGGCCACCGCGACCGCGCACCTCCAGACCCGCCGCGACCGAGAGACTGCGGTGTGATCAAACTCATCCCCATCAACGCCGAAAGCGCTCCTGAAGCCCTCGGCGGCTACACGCAGGCACTGGCGGTCGAGGGGGCGTCCAGGCTGCTGTTCATCAGCGGTCAGATCCCGCAGACCCGAGAGGGCACGGTTCCCGAGGGCTTCGAAGCGCAGTGCAGGCTCGCGTGGTCCAACGTCGTCGCCGCCGTGCGCGAGGCGGGCCTGGAGGTGTCGAGCCTGGTCAAGGTGACGACGTTCCTGTCCGATCGCCGATACGCGGACCTCAACGGCGCGATACGCCGGGAGGTGCTCGGTGAGCACGCTCCGGCGCTGACGGTGATCATCGCCGAGATCTTCGACAGCGAATGGCTTCTGGAGATCGAGGCCGTCGCCGCCGGGTGAGATCACGTACCCGAAATAGGCCACTAAAGTAGCCCTTGGACGAGTGTGGCCAGGGGCCACGGTCACCCTCTGGAATGGAGTGTCATGAGCGATGACAGCCCCGCCGGCCAGTCCGCCTGGGACCGCATTGACACGACCATCCCCCATTCAGCCCGCGTGTGGAACTATCTGCTGGGCGGCAAGGACAACTTCGCGCCCGATCGTGAGGCCGGCGAGCTGCTCCTCCGGACATTTCCCGACTTCGCCGAGGTTGCCCGGCTGCAGCGTGAATTCCTCATCCGTGCGGTGACGTACCTGGTGGAGGAGACCGGTGTCCGGCAATTCCTGGACATCGGCACCGGCTTGCCGACGGCCAACAACATCCACGAGGTCGCCCAGCGCACCGCGCCCGAGACCCGGGTGGTCTACGTCGACAACGACCCCATCGTGCTGGTCCACGCCCGTGCCCTGCTGACCAGCACCCATCCGGGCGTCACCGCGTACATCGACGCCGACGTGCGCGACCCCGACGTGATCCTCGAAGGCGCGGCCAAGACCCTCGACTTCAGCGAGCCGATCGCCCTGGTAATGCTGAGCATCGCCGGGCAACTGCCCGACGAGGACGACCCGTGGGCGATCGTCCGCCGGCTGATGGCCGCGTTACCGTCGGGCAGCTACCTGGTGCTCAGCGACGGCACCAACACCAACCCGGCCTTGATGGAGGCCGTCAGCGCCTACAACAAGGCCGCCGCCAACTCCTATCACCTGCGCGCTCCCGCCCAGATCGGCACCTTCTTCGAGGGACTCGACCTCGTCGAGCCCGGCGTCGTCCCCACTCCCGAGTGGCGGCGGCCGGCCGATGCGTGGGATGAGCCGTCCAAGCTGGTGAGCGCGGTGTGTGGCGTCGCGCGTAAGTCATAACGACTGCTGGAGGTCCCTCGCGCCGCCTGGCCGCTCCGTGGGTTGAGCGCGGAATGTGGCATCGCGCCTAAGCCGTACGGGTTTCTGGACATCCATTGCGCTCTCTGATCCGAACCACCTATGGTCGGCGCCGCGTCGACCACCGTTGGAGGGTGCATGGAAGCGGGACGCGAACCGGGCCGCATCGCAGCGGGACGCGAGCCGAACCGCATCGAGCCGAACCGCATCGAGCCGAACCGCTTCGAGGCGGGACACGAGTCGGGTCGCTTCGCAGCGGGACGTGAGCCTGGTCGTTTCGAGACGGGACGGGAGCCGGGCCGCGGGGGTGGGCAGCCGCCGGGGGTCGAGGAGTTGCTGGAGGCCACCGCGCGGGGTGACAGGGTGGCGTTCGAGCGGCTGTACGAGGCGGTGGCGCCGCGAGTGTTCGGGCTGGTGCTGCGGGTGCTTCGGGACCGGGCCCAGAGCGAAGAGGTCGCTCAGGAGGTGCTCGTGGAGGTGTGGCGCAACGCGGCCCGCTTCCAGTCGGGGCGGGGCTCGGGGCTGGCGTGGGTGCTGACGATCGCGCACCGCCGCGCCATCGACCGGGTCCGCTCGTCTCAGGCGAGCATGGACCGCGAGGAGCGGGCGGCCCGGATGGAGGTGTACCGGCCCTTCGACGAGGTGGTCGAATCCGTTGAGGGCCGGCTGGAACGCGATCGCCTGCGCCGCTGCCTGCAGGGCCTGACCGCGCTGCAGCGAGAGTCGGTCACCATCGCTTATTACGGCGGATACTCCTATCGTGAGGTTGCTGAGCTGGTCAAAGTACCGCTCGCGACGGTGAAGACCAGGATGCGCGACGGGCTGATCCGGCTGCGCGACTGCCTGGGGGTGGAACGATGAGGGGTACGTCCGGCGGGCCCGATCCGCACACGCTGGTGGGCGCGTACGCGCTGGACGCCATTGACGACGAGATCGAACGGCACCGCTTCGAGGACCATCTGGCCGGGTGCCCTGATTGCGCCCTGGAGGTCGCGGGGTTCGCCGAGACCGCGGCCCGGCTGGGTTCCGCTGTGGCCATCGAGCCGCCGCCCGGCCTGAAGGACCGGGTCTTCGCCCAGATCGACCAGGTCCGGCAGGCCCCGCCCACCGTCGCCGACCCCACCCACCAGTGGCAGTCCCAGCGGCGGCCAGAGGAGTGGGCAGAGGGACAGCCGGTGGGACAGCCGGACGAGTGGTCGGAGGGGCGGCCAGGGGGTCGGGCGGATCAGTGGTCAGGGGAGCGGCCGACAGGGCGGTCGGACGAGTGGGCGGAAGGGCGGCCGGCGGGTCGGTCCGAGGAGTGGTCAGGGGAGTGGGCCGAGGGACGGCCGGCGGGTCGGTCCGAGGAGTGGGCCGAGCGACGGGCGCAGCGAGGGTCACGGCGGCGCCCAGAGGGACGGGCGCGGCGGCGGTCACGGTGGCGGCCGTTGGTGGCGGCCGTGGGCGTTGCCGCCTGTCTGGCAGCGGTCGCCGTGTTCGGTACGGTCGCCTTGCAGGCCCGCAACGAGCTGGAACAGGTACGGCGTACAGACCGTGAGGTCGCCGCGGTGCTGACCGCGCCGGACTCCCGTACCGCCACGGCCTCGGCCCGGCAGGGCGGTCGTGGCACGGTGGTCGTGTCACGCTCGCAGGGCAAGATGGTCTTCCTGGCGGCGGGGCTGGCCGATCTTCCGGCAGGCAGCGTGTACCAGCTCTGGCAACTGGCCCCTGGGCAGATCAGGTCGGCCGGACTACTCACCGCCGACGCCACAGGCCACATCGTGCCGGTGATCACCGCACCGGGACCCGGGGTGGCCAAGATCGGCGTGACCGTAGAACCGACCGGCGGCTCCGCGCAGCCGACCACCAAGCCACTGTTCCTGGTGAACCTGCCCACCACCTGACCGGAAACGGCTCCTGGCTCGGGTCGGTCACCCGGCTCGGGTCGGTCATCCGGCTCCGGTCGGCCAGTCGGGCCCGGTTGGTCATCCGGCTTCGATCGGCGCCGGCCGGTCGGCCGGTCCGGGATCGTGCCGGTCCGGGACAGCGGCCATCCATCCGGGGGGCCGTGACGAATACCTGGTGCGGCCGCACCGGCGAGCGCGTCACCCTTGGCCATCTCGTGAGTGGCGCGCCAACCGGTCTGTTGTTGAACTGTTATTCGGCGCGCCACGTATCTCCACGTGACCCATCCCCCCACCCCAGCAAGGGGAAGCATGCGTTGGACCACGATTGCCGGCGCGCTGTTGTGCGTAGCGCTGGCCGGCGGCTGTGCCTCATCAGCGGCGGGAGCGCCCGCCGCCATGGCCGCCTATGACCAGGAAGACATCAAGTTCAGCCAGGAAATGATCACCCACCATCGCCAGACCATTCAGCTGACCGAGCTGGTCGCGCAACGTACCACCACGCCGTACGTACGCGAGCTGAGCGAGAAGCTGGAGGCCAGTGAGAAGGCCGACATCCAGAAGATGTCGTCGTGGCTGAAGTCCTGGCAGGTGGCCGTGCCGCCCGAGGACGCCAAGGGCGTCGCCAAGCAGGTCGCCCAGCTGACCCCGAAGTCCGGCAAGGCCTTCGACAAGCTCTGGCTGTCGCTGATCTCGGCGCACCTCGACCACGGCGTCATGATGGCCTCGGCCGCGCAGAGCGGCGGGAAGCACGGTCCCACGATCGAGATGGCGGCCCGGCTCGTCACCGAGCAGACCGCCGAGATCGCGAAGATCAAGGAGCAGCTGGCCTGACCGTGACTCGTACCCAGGATTCGTGGCGGCAGGTGGGCGTGACGCGCGCCCGGATGCCGTTGCGCCTCGCGCGGTCGGCCTCGTTCACGGTCGTCTGCGTGGCCCTGTCCGCCATCGGGCACTGGCTGGCGGGTGGCACCGCACCCGGGCCGGCCATGGTCGCGGGCGCGGGCGCCGTCGTACTGGCCGCGGCCACCGCGATGGCAGGCAGGGAGCGATCCCGGGCGCTGATCGTCGGGCTGCTCGGCACGGCGCAGGTGGGCCTGCACGTGCTGTTCGCCTCGCAGGGGGAGACCCCGCATTTGGCCGGGGTGCACGGTCAGAGCACCTGGCCGGGCATGTTCCTGTGCCACGCCGTCGCCACGCTGCTGACCGCGTGGTGGCTGGCCGGTGGCGAAGCCGCGCTCTGGTCGCTGCTGCGCCGTCTCGCCGCGCGCGCCGTACGGATCCTCCCGCCCGTCAACGACCCCATGTGGCCGCTCGCCGCTCCCGTGGCCGCGGACCTCGTTCCCGACCGGCCGCGCGAGCACATGTTGCGGTACGCGGTCGTACGGCGCGGACCTCCATTTCGTCCTGCCTGACTCACCAACGACGCGAGCAACCTGCTTCAGCGTCATGTCCGGCATTTCGGAAAACGAAGTGGAGCCCCCATGCTTTACCGCCGAATCGGCACCATCGCCGCGGCAGCCCTGGCCCTCACGGTCGGCCTCTCCCTGCCCGCCCTCGCACATGTCTCGATCAACCCCGGCACCGCGGAGAAGGGCGGCTGGACCAAGCTCGCCTTCCGGGTGCCCAACGAGCGTGACGACGCCTCGACCACCAAGCTCGTCGTCACCTTCCCCACCGACCACCCCCTGCCCTTCGTCTCGGTCAAGCCCGTGCCCGGCTGGAAGGCCGAGCTGACCGAGGGCAAGCTGCCCGAGCCCATCGTCGCCGACGATGGGGACAAGGTCACCGAATCCGTTCTGAAGATCACCTGGACCGGCGGCAAGATCGAGCCGGGACAGTTCCAGGAGTTCGAGGTGTCGGTCGGGCCACTGCCCAAGGACGTGGACGAGATCGCCTTCCCCACCGAGCAGACCTATTCCGGTGGCGACGTCGTCAAGTGGACGGATGAGCCGAAAGCCGACGGCACCGAGGCGGAGCATCCGACGCCCACGCTGAAGCTGGTGGCGGCCTCCAGCGAGGAGCACGCCGGGATGGCCATGCCCGCGGCGGCTCCGCCCTCCGCGCAGTCCGCGCAGAGCGTCGCCATGATGAAGCAGGGCGCTGCTTCGCCGATGTCCGACGGCACCGCCCGGATCATGGGTGTGGCCGGCATCATCGTCGGCCTCGTGGGCGGCGGCATCGGGCTGGTCGGCTTCAGACGGCGCTCGACGACCGCCTAGCGCGTCGGCCTCGGGACGCACTCGACGGCCGCCTGGCGCGTCGTCGCATTGGGGCGCACTCGACGGCCGCCTGGCGTGCCCGCCTCGGGTCGCAGCGCGGCCGTCGAGCGCGTCAGCGACAACCGTTCAGCGCCGCTTCCGATGAGTTTGCGGTGGCTAGCCTGTCTGTACCTGTGACAGCGGTAGCAGGCGGAGGGAGCGGGGATGAGCGACATCCAGCAGCGGGTTCAGCAGGCCATCGACCGGATGGTCGAGTCGGGGGCGGAGCGTGGCGTGCAGGTCGCCGTCCTCCTGCACGGCGAGCAACTGGTGGACGCGGTCGCCGGGGTCGCGGACCCGGCGACCGGACGGCCGGTGACGCCGGGCAGCGTGTTCTACAACTACTCGATCGGGAAGGCGGCGACCGCGACGGTGGTGCACGTGCTCGCCGAGCGCGGCGCCTTCTCGTACGACACGCGCGTGGCGGAGCTGTGGCCGGAGTTCGCCGCGCACGGGAAGGGCGCGGCGACCGTCCGGCACGTGCTGACCCACGCGGCCGGTGTGCCGGGCGTGCCGGCGGACACCACCGTGGAAGACCTGTGCGACTGGGACAAGATGTGCGCGGCGATCGCCGACGCCGAGCCGTGGTGGGAGCCGGGCGCCGCGGTCGGCTATCACGCCTACACCTTCGGCTACATCCTCGGTGAGATCGTCCGCCGGGCGACCGGTAAGCCCATCTCGCAGGTGCTGCGCGAGGAGGTGACCGGGCCGCTGGGTGTGGCCGACGAGCTCTACTTCGGTATGCCGGCCACCGAGCACGGCCGGTTGGCCCGGCTGGAGGACCCGGAGGGGGCAGCGGAGATGATGGCGGGCCTGCCCGCGGACTCGCCGATGTTCAGGGCGGGGCCGGCGGTGACGTTCCCGTCGGCCGCTCTCGGCAACCGGGTGGACGTTCTGGAGGCCGACATCCCGGCGGGTGGCAAGACCTCGGCCCGCGCCATCGCGCGCATGTACGCCGCCCTCATGGGCGACGTCCCCGGGGTGCGCCTGATCTCGCCGGAGCGGCTGCGCGAGGTCACGGCCGTCACCGCCGAGGGCATCGACCAGGTCTTCGGTAATCCGGCCACGTGGGGGCTGGGGTTCGCCATCGGCCTGCCGGGTGTCGCCGAGCCGGTGACGAGCGCGTTCGGGATGGGCGGGGCGGGCGGGAGCTTCGCGTACGGGGACACGGCCAGCGGCATCGCGTTCGCGGTGACCAAGAACCGGCTGACCCCCGACTTCTCCGCCGCCACCGAGCTCATCGGCATCGTCACGAAGGGCTGATCCGCAATAATCCCCCCGTGAACGGATATTCCCGGCGATTATTCCTCCGGCTCGGCGGTGCCGCCGTGGCCGGAGGGCTGATCCCCACCGCGCGGACCGCCCACGCGGTGGACTTCGCGCTCCTGCGCCGCCGGTGGCAGGACGTGACGGCGGGAGCGGGGTTCGACCCGGCTGTCGAGCCGTACCGGACCAGGCTGGCGCGGTTGGGCGCGACGGCGGCCGGCTACCGGGACACCATGGCGCCGGCCGGCACGTCGCTCTGGCCCGGCCTGGTGTTCCCGTCCTTCGCCGAGACCACGGTGCGGCTGCAGGCCATGGCCCGCGCGTACGCCCTGCCCGGGACCGGCCTGACCGGCGACGCGAGCCTGGGAGCGACCGTCGCCACCGGCCTCGACCACTACCGGCGGCAGGTGTACGCGGCCGGCGCCCGCCCGGCCGGCAACTGGTGGCCCTGGCAGATCGGCGTTCCGAAGCGGCTCCTCGACGTGGCTCTGCTGATCGGCCCGCACCTGACGGACCGGCAGAGCAGGGCACTGAGCGAGGCCGTGGACCACTTCGTCCCCGAATGGCGCCTGGCGGACTACAGCGGCAACAGCACCGGAGCCAACCGGGTGGACCTGTGCACGGTGACGCTGCTGCGCGCCATCCTCAGAGCCGACCCGGACAAGGCCGCGCTGGCCGTCTCGGCGCTGTCCCCGGTCTTCCCGTACGTCACCGAAGGCGATGGCTTCTACCGGGACGGCTCGTTCATCCAGCACACGTCCGTCCCCTACCAGGGCGGGTACGGAGCCGTGATGCTGTCCGGCCTCGCGACGCTGTTCGCGGTGCTGCGTGGCACGCCATGGGAGGTCACCGCCCCGAACATCTTCGACATGGTCGAGCGGTCGTTCGCGCCGTTCGTCCACGACGGCTTCTGCATGGATCTCGTCAGTGGGCGCGGGATCGGCCGGGATCCGTACGGTGACCACAGGAGGGGACGGATGATCGCCTCGGCGATCCTGCTGCTGGGTGACGCGGCGCCCGCCGCGGCGCGGACCCGCTGGCAGGGTCTGGTCAAGGGCTGGGCGGTACGTGACACGGTCAAGCCCATGCTCGACGAGGCCGACCTCGGGTTCCACGCCCGCCTCGCCGCCGTCCTGGACGACGACGCGATCCCCGCCTCGCCGGAACCGGCCGGGCACCGGCTGCTGCCCATGAGCGCCCGCGCCGTCCATCGCGGGCCGGGCTGGTGCGCGGGCCTCAGCATGGCCTCCTCCCGGATCGGCCACTACGAGCACGGCAACGGTGAGAACACGCGCGGCTGGCACACCGGCTCCGGAATGCTCTACTGGTGGGCCAAGGGCCACGGCGACCAGTACTCCGACTCGTTCTGGCCGACAGTCGACCCGTACCGGCTGCCGGGCACGACCGTCTCCACCAAGCGGCTGGCCGACGGCGCCGGCGAGGGATGGGGTGCCACCTGCCCGCCGGGCCGCTGGGTGGGCGGGGCCACGGACGGCACGTACGCGGCGGTCGGCCAGCACCTGAACGGCTTCGAGAGCACGATGGAGGCGTTCAAGTCGTGGTTCTTCCTGGACGACGCCGTGGTCTGCCTGGGTGCCGGGATCACCGGGCGGGACGGCGTACCGGTGGAGACCATCGTGGACAACCGCAGGACGGACGCGCTGCTCACACTCGATCAGAAGGCGGGCTGGGCGCATCTGGCGGGTCACGGCGGCTACGTCTTCCACGGCCTCCTGCGCACGTCGCGCGAGAGCCGCACCGCCGGCTCGGTGACCCGGAGTTATGTGACCCTCTGGCTCGACCACGGGGTCGACCCGGACGCGGCCGGTTACGTCTACTCGCTCCTTCCGGGCGCGACCCCGGCCCGGACCCGGGCCCGCGCCACGGACCCGGCCTGGCTGCGGGTGCTCGTCAACACCGCACAGCAGCAGGGGGTCCAGGTGCCGTCGCTCGGCCTGACCGCCGTCAACTTCTGGAACGCCGGGGTCGTCGGCGGCCTGACCGCGTCCGCTCCCTGCGCGGTGCTCGTCAGGGAGCGCGGCGACGGCACGGCCACGGTGACCGTGTCGGATCCCCGGCGCGACCTGAGCGAGCTGACCGTGACCTGGGACCGGCCGGTGACCCGGGTGCTCCGTGGCCATCCGCTCCTGACCGGCGCCACAACCGGCGCGAAGCTCACGCTCAAGTGGGGACGGCTGTCGGACCGGGGCGGCAGCTCCAAGACGATCACCGTACGGCTGGGCCGCTAGCGTGGTGTGATCGTCGTCGGCAGCCGGGTGTATCCGCGCACGCTCGAACTACGAGCCAGCACCGCGTGCTCCAGGTGCACCTCGTAGTCGGGCCGCACCACCGCGGACACCTCGCGCAGCACGACCCGGGCCTCCAGGCGGGCCAGGGCGGCGCCCACGCAGAAGTGCCGGCCCACGCCGAACGCCAGCGTCTCGGAGGTGTCCCGGCCGATCTGGAAGCGCTCAGCGTCAGGGAAGACCCGTTCGTCCCGGTTCGCGGCGCCCATGAGCAGCAGCATCATGGAGTCGGCGGGGACCGTCTCGTCGTACAGCCGCACGTCGCGCGTCACCCGCCGGGCGGTGTACTGCGAGGGCCCCTCGAACCGCAGGCTCTCCTCCACCCACGCGTCGACGTCGGCGAACGCGCGCTCGCGCTGGTCCGGGTACTGCCAGGCCAGGCGCCAGGCGGTGCCCAGCAGCTTGATCGTCGTCTCGTTCCCCGCGGTCCCCAGCAGCATGAGCGTCGCCACGACGTCACCGCGATCGAGCCGGTCCCCGTCGATCTCCGCTTCGAGCAGGGCCGTGGCGAGGTCCTCGCGGGGCCGGCGCCGCCGATCCTCGACAAGTTCATGGTAGTAGCCGGCCAGTCGCGTCATCGCGTCGCGCAGTCTGTCGGTCAGCCGGCCGTCGATGTCCTCGCGCTCCATGATCGCCTCTGACAGGCGCTGCAGCAGGGGCCGGTCCGCTTCCGGAACGCCGATGAGCTCCGAGATGACGTCGACCGGGATCATGCTCGCGAAGTCCGCGACGAAGTCGAACGCCTCCTTGTCCAGCCCCGGCTCCAGGTAGCCCCGGGTGAGCTCGGCGATGCGCGGCCGGAGCCGTTCGACCCGTGCGGGGGTGAACCCGCGGGCGATCAGCGCGCGGATCCGGCTGTGGTCGGGCGGGTCCATCGCCAGGAACGACATGGTGTTCCGCGCGTCGGGGCCCCATTGCTCGATCACCGCGCCGTGGTCGCTGGAGTAGAGCTCGAAGTCCCGCCAGGCCGACTCGACGTCCCGGTGGCGGGACAGCGCCCAGAAGTGGGGGGCCGATTCGTGGTGGTAGAGCGGGGCTTCCTCCCGTAGCCGCTGGTACGTGGGGTACGGATCGGCGCGTAACACAGGGTCGTTGGGGTTGTACACGATCACGATCGGCCGCCTCCTTCTGCCGGGCCCCTACAGCTCCAGGCGGACGCCGTAGGACTCGAGCCAGACGTTCAGGTCCAGGGCCAGCTCCAGGCTGAACCGCGACATCGTCGTGGTCGTCTTGCCGACCGGGACCGCGGTGATGTCCCTGACGGCCGCCGCGTCGAGCAACTCCAGGACCGGTGCCTTCCCGGCGCGGGCGAGGTCACGCAGCGTGTCGCGGAGCCCCTGCTCGTAGGCGACGTCCTGGGTCGCCGGATAGGGGCTCTTGACCCGCCGCAGGATCGACTCGGGCACCAGGTCGGCGACGGCGGCACGGAGCAGGCTCTTCTCCCTGCCGTCGAAGTTCTTCATCGCCCATGGCGTGTTGAAGACGTACTCGACCAGCCGGTGGTCGCAGAACGGCACGCGGACCTCCAGGCCGACGGCCATGCTCAGCCGGTCCTTGCGGTCCAGCAGCACCGGCAGGAACCGGGTCAGGTGCAGGTAGCAGACCTCCCGCATCCGCCGCTCGTGGCCGTTCTGGCCGGGCAGGTACGGCACCTCGGCCAGCGCGGTGCGGTAACTGTCGGCGACGAAGGACGGCATGTCGAGCCGCTCGAACAGCCCCTGGTCGAGCAGATCGCCCGGGTTGTGGTCGCGCATGACCATCGCGAGCCAGGGGAAGGTGTCGGCCTCGACCGCCTGCGGCAGGTGGAACCAGGCGTATCCGCCGAACAGCTCGTCGGCCGACTCGCCGGACAGGGCCACCGTGGAGTGCTCGCGGATCGCCCTGAACAACATGTACAGGGAGCTGTTCATGTCGCCGAGGAATTGGGGCATGTCCCAGGCGCGCACCACCGCCGACCGCAGGCGCGGGTCGGTCAGCTCCGCGGTGTCGAGCGTGATGTCGGTGTGGTCGGAGCCGACGTACTCCGCGAGCTCCTTCACGAACGGCGCGTCCGGGTCACCGCGCAGCTCGTCGGGCTGGAAGTTCTCCGCGTAGCCGGTGAAGTCCACCGCGAACGACCGGATCTGCCCGCGTTTCCTGGCCAGCGCGGTGATGGTGCTGGAGTCCAGGCCGCCCGACAGCAGGCTGCACAGGGGCACGTCCGAAACGAGCTGGCGGCCCACGATGTCTTCGAGCAGGGCGCGGATCGTGCCGACCGTGACGTCGAGGTCGTCGGTGTGCTCGCGTGGCTCCAGCGCCCAGTAGCGGCGCAGGGAGTGTCCCTCCCGGCGTACCCGCAGCAGGTGGCCGGGGCGCAGCTCACGCATGCCCTTGAAGATGGCCTGTTCCGGGCTCCTGCCCATGCTGAGCAGCTCGCGCAGGCCGTCGGCGTCCACCACCGGCTCGGCCAGCGGGTTGGCGAGGATCGCCTTCGGCTCGGAGCCGAACAGCACGCCGTCGCGCAGCGGGTAGTAATACAGCGGCTTGATGCCCATGCGGTCGCGCACCAGCAGGAGCTCCTGGCTGCGGTCGTCCCAGATGGCGAAGGCGTACATGCCGTTGAGCCGGTCGGCGACGCCCTCACCCCATTCGAGGTAACCGTGGAGCACGACCTCGGTGTCGCTCCTGGTGCGGAAGCGGTGCCCCTTGGCCGCCAGCTCGGCCCGGAGCTCGACGAAGTTGTAGACCTCTCCGCTGTAGGTGATGACGACCGGGCCCTCGGCCGTCATGGGCATGTGGCCGCCCTCGACGTCGATGACCGCGAGCCGCCGGTTGCCGAGTATGGCGTGCGGCGACTGCCACAGTCCCTCATCGTCCGGGCCGCGGCAGCACATCGTCTCGGTCATGGCCTGGCCTGTGGCGCGTTCATGGGTCAGGTCGCGCTCGAAGTCCACCCATCCGGCGATTCCGCACATGTGAGAGTCCTCCCAAAGGGCCTGGGAATGGTATGTGCAACGTATCCGCGTGTGGACGGCTGGTCTATGGACAGGAAACGAAATACTCGTACAAATCGTGCGTCAAATATCGCCCATTATGGCCAAAATGGGATGACTTGTCGGACCGAAAATTGCCCGAGGTCAGCCGGATTTCCCGAAATTGATCGAGCCGTAGACGTCACCGGCTTGGAGCACCGGGCCGGTGATGCGGGCGTCGCCGCTGATCGTGTTGGTCACGTCGTGTTTGATCTGGACGAGGCGGGCCGTCTCCGCCGTCCATGATGTCAGCGTCTCCGCGAATTCGGGATCCGCCTGAGCGCGCTCGACCAGGCTTTGGGCGGTCTGTTCTGGAGTCTGTGCCGTTTCGATGGCGGCCACGGCGTCGTCACCGAAACGGCGGCGTACGAGGCCCGTCAAAGAGGTCCAGGCATTCTTGCCGACTTCGCCCGCGGCGCCGCCGACTATCGCGGAGACGACCGCCGTGAGTGCGGGAATGACGCTCGGATCCATCGCGCCTCTTTTCGTCAAGGACGTTCTCCCAGACTAGAGCCCGGCGGGAACACTAGTCAGCTTCTCGGCCGTGAACAGTGAACGACCGAGCTTGCGGCTCCTCGCCGTCGATGGGTTCGATGGTTCAGGCCGCGTCGTCGGCAGCGTGACTCACTGCCCAGCCCGCAACGCCACGTGCGGCGATGTTGCGGGCCGCGTTGACGTCGGCGTGCTCAGCGAAGCCGCACGACGTGCAGAGGAAGGTTTCCTGGTTGGGCCGGTTGTGTTTGTCCACGTGCCCGCAGCGTGAACATCCTTGTGAGGTGTAGGCCGCTTCCACGTGGATCACGGCGAGCCCGGCGTGGATCGCCTTGTAGGTGATGAAGCTTCCCAGTTGGTGGAAGCTCCATGAGTGCAGCGTGACCCGCTGGGGCTTGCGGAGCCGTACCCGGTCACGGATCCCGCCCAGGTCTTCCAGGGCGATCCCGCGGCCGGTGCGTATCGCCTCGGTCACGATCTGCTTGGCGATGGTGTGGTTGGTGTTGGCGGCGAACCGCGCCTCTTTGCGGCGGCGGCGTTTGAGCAGTCGTTTGGCGCTCTTGGTCTGTTTGGCCTGCAGGCGGCGGCGCAGCTCGCGGTGGCGGTGGCGGACCGCGTTGAGGCCCTTGCCGCTGTGGTGGACCCCGTCACTGGTGGTGGCGATGTTGGCGATCCCGAGATCGACGCCGAGGAATGCGGTGGGTTCGGCCAGCGGCCGGTCGGGCACCTCGATGGTGGCGCTCAAGAACCACAGGCCGTCGCGGAACAGCAGATCGGACTCGCCGCGGCGATGCTCTCGCAGCCGGGCGAGCTGGTCGGGCGACCCGGTGAAGGCCAGGTTCTTGATCCGCCCAGTGAGGGTTCCGATCGACACCGTGCGAGCGTCGTGGTTCCACGACAGGCAGCGGTCGTCGTAGGGCTGAGCGGCCCGAGGCCGGAAGACGATCGGTTTAGCCTCGATCTTGGCGCGGCGGGGCGAACCGGGCGGGCCGTAGTTGCCGTGACGCAGGTTGGAGCGCAGCGTGGTGTAGGCGTCGGCGACTTTCTTGATCGCGTGCTGGGCGCTCTGGGCGGGCAGGCCGAACTGCGAGCGAACGTGGCCGTAGGTGATGTTCCGCAGGTCGCGGCTGCGGAAGATCTTGCGTTCGAACGCCAGCCGGGACACCTCGTTGGCGGCCTGATTGGCCGCGCGCAGGGTCGCGTCCAGCGCCACCGCCTGCTCGGGCGTCGGCAGGAGTTTCACCCGCACCACCAGTCTCACATCGAACACACTATCGTTTGGCGTATGTCACCGCGATGGGAATCGAACCCCGATGTCAGACGGGGCCGTAGCGTCGTATATGACCTTCATGCGCATTTGGTCTTCATGCCGAAGGACCGGCGTGGCGTGTTTCGTGTCCACGGCCTGCGCCCAGGAGACGACGCGCGCCTCGACGTCGCGCAGGTAGTCGCCGACCCCGTCGTCGAACGCCGAACCCGCCGCGACGGTGAACAGCACCTGGACACGGGGATCCGAACGGAACAGCGGCAGCACGTCCAGCAGCCGGCTCGCCGAGGTCACCGTGCGCGCCACGCGTACTCCTCGATCAGGGCCCGGCGTGGCGAGCAGACCGCGTCGCGGCGGCACCGTCGGTTACTTTTTCCGTTATTTACCACATTCCTGGCATTTCATTGGAGAGCCGGGGGAAGTCCCGCTCGCCTCTCCAGTGGCGACGATAAATTCCCGGCCCGACATCCTGGGGCCACTCTCCTCGTACAAGGCCGCATTCTCCGACAAATCCGACGTATTCGTATTATGTGTGGACATGTTGTGAAATGAGGTTTTGCCTATCGTCGGGGGACCGGGCCGGTCGGCGGGATTATCGTGGGATATGTTCAGCCGTATCGGCGTATCCCGGGGACCCCGAAACCGGCGCTCTCATCCGAATCCGTTTCAGGGAGTGATCTCTGATGCTCAAGCGTCTGCTTCTCACCGCCTCCTTGGCGGCATCCACCCTCATCGTCACCGGAACGGCCACAACGCAGCCCGCCAGCGCCGCGAGCGTATGTCCGCCCAGCTCCCAGCACGTCACCGCCATGCCGCAGAGCATGGACAAGAAGTGCGAGTGGCGCTGGTGGCACCACAAGTGGTGCAAGTTCTGCTGGCGGCACGGTCACTGGGAACGTGACTGGTGCAAGAGCTGGGACCACGACCACGACCACGGCCACATGAGCTAGCCCCAGCCATCACGACCAGCGCACAACAGTCGCTCCGCGTGGCCTGCCCGCGCGGGGCGATCTCCCATGCCTCCCGACAAAACCCCCGCACTATGATGCGCGGAAACTGGCGGTTTCCGCGTGGCTGACTGCTGCGCTGTCAGCGAATAGACCGGCCAAAGCGCGGTCATTTGGGCCCTCTCGATACCATGGCGGAAGGCGCGACCGGGCAAGGCTCATCACGGCAGCCGACCACCGGCCGGAGTCGTTATCGCGGCCGGTGATAGGGCTTGCTCGCATTGGACGTTTCCGTCGGCTCGCCGAGCGCGTTGACTGATACGTGATCAGCCGACGCATCTCGCGTCATTCTCACCGTGAGGAGGCCGTGATGACCTTGGGCGCTGAAGACCTGGTAGTGACCGCACGTGCCACCCCGAATGGGCAGGCGCCGCGCTGTGACCACGCCGACGTCCTGGTCGCGGAGCAGGGGTTGCCCGAATGTACCGAATGTTTGATCCGCGGCTGGCCCTGGACGAGCCTGCTGGCCTGCCTGACCTGTGGATGGGTGGCCTGCTCCGACGACTCGCCTGGTGGCCACGCCAAGGCGCACTACCAGGAGACCGACCACCCGGTGTTCACCTCGCTGGAGCCGGGCGAGACCTGGCGATGGTGCTACGTGCACGGACGGACTGTATGAGCGAGAAGAGACGAGATTCATGACTATTTCCCAACAACCGGTGAGACACCGGCCGGAATACGACGGCGAATCACCATTCCCCGGCGCGGACCAGCATGCCCAGGCCGGCCGGGTCCAGATAGGGCTGACCGCGACGATCGTGGTTGTGCCGTTCATCGCGCTCGGTATCGCGATTCTCCTGGTCTGGGGCAACGGATTCGCGCTCACCGATCTGCTGCTGGCCGCGGTCTTCTACGTGGTGACCGGGCTCGGGGTGACGGTCGGGTTCCACCGGCTGCACACCCATGGGTCCTTCACCGCCCGGCCGTGGCTGCGGGTGCTCCTGGGGATCACCGGTTCGATGAGCTTCCAGGGCAACATCATCGACTGGGTGGCGGTCCATCGCCGCCATCACGCCTACACCGACCGGCCGGGCGATCCACACTCCCCTTACCGGTACGGCACCAGCCTGCGTGGGCAGCTGCGGGGGCTTGCCCACTCCCATCTCGGCTGGATGTTCACCAACGATGAGACGCCCGCCGCCCGGTACGCGCCCGACCTGCTGGACGACCCGGCGATGGTCAGGGTGGCGCGGGCCTTTCCCGCGCTGTGCGCGCTGTCGCTGGCGCTGCCGTTCCTGGCCGGCTGGGCGATCAGCGGAACCCTGTACGGCGCGCTGACCGCCTTCCTCTGGGCCGGGCTGGTCCGCGTCGCCCTGCTGCAGCACGTCACCTGGAGCGTCAATTCGCTCTGCCATGTGATCGGTAGCAGACCGTTCAAGACCCGCCGCCACGACCGTTCGACGAACCTGTGGCCGCTGGCCCTGCTGTCGTTCGGTGAGAGCTGGCACAACGGCCACCACAGCGAGCCCACCTCCGCCCGCCACGGCATGGAGCGCGGCCAGATCGACCCTTCGGCCGGCCTGATCCGCCTGTTCGAACGGCTGGGCTGGGCCACGGACGTGCACTGGCCCGACCGCGACCGCCTCGAACGCCGCCGCATCGGCCGCCCGCAACAAGCCCGCGCGCCGTCCGACGGCTGAGCGAGATCCGTGGCCGACCGGGAAGTCAGGGAGATGTCTCCGCGGGGCTCATCGGTGCCAGGCCGAGCATTCGGGCGGTGAGCCGGTGCAGGTGGACGCGGAAGCGCGCCACAGTCCTTTCACCCTCCGAGAAACCGCCGGGGGGTGAGGGCATCGTGGCGTAGCGCACGAAAATGATGGTGGTCCAGGCGATCGTTCGCACGCAGAGTTCCACATCGGAGTCAGAATCGATCAGGCCCGCCTCGGCGATTCTTTTGAATACGGTGAAAACACTGTTGACCAGCGGCTCGTTGTAGATCTGCTCCAGGTCGCGCAGATCGGCGGCGTCGCCCAGCCATCGGTGCATCAGCAGAGCGGAGATGTCGGGGTTGCTCAGGCAGAAGTCCAGGTATTCATCGATGAGCGCGTGGACGCTCGCCGCCGCCTGCGGCGCTCCCGACTCGTCGATACGAGAGAGCGCACCCTCCAAGAGCGCCTTCTGTTCCGTGTAACCGCGCCCCATCACCGCCAGATACAGCTCCCGTTTGGAACCCGCGAGTTCCATGACGGTGTCGATGTCCAGGTCGGCGGCCTCAGCGATCTGGACCATCGTTGTCGCGTCGTACCCGAGGGCCGCGAACAGTCGCGACGCGGCCGAGATGATCCTTTCCACGCCCCTCCTTTCCGGAACACGCGATTCGAGCCCCGGTACGCGTGGTCGGCTCTCCTTCCACTCCAACAGATCGGCTGCCAAGCTCCGGCAAAGCGACACGCCGGAAGGGGATCTGGCATCATGCGCTCATGCGAATCGGGACGCTCGGCGCAGCTCGGATCACCCCCACCGCGCTCATCAAGCCCGCCCGTGTCGTACCCGAGGTGGAGGTGGCCGCGGTCGCCGCCCGGGACCGGTCGCGGGCCGCGGGGTTCGCCGCCAAGCACGGCATCCCGCACGTCCACGACTCCTACGAGGAACTGGTCGCCGACCCCTCGCTGACCGCCGTCTACAACCCGCTGCCGAACGCGCTGCACGCCGAGTGGACCCTTAAGGCGATCGAGGCGGGCAAGCACGTGCTCTGCGAGAAGCCGTTCACCTCCAACGCCGCCGAGGCGCGGTCCGTCGCGGACGCCGCGGCGAGCTCCGGCGTGGTGGTCATGGAGGCGTTCCACTACCGCTACCACCCGCTGATGGAACGGGCTCTGGAGATCGTCGGCAGCCAACTCGGCGAGATCCGGCATGTCGAGACCTGGATGTGCTTTCCGCTGCCCAGGTTCTCCGACATCCGCTACTCGCTGAAGCTCGGCGGGGGCGCGCTCATGGACGCGGGCTGCTACGCGGTGCACTGCCTGCGGACGCTCGGGCCGGGCGAGCCCTCGGTCGTGGCCGCGGCGGCGCTCGTCCAGTCTCCGGGGGTCGATCGGGCGATGGCCGCCGACCTGCGCTTCCCCAGCGGTGCGACCGGGCGGCTGCACGCCTCCATGTGGTCGGGACAGTTGCTCAAGATCGCCGCGCGGGTCGAAGGCGAACGCGGGTCGCTGCACATCACCAACTTCGCCGCCCCGCAGTTCTTCCACCGGATGACCGTGACCGTCGACGGCGTGCGGCGCCGTGAGCGCGTCGCGGGCGACCCGACGTACACCTGCCAGCTCCGCGCCTTCGTGGCAGCGGTAGGCCAGGGCACCCCGCTGCTGACCCCACCGGCCGACTCCGTCGCCAACATGACGATCATCGACGACATCTACCGCAAGGCGGGACTCCCGCTGCGCGGCACCGTCTAGCCAGCGGCCTCCCGGGGCTACCTGGACAGGCGGCTTCGACGGCGCAGGGAGAAGCGCAGGGCGAGGACCAGAGTGGTCACGGCCGCCGCGGCGAGGCCGATGATGAGGACCCACGGCCAGGGCGAGTCGATCAGCGCCGGGATGCCCCAGCTGGCGGGCTTGCCGGGGAAGAGCAGCGTCGCGGTGACGGTGTGGTGGATCCGGCCGCTTTCCAGCAGGAGTTCGACCTTCCACGGGCCGTCGGGCAGCCGTTCGTCGAGCACGACGGCGACCGGCGCACTCGCGTTGACCGCCAGCGTGGTGCCCAGCTGGGCTGGGAACGGTCCGGCGCCTAGTCCGCCGGGCCCCTCGCTCAGCCGCATCTTCCCGCTGATGTCCAGGGCGCGCTGACCGGTGTTGTGCACCGTGGCCTGGACCACGGGCATGCCGTCGGCGGTGCGGCCGGGGGTCAGCCGGTCGATGCGGAAGTCCGATGGCGGGTCACCGCCGGGGCCGACGTCGAGATAGATCCTGATCCCGACCCGGTTGACCATCTGGACGCTGCGGGCGGAGCCGGACGCGGATGGGGAGGTCGCCTCGGCGAAGATGGCGCCGTACCGTTCCCCCTTGGTGGCGGACTGGGGAATGGTGATCGTGGCCTTGAGCGGGACATGACTGTGCGGCGGTACGACCAGCTCGGTGCGGTTGATGGACACCCACGAGCTCAGCTCGTTGGCGTCGCGCTCCGGCGTCGGCAGGAACTTGTGATCGCGGATCTCCGCCGCACCGGGATAGACCGAGATGTGCTGGGGACTGCCGGAGGTGTTCTCGATCTCGAAGCGCCGGGAGATCTTGGTGCCGGGGTTGATGTGGTCGACGATGTACAGGTAGGCGCGGGGGTCGTCGCGGCGGTTGGCGGAGGCTTCCAGCAGCTTGATGCCGATGACGCCGCGGGACGGGTCCGGATCGCCCGATCCGCCTTGTGCGAGAGCGGGGGCGCTGATCGCGCTGAGCAGCAGCGTCAGCGCTCCGATCGAGGAGAGCAGCCGCGAGGAGAGCAGCCGCGAGGAGAGCAGCCGCGAGGAGAGCAGCCGCGAGGAGAGCAGCCGCGAGGAGAGCAGCATGGTACGCAGAGCCACCGTGGTCAGGTCACCGTGTGCGTGATCGTGCCGGTGTACTGGCCTCCCACGTTGCTCAGGGCGGTTGCGATGGTGATCAGCGGATTCCACGTTGCCGAGTTGCTGCCGGTGCCACCCGAATGGCTGTAGGCGGTGCGCGAGGCGCTCAAGGCCTGTCCCGTCGCCGGAGGTGGCGCGGCACAGCCGGTCTGGCCGGCGGTGAAGGTGCCGTTGCCGCTTGTGGCGGTGGCGGTCCCCGAGCAGTAGGACACGCTGGCGTTGGTGATGGTCTCCCCGGGGTCGTCACCGCCGCCGGTGGTGAAGGACGACGAGGTCACGGACGTCGTCCAGGTGGGCGTGGCCGAGGCGCGCGCGTCGTTGACGGTGACCGCCCCCAGTTGCCCGGAGGCGTAGCCGCCCGGCGCCGCGTCGTTGGTCAGGTCGACCGTGCTGTTGGGCACGGTGATCTCCAGCGCACCCACGGTCACGTCGAAGGTGGTCGTGGTGTTGCACGCCGTGTTGTTGGCACAGGTGCCGGCTTCGGCCGGCATCCCGGTCAGCGCCCCCAGGGTCATTACCCCCGCCAATCCCACCAGGCTGGTCCTCAAAAGCGTTTTCATGCTGGTGAATTCCCCTTGAATTCGCAGACATCGAAAACCCCGGCCCGCTCCGGACCCAGGATGTGGGGACATTAACATGGAGCGAAAGCGACTCCTTTGCCGATAAGGTCAATCGCCCCACCAAAAAACGCCAAGCCTTCGAATACCGTGATTGACCTGGTCGCAGCCCCCGGTCTATGAGCTGTCCGCCAAAATGCTGCATAAGTGTTGGCAGCGAATTTACCGGCCACGAGGATTGCCCTATGAACGCGGCCCGCCATCCGCCGTTTAGACTGCCGACGACTTTTCGCTTGTCGAATCGGGCAGTCCAGTTCATGCAGGTTCATCGGAATCGAGGAGATACGTGCGGACATTCGCCTCGCTGATGGCGTCGATCGTCGTAAGCCTCGGGCTCGGCGCTCCCGCGGCCCCTGCGGCTGCCGCCGGTGTCATCGGTGCCGCGACGAACTCCACGTTCGCCTTGCACGCCAATACCCTCACGATCACCGTGCCTGCCTCGAGCAACCTGGGAAACGGCAGTCAGGGCAACACGCTCAGCGCCACCCTGGGCACGATCACCGTGGACGATGGCCGTAACGGGTCCATGACCTGGACAACGACGGTGACGTCCACCAACTTCACCACCGGCGGCGGGAGCGCAGGCGAGACGATCACCAAAGGCAACATCTCGTACTGGTCCGGCCCTGCCACCGGCCAATCGGGCGGTGGCTCCCGCTTCCCGGGGCAGCTCACCGCGGCGGACAAGGTTCCGCTGTCCTCGCCGGTGACCGCGTTCAGGGGGACCAAGTCGCCGCTCGCCACCAGCACCAGCTGGCAGCCGAAGCTTGTGATCAGCGTCCCGATCGCGGCCGTCTTGGGCCACTACACCGGCGTCATCACCCATACGGTCACCTGATCACCCGCTTCCCGTCATTCCCCACTGACCCGGCCGCCTGCTGTTTTGGTAACCCGGCCGGTGAATTGGCGGACTCATGACCGGCCACAAACGAAGTCAGCCGAGAAGGAATGGTGGCGCCGGGAGATATTGGGACGGCTGAGCCGGACCGGAGGGCCGGAATGTCCGGTGTATCGAGTATTCGGCGGCATTCGCAGCGGATATTCGAGCATTCCGGACATCACAGCGGCAAAATCCTCCCGGGTCCCTCTGCTCGTCCGTCCGATTTATTTCCGTTCTACCCGAAAGGGAATGTCATGCGTCGACGCTCCAGAATCCTCGGATATCCACTCGCCGTCATGGCCCTGCTCCTGGCGGCCCACATACCGGCCGCCGCATCCGCCGCCAAGCCACCCCAGCCCCCCGCGCCCCCACGCCCCTGGGTCAAGCTCTGCCTCAAGCTCAAGCAGCAGCCGCGCCACAAGCACATCCGATGCACCTTCCCGCCCCCCAATCCGCGCGGAAACGGCCCGATGCGCGTAGCCGACTCCCTGCGCACGCCGACGATCAACGAGAGCGCCGTACCGACCTACGGGGCGGTCCCTGTCGGAATCACCTCCGGGCCGGACGACAACCTGTGGTTCACCGAGAACTACGGCAACAAGATCGGGAAAGTCACCACGGGCGGCGTGTACACCGAATACAGCCTGCCCAACGCGGACTCTCAGCCCGGTCATATCACCACCGGCCCTGACGGCGCCCTGTGGTTCACCGAAGCGACGGGCAACAAGATCGGGCGCATCACCACCTCCGGGACGATCACCGAATACAGCCTGCCGACCAGCGGCGCCTATCCATGGGGCATCACCGTCGGCCCGGATGACAACCTGTGGTTCACCGAGACCAACGTCGACCAGGTCGGAAAGATCACCACGTCCGGGACGATCACCGAGTACGGCCTGCCGACCAGCGGCGCCTACCCCATGTTCATCACCACCGGCCCTGACGACAACGTGTGGTTCACCGAGCCACTCCTCGGCAGCCTCGCGAAGATCACCACCGGCGGAACGGTCACCGAGTACGCCGCTCCCAGCGGCGCGTTGCCCATAGGAATCACCACCGGGTCCGACGGCAACCTGTGGTACACCGACGCCCAAGGAAGGGTCGGCAAGGCCACCACCGGCGGCAGCTTCACCGACTACTCCCTCTCCGATCCCAACAGCTTCCCCTGGGGATTGACTCTCGGCCCGGACGACAACGTGTGGTTCGTCGAACAGAGCAGCAACAACGTCGCCAATGTCACCACAACCGGCACCATCAGCGAATACGGCCTCCCGACCAGCTACTCCGGCCCCATGCAGATCACCGTCGGATCCGACGACAACCTCTGGGTCACCGAGGATGCCGTCGACCAACTCGCCATCGTCACCCCCTGACCTGACCTGATCGGCAGCCGCGCCACCTGGCGTCGCGGCTGCCGATCCGTGCGTCCGTACACGGTGAGCATGCCCTGGCCAAACGCCTACTTGTAACGTCCTACATAATTGGTAGGAAATTAGAAGTTAGGAGTAGGGATTTGGAGGGATGACCGTGCACATGCCGAACTTCCTGGTCGTAGGCGTCCCCAAGGCGGGAACGACAGCCCTGCACGCCGCGCTCCAGCGGCATCCACAGCTCTTTCTGCCCCAGGTGAAGGAGCCCAAGTACTTCCTCACCGACGGCCCGCCGCCCACCAGGGGCGGGCCGGGCGACCTGAAGACGTACCGCGAGCATGTCTGGCGCCGCGCGGACTACGAGGCGCTGTTCGCTCCGGCGCCCGCGGGCACGCTGACCGGCGAGTGCACACCCTTCTACCTGTACGACCGCGACGCGCAACGCCGCATCAAGGCGGCCATCCCGGACGCCAGGCTCATCGTGATCGTGCGGGACCCGGTCGAACGCGCTCACTCCAACTGGACCCACCTGTGGTCGGCCGGGCTCGAACCGATCGGCGACGTGGTGCGCGCCTGCGAGGAGGAGGGCCGGCGGATCGCCGCCGGATGGGCGCACTTCTGGCACTACGTGGCACTCGGCCGGTACGGCGAGCAGCTCGCCGACCTGTACGAGCTGTTCCCGCGCGAGCAGGTGCTGGTCTTCCGCTACCGGGACCTCGTCGACCGGCCGGCCGACACGCTCGACCGGATCTGCGGGTTCCTCGGGGTGGAGCAGGGGCTGCTGACCGAGACGCCGAGGGAGAACGTCACGGCTCATCCCGACGCCAGTCCGCGGCACGCGCTGCTGTCCACGGCCCGGCGGCTCCTGCCCGGGGCCCTGGCCGATCCCGTCGAGCAGCTGCTCCAGCGGCGGGCCGCCCCTCGCCGCCCCCTGACCTGGGAGCAGCGGAGTCAGCTCATCCCGTACTTCACCGAAGACATCAAGCTCCTGCAGCGGGTCACCGGCGAGGACTTCGGTGACTGGCTCAGGCCCCGGGAGCGTTCGGGCGGCCTGGTCGGCGCGCGGCCGCCCGGCCAGCGGCAGTCCAGAAACGGCCGCCCGGCCCGCCTTGAGCAGCCGAGCCCTGAGCGCCCCAGCCCTGATCAGCTCAGCCCGCCCCGACCAGCCGAGCCCTGATCAGCGCAGTTCGGTGCGCAGTTCGTGGGCCCCGTCGGCGCGGGTGTACTCGTAGTAGAGCCGGATCCGGCCGTCCGGCAGGTCGACGATGTCGAGGTAACGCAGTCCGCCGCCCTGGTGCGGCGACATGGCCGCCGGGGTGGTCCCCAGCGGGGTCAGCTCGCCGGGGTCGGGGCCCTCGGCGATCCCGGTGCGCTCCTCGTAGTTCTCGGCCGCGCTGGCCCGGCCGTCGTAGAAGGCCAGCACCCGGTCGCCGTCGAAACGCACCGAGCTGATCCGTACGCCGCGTCCGTCCCACAGCCCCGGCCGCCCGCTCAGCGCCGTGCCCTGCCACGTCCACTCCAGGCCGTCGGCGCTGGTGGCGTAGTCGGTCACCATCCGGTCGGCCTCGTCGGAGTCGGCCAGCGGATGGCAGGAGGCCCACAGATGCCACTTCCCGTCCCGCCGTACGATCACCGGGTCCTTCACGCCGGTCTTGGGGTCGCCGGGCAGGACGGTGTCGCGTGAGCGCGGGTCGAACCCGGCGGGATCGTCGCTCTCCAGCACCTCCACCCGCCAGTGCTTGGTGCCCGGGGTGGCGCAGCTCAGGTAGAGGCGCCAGCGTCCTTCGTCCGTACGCACCAGGGCGGGCCGTTCCAGGGACTCGGCGGCCATCTCCTCGCGGGTGATGGTCGTCAGGGTCTCGAACCGCTCACCGTCGACCGAACGGGCGACGACCACCGCGTACCCGCGGCCCTGTCCCACCGGACGCCGCAGCCGATAGGCGAGATAGATCAGCCCGTCGGCCGCGACCGCGCTGGGCCCGCCCGCCCAGTGCCCCTCGCTCGCGATCGGTGGCAGGACCGCGACCGTCGCGCGGTCAGGATCGGGGAGCAGGGCTGCGTGAACGTCCATGTCGGTCGGCATGGAGTCGAGGCTAGGCCACGGCGTGGAGCTGGACACGGATGCTCACCTTCCCTTTGCATTCCCTTATTCCTACCTAAATAGTCTGAATACTACACGGCCCGACGAGAGAGCGGTTCGTGGGTGGCGAACACGGCGGTCACGAGCTCCTGCCGGTCCGGCGGCATCGGTTCGACGCGCCCGCTGAGCTGGTTGACGTGCAGGTAGACGAATTCGCCCGTGGCGATCTCCTCGTCGCCGCCGTTGCGCAGGCTGTGGCGCATCCGCAGACGCTTGGGAGCGGCTTCGACGAGGAGCGTCAGCACGCGGACCGTCTCGCCGGCGCGGGCCTCCTTCAGGTAGCGCAGGTGCGACTCGACGGTGTAGGTCGTGCATCCGGTTGATTCCTGGTACTTCGCGCCGAGGCCGAGCGCGTCGAGGAGCGCCTCGCTCGCCCGGCCGCACACGAGCGCGTAGTACGCGTCGTTCATGTGGCCGTTGTAGTCGACCCAGTCGGCCAGGACCCGCGTGCTGTAGGCGGCGAACGGCGCCTGCCGAAGGTCAGGCACGGCCCCACCGCTCGGCGTGGCGTTCCAGGAGGAGCAGCAGGTCGACCAGGAAGTCGTCCCGCTCCCGTTCGAGCTGCTCGATCGATCGGCCGGCGGCCTCGGCCGCGCACCCCGACACCATCTGGTCACGCAGCGACGGGGTGAGCGGCGGCGCCTGGAGCCGGGTCCACGGTTCCAGCAGCGCGGGCCCGAAATGGTCGAGCATGTGGGACATGCCGCCGGGGCCGCCCGCGAGATGGAAGGTGAGGCAGGGGCCCATCAGCGCCCAGCGGAGTCCGGGCCCGTACGCGATGGAGGCGTCGAGCTGGTCCACGGTCGCCTCCCCCGCAGCGACCATGTGGAGAGCCTCGCGCCACAGCGCCTCCTGCAGCCGGTTGCCAATGAAGCCGGGCAGTTCGCGGTCCATCTTCAGCGAGACCTTGCCCGCGACACAGTAGAACCGGTCCGCCCAGTCGACCGCGGCGGCCGAGGTCGCCTTGCCGCCGACGACCTCCACGAGGGGGATCAGGTACGGCGGGTTGAACGGGTGGCCGACGACGAAGCGGTCAGGGGTACGGCAGCCGGACTGCATGTCGGTCATGGCGAAGCCGGACGTGCTCGACGCGACGACGACCCCCGGCGGGGCCGCCGCGTCGATGTCGGCGAGGACGCGGACCTTCGCGTCGAGGTTCTCCGGCGTCGACTCCTGCACGAAGCCGGCACCGGAGACGGCCTCATCCAGAGACCCGGTGAAGCGCAGGCGGTCGCGGCTCGCGCCGGCGGCCAGGCCGAGCCGCTCCAGCGTCGGCCACGCGTTGTCGACCAGGGCGGTCAGCCGCTCCTCCGCCTGGGGGCCGGGGTCGAACGCGACGACGTCATACCCCATGCGCAGGAAGTGGGCCGCCCACCCGCCGCCGATGACACCGGTGCCCACGACCGCGACGACGGTCACGGACTCGGGAGCCGCGAAGCCCATCAGAAGGCCACCTGGTCCAGGCCCTTGAGGTCGAGGATCTGGCGGGTCTCCGCCGGGGTCGCCACTTCCAGGGACAGCTCCTCCAGGATCCGGCGGAGCTTGCGCACCTGCTCGGCGTTGGACGGCGCCAGCCGTCCCTTGCCGAGGTAGAGGCCGTCTTCGAGGCCCACCCGCACGTGCCCGCCCATGACGGCCGCCACCGTGACCATGTTGAACTGGTGGCGCCCTCCGCCCAGCACGGACCACTCGTACGTGTCGCCGAGCAGGCGGTCGGCGGTCCGCTTCATGTGGACGAGATGATCGACGTCGGCGCCGATGCCCCCCATCACACCCATGATCGTCTGGAGGAAGATGGGCGGCTTCACCAGGCCGAGCTCCAGATAGTAGGCCAGCGTGTAGAGGTGACCCACGTCATAGGCCTCGTACTCGAACCTGGCCCCGGTCTCCGGGCCGACCGTGCGGAGCATGTGCTCGATGTCGGCGTACGTGCTCACGAACGGCTCGCTGCGGGTGCTTTCGAGGTAGGGCTCCTCCCAGTCGAACCGCCACTGGCCGCGGTGCTTGTCGATCATCGGGAAGCCGCCGTAGTTCATGGTGCCCAGGTTGAGCGTGCACAGCTCGGGCCGCGCCACCTCGATGACCTCAAGGCGCTGCTCGACGGTCATCCCGGTGCCGCCGCCGGTGGTGATGCTCACGACGGCGTCGGTAGCCGCCTTGATGGGCTTCAGGTACTCCATGAAGACCGCCGGATCGGGCGTCGGCCGGCCGTCTCTGGGATCGCGGGCGTGCAGGTGGATGACCGAGGCGCCCGCCTCCACGGCGGCCACCGAGTCGGCGACGATGTCCTCGACGGTGAACGGCAGGTGCGGTGACATCGTCGGCGTGTGACCGGACCCCGTCACGGCACAGGTGAGGATGACCTTGCGAGACATTGGCTTGTCCCTTCGCTCATATAACGAACGGTCATCTCACAATCTGCAATGAGAACCCGGTCTGTCAAGCCCTCGCCGTCGCCTCCGCGATGTCGGCGGCGGCCTCGCACGCCAGAGCGCCGAGCGCGGCGAACCGGTCCTCCGGCACCCGGTCCTTCGGACCCCAGATGCTGATCACGGCGACGGGGCGCTCGTGCTCGTCGAGCACCGGGGCGGACACGCCGTACAGATTCGGCTCCATCTCACCGACGCACACGCCATAGCCGCGCTCCTTCGTGAGCGCCAGCTCCGAGCGCAGCCGCACCTGATCGGTGACCGTCGTGTCGGTGTACGCCGTGAGCGGCCCCGCGAGCAGCGACTCGACGTCGGCCGCCGGCAGCCAGGCCAGCAACGCCTTGCCGGTGGATGTGGCGTGCAGCGGGACCTGGCGGCCCAGCCACTTGGCGCTGAGCACGACGGGCGGGGTGACCTCGTCGACGTAGGTCAGCCCGAGAGGGCGGGCGACCGCGAGGTTGGCGGTCTCGCCGGTCTGCCGGGAGACGCGCTCCACCACGCCGTGGGCGCGCCGGACCAGGCCGTCGACGCCAGCCGCCGTGGCCAGCCGGGCGACGGCGAACCCGATCGCGTACCGGCTGGTGTGCGGGTCGCGCTCGACCATCGAGTGCCGCTCCATCGTGGCGAGCAGCCGCCACGCGGTCGCGCGGTTGAGGCCGCACCGGGCGGCGAGGTTCGCCACGGTCTCGCCTTGCGGCGAACTGTCCGCCACGGCGTTCAGCAGCGCGATCGCCCGCTCCAGCGACTGCACCCTGCCGGACGGCGCTCCATCGTGCTCCTGGCCGGTGTCCGTCATCGTGGCCTCACATTCTGGACTCTTGACCTGTTCGCATGGCGCATCTATTGTCACGCCATTCGAGCATTGATTGCACGATAAGAGCAACGGGACATGATCGCGAGGTCCAAGTTGTGATGAGCACTCGGAATCAGGGCCAGACAAGGCGGGAGATTCTCCGCAACAGTGCCCTGCTCAGCGCAGGAATCGTATCCGGAGGACTTCTCGCCGCCTGCGGCGACAACACCGGAGCCACCCGGCAACCGTCTGCCTCAACCGCTCCCGTGAGAGGCGGCGTCCTGCGTGTGGGCGCCACGGGGGGCAGCGCCAAGGACTCGGTGGATCCGCACAACCCCGTCACGTACCCCGACCAGGCGCGGGTGCTGAACCTCTATGAGCCGCTGTTCACCCGCAGCCCGGCGTACGAGATCCAGCCGCTGGTGGGCGAGAGCCTGGAGACGTCGAAGGACGGGCAGGTCTGGACGCTCCGTCTGCGAGAGGGCGTCCGGTTCCACAACGGCAAGACCGTGGACGCCGACGACGTCATTTTCTCCCTGAGACGGATCATCGACCCGAAGGATCCGGGCTCCGGGGCATCGGGCCTGGCGATGATCGATCCGGCCGAGCTCAAGAAGATCGATGCGCGGACCGTCCAGATCGGGCTGAAGTACCCCTACGCCCTGCTCAAGGACCAGCTCGCGCAGTACGCGCTCGGCATCGTGCCGGTCGGCTTCGACGTACGCAAGCCGATCGGCACCGGACCGTTCGCCTTCGAGTCCTTCCAGCCCGGCGAGCAGAGCTCGTTCAAGCGGTTCGACGACTACTGGGGGGAGAAGGCCTACGCCGACCGGCTCGTCATCATCGACTTCCCGGACGACAACGCCAAGGTCAACGCGCTGCTCAGCGGCCAGGTGGAGGCGATCGACAACCTGCCCCTGTCACAGATCGACGTGGTGAAGGCGGCGGGCGCGCAGGTCCTGATCTCCGAGACCGGCTCGTGGACCCCCTTCACCATGCGGGTGGACGCGGCGCCGTTCAACGACGTACGGGTACGGCAGGCGTTCCGCCTGGCCGTCGACCGTCCGCAACTGATCGCCCAGGCGCTCAACGGCCAGGGCCGGATCGCCAACGACCTGTACGCGCCGTTCGACCCGGCCTACGCGGCCGAGCTGCCGCAGCGCCATCAGGATCTCGACCAGGCGAAGTCCCTGCTGAAGGCGGCCGGTCACGCCGATCTCAGGATCGAGCTGGTCACCTCCACCGGCATCGGCTCCGGCGCCGTCGACGCCGCCGAGCTGTTCGCCGGGCAGGCGCGAGGGGCCGGGATCACCGTCGAGGTCCGCAAGGTCGACTCCTCGACCTTCTACGGTGACCAGTACCTCGGCTGGACCTTCGCCCAGGACTTCTGGTTCACCCGCGGTTACCTGCCGCAGGTCGCCGACGGCTCGCTGCCGGGATCGCCGTACAACGAGACCCACTGGGCCGACAAGACGTTCATCTCGCTGATCAAACGAGCCGGCCGCGAACTCGACGATGCCAAGCGCACGGACCTGCTCAAACAGGCGCAGAAGATCGAGTACGACAGCGGCGGCCACATCATCTGGGGTTTCAGGAACCAGGTGGACGCGTACTCGAGCAAGGTCACGGGGTTCGTCCCGGACAAGAACCTCCCCCTGTCCAACTACCAGTTCCGTCGTGTCTCGATCGGCTGAGGCGGCCGGCCGGGCCCCCGCCTGGGGCTGGGTGGCCTGGCTGGCGCGCCGCCTCGCGCTCGCCGCCATCACGCTCTGGCTGATCTCCGTCCTGGTGTTCGTGACCACCCAGGCTCTGGGCGACCCCGCCAGGGCCATCCTCGGCCGCTCGGCGACCCCGGATCGCCTCGCGGCGCTGCGCGAGCGGCTGCGTCTCGGCCAGCCGCCGGTCGAGCGGTACCTGTCCTGGCTGGGCGATCTGCTGCACGGGAACCTCGGCACGTCCCTGGCCGCGCAGGAGCCGGTGAGCACGCTCATCGGCACCCGGGTGGTCAACAGCGCGGTCCTCGTGGCCGTCTCGGCGGTGCTGATCATCCCGCTCGCCTTCCTGCTCGCGCTCGTGGCGGCGCGACGTCACGACCGGGCGGCCGACCACGCCGTCCAGGTGGTCATGCTCGCCGTCGCGGCGTTGCCGGAGTTCGTGATCGGCATCCTGCTCGTCGCGCTGTTCTCGACCACGGTGTTCCGCTGGCTGCCCTCGGTGTCGATGTCGGTGCCGGGCGCGCCGCCGTGGGCCGACCCGGCGGCGATGATCCTGCCCGTGGCCACGCTGATGCTGGCCGTGGTGCCGTACATCAGCCGCATCCTGCGAGCCTCGCTCATCGAGGTCCTCGAAAGCGACTACGTGGAGATGGCCAGGCTCAAAGGCGTGCCCGAGCGGCTGGCGGTGCGCCGCCACGCGCTGTCCAACGCGATCGTGCCCGGTATCCAGGTGACCGCGCTCCAACTGGCCTGGCTGGCCGGTGGCGTGGTCGTCGTCGAATACCTCTTCCAATACCCGGGGATGGGCGTGAGCCTGGTCGACGCGGTGCGTAACCGGGATATCCCCGTCATCCAGGCGCTGGCCCTGCTGATCGCCGCGATCTACGTCGTGGTGAACCTGATCGCCGACGCCCTGACGATCCTGGTCACGCCGCGGCTGAGGACGGCGATCCGATGAGCGAGCGGAGTGAACGCATCGGCGTCGGCGGCCGGTCGGCCGCGATGCCGTCGCGGCCACGCGCGTTCCGGGCCTCGCTGAGGACGTCACGCATGTGGGCCGGGCTTCTCCTCACCGTGGTCGTGGCCGCCACCGCCCTGGCCGGTCCGCTGGTCGCGCCGCACGATCCGACCGCGATCGTCGGCCGGCCGTACGCGCCGCCCGGCGGGGTGGCCCTGCTCGGCGCCGACTACCTCGGCCAGGACGTGTGGACGCGCTTCCTGTACGGCGGGCGGTCCATCCTGCTCACCTCGGCCCTGGCCACGCTGCTCGGCATGGTGCTCGGCGTCGTCATCGGCCTGGTCGCCGGATACGCCCGAGGCTGGGTGGACGAGGTGATCATGCGCCTGAACGACGTGGTGCTCGCCTTCCCCCAGATCGTGCTCGCCCTCGTGCTCCTCGCGACGGTGGGTCCCGAGCCGTGGCTCGTCGTCCTGGTCGTCGGGGTCTCGCACGCCCCCCGCGTCGCCCGGCTGGCCCGGGGCATGGCCACGACCCTGGCCACCCGCGAGTTCGTCCAGTCGGCCGAGGCGCTCGGCGAGCGGCGTACCCGCATCCTGTTCTCCGAGTTGCTGCCCAACATGTCCGGCCCGCTCCTGGCCGAGGCGGGCCTGCGGCTGACCTACTCGATCGGGCTGGTGGCCTCGATCGGTTTCCTCGGTTTCGTGTCGGACCCTCGGGCGGTGGACTGGGGCATGATGATCAACCAGAACCGGCTGGCCCTGCTGGTACAACCATGGGCGATCCTCGCCCCGACGATCGCGATCGCGGTGCTGACCATCGGGACCAACCTCATCGCCGACGGCATCGCGGGAAACAGCACGCGCGCCCCAGGAGCGCGGTCATGACCGCCGCCCGCTGCTCGGTCGTCGCCCTCCGCGTCGAGCTGGACCACGGCGGCCCGGACGTGGTGGACGGGATCCACTTCGACGTCCGACCCGGCGAGGTGCTGGCGCTGGTCGGCGAGTCGGGCAGCGGAAAGACCACCGTCGGTACGGCGCTGCTCGCGCACACCCGCAAAGGGGCGCACATCGCCGCGGGCGCCGCCGAGATCGACGGCGTCGACATGCTGAGCCCGCCGCGCCGGGCCGCTCGCGACCGGCGCGGCTCCGTCGTCGCCTACGTCCCCCAGGATCCCGCGGCCTCGCTCAACCCGGTGTTGCGGATCGGGTTCCAGATCCGCGAGGTCCTCGACGTGCACGGCGTGGGCCGCCGTGCCGACCGGATGGCCCGCGTCCGTGAGGTGCTCGAGGACGTGGCGCTGCCCACGTCCGGCGAGTTCCTGCGCCGCTACCCGCACCAGCTGTCCGGTGGTCAGCTCCAGCGGGTGGCCATCGCCATGGCCTTCGCGCCGCGGCCCAAGGTGCTCGTGCTCGACGAACCGACCACCGGCCTGGACGTGACCACCCAGGCCCACGTACTGGCCACGGTGCGGGACCTCTGCGAGCGCCATGGAGTCGCGGCGGTGTACGTCACCCATGACCTGGCGGTCGTCGCGGAGCTGGCCCATCGCGTCGCGGTGATGTACGCGGGCCAGATCGTCGAGATCGGCCCCAAGGCGGAGGTCTTCGCCAACCCCTCCCACCCCTACACGCGGGCGCTGCTGGCCGCGATTCCCAGCGTCACCGAGGGGCGCACGCTCGCCGGGATCCCTGGCCGCGCCCCCGCTCCCGGAGGACGGCCGACGGCCTGCCGCTTCCACGACAGGTGCGCGATGGCCATCGCGGAGTGCACGCGGGCCGAGCCTCCCATGACGGAGATGGGCCACGGGCATCAGTCGCGCTGCCTGCGGGCGGAGCACGTACGGGCCCAACCCCTGCCGGTCAGCCCGGCGGCACCGGGACGGCCCGCGGCGGCGGAGACGGTCCTCGACGTCCGCGAACTCCGCGCGCACCACGGCCGGACACCGGTGCTGCACGCGGTGGAACTGCGGGTCGGCCGGGACGAATGCGTCGCCGTCGTGGGGGAGTCCGGCAGCGGCAAGACCACGCTGTCGCGCTGCCTGGCCGGGCTGCACGGCGAATGGACGGGATCCATCACGTTCGAAGGCGAGCCGGTGCCCCCGGTCGCCCGCCGCCGCACCCGGGAGCTGCGCAAGGCGATCCAGTACGTCTTCCAGAATCCGTACCTGTCGCTGAACCCGCGCATGAGCGTGGGGGAGATCATCCGCAGACCTCTGCACCTGTTCGGCCTCGCGCGGGGGAGGGAGGCGGAGCGGCGGGTGCTCGACCTGCTCGACCAGGTGGCGCTCGCTCCCTCGGCCTACCACGTCTTCCCCGACCGGCTGTCCGGCGGGGAGCGGCAACGCGTGGCGATCGCCCGTGCGCTGGCCTGCGAGCCGGACCTGCTCATCTGCGACGAGGTCACCTCGGCCCTCGACGTCTCCGTCCAGGCGTCGATCGTGACGCTGCTCGACGAGATCCGCCGGACCCGTGGGCTGTCGATGCTGTTCGTGACCCACAACCTGGCCCTCGCCCGGTCCATCGCGTCGCGGACGGTGGTGCTCCACGGCGGCCGGGTCGTGGAGGCGGGCCCTACCGGGCAGCTGCTCGACCATCCCGTCGAGCCGTACACCCGCGCCCTCCTCCGCGACACGCCCCGGCTGAAGGTGTGATGCGCATGTCTCGCGTCGTGACGCCGTACGAGGGGAGCGGGCACCGGCCCTGGGACGCCTCGGCGGCCATCCCCGCCCCGCTGTGCCTGCACCGGACGCCGGTGCTGCCCGAATGGGTCGACTACAACGACCACATGAGCGAGTCGTGCTACCTGCTGGTGTTCGGCGACAGCTCCGACGCGTTCTTCCGCTACTTCGGCATCGACGAGCACTACCGGCACGACGGCCACTCCCTCTTCACCGCCGAGACCCACCTGTCCTACCTGCGGGAGGCGGCGAGGGGCGAACCGCTGCGGCTCACCGTCCACCTGCTCGATCTCGACGCCAAACGCCTGCACGTCTTTCACGAGATGCGCCACGGCGACAGCGGCGCGCTGCTGGCGACCGCCGAGCAACTGCTGCTGCACGTGGACACCCGCGCGGGTCGCGTGACCCCGTTGCCGCCGTACCTGCGCGAACGCCTGACCGCGATCCACACCGCCCACGCCGCCCTGCCCCGGCCGCGGGCGGTGGGCCACGTGATGGGGATCAAGACTCCTTCCGTACGACCGTGAGGACGGAATCCGTGCACTTCGCACTCACCACCGAACAGCACATGATCGTCGACACCGTGCGCGGCTTCGTCGAGACCGAGCTCTATCCGTACGAGGACGAGGTCGAGCGGCTGGACGACGTGCCCAAGGAGCTCGCGGACGAGATCAGGCGCAAGGCGCTCTCCTCGGGCCTATACGCCGCCAACATGCCCGCGGAACTGGGCGGGGGCGGGCTGGACGCGTTTGACATGACGCTCGTCGAACGCGAGCTGGGACGCGCGTCCTACGCGTTGCAGATGCTCGTCACGCGGCCGAGCAACATCCTCCAGGCGTGCCGGGACGAGCAGATCGACGTCTACCTGCTACCGGCGATCCGTGGCGAGCGCCACGACTGCCTGGCCATGACCGAGCCCGGCGCGGGTTCCGACGTGCGGTCGATGCGGACCCGGGCGGTGCGCGACGGAGACGACTACGTCGTCAACGGCATCAAGCACTTCATCAGCCATGCCGACCAGGCCGACTTCGTCATCCTGTTCGCCAGGACCGGGCCCGGCATCACCGCGTTCCTCGTCGACACCGACACGCCGGGCCTCTCGGTGCGGCGCGGCTCGCCCTGCGTCTCGCACCGTGGCTACCACCAGTGCGAGCTGTCCTTCGCCGACTGCCGGATCCCGGCCCGGCAGCGCCTCGGCGAGGAGGGCGCCGGCTTCGAGCTGATGGCCGAATGGCTGGGCAGCAGCCGTCTGGCCGTCGCCGCGACCAGCGTCGGACGCGCCCGCCGGGTGCTCGAGTCGGCGACGGAATGGGCCGCGACGCGCGAGCAGTTCGGCCAGTCCATCGGGCGCTTCCAGGGCACCGGTTTCAAGCTGGCCGACATGCTCACCGAGCTGGAGGCGGCGGAGCTGCTGATGCTGCGCGCGGCCTGGAAGCTCGGCCAGGGCAGCATGACCGACCAGGACGCCGCGATGGCCAAGCTGTTCGCCTCCGAGGCGCTGGGCCGGATCACCGATCACGCGGTCCAGATCTTCGGCGGCATGGGGCTGATGACGGAGCTGCCGATCGAGCGCTTCTGGCGGGACGCCCGCGTCGAACGGATCTGGGACGGCACCAGCGAGATCCAGCGGCACATCATCTCCCGCGCGCTGCTGCGCCCGTACGGCGGATGAGCCACGCGAGCCGGACGCACCGGCACAACCTGCGCCGGCTGCTCGCCCCGCGGCACATCGCGGTGTTCGGCGGGCGGCCCGCCGCCGAGGTGATCCGCCAGTGCCGGCAGGTCGGCTTCGCGGGCGAGCTCTGGCCCGTGCATCCGTACCACGACTCGATCGAGGGACTCACCTGCTTCCGCGCGGTCGACGAGCTGCCCAAGGCGCCCGACGCCGCCTTCGTCGCGGTGCCGCGCGAGCCGACGGTGGACATCGTCGCGGCACTCGCCCGGCGGGGCGCCGGCGGCGCGGTGTGTTACGCGTCGGGCTTCGCCGAGGCGGGCGGCGAAGGGCCCGCCCGGCAACGCGGCCTGATCGAGGCCGCCGGCGCGATGGCCATCCTCGGCCCGAACTGCTACGGCCTCCTCAACTACCTCGACCGCGCCGCGCTCTGGCCCGACCAGCACGGCGGCACGCCCGTCGAGCGTGGCGTCGCCATCGTCACGCAGAGCGGCAACCTCGCCGTGAACCTGACCATGCAGCGCCGCTCGCTGCCGCTCGCGTACGTGATCTCGCTTGGCAACGCGGCCGGCATCGGCCTGCCCGAGATCGTGGACGCGCTGCTGGACGACCGGCGGATCACCGCGATCGGGCTGCACATCGAGGGGCTGGACGACGTGGCGGGCTTCTCGCGCGTCGCGATCAGGGCGCTGACCCGGCGGGTCCCGCTGGTCGCGCTCAAGTCGGGCTCCTCCGAGCTCGGCGCGCTGGCCACGCTCGCCCACAGCAGCTCGCTCGCCGGCCCGGACGACCTGTACGACGCGCTGTTCGCGCGGCTGGGCGTGGCCCGGGTCCAGGATCCAGCGGGTCTGCTGGAGACGCTGAAGCTGCTGAGCGTGCACGGCGCCCGGAAAGGCACCCGCATCGCCTCGGCGAGCTGCTCGGGTGGCGAGGCCTCACTGGTGGCCGACCTCGCCCAGCCGCGCGGCCTGACGCTGCCCGCCTTCCCGCCCGCCGTACGGCAGCGCCTGCGCGCCGTGCTGGGCGAGGCGGTCGCCATCGCCAACCCCCTCGACTACCACACCTACATCTGGGGCGATCGGCGAGCCCAGACGGAGTGCTTCGCCGGCCTGCTGGGCGCGGGATTCGACGCCCACCTCCTGGTCGTCGACCTCCCCCGGGAGGACCGCTGCGTGCCGGCGGACTGGGAGACGACGCTGGCGGCGTTCATCGCGGCGACCCGGCGCGCGGGCGGGCCGGCGTGCGTGGTCAGCTCGCTGCCCGAAGGGCTGCCGGAGCACGTCGGCGCCCGGCTCCTGGCCGAAGGCATCGCGCCCATGCAGGGCCTGCCCGAATGCCTGGACGCGATCCGCGCCGCCGCGCTGATCGGCGCCGCCCAGGCGCGGGCCGGAGACGTCCGGCCCGTCACGCCCGCGCCACGGTCCGCGGGGACCACGCCGCTGCTCCTGGACGAGTGGAACGCCAAGCGCGCACTGGCCGCTCTCGGCCTGCCGGTTCCGGAAGGCGCGCTGGTGGGCGCGGAGGAGGCCGGGCCGTACGCCGAGAAACTCGGATATCCCGTGGTGGTCAAGGCCGTGTCCACGTCTCTCCCGCACAAGACCGAGGCCGGGGCGGTGCACCTGAACCTGCGCGGCGCGGATGACGTGCGCGGTGCGGTGGGCCGGATGTCCGGCCTGTCCGAACGGTTCCTCGTCGAACGGATGGTCCAGGACACCGTCGCCGAGCTGATCATCGGCGCCCGGCACGATCCCCGGTTCGGCCTCGTGCTGACCGTCGGTGCGGGCGGGGTGCTGGTGGAGCTGCTGCGGGACGTGGCTCAGCTGCTCCTGCCCGCCTCGCGGCAGGAGGTCCACGCGGCGCTGACCTCGCTGACGATCTGGCCGCTGCTCAACGGGTACCGAGGGCGGCCGCCGGGCGACGTGGCGGCGGTGCTGGACGCCGTCAGCGTGATCGCCCGCTACGCCGAGACGCACGCCGGGCGGCTGATCGAACTCGACGTGAACCCGCTGCTCGTACGGCCCGAGGGGCACGGCGTGCTGGCCGCCGACGCGCTGATCCGGTTGGCGGCGGACCATGGCTGATCCCGTACGGATGTCGGAGGACGGCGGCATCCTGACCGTCACCCTCGACCGGCCCAAGGCGAACGCCATCGACGTCGCGACCAGCAAGGCGTTGTACGCGGCGTTCGAACGGCTGCGTACGGACCCCGGCCTGCGCGTGGCGATCCTCACCGGGGCGGGCGCGCGGTTCTTCTCGGCGGGCTGGGACCTGAAGGCCGGCGAGGCGATCGACGCCGACCACGGTCCTGGCGGCTTCGCCGGTCTGACCGAGTTCTTCACCCTCGACAAGCCGGTGATAGCCGCGGTGAACGGCCTCGCGCTGGGCGGCGGCTTCGAGCTCGCCCTGGCGGCCGATCTGATCGTCGCCGCCGAGCCCGCCGAGTTCGCGCTGCCGGAGGTGCGGCTGGGCATGGTCCCCGACTCGGGCGGGGTCCTGCGCCTGCCGCGGCGACTGCCGTACGTTCTCGCGACCGAGATGCTGGTCACCGGACGGCGCATGACCGCACCCGAGGCGGCCCGCTGGGGCCTGGTCAACCGGGTCGTGCCCGGCGACCGGCTCCTTGAGGCGGCCATGGAGCTGGCCCGCCACGTCTGTTCCGCGGCGCCCCTGGCCATCGCGGCGATCAAGGAGATCGCGCGCACGACCGAGGGACTGGGTGTGGCCGAGGCGTACCAGACGCTCCGTGTCGCCGACCTGCCGCGCTACCGGGCGATGCTCGGCTCACAGGACGCCCTCGAAGGTCCGCGCGCCTTCGCGGAAGGCAGACCCCCGCGCTGGACCGGCCGGTAATGCCCTAGGCGGCATGCGGACGGCACCTCTGAAAGTGCATGAATCGGCAAGGGAAGCGACCTGGTCGTCCGCATTCCTCCATCGACGTGGTCACTATGTGCATCGAGTGCTTACTCCATGTCATTGGCGGCGATACCTAACGCATTACGCCCAACTGCCGAGACGGGGGCCGTGGACATGAGCGAAACCACGACGGACGCCGCTGTGGACGAGGTGCACATTCTGTGGACCTCGGAGGGCATGAGCTGCGACGGCGACACGGTCTCGATCACGGCGGCTTCCCAGCCGAGCCTCGAAGAGGTGCTGCTCGGCCTGGTGCCCGGACTGCCGAAGGTGCACCTGCACAACAAGGTGCTGGCGGCGGAGACGGGCAGCGACTTCATGGCCGCCTTCCACCAGGCCGCGGAGGGCGGTCTACGCCCGTTCGTCTTCGTCGTCGAGGGGTCGATCCCCAACGAGAAGATCAACGGCGAGGGTTACTGGACGTCGATGGGGAACGACCCGGTGACCGGGCAGCCGATCACCGTCAACCAGTGGATCGACCGGCTCGCGCCGCAGGCGTGGGCGGTGGTCGCGATAGGCACCTGCGCGACGTACGGCGGCATCCACGCCATGGCCGGGAACCCGACCGGCAGCATGGGACTCGGCGACTACCTGGGCCACGACTTCCGCTCGGCCGGTGGGCTGCCCATCATCAACGTGCCGGGCTGCCCGGTGCAGCCCGACAACTTCATGGAGACCCTGACCTGGCTGCTGTACCAGGCCGCGGGGCTGGCGCCCATGATCCCTCTCGACAAGCAGTTGCGGCCGACCTGGCTGTTCGGCAAGACGGTGCACGAGGGGTGCGACCGCGCCGGCTACTACGAGCAGGGCGACTTCGCCCAGGACTACAACTCGCCCAAGTGCCAGGTCAAGGTCGGCTGCTGGGGCCCGGTGGTCAACTGCAACGTCCCCAAGCGCGGCTGGATGGGCGGGATCGGCGGCTGCCCCAATGTGGGCGGCATCTGCATCGGCTGCACGATGCCCGGGTTCCCCGACAAGTTCATGCCGTTCATGGACCAGCCGCCCGGTGCGCTGGTGTCCACCACCGCCACCGGCGCGTACGGATCGCTCATCCGCAAGCTGCGCGGCATCACCAACAGGACGGTGAACAAGGAGCCCAAGTGGCGCCACAACGAGCCTGAGTTGACGAGTGGCTACCAACCGGAACAGCGCTAGGCGAGAGGGAACGACGCGGTGACCATCCGATCCAAGGAGGCTCAGGAGACTCGGCAACTGGTCGAGATGTCCTGGGATCCCATCACCCGCATCATCGGCAACCTGGGGATCTACACGAAGATCGACTTCAACAACAACGAGGTCGTCGAGTGTAAGAGCACCTCCTCGTTGTTCCGGGGCTACAGCGTGTTCATGCGCGGAAAGGACCCGCGGGACGCGCACTTCATCACCAGCCGCATCTGCGGCATCTGCGGTGACAACCACGCGACCTGCTCGGTCTACGCACAGAACATGGCGTACGGCATCAAGACGCCACCTCTGGGCGAGTGGATCATCAATCTCGGCGAGGCGGCCGAGTACATGTTCGACCACACGCTGTTCCAGGACAATCTGGTGTTCGTCGACTACTGCGAACAGATCGTCAAGGAGACCAACCCCAGCCTGCTGCGCAGGGCTGAGACCACGGAGGCGCCGCACGCCGACGTCCACGGGTACCGGACGATCGCCGACATCATGCGGGCGTTCAACCCGTTCACCGGCGCGATGTACCGCGAGGCGCTGCAGGTGAGCCGGGTCACCAGGGAGATGTTCTGCCTGATGGAGGGGCGGCACGTGCATCCCTCGACGATCTATCCGGGCGGCGTGGGCACGGTGGCGACACCCCAGCTGTTCACCGACTACCTGTCCCGGCTGCTCAGGGTCCTCGACTTCATCAAGAAGGTCGTCCCGGTCAACGACGACCTGTTCGACTTCTTCTACGAGGCGCTGCCCGGATACGAGGAGGTCGGCCGGCGGCGGATCATGCTGGGCTGCTGGGGTTCCTTCCAGGACCCGGCCGTCGTCGACTACGACTACCGGACGATGGGCGAGTGGGGCCGGGGCATGTTCGTCACCCCGGGAATCGTCCTGGACGGCGAGCTGCGCACCACGAGCCTGGTGGACATCAACCTCGGCCTCCGGATCCTGCTGGGCAGCTCGTTCTACGACGACTGGCAGAACGAGGAGATGTTCGTCACCCACGACCCGCTCGGCAACCCGGTGGACCGGCGTCATCCGTGGAACCAGACGACGCTGCCGAAGCCGCAGAAGCGGAACCTGACGGACGGCAACTACAGCTGGGTCATGAGCCCCCGCTGGTACGACGACCGCACCGGCGATCACCTCGCGCTCGACACCGGCGGCGGGGCGCTCGCCCGGCTCTGGACGACGGCGCTGGCCGGCATCGTCGACACCGGATTCGTCAAGGCGACCGGTCACAGCGTGGAGATCAACCTGCCCAAGAGCACGCTCCTGCCGGAGATGAGGTTCGAGTGGAAGGTGCCCCAGTGGTCCAACACCATCGAGCGCAACCGGGCCCGCATCTACTTCATCGCCTACTCCGCCGCGATGGCCTTCCACTTCCTGGACAAGGCGATGGCCGAGGTACGGGCCGGCCGGACGAAGGTCTTCACCGACTTCGACGTGCCCGATGACGCGATCGGCTGCGGTTTCCACGAGGCGGTGCGCGGGGTCCTGTCCCACCACATGGTGATCCGGGACGGCAAGATCGCCAACTACCACCCGTACCCGCCCACGCCGTGGAACGCGAGCCCGCGCGACAGCTACGGCACTCCCGGTCCGTACGAGGACGCCGTGCAGGGGATGCGCATCTTCGAGGAGAACGGCCCGGAGAACTTCAAGGGCATCGACATCATGCGTACGGTACGCAGCTTCGACCCCTGCCTCCCGTGCGGTGTCCACATGTACCTCGGCGACGGGAAGGTGCTCAAGCAGGTGCACTCCCCGACGCTGGGCACGAGCGTCTCCGGATAGGGGCGGGCGATGTCACTGACCGACCGCGAGGCCGCCGAGCGGGTGGCCCGGGTCGACGCCCTGCTGGACAGCGTCGATTCGCTGCCCGACCCCGGGCTCACCGTCGAGGCGCTCCAGGCGCTGCTCGACCTGTACGGCGAGGCTCTCGCCCGGATCCTCGCGATCGGCGGGGACGCGCTGGGGCCCGCGCTGGCCGAGGACGAACTGGTCGCCTACCTGCTGTTGCTGCACGGCCTGCATCCGCTGGACGTGTCCGTCCGAGTCGAGCGGGCCGTGAGCCGCGTACGGCCCCGGCTCGGCGGCTCGGCCGTCGAGTCGGTGACCGTGGCGGACGGCGAGGCGAGGGTACGGCTCCGGCGCGGTCGCGGGGGCTGCGGTGCCGCGACCGCGCCGTCGGCCCTGCTGGAGGAGGCGATCCGGAACGCCGCCCCGGAGCTCGACCGGGTGGAGATCGATGAGCTCGGCCCGCCCCCGGTCCTGATCACCCTCGACGCCCTGCGCCGCCCGGACGCATGGGCGTCGTGAGGGAGCGCGGCATGGCGCCAGGAGGCCTGCGCGGCTTCATCGCCCGAGCGGCCGGGAGGTCCCCGGCGGACCGGGAAGACGATCCGTGCCGGTGCGAGCTGTGCTCCGCGACCATCCCGGCCGAGCATCGGCATCTGCTCGAACTGACGGTCCGCGAACCACGCTGCGCCTGCCGGCCGTGTGCCCTGCTCTTCGACCACCCACCGGCGGAGGACGACCGCTACCGCCTGGTGCCCGACCGCCGGTGGCACCTGCCGGACTTCGCCCTCGACGACACCACCTGGGCGGCCCTGGAGATCCCCGTACAGATGGCGTTCGCCTGCCACGACACGTCCGAAGGGCGGACCGTGATCCGGTACCCCGGCCCGGCCGGAGCGGTCGACGCCGCGACCGCTCCGGCCGCCTGGGCCTCGGTGGAAGCGGCCAACCCGGTGCTGCGGCACCTGGCCCCCGACGTGGAGGCGCTCCTGGTCAACCGGACCGGCGGCGCGCGAGACCACTGGCTCGTGCCGATCGACGACTGCTTCGCCCTCGTCGCCGTGCTCAGGTCCCGCTGGAAGGGCCTGGCCGGCGGCCAGGACGTCTGGAACGGGGTCGGCGCCTTCTTCACCGAACTGCGGCGCCGGGCCAAGCCCGCGCCCGCGGACCTGTCGAAAGGAGTTCCACGATGACCGGTGCCATCAAGGTGGGCCGCCCCGACGTGCGGCCCGACGCGCCCGCGCACCTGAAGGGCGTCCACGAGGGGAACGCGCTGGGCAACTACGAGCGGCAACCGGGCCACCTTCCCGGCGGCTTCTCGACGGCGGCGCGATCCACCGGCATCAACCCACGGGACCGCGACCCGATCGACCCGGCCATGCCCAACCTCTCCCCGGCATGAGGCCGCCGGAGCTGAGGTTCGCGGTCGAGAAGGCCGAGGCGGTGGACTTCGCCGCCGTGCCCACGGTGCGGTTCACGCTGCGGATCGACGGGACCGGCGCGCCGCCGGTCCGGTGCCTCGCGCTGGACACCCAGATCCGCATCGCCGCCGCGCGGCGCCGCCACGACCCGCCGACCCGGCGGCGGCTCACCGAGCTGTTCGGCGCGTCCGAGGACTGGGGCAGGACATCGAGGAGCCTGCTGTGGGCGCGGGTGGTGACGCAGATCCCCGGCTTCGACGGGGGCACGATCACGAGCATCGACGTGAGCTGCACCTACGACTTCGAGGTGGCGGTCGCCAAGTACTTCCACAGCCTGCCGGACGGCGAGGTCCCGCTGGACTTCCTGTTCAGCGGGACGATCTTCTACGCCGACGCCGGCCTGCTCCGGGTGGCCCGGATCCCCTGGGACACCGACGTCGCGTTCCGGATGCCGGTCCAGGTCTGGAAGGACGTCATGGACCACTACTTCCCGCGCAGCGCCTGGCTCCGGCTGGACCGCGAGGCGTTCGACCGGCTGTACGACTACAAGATCCAGCACACGCTGACGACCTGGGAAGACGTGGTGGGCAAACTGCTGGCGAGCGAACCGGGTGGTGGCTGACCGATGGACCCGGTGACACAGATCGCGCGCGCGGTGCTGTACGAGGGCTACCTGCTGTGGCCGTACCGCCGCTCGGCGCTCAAGAACGCGCAGCGCTGGACCCTGGGCGGCGTCTACCCGGAGCGGTGCGGCGAGACGGGCGACCCGTCGCTGATGCGCGCGCAGGTCCTGATCGAGGCGGACCCGATCGACACCGTCGACGTCCGGGTGTGCTTCCTGCACGCCGTCACCCGCGAGGTGGCCGGCGAGGACCTCGTGCCGGTCCCGGAACTGGTGCTCGGGGGCGAGCGCCACGTGGCCAGGGAGGAGGCGGCCGAGCGGGAGGTCGCCGTGTTCGGGCTCGACCTGGCGGGGCTCGTCCAGCAGCCGGCCCTGGCGGAGATCGACATAGCCGAGGACTCGGACGTCGAATGGCTGATCGACCCCGACGGCCGGCGCGTCGGCGCGCTTTCGCGTAGCTGGCAGGCGTTGCGCGGGCGGATCGAGATCAGGGCCGAACGCCCGCTGCCCGGCGTTTTCCGGATCACCGTCGAGGTCGGCAACACGACCGGCTGGGCGGGCGGGAGCCGTACCGAGGCGCTGAAACACACCTTCCTCTCCGCGCACCTGATCCTGCACGCGCCGCGCGGGCGGTTCGTCTCCCTGACGGACCCGCCGGCGGAGCTGCGGCCCCTGGCGGAAGGCTGCGACAACGCCGGCGCCTGGCCGGTCATGGTGGGCGAGGAGGGCGAGCGGCACACGATGCTCGCGGCGCCGATCATCCTCTACGACTATCCCCGGATCTCCCCGGAGAGTCCGGGCGACCTCTTCGACGCCACCGAGATCGACCAGTTGCTGACCCTGAGCGTGCTCGTCCTGACCGAGGAGGAGCAGCGGGAGATCCGCGACGGCGATCCCCGGGCGCGGGAGATCCTCGATCGCTGCGTCTCGCTCTCACCCGATCGGCTCATGCGGCTGCACGGCACCCTACGGAAGGAAGGACATGACGGCGACGGATGACTTCTGGGCCCGGATGGAACGACGGGGACCGGACACCGTGATCGTGGACGGCGCGACGCTCGGCGCGGGCAGCCGGGTGCGGCTGCGCCCGCGATCGCGGGCGGACATCTTCGACCTCGCCCTGGACGGCCGCGTCGCGGTCGTCGAGAGCGTCGAGCAGGACGAGGCGGGCGGCATCCATCTGGCGGTCGTCCTCGAGGACGATCCGGGCCGCGACCTGGGAGAGGCGAAGCTGCCCGGACACCGGTTCTTCTACTCCGCCGAGGAGGTGGAGCCGATCGTGGCCGACAGCCGGACCGCACGCGTCCTGGTCGCCGGCATCGGCAACATCTTCCTGGGCGACGACGGCTTCGGCGTCGAGGTGGCGCGGCGGTTGTCGGCCGAGCCGCTGCCTGCCGGGGTGGACGTGGTGGACTTCGGGATCCGCGGCATGGACCTGGCCTACGCCCTGCAACGCGACTACGACCTGGTGATCTTCGTGGACGCCGCGCCCCGCGGCCACGCTCCCGGCACGCTGACCGTGCTCGAACCGGCGGAGCCGGAGGCGGGCGTGCCCATGGAGACCCACGGCATGGACCCGGTACGCGTGCTCCGGCTGGCCGCCGAGCTGGGCCGGATACCGCCACGGGTGCTCGTCGTCGCCTGCGAACCGGCGACGGTGATGACCGGGGCGCCGGACGAGGACGTACGGGTCGAACTGAGCGAGCCGGTACGCGCGGCCCTCGGCCCGGCCCTGGAGACGGTCCGGTCCCTTGTCGAGACTTGATCGAAGTAAACGACGGACCGGGGTTCCGGAAAACCGAGGAGGTGGGAACGGATGAGGAAGAGGCCTCTGGTGGGACTGGTGGTGCTGTGCGCGGTGGTCGCGGTGATCGCCGTGCAATGGCCGGAGATCAAGCGCTACCTGAACATGACAAGGATGTAGGGCAGTTCATGCATGAGATAGGAATGTGCGAGGGACTGGTCGACCTGGTCCGTCAGCACGCGGACGGCCGGCGGGTGGCCGGCGTGCGAGTCCGGATCGGCGCCCGTCACGCCGTCGTCGGTGAGGCGTTCGACCAGGCCTTCGCGTTCGCCGCCCTGGGCAGCGCGGCCGAGGGCGCCGCCCTCGACCTGGTCGTCACGCCCGTCACCGTGGACTGCGGCACCTGCGGCCACACGTCGGAGTCCGTCGACGTGCTCGCCGTCTGCCCGCGGTGCGGTGACGACGACGTGGCCGTCCACGGCGGCGACGAGCTGGTCCTGGAATCGGTCCAGTTCGAGGGGGAAGCCGATGTGCCTCGGGATTCCCGGTGAGCTGGTGGGGGCCGTCGAGGAGTTCACCGACCTCGCCATGGTGGACGTCAGCGGCGTCCGCCGCCGCATCAACATGGGGCTGCTCGCCGACGACGACCTCAAGCCCGGCGACTGGGTGCTGGTCCATGTGGGATTCGCCCTGTCGAAGATCTCCGAGTCCGAGGCCAAGGCCGTGATGGACATGCTGCACGGGATCGGGCAGGCGTACACCGACGAGATCGACGCCCTCAAGGAATCGGACATCTCATGAGATTCGTCGATGAGTTCCGCGACGCCGACACGGCTCGGGCGCTGGCGGCGCGGATATCGGCCCGGTGCGAGCCGGGCCGCCGGTACAAGTTCATGGAGGTGTGCGGTGGACACACGCACACCATCTACAAACACGGCATCGAGGACTACCTGCCGGAGGCCGTGACGCTCGTGCACGGGCCGGGCTGTCCCGTCTGCGTCATCCCCATGGGACGGGTGGACGACGCCATCCACATCGCGCGTCAGCCCGACGTGATCATGACCTCGTTCGGCGACATGATGCGGGTGCCCGGGGGCGAGTCCACGTTCCTCGACGCCAAGGCCCAGGGCGCGGACATCCGGATGGTCTACTCGCCCCTCGACGCGCTCAAGATCGCCCGGACGAATCCGGACCGGCGGGTCGTGTTCATGGCGATCGGCTTCGAGACCACGGCGCCGTCGACGGCGGTGACCGTGCTGCGGGCGGCCGAGGAAGGCATCGAGAACTTCTCCGTCTTCTGCAACCACGTCCTGATCATCCCGGCCATCAAGGCGATACTCGACTCGCCCGACCTGCGGCTCGACGGCTTCATCGGGCCCGGCCACGTCTCGACGATCATCGGCTGCCGGCCGTACGAGTTCATCGCGCGCGACTACGGGCAGCCGTTCGTGGTCGCCGGGTTCGAGCCGCTCGACATCCTCCACTCGGTCGACATGCTCCTCGGCCAGCTCGCCGAGGGCCGCGGCGAGGTGGAGAACCAGTACGCGCGGGTGGTGCCGTGGGACGGCAACCGGATCGCCATGGAGGCGATCGGGACGGTGATGCGCGTACGCCCGCACTTCGAATGGCGCGGACTCGGCTTCATCTCCCACTCGGCGCTGGGCATGGCCAAGGAGTACGCCGCCTTCGACGCGGAGCGGATCTTCGACATCCCCGGTACGCGTATCGCCGACCCCAAGGCGTGCCAGTGCGGCGAAGTGCTCAAGGGCGTGCTCAAACCATGGGAGTGCAAGGTGTTCGGCACCGCGTGCACCCCTGAGACGCCGATCGGGACCTGCATGGTCTCGTCGGAGGGGGCGTGCGCGGCGTACTACAACTTCGGCCGGTTCAGCCGGGAACGAGTGCGGGAGGCGACCCGGGCATGACCACGGAGAAGCAGGTTCTCGACCGGATCGAGCGCATCAGGCGCCGCCGCCCGGTGGTCCGGGAGGAACGGATCACGCTGGCGCACGGCTCCGGCGGCAAGGCGACCCGGAACCTGATCGACGCGATCTTCCTGGAGGCGTTCCGCAATCCGCTGCTCGCCCCGTTGGAGGACGGGGCCACGCTGGCGCTCGACAGCTCGCGGGTGGTGTTCACCACGGACGCGTTCGTGGTCTCGCCGCTGTTCTTCCCCGGCGGCGACATCGGTGACCTGGCGGTCAACGGCACCGTCAACGACCTCGCGGTATGCGGCGCCCGCCCGTTGTATCTGTCCGCCGGGTTCATCCTCGAAGAGGGGTTCCCGATCGGCGACCTGCGGCGGATCGTCGCCTCGATGGCCGCCGCGGCCGAGCTGGCGGGCGTCTCGATCGTCACCGGCGACACCAAGGTCGTCCAGCGGGGCAAGGCCGACGGGTGTTATGTCACCACCGCGGGGGTCGGCGTCGTCGACCGTCCGGCGACGTTGTCCATCTCCGCGGCCCGGCCCGGCGACGCGGTCATCGTGTCCGGTCCGATCGGTGAGCACGGCGTGGCCATCATGCTGGCCCGTGGCGAGCTCGGCATCGAGGCGGACACGCTCTCGGACACCGCCCCGCTGAACGGCCTGGTGGCCGACCTCCTGGACACCCTCCCCACCCAGGTGCGGACGCTGCGGGACGCCACCCGCGGTGGCGTGGCCACGGTGCTGAACGAGGTGGCGACCGCCTCGGGCGTCACCGTGGTGATGGACGAGGAGTCCGTACCGGTCCGGCCGGAGGTCACCGGGATGTGCGAGCTACTCGGGATCGACCCGCTGTACGTCGCCTGCGAGGGCCGGCTGGTCGCGGTCGTCGACGGCGAGCACGCCGAGCGGGCGGTCGAGATCATGCGGAGCAATCCGGTCGGCGCCGGAGCCGCGATCATCGGCTGGGTGGGGGAGGACCCGCCCGGCCTGGTGCTGTTGAGAACCGCCTTCGGCGGCACCCGCATCGTGGACATGCTGGTCGGCGACCCGCTGCCGCGCATCTGCTGAGGCTCGGTCCTGAGCGTGATCCGCGGATCACGCTCAGGACCGAGCCTTCGCCACCATGGCAGCTCGGTCCCGAGCACCCGCCACCGCGGCCTGCCCGAGACTGATGCCGCCGTCGTTGCAGGGGACGCGCCGGTGCAGCAGCACGCGCAGGCCGTGGTGGCGCAGCCCGTCGACCACGGCGCCGAGCAGGAGGGTGTTGCAGAACACCCCGCCCGACAGCGCGGCCACCTCCAGCCCGTTGGCGGCCGCGACCCGGGCCGCCGCCGTCACCACCGCCGCGGCCAGCCCGTGGTGGAACCTCGCCGCGATCACCTCCGCCGCCTCGCCCCGGCGCAGGTCGCCGACGACCGCGCGGATCAGATCGGTGGTACGGATGACCGTTCCGGCGACGGTGACCGGATACCCGTCGCGGACACCCGGGTCCGCCCGCTGCTCCAGCTCCACCGCCGCCTGCCCGTCGTAGCTGATCGTGTCCCTGACCCCGAGGAGCGCGGACACCGCGTCGAACAGCCGGCCCGCGCTCGACGTCACCTGCCCTGCCGGGCCGTTCACCAGGAGGGCCGCCACGGCCGGCCACCGGTCCTGGTTGCGGCGGACCACCCCGAGGTCGTCGAAGGATCCGGGTCCGAACGCGCGGTGCAGGAAGGCCGCGGCCATCCGCCAGGGCTGCCGGATCGCCGTGACGCCGCCGGGCATCGGCACCGGCTCCAGGTGCCCGGCCCGCTCGAAGTCCGCCAGGTCGGCCACGAGCAGCTCGCCGCCCCAGATCGTGCCGTCCGTACCGAAGCCGGTGCCGTCGAGGGCGATGCCGACGACCGGGCCGGACTCGCCGTTGTCGGCCAGGCAGGACGCGATGTGGGCGTGGTGGTGCTGCACGCCGAGCGGCTGAACGCCGTCGAGGCTGAGGGCGTACTTGGTGGACAGGTATTCCGGGTGGAGGTCGTGGACCACCACCTCCGGCTCGATGCCGAACAGCCGCCGGAAGTGGGCGACCCCGTCGGCGAAGGCCCGCATCGTCGCGTAGTTCTCCAGGTCGCCCAGATGCTGGGAGACGACCGCGTGGCTCCCCGTGGCCAGGCAGAACGTGCTCTTGAGCTGCGCTCCGCACGCGAGAACCGGCCGGGGGAATGCCCAGGGCAGCGCGATCGGCGCGGGCGCGTGCCCTCGGGCTCGCCGTACCGGCACCTCCGTGTCGCGGAAGATCCGGACCACCGAGTCGTCGAGCCCCGTGTGGATCGGCCGATCGTGGGTGAGGAAGGCGTCGGCGGCCAGCCGCCGCGCGTCCTCGTCGCGGTGCGCGATCGGCTCGCCGGACAGATTTCCGCTGGTCAGCACGTATGGGCGGCCCAGCTCCCTGGCCAGCAGATGATGCAGCGGCGTGTACGGCAGCAGCACGCCGAGATCACGGTTGCCGGGCGCCACCGAGGCGGCGACCGGGCAGCCGGGCCGCCGGGGCAGCAGTACGATCGGGCGGCGCGGGCCGGTGAGGGCGGCCACCACCCCGCTCGCCGCACCGTCCAGATCACACAACTCTCGTACGGCGGCCAGGTCCGGCGCCATCACGGCGAACGCCTTGTCCCCGCGGTGCTTGCGGGCCCGCAGGGCCGCGACCGCCTCCTCGTCGGCGGCGTCCACCGCGAGGTGATGGCCCCCGAGCCCCTTCACCGCGAGGACGGACCCGCTGCCGAGCAGCGCCGCCGCCTCGGCCACCGGATCGCCCGCGATCACCGCGCCGCCGGACGTGTGCAGCGTGAGCGTGGGACCGCAGCCGGGGCAGCACACCGGCTGGGCGTGGAAGCGGCGATCACCGGGATCCCGATATTCGGCCTCGCAGGCCGTGCACATGGCGAAGCCGCGCATGGTGGTGGCGGCGCGGTCGTACGGCACCGATGTGATGATCGTGAACCTGGGGCCGCAGTTGGTGCAGTTGACGAAGGGGTACCGGTAGCGGCGGTCGGCCGGATCGAACAGCTCGGCCAGGCAGTCGTCGCAGGTCGCCGCGTCCGGTGACACCTGCGCGCGGCGGGATCCGCCGGTCACGCTCTGGACGATCCGGAATCCGCCGGCGCCGGTGGGCGACACCGGTTCCACGCTCACCCGGTCCACGACCGCCAGCTCGGGCGGGTTCCGGCGGACCGCCTCGATCAGCGCGGCCACCGCCTCCGGAACGCCTTCCACCTCGATGAACACCCCGGAGCCGTCGTTGGCGACCGTGCCCGACAGGCCGTGCCGGACGGCCACGCCGTGGACGAACGGCCGGAACCCCACGCCCTGGACGATGCCCTCGACCCGGATCCGGGAGCGTACGATCCGGTCCAACGCTCAGGCCGTCTCGTCCAGCGCCCGCCGGACCGACTCCCACAGCACATGGCACACGGTGGCCTGCGCCTCCTGAATCCGATGGACGGACGGGGACGGGATGACCAGCAGGTGGTCGACGGCACCGCACTCGGCCAGCTGACCGCCCCCTGACCCGGCGAGCCCGACCGTCACCATGCCGAGGTGTTTGGCCTCCTGGAGTCCGCGCACCACGTTCAGCGAGCCGCCGCTCGTCGAGATCCCCATCGCGATGTCCGCGGCGGTGCCCAGGGCGGCGAGCTGCCGGGCGAAGACCGCGTCGAAGCCGATGTCGTTGGCGAGCGCGGTCAGCAGCGCGACGTCGGCCGTCAGCGATATGGCCGGCAGCCCGTGCTGCCTGTCTCCCGGCCGGTGCGCCAGCCCGTGTCCTGGTCCGCGGTGCGGTCCGCGTTCCGGCGCGAAGAACAGGTGGGCCACCGCCTGGGCGTCGGTGCTGCTGCCGCCGTTGCCGAAGGTGAACAGGCGGCCCCCAGCGGCGAACGCCTCGGCGAGGGCTTGGCCGCACGCGGCGATCCCCGGGCCGAGCAGGGTGAGCACCTCCCGCCGCAGCGCGACGATCTCCCGGGCCTTCTCCACCGTGGACCGGGTCACGGTGGTCAGCAGCGGTTCGGCGTCGCTCTCGGCTGAGGACAGGAAGGGGTAGAGCGCGTCGGTCACGGTCTTCTCTCCACTACCGCGATGGCCTCTTTCGCGTGCACCAGGACCACGTCGCCCGCCCGCGCGTCGACCAGTCGCACGCTGATCTCCGCTTCGCCGCCGGGGGTGTCGGCCAGTGCGAGGTGTCCGGGCCGCAGGGCGGTGATCCGGACGGGTACGGCCGCGTCCGAGCAGGTCACGCAGACCTCGTCGGGGCACTCCTCCGTCAGCCGGGGGTCGTTCAGGAACACGTGCACCAGCTCCCAGAGGACGTGATAGGTCGTCATGTGGATCTCCCGGGCGATCCGCGGATCGCGGCTGCGTGCCACGAGAAGGTGATCGACCACCGGCAGGTCGACGCCGGCCTTCGTCAGCGCGAGCGTCATCATGCCCAGGTCGTGGGCCGCCGCGAGCCCCGCCGCCACCTCGCCATCGGCGTCGTCGGTCGTGATGCCCACCGCGATGTCCCCGGCCCGCCCGAGCAGCCGCAACTGGCTCGCGAAGACCCCCGCATGGGCGAGCCCGCTCAGCGCCGACGCGTCGTTGGCCAGCGAGACCGCCGGCAGCGCCCGCTTCCCCACGATCACCGGATGAACGAACTCCACCGCGAGATGCGCCGCGTCGGCCGCCGACTGGCCGGTGCCGAAAGTCAGCAGCCGGCCGCCCCGCTGGAACCGCCGGGCCACGTCCTGACACGCGCGGGCGATCCGCTCGGCATCCTCCGCCAGCGCGCGGCCCGCCGCGTCCCGTTCCTGGAGAGACGTGCCGAGAGCGAGTGTCATGAACGGTCCTTTCCACGGCTCTCGATGCGCTGTGCCCCGGCGTAAATATTGGCAATCCCATGAAACTGTTAATTGATCTCAACCGGCGCCGACTCGGTGGCGGAAGACCCAGTAGGTCCAGCTCTGATAGAGCACCACCAGCGGCAGGAAAATCGCCGCGACCCCGGTCATGATGCTGAGCGTCTTCGGTGTCGCGGCCGCGTTCTCGATGGTCAGGCTGTAGGCCGGGTTGATCGTCGATGGCAGGACATCGGGGTGGAGGACCACGAACAGGCTGATCACGGTCACCCCGATGGCGACCGCCGACAGCAGGAACGCCCACCCTTGACGGCCCCTGGCGATGGCGCCCAGTGCGCACACGAAGGCGAGGACGGCGAAGACGGCCAGGATCGCCGTGCCGACCACGCCGCCGTAGATCTGCGTCCAAGCCAGGAAGACCACCGCGAGCACGGCCGCCACGACGCCCGTCTTGAGCGCCACCCCGGCCGCGCGCCGGCTGATCTCCCCGCGGGACTTCAACGCCAGGAAGACGGCTCCGTGCGTGGCGAACAGGGTCAGCGTGGTCAGCCCACCGAGCAGCGCGTAGGGGTTGAGCAGGTCCCAGAACGTACCGACGTACTCGTGATCGGCGTCGAGTCGCACGCCCCGCACGATGTTCGCGAACGCGATCCCCCACAGCAGTGCGGGCACGAACGAGCCGGCGATGATGCCCGCGTCCCAACGCCGCCGCCAGGCTGCGGAGTCCCGTTTGCCGCGATACTCGAAGCCCACCCCGCGTACGATCAGCGCCAGCAGGATCAGCAGCAGCGGCAGGTAGAACCCGCTGAACAGCGAGGCATACCACTCGGGGAACGCGGCGAAGGTGGCACCTCCGGCGGTGATCAGCCACACCTCGTTGCCGTCCCAGACGGGGCCGATCGTGTCGATCATCACCCGGCGTTCCGTGTCGTTCCGGGCCACGATCGGCAGCAGCATGCCGACGCCGAAGTCAAACCCCTCCAGGACGAAGTACCCGACCCACAGGACGGTGATCGCCACGAACCAGACCTCGGTGAGCTCCACTTGGCGAGCCTCCTAGTAGGCGAACGACGGCTCGCCGCCGTCATGCGGCTCGGCGTCGTCGGCGGACGGTGGGGTCGCTCTGCCGTACTTGATCATGAGGCCGACCTCCACCAGGGCCAGCCCGCCGTACAGGAGGGTGAAGACGATCAGCGAGGTGAGCACCGTACCCGCGCCGACGCTGGGCGAGACGCCTTGGGCGGTCTTCATCTGGGTGAACACGATCCACGGTTGCCTGGCCATCTCGGTGAAGATCCACCCGAAGCTGTGCGCGAGGAAGGGCAGCACGACCGACCAGACGGCGACCCGCCAGATCCAGCCCGTGCCCCGGACCTGCCGTCCACGGGTCAGCCAGAGCAGGACGAGCGCCACCAGCGCGGCCAGCATGCCGAACCCGATCATCAATCGGAAACCCCAGTAGGCGACCGGGATGTAGGGACGGTAGTCGCCCGGGCCGAACTTCCGCTCGTAGGCCGCCTGGAGGTTGTTGATGCCCTCGACCTTGCCGTCGAACGAGCCGGTGGCGAGCTGTGACAGCAGGTTCGGGATCTCCAGCTGGTAGATCGGCTTGGTGCCGTCCAGCGTCCCGATGGTGAACAGGGAGAACGGCGCGGGCTGCCGCGTCTCGTAGAGCGCCTCGGCGGCGGCCATCTTCATCGGCTGGGTCTGCGTCATGATCTTGCCAAGGACGTCGCCGGAGACAAGAGTGCCCAGAGCACCCACCAGCACCGCGGCGATACCGAGCCGCAGCGACGGACGGAATACCTCAAGATCCTGCTTTCTGGCCAGATGCCAGGCGGAAACGGCCATCAGGATCACCCCACCGGCCAGCCAGCACCCGAAGACCGTGTGCGGAAAGGTGGCCAGCACCACCTTGTTGGTCAGCACGGCTCCGAAGTCGACCAGCTCGGCACGCCTGTTGACCTTGAAACCCACGGGCCACTGCATGAACGAGTTGGCGGCCAGGATGAAGTAGGCGGACACCATCGTCCCGAACGCGACGATCCAGATGCACGCGAGATGCACCCTCTTCGGCAGCCGGCCCCAGCCGAAGAGCCACAGCCCCAGAAACGTCGACTCCAGAAAGAACGCCAGCAACGCCTCCAACGCGAGCGGCGCGCCGAAGATATCGCCGACGAACCTGGAGTAGGTGCTCCAGTTCATCCCGAACTGAAACTCCTGCACGATCCCCGTCACCACGCCCATGGCGAAGTTGATCAGGAAGAGCGTGCCGAAGAACTTGGTCGCGCGAAGGTAGGCGGCGTTACCGGTGCGCACCCACGCCGTGTTCAGGATCGCCACCAACAGCGACATCCCTATCGTGACCGGCACAAACAGGAAGTGGTACACCGTAGTAACCCCGAACTGCCAGCGCGCGAGCTCCAAGGCATCCACGACTCTTACTGTAAGTGTCCGAGTATGCACACCTTGTCATGACACGCCGCTAGAAGATCGCTGCGGCCACGAGGAAGGCGAGTCCCGCGATGCCCGCGACCACCCGGACGATATGGAAGGACACCCAGCGATCGCGGAGTCGCTGCCAGTCGTCCGGCAGGGTGCTGACAGTCCAGGTCGCGATCTGCTTCACGATGGGGACCTCGACCGCCACGGTCACGAGCAGAGCGACGACGAGCAAGGCGAGCGCCACCAAGGCCAGGTAGAAGCCCTGCTTGCCGTATGACAGGAACAGCACCGGAACGATCGAGGTCAGCGCGAGGGGCATCAGAACGGTCATAGGAGTGGCCAGGTTCCGGTTCATCCGATGGGCGATCGCCAGGAACACCGCCGCCTCGAAATGCGCCATGGATCTGCTCAACGCCAGCCACGGTCCCCAGAAAACCCCAACGACCAGGGCGGAAAGCAGGACACTGACGAGCTCGAACACCTTCGTCACCATGTCGCCGCCTCAGGCCGTCATGGTGCTGTCCGTGGTACGCGACTGCCCGCGGCGGTAGTCGGCGGCGGCCTCCCGGTACGTCTGGTGTTCCGCCTCGTGGTCGGGGAAGTCGTCCGAGGCGAAGAACGTGTCGAGTCCGCCGTTGGCGGCGACGGCGTGCTGTCCCGAGCGGGGCAGCATGACGGCCTCGTATCGGGTGAGTGCCTCGTCGAGGGTGGCTTCCTCGGCGATGGCGTGGGCGAGCTCGGCTCCGTCGAGCATGGCGAGGTTGACCCCGTACCCCCCGAGGGGCGCCATCAGGTGGGCCGCGTCGCCGAGCAGCGTCGCGCCGGGCGTGCGCGCCCAGGTGAGCGGGGCGGGAAGGGCGTAGATCGGGCGGTTGAGGTAGCCGCCGTCGACGTCCGTGAGGAAGGGCAGCAGCTCCTCGGCCCAGCCGCTGAACTCCTTGAGCAGGAACCGTCGTACGGCGGCCGCGTCATCCAGGTCGACGCCGGCCTTGCCGTGCCAGTCGAGGTCGGTACGCATGGCCAGGTAGGCGCGGATCTGGCCGTTGCTGTTGCGCTGGCCGATGATGCCCCGGCCGGCGCTGTCCATGGCGAACAGGTGGCCGTCCCCGACGAGTTCCGCGATCTGGGGATGACGGTTTTCCACGTCCTCAAAACGGACGTCGAGGAACGAGACGCCGGTGTAGTCAGGCGTGGCGTCGCTCAGGAGCGGCCGGACCCGAGACCACGCACCGTCGGCGCCGATCACCAGATCCACCTCGGCGGTGACGCCGTTGCCGAACTCCAGGCGGTGCCCGCCGTCGCCGAGCGGGGTCGCGGTGACCAGCTTGTGTCCCCATCGCACGGTGCCGGGCCGTACGTGCTCGGCGAGCATGGCGCGGAGCTGCCCGCGGTCGATCTCGGGGGCGGCGGTGTCGTCCTGGTCGGGGACGAACGCGTCGAGCACGGTGCCGTGCTGGTCGAGCCGGCTCTTGGCCTGCCCTTCGAGCCGGGCGAGCTTCATGAACTCCTCGAACAGACCGGCGTCTTCCAGGGCGATCTGTCCGGAGTCGGCGTGCAGGTCCAGGGTGCCGCCGGCGTCACGGGCTTCGACTGAGGCGTCGGCGTCGTACACGGTGACGTCGATGCCGTGCCCTTGCAGCACGCGGGCGCACACCAGGCCGCCGGGGCCGGCGCCGACGATGGCGATACGTTTCATGGCTTGGGATCCTCACTTAACGGGCGTTCGTTCAGCGGTCTCGACAGTAACTGAACGGGCGTTCGTTGAGCAAGTAGACTGAGGCGACCGAAGGGACCATCCATGTCGACGAACACGGGAAGCGACCGGCGTACGGGCACCGAGACCCGCGCGGAGATCCTCCGCGTCGCGCTGCGGCTGTTCACGGAGAAGGGGTACGAGGGCACCTCGACCCGCGACATCTCCAGCGCGCTCGGGATGACGAAATCCTCGCTGTACTACCACTTCCAGAACAAAGAGGAGATCGTGGCGAGCCTCGTGGAAGCGCGCCGGCACGAACTCGACGACTTCATCGAATGGCTCGCCGCGCAGCCGCCCACCCCCGATCGACTGGAGAAGGCGGCGCTGCGCTGGGTGCGGGGCACCACTCCCGAACGCCTTCAGGTCATGCGTTTCGCGCAGGCCAACCAGCCGGTCATGAGGCGGCTGGCGGAAGGCGGCGGGGATATCCGTTCAGACTTCGACCGGGTCATCGACCTGCTCGTCGACGAAGGCGCGAGCATGGAGGACCGGCTCTTCACACGCATGGTCTTCGACACCGCCGGCGCCGCGCTCCTGTCGGCGCGGGGCACGGAGGCCGGGCCGGAGGATGTCATCGCGGCCTCCCTGCGCGCGAGCACCGCACTCGCCCGCGCGATCTCGTAGGCGGTCAGTCCCAGGTCGGAGGTACTCCGCCGGGTGGCGGGCGCCGAAGCCGCCGACCGGGAGGATGTCGGCCCCCTGGGCGAGGAACCAGGCCAGGGCGCGTCAGAGCGCTGAGACAACCTGTCGATTTCGCGAGGGCCTGATCGGCGCTTGCGGGATCAGGCCACACGACTGACGAAGCTGAAGGCGTCAGCCTTCGGCCGGACGCTCGCGAGCGCTGTTGATCCGCAGCGCTTCGGCGAGTTGGTCTTCCAAGATGACAATGCGGCAGGCAGCGTCCAGGGCCGTGCCCTGGTCGACGAGCTCTCGGGCCCTGGCCGCCAGACGGAGCTGGTAGCGGGAGTATCGACGGTGTCCGCCGCTGGAGCGTTGCGGCTCGATCAGTTTGGCGACGCCCAGTGCGCGCAGGAACGCGGCGGTGACGCCGAGCATCTCCGCAGCCGCGCCCATGCTGTAGGCGGGGTAGTCCTCATCGTCGAATCTGTCCTCGGCCTTGCTCTGAGCGAGCGTGGCGTCGTTGCCTGCTGGGTGACTTTGATCCATAAATACCTTCCGACATGCGCACAGGGGGCCCCGGCGCGTCTTGCGCCGGGGCCCCGAAGAGGTTCAACACCATCTATCGGCCATGTGGCCGACCTTCTGTCGTCCGCATCAGCCGTATATGACGGCGCTGATGCGGGGATCGCGGATTCTTGACCGTAGACCACCTTCCGATCTGTGGAACTGCGGTACCCGAGCGGCGCGGAAAACAGCCGGCAACGGGCGATCCCGATGGCGTTCAACACTCCCTTCTCTCAAGCGAACTTGCTCTTTCCACTTCACCTACGGCAGCGCGTCCACGGTCAGGGCCCCTTACCACTGCGCTGGCCCCGTCACGTCCGACCTTCTGCCATCACCTTCTACTTCTATCCAGCTCATCCGGGCAGTTCGTCGTGTTGCTGGTTTTTCATGCCCGTGTGGATTCGTTCCTTGCGATGTCAGAAACATTAGCGTCCACAGCCGCGAATGTCTACCTTGGCCGCTACAGATTTTCGACCCTGGTCGGGTTAGCTGTGACCTCGCCGACAGAGCGCTACGGAGTCCCCAGATAGGTGTCGAGCGCGGCCGCGCCCGCCAGCATCGCCAGGCCGCGCGCCGTCAGCCGGTCGCGCCACTCCCGCATCGTCGCCTGCAGCGGCTCCGGCCCGCCCGCCGTCCGTACTCGCTCCAGCACCCGCGCGATCTGCTCCAGCCCGTGCCCGCCCCGCCGCAGCTGGTGGGCCAGCAGCACGTCGCGTTCGTCGGCGGAGGTGTAGATCCGGTAGCCGGTGCGCGGGTCGCGCCGGGGCACGATCAGCCCGGCCCGCTCCCATTTGCGCAACGTCGCCGGTCGGATGCCGAGCCTGCGCGCCAGCGGCCCGATGAACGTCACACCCGGCGCCGGCTCACGCTGTGGCGCTGGCTCAGGCTGTGGCGCCAGGTCGCGCGGCGACTTCAGCTCACGCGGTGGCGCCAGGTCGCGTAGCGCCCGTTCCACGGCCTCCAGCGTGTGCCGGTCGCCGGCCAGCTGCGCGTGGCTCTCGTCGATCAGCCGCAGCGCCTCCTCGACCGCGCCGCCGTTCACGGCCCGCATGATCGCCCCCGCGGTCGCGTGCCCGTGCGCGGGGATCAACGCCAGGAACGCCCGCAACGCCACCGCATGGCGCGGCGCGTAGGCGCGGTAGCCGTGCGGCGACCGCTCGGCCGGCGGCAGGATCCCCGCCTCCTCGTAGTTACGCACCGCCTGCGTGGACAGGCCGTGCTCGCGCGCCAGATCTATGGGTCGCATTTTGAAGGTACGTCCTCGTCAGCAGCCCGAAATATCAGAAAAGCTTACAAATAAAGTTCAACGATACCGTTGAAGGCATGACAACCTCGATCCGGGACGCCACCCGTCCCTTCACCGGTGACGTCCTGACCTCACTCCTGCCCCCAGCCACCCGCCTGCTCGGCCTCGGCGAGCCCACCCACGGCGTCGAAGCCTTCCTCGAACTGCGCAACGAGCTCTTCCGCCACCTCGTCGAACACGCGGGCTACCGCTCGATCACCATGGAGAGCGACTGCCTGCTGGCCCTGGCCGCCGACGCGTACGTCACCGACGGCATCGGAACCCTCGACGACGCGACGAACCTCGGCTTCAGCCACCGCCTCGGCGCCTCACCCGCCAACCGCGAGCTCCTGCGTTGGATGCGCGCCTACAACCAGCGGCGTCCGCCGCACGAGCGACTCCACTTCTACGGCTTCGACGGCCCCCTGGAGATGGCCGGCCCCGCCAGCCCCCGCGTGGCGTTGACCGCACTGCACGACTACCTCGCCACCCACCTCGACCTGGCCTGGAGTCGCGAGACCCTTGACGAACTGCTCGGCCCCGACGAGCGCTGGACCAACCCGGCCGCCACCATGGATCCCACCCAGTCCGTCGGCCGCACCCCCGAGGCAACCGAACTGCGCCTGATCGCCGACGACCTGCGCGCGCTGCTCACCGCGCACACTCCCCACCTGACGGCCGCCACCTCCCCCGGCGACTGGTGGCGCGCCGGCCTGTACGCCCGCACCGCCGCCGGGCTCCTGCGCTACCACGCCGGCCTGGCCGACACCGCGGCCACCCGCGTCGGCACGCTGATGTGCCTGCGCGATGCGATGATGGCCGACAACCTCGACGCCATCATCGACTGCGAGGCCCGTCGCGGCCCCACCCTCGCCTTCGCCCACAACCGCCACCTGCAGAAAGACAAGAGCCGCTGGCTGCTGCCGGAGGGCTGGGGCCCCCTGGCGGGCCGGACGCTGGAGTGGTGGAGCGCCGGCGCCATCATCGGCACCCACCTCGGCGACCAGTACGCCTTCGCCGCCACCACCTTCGGCACCCGCGGCTCCGACGTCCCCCACCCCGACACCCTCGAAGGGCTCCTGTCGACCCTCCCCGACGCCCGCGCCGTCATCGATCCCCGCCGCCTCGCCGCGGCCCTCGACCGGAAGCTGACGCCCCGCGTCCCGGCTGACCACACCTACTTCGCCCTCGACCCGGCCACCACCGACCAGATCGACGCCATCATCTTCGTCAAGGAAATCTGAGCAGCGACGTAGGCAACGGGAGGCCCTTTCCGCCGAGCGGGTTTCCCAGGGCCTCTGACCTCGCCCGCCGCAGCACCGCGCAGAGCATGACGAAGACGACCTAGCCGCGTAGCCCGTCGGCGCATCGTCCGGCTCTCGGGTGGGCAGCGATCGTCTTGCGGGACAAAACGGGGCACGTGCGACACTCGGGGTGGCGGCCCCGCCGAGCCGCCGTCCCGGACGCCGCCGTCGGCTGCTGGACGTGGGAGGCATCAGGGTGAATGCGCAGCGTTCACGGCCGTACCGCCACCTTGACGCGGCACTGATCCGCGCCACCGCGCACCCGGACGAACCAGATCTCCCACCATGGCCCGAACCGGACGGCGAGACCGGCACCGAACCCGACAGCGAGGTGGGCGCCGAACCGAACGGCGAGACCGGAGCAGAACCGGCCGCCGAGACCGGCGCCGAACGGTGGCGCGAGTGGCTCGTCCAGGTATGGGCGCGAGATTCCGTGGCGGCGGCCGTATCCATGGCCAGTCCGGTCCTGGCGGCCCAGGTCGAGGCGGTGTGCGCGGGCCGCCGCCCCCGCCCCGCCCGCCTCCGGCGCATGGCACTGTCACTGGCCCGCTATCTGGTGCGGATGCGCGGCCGGGCCACACCTTTCGGAACATTCGCCGGCGTGGCCCCACTCCGTTTCGACACAACACCGACGGGCTGGACCACCGTCCCTCCCCCTGGCGAGACGTCGGCGAGCGATGTCCCACGCACTGGCGCGGCGTCGGCGGGCTGGACCGACGCACCACACCCTGGCGAGACGTCGGCGAGCGATGTCCCGCGCATTGGCGCGGCGCCGACGGGCCAGATCGCGGTCCCGCACCCTGGCGTGGCGTTGGCGAGCGATATTCCGCAAAAGGGCGCGGCGTCGGTGGGCCTGACCGGAGCACCGCGCACGAGGACGACGGCGGACGGCGTGTGGCTGGCCGCGGTGATCGGTCGGCTGGAGTCGGCCCCGGAGCTGCGGCGTCGCCTCCCCGTCGTGGTGAACGATCTCGCGTTCGTACGCGGGGAGCGGCTGGTGGTGCCCTGGCAGCCGCACGCCGGTGACCCAGCCCGCAGCGAGCTGTCGGAGGTGTCGGTGCGGCACGGCCCGGCTGTCCGGACGGTCATGGACCTGGCCCGGGCGCCCGTTCAGATCGGCGAGCTGATCGACGCGCTGGCGGCCACGTTCCCCGGTGCCAGGGTCCCGGCGATCGAGGCGATGGTCGCGGAGCTGGTCACGTGCGGGGTGTTGATCACCAGCCTACGTCCCCCCTCGACCAGCGTCGACGGGCTCGCGTACGTACTGGACCGGCTGCGAGACGTGGCGGCGGACCCGCTCGGCGAGGCCACCCCGCTGGTCCAGGAGCTGTACGCGATCCACGAGGAACTGCGAGTCGCCGACCACGCGACCGGCGAGGCCGCCGTGCGGGCCAGGCGAACGGTCGCCGATCGGATGCGGGCCGCGCTGCCGGTCGAGGTCGTACAGCCGCTCAAGGTGGACCTGCGGCTGGACGGCACCGTGGTACTGCCGCCGGAGGTCGCGGCCGAGGCAGAGGCCGCCGCCGGGGCGCTCCTGAGGCTGACACCGCACCCGGCAGGGCACCTGGCCTGGCGGGAGTACCACGTCAGATTCCTGGAACGGTACGGAGTCGGCGCAGTCGTCCCGATCGAGCAGCTCGTCGACGACACGGCGGGGCTCGGGTTCCCCGCGCACTACAGGGAGCCACGGCAACCGGCCGAGCCCTTGTCCCGCAGGGACCGTCGGCTGCTGGCGCTCGCGCAGCAAGCGGCCCTGGACGGCGCGCGGGAGATCGTGCTGGACGACGCCGCGATCGAGGACCTGGCCGCAGACGGTACGAACGACGCCGCGATCGAGGACCTAGCCGTGGATGGTAGGGATCGCGCGGCGATTGACCGCCTGGCCGCAGCCGGTAGGGACCGCGCGGCGATCGAGCGCCAGGCCGCAGCCGGTAGGGACCGCGCGCGACCGCTCCCGTACATGGAACTGGTGGCCGAGGTGTGCGCACCCACCGCCGGCGCGCTGGCCGCCGACGCCTTCACCATGACGGTGCTCGCCGTCGACGGCACGGCGGCCTGCCTGAGCGGCCGGTTCGTCGACCTGCTGCCGGACGGTGACCGGCGGCGGATGGCCGGTCTGTACGATCGGCTGCCGGTTTCGGTGGACGGGGCCGTGCCGGTGCAGTTGTCGTTCCCGGCCAGGAACGCGCGTACCCAGGAGGTCGCCCGCACCCCGCTCCTGCTGCCGGAGCTGATCACTCTGGCCGAGCACCGCGCCGGCTCGCCAGGCCGGATCCCCTGGCGGGATCTGGCGGTCACCGCGGACAACGATCGGATGTACCTGCTGTCCCGGTCCCGGCGGCAGGTGGTGGAGCCGGTGCTGACCAGCGCGGTCGCCCGGCGGGCCATGCCGCCGATCGCGCGCCTGCTGTTCGAGATCCCGCGTGCTCGGGGCGCCGTGGTGTCGCCGTTCTCCTGGGGGGCGGCGGCGGGTCTGCCGTTCCTGCCGCGGGTCCGCTACGGCCGCAGCGTGCTCGCTCCCGCGCGGTGGCGCATCTCCGCCGACGCCCTGCCCGGGCCGGGCACCGCGTGGCCGGATTGGGTGCGGGCCATGACAGACCTGCGTGCCCGTCTGCGGCTGCCCAGCACCGTGTCCGTGGGTACGGAGGATCGCCGTCTGCGGCTGGATCTGGACGAGCCCATGAGCCTGGCGCTGCTGCGCGCCCACCTGGACGGCGCCGGCCAGGCCGCCGTCGTGTCGGAGGCGGCGGGTCCCGCTGAGCACGGCTGGTTCGGCCGTCGCGCGCACGAGATCGTCATCTCGCTGGCCGCCACCACGCCGTCCGCCCGCGCACCCGCCGTCGTGACCCGGCCGGGGCCGCTGTCGCTGGTCGGGCGTGAGGACGGGGTCCTGCCGGGGGCGGGCGTTCTGTTCGCCAAGCTGTACGGGCACCCCGGAATGGTCGACACGATTCTCACCAAGCACCTGTGCGACCTGCTGGAGACCTGGGACGAGCCGCCGATGTGGTGGTTCGTGCGCTACCGCGACCCTCGCCCGCACCTGCGGCTGCGCCTGCACCTCGCCGGCGGCCACGAGTACGGCCCGGCCGCCGCCCGGGTCGGGGCGTGGGCCGCCGATCTTCGCGGCCGGGGCCTCGTTGGAGACCTGGTCCTGGACACGTACCACCCGGAGACCGCACGGTACGGATCGGGAGAGGTGCTGGCCGCCGCGGAGGCCGCCTTCGCGGCCGACTCCGCCGCCGTGGTCGCCCAGCTCGCGGCCCTTGCCACGGCTCGCCAGGTACACCCGCACGCGCTCACCGCCGCGAGCCTGGTCGATCTCACGGCTGCCATGGCGAAAGACCAGGCAGCGGGGGTGCGCTGGCAGATCGACCATCCCCCGAGGGGGCCCGCTCCCGCGAGTGACCGCGCGGTCGTCCGCCAGGCGGTCGGCTTGGCGGACCTGAGCGAGGACCGGCCCGCGTTACGGGCCATCCAGGGCGGCTCGCGGATCGTCGCCGCATGGCAGGACCGGCGGCGAGTCCTGGCCGCCTATATGGAACGGCTCGCCGCCGACGCCCCGCACCTGAGCGAATCGGCGGTGATGGAGTCCTTCATGCACATGCACCACTTACGAGCGCTCGGGATCGACCGCGACGTCGAACGCGACTGCCGCAAGCTGGCCCGCGCCGTCGCACTGGCCTTCGCTGCCCGCGACGGTGCTGCCCGCGACGGTGCTGCCCGCGACGACAGCGCCCGCGACGACAGCGCCCGCCACGACGCCGCACCAGGCGATGACGCTTGACGTGTTCTGTGTGATCGCATGGCGCGGTGGTAGGTATGGATGGTGGCGCCTTTCTTCCGGACCAACAGCCGGGAATTCGACTTTCCGCCGTTCGCCGGGCTGCCGCCGATTCGCTACGTCCTGGCCGCGGCACCGCGTTCCGGCAGCAATATGCTCGTCCGCGCGCTCTGGCACACCGGGCGGGCCGGTTTCGCCGACGGATATCTCACCGACACCCACGTCCTCGACTACTTCGAGCGCTGGGGATTCGACACCGCCGATCCGGCCGACTTGGTAAAAGGCTATATCGCTAAATTAATGACCTGCCGGACCAGCCCGAACGGAGTTTTCGGCATCAAGGTTCACGGCGAGCACCTACAGGGACTCGAAGTCGACCTGGACGAACTCCTCATGTCGCCCCACTACATCTGGCTGCGGCGCAGGGACCGGCTCCGGCAGGCCATCTCGTACGTCCTGGCCAGGCAGACCGGAGTCTGGATCGTGGACGGAATCTACTTGTCCACCAGCCGAGCACTTTCCGAGCCCCAGTACGACTACGCCGAGATCCGCCGCCACCTGCAACACCTCGACGGCGAGACGAGGGTATGGCAGCAGTATTTCGACCGCCGCGACCTCGTCCCGCACGTCGTCTTCTACGAGGACATGCTGGCCGACTATCCGAAAACCGTCCTCGGCTGCCTGCGATACCTGGGCGTGGACCCGCCCGATTCCCTGCCGGAACCCGGTATCAAACGCCAGTCGGGCGAGATCACCGAACGGTGGCTGGACATGTTCGAGCGGGACAGCGCCCGATACGGAGACGGCGCGGAAACCGTCAAGGAATCGTCGAGCTGAGGGGCCAGCGCCTTATCCGATACGGCGTCCACCACACGAACCCGCCCACCCGATGCAGCAGGTCAGCCCGCAGGTAGCGCTCCGTCACCGCCGGCGAGAGGGCCGTCACCCGCACGCCGCGCAGCAGCGGCGCGATCGCCTCCTCGCGGTGCGGATTGCGAATGACCAGGCGTTTGAACGAGCCCGTCCGGCGGTCGCGGATCTCGATGAAGCCGGGACCGAGCCGGTAGCCGCATTTCGCGATGTGGAAGGAGTCCCGCCACGCGGCCGCGATGCCGTCCCCGGCCGAGCCCACGACGTCGTCCCCGTCGGAGCCCGCGTACACGGCCGCAGGCGGGTGGAGGTGGCTGAGCGGCCGCCAGCCCGCTGTCCCGGCCGGCATGTGGATGGTCCAGTCGACCGCGATGCCGTGGCTGGTCAGCTCGCGGATGACGGTGAGAGCGGCCACCGCCGCGGCACCGTCCGCGTCGTCCAGATCGACCGTGTCGTCCAGTTGGGCGAGCTGGACGCCGTCTTCCGCCACCCGCGACACGGTCGCGACGGGGTCATCGGTGACCTCCACGCGGCCCGTGTACATGCCCGGAACCCGCATGGCCGCCGGGTCGCGGTCCTTCCACAGCCTCAGCGTGACGCACGCCGGCGGCGCGCTCATCGGGGCGTCCCGACCGGAACCGCCGCCGCCGGGACCGTCATCGCCGCGAGTGCCGGTACGAGCGGCTCGCCCCGGCTGAGGTTCTCGCCGTCGAGACGCATCAGGTCCTGGTTGGCGACGGCCGGCGCGACGTGGACCGCCTGCCCCGCGTCGCAGAAGATCAGGCCGAGCGCGCGCCAGCGGGCGAGCAGCGCGTCGATCAGGTCCTCGGTCACGCCGTCGTGCCGGGCCGCGGCCTTGCGCGTGAGCCCCGCCGGGCTGTGCGGCGTGTCGAGCAGACGGAACACCATCACCTCCAGCGGTTCGGTGAGGTCGAGCAGGTGCCAGGAGAAACCGGGCCGGGTGTCGACGAGGACGATGTGGTCGCCCAGGTCGCAGTGGGTCAGGCGGCTCCGCGAGTAGGCGTCCTTCCAGTCGGCGACGGCCGCGCGCAGGCGGTCGAGGCAGCCCGCGTCGATGCCGCGGCGCGGCGAGTCGAAGACGTAGACGAGGTCGGCGAGCTCGGCTTCGGGCAGGTCGTAGATGTGCCGGTACTGCGCGGCCGGACGGAGCTCACCGAAACCCAGCTCGGGCCGGTCGAAGTACGGGCTGAAGCGCTCGACCTTGATCCGGGTGGCGTTCGACGGCGGCATGAGGTGATGCAGGGCGGGCACCTGGTCGATCACGCTGTCGTAGTCGGCCTCGGACTCGCCCGGGAAGCCGTAGAGGTAGTTCCAGTTCAGGTTGATGCCGACGGTCTCCGAGTCGCGCAGCAGCCGGACGTTCAGGCAGCCGCTCACGCCCTTGTCCATCAAGGTGAGCACCCGGCTGCTGAGGTTCTCCACCCCGGGCTGCACGTAGTCGATCCCGGCCGCGCGCAGGGTCTCCAGCTGGTCCCGCCGCAGGTTCGACTTGATCTCGTAGCCGATCCGCAGGTCGTAGCCGGATTCCTGGAGGCGCGGGGCCATCGAGGACAGGTACGTCATGTCGAGGATGTTGTCGGTCACCCAGACGTCGAGGACCCGATGCCGTTCGACGAGGGTGAGGATCTCGTCGACGAACCGGCCGGGGTCCTTGCTGCGGAACTGCATGAGCGAGCCGTTCAGCCCGCAGAACGTACAGTGGTGCTTCTCGCCCCACCAGCAGCCGCGCGACCCCTCCACGGTGAGCCGCGGTTCCACCCAGGTGCCCGCGACGGACCTCGCGTGCTGGTCGAAATAGTCACCGAAGTCGGGCGGGACCAGCGCCTCCGGCGGCAGCGGCCGGGCTTCCACCCGGTTCGTGACGGACTCGCCGTGCGGCCCGCGCCAGCACAGACCGGCGATCCCGCTGACATCGCCCGCGGCTCCGGCTCCGGCTCCGGCTCCGGCTCCGGCTCCGGCTCCGGCTCCGGCGCTGGCCCGGGTGCCGGCCCCGGCGCGGATCGCGGTGAGCAGCTGCGGGAAGACCAGCTCGCCCTCGCCGCGCACGATGAAGTCGACGTACGGGAAGTTCCGGTGCATCGCCGCGCCCTGCGGTCCTTCACAGTTCGGGCCGCCGAACACCGTGACGGCCTCCGGCGCCCGCTTCTTGACCTCGCGCGCCGCCGCGAGGGCCGCGGCGTTCTGGGCGAAGGTGGCGGTGAACCCGACCACGTCCGGCTCCATGGCCGCGATCCGGGCGGCGGTCTCCTCGATGAACAGCGGCGCGAGCTCGTGGAGTTCCGTCGCCTTGGCGAGCATCCGCTCCGGCACGCTGCCGCCGAGGAACTCGGCGTACTCCGCCACCTTCCACCGGGGCCGCTCGTTCAGCGCCGCCGAGAAGATCCACTCGCTGTGGCCGGAGAAGTAGGAGCTCACGAAGGTGTCGTACTCCTCGAACGTGAAACCGACGTGGGCGTGCACCCAGTCGATGTAGTCGAGGTTGGCGTGTATGACATCGACCTCGTCATCGGGGAACACGTCGAGGACCCGGCGCTTGAGCACGCCGAGCGAGAGCGACGGTGCGTCGATCGACGACCACGGCATGTCCACCAACACGATGTGCATGGGTCTTGCCCCTCATCTCCAGGTCGTACCGGGTCACCACAGGCCACGCCGGGACAGCGCGCGCCGCGCCGCGTCGCTCTCGGCCGTCGGGGTGGCCGCGAACGCCGCGGCCACGCGCTCGGAGACCACGCCGCGGGTGACCCCGGCGGGCGTGGCGAAGTACGCGTACGGTACGGCTCCGTCTCCGGCCGCGGCCTCGCCCCAGGAAGCGAGGGCGGCCGGCGCGTATCGGCGGAGGGCTGCATGACCGCGGTCCGTCTCGACGATCCCCTCGCTCTCGATGACGAACGACAGCGGCTGCTCGCAGGCCAGCGCCGTGAACAGGGCGATCATCAACTCGTGGTCCACGGTCTCCCGCAGGATCGCGGCGTCCGGCCGCGTCCCGGCCAGGCCGAGCAGGTACGACGCGAACGCCTCCTCCACCGACACCCCGGACCCCGAGTACGGAATCAGCCGGAACCTGGCGAAACTCGGCGACCCGAGGAAGCCGTCGAGCAACTCTGCCTCGCCGGTGCCGGTGCCGGTGCCGGTGCCGGTGCCGACGCCGACGCCGACGCCGGTCGCCGCGAACAGCGACACGCTGCGCGGGAACGTGGCCGCGAGGCTGCCCCCGGTGCCGAGCCGCCAGATGTTCGAGCGGAACCGGCGCGCGGCGGCGTCGAGCTCGTCAAGGTCGATCGTCTCCAGGCACTCCAGCTCACCGGCGTCCGCGGCCACGGCTGCGGCGCCTTCGGTGGCGAGACGCTCCCGCAGTCGGCTGTCGAGCAGCAGCCGCATGATCAGCTCGGTGAGCCGCTCACCGTCGAGAGACCGCACACCCGGCGCGCTCACCGCGCCACCCCGTCCTGCCGCGCCGTCGCTTCCTGCCCCAGCGTCGCTTCCTGCCGCGCTGTCGTATTCTGCCGCAGTGCTGCGTCCTGTCGTGGCGCCGCGTCCTGCGATGCTGTGCCGTCCCGCCATGCGGCGACCAGCGTTTTCAGCCGGCCGTAGTTTCGCCGCGACTTCTCGACGAGGTGGCCGTCGTCGCGGAACATCGGGTCCTCGTAGGTCACGCCTAGCAGGTTCGGGCAGCGCGGCAGCAGGTACTCGGTGAGTTCGAGCTGCTCGTCCAGCAGGACGCCGTGGTGCAGGTCGCGGAACTTGCCCTTCACGATCTGACAGCCGGACAGGTGCAGCTCGCGGCAGCGCTCGAGCGGCAGCGCCTCGATGTCGTCGACCATGTGGCGGCCGGTACGCCCGCGCAGCCACTGGTAGCTGAGCAGGTGACCCACGTCGAGCGTCACCCGCACGTCGGCGTCGTCAGCGAGCCGGGTGAAGTACGCGAACGCATCGAGATGCCCCAGAACGAACGACCCGCCCTCGGTGAAGCCGGGGAATTCGACGTGCAGCGGCAGCTCCAGGAGGCCGGCCGTCTCGGCGACGTTCCGCGTGGCGATCTCCAGGCCCGGTTCGGTCAGCGGCGGCGGCAGTGGGTACGGCAGCGGGCAGCCGCGGAGGTTCCAGATGCCGAGGTCCTCGACCACCCAGCGGAATCCGTAGCGGGCCGCGAGCTCGTTGGTGTACTCGACCGCGGGCCGCCGGTCGTAGCGTTCGGGCGTGCCCATGTTGAACTCGGTCTGGTGGAAGGCCCGGTCGAGCCCTGGGGGCAGCGCCTCGAAGAAGCGGTCGTAGGCGCGTACGTAGTCGGCCACCCGGGGGGTCGCGCGTGAGCGTGGCTGGTAGGCGAAGGCCGCGTACGCGAAGTCGGCGCCGTGGCGCTGGGCGAAGGCGCGTACCCGTGGGGTGATGTTCCCGCCGTCGTCCGTCTCCACGAACCCGACGCCCCGCCGCCCCAGCGCCCCTCCGCCCCACGGCATGTCCATGAGGAGACCGAACCCCAGCCTGCCCTCGCCGGACCTGCCCGCCGCGACCGCCTGCCTGGCCCCTGTCGTGATGTCGGTCGTCATATCGGCCTCCTGACGGCTTCGCCACCTGCGACGGCGGGCGTCTCCAAACGCACCGCGCCCGACCGGTCCGCGCCCGATTGGTCGGCGCCTGCTGGGCCTGCGCGTGCCTGTTCCGCGCCCGTCTGATCTGTGGCCGCCGTCGCCTCGACCAGGCTGGCCAGCAGGCGTCGGCCGTGGGCGGTGCGTGCCCCGAGCAGGCCGTCGGCTCGCTGCTCGACGTCACGCCGAGGCAGCGCGTAGAACCGCTCCCAGACCAGGTCGGCAACCACGATCCGACCCTCCCCATCCCCGGTGCCTGGGCTCTTCGCGTCCGGGACCCTGGCCACGTCAACGCCCGCCGGTACGGTCCGTACCCACGGATACGGTCTGACGGCCGCGACGCCCGAGCGGTCGACAGCCACCCGCGATCCGGCGCCGGGACGTCGCGGCAGGATCGCGGTCGCCTTGCCCGGCCGGACCGTGTGAAAGACCCGCACCAGGCGGTCGAGCGCCTCCGCCCGGGTCGGGCCGTCGCGCACCGTCAGCGGATGGCCGACCCGTCCGGAAAGGTAACTGAGCTCGGGATTCCCGGCGAGCACACCAGAAGTGTCCAGAGAGAGGCCGAAGCCGTCCGGGTCTCGCGCGAGCCTGCTGCCGGGCTCGGACACCATCAGTTCCAGCGCGTCGATGCCGATCCGCTCCTGGTTCGCCGCGAGGAACCGCAAGGACTCCTCGAACTCGGCCTCCGTCTCGTCGAAGACGTAGCCCATCACGGAGAACCGCAGGACGATGCCCGCCGACGCGACGTTCTCGACGATCCGCTGGTAGTCGGCCGCCCGCACCCCCCTGTCCATCAGGTCGAGCAGCCGCTGGGAGGTCCCCTCGTAGCCCACCGACATCAGCTCGCAACCGACCTCGGCGAGGCTCCGGCAGAACGCCGGATCGGCCAGCGTCGCGTCCAGCCTGCTGCGTACGCCGAACCCCACCTTGACGCCGCGGTCGCGCACCTCGCGCATCGCCTTCACGATCAGCCGCAGGTTGGTGTTCTCATCGGAGATCGACACGAACTCCGCGCCCGTGTCGCGGACCACCGCCTGTACGGCGTCGGCGATCTGGCGCACCGTCCCCTGCTGGTAGGCGCCCGGCGCGAGAGATCGGTTGCCGTACGAGCAGAACGCGCACCGACCCCAGTAGCAGCCGACGCACGAGATGATCGCGACCTCCATGGTCTCGTTGAGGTAGGACCGGACCGGCAGCCCGGCGAAGTCGGGCGGCCCGAGGTCGTGGAAGCGCAGCGTGACCGGCTGCTCGGACCGTTGGGGCGCGGCGTGGGGCAGCCAGATCATCCCGGGGACCGCGTCCTCCGGGGCACTGCCGTCCAGCGCGTCCAGCCAGCGTTCGAGCGGCTGCTCGCCGGCGGTCCAGCACAGCGCGTCCACCGAGGCCCGGACGCCGGGCAGCCGCGCGAGCTCCTCGTGCCGGATCATCACCTGCTGACCACCGAGGCAGATCTTGGCGTCCGGCCGCAGCCGCCTGACCCAGGCGGCGATGAGCAGCGCGGGCGCGAGCTGGCTGAAGAACGCCACGGACAGGCCGACCACGCGCGGACGATGCCGGGCCAGCAGCGCCTCGACCATGCCGTACAGCCGCTCGATCGGCAGCCCCGACGCGGCGGGCGGCGACAGAGCGGCCTGCTGCGCCGCACTGTCGAGCTGGGTCAGATCCCGCCATGTCCGGACGAGGAAGGTGTCACGCACGAGCAGCTCGATCGCGTGGTGGGCTAGGCGGACCGCACGGGCCGGGCCCAGTTCGCCTGGCGGTTCCTTCCGCAGGACGTGGGCCCGGAGCTCGTCGATGTGTCCGGCGACGACGTCGGCCATCGCCCGTCGGTACCAGGCGCCCGCGCCGGTGTCCGGCTGGTCGCGCAGCACGTCGCCCAGCGACTCCGGATGCCGTAGCAGGTCGTGCAGCAGGGCGATGTTCAGGTCGGCCTGGTGGACGCGCCGCCCTCGCCGCCGTAGATGACCGCTGAGGTAGGGCAGGCTCAGATAGGGAAAGAACCTGGCTTCGGTCTGCGGCGGAAAAATGAGCAGGACGTCGACACCCTCGCCGCCTGCCTCCTGCCCAGACGGCACGATCTGCCCGGACCGCAGTCTCGTCAGGCCCTGGCAGGCAGGTCGCCGGTGTCCTCGGCCGCCTTGTAGGTGTAGGAGTGGTACGACCCGCTGAGCTTGAGCTCGCTGGATTCGATCACCTCAAGCTGGTCCAGCTCGGTGAATTCGTCGTCGATGAGCATTTCGGGTTTCACCGCGGCCACGGTTCCTCCTCGTGGGAATCTGCCGACAGTCATGGGCTTAACCTGTTCAACGATAGTCAAGCGATTCTTCGCGTCAATAGCCGCTAAAAACGGGCGCGGCCGAGTTGGCATAAATGCCTTTTCCGGCCAACCTCAACGGTGGGCTTTTCCGGCATAATAGGAACAGTGGTCACAGGTCCCGAGTTGACTGCTCAAAGGCGGCCACAGCGGTCGGCAGCGTGGGAAATAGGTGCTCAGGACCGATGGCGGCAGTAAGCCCGTAGGCATCGAGTGAGGTGCGCAGATCCTGCTTGACCCGGGCCATCGCGAACACGATGCCCCGGCGGACCAGTTCGGCGCGCAACGCCTCGACGGCGTCCAAGGCGGTGATATCCACCTCGACGTTGGCCTCGACGTTGAGAACGAACCAGGAGACCGCGCCCTCATGCTGGTCGACGGCGGCCAGAGCGCGGCGCCTGAAATCCTGGGCGTTGGCGAAGAAGAGCGGGGAATCGTAGCGGTAGACGATCAGGCCGGGCACCGTGCGCGCCTCGGGATAGTCGTCGACGTCGTGCATGCCGGCCAGCCCCGGCACGAGGCCCAGGATCGCGTCGTGGGGGCGGGCCACGCGGGCCAGCATTTCGGCCACGGACAGGGCGACCGCGAGCAGCACCCCGTACAGGATGTCGAAGACCAGTACCCCGGCGAACGCACCGAGCGCGAGCAGCAGTTCGCTGCGCCTGAAGGCGGCCAGCCTGCGGAACTCGGCCAGGTCGATCAGCCGGAAGGCCGCGTAGACCACGATGGCGCCGAGCGCGGCGGCGGGGAAGTGGGTGAGCAACGGCCCGGCGAACAACAGCACCGCGACCACTCCCACCAGGGCCACCAGGGAGTACAGCTGGGTGCGGCTGCCCGCCGCGTCGCCGAGTGCGGTACGGCTGCCGCTGCTGCTGACCGGGAACCCGCGCAGCACCCCGGCACCCACGTTGGCCACGCCGAAGGCGAGCAGCTCCTGGTTGGCGTTGATCTCCTGGTTGTGCCTGGCGGAGAAGGAGCGCGCGGTGAGCATGTTGTCGCTGTAGCCCACCAGGAGCACGCCGAGAGCGGGCAGCACCAGCTCGCTGAACTCACCCAGGGCCGGCATGGCCGGCGTCGGCAACCCGGAGGGGATCGTGCCGACCACCTTGATCCCGTAGCGCTCCAGCCCGAAGACCGTGACGCAGCCGGTGGCCAGCAGCACGGCGAGGAGGGGCGCGGGTGCCCGTGGCCAGCGCCACTGCAGCAGGAACAGGAAGGCCAGGACGGTCGCGGCCAGCAGCAGCGTCCACGGATGCAGCTCCGGCAACCCGCCGGCGAAGGAGACCAGCTGGTCACGGAAGGTGTCGCCGGACACCGAGGTCCTGGTGAGCTTGCCCAGCTGGCTGGCGATCATGATGACCGCCACGCCGGCCAGGTAGCCGACCAGGATGGGCTTGGACAGCAGGTCGGCGACGAACCCGAGCCGCAGCAACCAGCAGACCAGCGCGAGCAGCCCGACGACGACCGCCAGACCGGCCGCGAGCGCTGCGTACCTGGCCGGATCGCCCGCGGCCAGTGGGGCGATGGCGGCGGCTGTCATGAGCGCGGTCGTCGACTCGGGGCCGATCGACAGCTGCCGGGAGGAGCCGAGGAGCGCGTACAGCGCCAGCGGGGCCAGGCTGGCCCACAGCCCGGTCACCGGAGGCAGCCCGGCGACCGTGGCGTACGCCATGACCTGGGGGACCAGGTAGGCGGCCACGGTGAGCCCGGCCAGCAGATCACCGCGCAGCCATTCGCGCTGATACCCGGGCAGAAGTGAGGTCACGTTCTGCTTTGTACCGCACACCGAGGTTCTTAAGGCTCAGGGTGGTCGGGCGGAGAGCACCTGATGTTAGCGGCGGCCCGGCGGCGGATGATGCGTGCAGCAATGCCACCCGTTTCGCTCCCTCCGAACAGGAAGGCATGCCCATGCACCCACCACGCCGGTTATGGCGGCTGGGCCTGATCGCGGTCGTGGCCGCACTCGCCACGACCATGTTGAGCGGCGTTCCGGCCAGCGCAGGACCGCCGACCGTCCGGCCGACCACGCCGCCGACCGTACCGACGCTCACGCCCGTCCCTCCACCCACCATCCCGCCGACCGTGCAGCCGACGACGCCGCCGCTCATCTGGGCGGGGGTCGGTGACAGTTACACGAGCGGTGAAGGCGCGAGCCGGAACCACGTCTACAAGGGAAAGTCGAACGGCGACGAGGACTGGCGGCACCAGAGCGGGCTCGCGCCGTTCCTTCTGGCGTTCAACTACCTGAAAGTGAACCGCTACCAGCTCGGCGACTACACGGTCTTCCCCACCGAGATCCCCACCACGTGGGGCAACGACCGGATGATCTTCAACGCGTCGTCGGGGGCCGAGACCATCCATCTCACCAAGCCGCAGACCGAGTGCAAGAAGTGCACTGCCATCAGGAACGCGCCCCAGCTCCAGGGCATCCCCTCCGACACCAACCTCGTCTACTTCGGGCTCGGCGGCAACGACGCCGACTTCGGGTCGCTGATGTCCACCGCGTTCGACGTGTACTTCTGGCGGTGGACCAGGGCGAACTGGGTCGCCCGGCAGATCCGCGCCGTTCAGATGGAGGTCAACCGGCTGATCAACAAGATGCCGCAGGTCTCGGCGAACGTCGAACAGGGCCTGGTGGAGGTGAACAAGGCCGCGGACAAGGCGGACATCATCGTCGCGCTCTACCCGCTGGCCGTCAAACAGTCCGGCAACTCTGACACCACGCAGATCTCCGGCGCGGCGCTGGACCTGATGTATTCGTTCGCAGCCGAGGTGAACAAGGCGATCAAGGACGCGGTCGACCGGTTCCGCGTCAGGTTCCCGAACGTCAAGGTGCACGTGTTCGACCCGAACACGGCGGGGCCGAACAACACCAGCGTGGTGGCCGGTCACGAGCTCGGCCAGCCGGACTCGTACTTCAACGGGGTGCGCTACCGGGGCAGCATCTTCGCGCAGCTCCGGTTCTTCTCGGCGTACCAGGAGAGCTTCCACCCCAACGAGCCGGGCGCCGTGGCGCTCGGACAGGCGCTGGCGACCTGGATGACCCACGAGTTCCCCGCCTGGTTCCCGAACGGGCCCGATTTCAACCGCGTCCATGTGGACGCGCAGGCCTCCGCCGAGGACCCGGACGCCGACCAGCAGTTCGAGGAATGGGCGCTGGCTCATCCGGATGAGGTGTGCGAGGAGACCGACATCGACAGCATCTGCCACTTCATCAACACGGACGGTGAGGTAACGATCCCGATCGAGGTGGTCCTCAATCCGGTCCCGCTCCAGCCGATCCCCGGAGCGCCCGCGGTCGGCGGCCCAGGCGGCGGCAGCCCTGGCGGCGGCCCGTCACCGTCGACCTGGATTCCGGCCACCTACAGCAGCGCGCCGTCCGGCCTGCCGCCGGGCGGCATCCCGTTCGACAACACCCCCACCTCGGACCCCTGCGAGATCAAGACCGCGGAGCCGGGGTTGCAGGTGACCGTGACGGTCACGACCTCCAGGCTGAGCGGCGGTGGCCTGAGGGAGCCCATGGATCTCACCTGGGTCCAGTTCATGCGGACCGTGAAATCCGACCCCTGCCAGAAGAAGGAGAAGATCGACCCGAAAGACATCCAGCAGATGATCGACGACTGGCTGTCCACGGGCGACAGCGGCTGACCTCCCCATCGCCTTAAAGCCCCGCCTGCACGTCCTGCTCGGCCTGCTGGGCGAGCAGGCGGTGGCGGTTGGCCCGGTTGACCTCCTGCCGGCGCGGATCCGGGATGGGCGCCGCGAGCAGGAGGCGCTGGGTGTACGGGTGCTCGGGGGTGGAGGTCACGACATCCCCGTCCCCGTCCTCGACCAGCTCCCCTCGATACATCACCGCCACCCGATGGCTGATGTAGCGCACGACGCCCAGGTCGTGCGACACGAACAAGTAGGCCACACCCAGCGACTCCTGCAGCTCGATCAGCAGGTCGAGCACGGTCGCCTGGGTCGACAGGTCAAGTGCCGACACAGGCTCGTCGCAGACGACGAGCTTCGGTCGCAGCGCGAGTGCCCGGGCGATCGCGACCCGCTGACGCTGGCCGCCGCTGAACTCCCGGGCATAGCGGTCCACGGCGTCTTTCGGCAGTTGAACCTTGTCGAGGAGTTCGCGTACCTGCGCCTGGGCGGCCTGACGCTTGACGCCCGTGATCCAGAGTGGCTCGGTGAGGATGTCGCCGACCGTCATGCTCGGGTTGAGCGAGGTGTAGGGATCCTGGAAGACCACCTGCAGCTCGCGCGCGAGCCCGCGACGCTCACGGCGCGAGGCGTGCCCGATCTCCCGGCCCTCGAACCGGATCGAGCCGCCGGTCACCGGGGCGAGGCCGAGAATGGCGCGCCCGAGTGTGGTCTTGCCCGAGCCCGACTCGCCGACCAGACCGACGGTCTCGCCAGGCTGCACGTTGATCGAGACCCCGTGAAGGGCACGGAACGGTCGCGAGCGGAAACCCTTGGACGGGTACTCGACAACGAGATCCTGAACCTCAAGCACGACCGTCCTCCGTAACCCGGGCGAGCCGAGCGGGCCGCCCGTCGAGCATCGAGCCGAGCAGCGACCGCGTGTAGTCGTGCCGCGGCGTGTCGAAGATCGCCTGTGCGGGCCCGTCCTCGACGATCTCGCCCTGCCTCATCACGAGGACGCGATCGCAGATGTCGGCCACGACACCGAAGTCGTGCGTCACGAACAGCACACCGAGCCCCTTCTCCTGCTGCAGGTCACGGAGCAGGTCGAGGATGTCGGCCTGCACCGTGACGTCGAGTGCCGTGGTCGGCTCGTCGGCGATGAGCAGCTCGGGATCGCAGGACACGGCACCGGCGATGAGGACTCGTTGCGCCATACCGCCGGAGATCTCGTGCGGGAAGGCGCGGTACGTACGGGCCGGGTCCGGGATGCCCACCCGGGCGAGCAGGTCGAGCACGCGGTCACGAGCCGCCGCGCGGGAAAGACCGAGGTGCACGCGGACGACCTCGCTCAGCTGGTTGCCGATCCGGAACGACGGGTCGAGGTTGCTCAACGGCTCCTGCGGGATGTAGCCGATCCGGCGCCCGCGCACGGTACGCAGGAACGAGGCCGAGCGGCCGAGCAGCCGCTCGCCGGCGAGCGCGATCGCCCCGGAGGTGACCTCCCCACCGGTCGGCAGCAGGCCGAGCACCGAGAGCGCGACCTGGGTCTTGCCCGATCCGGACTCGCCGACGAGGCCGACGACCTCGCCGTGCGCGACATCGAGCGAGACCCCGTGTACGACCTCGACGGAGCCGCCGCTGTAGGCGACGCGCAGCTCGCGGACCGAGAGCAGCGCGTCCGACGGAGCCGCCCCGTTCCCGGCCGGGGGAGCCTTGACGCTGCGGCGGCGGACCGGCTTCACGGCGCCGGCCTGCAGGGCGTCCCGCAGACTGCTCGCGACCAGTGCGAGGGCGGACGAGGTCAGGAAGAGGGCGAGGCCGGGCCAGAACAGCATCTGCGGAGCCTGGAAGATGTTGAGGAAGCCCTCGTTGAGCATGGAGCCCCAGCTGGCGGTCTGAGGATCGCCGAAGCCGAGGAACTCCAGTCCGGCCTGGATGTTGATGCAGATCGCCAGCACCATCGCGCTGTGCATGATGAGCGGCCCTCGTACGACGCGGAGCATGTGCCGGGCGATGATCCTGGTGTCGCTCAGGCCGGACACCATGGCGGCGTCGATGTAGAGCTCGTTGCGTACCCCGCTCACCGTGGCACGCACCAGGCGGTAGGCGCCGGGCGCGAGAATGACGCCGAAGATGACCATCGACGTCCAGATGGAGGGGCCGAACGCCGTGCGCAGCGCCAGCAGGACGATGATCGCCGGCAGCGCCTGAAGCAGGTTGGACGTCCACGAGCTGACCGAGTCGAAAGTCCGGCCGTAGTAGCCCGCGATGAGCCCGGCGGGCAGACCGATGACGAGCGAGGTGAGCAGGGCGATGGTCGCGCCGAGCAGGCTGACCTGGGCGCCGTACAGCAGCCGGGAGAGCAGGTCGCGGCCGGCGCTGTCGCCGCCGAGCGGGTGCGCGGCGGAGATCGGGGCGAAGATGTCGTCGAGCGACGACCGGGCTGGGTCCTGCGGGGCGAGCACGGCCGCCAGCACGGTCGCGAGCAGGATGAGCACCAGGACCACCAGCGAGATGACCCCGAGCGGGTCGTGCATCACCTTGCTGATGACGCCACGCCGTGCCGGCACCGCTGCGGGGACCGGGATCGAGAGACTCATGAAAGACGCACCTTCGGGTTGAGCAGGCCGATGGCGAGGTCGACCACGAGGTTGACCAGCACGACGATGGTGGTCATCACCAGGACCACGCCCATGATGACCGGGACGTCGCCGTTGACCGCCGCGTTCGTGGCGGCGAGGCCGAGTCCGGGGAGCGCGAAGATGCGCTCGACGAAGACGGCGCCGCTGAGCGTGCCGATGAAGGTGAGCGCGACGACCGTCAGCGCCGGCGCGCTCGCGTTGCGCAGGACGTGCGCGACGACTCGCCAGGACGGCAGGCCGCGCGCACGGAGCGTCCGTACGTAGTCCTGTTCGAGGACGTCGATCACGGATCCGCGCACCTGCTGCGCCACGCCGGCGACCGCGCCGACCATGAGCGCGACGATGGGCAGGGTGATCGAGGCCAGCCACTGGCCGGGCGAGGCGGTGAAGGCGACGAATCCCGTCGCGGGGAAGAGCCGCAGTTGCAGCGCGAGGTTCGACACGAGCAGCAGCGCGAGCCAGAAACCCGGCACCGCGAAACCGACGATGGCGAGCACCTGAAGCGCGATGTCGAGGACACCCCGGCGGAGCGCGGCGGCGACGCCCAGGGCGAAGGCCAGCAGCGTCGAGACCAGGATCGAGCCGATCACGACGGTGAGGGTGACGGTGGCCCGGCTGGTGACCAGGGAGCCTATGGGCTCCGCCGTGAACCAGGAGCGGCCGAGGTCCCCCACGGAGAGATGCCCGACATAGTCGAAGAACTGGACGTACAGCGGCCTGTTCACACCAAGCTCGGCCGCCTTGGCGGCGACCTGCTCGGGCGTCGCGGTCTCACCCAGGATCTGCCGCGCGGCGTTCGCCGCGTTGCCGAACATGAGCAGGAACGTGAGGGAGGGGACTACCAGGAGCACTGACAGACCCGCGCCGATTCTCTTCGTGAGGAACGCCAACACCTTGACTGCCTGCTTCCTACTTGCCGGCGGGCGCGTAGTTGTAGATCGACGGGATGTTCTGGCTCTTCTGCAGCGTCACGTTGACGGGGCCGGCCACGAAGTACTGCTCCTCGATGAACAGCCAGGGGTCGAACCAGACGTTGTCGATGAGGAACTTGTTGATCTCACCGATGATCTTGGCGTGGTCCTTCTCGGCCGCGGCCGGGTAGGACTCGATCAGCTTGGACAACGTGGGGTCGGTCGTGTGCAGCGGATTCCAGGTGGCCTTCTCGACGAGGTAGTTGTTGATCACGATCCAGTCGGTCGGGCCCGCGCCGAAGACCGCGGGGGACATCGCGTACTTGCCGCTCTGCAGGCCCGCGAGATACTGCGGGATCGTCCCGAGGTTCTCGAATTTGACGCGGATGCCGAGGGCGCCGAGGCTGTTCTTGAAGTTCTCCATCGCGGCGGGCGTGGTGTTCGCGTTGATCGGCAGGGTCAGGTCGAAGCCGTTGGCGTAGCCCGCCTCCGCCATGAGCTTCTTCGCGCCGGCGACGTCGTAGGCGTACGCGTTGTTGAGCGATTCGTCGTATCCCGGGGAGGACTTCCGGAAGATCTGCGTGTCCGGCACGCCGGTGTCGGCCATCAGGGCCTTGCGGATCTGCGGCACGTTGAACGACATGGCTATCGCGCGGCGGACCCGCTTGTCCCCGAGGGCCGGGACGATCTTGCCGGCGCGGTCGAAGAAGATCGTGCCCATCCACGAGATGCTGTCGTCCGGAGTCAGATGTTTGATGCCCGCGGCCGTGGCGGCCTTGCGGTTGTCGGCGCCGGAGAGGTTGGCGGCGTCCACCTGACGGCCCTGGAGCGCGTTCACCAGCGACACCTCGTCAGGGAAGATCTTGAACACGACCTTGGCGAACTTCTGCAGCTCGGGGTTCCAGTACCCCTTACGCGCGGTGAAGGTGTAGGTCGAGCCCTGCACTGTCGCGGCGGTGTCGAGCACGTAGGGGCCCGAGCCGACCGGGGTCGTGGCCAGGCTCTTCGGGTTCTTGAGCGCGGCCGGGCTGGCCATGCGGCCGGCCGCGTCCGAGAGGTTGTAGAGGATGTCGGGATCGGGCTTGGCGTAGGTCAGCGTGATCGTGTCCGGGTCGACGACCTTGACCGAATCGAGGGAGGCGAGCTCACGCGAGAGCGGGCCGGTGCCGTCGTGGAAGTGTTCGAGGCTCGCCTTCGCCGCCTCGGCGTCGAAGGGAGCGCCGTCACTGAAGGTGACCTTGGGGCGCAGGTTGAGCGTGATCGACTTGTTGTCCTCCGAGAGCTTCCAGTCGGTCGCCAGCATGGGGGCGAAGGTGCCGTCCGGCTTGCGCAGGATGAGGGAGTCGTAGGCGGCCTGGGCATAGGGGACGAAGTTGGCGTCGCCGGCCCCGGCGGGGTCGAACGTCTGCGGGGCGATGGTGCTGCCGAGGGTCAGTGTGCTGGTGGCGGCGCCGCCGGAGTTCTGCGGCTGGGTGCCGGAGCAGGCGCCGACACCCATGGTGACGCCGACAGCGAGGGCGGCTGCGACGACGGTGCGGATGTGCATGGATACTCCCTTGTATGCCACTTCAGTCCGTGGCGCGGCGGCGACGGCGTGGCGGGTCTCGCTGAGCACCTGAGCGGTCAGGCTTGGTGGACGATCGACCGCATCGCCTGGGCGATGCGGAGCGCCCGGGCGTCACAGCCGCCGGGCGGTGGCATACGGCGGACGTTGTACCCGAAGCTGATTCCGGTCTCCGGATCGTGGAAGCCGAGCGCGCCGCCCATGCCGTCGTGGCCGAAAGCCCGGAATCCGCCGAAGTGGAGCCCCGGGACGGGCTTCTGGAAGACGATGCCGTAGCGACGCTCGATCCCGATCACCTCGTCGATGCCGGCCACCTGAGGTTGGGCCAGTTGTTCGATGGTGTCGGCGGAGAGCAGGGGCGCGCTGGTGAGGCCCACGGTGCTCTCCGCGAACAGGGCCGCGATGCCGCGCGCGGACGCGGTCGCGCCGGCGGCCGGCATGCCGATGGCGCGGTCGCGCCGGGCCTGGCGACGACGCTCGTCCTCATCGTTGGGGGACGCGCCGCCCGCCATCACGTAGACACCGAGCTGGCCGGGTGTGCGGGGGAAGGGCGGGGCGGCGGAGCCGGCGACCGGGCGCATCGGCAGCAGGTCGAGAGCGCGCGGTTCGAGCTCCTCGGTAAGGCCCAGATAGAAGTCGAGACCACGCGGCCCGCGGATCTCCTGCTCGTAGAACTCGGCGAGGGTCCGCCCGGTGATGCGGCGGACGATCTCGGAGCCGAGGATGCCGATGGTCACGGCGTGGTAGCCGAAGGCCGAGCCGGGATGCCAGAGCGGGCGCTGCGCGGCGAGCAGTTCGGCACCGCGTACGGTGTCGGCCAGCTCGTCACGGGTCAGCCTGGGCGCTGTCTGCGGCAAACCGGCCTGGTGGGACAGCAGTTGGCGGACGGTGATCGCGGCTTTGCCGGCCGCGGCGAACTCGGGCCAGTAGCGCGCCACCGGGGCGTCGAGGTCGAGCTGCCCGCGTTCGAGGAGGAGGCCGATGCTCACGGCGATCGTGTTCTTCGACACGGAGTAGGGGATGAGCAGGCTCTCCCGGATGATCTCGGGGCCGATCGCGATGTCGAGCACGAGCTCCGTGCCCGCGTAGGCGGCGATCTGGATGTCGTCGTCGCCGAACTCCCCTCGCTCGGCGATCCCGTCGATGAGCGGGCGGAACGGGGCGGCGACGTATCCGTCGAAGCTCGTCGTGGGGATGGTCATGCGATGGCTCCCTACGTTTCTCACAGTGGCGTGTGAGCAACAGTTATGGGAGATTAAACACTGACCGGTGGTAGGTATGTCAATGATGCCAATGCCCCGGACCTGCGCTTGATCAAGGAAGCTGGAGTCGTACATGCCACCCATCTCGCCGGCGGCCGCCGCTGACACGCTGACCGCGCGGAACGGCACCCGCTTCAGAGATCTGAACGGCAACGGCGCGATGGAGCCGTACGAGGACCCGCGGCTCTCCACCGCCGAGCGGGTCGCCGACCTGATACCCCGCCTCTCGCTCGCCGAGAAGGCCGGCCTCATGTTCCACACCCAGGTGGTCGCGACCGCTGACGGCCAGGTCTCGAACGTGCCGATTCGACCGGGCCGCGTGGGCGCCGCCGACCTCGTCGGCGGCAAGCTCATCACGCACCTCAATGTCACCGAAATGCCCGGGCCGCGGGGAATGGCGCGCTGGCAGAACGCGGTGCAGGAGCTCGCCGCACGGAGCCCGCACGGCATCCCGGTCACCCTTTCGACCGACCCGCGACATGGTTTCGGGCACAACGCGGCCGCTTCGTTCGCGGCGACCCATCTCTCCGCCTGGCCCGACCAGATCGGCTTGGGCGCGATCGGCGACGCCGAGCTCGTCCGCCGATTCGGCGACGTCGCACGACGCGAGTACCTCGCCCTTGGCATCCGGGCGGCGCTGCACCCCTCCGTCGACCTCGCGACCGAGCCGCGCTGGGCACGCCAGTACACGACCTTCGGGCAAGACGCCGAACTCGCCGGCCGCCTGGTCGTCGCCTACCTGGAGGGTTTTCAGGGCGCGAGCCTCGGTCCCGGCAGCGTCGCCTGCATCACCAAGCACTTTCCCGGCGGCGGGCCGCAGCTCGACGGCGAGGACCCGCACTTTCCCTACGGGCGCGAGCAGATCTACCCAGGTGGCCGCTTCGAGGAGCACCTCGCGCCCTTCCGCGCCGCGATCGCCGCGGGCACCGCCGGCCTCATGCCGTACTACGGGATACCGATGGCCCTTGAGCTGGAGGGTGAGCCGATCGAGGAGATCGGCTTCGGCTTCAACCGGCAGATCATCACCGGCCTCCTGCGCGAGCGTCTCGGCTACGACGGCGTGGTGTGCAGTGACTGGGGACCCGTCACCGACGCGCTGTCGCCCGACGGGAGCCGCGTCCTGCCGGCACGGGCCTGGGGCGCCGAAGAGCTCACGCCGCGCGAGCGGGTGCGCCGCATCGTGGCGGCGGGTTGTGACCAGCTCGGCGGCGAGGAGTGCGTCGAAATCCTCATCGACCTCGTCGAGAGCGGCGACATTCCCGAGTCGCGGATCGACGAGTCCGCGCGTCGGCTGCTCGCGGTGAAGTTCGATCTCGGGCTGTTCGACGATCCGTTCGTCTCCGAGGAGGAGGCCGTCGCCGTCGTCGGTGCGCCCCGGTTCGTCGCCGAAGGGCTGGCCGCCCAGGCCCGCGCGATGGTCGCGCTGACCCCGCTCGACGCGTTGCCGGTCCAGCCCGCACGGCTCTACCTCGACGGACTCGACCCGGCGGCTGTGGCAGGGGGCGCCGAGATCGTCGACGACCCGCGTGACGCCGACCTGGTCGTGGTCCGGATCGCGGCGCCGTGGGAAGCCCGCGACACGTACATGCTGGAGAGCGGCTTCCACGCGGGCAGCCTCGACTTCGCCGAAGCCGACATCGCCCGGATCCTCGGCCTCGTGGCGGTGGCGCCGACGGCTCTCGTGGTCGGTCTGGATCGGCCCGCGATCCTCACCCCGTTCCTCGACAGCGGGATCACCCTGCTGGCCGAGTTCGGCGCCTCCGACCGCGCGGTGCTCGACGTCGTCCTCGGCGTGGCGGAGCCGGAGGGACGCTTGCCGTTCGACCTGCCACGCTCGATGGCCGCGGTCGAGACGAGCTTTTCCGACGTACCCGGGGACACCGCCGACGCGTTGTTCCGTGCCGGATACGCTGCCAAGAACCTGAGATGAAGGGAACACCGTTGCCCGACAGGGAATCCCCCACACCCTCGCGCCCCGGCCCCTATGACAGCCCGGGCCCTTATGAGAAGGGGCGGGCGAAGCGCCGGGAGATTCTCGACGCCACACTCGAACTGATCGCCGCGAACGGCTACGGCAACATGAGCCTGCAGCAGATCGCCGACGCCGTGAACATCACCAAGGCCGGGCTGCTCCACCACTTCGGCTCGAAGGAGAACCTCCTGACCGAGGTGCTCCGTCGCCGCGACGAACGCGACACCGCCTCCTTCACGGACAGCGCCGCCGCCGGACCGCGCATCACCCGCATCGTCCGGCACAACAGCGAGGTGCCCGGCCTCGTGGAGCTGTACTCGGCGCTGATCCAGGAAGGAGTCGACACGGAGCACCCCGCGCACGACTACTTCAGGGAGCGGTTCCGCCGGGTCGCCGGGAACGTGGTCGCCGACATCAGACACGCCGCTGACACGGGTGAGCTGCGGCCCGGGCTCGACGCCGAGATGCTGTCCCGCGTTCTGATCGCGGTCGCGGACGGTCTCCAGCAGCAGTGGCAGTACGACCGCTCGATCGACATGGCGGCGCATCTCGACTACCTGTGGTCGTTGCTCGGTCCAGCACCGGCTCGGGGCACCGGCCTGCCTGAGGATCCGGCCAACGGGACCGTCACCCCGGCCGACAAGACCGTCACCCCGGCCAGCGGGACCGTCACCCCGGGTGGCACGGCATGAGCGACCGCGGATTCGGGCCGCACAGCCTGCTCGCCGACATTCTGGACCACCCCGAGGCCCGCGGCATCATCCGGCGCACGTTGCCCGGGGTCGTGAACTCGCCGCTGCTGGTGCAACTGCGCCGACGCGCCCTCGGCGACCTCACGGCCGCCGGTCCGTACGCCCGGCTCACCGCCGCGCAGCTCGATGACCTGTGGCGCGAGCTTGCCGTACTCGATTCCGGCGACCCGGGCGTGCGCTCCGATCCGCCGGCGATCATGCCAGATGCCCATTACGAGCAGGCCGGCACGCCTCGCGGCTCGGCCGAGGTGGTCTCCGCACCCGCCGCGGGCGAAGTATGGGCGACCTGGGAGCTCGTACTCGCCGGGCCGAGCCATGGCAATCCGTACGTGGACGTCGAGTTGTCCGCGCGCGCGACCGCCCCCGACGGCTCGACCCGCCGGCTCGGCGGCTTCTACGACGGCGACGGGATCTGGCGCGTCCGGCTGCTGCCCGACCAGGGCGGACGCTGGGTCGTCACGACGGAAGCGACCACGCCCTCCCTCGACGGCGTCACGGTCGAGCTCACCGCGGCGTCCGGTGCCGGTCGAGGGCCGGTGCGGGTGGCGGACCGTCATCACTTCTCGTACGCGGACGGGACGCGTCATCTGCCGCTCGGCACGACCGCGTACGCCTGGACCCACCAGAGCGAAGCGCTGCAGGAACAGACCTTGCGTACGCTCGCCGACTCGCCCTTCACCAAGATCCGGATGGGGACCTTCCCCAAGTCGTATCTCTTCAACGCCAACGAGCCGCCGCTCTATCCGTTCGAGCGGAACAGCGACGGTGAGTGGGACTTCACTCGCTTCAACCCCGCCTACTTCCGCGCTTTCGAGCGCCGGGTCACGGATCTCGCCGCGATCGGCGTCGAAGCCGATGTCATCCTGTTCCACGCCTACGACCGCTGGGGCTTCTCGGACATGGGCACCGCCGCGGACGACCGCTACGTTCGGTATGTGGTCCGGCGACTGTCGGCGTTGCCGAATGTCTGGTGGTCGCTCGCGAACGAATACGACCTGTTGTTCTCGAAGACCGTCGATGACTGGGAGCGGCTGGCCGCGATCGTGGTCGAGGAGGACCCGGTCGGGCATCTGCTCTCGATCCACAACTGCTTCGGCTTCTACGACTACGGCCGGCCGTGGATCACCCACGCGAGTGTGCAGCGCATCGACGTGTACCGCACCGCCGAGAACACCGACCAGTGGCGTGAGCAGTGGGGCAAACCCGTGGTCATCGATGAGTGCGCCTACGAAGGCGACATCGACCAAGGATGGGGCAACATCACGGGTGAGGAGATGACCCGGCGGTTCTGGGAAGGCGCGGTGCGCGGCGGCTACGTGGGGCATGGGGAGACCTACCTCAACGACCGCGAAGAGCTGTGGTGGTCGAAAGGCGGCGAACTCATCGGCTCGAGCCCGGATCGGATCGCCTTCCTCAAACAGATCACCGGGGAATCACCGACCGGTGTGCTCGACCCGCTGCCCAGTGACTGGGACACCCCCTGGGGCGGTGTGGCGGCGCGTTATCTGATCGCCTACTTCGGCTTCAACCGGCCGTCATATCGCGACGTCACGCTGGAGCCCGGCACCGTCTGGACGGTCGACGTGATCGACACGTGGAACATGACCGTCGAAAGGCTGCCCGGCACCTACTCGGGCAGCTTCCGGATCCCGCTGCCGGCGCGTCAATACATGGCGATCCGGCTCGTCGCGGCCGACGGATAGCCAAGGCCGCACCGCCGGTCCGGCGGTGCGGCCGCACCGCCAGTCAAAGGCGCTTCCACTACGGCCCGTAGTAGCTGCTCACTTACAGGTGAGACGGGGCTCGGCCGCGTAGACGGTGCGGAACTTCTGCTTGCGCTGCACCTTGCCGTCCTGTTTGAAGATGCGCCAGACGTCGATGGCGAAACCCTCCGCCCCGCCCATCGGGATGCACTCAGGGCCGGAGTCGGTGAGGGTGGGGATGGGCTTGACGTCATAGCGGGGAGAGCTCTGCGCGTCGATGTCGAAGCGCTTGGTGCTCCAGAACTGGACGGTGATCGAGGTGCTGGTGTAGGAGGCCTTGATCAGTACGCCGTACGGGGAGTCGTTGCGCCATCTGAAGTCCGGTTGCGGGAAGGAGACCGTGGATTCCCGGCCGGCCGGATAGCGGGAGATGTAGTACTGGTGCGCCATGTGCTGCACGTCCTGGAAACCGCCGAAGAACACGGCGTTGAACATGGTGGTGGCGAACTGCGACACTCCGCCGCCGACGTCGTTGACGAACCGGTTGTTCAGGATCATCGGCGCCTCGACGAATCCGCGTGCCTTGTCCCGCTGGCCGACGAGGCCGTTGAGGGAGAACGTCTCGCCGGGTCTGACGACGTAGCCGTCCACGATGTCGGCGATGCGGTGGATGTTGGTCACCCTTGGCGCGCAGCAGGGGTGGTGGGTGGTGAAGGAGCTGACCTGCTCCTTGATGCCGAGCTTCTTGGCCTGGGCGGTGCTCACCCGCGGCTGCGTCTCGGTCACCGGCACGCGTACGCTGCGCTGACCGGCCGCGAGCGCGGCGGCGACGGCCTTGTTGAGCGCCTTGGCGTCGATGCCGCGGCCCACGCGCGCCGACGTGACCTGAGGCTTGCCCTTCACAATCTTGAAAGAGGCGTCCTTCGGCCGCTGGCTCGCGGCGACGAGCCGGCTGTCCAGGCCGGCCAGGACGCCCCTCGCGTCGAACGAGGGTGTCATCCGCCCTTGGCCGTCGGCGACGAAGCGCAGCCCCGTGGCCAGTCCCGCCGTGGGCAGTTCCGCTTTCTTGCTGCCGTTGACCAGCGTCAACGGTGCGGCCACAGCGGTGCGGGCCAGGGCGTCGGCGACCCGCTTCACTTCGGACGCCGAGCCCGCGGGCGGGCTCGTACGGACCTTCAGCGTCACCGACGCGCGATCATTCAGGTAGGCCTCTCGTACGGCTCCCGCCGCGCCGGCGCGGTCGAGGGCGCGGCCCGGCTTAGGCAAGATCACCTGCGGTTCGAGCCCGCGGTACCGAATGCTCCCCTCACGGGGCTTGGTGTCTACGCTCCGGGCCAGGTCGGCGAGCTTGGCGGTGAGGCGACGCTCATCGACCGTGACCTGTGGCCGCAGGTCACGGGTGCCACCGAACAGCGAGCGCGCGATTCCTGCCGGCGTGCCGGCGCCGTCGAGCGCGGCCTCGACCGTGGCCTGGGTATCGAAGGTCAGTCCCAGATCGGACGGCACCAGCCGAACCGTCTTACCCGCCGCCGACAGTGCCAGCGGGCGTGCGGCCCGTTTGCTCAGCTCTCGCTCCAGCTTCGAGCGTGCGTCGGCGACCGGCAGACCGCCGATGTCGACGCCATCGACGCGGGTGCCGCGCGGCACCTCACCGGCGAGGGCGATCGCGGGCACGGTGTAGGCGAGCACCGGGACGGCGACCACGGCCGCCACGATGACGGCGACCCGGCCCCGCCGAGGGGCCACGGTGCGCCGGCCGCTCGTTACCGGCTGCGCGGTCTTTTCGTGATCGTTTCGTGATTTCATCATTCGGGGCACATCGTACGGCCGGGCGGAAGGCTGTGGTGGCGTTCTGGCGGAATCCAGCTTGCACTACTAACGACCATCGTAGAAGAGCCGTGACGCGCCGTCGCACCCACACCAGGCCACCCGCGAACGTCCATCCTTGGGCCGAACAGTGCAACCGGTTGTAGTACGTGAAAATTTTAGCTGGAGGCCAGGTTGGTCGGATTGCCTTGTGAGCTGCAAAAACATAGATCACGATATATCGGTAACGTCTATGTAACGCCTGCAAAGGGTTGACGAAACTTTTGGCGCACCTATAGGAAAGCGCTATCCGATCCCGCCGTGCCCGGGCGGCCTGGAATGAGGGATGCATGCGTCCATGACCGATTCAATCCCTATGACCCCGGAACGTGCGCTCGCTCCCCGGCGACCCCACGCCAACCCACCGGGACGGAGGCGCGCCAAGCGGGTGAACGCCCACAGACGGCGTGAGGCACGTACGGCCTACGTCTTCCTCGCGCCCTGGTTCGTCGGTCTGTTCGTGATCACGGTTGGTCCGATCCTGGCGTCGCT
>NZ_JBICSO010000018.1:0-104028 GCF_043197155.1 Nonomuraea sp. NPDC049269
CGGGGTTGTGCATCATGCACTGGCTTTTAACACACTGTTGAGTTCTCAAGAAACGGACGCGTACTCCCCAACCTGCGAGAGGCGCTCATTTCGTTCTTTCGTTGTGTCTCTATTCTTTCACCAGTCCGTTTTTCTGTCAAACTGACCGGACTTGCTTAGAATGTCGACCGCCTCTTCAATTTACCATCCCGTAGACCGGGTAGCGAATCGAAGCGACTGCCGCCCAGCACAGCGCAACGCACATCAAAGCCACCGAAGTGGAAGAGGTTGGTTGCGCCGCACCCTGGCGGCTTCTAAAGATTAGCAGCGCCTCCGACCACTCGAGACGCCTTCACTCCGATCAACGGCCACAGAACGATCACGGCCAGGAACATAGACTCCCCACGTGAGCAGCAACACACCGCCTGTGGCGAAGAAATCTCCAACTGAGCGCACCCATCACGGCGACACCGTGATCGACGAGTACGCCTGGCTTACCAATAAGGACGATCCCGACACGATCGCCTACCTGGAGGCGGAGAACGCGTTCCTCCAACACCAGACCGCTCACCTCGGCGACCTCCAGGAGCAGGTCTTCCAGGAGATCAAGGGGCGCACCCAGGAGACCGACCTGTCGGTGCCGAGCCGCAAGGGCGCCTGGTGGTACTTCAGTCGCACCGAGGAGGGCAAGCAGTACGCCGTCTCCTGCCGCGTGCCCGCGGACGGCGAGACCCCGCCTGCGGTCACCCCGGGCGTGCGGCTCGACCAGGAGCAGGTCATCCTCGACGGCAACGAGCTGGCGGGCGACAGCCCGTTCTTCTCCGTCGGCACCAGCGCCATGACGCCCGACGGGACACTGCTGGCCTACTCCACCGACTACAAGGGCGACGAGCGCTTCACGCTGAGGTTCAAGAACCTCGAGACGGGAGAGTTGCTCGACGACGAGATCGAGAACGTCTTCTACGGCGGCGCCTGGTCGGCCGACGGGTCGGCGTTCTTCTACACGCGCGTCGACGACGCCTGGCGTCCGTTCCAGGTCTACCGGCACACGCTCGGCACGCGCGACGACGTCCTGGTCTACGAGGAGCCCGACGAGCGCTACTGGGTCGGCATCGGGCTCACCCGCAGCGAGAAGTACCTCGTGCTCGGCGCGGGCAGCAAGATCACCAGCGAGGTGCGCATCCTCGACGCGAACGACCCGACGGGCGAGTTCCAGGTCGTCCGCCCCAGGAAGACGGGTGTCGAGTACGGCATCGAGCACGCCGGTGACTTCTTCTACGTGCTCCACAACGAGGGCGCCGAGAACTTCGAACTGGCCACCGCCCCGCTCGACGACCCCGGCACCTGGACGCCGCTGATCGCCCACAGCGCCGACACCAGGCTCCTGGAGATCGACGCGTTCGCCGGCCACGCCGTCGTCCACTTCCGCCGCGACGGGCTGACCGGCATCCGCGTCCTGCCGCGCGAGGCCGCCGAATACGAGATCGAGTTCCCCGAGCCGCTCTACGAGGTCGGCCCCGCGGGCAACCCGGAGTTCAGCACCGGCCGGCTCAGGCTCGCCTACACCAGCATGATCACCCCGGCCAGCGTCTACGACTACGACCTGGCCACCCACGAGTTGATCCTGCTCAAGCAGCGCCCGGTCCTGGGCGGCTACGACCCGGCCGACTACGAGCAGTTCCGCGAGTGGGCCACCGCCGAGGACGGAACGCGGGTGCCGATCTCCCTCGTCAAGCGGAAGGACACCGCGAAGCCCGCGCCCACCGTCCTGTACGGCTACGGCAGCTACGAGACCTCCATCGACCCCGGCTTCTCGGTCCCCAGGCTGTCCCTGCTCGACCGCGGTTTCATCTTCGCCGTGGCGCACATCAGGGGCGGCGGCGAGATGGGCCGCCGCTGGTACGAGGAGGGCAAGCTCACCCGGAAGAAGAACACCTTCACCGACTTCGTCGCGGCGGCCAGGCACCTGAAGGCGTCGGGCTGGAGCGAGCGGGTCATCGCCAGGGGCGGCTCGGCCGGCGGCCTGCTGATGGGCGCGGTGGCGAACCTGGCGCCGGAGGAGTTCGCGGGCGTGGTGGCCGAGGTGCCGTTCGTCGACGCGCTCAACACGATCCTCGACCCGTCGCTGCCGCTCACTGTGATCGAATGGGACGAGTGGGGCGATCCCCTGCACAACCCCGATGTCTACGCGTATATGAAGAGCTACACACCGTACGAGAACGTCGACGGCCGCCCGTACCCACCGATCCTCGCGATCACCAGCCTGAACGACACCCGGGTCATGTACCACGAGCCCGCGAAGTGGATCGCTAGGCTCCGGGCGACGGCCGGTGGCGGGCCGTTCCTGCTGAAGACGGAGATGGGAGCGGGACACGGCGGCCGGAGCGGGCGCTACGACGCCTGGCGCGAAGAGGCCTTCGCGCTCTCCTGGATCATCGAGAGGGGCACCGCATGACCTACCAGCCGGACGACAACCGTTACGAGCGCCAGCCGTACAACCGCAGCGGGAGGAGCGGCCTCAAGTTGCCGGCCGTCTCGCTCGGCCTGTGGCACAACTTCGGCGACAACCGGCCGATCGACAACTCGCGGGCGATCCTGCGGCGGGCGTTCGACCTGGGCGTCACGCACTTCGACCTGGCCAACAACTACGGCGTTCCGTACGGCTCGGCGGAGCGGAACTTCGGCGGGATCTTCCGCGAGGACTTCGCCGGCTTCCGGGACGAGCTGGTCATCTCCACCAAGGCCGGGTACGACATGTGGCCGGGGCCGTACGGCGAGTGGGGGTCGCGCAAGTACGTGCTCGCCAGCCTCGACCAGTCGCTGGGGCGGATGGGGCTCGACTACGTCGACATCTTCTACAGCCACCGGCCCGATCCCGAGACGCCGCTGGAGGAGACGATGGGCGCGCTGGACCGAGCGGTGCGCTCGGGCAAGGCGCTGTACGCGGGGATCTCCAACTACTCCGCCGAGCAGACCGCGCAGGCCGCGCGGATCATGGCGGAACTGGGCACGCCGCTGCTCATCCACCAGCCGTCCTACTCGATGATCAACCGCTGGATCGAGGACGGGCTGCTCGACGTGCTGGAGGAGGCGGGCATGGGGTGCATCGTGTACTCACCGCTCGCCCAGGGGCTGCTGACCGACCGCTACCTCGACGGCGTGCCCGCCGACTCGCGGGCGGCGACCAGCAGGTTCCTGAGCGCCGACCGGATCGACCTCGATCTAGCGCGCGACCTCAACGAGATCGCCGGGAGCCGCGGCCAGTCGCTGGCGCAGATGGCGCTGTCGTGGGCGATCAGGGATCCGCGGGTGACCAGCGTGCTGATCGGCGCGAGCAGCGTGAAGCAGCTGGAGGACAACGTGGCCTGCGTCGACGGCCCGGCGTTCACTCAGGACGAGCTCGACGCCATCGACAAGGTCACAGGGCCTCGTGCCGCTGGAGGTAGGTGAAGGAGGCCCAGCCCGGCAGCACCGGCAGCCAGAACGTGAGCAGCCGGTGCAGCAGCACGGCCGACGTGGCCAGCTCGGCGGGCAGCCCGGCCACGGTCAGGCCCAGCGTGAGCGCCCCCTCGACCGCGCCCAGGCCACCAGGTGTGGGCGCGGCCGAGCCGATCGCGTTGGCCGTGAGGTAGACGACGGCGACGGTGGTGAAGCCGATCTCGCCGCCGAAGGCCTCGACGCAGGCGTCGAGGCAGACGACGAACGCGATGGTGATCATCAGCGTGCCCACGCAGGCCTCGATCATCTTGCGCGGCGTCTGCAGCACGTCGAGCAGCCGGGGCAGCACGTTGGCGAACAGCGAGTGCATCCGCCCGGTGATGAACCGGCGCAGCGGCGGCACCCCGAACAGCACCACGACCAGCACCGCCACCGCCAGCATCACCACGACCAGCCCACGTGACGGACTGAACGCGGTGGCGGTGTTGGACCCGGTGATGTAGGCGAACAGCAGCAGCAGCGCGATGTGGAAGACCATCATGCTGAGCTGCGAGGCGCCCACGCTGGCCACCGCGAGCGCCGGCGAGATGCCGCGCTTCTGCAGGTAGCGGGTGTTGATCGCGACGCCGCCGACGGCGGCGGGCGTGACGAGTTTGACGAACGAGGCCGCGAACTGGACGAGCACCGTGCGCCAGAGCGGCAGATGCTCGGGTACGAAGCCCCTGAGCATCAGCGCGGCGGCCACGAAGCTGACGAACGAGGCGACCAGCGCCAGCCCCGACCAGGCCCAGTTGGCGGTGGTGATGACCCGCATCAGGTTGACCTGGCTGAGCTGCGACAGCAGGAAGTAGGCGGCCAGCGTGCTGGCGATGATCGTGACCAGGGTGCGCGGCCGGAACCGCTCCAGCCGGATCTCCTCGACCTTGCCCTGCGGCTTGAGCGCGACGATGTGCTCGCGCAGCGCGGCGAGCGCGCCCTTGTCCTTCGACAGCGCCGATCGCGTCTCGCGGGTGAGGGCGATGCGCTGGAGCAGGGGCATCGCGGCGGCCAGCGCGTCGGAACCCATGACGGCGGCGGCGGCCCTGACGGATCGCTCGGCGCCGACGCGGAGCGCCAGGTAGGTGAGCAGCTGCGCGACGTCGAGCCGGAGCAGCAGGTCGCCGGCGGCGATCTCACCGCTGCGGGCGTCGGTGAGCACGACCCGGCCGGCCTGGTCGAGGTGGATGCTGTCGCCGGTCAGCCGACGGTGGGCGAGCCGCTGGATCTGCAGCAGCGCGACCTGTTCCCAGATCTGCGCGAGCAGGGCGTCGTCGATGTCGGCGTCGGGCACGTCGTCGAGCGGGCGCGTCTCAAGGTGCTCGTAGGCGAGCAGCGCGGCCTCGGTGCCGATCTCGCTGGTGCCGAGCAGGCGCGGCGTGCTCGCGCCCGCCGCCTGCGCGGCGTAGGCCATGAGCGCCTCGCGCTCCAGCTCGGCGCGGAGCGACCTGATCGCCCTGCGCCTGGTCTCGGAGTTGAGCCGGATCCGCCGCCAGAGCCGGTACGGCAGGCCGGCGACCTGCCGGTCGCGGTCGAGCACGGTGACGTCGAGGCGGCTTGCGTCCTTGAGCCCGATGGCGTAGCGGCGGCTGCCCTGGTGGTCGTCCTCGATGCGACGGGCCGAGACCGGGGAGAAGGAGAGCTTGCGGAGCGCGGCGATGACCGCGTTGCCGGGCGGCCGGGTGTTGGGGCTGCCCACGCCGTACAAGGTGCCATAGCCCACGGCCATGCCGACCAGGACGGGCACGATCGCGCCCGGCAGCGTGATCTGCCGGCCGGAGAAGAGGGCGAAGATGTCGAGCGCGATCACCGTCCACATGAGCATGCGCCAGGTGGGGCGGCGCGAGATGCGCACGGCGGTGGCGTAGGCGACCACAGAGGTGAGCAGCGTGTTGAGCGGCTCGATGGACCGCCCGCCGGTCAGCAGCATGCGCAGGTCCTCGACGCTGCCGCCGATCAGCCACTGGCCGAGCAGGAACGAGCCGACCATGCCGATGATCGCGGCGATCAGACCCTCGGCGACGCGCAGGCCGTCGCGATGGAAGACGCGCTCGACGGCGAAGGCCACCGGCACGATGAGCACGGCCGCGCCGCCGAGGAACGTCGCGACGCGGCTGAGCAGATCGGGGACGAGGGTGGTGCCCTCTTTGACGTCCGCTTCGAGGCCGTTGAGCGTCTGCTTGGCGACCAGGGCGATGAGGACGACCGCGGCGAGCACGACCAGCGTGGACAGGAAGCGCAGCAGGTCCGAGGGCCGGCGCAGGCGCTGCGGCAGCAGCGGCTCGACTACGTAGACGTCCGGGTGAGCGCGCGCTTCGTCCACGGCTGGATCCCCCTCCGCGAGGTCCTCCGCGTCATCACGTTCCCTGATTTCGGCCACCGACAGAGATTCTGCACCTTCCCGACCGACCGTACGATCTTTGGGTCCTGCCAATCCTTCACCTTTGATTTCTACCGCGAGTCGGAGCCTGCCGTGGCGTCCCATAACGCCCGGTGGAGTGACACGTAAGCTGTGTCGCATGTCGGGTGAATTGAGGGTTTTGGGAGCATGTCCACTGGACTGCCCGGATACCTGCTCTTGGATCGTCACCGTCGAGGACGGCAAGGCCGTGAAGATGCGCGGCAACCCGGAGCAGCCCTACACCAGGGGCGCGCTGTGCGTGAAGGTCAACCGGTATCTGGAGCACACCCAGGCGGACGACCGCATCCTGTATCCGCTGCGCCGTACCGGACCCAAGGGTTCGGGGCAGTTCGAGCGCATCACCTGGGACGAGGCGTTCGACGAGATCGGGTCCAGGCTGCGGAGCATCGTCGACGAGCACGGCGGCGAGGCGATCTGGCCGTACGTGGGCACGGGCTCGCTCGGCTACATCCAGGGCGCCGAGGGCGTCGCCGGGCGCCGGTTCTGGAACATGCTCGGCGCGTCCAAGCACTGGCTGAACATCTGCGCCACGGCCAGCGGCGCCGGGCTGACCCTGACCAACGGCACGCCCGCAGGCATGGACCCCGAGGACCTCGCGCTGTCCAAGCTCATCCTGCTGTGGGGCACGAACACGCTGACCAGCGGGCATCACCTGTGGAAGTTCATCCAGGACGCCCGCGCCGCCGGTGCCCACGTGGTGGCCATCGACCCGATCCGCACCAGGACCGCCGACCAGGCGGACCAGCACCTGGCGATCAGGCCGGGCACCGACGCCGTGCTCGCGCTCGGGCTGCTGAACGTGGTGCTCGCCGAGGGCGCCCAGGACGAGGAATTCCTCGCCGAGCACACCCAGGGCTGGGAGTCCTTCCGCGCGGAGATCCTGGAGTATCCCGTCGAGCGGGCCGCGGAGATCACCGGCATCCCCGCCGCCGACATCCGCGAGCTCGGGATGCGGGTCGCGCACACCCGGCCGACCGCGATCCGGGCCACGATGGGCGTCCAGCGGCACGCGGGCGGCGGCACCGCGCTGCGGACGATCGGCGCGATCCCCGGTGTCACGGGCGACTGGCGCCATCCGGGCGGTGGCCTGGCCTACTCCACCAGCGGCCACGTGCACCTCGACATCGACACCCGCGACGACCTGCTGGCCAAGCCCGTCCGTACGCTGACCATGACCCGGCTGGCCTCCGAGCTCGACTCGGTGAAGTGCCTCTGGGTCTACGCCGCCAACCCGGTCGGCTCGACCTCCGACACCAACAGGATCCGGCGGCAACTGGCCCGCGAGGACCTGTTCACCGTGGTCATGGAGCACTTCCCCACCGACACGGTCGACTACGCCGACATCGTGCTCCCCGCGACCATGCAGACCGAGCACATGGACCTGCACGCGGGATACGGCCATCTCTACCTCCTCTGGAACGAGCCCGCCGTGGCGCCGCCCGGCGAGTGCCTGTCCACCGCCGAGACGTTCCGCCGCCTGGCCGCGCACATGGGCATGACGGAGCAGTCGCTGTACGACTCCGACCTGGAGCTGGCCGAGCAGCTGCTGAGCAGCGGCCATCCGTCGCTGGAGGGCGTCACGCTGGACCGGCTGCGCAAGGAGGGCTGGGTGCGGATGAACTACCCCCGGCCGTTCACCCCGTTCGCCGACGGCTTCCCCACCGCCTCGGGGCGGCTCCGCTTCCCGCCGCACGGCAAGGCGTACGTGCCACCCCATTCCCTGCGTACGGCCGGCGCCTCACCGTACCCGCTGACCCTGGTGACACCGGCGGCGCACACCTTCCTCAACACGATCTTCGGCAACAACCCGGAGCTCAGGCGCCGGGCCAAGGACCCCGTGGTGCTGGTCAACCCGGCCGACGCCGAGGCGCGCGGGCTGGTGAGCGGGCAGCGGGTGCGGGTGCACAACGAGGGCGGCGAGTTCCTGGCCGACGTCGAGGTGAGCGACCGGGTGGCGCGTGGCGTGGTGGCCTCGCCCAAGGGGAGCTGGCCCAAGCACAACCCCGGCGGCGCGAACCCCAACACGGTCGTGGCGGAACGCGACGCCGACATGGGCCGGGGCCCCTCGTACCACGACAACCTGGTGGAGGTCAGCCCTTGTCAGCTCAGCGACAGTTTGTAGCCCTCGTGTGAGGCCTTGAAGCCGAGCGAGTCGTAGAACCGGTGCGCGTCGACGCGCGTCTTGTCCGAGGTGAGCTGGACGATCGCGCAGCCCCGGGCGCGCGCCCGGTCGATCGCCCACCGCATCATCTCCCGGCCCAGACCCTGGCCCCGGGTCGTGGCGTCGACCCTGACGGCCTCGATCTGGCAGCGCTCGGCGCCGAGCCGCGACAGCCCGGCCAGGTAGGTGAGCTGCATCGTCCCCAGGATCTTGCCCTCACGCTCGGCGACGATCAGCTCGTCGTAGGGGTTGGCGTCGATCCGGGCGAATGCCGCCAGGTACCGCTCATCGGCCGGGTCTCCCTCGCGCTTGGCGCCGAGCGGGTCGTCGGCCAGCATCGCCACGACGGCGGGCACGTCGTCGGCGCGAGCAGGGCGGATTGTCCAGTTTTCGTCCATGCCCGCATCATGCCGGAGCGCTTGCCAGAATGATGTTCTATCGGAGAGGCTGTCCGGATGAAGGCAGTCGTCTGCACCGCGTACGGCAAGCCGGTCGAGCTCGTCGAGCGGCCCGATCCCGTCGCGGGTCCCGGCCAGGTGGTGGTCGAGGTCGAGGCGGCCGGGGTCAACTACGTCGACGGGCTGATGGTCGGTGGCACCTACCAGATCAGGCCGCCGCTGCCGTTCACGCCGGGGTACGAGGTGGCCGGGCGGCTGGCCGACGGCACCAGGGTGCTCGCCATCACCGGGATCGGCGGTTACGCGACGCACGTGGTCGTCCCGGAGGCGCAGGCCGTACCTCTGCCGGAGGGCTTCGAGCCGCGGACGGCGGCCGCGTTCGCGCAGAGCTACTGCACGGCCAGGTACGCGCTCAAGGAGCGGGCCGGGCTGCGGCGCGGCGAGCGGGTGCTGGTGCTCGGCGCGGGCGGTGGAGTGGGGCTGGCGGCCATCCAGGTGGCCAGGGCGCTGGGGGCCGCCGTGCTGGCGGCCGCGTCGACGCCGGAGAAGCGCGAGCGCGCGGCGCGGGCCGGGGCGGACGAGGTCATCGGCTACGAGGGGCTGAAGGCCGCCGCCAGGCGCTGGGGCGTGGACGTGGTGGTGGATCCCGTAGGGGGCGAACTGTCCGAGGAGGCGCTGCGCTCGCTGCGCGAAGGCGGGCGGCTCCTGGTCGTCGGCTTCGCCGGGGGCGGCATTCCGCGGCTACCGGCCAACCAGGTGCTGCTGCGCAACCGGGCGGTGGTGGGGGTGGATTGGGGCGCGTGGTCGATGAGCCACGCGGCCGCCAACCGGCTGATGCTCCAGGAGCTGCTCACGATGCCCGGGATCGACCCGGCGCCACCGGAGGCAAGGCCCCTGGAGGAGGCCGGGCGGGCGATGGACGATCTGATCAACCGCCGGGTCACTGGGAAGATCGTGCTCGTCCCTGCATCGTGAGCGTCAGGACGCCGGCGATCAGATATACCAGGGCGCCGTGCCAGACCGACTCGAAGGCCGAACCGAACACACCCTCCCCGTCGAGCACCAGCTGCACCGGATAGTCCAGGACCGCCGTGATCGCGGCGGGCAGCAGCGCGAACCGCCACGGGTGCTTCAGCGCCCACAGGCGCGCCTGGCGGGTCACCCGGTCGCCCTCGTTCGGCTTGGACACCGCGCCGATGGCGGCGACCAGCGCGAAGACGCTGATCCCCAGGCCGAGCGCCCACACCAGGTCGGCGGAGCCGGGCAGGATCACGCCCAGCCCGAAACTGGCGGCGGCCGTCGCGCCACCGCCGATGGCGGCGGCCCTCCAGGGGGCGCCGCGCAGCGCGGCGCCGGACAACGAGACCTCATCGCGTCGACTGATTTCGTTCATGTCCTCAGAGTGCCTTTTGAGACCCCCCGATGGCATCGGGGACCTACCCTGAGCCATCCCTGACATGCTGGATCAGCGCGTGGGTCGATCCCACCAGATCGTGACCCAGCGTTCGCGCGGGAGCGGCCACATGCCGAGTTCGAGGGCCGTCGCGCCGACCTCCGCCGAGCGCGACGGGTCGAGGCAGACGCGCTGGCAGACGCTCTCCGCCAGCTCCTCCAGGGAGTTGTACCGGTTCAGCGGCGCCTCGCGCTCCTCCACCCGTACGCGGTAGCCGAGCGCTGCCGCCAGTGCCACGCAGTCCTCGGCGACGGGCCTGACCGGGCGGCCCACGTTGTGGAAGTGCTGCCACAGCGGCTCCATCCAGCTCATGGGATGGCGGTGCGGGAGTTCGAGCACGACGCGGCGCCGGGCGTGGTCGTTCAGCGCGCGGAGGAAGTCGGCCAGGTCCGGCACGTTGTAGATGACGTGCGCGGCGATCACCACGTCGGCGACCGGCACCTGGTCGGCCACGTCGGGCCAGCGGCCTTGGACCGCGGTGAGCGGGACGCCGAGCTTGTCCGCCCTGAGGCTGAGCTCGTCGAGCATCCCGGCCGAAGTGTCGACCGCGTACAGCGTGGAGAGGCGATCGTGCATGGGCAGCGACGCGGCGCCGGCGCCCGCGCCGACGTCGAGCAGCGTGGCGCGCTCGCCCAGCGCCTCGATGAGGTGCGTCGCGGTGGGGCCGTCGTCGGGCTCCGCGAGCGCTCTGTCGGTGCGCGTGGCGAAGCGCGCCGGGGAATGACCCCACGGGTCGACCGGTGCCTTGGCCATGATCTCGGCGGGGATGGCCCAGGAGTCCAGTCGCTCTCGCCACCGGGCGGCGAGTTCTTCGGCGTCCATGGAGATGAGCATGCCACGCATATTCATGGTTACTCGCGGGTAGCATTTCGAGTAAGGTTACTCGCCAGTACATAACGCCCCCGGTTCAAGGAGATCGACACCATGGGCCACTACAAGAGCAACGTGCGTGACCTGGAGTTCAACCTCTTCGAGGTGTTCGGGCGAGGCGAGATCCTCGGCACAGGGCCGTATGCGGACATCGACGAGGAGATCGCCCGCGGCCTTCTGGACGGGGTCAACAAACTGGCCACCGGCGTCATGGCCGAGTCGTTCGAGGAGGGCGACCGCCACCCGCCGGTCTTCGACGCCGCCACGAACTCGGTCACCATGCCGGAGGGCGTCAAGAAGTCGTTCAGAGCGCTGGTCGACGGCGGCTGGGCGCATCTCGACCTGCCGAGTGAGCTGGGTGGCCCCGGCATCCCGCGGAGCCTGGCCTGGGCCACGGCCGAGATGATCCTCGGCGCGAACCCCGGCCTCTACATGTACGCGGCCGGCCCCAATTTCGCCTACACCCTGTGGGAGGTCGGCACCGACGAGCAGAAGCGCTTCGCCGAGCTGGCCATCGAGCGCAACTGGGGCGCCACCATGGTGCTGACCGAGCCCGACGCGGGCTCGGACGTCGGCGCGGGCCGCGCCAAGGCGATCCGCCAGCCCGACGGCACGTGGCACATCGAGGGCGTCAAGCGCTTCATCACCAGCGCCGAGCACGACATGGCCGAGAACATCTTCCACCTGGTGCTGGCCCGCCCCGAGGGGCACGGACCCGGCACCAAGGGCCTGTCGATGTTCCTGGTGCCGAAGTTCCACGTGGATCTGGAGACGGGTGAGCTGGGCGAGCGCAACGGCGTCTACGTCACCAACGTCGAGAAGAAGATGGGCCTGAAGGTCTCCACGACCTGCGAGCTCACCTTCGGCGACAAGCACCCGGCCATCGGCTGGCTGGTCGGTGAGGTGCACGAGGGCATCAGGCAGATGTTCATGGTGATCGAGCACGCCCGCATGATGGTCGGCACCAAGGCCATCGCCACGCTCTCCACCGGCTACCTGAACGCCCTGGAGTATGCCAAGAGCCGCGCCCAGGGTGCCGATCTGACCAGGATGGCCGACAAGTCCGCTCCCCGGGTGCCGATCACCCACCACCCGGACGTACGCCGCGAGCTGATGCTGCAGAAGTCGTACGTCGAGGGCATGCGCGCGCTGGTGCTCTACACGGCCACGTTCCAGGACACCATCCAGGTCAACCCCGACGACCGGCACGCGCGCGACATGAACGACCTGCTGCTGCCCCTGGTCAAGGGGGTCGGCTCGGAGCGCTCGTACGAGCTGCTGGCCCGGTCCCTGCAGACGCTGGGCGGCTCCGGCTACCTGCAGGACTACCCGATCGAGCAGTACATCCGGGACGCCAAGATCGACTCCCTGTACGAGGGCACCACCGCGATCCAGGGCCTGGACCTGTTCTTCCGCAAGATCCTGCGCAACCAGGGCGCCGCCATCAACTCGCTGCTGGCCGAGATCAACGCCTTCGCCTCCTCCGACGCCGGGAACGGCCGCCTCAAGGAGGAGCGCAAGCTGCTCGCCGAGGCCGCCGCCGACATCAAGGCCATGGGCGACACGATGGCCGGCTGGGCGCTGGGCGCGCTCGAGACGCCGCAGGAGGTCTACAAGGTCGGGCTCAACACGACCAGGCTGCTCCTGGGCCTGGGCGACCTGGTGATCGGCTGGCTGCTGCTGCGCCAGGCCGAGATCGCGCTGGCCCGGCTCGCCGACGGCGAGGACCCCTTCTACCAGGGCAAGGTCGCCGCCGCCTCGTTCTTCGCGGCGACCGTACTGCCCCGCCTAGCCGCCGAGCGCCGGGTGCTCACCGCCACCGGCCAGGACCTGATGGACCTCCCGGAGGCCGCCTTCTAGACCTGCCTCTGGATCCGCCGCCGGATCCGCCTCCCGCCGAACGCCCGCTCCGCTGTGGAGCGGGCGTTCTGCTGGAAAACGCTCTCTCCGAACGGCTCGCACGCGGTACGTTCGCGACATGAGTGCCTCTCACCACGACGACCAGCCTCTGCCGCCACCCCGTTTGGAAGAGGTCTCGTCAGGCATCTACGCCTACATTCAGCCTGACGGGAGCTGGTGGATCAACAACACGGGCTTCCTGGCCGGGCGGCGCGGGGTGATCTCCATCGACGCCTGCTCGACCGAGCGGCGCACGCGGACGTACCGGCGGGCCATCGCCGAGGTCAGCGCCCGCCCGATCACCACGCTGATCAACACTCATCACCACGGCGACCACACGTTCGGCAACTACCTCTTCCCCGAGGCCACCATCGTCGCCCATGAGCGGACCCGCGAGCTGATCCTGGCCGAGGGCATCCCGGAGTATCGGACGTTCGCCTGGTCACCGGACGTGGAGTGGGGCCATCTGGAGGCGGTGGCGCCGTTCCTCACCTACAGCGACCGGATCACGGTCTACTCCGACGAGCTGCGGTGCGAGGTGCGGCATGTCGGATTCGCCGCGCACACCACCAACGACTCCTATGTCTGGATCCCGGAGCGGCGGCTGCTGTTCTCGGGCGACCTGGCCTTCAACGGCGGCACGCCGTTCGTGCTGATGGGCTCGGTGACGGGCGGGATCGAGGCGCTCGACCAGCTCAAGGAGCTGGGCGCGGAGACGGTCGTGCCAGGGCACGGTGACGTGTGCGGGCCCGAGGTCTTCGACCGGGTGCGGGGCTACCTGGAGTTCGTGCTGGCGACCGCCGAGCGCGGCCGGGCGGCGGGACTGACCCCGCTGGAGGCGGCCCGCGAGACCGACCTGGGCGAGTGGGGCGAGCTGCTCGACGCCGAGCGCATCGTCGGCAACCTGCACCGCGCCTACGCCGAGCTGGACGGACTGCCTCGGGGCGGCCAGATCGACCTTGTCGCCGCCATCACCGACATGATCACGTTTAATGGCGGAAAGCCACTCTCCTGTCTCGCCTGAGCGTGTGATCACGCATACTCGGGTATGACCGAGGGCGTACGTGCTCTTTGCCTTTGTGGAGGTCGTCATGGGTGTCGGGGTCAGCATCTTCTTCCTCACGCTCGGCGCCATCCTGCGATTCGCCATCGAGCCGGACGTGTTCGGCCAGAGTGTGCACATGGACACGATCGGCGTCATCTTCATGATCGTCGGCGGGGTGGGCGTGGTCCTGAGCATCGTGCTGGCCCCGAGGCGGGGCCGTACCTCCGACAACCAGCTGATGCACCGCGAGAACAACCCGCCGGAAGTCTGATTCGACGCCGCCACCTGCGACGTCAGGTGGTGGGTGCGGCGGCGATGGTGGCCTTGAGGGCGGCATCGAGCGGAGTCGCGGTCATGCCGAAGGTGTTCTCGAACGCCGAGGAGTCGACGACGAAGGGTCGGTCGAACTGGTAGCGCGTCTCTTTCAGCTCACGGATGACGGGGTTGATCAGCTCGAGTGCGAACAGGATCGGCGCCGGGGGGCGGTTGAGGCGCGGTGCGGGCGCTCCGGCGAGTTCGCACAGCCGCCCGGCCAGTGCGCGGGCCGATAGCGCCGGGTTGCTGGGGGTGTGCCAGGCACGGCCCCAGGCGCGCTCGTCGGTGGCGGCGATGGCCATCGCGGCGGCCACGTCGGGCAGGTAGGTCCACGAGTGGGGCTGGTCGGGGTCGCCGAGGAAGGAAGTGCTCTTGCCGGCGAGCAGCGAAGGCACGAAGCGGGTGCCGACGGGGGTCTGGTCGCTGGCGCCCGGGCCGAAGTAGTCGGAACTGCGGATCTCGGTGACGCGGGCACGGCCGGCCTGATGCGCGGCCAGCGCGTCGGTCCACATCTTGGCGCGGACACGGCCCTTGACGCCGGGGGCGGCGAGGGGGAGATCCTCGACCATCGGCGTGGTCACGGGTCCGTAGGCGTAGAGGTTGCCGGCGGTGACGAGCACCGCGCCGGTGGCTTCGGCGGCGGCCAGCAACGCGGAAGCCAGCGGCGGCCAGTCCTGTGCCCAGCGGGGGTAGGCGGGACCCGCGCAGTTGTGGAGGGCGTCAGCGCCCTTGACGATCCGGGCGAGCCGGTCGCGGTCGGTGAGATCGGCCGCGACGGACTCGACGCCGGCTGGGCCCTTGCCTGACCTGGTGACCACGACGACCTGGTGCCCCTGTGCGAGCAGGTGCCCGGCAAGGTGCTTGCCGACTTGTCCCGCTCCTGCGATGACGTGCTTGCCCATGATGTCTCCTCCGTTTGAAGCGCCGCTCTCTTACGAGATCAATGCTCTCTCAAGGTGGCGGTCAAGTCAAGAGCAGTGCTCTCATTTCAGGTCGCCGATCTCATCTAATGTCGACCATCCTGCGGGCAATCTGATGGAAGGGTCTCCCGGGAGCGGGTAATCACAGGTGTCCCTGTTCCCCGGCAAGGGAGACCCTTGCATGATCACGTCTCTTGACGGAGCGGTGGCCGATCCCGAGCGGTTCGCCACGGTCTTCGACGCGCACTACGAGGAGATCCGCCGTTACATCGGCCGCCGCCTCGACCTCGACATCGCCGAGGACCTCGCCGCCGAGACCTTCCTCGTCGCGTTCCGCCGTCGCGACAGCTTCGACGCCGCCAAGGGCGGCGTCAGGCCATGGCTGTACGGCATCGCCACCAACCTCATCGGCAAGCACCGGCGGGCCGAGATGCGGCGCTACCGGGCACTGGCCAGGTCCGGGCCACCAGGCGACGACGGCGGCCACGACCAGCGAGTCGTGGACCGGGTCGCCGCCGGGGTGACCGTCCAGAAGCTCTCGGCCGCGCTGGCCGGGCTGTCGCGCGGTGAGCGCGACGTGCTGCTGCTCGTCGCGTACGGCGGGCTGATCTACGACGAGGTGGCCGCGGCGCTCGGTATCGCCAACGGCACCGTCGCCTCCCGGCTGAGCCGAGCCAGGACCAAACTACGTGACGCGCTGGGAGTTGAGGTCTGATGAAGGAGTTCCAGCTCATCGACGACGTGATGCCGGACGTGCCGCCGGCCGACCACGCGCGGGTGATGGCGGTCCGCGCCCGGATGCTGAACGATGCCCCGCGCCGACGTCTGCCCGGCTGGTCCCGGGTGGCGCTCGCGGCGGCGTCCGTCGCCCTGGTGCTGATCGGCGGGTTCGTGGTGGTGCCAGGATTGGGCGGGGGCCCGGACACCGCCGCGACTCAGGAGGACCCGGCCCAGGCGCTCGCCACGGCGGCGGACCGGCTGGCCGCCCAGCCGCCCGGTGAGGGCGCCTGGTGGCGGCGCGAGATGGTGCGGATCACGAGGAAGGCCACCCCCCACTACACCGTCGAGTATCGCAATCCTGAGGTGATGTGGATCAGCCGAGACGGTGTGCAGCGGATCAAGAAGCTTGATCTCACCGCCGCACCGGTGACGCGCGCCGACGAGCAGGCATGGAAGGACGCGGGATCGCCACCGCTCTGCGACTCCAAGAGCGGCTGCCAGGTCGGCAAGACCTTCTACGGGCCGGTGGAGCTGTCGGAGTTCAAGCCCGTGACAGGGTTGCCCACCGACGCGGAGGCGCTCGAAACCGAGTTGCTCAAGCGCTACTCCGACCCCCGGGACAACCGGGAAACCTGGCTCTGGACCGTCGCCTGTCAGCTGCTGGAGGACGCCGAGACCACGCCGGGCACGCGTGCCGCGCTCTACCGGATGCTCACGGAGCTGCCCGGCGTGCGGGTGGCCGACGGGGTCACGGACCTCGACGGACGTACCGGACTCGGGCTGTTGTTCAACAGCCCGGAGGTACTCCAGCAGATCATCATCGACCGGGAGAGCGGCGACCTGCTGGCCATTCAGCGCACACCGACGAGGTCCGACGGCTCGCCGGTCGGCGAGCTGGTCGACAGCAACGTGATCAAGAAGCTCGGGTGGACCGACGAAGCTCCTAAAGACTGAGCTGCAGAGCCGCCCGGCTCGCGATGATCGGCTTGATGTGTTCCGCGATCACCTTCTGGTGCTGAGGGTGATCGCGGTACACCAGGTAGTCGTCGACGTTGTCGAAGTCGGCGACCACCCCGAACTCGTGGTTGCCCTGGTTGATGCCCGCGTCGGCGTCCGCCGTGTAGGACCGGATCTCCGGGATGATCCCCGGCAGTTTGCGCAACTCTGTCGCGACCGTGGCCTTCTGCTCCTCGGTGGCGTCTTCGGTCCAGGTGAACAGCACGACGTGGCGAATCATGAGGTCAGCCTATCGAGATCCGGTCGACGTTCGGCCCGCCGTTGGCCGTGGTGGCGGTGGCTCTGATCTTGTTCGCTCCTTGGGTGAGGTTGATGGTGAGGGTGGAGGTCTGCCAGGTGTCCCAGTCGCCGGTGCCGTTGAAGTCGCGGTTGACCGCCGTGCCGCCGTTGATCGCGATGGCCATCGGCCGGTTCACCGTGGTGCCGTTGGCGTAGCGCAGCTCCAGAGTGACCGGTCCCGCCACGGGGGCGTTGACCGTCCACTCGACGTAGCTGCCGGTCACGTTGTCGTAGTTGACGAACCCGGTGCCGGTGTAGCCGTCGTGGTTCGACTCCGCCGCGCCCTGCGAGATCGTCGCGTCCTCGGCCTGGTAGACGACCGGGCCGCTGCCGGTGGTCTCGGTCACCGCGTTCGAGGCGTCCGAGGTGTTGCCGGCCGCGTCGCGGGCCTTGACCGTGAACGTGTACGACGTGGCGGCCGTCAGGCCCGAGACCGTGGCCGTCGTGCCGGTGACCGTGGTGGCCAGGGTCGTGCCGTTGTAGACGTCATAGCCGCTCACCCCGGTGTTGTCGGAGGAGGCGTCCCAGGCCAGCGTGACGCTGGAGGACGTCTTGGCGGTGCTGCGCAGGTTCGCCGGCGCGGTCGGCTTCTCGGTGTCCGGCGGGCCGGTCGGGACGGTGAGCGTCGCGGTGTTCCAGCCGGACACCCGGACGCTCGCCGCGCCGCTCAGGTCGGCGGCCCGGTAGGTGGCGGTCAGGGTCTTCGACTCGCCCGGCCAGAGGCTGATCGCGTTGTCCGACCACTGGATCGGCAGCACCGGTTTGCCGGACGCGTCCACGACGTGCGCGTCGAGCATGAACGCGGGGATCTTGCCCGTGCCAGTGTTGCTGATCGTCACCGCGACGGTCCCGGGGGACGGCGACGTGGCGGTGGCGGTGATCGGGGCCTGGGCCAGGCTGTTGAGCCCGGTCAGGTTAGCGTAGCTGGTGGTCGGCACGTAGTACCAGTCGTTGTTGTCCCAGTCGATGACGTCGCTCGCCGTGGACAGCGCGTACACGTTGCGGTCGATCTCCTCCCCGCCCCGCAGCAGGCTCAGCCGGACGAGGTAGGTCGTGGACAGGCCGCTGATCGACGGGACGGTGACCGCGGTGGCCTTGCCGCCGTCGGCGGGGACGGTGACCGTGGCCGTGTTGGTGTACTTCGAGGTGCCGTCCATGTTGAACACGTCGGTCTTGACCGTCAGGCCCGAGGCCGCCGAGGGGCCCGAGTTGACCACGACGACGGACTTGTTGTCGTAGGAGTACTGGACGTGCAGCGGCCTGTTCGCCTCACGGGCACCCCAGTAGGAGCCGCCCTGGTCGAGGTAGTAGTCGAACAACTGCCAGTGCAGCGACGACCAGCCGCTGTTGAGCATCCAGTAGATGACGCCGGTCGAGGGGTTGCTGGAGTCGGTGAAGTTGCGGCCGTACGCCTCGAACTGCGCGCGGACCGCCTCGTACTGGGCGAGCTGCGCCTTCTTCACGTAGTCCGTCAGGCTGGACGGCACGCCGTACCGGCCTCTGAGGGCGTTGTGATAGATCGTCAGGTTGTTGAACGTGCTCGACGGGGAGCGGTGATACTGCGTCGCGCTCGGGCTCTGCCAGAGCGAGTTGATCTGCGCGGTGGTCATCATCCGCTTGAGCGAGTCGAGGGTCGGGACGTCCGGGCCCGCGCTGGTCTCGGAGTTGAAGCCGAACGCGCCGCCTTCGCGCTTGTTGTACCAGTAGTTCGGCGGCACCCACTCGTACGGGCCCGGCATCTTCAGGCCGGAGTTGCCCAGTTGCGGGCTGGACTTGTCCGAGGCCACGGAGACGATCGGCAGCGGCCACTCGGCGGCCGTCAGGGCGTCGAGGTAGTTGGTCTCCTTCTGGGCCGTCGGCGGGTTGTCGGAGCCGATCAGGAACGAGATCACGCTGGGGTGGTTACGCAGCCTGGTGGCCTCCGCCTGCATCGACGCCTTGGCGATGGGGTAGTCGGCCGTGGCGAACGAGCCCTCCCACTTGTTGCAGCACTCCCAGCCGGGCATGGTCAGGATGCCGTACTTGTCGGCCAGGTCGTAGAGCTCGTCGGTGTCCAGGTGGCCTTCGACCCGGATGGTGTTCAGGCCGAGGTCCTTGACGTACCGGATCTTGTCCTCCAGGTAGCGCAGGTCCTTGCGCAGGAAGATGTCCGGTGACCAGCCGCCGCCCCTGATCAGGATCGACCGGCCGTTGATCTTGTAGAAGCGGCGGCCGCTGGCGTTCTTGGCCGACTCGACCTTGCGGACGCCGAAGCGCTGGGTCAGCGTGTCGCTCACCGCTCCGCCGACGGTCGCCGTGAGGTTGAGGTCGTACTGCGGCTGGGCGCCCATCTGGTAGGGCCACCAGACCTGCGGGTTCGTCAGCGTCTGGCTGAACGTGATGCGCTTCGTCTCGTTCGCCGCGAGCGAGACGTTCTGGGAGAACGTGAGCGAGCCGATCGTCCCGCTGACCGTGGTGGTCACCGCGCTGCCGGTGCCGTTGCGTACGTCGGCCTTGATCGTGAGGTCGGCGCGGTCGAGGGCGGGCACGGCCAGGTTGGTGATCACGTGCGCGTCGCGTAAGGAGACGTCGGCGCTGCGCCTGATCAGCACGTCACGGAAGATGCCCGTGTTGTCGTCGCGCGGGACCTGCACCCAGTCGATCCAGCCGATCGTCAGGTGGTTGTTCGGGTTGTTGGCGTTGACGCGGAAGGCCACCGAGTTGACGCCCGGGTGGACCAGCGCGGTGACGTCGCGCTCGTGCCGGGTGTAGGCACCGGCGACCTGGGCGGCGGTGGCCACCTGGGTGCCGTTGACCCACACGTCGGCGCTCGACATCACGCCGCTGAAGTCGAGGAACGTGCGTAACCCGGTCTCGGAGCCGAGGGTGAAGTCCGAGCGGTACCACCAGGGGACGTCGAAGTCGGCGGTCGGGATCGACTGCATGTTCGTGGAGAAGAACGGGTCGGAGTAGACGTTGTTCTCCAGCAGCCCGGCCAGGACGGTCGAGCGTGGGCCGACCGGATACCAGCCGGAGGCCGCGTAGCCGGGAGTGGAGATCGCGGTGCCGGAGTCCGACACCTTGGCGGATGACTGGATCTTGTAGCCGGAGAGGGCTGTGGAGGAAGCGGTCGCCGCCGGTGCGGCCAGGGCGACACCCCCTGCGCTGACCAGCAAAGTGCAGGTCCAGAGCAGGATGAGGATGAGCCGGGAGCGGGCCATGGGTCCTCGCAAGCTCGATGGAGTTTGTTAATAAACCTTCTTAACAACTAAACGCGATCTCGTAAATGCCCAAATTTGTGGACATGTTGAGGACGGCTGGTTATTCTCAGAGAGAGATTGACTCACTGTGAGAAGGACGTGCGATGGAAGAGTTCCTGGCCGGCTACGACCCGCGGCGATACCCGCCGGTCGCGGTGACGGTCGACGTGGTGGCGCTGACCATCCGCGACCGGCGGCTGCACGTCCTGATCGTGGAGCGCGGCGTCGAGCCGTACGAGGGCGCCTGGGCACTGCCCGGCGGCTTCATCCGGCCCGACGAGGACCTGGCCGAGGCGGCGGTACGCGAGCTGGCCGAGGAGACCGGGCTGGACGCCGCGCCCGCGCACATCGAGCAACTGGCCAGCTACGGCGGCCCCGGCCGAGACCCGCGGATGCGCGTGGTGTCGATCTCGTACCTGGCCTTCGCCCCCGACCTGCCCGACCCCCGGGCGGGCACCGACGCGGCGGCGGCCGTGTGGCATCCGGTCGACGACGTGCCGCGGCTGGCCTTCGACCATCAGCGCATCCTGGCCGACGGCGTGGAGCGGGCCCGGTCGAAGCTGGAGTACACCCCGCTGGCCACGGCCTTCGCCGGCGACACGTTCACGGTCTCCGAGCTGCGGCTGATCTACGAGAGCGTGTGGGGCACGCCGCTGCACGCGGGCAACTTCCACCGCAAGGTGCTGTCGGTGCCCGGGTTCGTGGAGGGCACCGGCGAGACCACGCAGACCGGCGGGCCCAAGGGCGGGCCGCGGGCCAAGCTGTACCGCGCGGGCGACGCCCGGCTGCTGCATCCCGCCCTGCTGCGGCCCTCACGGGAGGAGGAGATCCGGTGAATGCCGAGGAGGCCGCGTCGATCGTCACAGGGGCGCGTTCGGCCGGCGACCTCTTCGCGGGCGACTCCCCCGCGCGGGTCTACCGGCGCCTGGCCCGGTTACTCCACCCGGACGTGTCTCCCGGGACCGCGGGGGCGTTCGCCCGGCTGGCCGAGCTGTGGTCCGACCACAACCGCGGTCAGCGGGTGGGGCCTTATCGGATCGGGCCGATCCTGCATCGGGGCGGCACCGCCGTCCTGTACCCGGCCGACGACGACGCGCTGCTCAAGCTGCCGCGTGACCCGGCCGACAACCACCTGCTGGTGCGGGAGGCCGCCGCACTCACTCAGATCGCCTCGGACGCGGACCCGCGCTTCCTGCCGTACATCCCCCGCCTTGTCTCGAAATTTCGGCATAAAGCTGGGCGCACCGTACGGCAGGCGAACGTCCTCAGCCGGGCACCCAGCGGCTTCGTCACCCTGACCCGGCTCGGCACCGGCCTCGACCCCCGGGACGTGGCCTGGATCTGGCGGCGGCTGCTGGTGGCCACCGGCCTGGCGCACCGGGCCGGAGTCACGCACGGCGCCGTGCTCCCCCGCCACGTACTCGTCCACCCCATCGACCACGGACTCGTCCTCGTCGACTGGTGCCGGTCGTATCTCACCGACGCCTCGAAGGACGCCTCGGGCGACGTCCTGGGCGTCACCCGATGCGTCGCCGGCCTGCTCGGCGACCACCCCCGGGCGATGCGCGCCTTCGTCGGCGGCTGCCTGCGGCGCCCGCCCTCCGACGCGTGGGCACTGCTCGCCGAGCTCGACGAGCTCCTCGAAGACCTTTACGGGCCGCGTACCTACCGGCCCCTTCACCTCTAGGGAGAAGATCATGGGCAGCGGAATCTGGTCCACCGACGTCTACAGCTCGGCCGCCCGCTACCGGGCCGCCACCGGCGCCAGCGCCTTCGCCTACAGCGACAGCGGCGCCTCCACCACCCACCCCGACCTCGACCCCTTCGGCGTCACGCGGGAGAGCCGCGACTCCGACGAGCACCCGGACTCGCTGGCCGTCGCCGTGCTCTTCGACGTCACCGGATCGATGGGCAACGTCCCACGCACGCTGCAGGCCAAGCTGCCCGACCTGCTCGGGCTGCTGCTGCGCAAGGGGTACGCCACGGATCCGCAGATCATGTTCGGCGCGATCGGCGACGCCACCTGCGACCGGGCACCGCTCCAGGTCGGGCAGTTCGAGTCCGACAACCGCATGGACGAACAGCTCGGCCAGATCCTGCTGGAGGGCGGGGGCGGCGGCCAGATGACCGAGTCGTACGAGCTGGCCATGTACTTCATGGCCCGGCACACCTCGATCGACTGCTACGAGAAGCGCGGCAAGCGGGGATACCTGTTCATGATCGGCGACGAGCTGCCCTATCCGCGGGTCAGCGGGAAGGCCGTCCACAAGCTGATCGGCGACCCGCGCCAGCGCGACATCGACGTCGCGACGATGGTCGCCGAGCTGACCCAGAAGTACGACGTCTACTACATCCTGCCCGCCGGGGCCAGCTACGCCGGGAACGCGAAGGTGCTGAGCACCTGGCGCGGCCTGCTCGGCCAGAACGTGCTGGAGCTCGACGACCTGGACGCGGTCTGCGAGACGATCGCGCTCACGGTCGGGCTCGGCGAGGACGCCATCGGCCTCGACGAGGGCCTCGACGACCTGGCCGGGCTCGGCTCACGCGCCGGCGCCTCGGTGTCGAAGGCACTGGCCAAACTCGACCGCGGCACGCTCGTGGTGTCGGAGCCGCTCGACGGGCTGGACGCGTGAGCGAACACGTCATCGTCGCCGACCTCGGGTACGGCGACGCGGGCAAGGGCACCGTCGTGGACTGGCTGTGCGCCACCCGGCCGGTCCACGCGGTGATCCGCTTCAACGGCGGCGCGCAGGCGGCGCACAACGTGGTGCTGCCGGATGGCCGGCACCACACGTTCGCGCAGTTCGGCTCGGGGACGTTGCGGGGTGTGCCGACGCATCTGTCGAGGTTCGTGGTGGTCGATCCGCTGGCGCTCTCCGCCGAAGCCGCCCATTTGGCACGGCTCGGCGTGCCGGATCCGTTCGGGTTGCTCACGGTCCATCGGGATTGCCTGCTGGCCACGCCGTACCACATCGAGGCGGGCCGTCAGCGGGAGCTGGCCCGGGGGGCGGAGCGGCACGGGTCGTGCGGGATGGGCGTCGGCGAGACGATGGCGTACGCGCTGGCGAACGGCTCGCTCGCCCCGCGCGCGGGCGACTCTCCCGCGACGCTGACCCGCAAGCTCGGCGTGCTGCGGGAGGCGCTGGGTGTGGACGGGCCGCCGGTGGCGGACTGCGTGGCGGCCTACCGGGGGTTCGCGTCGCGGGTCCGGCTGGTGGATTCCACTGATGGCCTGCTCAGGCGGGGGCCGGTGGTGTTCGAGGGGGCGCAGGGGGTGTTGCTGGACGAGAACCACGGGTTCGACCCGTACACGACCTGGAGCACCACGACGTTCGCGAACGCGTTGGAGCTGCTGGGCGGGGCCGGGGCCGTCCGGCTCGGCGTGCTGCGGACCTACACGCCCCGGCACGGGCCGGGGCCGCTGGTCACCGAGGACCCCACGCTGGAGCTGCCGGAGCGGCACAACGGCACCGGGCCGTGGCAGGGGCCGTTCCGGGTGGGGCACTTCGACGCCGTGGCGCATCGGTACGCGGTGGCGGTGGCGGGGGGTGTCGACGGGCTGGCGCTCACGCACCTGGACGCGCCGGTGTCTCGGCTGTGTCACGCGTACGAGGGCTGTGAGACAGACCTCTGGCATGGCGACCGGGCCACACTCACCGCGCGCCTGCTGCGGGCCAAGCCGGTGTACGGCGACGCCGTCACCGACTGGCCCGCGGCGGTGGCGGACGCTCTGGGCGCGCCCGTCTGGGTCGGGTCATACGGGCCGACCTCGGCCGACAAGCGCGTCCTCGCGCCCACCCTCGCCTAGACGGCAAGTGGTCGGCGGCTTCCCCGCAGAACACCCTGGCGAGGTGGGCAGCCGTGCGCGCGAACGACTACCCACCTGGTCCGGCCCAGCCTCACTCTTGAAGGACGTCATGTCCGAGTGGGCCGATAAATCACACCGGGCTGCTCAGAATCCGGGCGGCGGAGTCGCGGCCGGGTCCGGCACGACGTGCAGGACGATCACGCCGTCGTTGTAGGAATCCGCGCGCGCCACCGACGCGCCGGGATCGATGCGGGAAGCCGACACGTTCTCCTCGTAACGAACGCCTTCGTCACCGTTCCGCAGCGGCCAGTCGAACTCGTAGGCCACCTTCAAGTTACGCTCGCGCACGACGCGTACCGCCTCGGACACCGGACGTCCCTGAAGTTTCACCCCGGCCAGCGCCTCCCCCGGCCAGCTCGCATCGGCGGGGTAGGAGTACTTCTCACCGGGCTTCGCCGGGCGGCCCAGGCTGACCTCTGCGGGGCCCTTGATATCCGCGGTGACGATGAAGGACGTAATGCAGCCTGGGAGCCGTTCAGGGCAGTTTTCACCGGTGAATAGCGCATGTGCGTCGGGGTCGGACTTCTCGAAACCGAAGACGGTGCCCGGCTGCCGCGGCGAAACGGGGGTCAGCGTCACCGTGAGGTTGTCCAGGCCGACCTTGTGGAAGGCCTTCTTCAGCTCGGCGGGGTCAGGATCTCCATCGGTGAAGTAGAAGGCGTAGTCATCTCCGACGCGGTCGATCGTCACCGCCTGGCTGGCGTACACCTGCTCGGAGGCCTCGAACAGGGACGGCCCGACGACGATGGCTCCCACCAGGGTGGCGACCGCGGCCATGCCGAGCAGGGCGCGGCGAGGAGAGGGCAAGAGCCGTCGTCGGGCCGGAACGCGCTCCAGCGAGACGATCTGCACCAGCAGCGCGTCCGCCCCCGCGGTGGACGCGCTGCCGGCCAGGTCCGCATCCAGCGCCCTCGCCCGGTCCTTGAAAATCTGGTCGTTGTTCACCCTGACTCCTTCTGGATGAGCGGCCGCGACGCGAAACCGGCGGCCGATGGGCGGGTCTTTTCCAAGGCCTTGGCGAAGCGCTTGCGGGCCCGGTGCAGGCGGATCCTGGCGGCGTTGCGGGAGCAGTCCAGCACTGTGGCGATCTCTCCGGGGTCGAGCCCCTCCCAGAGAGCCAGGGCCAGCAGCTCACGATCGCTGTCGGCGAGCATGCCCATGGCCTCGTCCACGCCGTGCTGCTCACCGTGGCGAGAGGGGGCGGCGTAGAGCTGTTGGATCTCGTCGGTGAGCTCGGTGTGCCGGGTGAGCCTGCGCCGCTCGCTACGGCGGTGATTGGCCAGAACTCGCCGGGCCACGCCGTACAGCCACAGCTTGCCGGCCTCGCCGTCGGGGAACTCGGCAATCCGCTGCCAGGCAATCACGTAGGTCTCGGCCACAACGTCGGCGGCGTCCTCGGGCGAGGAACACCGCCGCACGGCATATCCGAGGATCTGCTCATAGGTTCGCCGGTACACCGCCTCGAACCAGGACCGCTCATCATGTTCACTCACGCGTCATCCTCGTCAGACCTTCCGTACGCTGAGGGCTTTCAACTCCTACGTGTCCGCGGGCGACGGCAAAATTTCCGGCAGGGTATGGCAGTTGAGCCGATCGGCGTGGACCGTGAGCCTGACATGCGGAAACACGGAGCGCGCCGCCAGATCACGTCCTCCGCCATCCACTCACATACGACACAGAATTTGAATTATCTGTCACACTGCTGGCCATCGGGTCGTGTCCGCCCATATCGGCGTTCGCCGCTGTGAGGGCGACTCGGCCACATTATGTGTCACACTGCCTGCCAGGAGGGTGCCCGTGTCCGTCGTGGCCTTCCCCAGCCAACCCGGCCCAGCCGCCGACGCGACGACCGCGGCCGGCATCGAGTCGGCGGCCGGGCGCTTCCTCGACTCCATCACCACGGCCACCACCCGCGCCGGTTACACCGAAACACTCGCCCGGCTGACCGCCGCGACCGGCCCCCACCACCAGGTCGCCGACCTGACCCCCGAGCACTACGCCGCGGTGATGGACCGCTGGAAGACCGCGGCCGCCGCCACCTGGAACCGGCACCTGTCCGCCCTGCGCTCCTTCACCACCTGGGCCCAGCGCCAGGACCTGCTGGACACCAACCCGGCCCGGCGCCTGCAGCGCCGCACACCCGCCCGCCGCGGCGACCGCTCCGTCCCGCGCACCCGGCTGGAGACGCTCTTCAACGACCCCGCCCACGCCCTGCGCGAACGACTGCTGTGGCGGCTGCTGTACGACACGGCCGCCCGCGCCGAGGAAATCCTTTCCCTCAACGTCGAGGACCTCGACCTGGAGTTCCGCCGCGCCCGCGTCGTCTCCAAGGGCGGCGCCATCGAGTACGTGCACTGGGCCACCCCCACCGCCCGGCTACTGCCCCGCCTGCTGGCCGGCCGCACCACCGGGCCGCTGTTCCTGGCCGACCGGCGTGCGCCCGTCTCTGGCCCGCGCGCCCCTGCATCCGCCGACATCGACCCCGCCACTGGGCGGGGGCGGCTGTCCTATCCGCGCGCCGAGTACCTGTTCAAGACCGCCTCAGCCCAGCTCGACCCGCACCGGCAGGGCTGGACGCTGCACCAGCTCCGCCACAGTGCTCTGCAGCATCTGGCCCACGCCGGCCGGACCGCGCCCGAACTGCGGGCCAAGAGCCGCCACCAGCACCTGGCCAGCCTCGACCGCTACGTCCGCCCCGGTGAAGAGACCTCCGCCCGCGTCACCGCCGAAGCCGGCCCCATCCAGCCCCGCCGTCCCCGCTGAACTCAGCTGCCGTGACCTACGTCTGTGCGCGGCCGCCCGCATTGCTACTGAGCCTCCTGGACAAGCCCGTCCTCACACAGACGAACGGGCCTTCGCGCCCGCCCCGGTTCAGCTCCAGGCGAGCATGCGGAGCGGGTCCTCCAGCATGGCGCCGACGTCGCGCAGGAACAGCGACCCCAGCTCGCCGTCCACGATCCGGTGGTCGAAGGAGAGCGCCAGGGTCGTGACCTTGCGTACCGCCAGTTCGCCGTCCACCACCCACGGCATGTCCCGTATCTGGCCGAAGGCGAGGATGGCGGCCTCGCCCGGGTTCAGGATCGGGGTGCCGGTGTCGACGCCGAACACGCCCACGTTCGTGATCGTGATCGTGCCGCCCGCCATCTCGGCCGGTTGGGTGCGGCCCGCCCTGGCGGTCTCCGCCAGCCGGCCCAGTTCGGCGGCCAGTTCGGGGAGGGACAGCTGGTGGGCGGACTTGATGTTGGGGACGACGAGACCGCGCGGGGTGGCGGCGGCGATGCCCAGGTTGACGTAGTGCTTGACCACGATCTCCTGAGCGGCCTCGTCCCACGAGGAGTTGATCATCGGGTGCCGCCTGGCGGCCGTGAGCACGGCCTTGGCGACCAGGAGCAGCGGCGAGACCTTGACCTCGGCGAAGTCCGGGAGAGTGCGCAGACGCCGGACCGCGTCCATGGTCTCGGTGACGTCGAGCTGGAGGAACTCGGTGACGTGCGGGGCGGTGAAGGCGCTGGCCACCATGGCCTGGGCGGTCATCTTGCGGACGCCCTTGACGGGGATGCGCTCCTCGCCCTGCTGGGGTGCCGCCTGAGGGGCGGGCCCCGCCACGGCGGCGTGGACATCGTCCCGGGTGATCGAGCCGTGGGGGCCCGAACCCGCCAGGCCGGCCAGGTTCACGCCCAGGTCCTTGGCCAGCTTGCGGACCGGCGGTTTGGCCAGGACGGCGACCTGCGACGGGCTGAGGTCCGTGCGGGCCGCGCCGCCCCCCACGGGACCCCGAGGCGCGCCGATCCCCGCCGGAGTGGCACCAGGTGCGGCGGAGACCTCGACGCGGGACGGGTTCGCGACCGGAGTGGCCGGGATCACCGGCGACTGGCCGGAGCCGGAGGGCTTGTCGGGGCGGGATTTGCGGGGGCGGCGTTTGGTGGCGCCGGTTTTGACGCCGTAGCCGACCAGGACCGCCTGGCGTTCCTCCTTGGGGGCGGGGCTGCCGTGGGCGCCGGGTTCGACGGCCCCCTCGGCCGGGGGTCGCGGGACCAGGTCGTCCGCCAGCGCCTCGATCCGGCCGGCCTCCTCTCCGGAAACGTCGTCCGCCCGGCCGGAGGTGTCGGCCGCTTGGCCGGAGGCGTCATCCGCCTCGTCCGTGTCGACGGCGATGATCGGGAGGCCGACGTCGACCGTCTGGCCCTCGTCGGCCATCAGGCCGGAGACCACGCCGTCCCAGGGGATCGGCAGTTCGACGATGGACTTGGCCGTCTCGATCTCCACGACGATCTGGTTGACCTTGACCGCGTCGCCGGCCTTGACGTGCCAGCGGACGATCTCCGCCTCCGTCAAGCCTTCGCCGACGTCGGGGAGCTTGAATTCACGTCGCATGAGGCCCCTCCTCAGTAGCCGAAGGCACGGTCGACGGCGTCGAGCACCCTGTCCAGGTCGGGCAGGTAGTGCTCCTCCAGCTTCGACGGGGGGTAGGGCGTGGAGAAGCCGCCGACGCGCAGCACCGGTGACTCCAGCCGGTAGAAGCACTGCTCAGTGATCCGGGCCGCCAGCTCGGCGCCGAAGCCGCTGTTGACCGGCGCCTCGTGCACCACCACGGCCCGGCCGGTACGGCGTACCGAGTCCATGACCAGCGGCGTGTCGAGCGGGTTGAGCGAGCGCAGGTCGATGACCTCGACCGAGCGCCCGTCGGCCTCGGCGGCAGTGGCGGCCTCCAGGCAGGTCTTCACCATCGGGCCGTAGGCGATCAGCGTGATGTCGGTGCCCTGGCGCACGGTCCGGCCCCGGTCGAGGGGTGGCCACCAGTCGGTGTCGACGGTGTCGACCTCGGCCTTCTCCCAGTAGCGCCGCTTGGGCTCGAAGAAGATGACCGGGTCTTCGCAGCGGATGGCCTGCTGGATCATCGTGTAGGCGTCGGCCGGGTTGGAGCAGGCGACCACGCGCAGCCCGGCGGTGTGCGTGAAGTAGGCCTCGGGGGACTCGCTGTGGTGCTCGACCGCGCCGATGCCGCCGCCGCAGGGGATGCGGACGACCACGGGCAGCTTGATCGCGCCGAGCGAGCGCATCGGCATCTTGGCGAGCTGGGTGATGATCTGGTCGGCCGCGGGGAAGACGAAGCCGTCAAACTGGATCTCGCACACCGGCCGGTAGCCGCGCAGCGCCAGGCCGATCGCGGTGCCGATGATGCCCGACTCGGCCAGCGGGGTGTCGATGACCCGGTCCTCGCCGAAGTCCTTCTGCAGGCCGTCGGTGACGCGGAACACGCCGCCGAGCTTGCCGACGTCCTCACCCATGATGAGGACCTTGGAGTCGTCCTCCATCGCCTTGCGCATGCCCTCGTTGAGCGCCTTGGACAGGCTGAGCACGCTCATGACTCGAAGCCTTCCAGGTAGGCGGCGTACTGGGCGCGTTCCTCGTCGATCAGCGCGTGCGGCTCGGCGTACACGTGGTCGAAGATGTCGAGCGGTCCGGGGTCGGGCATCGCCAGGCAGCGCCTGCGCAGGTCGGCGCCGAGCTGGTCGGCCTCGCCCTCGACCGAGTCGAAGAAGGCCTGGTCGGCGAATTCGTTCTTGAACAGGTACGCCTTGACCCGCTCGATCGGGTCCTTGAGCTTCCACGCCTCCAGCTCGCTCGCCACGCGGTAGCGCGTCGGGTCGTCCGTGGTGGTGTGGGCGCCCATCCGGTACGTGAACGCCTCGATGAGCGTCGGGCCCTGGCCTTCGCGGGCGTTCTTGAGCGCCTGCCTGGTCACGGCGAGGCAGGCGAACACGTCGTTGCCGTCGACCCGGAGACCGGGGAAGCCGAACCCGGAGGCCCGGCGGTAGAGGGGGATGCGGCTCTGCTTCTCCAGCGGCTCGGAGATGGCCCACTGGTTGTTCTGGCAGAAGAACACGATCGGCGCGTTGAACACGCTGGCCCAGATGAACGACTCGTTCACGTCGCCCTGGGAGGTGGCTCCGTCGCCGAAGTAGGCGATCACGGCCGCGGTCGCGTCGTCGCGCTGGATCCCCATCGCGTACCCGACGGCGTGCAGGGTCTGGCTGCCGATCACGATCGTGTACAGGTGGAAGTTGTGCTCCTTGGGGTCCCATCCGCCATGGTTCACCCCGCGGAACAGACCGAGCAGCTTCACCGGGTCGACGTCACGGCACCAGGCCACACCGTGCTCGCGGTAGGTGGGGAAGGCCATGTCCGCGTCGGTCAGCGCCCGGCCGGAGCCGATCTGCGCGGCCTCCTGGCCGAGCAGCGACGCCCAGATGCCGAGCTCGCCCTGCCGCTGCAGCGCGACGGCCTCCAGGTCGATGCGCCGGACGAGTGTGAGGTCGCGGTAGAGGGACCTGACCTCTTCTGGCTTGAGATCGATGTCGTAGTCGGGGTGCTCGACCCGCTCACCCTCCGGGGTGAGGAGCTGGACGAGCTCCGGGGGTGCTTGGGCACCACGAGAGGCGTCGACGGTCACGTGCCACTCCTGTGCGGTCAGGGCCGGGGTCGATGGGGTTGCCACCTTAGGCCAGCCTTTCGAGCGTCGGACCATGTGGTGGTGGTTCGTACGCGTTTGGGGACATGGTGGCAGACGTCACGGCCCTTCGCGCAAGCCCCATGCCCTCCCACTTCCCGTTGTGTTGCCTGCCACACGCGCCGGTAGGCTGGCTTTCCCATCTCCCGCCGCACCCAGGAGGAACGCAGTGGCGCGCGTCATCGTAGACGTCATGCTGAAGCCCGAGATTCTCGATCCGCAGGGCCAGGCCATCGCCCGCGCACTGCCCAGGCTGGGCTTCTCCGGAGTCGCAGCCGTACGCCAGGGCAAGCGCTTCGAGGTCGACCTGGAGGGGCCGGCCGACGAGGCGGCACTCGCGGACGTCCGAAAGATGGCCGAGACCCTGCTGGCCAACACCGTCATCGAGGACTACACCGTGCGCGTCGAACAGTAGAACGGCACATTTGACGCCTGGAAATACCCGCGACCGGCTAAAGTCGGGTTCGGGCGTGCCACAATGCCACGAGCTTGCCAACAGTAAATAACAACAACGTGATTTTGCGGTTAGCCCCGATTTCACGGGGAAACCTACTCCAGGTGACATTCCGGAGCCCGGAGGAGTCCGGTGGATATTGAGTTCTCGTTGGCGCTGCCCCGGGATGCGATCGGCATACCGATGGTCAGGCGAGTGCTGGGAGATGCGATGCGTTCGCTCAACGTGAGCGAGGCGTGCATCTCCGACATGCTGCTCGCGGTCTCCGAGGCGTGCTCCAACGCGGTACGCCACGGCGGCCCGGCCAACCGTTACGAGGTCACGGCCTCGATCGGCTCCGGCCGCTGCGATGTACGCGTTGTCGACAACGGGGTCGGCATCCCCTCGATGCCCCTGACCTTTCCACCCCCCGACACCGAGAACGGCCGCGGCCTGCTGATCATGCGCTCGGTCGTGGATGAGATCTCTTTCGGCATCACTCCCGGCCGTGGCACCACGGTCCACCTCCGCAAGACCCTCGCCTGGGAGGAAACGGCGAACCGCCGCTCCCGCGAGCTGGCCGCGGTCTAGCCGACTCTCAACCCCGCCACGGGCCGTCCCGACGGCCCGTCTCCACGCGTGGGTGTGATGACGCCGTTGAGTGGCATGGACGAGCACCAGATAGCCTTGCTGTGCACACCACGAAACGCTGGAGGAGACGCAAGACATGAGCGCCCGCGTGGGGGTAGTCACCTTTCCAGGAACTCTCGACGACCAGGACGCCGCCAGAGCGATCAGACTGTCCGGCGCGGAAGCCGTTCCGCTGTGGCACGCCGACCACGACCTCAAGGGTGTGGACGCCGTCTTCCTGCCCGGCGGCTTCTCCTACGGTGACTACCTGCGGTGTGGCGCCATCTCCCGGTTCGCCCCGCTGATGCGGGAGCTCGTCCCGGCGGCCCGTGAGGGGTTGCCCGTGCTCGGCACGTGCAACGGGTTCCAGATCCTGTGCGAGGCGCACCTGCTGCCGGGCGCGCTGACGCGCAACGCGTCGCTGCACTACGTCTGCCGTGACCAGCGGCTCCGCGTCGAGGCGACCGGCACGCCCTGGACCAACTCGTTCGAGCCCGGCCAGGAGGTCGTGCTACCCATCAAGCACGGCGAAGGCCGCTACGTCGCCGACCCCGAGACGCTCGCCGCGCTCGAAGCGGACAACCGCGTGGTCGTGCGCTACCTCGGCAACCCCAACGGCTCCCTCAACGACATCGCCGGCATCCGTAACGAGGCGGGCAACGTGGTCGGCCTCATGCCGCACCCCGAGCACGCCGTCGAAAACCTGGTCGGCGCGCCGAGCACGGACGGGCTCGGCTTCTTCACCTCCATCCTCAAGAAGCTGGTGAACGCGTGAGCACCGACAGCGTCAAGCGGGCCGTCGAGACACCCGCCGAGCCGATGCCGTTCGCCGAGCTGGGGATGAAGCAGGAGGAGTACGACCGGGTCAAGGAGATCCTCGGCCGCCGTCCCACGGGCTCCGAGCTGGCCATCTACAGCGTCATGTGGTCCGAGCACTGCTCGTACAAGTCGTCCAAGGTGCATCTGCGGCAGTTCGCCACCAAGGCCCCCAAGTCCGACGCATTGCTCGTCGGCATGGGCGAGAACGCCGGCGTCGTCGACATCGGCGACGGCTGGGCCGCCACCTTCAAGATCGAGTCGCACAACCACCCGTCCTACGTGGAGCCGCACCAGGGCGCCGCGACCGGCGTGGGCGGGATCGTCCGCGACATCATGTCGATGGGCGCCCGCCCGATCGCGGTCATGGACGCGCTGCGCTTCGGCGGGGCCGACCAGAACGACACCCGGCGCGTGCTGCCCGGCGTGGTCGAGGGCATCAGCAGCTACGGCAACTGCCTGGGCCTGCCCAACATCGGCGGCGAGGTCGTCTTCGACCCCTGCTACATCGGCAACCCGCTGGTCAACGCGCTCTGCGTGGGCCTGCTGCGCAAGGACCAGATCAAGCTGGCCACCGCGCCGGGGCCGGGCAACAAGGTGGTGCTGTTCGGCGCCTCGACCGGGCCCGACGGCATCGGCGGCGCGTCGGTGCTCGCCTCGGCGACCTTCGAGGACGAGTCGCACGCCAAGCGGCCCGCCGTGCAGGTGGGCGACCCGTTCATGGAGAAACTGCTCATCGAGTGCTGCCTGGAGCTGTACGCGGCCGACGTGGTCGTGGGCATCCAGGACCTCGGCGCGGCCGGCGTCTCGTGCGCGACCACCGAGCTGGCCGCCAAGGGCACCGGCGGCATGCACGTCGACCTCAACCTGGTCCCGCTCCGCGATCCCTCGCTCAGGCCCGAGGAGATCCTGATGAGCGAGTCGCAGGAGCGGATGATGGCCGTGGTCCGGCCGTCGGACATCTCGGCGTTCATGGCGATCTGCCAGAAGTGGGATGTCCCGGCCACCGTGATCGGCGAGGTCACCGACACCGGCCGGCTGGTGATGACCTGGGACGGCGAGACGATCGTCGACATCCCGCCCGGCACCGCCGCCGACGACGGCCCGGTCTACGAGCGGCCGTTCCACGAGCCCGCCGGGCAGCAGGCGCTCAACGCCGACACCCCCGACCGCCTCGACCGGCCCGCCGACCTGCGCGCCACCCTCCTGGAGCTGCTCGGCTCGCCGAACCTGGCGTCGAAGGAGTGGGTGACCTCCCAGTACGACCGCTACGTCCGGTCCAACACCGTGCTCGCCCAGCCCGCCGACGCCGGCATGCTGCGCATCTCCGAGATCATGGCCGGGGCCGAGCCGACGACCAGGGGCATCGCCCTGGCCACCGACGGCAACGGCCGCTACGCGCGGCTCGACCCCTACGCGGGCGCCCAGCTCGCGCTGGCCGAGGCCTACCGCAACGTCGCCGTCACCGGGGCCCGCCCGCTGGCCGTCACCAACTGCCTCAACTTCGGCTCGCCCGAGGACCCCGAGGTCATGTGGCAGTTCGCCGAGGCCGTACGCGGGCTCGCCGACGCCTGCCGGACCCTCGGCGTGCCGGTCACCGGCGGCAACGTCTCCTTCTACAACCAGACCGGCTCGACCCCGATCCACCCGACCCCGGTCGTGGGCGTGCTCGGCGTGATCGACGACGTGGCCAAGCGGGTCGCCACCGGGTTCGTCGCCGAGGGCCTGCGCATCGCGCTGCTCGGTGAGACGAAGGAGGAGTTCGGCGGCTCGGAGTGGGCGCACGTCGCCCACGGCCACCTCGGTGGCCTGCCGCCCGAGGCCGACCTGGCGGCCGAGCAGGCCATGGCCACCGTGCTGGTGGAGGCCGCCGCGCTGGGGCTCGTCGAGGGCTCCCACGATCTGTCCGACGGTGGCCTGGCCATCGCGCTCGCCGAGTCCTGCCTGGCGCGGGGCATCGGAGCGACGGTGGCGCTGAGCGGCGACGCGTTCACCGGCCTGTTCAGCGAGTCGTCGGCGCGCGCGCTGGTGGTGATCCGGCCGGAGGCGTTCGACCGGTTCGCCGCGCTCTGCGCCGACCACGAGGTGCCCTGCTACGGCCTCGGCACCACCGGCGGCACGTCGCTGGTGGTGGAGGGGGTGCTGGAGGTGCCGGTCGCGGAGCTGCGCGAGACGCACTCCGGCACGCTGCCCGCGCTGTTCGGCTGAGGTTTCCGCGAGGGCCGGTACGGGGTGCTGCCGTACCGGCCCTCGTCGTTCAGTCAGGACTTCTTGAGGCAGACCACGTAGACGGTGCCACTTATGCCGTGGTTGCCGCTGTTCTGGGTGGCCATGTTGTTGTTGTCGTCCTTGACTGCGGTGACCGACCAGCCCGAGCCGCCGCTGGGGGCGCTGCTGGTGACGTTGCCGCTGCCGCTGATGGTGAAGCCGCCGCCGGTCGCCACGTCGCCGCTGGAACAGGAGACGGAGCCGCTGCCCGAGCTGAAGGAGCTCGAACGGGTGTAGGTCGTGTAGGTGATGCCCTTACCGTCGGCACCGTCCTTGCCGTCCTTGCCGTCCTTACCGGGCAGGCCGTCCTTGCCGTTCTTGCCATCGGCGCCGTCCTTGCCCGGCAGCCCGTTCTTGCCGTCGACGCCGTCCTTACCGTCCTTACCGTCCTTACCAGGCAGGCCGTCCTTGCCGTCCTTGCCGTCGGCGCCGACCTTGCCCGGAAGGCCGTCCTTGCCGTCCTTGCCATCGATGCCGTCGGTGCCGTTCTTGCCGGGCAGACCGTCCTTGCCGTCCTTGCCAGGGAGGCCGTCCTTGCCGTCGATGCCGTTCTTACCCGGAAGGCCGTCCTTGCCCGGCAGGCCGTTCTTGCCGTTCTTGCCGGGGAAGCCCTGCCTGCCCTGGAGGCCGGTGTCACCCTTCGGGCCCTGCGGGCCGGTGTCGCCCTTGGTGCCCTCCGTGATCGTGGTCGTCGACTGACCGCCGCCGCCGATCACCATCCGGATCTCCGTCTTCTTGCACGGAGTGGTGGGGTTGACGATGCGGACGTACCGCGACTTCTTGTGCACGCAGGCGTACACCTCTTCCGCCGACGACGCGGTGGCGACTCCGCCGACGGCGAGGAGCGAGACGGCCAGCGCTCCGACAGTGGCGAGGGTGAGCGTGCGCCCACCGCGAATCTTGATGGCCACGGGTTTTCCTCCGAGGAACGTGTGTTGCTCAGGGTGAGCATGAGATTCACGTTTCAAACGTTCCAAAGGATGACAAGAACTACATAACGTGTTCATCACGCGACAATGCGTATGACGCTACTTGACGAGTCATGAAAGTCGGCTGTGGGTAAAAGGACGCATTGGCGGGCCTTGTCGGCCGTGGATAATCGGGACTGTTCGGGGGCGCACGTATTCCACGGAGGATGACCTTGCCGACCGCCAGTACCTACCTCCCTCCTGCCACGCAGCCGGTGCGCGGGGTGGTCTGGGCCATCCATCTGGTCCTGCCACTGCTCGGCCTCTGGCTGCTCCTGGCCCAGGACCACCTCAACATCATGTGGGAGCACCACTCCAGCCACTTCTGGATGATCATCGCGGTGGCCGGCATCAACGTGGTGCTGGGCACGATGATCAGCGAGGCGTCGCGCAGACGGCAGGACGCCCGGCTCTTCCTGGTCTCCATGGTGTTCCTGGCCAGCGCCGGGTTCTTCTTCCTGCACGGCCTGGCCACGCCGCAGGTCATCCTGCCGACCGGATCGATGGGGTTCGACCTCGGGCAGCAGGTCGGGCTCACGATCGCCTCGGCGTTCGCGTTCGTCTCGGCCTTTCCGCTGGGCGAGCGGGCGGCGCAGACCATACTGAAGTCCCAGCACGTCATCCGAGGCGTGCTCTTCGGGTTCATGATCCTCTGGGGAGTGGCCTCGCTGATCCCCGGGCTGACGCCGCTCAGCGAGCCGCCTCTCAAGGAGCCGGTCGACTGGCTCGTCTGGCTGTCGCTGCCGGGCCTGGGCCTGTACGGGGCAGCGAGCGTGATGATGTACCAGCTGCACAGGCAGCGGCCGTCGGCCATGCTGGTCAGCCTGATCACCGCCTACGCGCTGCTCGCCGAGGCCATGATCGCCGGGATGTCGCAGCTCAACTGGCACCTGTCCTGGTGGGAGTGGCACATCCTGCTGACGCTGGCCTTCGTCTTCGTGGCCTACAGCGCGTACCTGCAGTTCATGCGTGAGGGGTCGAGCGCCGGCCTGTTCGACTCGGTGGCGCTGTCGGCGACCGTGGCCCGCATCCAGCGGCAGTACGACGAGGTCCTGGAGGAGCTGGTCGAGCACGTACGGCGCGGCGAGCCGCTGGCGGCGACCCGGCTGTCGGGCAAGTTCCGGCTCACCGAGGGGCAGACCGCGATTCTCGACCGGGCCGGCGAGGCGCTGGCCAGCGAGCGCGAGCTCTCCCAGCGCTTAGGCGCCCTGGTGGCGGTGAGCGCCCAGACCCGCGTGCACCAGTCCGAGACCGACCTCCTGGCCACCGCGCTGGAACGCGTCCGCCAGGCGTACGGCGACGTACGGATCGGCCTGATCGCCGACGGCAGGACGCAGATCGGCTCGCGCGAGTACGAGTTCTCCGGAGACGCCCCGATCAGACGCGACAACCTGTTCGCCTTCCCGCTGACCGTCAAGGGCCACCTGGCGGGCGTGCTGGAGGTGCCGGTCGGCCGCACGTCGCAGGACGAGGCGCTGGCCGCCACCCTGGCCGGGCAGCTCTCGATCTCTCTCGAGAACGCCCGTCTCTACCAGGAGCTCAACACGCTGTTCCGGCAGTACATGTCGCCCGACGTGGCCGCCGCCCTGCTCGCCGACCCCGCCCAGGCGGCGCTCGGCGGCCAGATGAAGGAGCTCACCGCGCTCTTCGCCGACCTCAAGGGCTTCACCACGTTCTCGGAGCGGGTCACGCCCGGCGAGATCGTCGAGATGCTCAACCGCTATCACACGGCCGCGGTGCCCTGCATCCTGACCAACGGCGGCACGATCGTGCAGTTCGTCGGTGACGCGCTGCTCGCCCTGTTCAACGCCCCGGCCACGCAGACCGGCCACGCCAGGGCGGCCTGCCGGGCGGCCCTGGCCATGCAGGAGGCCGCCGCCGAGGTGGCCGAGGAGATCGCCTGGAAGCGGGAGGACGCGGAGGCGTGGCCGACGTTCCGCGTCGGCGTCAACACCGGTCCCGCCCTGGTCGGCAACATCGGCAGCCCGGAGCTGCGCGGCTTCAACGCGATGGGCGACTGCGTGAACGTGGCCGCCAGGCTGCAGGGCCTGGCCGAACCGGGCACGGTGGTGATCGGCGAGACGACCCGCAAGCAACTGGGCGTCGGCGTCACGGTGAACCCGCTGGGAAAGCTGAGCCTCAAGGGCAAGGAAGAACTCGTGGACGCCTACGTTCTGACGTCATTGACCTAGATGGGCGGTGTTCGTACCGACATAATCGGCGCATGAACCCAGATCCCGGCGAGTTCCTCTCCATGCTCACAGCCGACGATGTCGAGGAGATGCGCACCGCGGGACGTCCGCGCAGGTGGGATCGCGGAACGACCGTGATGAGCGAGGGCGACACCTCCGACTGGGTGCTCGTACTGACCGAGGGCCGGGTGAAGGTGTCGTCGCACACGAGCAGCGGCACCGAGGTCGTGCTGGCCGTACGTGGGCCGGGCGCGCTGCTCGGTGAGATGTCGGCCATCGACGGCTCCCCGCGTTCGGCCACGGTCACCGCGCTGGAACCGATCGCGGGCATGGTGATCCGCGACTTCCCCGCGTTCCTGCAGGATCACGGGCGTATCGCCGTACTGCTCATGCAGCTCGTCACGGGGCGGCTGCGCGACGCCGACAGGAAGCGGATCGAGTACGGCGCGTTCGACACCACGGGCCGGGTGGCGACCAGGCTGATCGAGCTGGCCGAGCGCTACGGCGAGAAGACCAACAGCGGCGTACGCGTGGCGCTGCCGCTCTCGCAGGACGAGCTGGCCGGGTGGACCGGGGCCTCGCGCGAGGCGGTCAGCAAGGCGCTGCGGACGCTGCGCGACCGCGGGCTGATCGAGACCGGGCGGCGGCGCGTGGTGATCCACGATCTCGAAGGGCTGCGCAAGCGGGCCAGGTGACCACCTGCGACAAATCGGACGTACGTCGTACGTCATAGTGGAGGGCATGGTCGCGGTCTCCCCCGATTACGACAGCCGTCTCCGCTATGCCTGGCGCGTGTGTTCCGTGACGAGCCTGGGGCTCGTCCTCATCGGCATCGCCGGCAGCACGCTGAACGTCGCGCTCCCCTCGGTGGTGCGGCACTTCCACGCCGGCGCGTTCGAGTCGGGCTGGATCCTGCTGTCGTTCCTGCTGGTCAACACCGCGAGCCTGGTGTTCTTCGGGCGGGTGGCCGACCTGCTCGGCAGGCGGGAGATCTACCTGACGGGGTTCGCCCTGTTCACCGTAGCTTCGTTGCTGGCCGGGCTGTCGCCGGGCGTGTGGTTCCTGGTAGCCATGCGCGTGCTGCAGGCGATCGGGGCCGCGATGATCCTGGCCAACGGCACGGTCATCATCACCGACGCGTTCCCGCCCGACCGGCTTAGCCAGGGCATGGGCGTCTACATCGGCACCCTGTCCGTGGCACAGCTCGCCGGGCCGACGCTGGGCGGCCTCATCGCGGAGACGGCCGGCTGGCAGTGGATCTTCTGGGTGAACGTGCCGGCCGGCCTGATCGCTCTGAGCTGGGGCGCGGTCGTCCTGCGCAAGATGCCCCGGGGCCCACGTGAACCGGTGGACGCGCTGGGCAACGCGCTGCTGTTCGCCGCGCTCTCGGCCGCGCTGATCGCCCTGTCCGAGGCGGGTTCCGCCGGGCTGTCGAGTCCTGCCGTGCTGATCGGGGCGGCGGTGTTCGCGGTGCTGGTGCCGCTGATCGTGCTGGTGGAGCGCCGGGCCGCGCATCCGGTGCTCGACCTGCGGCTGTTCGGCGGGCGACTGCTGGCCTTCGCGAACCTGGCCTCCTTCTGCAACGCGCTGGCCCGCGCGGCGCTGATCCTGGTCGTGGCGCTGTACTTCCAGGCGGCCAGGGGCGTGGACGCCTTCACGGCCGGGCTGAGCGTGCTGCCGGTGCCGGTCGGCATGGCCCTGGCCTCGCCGCTCGCGGGCTCGCTGAAGATCTCCCCGTACTTCCTGTCGATCGGCGGCACGCTGATGAGCGCCCTGGGCCTCGGCATCCTGATGCTGACGGCCGATCCCGCCACGCCGTACTGGATCATCGGGGTCGGTCTGTTCGTGGCCGGGTGCGGGAGCGGCACATTCCTGACCGGCAACACCACGCAGGTCATGCGGGCCCTGCCGCGCGGCAGTCTGGGGGTGGTGAACGGGTTCCGGGTGATGATCATGAACATGGGGATCGTGATCAGCGTGGGCGCGTCCCTGAGCGTCCTGGCCGGCTCGGTCGGCCCCGTCGAACGGGCCCAGGTGTACGCGGGGACGCTGGCCAAGCTGTCGCCGGTGGCGGTGGGGCAGGTGATGCACGGGTTCGAGCGGACGTACGCGCTACTGTTCGCCGTCGCCCTGACCGGCACGTTGTTCGCCTCCCTGGCCCGGTCTCAGAGCGCGGTGGCCAGCCTCGATTCGACGTCGCGGTAGCGGCTGACCGGGATCAGGTGGACGCCGTCGAAGGCGCCCGAGTCGCGGATGGCCAGGACCTGCTCGCAGGCCGCCTCCACGCCCGCCATCCGGTCGGCGGCCACCGCGCGGATCAGCCGGTCGGGGATGGCGATGTCGGGGATGGCCGCGGCCAGGGCGCCGGCGTGGCGCTCGCTGGCCAGGACCATCACGCCCGCGTAGACCGGCACGTCGACCTGGTTGGCCTCGCGCCAGCGCAGCAGGGCCTCCAATGAGAAACCGACCTGGAGGAACAGGAAGTCGGCCGCGCGCTTCCAGGCGGGCAGCGGACGCAGCCCGGCCGCCGCGCCGACGCGGAACCCGGCGTCGAAGTCCCTGGCCTCGTCGATCATCGAACGCACGGTCAGGTCACTGGTCCGGCCGCCGCTCGCCGGCTTGTCACCGTAGACGAACAGGAACTGGTCCACCCCATAGGCCGCAGCCGTCAGCAGGTCGCGCCGGAACCCGAGCAGGTTGCGGTCACGGGAGTTGAGGCAGGCGATGCTCCGCCCGCCCATCGCCTCGACCTCGTGCGCGACGGCCACGCTGGACACGGTCGCCCGGCCGATGTGGTTGTCGGGGATGAGGAACGAGTGCGCGATCTTGCTCATCGTGCCGATCTGGTGCCGGACGTGCTTCAGATCAGGCTTCGTGGGGGGTTCGATCTCGCAGACCAGCTCGAATGCCATGGTCAGCACCTTAACGCTTGGCCGCCAGCGCCTCCACGCCGCCGATCACCAGGTCCACGCCGAACGAGTCGTAGAAGTCGGCGGTCATCCCCTCGACCATGGGGCCCGCCATCTCCACCAGGTTCGGGTACTTTTCCGCCGGCAGTGACTGCAGGCCCACGCGCTTCACCCGGACGATCTCGGCGATCTCCTCGGAGGTGTGGCCGGACCGGAAGTGGACCGGGGCGTCGGCGATGGAGATGGCGCTCTGCAGCAGATACTTGGAGATCAGGCAGCACTCCTCCACGGTGAACCCCGCCGTCCGAGCCAGGCCGAGTGCCTGGTCCCAGACCGCGAGGAAGCTGGGCACCGCGCCCTGGTCCACCTGCTCCAGCACGTTCTTCGCGCAAGGGTGGGTGCGCAGGACCCGGACCAGGCCCTCCACCAGCTCTCTCAGCCGGTCGCGCCACGGGCGGTCCTCGCCGTCCTTGACCACGAAGTCCAGGATCAGGTGGTCCGCCATGCCGATGAGCAGCTGGTCCTTGTTCTTGAAGTGCCAGTAGAGGGCCATCGGCGTCACGCCCAGGTCGGCCGCCAGGCGCCTGATCGTCACGGCGTCGAGTCCTTCGGCGTCGCCGATCTCCAGGGCCCGCTCGACGATGGCCCTCGCGGTCAGTTTTCCCATCACGGTTGACAACTATACGCCGTACAAGTTCACTATACGACGTACAATTACGGCGTATAGGAGACGAACATGGACCGGCGCTGGTGGGCGCTCACCGCGGTGACGCTCGGGACATTCATGACCTACCTCGACAACAACCTCGCCAACGTCGCGCTGCCGACGATCCAGCGAGAGCTCGGGCTGACGATCTCCGGCCTGGAGTGGATCGTGAGCGGCTACATCCTGGTGTTCGCCGGGCTCATGCTGGTCGGCGGCCGGTTGGCAGACGTGTTCGGCGCCAGGCGGGTCTTCACGACCGGCCTGGTGATCTTCACGCTGTCGTCCCTCGCCGCCGGGCTGGCCGGTGACGGCACCACGCTGATCGCCGCCCGCGCGGTGCAGGGGTTCGGCGCGGCGCTGCTCACGCCGACGGCGCTCGCGTTGCTGACGCAGATCTTCCCCGACCCGGGCGAGCGTGGCCGGGCCGTGGGCATCTGGAGCGCCTCCGGCGCGCTGTCGATGGCGCTCGGCCCGGTGACCGGCGGCTTCATCAGCGAGCACCTGCACTGGGGCTGGATCTACCTGATCAACGTGCCGATCGGGAGCTTCACGCTGGGTCTCGCGCTCTGGGCCGTCCGTCCCGCCTTCACCCGGGTACGGCGCAGCCTCGACCTGGCGGGCCTGGCCACCTCGGCGCTCGCGTTGTTCGCTCTGACGTACGCGCTGATCGAGGGTGACGGCGCCGGATGGACCTCACCGGAGATCCTGGCCGCCTTCGGCCTCTCGCTCGCGGCGGCGCTGGCGTTCCTGCTCGTCGAGGCGCGGGCCGCGGAGCCGATGATCGACCTGTCGCTGTTCCGGGCCAGGGCGTTCAGCGGCGGCCTGGTCACCATGGGCATCTGGTCGTTCGGTGTGTTCGGCATCTACTTCTTCAGCGCCCTCTGGCTGCAGAACGTGCTGGCCTTCTCCCCCACCGAGGCCGGCGCCGCGTTCGTGCCGATGGCCCTGCTCATGGCGGTCATGGCGATCCTTTCGCAGCGGATCAGCGCGCGGCTGGGCATCGGCCCGACCGTCGCGCTCGGCATGGCCCTGATGGGCGGCGGCATCCTCATGCTCTCCGGGATCGGCGCCGACGGCGAGTACGGCGACGTCCTGCCCTGGTTCCTCCTGTACGGCCTGGGCGGCGGCCTGCTGGTGCCCCTGACCTCGGCGATCCTCACCGGAATGCCCGCGGGCAGGTCGGGCGTGGCCTCCGGGGTCCTGAACGTGTCACGCGAGGTGTTCGGGCTGCTCGGCATCACCGTCCTGGGCGCCATCCTGAACTCCAGGCAGAGCGCCAGCGACCGGCCGCCGCTGATCGCCTTCCTCGACGCCTACCAGTTCACGCTGGTGCTGGCGGCCGTGCTCGTCCTGGCGGCGGTCCCGGTCAGCCTGTACGCCCTGCGCACCCGCCGTACGAGCGGCCGGACGGACCAGCCCCGGGCCGCCCGGCAGGAGCGCGTGACAACCGGTTAGCCTGCGGCGACAGGCTCACCGATGACCTCCTCGATCAGCGGGTCGGCGAACTGGGTCCGGTACAGCTCCTCATAACGGCCCCCGGCGGCGAGCAGTTCGGCGTGCGTGCCCCGCTCGGCCACCCGCCCGTCCTCGATCACCAGGATGACGTCGGCCGCGCGGATCGTGGAGAGGCGGTGCGCGATCACCACGGCGGTCCTGCCCTGCAGGGCCTCGCCCAGCGCCTCCTGCACGGCCGCCTCCGAGGTGGAGTCGAGCGCCGCGGTGGCCTCGTCCAGGATCACCACCCTGGGCCTGGCCAGCAGCAGCCGGGCGATCGTCAGCCGCTGGCGCTCGCCGCCCGACAGCCGGTAGCCGCGCTCGCCGACCACGGTGTCGAGGCCGTCGGGCAGGGACTCGATCAGCGTGGCCAGCCTGGCCCGGCCGAGCACCTCCCACAGCTCGTCCTCGTCGGCCTCGGGCCGAGCCAGCAGCAGGTTGGCCCTGATCGTCTCGTGGAACAGGTGCCCGTCCTGGGTCACCATGCCGAGCGTGTCGCGGATCGAGTCGGCGGTCAGGTCCTTCACGTCCACGCCGCCGATCCGTATCGACCCGGAGTCGGCGTCGTACAGCCTCGGCAGGAGCTGGGCGATCGTCGACTTGCCCGCGCCCGAGGAGCCCACGAGGGCGACCATCTGGCCCGGTTCGGCAGTGAAGGAGACGCCGTGCAGCACCTCGGCCCCGCCGCGCGTGTCGAGCACGGCGACCTCCTCCAGCGAGGCGAGCGAGACCTTGTCGGCCGAGGGGTAGGCGAAGCGCACGTCGTCGAACTCCACCGAGACCGGCCCGTCGGGGACACGGACCGCATCCGGCCGTTCCTTGATGAGCGGTTCGAGATCGAGCACCTCGAAGACCCGCTCGAAGCTGACCAGCGCGCTCATCACGTCCATCCGGGCGCTGGCCAGCGCGGTCAGCGGTGCGTAAAGGCGGGTGAGCAGCAGCGCCAGCGCCACGACCGAGCCGGCGTCGAGCTGGTCGCGCAGGGCGTAGAAGCCGCCCAGGCCGTACACGAGGGCCAGGGCCAGCGCGGAGACCAAGGTGAGCGCGGTGACGAAGACCGACTGGGTCATGGCCGTACGCACGCCGATGTCACGCACCCGCCTGGCCCGGCTCGCGAACTCCGCCGACTCACGGGCGGGCCGGCCGAACAGCTTCACCAGCGTCGCGCCTGGCGCGGAGAAGCGCTCGGTCATCTGCGTGCCCATGGCCGCGTTGTGGTCGGCCGCCTCACGCCTCAGCCGGGCGATCCTGGTACCCATCCGCCGGGCGGGCAGGACGAACACCGGCAGCAGCACCAGCGCGAGCAGCGTGATCTGCCAGGAGATCCCGATCATCACGATGAGGGTCAGCACGAGCGTCACGACGTTGCCCGCCACGCTGGACAGGGTGTCGGTGAAGGCGCGCTGGGCGCCGATCACGTCGTTGTTCAACCGGCTGACCAGGGCGCCCGTGCGGGTCCTGGTGAAGAAGGCGATCGGCATCCGCTGCACGTGGTCGAAGACCGCGGTGCGCAGGTCGAGGATCAGCCCTTCGCCGAGCCCCGCCGACAGCCATCTGGTCAGCAGCCCGAGCCCGGCCTCCGCCAGGGCGAGCACCGCGATCAATCCGGCCAGCCCGGCCACGAGGCCGAACGTCTCACCCTTGACGATCGCGTCGACGACCCGCCCCGCGAGAACGGGCGAGACCACCGCCAAGGCCGCCATCACCACGCTTAACACCAGGAAGAGCACCACTCTTCGCCGATGCGGGCGGGCGAACGCGGCGACGCGACGGAGCGTCGCCCTGGACAGCGGGCGACGCTCCGTCTGATTGTTCAGCGAGTACAGCTGATGCCATGCGGTCATTTCCATGCTCATGCATGGCAGCTTAGGAGCTCAACTTAACTTCAGGTCAAGCGCCGACCTTCTGTCCCTTGGCGTGCCAGACGACGGCGACCGACGGACGCGGCTGGTCACCGTCGGGCCAGTGGCTGGCCGGCTTGTCCGGGGTGGCGCCGTCGAGCTCGCCCGGGTGCTGCACCGCGACGAACACGCTGCGCTGGTCCGGGGTGACCATCGGCCCGCAGGTCTCAGCGCCGAGCGGGACCGTGAGGAACTGGCGCAGGTGCCCGCGCTCCTTGCCGCGCACCGGCATGACGAACATACCGTCGTTGCTGCCGAGCTGGTTGCCGTCGGTGGCGATCCAGAGGTTGCCGTCACGGTCGAAGGCCACGTTGTCCGGGCAGGAGATCGGCGAGACCTTCGTCTTGTCGTAGCCGGCGAAGTAGGTCGCGGGGTCGTTCGGGTCGCCGCAGATCAGCGGGAGCGACCAGGCGAAGGTTTTCTCTCCCGCGTCGTCGCGCCGCTCGACGATCTCCAACACGTGGCCGTGCTTGTTGGACGGGCGCGGGTTGGCCTCGTCGACCTGGGCCGCGGTGCGGTTGGTGTTGTTGGTCAGCGCCACGTACACGCCGCCGGTGACCGGGTTGCGCTCCATGTCCTCGGGGCGGTCCATCTTGGTCGCCCCCACCTTGTCGGCGGCGGCGCGGGTGTAGACGAGCACCTCGATGGCGGTCATGCCGTCCACGTACGACCTGTCGCCCGAGACCAGCGGGATCCACTGGCCGGAGCCGTCGAAGGCGCCGTCGGAGGGCAGCTTGCCCGACCCGTCGATCTCGGCGGCGGGGCTGTCACCGGTGAACTTGGCGACGTAGAGCGTGCCCTCGTCGAGCAGGTTCCGGTTGTGCCGGTCGTTGCCGGGGATGTAGCGGTTCTTCGAGACGAACTTGTAGATGTACTCGAAGCGGGAGTCGTCCCCCATGTACACGACCACGCGGCCGTCGCGGGCCAGCGTGGTGTTGGCGGCCTCGTGCTTCAGGCGGCCCAGCGCGGTCCGCTTGACCGGCGTCGAGTCGGGGTCGAACGGGTCGATCTCCACGACCCAGCCGAACCTGTTGGCCTCGTTCGGGTGCTTGGCCAGGTCGAAGCGCTCCTCGACGCGGTCGAACCGGCGGCTGCTCGCCGGGGTGCCGGTGGTGATCGTGTAGCGGGAGATGTACGGCAGTTGCGCCGCCGGGACCTTGTCGCCGTTGACGAAGTACTGGTCGATGTTCTCCTCGGCGGTCAGCACCGTGCCCCACGGCGTCGATCCACCGGAGCAGTTGTTCAGCATGCCGACGGGGGTGCGGCCCTCCGGGTCGGCGGCGGTCTTGAGCGGGTCGCTGCCCGCGGCGGGACCGCTGAAGCGCATCGGCGTCTGGGCGGTGACGCGCCGGTTGTAGCGCCTGCGGCCGGTGGTGACCAGCTTCCACTGGCCGGTTCCGCGTACGCGCTCGATCTCGACGACCGAGCCGCCGTGCGCGGCCAGCGCGATCTTGATCTGCTCCTCGGTGGCGGCGGCGCCGGTGGTGTAGCCGCGGAACATCAGGTTCTCGTTGGTGTACTCGTGGTTCACCCACAGCAGCCCGCGGTTGGCGCCCATCGGGAAGTGCGTGACGAAGTCGCAGTTGTACCCGAACTGCTTCGACTGCGCCTCGGCGCTCTGGTGGTCGAAGTCGAACGCGGGCGCGTCGGCCGTCACGGGGTCGCCCCAGCGCGCGACGACGGCCGAGGTGTAACCGTCGGGGACGCGCAGCGCGTCCTCCTTGTTCGGCGGCACGGGGGTGAAGCGGATGTCCCCCGAGGAGTGCCCCAAGAGTTCGGCCTCCGGCTCCGTGGGCTCGGCCAGGGCGGGCACGGCTCCGGCGAGGCCGACCCCGGCGACCCCGGCGGCCAGGGCGCCCAGGGTGCCGGCGCGGAGCATGCCCCTGCGGGAGATCGCCTGCGCGACCACGTCACCGAAGTAGGGGTTGTCACTGGTGTTGGCCACGTCGTGCGCGCAAGCGTTGCCGCAGCGGAACCGGCAGGTCATCGCCGATCGGCCAGATGTATGCGTGGGCAGCAGCGGTTGCAGCCGGTTCGCCACAGGTCCTCCAAAAATGTACGGTCTTCCGGCGGGGACGCTACGACCGTCATCGAAACCGCAGATGAACGACGACCGCCAGCGCGATGAACGCTTCCTGGGGACACAATGGTGGGGTGCCATCGAGGAAGCCGGACCCAGACAAATTGCGAGCCGCACTGGACGCCCAGCTCGTGGCGCTGGACGAACCGCCCTTCGACGGGCCGCCGTCGGCACTGGCCGGTGCGCTGGTCTCAGCCGTGCTCGCCGCGTACGAGCGGGACCTGCGGCCCGAGCGGGACGCGGCCCGGCAGGCCGTGCGCTACCTGCTCGACCGGCTGGCGACCGCCGCACCCGGGAGGACGGTGGAGGTGCGCGTGCCGCCCTACGCGGCCGTACAGGCCATCGCGGGGCCACGCCACACGCGCGGCACTCCCCCGAACGTCGTGGAGACGGACGGCCGCACCTGGATCGAGCTCGCGCTGGGCCGCCTCACGTGGGCCGAGGCCATGGCGAAGGGCGCCGTCTCGGCGAGCGGCGCCCGTGCCGACCTGTCCGGCCATCTCCCCCTCTAAGGGTTACGCCGCATCCAGGGGAACTTGTCCTCGAAGCACTTGTCGGCGAGCTGGCCGGGAAGGTGGCCGCACTCCTGGACCACATTCCAGAACCAGATGGCCACGATGGCGAAGATGATCAGGGCGACGACACTGATCGCGATGCCCGTGATGGCGCGGCCCTTGCCCACGCCCCTGCTGAGCGCGACGCTGCCGAAGACGATCGACAGGATCGCGGTGAGCAGGCCGGTGAAACAGACGAAGACGAGGAACGGGCTGGCGACGCCCAGCACCAGCGAGGCCGTGGCCAGACCGCTGCCCGGCTTGATGGGCTGGCCGGTCTGGTAGGGGCCGTATCCCGGGGGCGGGCCGTAGGGGGGACCGCCGCCGCCGGGCGGGCCACCGTACGGGCTGGAGGGCGAAGTGCCAGGAACGGCGGGAATGGGCTCGGTCCTCGGTGGAATGTCCCGCTGCTCGCCGTATGCCCTGGGCCCGCCCTCGTACGGCGACCCGGGCGGAGGGGCTTCCCCGTACAGCGGCCCGGCGCCCTCACCGGACGGCCGCGGGCGGGCTTCCTCGAACGGCCACTCGGGACCTTCCTCAGAGGGCTGCGGGCGGCCTTCCCCGTACGCCGGGCCGGCGCCCTCACCAGGCGGCGTCGGCGGACGCGTCCCCTCGGACGGCGGCGGCGCACCCGGAGGCGCGAACGACGGCCGCTCGTCCTGCGATGACGGCGGCGGCTCTTCCGGCGGCGTGGTCGCCGGCTCGTAGCGCGACGGTGTCGTGGCCCTCGGCTCGCCGGGCTCCCCGCCGTCGCGCTCCCAGCCCGGATAGGGCGGCCGCGCCCCGGGCATCGGGAACGCCTGGGTCTCCTCCGCGTCGCGCTCCTGGGCCGCGGCCGGACCCGGCGTCTCGGGTGAGGTGGGCAGGTCGGGGTGGAACGGCCTCAGCGGCTCCCCACCCGGACGCGGCGGCTCCTCCCGGGGAACCACCGGCGGCGCGGGCGTGATCGGCTCCTCGGGCTCCCCGCCCTCCCCGTTGGCGCCCGTGCCGGAGTCGCCGGGCGCCCTGCCGGTGGGCTCGCCCTCCTGCGGCGGCCGGCCGGGCTCGTCGCCGTCGTTCGGCCGGGGGTGGTTCGGATCTCCAGGTGTGGTCACGTCTGCGTCTCCCGACGGGTCAGCATGCCGGATACTTCACCCTTTCGCGCATGCCACCACCGAAACCGCACGACACGGTAAAACCCCCCTCATCCTTGGGTCACCATGCGCCAAACCGGCAGGCGGCGGCAGGATGAGGGCATGCTGGAAGAGACCCTGACCTACGCGCTGATCATGGTCATGAAGGCGAAACGCCACCGGATGGCGGCGGCCCTGGTCCCCCTGGGCCTGCACAGCGGCCAGGAACTGCTGCTCAACCAGTTATGGCAGCAGGACGGCCGCACCCAGAGCGAGCTCATCGGCAAGCTGGGCGTCGAGCCGCCGACCGTCACCAAGACCGTCCAGCGCCTGGAACGGGCCGGCTTCCTGCACCGCGCACCCGACCCCGACCGGCCGCGGGTGAGCCGCGTCTGGCTGACCGACGCGGGCAAGGCCGTCCGCGAGCCCGTGGAACAGATCTGGGCCCGGATGGACGAAGAACTGCTGGGCGCGTTCGACGCGGAGGAGCGCGACGTGTTCGCTCGCCTGCTGCGTGCCATGACCTAACGGCCCTTTCACTCCCAGCGAAACCGCCTCGCGGAGCGCGGCGGATCCAACGCCGGCCGGTCGGCGCATGCCCGCTGATCTGGCCCCCGGGTGCGCGAGCAGGGGAGCGGCCGACCTAGACTGAAGCACGTGCTGAAAGGCGACGGCCGGCTCGGCCATGACCTGGACCCCCAAGACCGTGCTCCGCAGGACGCCTGTGGCGTCTTCGGAGTCTGGGCGCCAGGCGAGGAAGTCTCCAAACTCACCTACTACGGACTGTACGCGTTGCAACACCGCGGACAGGAGTCCGCGGGCATCGCGGTCAGCGAGGGCAGCCGCATCCTCGTCTACAAGGACATGGGTCTGGTCTCCCAGGTCTTCGACGAGTCGGTGCTCGGCACCCTCAGAGGGCACCTGGCCATCGGCCACTGCCGCTACTCCACGACCGGCTCCAGTGTGTGGGAGAACGCGCAGCCCACGCTGAGCTCCACCGACGTCGGCGGCCTCGCGCTCGCCCACAACGGCAACCTGATCAACACCCCGGAGCTGGCCCTGCGGCTGGAGCCCGGGACGACCAGGGCGACCACCGACACCGACGTGCTCACCACGCTGCTCGCCCAGGACGACCGGTCCATCGAGGACGCGGCGGCCGATCTGCTGCCCCAGGTCAAGGGCGCCTACTCGCTGGTGTTCATGAACGAGAAGACCCTCTACGCGGCCCGCGACCCACAGGGCATCCGCCCGCTGGTCCTGGGCCGTCTTGAGCGGGGCTGGGTGGTGGCCTCCGAGACGGCCGCACTCGACATCGTGGGCGCCACCTTCACCCGCGAGATCGAGCCGGGCGAAATGCTCACCATCGACGAGCGCGGCGTCAGGTCGCGCCGGTTCGCGCTGGCCGAGCCGAAGGGCTGCCTGTTCGAGTACGTCTACCTGGCCCGCCCCGACACCACCATCGCCGGGCGCGGCATCCAGGTCACCAGGGTCGAGGTCGGCCGCGAGCTGGCCCGCGAGCACCCTGTCGAGGCCGACCTGGTCATCCCGACGCCCGAGTCCGGCACGCCCGCCGCCGTCGGCTACGCGCAGGAGAGCGGCATCCCCTACGGCCAGGGCCTGGTGAAGAACTCCTACGTCGGCCGCACCTTCATCCAGCCCTCGCAGACCATCCGTCAGCTCGGCATCAGGCTCAAGCTCAACCCGCTGCGCGAGGTCGTCGAGGGCAAGCGCCTCGTCGTCGTGGACGACTCCATCGTCCGGGGCAACACCCAGCGCGCGATCGTCAGGATGCTGCGCGAGGCCGGCGCCAAAGAGGTGCACGTACGCATCTCCTCGCCGCCCGTGGCCTGGCCGTGCTTCTACGGCATCGACTTCGCCACCAGGGCCGAGCTCATCGCGGGCTCGCTCACCGTCGAGGAGATCCGCGCCTCGCTCGGCGCCGACTCGCTGGGCTACATCTCGCTGGAGGGCCTGACCAAGGCCACCACCATCCCCGCCGAACGCCTGTGCCGGGCCTGCTTCGACGGTTCCTATCCCATCCCCATCGACCAGGACAACGTGGGCAAGTTCGTGTTGGAGAGCAAGGCGTGACGACGTACGAGGCCGCCGGAGTCGACATCGAGGCGGGCGAGCGCGCCGTCTCGCTGATGAAGGCGAAGGTGGCCCGCTCGCGCCGGCCCGAGGTGGTCGACGACGCCAGCGGCTTCGCCGGCCTGTTCGACGCCTCGGCCCTGCTGCGCTACCAGCGCCCGCTGCTGGCCACCTCGACCGACGGCGTGGGCACCAAGGTCATGCTCGCCCAGCGATACGGCAAGCACGACACGATCGGCATCGACCTCGTCGCCATGGTCCTCGACGACCTGGTGGTGTGCGGCGCCGAGCCGCTGTTCATGACCGACTACATCGCCTGCGGCAAGGTGGTGCCCGAGCGAATCGCCGAGATCGTGGGCGGCGTCGCCGAGGGCTGCCGGCTGGCCGGGGCGGCCCTGCTCGGCGGCGAGACCGCCGAACACCCGGGAGCCATGGGGCCCGACGAATACGACCTGGCCGGCGCGGGCACCGGCGTCGTGGAGGCGTCGGCGATGCTCGGCGCCTCCCGCGTGCGGGCCGGCGACGCGGTGCTCGGCCTGGCGTCGTCGGGAGTGCACTCCAACGGTTATTCGCTGGTCCGCCACGTGCTGCGCGAGTCGTCACTGTCGCTCGACGCCGACCTCCCCGAGCTGGCCAGGCCACTGGGCGCCGAGCTGCTGGAGCCCACCCGGATCTACTCGCTCGACTGCCTGGAGCTGGCCCGCGCGGTGGACGTGCACGCCTACGCCCACATCACGGGCGGCGGCATCGAGAGCAATCTGTCCCGCTCACTCCCCGACCACCTGGACGCCACCCTCGACCGCTCGTCGTGGACCCCACCACCGATCTTCTCGGTCCTGTCCGGCCACGGCAACATCGAGCAGAAGGACATGGACAAGACCTTCAACCTGGGCATCGGCATGGCCGCCATCGTGGCGCAAGAGTCTGCGGACGAGGCCCTACGCCTCCTGACCGACCGCGGCCTGGAAGCCTGGGTCCTGGGCGAAATCACCGAAGGCACCGGCAAGGCCAGCTACCGCTGACACGGGTGGCAGGGGTTGCCCTAGCGACACCTGCCGCCAATTCACCACCCAGATGGTCGCACCGTCTTGTTACGGCGCCCGGCCATGTGCGGGCTCAGCGGCCGTATTCCTGGAGGCCCCCAGCCCTGGACGGCGGGTGGCGGCCAGGTTGGCCGTGCCGTAACCCACAAAAAGAAAATTCACCCCACGGGTGGGTGCCGTGGGGTGGACTTCGCTCAACCAGAAGAACGACTACGAACGCCCAGACGAACGATCGTCGTCGTTGTTGCTGTAGTCATCGGCGTAATCGGCATAGCGATCCGCCAGCTCATCGCTGAGGTCGTCGGCGTCGTCATTGTCGCTGGAGTCTCCGACCCCGAGTTCATCGCGAAGACGATCAAGATCCGTGCCACCGCTGTTGTACTTCAGCTGGCGAGCAACCTTGACCTGCTTGGCCTTTGCTCGGCCGCGCCCCATTGGCTCGACCCCCTCGTGTGGGGTCGTCCCCGACCCCTCGTCGCTAACGCACCACACACTGACGCCGCCTGACTTTGGGCGTCAGCCTATCGTTCGCCTATTACCGTACCTGTTTTGTGCCCAGCTCGGTACGTCGTATGGGCGTGGGGCATCAGTGGCCCAGCCAAATGCCCCTAATACGCCCGACTTCCGACATTCTGCGCTCGGCCAGCCTATCTGCTGCGACCGCCGGAGGTACGCCCTCCTCGGTCGCGATCGCGAAGATCTTCAGAGTCGTGTCATAGATCTGGGTCGCCTTGGCCCTGGCACGCTCCATGTTGAAGCCCTCGAGCTCGTCCGCGACCTGGATCACGCCGCCCGAGTTGACCACGTAGTCGGGCGCGTAGAGGATGCCGCGCTCCGCTAGCTGCTTCTCGACCCCGGGATGGGCGAGCTGGTTGTTGGCCGCGCCACAGACGATCCTGGCCCGGAGCGTGGCCGAGACCTGGTCGTCGAGCGCCCCGCCCAGCGCGCACGGGGCGAACACGTCGATGTCGGCCGTGGTGAGCGCCGCCGCGTCGGCCACGACGTCCACCTCGGGGTGGCGCTGCCGTACGCGCTCGACCGCCTTGGGGTCGACGTCGCAGACGACCACTTCGGCCCCGTCCTCGCGCAACAGGCCCACCAGCCGGTGGCCGACCTTGCCGACGCCCTCGACGCCGACCCGCCTGCCGAGCAGCGACGGCGTGCCGTACACGCGCTCGGCCGAGGCCCGCATGCCCTGGAAGACGCCGAACGCCGTGAGGATCGAGGAGTCGCCGGCGCCGCCGTGGGCGAGCGTGCGGCCGACCACGGAGCGCGACTCCCTTGCGATGACGTCCATGTCCTCGCTGCACGTGCCCACGTCACAGGCGGTGATGTAGCGCCCGCCGAGCGACTCGATGAAGCGGCCGTAGGCACGCAGCAGCGCCTCGCTCTTGTCCCGGCCCGGGTCACCGATGATGACGGCCTTGCCGCCGCCGAGGTCGAGACCGGCCAGCGCGTTCTTGTAGGCCATGCCCTTGGCCAGGTTGAGCACATCGGCCAGGGCCCCCTGCTCGTCCGGGTAGGGGTAGAACCTGGTGCCTCCCAGGGCCGGCCCGAGTGCGGTGTTGTGGATGGCGATGATGGCGCGCAGGCCGCTCTGCTCGTCCGCGCAGAATACGACCTGCTCATGGACGTCCTTGTGGGACGAACCGAAGACATCGGTCACGGTAGTGACTCCCTGTCCGTTACACTCCGTCGCTCCGTCGCGACGGATATCGCTTCTCAGCGTAATAGCCGCGACGGTGCGAGCAGGTTGTCTTCATGACACGATGCCTCCGTGCTGCCCTATGCCGCTTACCTCCGGGTCTACGAGCCGCTGACCGCGTTCGCCGAGTCCGAGCGCAAGGTCTGGGCCGAGTACGCCGAATCGCGCGACCGCCCCCGCCGGGCCACCGCGCTCAACGCCGAGCACGACGAGGCCGTCAGGCGCCTGCTCGGCATGCCGCCCCACCCGGCACCCGCGCAGGAGAGCCCCAACGCCTATCTGCGGCGCGTTGAGGACCGGCTCTATGTCTGTCCGTGGCAGACGCGGTTGCGCTCGTGGCTGGCGTTCTCAAGGCTGCGTGGCAGCACTCCTGTGAAGCTCATGGACCGGTTTGTCCCGAAGGCGATCGCCGAGCAGACCGTCGACGACTTCGACAGGTACAAGCGCACGGGTGGCTCCTCCGCGCTCCGGACCCACATCCGCACCACGGCCTGGCACGTGCCACCCGCGTGGTTCGTGCCCTTTGACGGGAACGAGCGCTGGCTGGTGCTCGGCTCCTCGACCCCGGGACAGGACGTGACCACCACGACGGGACGCAACCTCATCTACGTCACCTCCATGGCCCAGGCCAGGAGGCGTTCCGCGCGGGCGTTGCAGGTGCTGCGCAGGCACCTGGGCGAGGTGTCGGCCAACCTCGACGTGGAGGACGTGGCCAGGTGGCTTGAGGAGTTCCATCCGCACTCGCTGGTCGAGCTCGATTACGGCGGGTTGGTACGCCTTATGGATGATGACGCTCTGCAAGCGGATCAGTCCGTCGCGGAGCTCTCCGCGGCCCTCACGGGGCTGGACACGGGTCAAGAAGAGCTTGCCTACGCCATGTATCAGAGGGTGATCCTGCGCTGGAAGTCAATGCAACTTCTGGAATCTGCCAACTGAGCCCCAATACAACCGTCTGACCTGCATAAGTAGGTCATGACTCGCGGCTGCTCTCTTCTGCGAACTGAGTAGTTTGCCGTTTTCACTGCGATACCACGAAACGTGTCGCTAGAATCACCGAGCGTGACATCGCCATGTGAGCGGGCAGTTGGGTCAAAGAAGGGCTCGCAAATCGCTCTGCGTGGCGGTATGGTCACTTCGGGTGATGCCGCATATGGCTCAGAAAAGCCGCACGCTCTGGGCTATAGGGGGACATCCGTGACACGCGCAAAGGGAGTCACAGGATCGCTGAGCCGGTCCACACGGAGGAGAGGCCGCACAAATGTCAGCTCGTACACCCGAGGCCGAGCCGCTGCTCACGCCCGCTGAGGTCGCGACCATGTTCAGGGTCGACCCCAAGACCGTTACCCGGTGGGCGAAGGCAGGCAAGTTGACGTCGATTCGTACCCTCGGCGGTCACCGGCGTTACCGGGAGACCGAGGTCCGGGCACTGCTGGCGGGCATTCCGCAGCAGCGTTCGGAGTAGTGCCGGGGTCGTCACGAACCTCAGGGGGGTTGAATGGTGGGCCGTGCTGGACAGCCCGGTCCACCCAGGTGACGACGTCATGTCGTAGTGGGAAGCTGGCGCCGCCCGCCCGGCGCCATCCTTCCCTAGGCGAGCTGTTCCCTGGTCAGTAGATCCAGCAATCCGTCGACCTCCGCGTCATAGCCGGCGGCTACTCTGAGTAGCGCCACCATGTGATCGACGAGCATCTTCTCCAGCGTCGCGCGTTCGATGTCGCGGTGCTCCAGCCAGTCCAGGCCCGCGGTCTCCACCGACGCGATCCACGATCTCAGCGTCGTACGCAGCACCGGACTCGGCCGCTCGACCCGCATCTGCCGCTGGATCAGCCGGAAGAGGCGTTGCCGCACTCCGTCGACGATCTCCCCGATCTCTCCCGCCCGGTTGGCGGGACCGCCGCGCAGCAGCGCCGCGAAGCCGGCCGCGTGCTCCTCGACGAAGTCGAAGTAGCGCCGCAGCCCCGAGGCGAGTTCGTCCAGCGGCCTGCCGCCGCCCTGCGGGCGCAGCCGTGACTCCAGTTGCTCGGCCGCGCTCTTCAGCGCCGCCACGTACAGCTCCTGCTTGCCACCGAAGTAGTGGTAGACCAGTGCTCGCGAAGCGCCGGCGGCCGAGGCCACGTCGTCGATCGAGACGTCTTCCGCGTCGCGTGTGCTGAAGAGCTCGAGTGCCGCGGCCATGAGCTCCTCGCGACGGCGATCCACGCTGAGCCTGCGCCGAGCCGGTCGGGCCGCTTCGGCTGACTTCCCGAGTGTCACAACTGCACAGTATCCGACCCCCTGCCTAATAGCGGACATGTAGCCAACCGGTCAATATCAGCCTTCCCTAACCTGAAGCCGTACCCTGTGGCGAACTCGATCGTTTGGTCAGACAGGTGCCCAACTTCGCATCGCGGGGGAGACACATGTCAGGACCACCCGTCAACACTTCAACTATCGCCGAGCTCCGTGAGGTAGACGCGGTGCCTCGGCCAAGACCCACCATCCGCAACGTCGCCGAGCGAGCCGGCGTCTCGAAATCGCTGGTCTCACTCGTACTGCGCGGATCCCCGCACGTGAGCGAGCACCGGCGGCAAGCTGTACTGCAGGCGGCCCGCGAGCTCGGCTACCGGCCCAACGCGGTCGCGCGGAGCCTCGTCGAAGGCCGTACCCACCTCGTCGGCGCGCTCGTCGCCGACCTGCACAACCCGTTCTATGCCGAGTTCCTCGACGGTCTGCAGGAGAGCCTGCACGGCGACGGACTGCGCATGCTGATCGGCAACAGCCAGTGGGACCCCGCGTTCGAGGACGAGGCCGTGGAGGCCTTCCTGGAGCTCAGGGTCGACGGGCTGGTGCTGCTCGGCATCGCGCCGACCAGCGAGACGCTGATCGAGGCGACCTCCTACACGCCCACGGTCGTCGTAGGGGAACGTGACATCGAGCTTGAGGGCGTCGACATCGTCGTCGACGACGACCAGCTCGGCGCCCGTCTGGCCATCGACCACCTGGTCGACCACGGCCACAAGCGGATCGCGCACATCGAGGGTCCGCGTTCATCCCGCTGCGAGGGTTATCTCGTGGCGATGCGCAGGCACTCGCTGGCGCCTTACATCATGGTCGAGGCCGCGGAGTCGACCGAGGAGGACGGCCGGCAGGCCGCCCTCGCCCTGCTCAGCCGCGAACCCAGGCCCACGGCGATCTTCGCCGCCAACGACGTGGTGGCGCTCGGCGTCCTGTCGGCCGCGGCGGAACTGGGCCTGAAGGTGCCGGACGACCTGTCGGTGGTCGGTTACGACAACACCCACCTGGCCGCCTCGCACCACATCAATCTCACCTCCGTCGACCAACCGCGCCGCACCATGGGCCGGTCCGCGGCGGCCCTGCTCAGCGACCGGATCGGAGACCCAGCGAAAGTCGCCCGGCTGCGCCAGGTGACCCCCGAACTGATCGTCCGGCGAAGCACCGGACCCGCCTAGGGAGGGCCGAGGGAGCACGGGTCGCGTTTAGAGAGGGCCAAAGCTGGGTCAACCCGTGCGGTGGCGGCGCCGCACGGAGGTTTACTCGTCAGGTCAAGCGACACGATCTGATCCGGGGGGACAGCCATGCGTGATCCGGAACTGGTGTCCTGCGCCCAGCGCGCGGCGACCGAGCTCGAACGCGCCTGGGCGCAGTGGCGCGCGGGCAGGGACAGGGGTACCGACGTCGGCGCGGAGTCCGTGGCCAGCTACGTCGCCCACTCCCTCGACCACCCATGGGGCCGTCCCCGCGTCGTTCTCGGTCTCGACGCCGAGGACGCACGGGAGCTGGCCGCGCTGCTCGAACGGCAGGAGGTGGGCGAACACGTCTGGTGACGCCCGCCCCTGAGGTGAGCCTCCGGCGGGGACCGCTCTGGACATAAGCGTCTGGCGAGGACCGCTCTTGACGTAAGTTGGAACGCATGCGTGCTCTTCCTGCGTCACTCCTCGCTGTCTGCGGCCTGATCGCCACCGCGTGCGGCAGCACCGGCAGCGGTGGCGCCGCGGCAGGTCAGGCCGCCCAAGCGGACGCGACGACCCTGGCCCCCGCCCCGACTCAGGCTCGTACCAAGCCCCAGGCCCGCGCCAAGCCGCAGGCCGCGGCCCGGCCGCTGGAGGGCAAGACCATCGTCATCGACCCGGGGCACAACGGCGGCAACTACCGCGATCCGAAGGCCGTCAACCGCAAGGTCAACGTGCTGACCAAATGGAAGCCGTGCGACACGACGGGGACCGAGACCAACAGCCACTACACCGAGGCCGCCTTCACCTGGGACGTCTCCAACCGCATGGTCAAGATCCTCAAGGCCCGTGGCGCCACGGTGAAGCTGACCAGGGCCGACAACAGCAGTGTCGGGCCGTGCATCACCGAACGGGCCGCGATCGGTAACAAGGCCAAGGCCGACGCCGCGATCTCCGTGCACGGCGACGGCGCCGCGGCCGCCAACCACGGTTTCCACGTCATCATGCCGAAGAAGATCAACGGCCCGGTCGACCCCGTCGTGGCCGACTCGCGCAAGCTGGGCCTGGCCGTGCGTGACGCGTACAAGAAGGAGACCGGGCTGCCCTACTCGACCTACATCGGCAGCAACGCCCTCGACTTCCGCGACGACCTCGGCGGCCTCAACCTGTCGACGGTGCCGAAGATCTTCATCGAGTGCGGCAACATGCGTAACGCGGGCGAGGCGGCCAAGTTCCAGAATTCCGCGTTCAGGCAGCGCATCGCGGTGGCGCTGGCCGACGGTTTGCAGCACTATCTCAAAGCATGATTCCTCGCCCCAATCTGCTGAGCAATCTCTCCGGTTCCTACGAGCTGACCTCGGGCGCGGCCGTCTCGGGGCCCGAGGACCTGGTCGACGCCGTACGGCTGGCGCTGCCGGTGCTCGACCTGCGACCGGGCGACGCGGGAGCCGTCGATCTGCGGCACGACCCAGCCCTCGGCCCGGAGGCGTACCGGCTGGTCGTGGGGTCGCGCGGGGTGGAGATCACGGCGGGTGACCGGGCGGGCGCCTTCTACGCGGGGCAGTCGCTGCACCAGTTGCTGCCGCCCGCTTCCTACCGCTTCTCGGCCGAGGCGGCGTGGATCGTTCCCGGGGTGCGGATCGAGGACGCTCCCCGCTTCTCCTGGCGTGGCCTGCACCTCGACGTGGCCAGGCACTTCTTCCCCAAGCGTGAGGTGCTCCGCCTGATCGACCTGATGGGGATGCACAAGCTGAACCGGCTCCACCTGCACCTGGTCGACGACCAGGGCTGGCGGGTGGAGAGCAGGGCGTACCCGCGGCTGCACGAGGTGGCCTCGCACCGCTCGCGTACGGCGACCAACCACTACCGCGAGCCCGACGCCTACGACGAGATCCCGCACGGCGGCTACTACTCGCTCGACGACCTGACGGAGATCGCCGCCTACGCGCGGGCCCGTGCGGTCGTCGTCGTGCCGGAGATCGACGTGCCGGGGCACGCCCAGGCGATCCTGGCCGCCTATCCGGAGTTCGGCTCCTCCGACGACGACTACCAGGTGCTGGAGCGGTGGGGCATCACCCCGGCCATCCTGTCCCCCATGCCGCCCACGGTCGAGTTCCTGACCACGATCTTCGACGAGCTGATCGGCGCCATCGGCGAGACTCCCTACGTGCACATCGGCGGCGACGAGGTGGTGCTCGACCACTGGGCCGCCTCCCCCGAGATCATCGCCTACCGCGACTCGCTGGGTCTGTCGTCCATGGGTGAGTTGCAGGCGTGGTTCCTGCGCCGGCTCGCCGACGTGCTCGCGGACCGCGGCGCGCGGGCGGTCGTGTGGGACGAGGCGTTCGTCAGCGGCGAGCTGCGGCACGACACGCTGGTGATGCCGTGGCGCGGCATGGGCGTCGGCCGGCGGGCCGCCGCGGCGGGCCACGACGTGATCGCGACGCCGGTTTTCCCGCTGTACTTCGACTACGCGGAGTCGGCGTCGGCCGACGAGCCCATGGCGATCGGTGACGCGATCACCGTCGCCGACGTCGCGGCCTTCTCCCCCGCCCCGGACGACTGGTCCGGCGAAGAGCGGTCGCGGGTCGTCGGGGCCCAGGCCCAGCTCTGGACCGAGCGCATCCCCGACCCTCGCACGCTCGACTACCGGGCGTGGCCGCGGGCGTGCGCCCTGGCGGAGGTGGCGTGGTCCGGCTCGGCGGGGGCCGACTTCCCCGCCCGCCTGGAGGAGCATCTCGGCCGGCTCGACGCGATCGGGGTGGAGTACCGGCCGCTGGACGGGCCCAAGCCGTGGCAACGGCGCAGACCCCACCGGCCCGCCACGGTACGCGCGGCCGAGGTGATGAAGCGGGTCGACTCGATGACCCACGACGCGGAGTCGACCAGACCCAGCGTGTGACCGTCCGTCACATCTCCAGCACCATGGTCATGAAGGCCAGCAGATCGGCCCGGCGACGGAACGGATTGCGGTAGAGCGCGGGCCCGCCCAGCCTGATCCGCAGCGCCTCGCGCACGATCGGGTGCCAGCGCGCGTCGAACACCTCCAGCGCGTATTCGCCGGCGGCGGTCTTCGACGTCACCTCGCCCACCGCTAGCGTCTGGCGCAGGCGGGTGACGCCGAGCGCCCCCCACGCGGTCTGGTACTCGCTCAGCGCGGCCACGCCCGCCCGGGAGGCCGGCCGGGCGCTGTGCTGTACCCACCTGGTCCAGTACGTCGCCAGGTTCTTCCTGGTCTGCCTGGCCAGGGTGTCCCAGTCGGTGTGGATGCCGAGCTGGGCCGCCGACGGCCCTCTCACGGCCACGCCACCCTGGGCCAGCACGTGCCAGGTGACCAGGCCGCGCTCGAACCTTCCGGACTCGGTCAGCCGCCATTCGTGCACCGACGGCCCCTCGGGCGCCTGCGCCGGGTCTTTGCGCAGGTCGTCCCAGGTGACATAGAGGCCGTCGAAGTGCGGCTTGGCCCCACGGGTCTTCAGCTCGGCGTGGATCGTACGGAGCGCGGCGGGATCGGGCGGCCGGCCGGTCACCGCGACGAAGTCGACGTCGCTCACCCGCGGCCGGTAGTCGCCCAGCGCGATCGACCCCTGCAGGTACAGCCCCTCGATCAGACCCGGTGCGTGGCGATCGGCCAGTTCGAGGTAGTCCCGGCACAGGCGCGCGGGTGTGGCGTGCAGATCATCGAGCATCCGGGAACCCTAGCAACGCCGGGAACGCGTGCCGTCCCAGTTGGCTCGTTCTTCGGCCTGCCGTGAACTCCAGGCCGTCCACCCGTTCCAGGCCGTACGACCGATCGTCGGCTGTCTCAGGCCGTACGACCGATCGCTTCCGAGATCGAGGTGAGGCCGTGGCGGCGGACGCGGCGCGCGAGCTGCCGGTGGATGCGCGCGGCCCAGAACGGCCCGCCGTAGATCCACCCGGTGTAGCCCTGGACCAGCGTGGCCCCGGCGAGCAGGCGTTCCCACACGTCGTCGACGTCCTCCACGCCACCCACGGAGACCAGCGTGAGCCGGTCGCCGACGCGGGCCCGCAGCCGGCGCAGCACCTGCAGGGAGCGCGCCTTCAGCGGGCGCCCCGACAGCCCGCCGGTCTGGCCGCCATGCCGGATCGTGGTGTTGGTCGCGATGATCCCGTCGAGCCCCAGCTCCAGCGCCAGGTCGGCGACCGCGTCGATGTCCTCGTCCGCGAGGTCGGGGGCGATCTTCACCAGCAGCGGGGTACGGCGCGGCGTGCCGTCGGCGACCTCCTTGACCGAGGCGAGCAGCGGGCGCAGCAGCGACACGGCCTGCAGGTCGCGCAGTCCGGGGGTGTTGGGCGAGCTCACGTTGACCACGAGGTAGTCGGCCAGCGACGCCAGCTCCTTGGCACTGGCCACGTAGTCGGCGACGGCTCCGGACTCGGGCACCACCTTGGTCTTGCCGATGTTGACCCCGACCACGACCGGCAGCCCTCTGGGGCGGCGCAGGCGGCGCGACGCGGCGACCGCCCCGGCGTTGTTGAAGCCCATCCGGTTGATGACGGCCCGTCCCGGCACCAGCCTGAACAGCCGGGGCCGGGGGTTGCCCGGCTGGGCGTGCGCGGTGATGGTGCCGACCTCGACATGGCCGAAGCCCAGGGCGGCGACGCCCTCGGCGCAGGCGGCGTCCTTGTCGAACCCGGCGGCCAGGCCGAGCGGTCCGGGGAAGTGCACGCCGAACGCGCTGACGCGCAGAACCGGGTCGTGCGGCGCGAGCGCTCGATAGAGCAGCCGCTTGAGCAGGGGCAGCGCCGAGAGCAGCGCGAGGGCCCTGACAGTCAGATGGTGCACGGCCTCGGCGTCGAAACGTCGCAAGACCTGCGTGAACACGAGGCGATACATCAGGGGTCAGGCTACCAATCACGGTGACCCCCTATATTGACCGGCATGGCGCAGCTCAAGATCTATGGTCGGCGGGACGTGTGGGCCGGGCGGCAGCGGGAGCTCTCGGATCTCCTGCACTCCTGCGTGGTGAGCGCGTGGGGGCTGCCGGAGGACAAGCGCTTCCACCGGTTCCTGCTGCTCGACGCCGAGGACTTCGTGTGCCCGCAGCGCGGCCCGGACTACCTGATCATCGAGGTGGTCTGCTTCACCGGTCGCAGCGACGACGCCAAGCGGGCGTTGATCCGGACGATCTACGAGAGGTCGGGGCTCGCCGCCGAGGACGTGGAGATCACGATCATCGAGATGCCCAAGGTCAACTGGGGCATCCGCGGGGTCCCGGCGGACGAGCTGGCGCTGCCGTACAAGGTGGAGGTCTAACCGAGGGTGCCGAGCACCACCGCGCCCGCGCCGATGGCGAGAGCCAGGGGGAACGCCCACCACTTCGGCGCGGGGCCGTCGCGCAGCACCTTGACGCCGAAGGGCACGAGCGCGACGCACAGGCCCGCGGTGGCCACGATCGACATCACGCCGGTGCCCTTGAGCACGCCGATCGGCAGCGCGGACATGAGGCCGAGGGCGACCGCCCGTACGAGATCCAGCGTGCCGGCCCGCCACAGGCCGACGGCGAGCACGATCCAGCCGAAGAACAGCGCCACGCTGAGCGAGGCGAAGACGTGGAAGGCGCCATAGGAGTCCGCCACCGCCCGCTGCGCGGCCGGAAGGCCCTGCACGGAGACCAGCTGGAACGCCAGATGGCTGACCCCGGCGTGGAAGGCCCGCTCGAACAGGCCCAGCATCACCATCACCCCGCCCCACAGCACCCACCGCGAGCCGGGCGAGCGCCGCACGAGGCCGAGCACGCCGGGCCAGAGCAGCACGTTGCCCGCGGCGAAACAGCTGTAGGAGGCGGTCATCAGCGCCGGGTCCCCGGCGAAGGCCGCGAGCTGGCGCGGGAAGAAGGCGTCGTACGGCAGGCGCAGCAGCACGCCCGCCAGCATGAGGACCGGCGCGATCACGAGGCTGACGCCTTCGGCCCACCGTCCGGGGAATTCGGTCATGCCTAGATCCAACCGAGCGCGATCGGCCGGGTCATTGGCACGGGGGCGAGGTTCAGGGGTAGCGCTAGGTGGACGGTACGGTCTGACTCATGAGCACTCACTATGACGTCGTCGTTCTCGGCGCGGGTCCCGGAGGGTACACGGCCGCGGTCCGCGCCGCCCAGCTCGGGCTGCGCGCAGCGGTCATCGAGGAGAAGTACTGGGGTGGCGTCTGCCTGAACGTGGGCTGTATCCCGTCCAAGGCACTGCTGCGCAACGCCGAGCTCGCGCACATTTTCCACAACGAGGCCAAGACCTTCGGCATCAGCGGCGAGGTCAGCTTCGACTACGGCGCCGCCTTCCAGCGCAGCCGCAAGGTGGCCGACGGGCGGGTCAAGGGCGTCCACTACCTGATGAAGAAGAACGCCATCACGGAGTACGACGGCCGCGGCACGTTCCTCGACGCCAACACGATCCAGGTGAACGACGAGACGATCACCTTCGCCACCTGCATCATCGCCACCGGGGCCAGCACCAGGCTGATCCCGGGCACGTCGCTGTCGGAGCGGGTGGTGACGTACGAGGAGCAGATCATGACCGATCAGCTTCCCGGCAGCATCATCATCGCGGGCGCGGGCGCGATCGGGGTGGAGTTCGCGTACGTCCTGCACAACTACGGCGTCAAGGTGACGATCGTGGAGTTCCTCGACCGCATGGTCCCGCTGGAGGACGCGGAGGTCTCGGCCGAGCTGGCCAAGCGCTACAAGCGGCTCGGCATCGAGGTGCTCACCTCCACCCGCGTCGACGGCATCGAGGACACCGGCGCCTCGGTCAAGGTGACCGTCACCCGCGACGGGCAGCAGCAGGTGCTGGAGGCCGACAAGGTGCTGCAGGCCATCGGCTTCGCACCGCGCGTCGACGGCTACGGCCTGGAGAAGACCGGCGTGGCACTCACCGACCGGGGCGCGATCGCGATCGACGGCAGGTGCCGGACGAACGTGCCGCACATCTTCGCCATCGGCGACGTCACCGCCAAGCTGATGCTGGCGCACGCCGCCGAGTCCATGGGCATCATCGCGGCCGAGACGATCGGCGACGCGGAGACCATGGAGCTCGACTACGTGATGATCCCGCGGGCCACGTACTGCCAGCCGCAGGTGGCCAGCTTCGGCTACACCGAGGCGCAGGCCCGGGACCTGGGCTATGACGTGAAGGTGGTCAAGTTCCCGTTCACCGCGAACGGCAAGGCGCACGGCCTGGGCGACGCGAACGGCTTCGTCAAGATCATCAGCGACAACAAGTACGGTGAGCTGCTCGGCGCGCACCTGATCGGCCCGGAGGTGACGGAGCTGCTGCCCGAGCTGACGCTGGCCCAGCAGTGGGACCTCACCGTGCACGAGGTCGCGCGCAACGTGCACGCCCACCCCACGCTCGGCGAAGCGGTCAAGGAAGCTATCCACGGCCTCGCCGGCCACATGATCAACATGTGACGAACAAGTGATCGGTACGGCCGGCGCCGTGCCGATTACTGCTTGCCAACTAGTTATCCGTGCGGATAAATTTACTCGCATGGATAACAAAATCTGGACTCATGTCAGGACGCTCTTCGTCGTCATGCTCGCCGTCTCGGTCCTGGCTCTGGTGGTGGCGGCCATCATCGGCGGGGACTGGGTGGTGTGGGTACGCGGCGTGGCCGTGGCCGCCGCTGCCGCCTGGCTCATCGCGCTGACCGGCCAGGCCGAGAAGGGCAGGCGGGCCGCCTATGTCCGCATCCGCTTCATCGCGACCATCGCCCCCATCGGGATCCTGCTCATCGTGGCCGTCCCGTCCAGCGGCTACCCGCTCTGGATGCGGGTCGAGCAGGGGCTGGTCGGGGTGCTGCTGGTGGCCGTCGCGACGCTCGTCAACCGCCGGACCGTACGGCAGGCCTACCCGAAGCGTGGCAAGCTCGGATGACATGGAGACAGCTCGTCATGCGGCGACTGAGGCACGCAAGGCCCAGATCACCCAGGCCACGATCGCCCTGCTGGCCGGACGCGGTTACGCCGCGACGACCTTCGAGGCCATCTGCGAGCATGCCGGGCTCAGCAGCAAGCGGCTCATCTCCTACCACTTCTCCAGCAAGGACGAGTTGCTGGCGGCCGTGGTCCGCAAGGTCGTGGACGACGCGGCCGCCTTCATGCGGCCCGCGCTCGACGCCGCCGACGGCGCCCGCGACCTGCTCCAGGCCTACATCCGGTCGAACGTGGCCTTCATCGCCGCCCATCCCGACCATGTGCGGGCCGTTCAGCAGATCGCCGCCAACTCCGCCCCGCTCGGCGGCCAGGAGCGGGACGCGGCGATCGCCCGGTTGGTGGCGTTCTTCGATGATGGCCGGCGTACGGGGACGTTCCGGTCGTTCGACTCGACGATCATGGCCACGACGCTGCGGGCCGCGGTCGACGCCGTGGCCGATCGGCTGGTCGACGGGCTGGATCCGGAGCTGTGCGCGGACGAACTGGTCGAGACGTTCGACCGCGCGACCCGCGCGTCAGACGACGCCTAGCGCCACCATCAGGTGGTCGTCAGGGCGACCGTCGGGGACAGGCGGGCGGCTCGCATGGCCGGGTAGAGGCCGGCGATCGTGCCGATGACGAGTGTGGCGGCGATCGCGCCGCCGAGCGCCCACGGTGGCACCACGGCCGGCCAGCCGCGTGACAGCGCGTAGCCGGTGGTGGCCAGCGCGCCCAGCACCGCCCCGACGACCCCGCCCAGCGCGGACAGCAGCAGCGACTCCGAAAGGAACTGCACCCGCACCTGCCCACGCGTCGCGCCGAGCGAGCGGCGCAGGCCGATCTCGCTGCGTCGTTCCAGTACCGAGATCACCATGGTGTTCGCCACGCCCACGCCGCCGACCAGCAGCGCGACCGCGCCGAGGCCGAGCAGCAGGTTGGTGAACGCGCCCGCGGCGGCCGCCCTGGCCGCCAGCGCGTCGGACGGCCTGCTGACGTTGACCTCCTGCGGGTTCTCCGGGTTGACCGTACGCGGGAGCACCCCTCGTACGCCCTCCACCGACTCCTCCGCCGACCGCTCGTAGATCGTCGACGGGTGGCCGTCGAAGCCCAGCAGCTCCGCCCCGGCGGGGAACCCGACCAGCACCGACCGCTCGATCTCCGGGGCGAGCGGCATCGGGGTCAGGATGCCGACCACGGTGAACCACCGGCCGCCCATCCACACCCGCACGCCGGTCCTGGAGATGCCGAGCGTCTCCGCGGCCTTGGCGCCCAGGACGACGACGGGTTGCCGCTCGGTGGCGGCGTTCAGCCAGGTGCCCTTCGACAGGCCGCCCTCCAGTGTGGTAAGCAGGCCGGTGGTCGCCGCCTGTACGGCGATGCCGCCGGTCACCTCCTCGGGGATGTAGCGGGTGCGCCGCACGGTGGCGGTGATGGCTCCGGTGGCGCCGGCCGTGCGGACCGGGCCGATGCGCTCGACCATGGCGACCGCGCCGGTGGGCAGTTCGGCCGGTTTGCCGAACATGGTCTGGCCGGCCGAGACGGTCAGCAGGTTGGTGCCGAGCCGGTCGAGCTGACGCAGCAGTTGCTCGCGGGAGGAGGCCGAGATGCCGATCACCGCGATCATCGTCGCGATGCCGATGGCGATGCCGAGCGCCGACAGGATCACTCTTGTCGGACGGGTGCTGAGCCCAGCCGCGCCGACCCGCAGGACGTCGGCGAAGCCGAGACGCGCGGGTGTCAGCCGGTTACGCGTCACTCTGGAGCTCCTTGCTCGAAACCGGCGGCCCGCTCTGGGTCGGCGTTGCGCGTGAGGTCGGCGGTCCGTGTGAGGTCTGCGACGATCCGGCCGTCGCGGAGCCTGACCTGGCGGTGGCACCAGGCGGCGATCTCCGCGTCGTGGGTGATGATCGCGATCGTCGTACCGGCCGCGTGCAACCCGCCCAGAACCGTCAGCACCTCGGCCCCCGAGGCGGAGTCCAGGTTCCCGGTCGGCTCATCGGCCAGCAGCAGCGGCGGGTCACCGGCGACGGCTCGGGCCACGGCCACCCGCTGCTGTTCGCCGCCTGAGAGCTGGTTCGGCCGGTGGCCCAGCCGGTGGCCGAGGCCCACCCGTTCCAGGGCGGAGGCGGCCAGCTCGCGTCTGGCCCGCAGCCCGATGCCGCTGTACAGCAGGCCGTCGGCCACGTTGTCCAGCGCGCTCACCCCCGGAGCCAGATGGAACTGCTGGAACACGAACCCCAGATGCCGCGCCCGCAGCGCGGACAGCTCCCGGTCGGAGAGCTCGGCGACGTCGTACTCGGCGACGCGCACGGTCCCGCTGGTGGGCAGGTCCAGGGTGCCGATCATGTGGAGCATGGTGGATTTCCCGGAGCCCGACGGCCCCACGATGGCCACCAGCTCACCCCGCTCGACCGTCAGGTCCACTCCGCGCAGCGCCTCGACGTGGCCCTCGTAGACCTTGGTCACGTCGTGCAGCTCCACAACGCTCATGTCGCGGGCACCCCGACCTTCATGCCCTCGGCCAGCCCCGCGCCGCTGATCTCGACCCGGCTGCCGCCGAAGCCGCCGACCTTCACCTCCACGACGCGGGTCGCGCCGCCCTCGACCACCTCGACGCCGAAGCCGCCCTCGCGCAGCGCCAGCAGCGCCTCCACCGGCACGCTCAGCACGTTCTTACGCCGCTCGCTGACCAGCTCCACCTCGACCGGGGCCTGGTCCAGCTTGGACTTCGGGGGCTTGGTCAGCGTGATGTCCACGTCGATGGTGGTGCTGTCCTCCTGGCTCTTGGCCACCGTGCCGACCTCGCTGATCTTCCCGGCCGCCTGCTCGCCGCCGGGCAACTCCACGCTCACCTTGGCGCCCTTCCTGGCCATCGCCTGGTCGCCGGTGTCGAGGTCCACGTGCACCAGCCGCCGCAGCTCGCTGACCGTGAGGACCGTCCGGCCGGGACCGGCCTTGCCGCCGACCGCGGCCTTCGTCTCGGTCACCCGTACCGCCGAAGGCAGGAACGTCACCTGCGCGGCGTCCACCTCTCCCGTCTCGGACAGTCCCACGTCGTCCTGCCACTCCTTGACGGCCAGCCGCGTCGCGTAGCTGAAGTGGTCGTCCACGGTGAGGTCGTCGCCGTAGCCGAGCGCCTTGAGGTTGCGCTCCAGTTGCTCGACGTCGGGGCCGTCCGACATGCCGGAACGCAGTGTCCGGTAGAGCGGCAGCTTGCCGTACATCAGGACGAGCGGTTTCCGGTCGATCCTGATCAGCGGGCGTCCCCGGCGGATCACCGCGCCCTCCGCGGCCACCCACGTCACGGTGCCCGCGGAGCCGGCCGCGAGCTCGCGCTCGCCGGAGTAGGTGAGCGCGCCGCTGACGGTCTTGGTGTCGACCAGGTCCTGCCTGGTGATCTCCGCGGTGGCGGGCACCGGGGGCTTGCTCGGCGCCGCCGCGCCCGTGCCGCCGCTCTGGTTCAGTACGGTCAGCGCCGTCCAGGCGGCGGCGACCGCGAGGAGGGCGGCGCCGGCGACGACCAGGGGCCGCCTCACGGCTTGGCCCGGAAGCTACCGAAGCCCGGAGCGAGGCTCTTGCAGGCTTCCTGCGCCTCCTGGAGCTTCTTCTCGCCGCCGCGCATCTTGATCTTGATCTCCCCTTTCGCCCCCGGGTCCGGCATGTCCACGCCGTGCTCCCGCATGCAGCGGGCGAACTTCACCATCTGGTCCCGTTGCTTCGGATCCATCGGCTGGTTCACCTTGTCGCCGATCACGTCCTTCATCAGGGGCTGGCACGCCTCCATCGCCTTCTTCATCTTGCTGGGGTCCTCGCCCTTCTTCTGCCTGAGCATCACGCTGCCGTCGGCCCCGGGGTCGGGCATGTTGACGCCGTGCTCCCGCATGCACTGGGCGAACTTCAGCTGCGCCGCCTGCCGGTCGGTCTCCGACACCGACCTCGACGCGGTGGGCGTGGCCGTACCCTTGCCCGCGCTGGCGATCCCGTCGTCGGCGGCCTTGCTCTGCCCGCATGCCGCCAGTGCCAACACCAGCAGAGGTACTGCAGGCAGCAGTCGAACTCTCATGACCCGCTCCTTCGCCGCCCGGGTCACTCGCCCGGGATGCGGAGCCCACTCCACTCCCAGCCGTGCTAAACCCGGATAAGGCGCTTACTCGCGGCTAACACCCGACCCGCCACGCTCGACCACATGCGAGTGCTTGTCGTGGAAGACGAGGAAGAGCTGGCCGACGCGGTCGCGCGCGGCCTGCGGCTGCACGCGATGGCCGTCGACGTGGCCTACGACGGGCAGGAGGCGCTGAACCTGGCCTCGTACGTCGACTACGACGTCGTCGTCCTCGACCGCGACCTGCCCGAGGTGCACGGCGACGACGTCTGCGGCGAGCTGGCCAGCTCCAGCCGGATCCTCATGCTGACCGCCGCCGGGCAGGTCCGCGACCGGGTGGACGGCCTGTCGCTGGGCGCCGACGACTATCTGGTCAAGCCGTTCGCGTTCGCCGAGCTGGTGGCCAGGATCCGGACGCTGGCCCGCCGCTCCTCCCGGGCCGCGCCGGCCGCGCTGGAACGGGCCGGGATCCGGCTCGATCCCGGCCGCCGTACGGTGACCAGGGACGAGCGGGTGGTCGCGCTGAACCGCAAGGAGTTCGACGTCCTGGAGCAGTTGCTGCTGGCCGGCGGCGACCTCGTCACCTCCGCCGAGCTGCGCAGGCGCGTCTGGGACGAGCACGCCGACACCGGCACCGGCGTGCTGCGCGTCACGATCACCTCGCTGCGCAGGAAGCTCGGCGCGCCGCTCGCGGTCCAGAACGTGCCCGGCAAGGGCTACCGGCTGTGACGCGTGCGCGGCCGTGGGACCGGCTCGGGCTGCGGATGCGGCTCGCCCTGCTGTACGGCGGGCTGTTCTTCGTCGCCGGGTCGATGCTGCTCTGGGTCACCTATCTGCTGACCGCCAAGGCGCTGAACACGCAGTTCGTCACGAGGTTCGGCGGCTCCGCGATCGCCGTCACGAAGGATCCGCCCATCGTCGGCCCCTCCATGCAGCAGGTACAGGTCAACGTGGAACAAGGGGCGGCCACCGTGCTGAGTGACATGCTGCGGTCCTCGGTCGTCATCATGATCCTGATCGGGGTCATCGCGTTCGTGCTCGGCTATCTGGTGGCTGATCGGGCGTTGCGGCCGTTGGATCGGGTGACGGAGACGGCGCGGCGGTTGTCGGAGAGTACGTTGCATGAGCGGATCGGGTTGCGGGGTCCGCATGATGAGGTGAAGCGGCTGGCCGATACGTTCGATGCGATGTTGGATCGGTTGCATCGGGTGTTCGAGGCGCAGCGCAGGTTCATCGGTAATGCCTCGCATGAGTTGCGGACGCCGTTGGCGATCAACCGGACGATTCTGGAGGTGTCGCTGGAGGAGCCGGCGGCTTCTCCGGATCTCAAGGCGCTGGCTCGGGCGTTGCTGGGCACCAACGCCCGTTACGAGCGGCTGATCGAGGGCCTGCTGCTGCTCGCGCAGTCGGAGCAGGAGCTGACCGCGCGCAAGCCCGTGGAGCTACCGCGGATCGTCCGGATCGCGCTGGAGCAGATCGAGCTCGCGGCCGGGAAGCGGCACGTCACCATGCACGAGGACCTGCGTCCGGCCGTCGCCGGGGGCGACCCGCTGTTCCTGGAGCGCTGCGTGTTCAACCTGCTGGAGAACGCGATCAAGTACAACGTCCGCGACGGCGAGGTGTGGGTGACCGTCCGCCCCGACGGTGACGGCGCCGTCATCGTGGTGGAGAACACCGGCCCGCCGGTCTCGCCGTACGAGGTGGACGACCTGTTCGAGCCGTTCCACCGGCTGCACGCCGATCGGGTGCGGTCGGCCAGGGGGTCGGGGCTCGGGCTGTCGATCGTGCGGGCCATCGTCGACGCGCACGGCGGCACGGTCACGGCCGCGGCCAGGCCCGAAGGCGGCCTGGCGGTGACCGTACGGCTGGCGGGCGTCGCTCAGGCAACCCCTGTCTTGCCGAAGGCCATAGTACGTAGAACGTAGCTTTATCCAAGGGTCTTGTGCGTCTCCTCGACCGAGCGCAGGATGCCGTGGGCGCCGGTGGCCTCGGCGATCTCGCCCGCCTCGGCGAGCACCTCCAGTGCCTCGTCACGGCGGCCTTCGGCGGCGGTGATGTAGGCCAGGCCGATCAGGTTCGCGGCGACGCCGGGCAGGAAACCGAGTTCGCGGCGCAGGCGTACCGACTCCTCCAGCCGTTCGCGGGCCGGGCCCAGCCGGCCGGCGACGTGCTCGGCGATGCCCAGGTGCCTGAGGGCGTACGACATGGTCAGCTTGTCGCCCGCCTGGGCGGCGAGTTCGCGGGAGCGTTCGAGTGCGGGGACCGCGGTGTCGTCGTCCTGGCGGACGACCTGGTGGAAGATGCCGATCCAGAACAGCGATTCGCCCTCGCCGCGCACGTCGCCGAGCGCTTGGTAGAGCCGCGCCGCGCGCTCGAACAGGGTCAGTTCGGCCGGGTCCTCTTTCTCCCCGTCCAGGAATCGACCATGGATGATCCGGCCGCGGGCCAGGGCGAGATCCGCCTCGGCGGCGTCCAGTTCCCGGTCGGCCGTCTCCAGTGCCGTGGCATCGCCGTCGAAGATGGCGCGCTCGTACAGCAGTCTGGCTCGCTCGATCCGTTCGTCCACGTTCGTCCCCCGCCCTCGGCTACGTCGGCATCGAGCGTATAGGGGCTCTTTCTGCGTAGGAGGCCGTCCGTATATTTCAGGATTGCTGTAACAACGATGGGGCTCGGACCACTTCCTGGTGTCAGAAGAACGATGTCCGGGATTAAGGGGCTGAGGCGGTGACGGATGACGCGCACCGGTTCACCAGCATGTACGACGGATGCCGACAACGTGTGTGGGCCTACGTGGTCAGTCGTGCGGGCCGGCAGGTGGCGGACGAGGTGGTGAGCGAGACGTTCGCGATCGCCTGGCGGCGGCTGGACGACGTACCGGAACCGGCCCTGCCATGGCTGCTCGGCGTCGCGCGCAACGTCCTGCGGGACAACATCCGCGCGGAGACCCGGCGGGAGGCGCTGAACGCGGAGCTGCGGGCCTGGACCGAGGGCGACGTGGCCGACCAGGTGACCGAACGGCTCGGCGTACTGCGGGCGCTGGCCGAACTGCCGGAGGACGACCGGGAGGTCCTCCTCCTGATCGCCTGGCAGGGCCTGTCCCCCAAGGACGCGGCCCGGGTCATCGGCTGCTCGTCCGCCGCCTTCCGCGTACGGCTGCATCGTGCGCGCAAGCGGCTCAAGCAGGCGATGGAACCGGCGGGACAGTCCCGGGCCCGGGTGCGGAACCTCAGTGAGGAGTGGTCATGAACCCCATCGACGAACTACGGGCCGCCCGGCCCGCACACCTCGGCGACACGCCGGTCGACGAACGCACCAGGGCCGCGGAGCTCTCGTACGCCATGTCCCGGCCGCGGTCGGCGCGGCGTAAGCGCAGGACCGTACGACCGGTGTGGGGTTTCAGCCTCGTCGGCGCCGCCGCGGCCGCGACCGCCGTGGCCGTCGTGGTCTCCGGCACCGGCGGCACGACGCCGCGGGCGCCCGACGCGGCCCTGGCGACGGTCACCTCGTCCACGCCCAAGGTGAAGCTGTCGGCTCGGGACATCCTGCTGACCGCCGCCGCCAAGGCGGCCCGCCGGCCCGCCGGGACGGGCGCCTACTGGCACACCGTGTCCGTGCAGCGCACCCTGTTCGCGGTCGAGGGCGCCGACTACCGGGTCATGGACCAGCAGCGGTACGAGGGTTGGGCGCCCAGCGCCATTGGTGGGGAGATGTGGGCCAGCACCAAGCCGCTCGGTGCGCGACCGGTCACCGCCGCGGACGAGAAGGCGTGGAAGCAGGCCGGTTCCCCGGCCGAGATCCCAGTCAAGGTGCCGGGCAAGCCACGCCCGATGACCCTCTCGACCTCTCCCCGAAAGGCGTTCACCGACCACAGCCCTCTGATCGACGGGGACAAGGTGCTCTGGCTCGGCCGGAACGTCACCATGAAGGACCTGCGCGGCCTGCCCTCCGACCCGGCCAAGCTCAAGGCGTGGCTGCTGCGCTCGTACGAGGGGCACGGCACCGAGTCCAACGGCTATGCGATGACGGCCGACGCCTGGCTCTTCAACCTGGGCTCAGGGTTGATCACCGACATGCCGGTCACACCCCAGGTACGCGGCGCCGCCTTCCGGATGCTCGCCGACCTCGACACCGTCGACGTCATCGAGAACGTCACGGACGCGGAGGGCCGCCAGGGCACCGCCGTGGCGGTCAAGTCGCACACCAAATACTCCGGCGTCGTGGAGACTCGGCTGATCTTCGACCAGGCGACCGGGCGGGGCCTGGCGAACGAGAGCGTCTTGGTGAAGCCCGACGGTGTCCAGAGTGCCTTCGAACCCGGCACCGTGTGGAGCTCGCAGGCCGTACTGGAAGCCGGCTGGACCGACAGCAAGCCGTCATCCTGAGCCTTGGCGAAACGACCGCCCTCGCCTGTTCGGCGGGGCGGTCGTTTCGCGCGGGGCTGTTGTTTCGCGCGGGGCTCAAACCCGCTTCCACCGCCACTGCCCGTTGCTGTACGGGCTGCACTGATACTTACGGTTGGTTACCTTCGCGAATCCGTACCGGTTGTGCGCGGCTTTCGGGCAGTACGCGCCCTGCGTGACGCAGTTCCAGTGGTTGCCGGATCGCTGGTAGGTGCAGGCAGTCGCAGTCGCGTTGACGTGCACCTGGACGGCGGAAGCAGGCAGGGCGACCGCGACGGGCACGACCATCTTCACCTGCGGCACCGGCGCCGACAAGCATCAGGCCCGCGCGGAATACTTCGTGGGCGGCGACCCGACGGCACGTTTCGAGATCCAGCAACCGGCCGGCGCCAATACCTGCGGAAAAGCCGAACTCGGCGAGCTCGCCATCAGCATGTACGTACCGCGCCTCGGTATTCGACAACAATCACCGGATCGCCACCAGGTTGTACAAATACAATTAACGCTTCTCTGTGGCGTTGAGCGCCTCTTGGGTCGCGGCGAGCCCGAGTTCGGAACTGGTCGGCCATCCGGTGCTGACGGCCGTCCGGCCGCGGCTCCACCGGTCCTTCGTCTCGCGGTTTCTGGTAGCCCCGTGGCACGGTGCGCAGGTTGAGGCCGAGCGTGGCGGCCACACCGCGCGTCGAGGGAAGCCGGGCTCCACACGACGACGAGGACGTGTATCGGACGTACTCCGCCGGCTCCCGCGGCGTGGACCGGCTCGTCTCAGGCGTCGAACCAGGCAGCGGAAGACGGCACCAGAAGCAGGGCGATGACCGCCACCGACAGCCCGAGCCCCAGGAACTCTCCCACGTTCGGCGCTCCCGCGTTCGACCCGGTGAACGCCCCCGCCACGTAGCTGATCACGTTCGCGCCCTGAATGCCGATCCCGGTCCAGCGCACCCACTTCCTGCGCGACTTCATCTTGACCACCACCAGCACGACGACCACCGCGCCGGCGATTCCGTACAGCAGGGTGAGCAGGAGGGTGGCGTTCCAGCCCACCTGTAGGAACAGCAGGGCCAGGATGGCGGTCATGATGAGCGACAGGACCATCTGCACACACATGATCGTCCGGGCAGCTCGGACCGTTCCGGGCATGACCAGAGTCTGAGCAGGATGCACCGGGCCTCCATCATGTGCGTGCGCGCACCTTAGCCGATCTTGGCCCAAGCCAAGCGCCCCGCCCAGCCGACTGTCAAGGTATTTGCCGTGGACAACTAATACCGAGACGCATTTGATAATTGCTTAATCGTTGAATGAGCGTGGGCATCCGGTGTGAAAGTTTCACCGTTGTTTGACGGGCCTGCCGCCACCCCGCACGATCATGGTGCCTCCTGGGCCGGAAGGAGGCGTCGAGTGATTGCCGCTATCCATGGCGAGGTGCGCCGATGCCGAAGTTCTCACTAAGAGCAGCGTCCGCCGTCCTGCTGACGCTGACCGCCCTGAACGCCCCCACGGCGTACGCCGACGAGGTCACCCCGGTCGCGGTGACCGTCAACGCCCGCGCCGCGCTCGCCACCGTCCCCGAAACCGGCATCGGCACCAACCATGCGATCTGGGACACCAATCTCGGCACCGACGCGACCGCCGACCTCCTCAAGGACGCCGGCGTGAAGCTGCTGCGCTATCCCGGCGGCTCCTATTCGGACATCTACCACTGGGCCGACCACACCGCTCCCGGCGGTTATGTGGCGCCCAACACCGACTTCGACACCTTCATGCGTGGTGCGCGTCGCACCGGGGCGCAGCCGATGGTGACCGCCAACTACGGCACCGGCACCGCCGAGGAGGCCGCGGCCTGGGTACGTAGCGCCAACGTCACCAAGGGCTACGGCGTCAAGTACTGGGAGATCGGCAACGAGAACTACGGCAACGGCCACTACGGCTCCGCCTGGGAGGCGGACAACCACGCCGACAAGAGCCCGGCCGAGTACGCCCGCAACGTCGTGTCCTACGCGGACGCGATGAAGGCGGTCGACCCCACCATCAAGATCGGCGCGGTGCTGACCACGGCCGCCAACTGGCCCGACGCCATCGTCGCCGACGGCGACAACGGCACCTGGAACAAGGTCGTCCTGTCGATCGCCGGACCGAAGATCGACTTCGTGATCCTGCACTGGTACCCCGGCGCTCTCGACAAGGCCGCCCAGGTCCCCGACATGATCCAGCTCACCAGGCAGCAGATCGCGAAGTACGCCGGGACCGGCTCTGAGCGGATCGGCATCGCCATGACCGAGTTCAACACGGGGTCCAGCAGCGCCGGCACCAACACGCAGCCCGGCGCGCTGGCCGCCGCCGACGCCTACGCGACGGTGCTGGCGAACGGGGTGTTCACGGTCGACTGGTGGAACGTCCACAACGGCATCGGCAACGTCACCCAGGTCGAAGGACATACCGATTACGGAGACTTCGGCCTGCTGTCGAGCGCTACGTGCACCTCCGACGGCAGCGTCTGCGAGCCGCCGCTGAACACCCCGTTCGCGCCGTACTACGCACTCCAGATGATGAGCAGGTTCGCCCGCCCCGGCGACCAGTTCATCCGGGCCGCGACCGACCAGGCGAAGGTCACCGCGCACGCCGCCCGCCGCCCCAACGGCGATCTGTCGGTCCTGTTGATCAACACGTCGTCGGACACGTCCTACCCCGTCACGATCAGCTACTCCGGCTTCAGCCCGGCGTCCGGCGCGCCGACCGTACTGACGCACACCAACGGCGCCACGAGCATCACCAGCTCGACAGCGGGAACCGCGACCAGCCAGACCCTGTCACCGCTCTCGCTGACCACGATCGTCCTGCACCCCTCCACACCCCAGACCGGCCGTCCGGGCACGCCGGGGCAGCCGACCGCCGCCAACGTCACGGACAGAACCGCCACGATCTCCTGGCCCGCCGCCGCCCCCGGCGCACGCCCGATCGTCAAGTACGAGCTCCACCGCCAGAACGGCGCCATCAGCGAGCAACTCGGCGAGACCCCCGGCACCTCCCTCACGGTGAACAACCTCACTCCAGGCACCCGCTACACACTCAACGTGATCGCCCGGGACAGCGGCGGCGGCCTGTCGTGGGCCTCCCCGCCGCTGACGTTCACCACCGGCACACCCGCTTCCAGCTCCTGCTCGGTACGGCTGACCATCCAGACCGACTGGGCCAGCGGCTACGTCGGCACCATCGACATCACCAACAACGGCGCGCCGATCAACGGCTGGACCCTGAACTTCAGCTGGCCCCGAACGTGGCAGAGCCTGGGCAGCGGCTGGAGCGCCGTCTGGACGCAGACCGGATCGGACGTCAAGGCCGTCAACGAGACCGGAAACGGCTCACTACCCACCGGAGGATCGACCTCGATCGGCTTCGTCGGCAACTACAACGGCCCGAACGTGCTGCCTGCCGTCTTCACCCTCAACGGAACCGTCTGCACGACCCAGTAGGAGCACTCGTCACGGCACGCGATCGGCCACGGGCTCCCAGGTCGGGGCCAGGTACGGCAGGCCGGCCGAACCGTAGAGCACGACGATCAGGGCCACGACGGTCGCGAACCACGCGATGGTCGTGACAGGTCCCAGATCGGCGTAGCCGTACCCGGACAGCAGGCCGAGCACGCCCAGACTGACCACGGCCCAGCGCAGCACGTCGAGGAGGGCGGTCCTGGAGCTCTCCGCACAGGGACGAATCCGTCCGATGATGGCCTCAACCACGAGCCAGACCGTGACCAAGGCACCGACTGTGTTGGCGAGGCCGAGCACGTGCGAAAAGGAGAAAACCGTCAGGGGATGACCCGAGCGCTCGCCGGACGCGAGCATGACGACGAACGAGGCGCAGGCCATGACGGCGGCGAAGAACCTGGCCCGGCTGAAGGGGTCGTCGACGGATCGCTGCAGCTGAGCCAGCCCGGCCGCGCACAATCCCCATCCGACGGGGTCGAACAGCAGGTCGAAGCCATTGAAACGGAGGGCACCGAACACGAACACGAACCCGGTGGCGATCTTCGTGACGGGCGGCATGCGCCACAACCTTCCAGGCGGGTCTGAGCTGACTGTCAGGGCCACTGCGGGCTCACCGCGTCATTGCACACGTCGTCGGCGAGGCCTCGCTGCCAGGCGAGCGGGATACTACCTGTGGGTCCTGTCAGCTGCCATGAGTCCGCCAGCGCCTCCGCTGACCCTGAGCCCGTCCAGGTCCGGAAAGTGAAGCGCATCGGCTGGGGCTCATGTGGCACCGCCGCGCAGTCAGTGATGACGATGCGCCTACTCACGGTCGCCGAGCCACCGCGCCTCAAGGTGACCACGGAACTTTCCTCGTCCACCTTGTCAGCAGGTAGCAAGCGGAGGCCCGGGATTTCCGCCGAGATATCGGTGAGGGTGACGGAGACCGGTCCCTCGTTTTCGAGCTCGATGAACGCCCTGGTGGACAGGACGCCATTCTCGTCGACGTCCGCATGGACGAAGAACGGGTCGACCTCCCAGCGGATATGCGGTGTTATCGCCGTTGACCACCACGGGGCGGCGGCGATAATCACGAGCGACAGTGAACTGCATACCACGACCAGTAATCGCGCACGCCGTGCACGCCACGTGGCGATGCCAAATTGCTGCCATATATCGTCCGAACTCACGATATAGAACCATATATGGTGGCCCTTCGTGACGATACCTCCGATGATCGCTTGGGTAGTCTCCGCCATCGCCCTGCTGGCGGCAGCCGTTCCGGTCACGCGAGAACGGCTCAACAGGTTCGCCGCCCTGATTGGCCTTTCCGTCACAGAGGCCAACGCCCGCCAGGTCATCGACCATTTCGCCGGCCTGCGCCGGTGGCGGCTGATCGCCCTCACCCCCGCCGTTCCCTTGGCTTGCCTCACCAATGACCTGTTCTATCTGGTCCTGGGGTGGTGCGCCGTTTCTGTCTTCCGCGATGTACGGCTGCTCCATGCGCACGACGAAGCGAATATCTATCGGAAAGCATGGCTGCTCGGTTTGGGCGGCGCCGTGGTGGCAGAGGGCTATCTCCTGGCGATCCAGGGCGCCACCCCGGCGCGTCTGGCCCATGCCGTCATCGTGATTGTCGTGGCGGCAGCCGTACCACTCGCCGCCCGGAAACTGAGCGCCAGGCCGGCACCCGAAGCTTCGGATGACATAGCCCAAGCCGAACTGGCCATCGGTCAATGGTCAATGCGGACCCTCTACCTCGCGGGAACCGCGATCGTTCTGTCAGGGGCGCTGCTCATCCCTGGGCAACCGCCACAACGCGAACTGCCCGAATACTCGATGCCCCAGTCGTTTCCTGAACGTATAGGGACTTTCGCGACGGTGGACAAATTCAAGGGGCCTACCTGTCCGTGGACCACTCAGATGGACAATCCCTGCCGGTACTGGCTGGTTAACGAGGCGCCATTTTCCCAGGCCGCGCCGTACATCGTCAGCAAAAGCGGAGCACCTCAGCGGGCGCCGTTCGTCCGCAGCTCCGACAAGAAGGCCGTCGTCTACCTGGGCAGACACGATCGCCGCATGGTGTATCAGGACGCCGGGGGTGTCCACTACCTCACCGGCAGCCTGACTGACACCGCAGTGCCTACGCCCACGTTCGCCGCCCAGAGCAGGTACGTCGCCCTGGCCAAGGACAGCGCGCAGATCACTGACACCAAGACCTGGACCACGCTGTCGATCCCCGGCGCTCGGCAGGTCCATGACCTCAACGAGAGCGGAATCGTGGTCACGACGGCATCTCAGGTGCTCGTTCTGGACCATCGGGGAAAGACGAGAATGGCGCTTCCCCTCAGGAAAATCGAGAAAGACGATTCCGAGGACACGTACCACCTCCGATCGGACGGAACCCACTTCGTGGCCGTCCGAGGCAGTGAGGGCCGTGTTGACACCTTCGACCCACGGACCGGCGAGCGTGTGTCCAGCGTTGTTCCCCATATCCCCGACGCCGACTTCCTCGACATCGGCCTCGGCTGGTCGAAGGAGGGTTCCTTCCTGGTGCGCACCTACAACAACGACCGCGTCTACAACCTCGACCTGGCGACAGGCAAGCTCTGGAGACGCCAGAAGTGAACCATATTTGACAGGTCGTTCTAGAAATCCGTAGGCTCTGCGTCGTGGCAAGGACCAAGGAGTTCGATCCTGACGAGGCTCTGCAGGCAGCCCTGGAGCTGTTCTGGGAGCGGGGGTACGAGGCGACGTCGATGGCCGACCTCGTCGAGCACCTGGGGATCGGCAGAGCCAGCATCTACGCCACGTTCGGCAACAAGCGCGACCTCTACCTGAAGGCCTACGAGCGCTACAAGCAGAACGGTATCGACTACATCGGCCTGCTGTCCCAACCGGGGCCGGTGCTGCCCGTCGTACGCGCGCTGGTCGAGCGGTTCGCCGAGGAGTCCGCCCACGACGAGAGGCGCCGCGGCTGCCTGGTGGTCAACACCGCCGTGGAGGTGGCGCCGCACGACCCCACGGTGGCCCGGCTTGTCGAGTCCAACTGGGATTTCATCGAGACCACGCTGACCTCGGCGCTGACCAGGGCCCGCGCCCAGGGTGAGCTGGCCGAGGAGAAGGATCCCCGGGCGCTCGCCCGGTTCCTGCTGACCGTGATGCAGGGCATACGGGTCATCGGCAAGAGCTCCAACGACCCCGAGCGCCTCTACGACGCCGCCGCACAGGCGCTGCGCGCTCTCGACTAGCCCGAACCTCCCCTAGAAGCTTCAGACTTTCATGCCTTCATACTAGAACGATCGATCTGGAAAGAGCGTCCGTGGCCGTCCCCATAGCCGTCTCGCCCGCCCCCGCCTTCGCGCTGCTCGGCGGTGTCCAGATCATGCTGATCTCGGGCATCACCGTCGTCTCCGTCGCCCTGCCGGCGATCCAGGATGAGTTTCGGCTCAGCGGCGGTGATCTGGCGCTGGTCAGCACGGCGTACGGGCTGGCGTTCAGCGGGTTGCTCCTGCTCGGCGGCAGGCTGGCGGACCTGTACGGCAGGCGCCGGATGTTCATGCTGGGCCTCGGCCTGTTCGGGGTCTCCTCGGCCGCGGCCGCCCTGGCCCCGGGGCTCGGCCTGCTCCTCACCGCGCGGTTCGCCCAGGGCATCGGTGCCGCCCTCGTGGCTCCCTCGGCCATGGCCCTGCTCGGTGTGGTCTTTCCCGACCCGTACCGGCGGGCCCGGGCCACCGCCGTCTGGGGCGGTCTGGCGGGCATCGGTGCGACCGGGGGCACGCTGCTGTCCGGTGTGTTCGCAGAGTGGGCGTCATGGCGGTGGGCATTCGGCGTGCCGGTGATCGCCACGGCAATCGCCCTGGTGGCGGCACCCCGGCTGCTGCCCGCCGATCGGCCGGTCCGGCGTACACGCATCGACATCCTCGGCGCCGCACTGGTGACGGCAGGACTCTCCACACTGAGCTACGGGCTGGTGGAGAGCTCGTACGGCCCACTCATCGGCGGAGCCGTGCTGGTGCTCGCCTTCATGATCGTGGAATCCCGTACAGCCGCCCCTCTGGTGCCACCGGCGTTCTTCGCCGTACCGCGGAGAGCCGTCGCCCTGGCGGCGATCGTCCTTGGCTCAGCGGGCATGGCCACCAGTTTCTTCTTCCTCTCGCTGCATCTCCAGCAGGTTCGCGGCCTGTCTCCGCTGCTGACCTCTGCCGCGTTCCTGCCGTACGGCGCGGTCCTGATCGGTACGGGCGCGGTCGCCGGGCGGCTGCTCGCGCGCTTCGGCATCCGGATCGTTCTCACGACCGGGCTGATCACGGCCGCGGCCGGACTGGTGCTGGTCGGCAGGTTCGACGGCGCCCTCATCGCCGGACTGCTGGTCCTGCCGCTCGGCATCGCCCTGACGTTCGCCGGGGCGACCGTGGCCGCGGTCACCGACGTGCCCGACGAGCAGGCCGGGCTCGCCGGTGGCGTGGTCAACACGGCGATGGAGGTCGGACCGACCCTCGGCCTCTCCGCGCTGGTGTCGCTGGCCGGTGGCACGACCTCCGGCTATGGCTTCGCGCTCGGCATCGCCGCTGTCGCCTTCATCCTCATGGCCCCGATCGCAGCCCTACTGCTGCGCACCCCTCGATAAAGGAGAACATCATGACTGCTCGATTCATCGGCAAGGTCGCCCTGGTTACCGGCGGTGGCTCCGGCATCGGCCGGGCGACCGCCCGGGCCTTCGCCCGTGAGGGCGCCACCGTCGTCGTCTCCGGGCGTGACGCGGAGAACCTCGACCAGACGGTCAAGCTGATCGAGGCCGAGAACGGGCGAGCGAGCCTGGTCATCGCCGACGTCACCAAGCAGGAGGACGTCGCCCGGATGGTGGCGACGACCGTGGAGCGTCACGGCGGCCTGCACGTCGCGCACAACAACGCCGGTGTCTTCGGCCAGGTCGCTCCGCTCGCCGACCTCGACGTCGACGGCTGGCGCAACGTGCTGGACGTCAACCTGACCGGCGTGTTCCTGTCGATGAAGTACGAGATCCAGCACATGCGCTCCAACGGCGGAGGCACGATCGTCAATACCTCCTCCAACATCGGCGCCCATCGCAGACTCCGCGGGGCGAGCGCCTATGGCACCTCCAAGGCGGGTGTGAGCTTCCTGACCCGTACCGCGGCACTCGACCACATCGATGACGGCATCCGCATCAACGCGGTCAGCCCCGGAGCCAGCGACGCCCCGATGTCAACGCGGCCCGGCGAGAGCCGGGAGGAACGCGACGCCCGTCTCGCTCCGCACATTCCGCTCGGCAGGGTCGGCACGCTCGAAGAGGTCACCGCCACCGTGCTGTGGCTCGCCTCCCCCGAGTCCGGATTCGCCGTCGGCCACGACCTCGTCATCGACGGCGGCGCCACCGCCTGATCACGAAGCGGGGTCCGGGGCGGGGTTCGGGGTGGCCGCACAGCCCCGGACCCCGACTCGAACCGCCGGCGTACGAGGTCACCTCCACACGACCTCCACATCGTGTTCCGCGAAGATCGTCTGGATGATCGCGAAATACGGTTGAGCGTCCGCCAATGCCCTCGTCAGGGACCGCCGCGCCACGTGGGAGTCGTTCCAGATCAGGGTGAACGGCGTCCTAGCTCCGAAGCGACCCCGCAGACAGTCGTCCAGCGCATCAAGATTCCCGCCGAAGTAGCCACCGGGCCCGTTGATGGCTTCTCCGAGCGCGAGGTAGAAGGCGGCCTCATCGGTGACGTGAGTGCCTTCAAGGTGGTAGACGCGTCCTGGCGGATGATCGAGTTGTCTTACCCGCCGGGAGTTGCTGCGGCGGACGATGGTCAGCCATTCCGCCCTGTCCTCCGGCCCGTACTCGGCCCACTGGTTCGGCCGATCAGGCCGAGCCACCCGCCAGCGCTCCCAGAGATGCCGCATCCGGGGCGGAGGGCTGTCGAATCCCCACAGAGCGACGATGTCCACCCGCTCGGGATCAAGTCGCGAGGGTCGCCAGTCGATGATCTCGCTCATCCAGAAGTCCGCGAGCGGCTCTCCTGCCGTGTCGAGCATCCGAAGCCCTTCCAGGCCCAGAGGGTTCCTCTGGCGGTAGCGCTTGGATCCTGCGAGGTGGTCGCGTAGCCGCTGAGTGGGAAGGCAGCCCAGGAGTTCGACCGTCATGTCCTCGCCCGGGTCGGCGAAGAAGCCGTCCGCGTCGAGGCAGACCCCGAGAACCTGATCATCACCGTCGATCAGGAGGAATTTCGGCTCGACGGAATCCACGGGCTCCATAAACCGTCCCAGAAGAGCAAAAAGCCCCGAACGATGATCCGTTCGGGGCAAAAAAATGTGGTCAGGGGCAGGGTCGAACTGCCGACCTTCCGCTTTTCAGGCGGACGCTCGTACCAACTGAGCTACCTGACCCAGAGCGGTCCTGACGGGACTTGAACCCGCGACCTCCACCTTGACAGGGTGGCGAGCACTCCAAACTGCTCTACAGGACCTTGCTTTCTTGCTTTGCGACTCGCTTAGCTTACCAGTTCTTCGGTGGCCTTCGACCAACCGTTTTGTGGTGCGCTTTGCGGTGCCCCCAACGGGATTCGAACCCGTGCCGCCGCCTTGAAAGGGCGGTGTCCTAGGCCGCTAGACGATGGGGGCTCAGGAACTTTCCCTGTCGCCTTCCGTCGGAGACCTCTGAAGCATAGGGGACGATTGCCCTTGATGCCAAAGTGGCGGACCGGCGGCCGGCGTTGTCGTGCCAGTGATCGATCCCGTTGGCGACGGGGCGTTCGTTGGCGCTGGAGAAATCATACGTCCCGGGTCACGCTCCACGTGACGCTGGATGTACACAGACTGCTCCCCGAGGCCCCCGAGCGTGATGTCGTCCCAGGCCTGCAGGCGTCTGGTCTCCTTGTCGAAGTACATGACAGAGGCCTGTACGGGGGTCGGCTGGGGGTGTTCGAGGGCACGCAGGCCGGCGCCGCCCGTGGAGCCCTGGACCAGCAGACGGGTGCCCGTGGGCAGCACGGTCGTCGATCGTTCATGGGTGTGACCTGCGAGGATGATCGGTGTGGCGCCGGAGAAGCCGCGGCCGACCTCCGGGTCGTGGACGGCGACCACGTCCGGTTTCTCGATCTTCGGCACATGTGAGCGGCCGAACTGCGCCAGCACGGCCGGGTCCGAGTCGACGGCGACGGTCTTGTCGGGGGTGAAGCGGGGGTCACCCAGGCCGTAGATGTTCAGACCTGCCACCTTCTGGGCCTTGTCGTCCAGAACTATGGCGTTCTTCTGCTTGGCGACCGCCTTCTGGGTGATCATCGAGTCGTGGTTGCCGCGAACGTAGACGTACGGGACACCGAGGGTGGAGATCTCGTCCACGAACTTGTTCTCGGTCTTGGTGCCGTGGTCGGAAATGTCGCCCGTGTCGATGATCATGTCGACCTTGAACTGGTCCTTCAGGGAGCGGACTACGTTCCAGGCGATCGGGTTGATGTGGATGTCCGAGATGTGCAGGACCCGGATGGATCTGGGGTCCGCGTCGTACAACGGCAGTGTCGACACCGTGTCGTACAACTTCGAGACGTTGGTGACCAGCTTGGTGAGCTGCGACCGGTACGACTCGAACTTCGTCACGATCGACTCCGCGCTGCCCACCAGCGACGGCGCGGCGGCGATCAGGCCCGAGTATCTGGGCTCGACAAGCGAATTGGGGCGGAATGTGAGCGCGGCGAGCGCGCTCGTGCCGGCCAGCGCCACCGAGGCGGCCAGCAGGCCGAGCAACGCCACCCGCGGGCGCCTGAACACCAGCAGGCTCGCGATCAGCGCCCCAGCTCCCGCGCACAGCATCGAGCGGATCAGCAGCAAGCGGACACCGTCCAGCAGGTCGCGCTCGATGATCTCCGGCAGCCGGTCCGCCAGGCGCGGGTCCTCGAGGAGCGCCTTGGCGCGTTCCTGGTCGATGTTCTCGAGCGAGATGCGGAGTCTGAGCGGGGCGTCATGGGTGCGGAACGTGAGCGTGCCCAGCGGGCTGGCGTCCACGATCGTCTCGCCGTCCCAGGCGGGCCGGAGCGACATGCCCGTCTCCACCGGACCGACCTGAGCCCTGAGGGTCCCGCTGAGGAAGATGCCGAGCCAGGCGCCCACCGCGGCCACGATGAGGACGGCCACGGCCCTGGACACCCGCGACTGGAGGACTGCCTTCACTCTGTCAGTGAACTTCATACAGTTTCTTGCTTACCCGACCAGCGGGGCAGAATGGCAAGGGTGATCGAGGTTTCGCGGGAGAAGTTCGAGGAGCTCGTAGCCGAGGCGTTGGACACGATTCCCCCAGGTCTGACCCGGGCGATGAGCAATGTCGTCGTCACGGTCGTCGACGATGCGCCCGAACCCAACCTGCTGGGCCTGTACACCGGAATCCCCCTCACTGAGCGCGGCGATTGGTACTCCGCAGTCCTGCCCGACCGTATTGAGATCTACCGGAACCCGATATGCCAGATTTGCGATACCGAGGACGACGTGGTCGACGAAGTACGCATAACGGTCGTCCACGAGGTCGGGCATCACTTCGGCATCGATGACGCCCGGCTTCATGAACTAGGCTGGTAACCGTTCGCAATGGGTTGGCTGCTTTGGGTTGCGGGCTGCTAAAGGATCGGGCACCTTAGGTGACATAGCGAGCACTCTGAGTCAGGCACAGCGGAGTCCAATGGGGGCCATGCGGACGCGACGGCTGCTGGGACGGCATCGCCGCGCCCTCCAACGCCAAGCCACATACGGCGAGGTCATCGCCATCAGGGAGTTTCGCGCGCTCTGGTACGGCCAGGGCCTCTCCCTGCTCGGTGACCAGCTCGCCCAGGTGGCGCTGGCCGTCCTTGTCTATGACCGCACACGATCACCGCTGGCGACCGCGGCCGTCTACGCGCTGACCTACCTGCCGACGATCCTCGGCGGCCCGCTGCTGGCCGGCCTGGCCGACCGGTTCGCGCGCAGGGGCGTCATGATGACGTGCGACCTGCTCCGCGCGGGCCTGGTGGGCGTGATGGCGCTCCCGGGGGTGCCGTTCCCCGTGCTGTGCGGGCTGGTGTTCCTCGTGGTGCTGCTCAGCGCGCCGTTCTCGGCCGCGCGCGCGGCACTGCTGCCCGAGGTGCTCGAAGGCGACCGGTACGTCGTCGGCTCCGCCTTGCAGAACATGACGAACCAGGGCATCCAGATGCTCGGTTTCGCGGCCGGCGGCGCGATGATCGCCACGATAGGCCCCTACCGCGCGCTCGCGCTCGACGCGATCACGTTCCTGGGCTCCGCGTTGATCCTGGTCATCCGCGTACGACCACGTCCAGCCGCCGCCCGCGAGGGCGCCAGGCCGTCGATGTGGGCGATGACCAGGGCGGGAGCCCGCCTGGTCTTCGGTGACCGAAAACTCCGCACCCTCGTGCTCTTCGCGTGGCTCTGCGGCTTCTACATCCTGCCGGAGGGCCTGGCCGTCCCCTATGCGGCGAAGCTCAGCACCGGCGCCCTGTCGCTCCCGGTGGTCACCGGACTGCTGATGGCGGCGATGCCGACGGGGACCGCGGTGGGGGCGTTCTTTTTCAGCAGGTTCGTCACGCCGCCGCGGCGCCTGCGCATGATGGGGTGGATGGCCATGTTGAGCTGTCTGCCGCTGGTCGTGACCGCGCTGCGGCCACCGTTGGCCGTGGTGCTGGCCGCGTGGTTCCTGTCGGGGGTTGGTGGGGCGTACCAGCTCGCGGCGAATGCCGCTTTCGTTCAGTGCGTACCGGCGGATCGACGGGGTCAGGCGTTCGGCCTGGTGCAGTCGGGGCTCATGGCCGTACAGGGGATTGGGATCTTGATCGGCGGGTTCGCCGCGGAGAGACTCGGCCCAGAGCCGGTGGTCGCGCTGGCCGGCGTCATCGGTGTGACGGCCGCGGCCGTGCTCGCCATCCTCTGGTCCGAGTCCCGCGCCGAGACCCCCGCCCCCGCCTGATCACTGCTGCGGCTTCTGCTCGCCGCTGTAGTCGGTGTGGTCCTGCCAGGTGGACTTGGCCTGCTGCTTGTCGAGCAGGTCCTGGACGATCGAGGCGTCCCGGCCCTCTTCCGGCATGAGCAGCCAGCCGACCGCGTACACGCCGATCCCGAGCCCACCGAACAGCGTGACGATCGCCAGGCCGATCCTGATCAGGTTGGCGTCGATGCCGACGTACTCCCCGATCCCCGAGCAGACACCCGCGATGATCCGGCCGTTGTTGGTCCGACGAAGCTTCTTGACGTTGTATTCGCTCATGCCTCAAGAGTGCCCTTCGGCCCGGCGTTCGCACATCAGGATTCCCCCTGGTAGAACCCTGGTAGGCCCTTACTTACGGAAGGACGATCGATGGATGATCTGTTGCGCCTGGACGACCGGCTCAACGGCGACCAGCGGCTGATCCGCGACACGGTCAAGTCCTTCGTCGCCGACCACGTCCTGCCGTACGTCGGCGACTGGTTCGAGCAGGGCACCTTCCCCGCCCGCGAGCTCGCGCCCGCACTGGGCTCGCTCGGCCTGCTCGGCATGCACCTGGAGGGCTACGGCTGCGCCGGCACGGACGCCATCTCCTACGGCGTCGCCTGCCGCGAGCTCGAAGCCGGAGACTCGGGTCTGCGGTCCTTCGTCTCGGTTCAGGGATCGCTGGCGATGTTCCCCATCTGGCGTTATGGGTCCTCCGAGCAGAAAGATCAATGGCTGCCCCCGATGGCCGCCGGTGAGGCGATCGGCTGTTTCGGCCTGACCGAGCCCGACCACGGCTCCGACCCCGCCAACATGCGCACGTACGCCAAACGAGACGGCTCCGACTGGATCCTGAACGGCTCCAAGATGTGGATCACCAACGGCTCGATCGCCGACGTGGCCGTCGTATGGGCCCAGACCGACGAGGGCATCCGCGGCTTCGTCGTACCGACCGATACACCCGGCTTCTCCGCCCCTGAGATCCACAAGAAGCTGTCCCTTAGGGCCTCCGTCACCTCGTCCCTGTACTTCGACGACGTACGCCTGCCCGCCTCCGCCGTACTCCCAGGCGTGTCCGGCCTCAAGGGCCCTCTCTCCTGCCTCTCAGAAGCCCGCTTCGGCATCATCTGGGGCGTCGTGGGCGCGGCCCGCGCCTGCCTGGAGGCGGCGGTCTCGTACGCGAAGACCCGCATCCAGTTCGACAAGCCGATCGGAGCCTTCCAGCTGACACAGGAGAAACTCGCGTGGATGTACGTCGGGACGGCCCAGGCCGGCCTGACGGCCCTGCATCTGGGCGCCCTGAAGGAGGCCGGAAAGCTGGAGCCCCGGCAGATCAGCTTCGGCAAACTGGCCAACGTACGGGCAGCGCTGGACATCGCCCGCCAAGCTCGGACGATCTTGGGCGGGAACGGGATCACGCTGGAGTACCCTGTGATCAGGCATATGAACAACCTGGAGAGCGTGCTCACCTACGAAGGCACCCAGGAGATCCACACACTGGTGCTGGGCGAGGCGCTGACGGGGCTCGCGGCTTACCGGTGAGGGGGCGAAAGGGCGTCGCGTGGGGGGCGGTAATCTCTGTACCCTTGCTGTTGCTGGGGGCGTTAGCTCAATTGGCAGAGCTGCGGACTTTTAATCCGTAGGTTCCGGGTTCGAGCCCCGGGCGCCCTACCATCTTCTACCTCGAATCCTGCTTCTGAGCTGGGGTTTTGCCCTGGAACGGCGTGGGCCGCGAAGGCAGCCACAGGCCACCGAAAGCAGCCGTCTGCCACCCTTCCCGGAATATACGCGGAATGGATCTTGGCGCGTTTGCCCAGGTCGAGGCAGCAATTCGGAAGCGTTCTTCGGAGATTCCGCGACAACGACGAAGGACCCCGAGGTATCTCGGGGTCCTTCTCTGTGAGCACCTGTTACGCGGCCTCAAGGGCATCCAAGATCCTTTGATTGGCGACATCGCGTTGCCCGTCGATGCACTTGGCGTAGACGCGTAACAGGACATCAACGCCATGACCCGCCCGTTCGGCCGCCTCAGGGGCATGAACGCCAGCGTTGAGCCACAGCGACACGGCCGCGTGCCGCAGGTCGTAGGGCCGAGCCGCCAGCGGGGAGGCGACCTGGTCGGGCGTCAGCCCGTAGGTCCGTGCCTCGCGCCAGACCATCGACACCGTCGAGCCCGGGAACGGCTTGCCTGTGCTGGTCCTGAACAGCCGACCGTCCTTGGACACGCCGTACTGTTCGATGTGGTGACGCAGGATCTCGACCAGTTCGGGCGGGATCGGCACCGGGCGAGTCTCCTTCACGTCGCGATGCTTCAAGCCCCGCTCATCGTGACTCTCTCCCGAGTCGGTGTAGCGCTTGTTGCTCTCTGGCCGGGTCTTCTCCAGCGTCAGCAGGCCCCATCCCCTCTCGGGCAGGAAGCAGTCCTTCTTGCGCAGGCCCGCAGCCTCGCCGGGACGAAGACCGGCGAAGTACATGCATGCGAACATCGCCGCCATCATCGGACCGCGACTCTTGCCCACGTAGCCGACCGCGACCAGCAGTCGGCGCGCTTGCTGGGGGTTCACCACGGAACGACGGTCTACCTCGCCGCCGACCTTGGCCTTGCGGAACTTGACCTTGTGTAGCGGATTGGACGACAGCTCTTCCAGCTCCACGGCGTACTCCAGCAGGTGATGGAAGACCGCCCGCTTACGTCGATAGGTCGAGGTGGCCGCGCGCTTGCCGTCCAGGCACAAGGACAGGCCCTCCAGCGCGGCCCGAGTGTGCTTGGTCTCCTCCTCCAGCGCCTTCAATGGAAGCGACGCCTTCTCCAGCCAGCGAACCGCCTGGGCGATCTCCGGCGTTGGAGTCGGACGCCGATCCGCCGGCAGGAAGGAGTACTTGAGCAGCGCTTGCCGAATGATCTCATCGTCGGGACGACCGGGCAGGTCGCTGGTCAGGATCGGCGTGATGTAGGCCAGCGTGTCGGTCATGCCCTCACGGGACTTGGCCGCCGCGTGTGGCCAGAAGGCTTGCAGGTACGCCACCGCGAAGGAGTACCAGGTACGGGCGTCCTTGGCCTTGATCTTTGAGAGCGGCAGCCCGCTTTCCTCGTCGAACGCCTCGCCGTTCTTGGCCGCCTGTCGAAGGTCGGATAGGAAGCTCTCAGCCAGTCCCTTGGTCTTGAAGGTCAAGGACTTCTCCCGTGCGCCAACGGTCCAGCGGACGGTGTGGGAGACGATCCGGAGCTTCTTACCCGTGCCGTCCGACTTGGTGTTGGTGCGGATGTCCCAGAACTTGACCTTGTACGAGGTGTTCATGCTGCGCTCCGGAGGGATTCGAGCCAGACGTTGAGGTCGCTGCGGTAGATGCGGAGTTCGCCGTTAGGGAGCCGGATGCCCTCGGGTGCCTTGCCGATCTCGCGCCAGCGGTAGAAGGTGCGGCGAGAGACACCGCCGAGTTCGTCGAGGACCTGGGCGACGGTGAGCAGTTCGTCTCGCTTGCTCATGCCGCACCCGCCAGGCCATCAGTTGCCGAAAGATCTTGGCTGTCTGCTTGGGCTTGGAGTTGGGCCATGTGGGTGCGCCAGCGTTGCCGCTCAGCGACCGACCGGAGGAGGCGTACGGCCAGGGGCGCGACGTTGGCGTCACCGGCAGGGACGGGCTTCCAGACGTAGCGGTGCGGGTCTGGTGGCTGGTCGTTCTGGCCGAGGGCTTCCAGGACCCAGGTACGGCGGTCTTGCTTGTGTTCGGTCAGGGTCTTGTTCGACCACTTGCGCGAGACCAGGACGCGCCGTCCGGCGTAGCCGAGGTGATCGGGCTTGTGCGCCTTGGACCGGCAGCGGCCAGGCATCATCCCCGGCTTGGCGCCCTTGGGCTGAACTCCGTAGCGTAGCCAGTTGGGGCAGGTGGGCGAGCAGGGTTCGAAGCGCAGCGCCTCAGTCATTCGCGCCGCGTGATCTTTCTGGGCTTGGTCGTCGGGGTCGAGGCTGTCAGCGATGGACTTGGTCAGGTACTTGGACAGGTAGCGGATGCACTGGTCGGCATCCGGAGTGCCCGCGAGCACGCCCTGAACGTCGACTTGGACGCCGAACCGGGACACGTGCAAGGGTTCGGCCGTTTGGTCGAGGGCTTGTTCCCAGGTGGGCAGTACCTCGCCGGTTGCCGGGTTGAGGTAGCCGACTCCGTCTTCCCATATGGGCAGGTGGTCACCATCGAAGGCGGCCGTCTCGGCCGGGGGCCACCACACTTGGTGGTAGGTCGCGGCAGCTATCTGCTTGATCTCTGCTCTGGGCAGGGTGCCCCTGATGGCCATGTGCAGGTGCGGCGCGAGCCGTTTCTGTGGTTCGACGGCGGCGAAGTACTGCACGTCATAGCCGGCGACGCGGCGTAGGTTCTGCACGAACCGGTCCACCAGCTTGGAGAAGTGCAGCGCGTCACGGGCGGCCCGTGCGTAGTCGTAGCTCGCGGGGTCGACCGGGACGCCGTTGCGGATCTTGCCGTAGGACGGCAGGGTGAGCGTGAGGAACAGCGACGGTCGGTAGGTCTTGCCGTCCGAGCTGGTGAACGTTCTGCCCAGCGTGGTCGCCGTCATGGCGCGCTTGGGCAGGTTCGGGGCATCCTGCCGCCGTCTAGTCGAGCGGTTGCGTTTGGCAGTCGTTCGGCTGAGTACGTTGCCGCGCATGCCCGCCTCGTTGATCTCGCCATCCAACTCGGTGATGATCGCGTCCTGGTCGGCCGTGTCCTCACCTTTGGACACAGCTTGGTCGTGTTGGGCCTGGATGTCGGCCCGGAACTCGATCAGCCAGCGCTGTTCGTCGTTCGGCTCGTCGGGCGTGATCACGGGTTCCTGGTCGAGGTGCCAGCCTTCCCGGCATTGAGCCATGCGGAGCTGCCGGTTGCGCTTGGCGCACGGCGGGCATGTGGCCTCCAGCGTGGCCCCGCACGGCACATCCACGACGTCCCAGGTTCCGGTGTGGATGTCGAGTCGTTTGAGGGGCACCGGCCGGATGCATACGCCGTGCTGCTTGGCGACCTCCACGGCCACCTCACGGGCCAGGGGTTGAGCCATGCGCAGGGCACGGGGTGTGGCGCGGTCAGTCGCTCCGACCACCGGCCCAACCGCTTCGCGGCCCCTTTGGGGTCCTTCGGATTGCGCCGGCCGCTCCGCTTGCCAGTCAGTCATGACTCCTGCCCCTCGCCGATCGCGGGGAAGACCAGCGCCGACTGTCCGCACTCAGCGCACTCGACCAGCGAGCGGGCCGGGTCGAGCCGCAGCGTGTTGAGCGTCCGGCAGACCGAGCAGCGCAGACCGTCTAGGAAGTGCACCAGCGTCATCGCCCCTCACCACCCGCGAAGGTGGCCACCATGGCGCGGATGTCGGTGTCGGCGACGTAGGCGGCCCGGACCCGGATCGGATCAGGTGAGGCTTCCAGCCGGACATAGCCGATGCCCGCGCCCAGCTCGGGAACCGGGGAGATGTGGTCGGCCAGCGCACCCCGATCCCTCGCCCCGTCACCCAAAACCATGTCGACCTGCTCCGACTCGTCGAGGCGTAGGGCGATCTTGTCGGGGAACAGGTTGCGGATGTTCATGACCTCCTTGCGCGGGTCTTGGAGCGCCGCCAGGACGCCAACGCCGACCGCGCGGCCTTGTGTGGTGAGTGTGGCCAGTGCTGCGGAGATGCGCCGTTTCAGGTCCTTGTCGGCCTGGTAGGCGGTCAGGAACGCCACCTCGTCGACGACGACCAGGACAAACGGATCGTCCACGGTCGGAGTGTGCGAGCGCTGGACACCGCCGAAGCGCGCGGCGCGTTCCTGCATCACCTTGACGGCCGACTCCAGCAGCTCGGCGCACTCCTGCGGGGTGGCCGCGTACCGGTCACCGAACAGGGCATGGCCGAAGGACAGTTCCATCAGCTTGGGGTCCAGCGCCCACACCTGGACCAGGCCCGCCCGCAGGGCCGGGAGTAGGGCGCGGATGGTGGACCAGATGATCGAGCCCTTGCCCGCCCCGGTGGCACCGGCGATGAGGATGTGCGTGCCGAGGATCTTCAGTAACCAGGGGGTGCCGTCCTCGCGCGTGCCGACCTTGACCGGTCCGACGGTGGGGGTGGCCGGGATGGGCAGCGCCGGTATCACGGTGGCGAGCGGGTCACGACGGGGGAAGGTCAGCAGCAGCCGACCGGCCTTGATGATGGCGACGCGGCAGGAAGGCGCCCCGAAGCCGTGGGCGAGGTGGTCGATGCGGTCGGACCAGTCCTTGACGGCTTGCCCGTCGAGCATGCGCACGGTTATCTGGTCGGCCCAGGAGGTGCAGGTGACCTTGCCGAGCCGGGGGAGGTAGTCGCGGCCCATGACGTGTTTGCCGAGCCCGGACACGATCATGACGGGTTGCCAGTGGCGCCGGTAGATCCAGATGAGCCGCCACCAGGCCAGCAGCCGCCAGCCGACCAGGTGCACGAACGACGCGCGATCCGTGAGAAGCCAGGCGATCAGCCCGACCGGGACCGGGGTGAGCAGCAGCAGCGCGACGCGCCAGCCGTACAGCCAGATCAGCGCGGCGGGAATGAGCACAGCCAGCACGGCGACGGGGTGTCGCCAGGACAGCCGCACCAGCCCGACGAGCAGCCGCCAGGCGAAGATGACGATGGTGATGATGGCGGGGGTGGTGACGACGGCCGGACGGAAGACGATGGCCGTGTCAGGGGTGGTGGAGACAAGATTGCGAGCCTCATCGCCGGGGAGCTTGCGGAACATATGCTTGGAACCTCTCGTGAGTGAGATCAGGGAGAACCAAGGGGCCGCCGGAAGTTGGCGCTTCTGGCGGCCCCGCCACAGGGTCAGGCCGCCGTCTGTTCGGTGGCCTTGCTGGTGCCGTCGTTGGTGACCGTGTCGGCCTGTATGGCGTGCAGGCGCTCGCAGTCGGACAGGTAGCGGGCGGTAGCGGCGAACAGCTCACGGGCGAAGGCCAGGTCAGCGTCAGTGACGGACCCGCCTCCGGTGGTGCTGATCGAGACGGCCGCTTCGGTGGTGGTCAGGTCCAGGACCGGACGCTCGGCGAGCAGCAGGTTGTAGATGTGGATCTTTGAGGTGTAGAACGACACGTCCAGCCGGGTGGTCTCGCCGGGGCTGACACAGAGCGTGACGTTGGTGTACGGGGTCTTGTTCATGCCGCCGCCTCCGGGGGGTTGCTCGGCTGGTAGAAGCGGGTCTCGACCGAGCGGGCGTAGCGGGCGGCCTCGCGGGCGAGCTGGTGGGCGAAGGCGAGGTCAGCGGCCGTGACCGGCCCGTCGCTGGTGAGTACGACGGTGGTTGCGCCGCAGTCCAGCGCCAGCACGGGCGAGCGGTAGGGGTAGCGGTGGTGGGTGGCGGTGGCGTTCCGGGCGGTGGTCAGCCGGATCACGCTGCGGCGAGGCGTCCAACGGCGGGTCATGCCTGCCCCTCCTTCGCGGATGGAGCTCGGTGCGCAGGACCGGTGGAGGGTGCGTGCATCTGGCGGACCCGGATCGAGTACGACAGCCGTCCGGCCGCGTTGACGTACGGGGTGACGGTGATCTGGTCGAACAGGACCGGGGTGAACGGCATGCCCGGCATCGGCGTGGGCGGGGTGGGCTGGGTCGGGGACAGGATCTTGACCGCGACGGTCTTCTGGGCGGGCTTGAGGGTCGGGTCGCCGTCCATGACCGCGACCTGCCAGACCAGCTCACCGGACTGCTTGTCGCGGGCCTGGACGAACCGGCCGTTGGTCGAGGCGTCGAAGTCCTTGACCGGCTCGATCTCGCCAACCACGTAGCAGCCGTGCGGGAAGAGCATCTGGTAGGTGACGGGGATGGGGCCTTGCAGAGCCATAACAAGTTCCTTCTGTCGAGTGATAGGCACTTAACCTATCAAGTGATTCGAGAATAAAGAGAGCCCGCTTGATAGGTCAAGTGCCTATGCGGGCTCTGTCGGGAACACTTCCCTAACCAATCGGATAGGCGTCGTCCAGCTCATGCCGATCAGCGGGCAGCAGCACTTCCACCACCAGCAACGGCCGGCCGGAAGCCTCGCGCACCGCGCCGAAGACCGCCAACAAAGGAGTGCTCTTGCCCATCGCAAGCTGCCTCGCCTCACCGGCCGTGGGCATGCGCGCGGTGATCTGCTCAACCACGTGATCGAAGCGCACCCCCTTACGCGCCTGGAGGTGCTCGCGCAGTCCCTGCGGCAACGGGGCGGAACTGGTCAGATCGGTGCCCTCCGAGAGCTCCGCAGGCAGCCACACCGACACCAGCATGCTTGGCTCACCCTCAAGGGTGATCACCCGTCGCCGCAGGAACGCCTTGTCCTTGTCCGGCAGTTCCAGCAGGGCGGCGATCCGGTTGGGCGCGACGACGGTGCCGACCTGCACCACCTCGCCCTCCGAATCGAGCTCCGGCCGGATCAGGTACGCCCGACCGGGGCGGTTACGCTCGACGGCCGCCATCGCGGGACGGCCGCGCACGAAACGGCCCTTGCCTTGCTGGGAGTCGATCCAGCCTTGTTCGCGCAGCACCCGCAACGCGGCGACCACAGTGGGCCGGGACACGCCGAACTCTTGGATGAGCTGGTTCTCGCTGGGGAGAAGAGAGCCGGGAAGGTAGGTTCCGGACTCGATACGCCGTTGAAGGGTCTGCACAAGCTGTGCGTACTTCGGCGGCACGGACTCTAGTGACATCATGACCGTCCTGCACCTGACAGGTTGTTTTACCAAGTTGGAGCGTAGCCCGGCGCACCCCCGCCTGTCCATGTCGGTCGATGTGGCGCGAGCGATACAAGCAAACGACCCCGGCAGACAGGGCGCGGGCGGACCTTGGCGGACGATAGGCCCGCACAGGGTTCCGGCGCTCCTGCCTGCCGGGGCGATCAGAGGCGCGGCGAGGGGCTGGAGAGCGCATCCACCCGACCCCCTCGGTCGGGATGGACCACCTCGCCGCGCCCGTCTCAGGGGGCGGCTTGATCAGGACGGTTTGATGTACTTGACCAGCGCCTGCGCAGTCCCTTGCGGATCGGAGGCCGGATGCCGATCGTTGGCGTTGTCCCAGGAGTAGTACGCACCGCTGTAGCCGACGAACACCCACACCGGCAGCCCAGGATCCGGACGCAGCACCATCAACGCGGAGTTGTTGTCGCGCAGCTCCGCCCGGACCCCGATCCGCACCAGTTCGACCTGCAACCGCAGCAGCTTGTCCGCCTCGTCTTGTGGATTGGTCATGTTGGCCAGCAAGGCCATGATCGAGTTCATCTCCCGCTCTCTTCGCCCAGGCCGCTTCCGGCGCAATCGAGACACAGCAACTCCCCACCGGCTTGCTCGCACTCCTCATCACCCACCAGCAGCGCCCGGCGCGGCGTACGTCGCTTGGTCCCACGCCCCCGGCACGCTAAACAGGGTCGTACCTCGCTGGTCTCGTCTGGCCGGATCACCGTCGCCATCTCCTCGATTACCGGCGTTCCCTGTGCCGGGAAGCCGCGTGACGTACCTTGTTGATTGATGGCAAGTCCACCGGCAAACGGGCTGGATGAGGCCCTCTAAAAAGGCCCCCCTTCAGCCCCCTTTTCGATCCCCCCAATCGGAAAGCAGAGCGGATATGACGGGTGCGACCCCCAATGATCGACTTCGGGCGTGGCGGGAGAACGCGGATCTGACCCGCGCCGAAATGGCCAAAATGATCAACCTCAGTCAGAGCGGCATCAAGCACGGTCTGACCTGCGACGAGGAGCGCATCCGACGTTGGGAAGCGGGGGAGGTTCGCTGGCCGCATGACCCCTACCGATTCGCGATCAAGGAGGTCACGCACACCGACCTGGAGGATCTAGGGTTCACCCCCAGACGCGGCGGATCAGCAAAGAAGCCAGCGCAACGCCGTTCAGGAGAGGTTGACAATCAGGGCATCCAACCCCGCACGATGGATCTCGCTGGACAGGGGGAGGCTGAAGACGACGTGCGACGCCGGGAATTCGTCGGGCTCACGGGTGCCGCGCTGTTCAACGCAGTTCTCGGGCAACCGCAGAACGCGACAGACGCGAAGCGCCACCTCGAATCCTTGGCCGCCGTTCTCGTCGACTACGCCTCGCCTGCAGACGGCCCCATCGACCTCGACGCGCTATCGGCCGCCGTCGCGGCAGCCAAACAAAACTACCAAGCCTGCCGATACTCCCAGGTCAGCGCAACATTGCCCGCCCTCCTCCAGAGCCTGCGCGCCGCCTGTACGATCCTGGACGGCGACGCCCGGCTACGCGCCCACGCACTGTCCGCCGAGGCCCACCACGTCGCCGCCTCCGTCCTGCTCAAGCAGGAGGACAAGGGCCTAGCATGGCTCGCCGCAGACCGCAGCGTCCAAGCGGCCCACGCCAGCCAGAGCCCCCTCATGATCGGCTCCAGCTCACGCATCATCACCCACGCCCTCATGGACGGCGGCCACTACCAGGCCGCCACCGACGCCGCCCGCGGCGCCGCCACCCGCATGGACGCCGACCTCACCCAGCCATCACCCGCCGACCTGTCCATCTACGGATCACTCCTACTCCGAGGAGCCGTCGCCGCCGCCAACACCGGCAGCCGCCACAACATCGCCGAACTCCTGGACGAAGCCGCCGAGGCCGGCACCCGACTCGGCGTCGACGCCAACCACATGTGGACCGCATTCGGACCGAACAACGTCCTATGCCACCGCGTCAACATCGCTCTGCGACTCGGCGACGCAGGCAGCGCGATCACCTACGCGCGGCAGGTCGAGATCGATTATCTCCCGATCAATGAGCGCAAAGCGACGCTGCTCCTGGACACCTCCCGCGCGTTCCTCATGTGCGGCCAGCACGACAAGGCCCTGCACATCCTTCGCGCCGCAGGCCAGCTAGCCCCCGAGGAGATCACCGGCCGAGCCGCAGCCCTGCGCCTGGTCCGCGACATCGCAGCAACCGCACCCATCAGTGTGCGCCGCGAAGCCCGCGAATACGCCGAGTCTCTGGGAGTCAGCGCGTGACCCAGCGCGGCAAGGTCCTCTACATCATCGTGTGCGCAGCCGGACCAGCCGGAGACGTCGGCCGCCTCGTCACCCTCGCCCAAGACGACGGCTGGACCGTGCAGATCATCGCCACCCCGCCAGCTCTCAACTTCATCAACGTCTCGGAACTGGAACAGCAGACCGGCCGCCCAGTCCGCAGCCAGTACCGCACACCAGACGAGCCGAAGTCACCACGAGCCGACGCGATCATCATCGCCCCGGCGACCTACAACACCATCAACAAGTTCGCCCAAGGCATCGCCGACACCTACGCACTCGGCGTCCTGTCCGAAGCCCCCGGACTCGGCATCCCAGTCGTCGTACTGCCCTTCGTCAACAGCGCCCTCGCCACACGCGCACCCTTCCAACGCAGCGTCGAAGACCTACGCGCCGAAGGCGTACACGTACTGTTCGGCCCTGGCCAGTTCGAGCCCCATGCCCCCAGCTCCGGAGGCGACCGCATCGACGCCTACCCCTGGAAACGCACGCTGACGGAACTTGCCGAATTGTTCTCATAGGTATCAAGCGCGGCGCTCCGCGCCGCTAGCGCGGCCCTGCGCTCGGCCGCACGCTGCGCGTGCGGCCTGGAGGCCGTTCTCGCGCACGGCCGTGCTCGGGCCACGCTAGGACGAGGTATGCCGCGTGTCACAAACACTTTAACGCTCGCCTGGATCCGCTTCGGAACCATGTACGCCATGCAGGACGGTCGCGATAGGCATCGATGGCCAGTCGTACGGTTTTTAGGGTATGAGGTTCTCGCCTGTGCGAGCATCGGGGGATGGACGATCTTACACAGGCATACGGCGAAAAATTTCTCATGTATGCGCTGGTTAGCGAATATCCAGCAATAGACTATTCGGACAAGCCGGCAGAAGCAATTCAAGTTCTGCGAGAAATTGCGCAACAGATCGAAGGCGTCACTGATCCTTTCGGCAAATATATTAATCTGCAGCACGCAATCGGCTCCATCGATGACAGCGGTCTCAGTCTAGCGAATAGGTTGCGGCTAGTATGCGGCGGAGATCTGCCTGAGGCAACAGATGGGGATCCAGTGGCGGCTCTCGCCTTGGCTGTCGCCCGTGAGACATACCCACTCTACTTGCTCTTGTATCCAGACAGTATTTCCGGCGGCAGAATTGGCGCACCAACGATCGCATATACACATCCTGCAAGCATTCCCTTCTGTCGTGCGGCATTGCAGGACCCTTCATTGGCAAATCTTTTCCCGGGTGTAGACACGGAGAAGGAAGTCGATCCACATGCGATATCCTCCTCGATTATTCTCTCCAATGGCTCGGGAAGTGGGATTCAGCTAATAGGCCTCCTTCCGTCGATGCTGGATGCAGCTTGGCGCTGGTGTGTATTGGACTCTCGCCCAACCGCTGCGACATATCTTGAGAAGGTGAGGGCCATCCTGGGCCAAATTCGACTACTTGCGGAAGGCAAGAAGATTAACGTTCCACATGTCATAGGAATTAGAGGCGTGGATGTGCCAGAAACTATAACTATGAAATTGCCGTTTGGTATCATCAAAAGCAGCGTTGGGTGGGGCGTTATCGGCACGCCAGAAATCGAAAATCAGGCATCCGCGCTACTCGTTATGCACTTTCCGCTAGAGGTGCTTTGGATTGGTCGGGAAGAGAGCAATGATGAGGAGCAATCTAAAAAATGGGATGAGCTCAAAGGAAAATTTGCGGTCCCACGAGATGAAAACAGCAGGAAACTGGCCATGGTCCAGCTTTCGTTGCTTCTAGCGTCTTCCGAGGACCGGCCTAAAACAGCTACAGTCGCATTCGACATAATACTGAATCCTGGCATCCTAAGCGGAATGTCATATGGGTTTAACCCGACCCCGATGTTCCGTCCGGCAGCAGCGATGCTGGATGAGACGGCAGCTCGTAGGGTAGAGAGCTGGGCGAAGGTCGTCGCAGAACGGCATCCGTCCAGTCTAGACATAACTATGCGCCGACTTATTACCGCCTTTACTGTAGATCGCGATCCGACAGATGCACTTATTGATGGCGTGATCTGCTGGGAAAATATGCTTGGAAGTCCCCAGGAGGCTGTACTGCGCGTCACAAGCTCAATGGCCAAGCTTATCGAGTCGCGAGACCCGGAAAAGCGCAAAGTGATCCACGCGGAACTAAAGGACATATATAAGGCCCGCAGCGCCCTCGTGCACGGCAATTCAAAGCAGCAGCCAAAACGGGATAAGCTTCATCAGTATAAAAATGCGTCTCTTCAATATGCGATAGAGACGCTTCTCCGGCTATACGAGCGACCTGCCCTGTTGGTCGAGAAAGACTCTGGAATGCGCAGCCAAAGTATTCTGCTAGACACGTACGAGACAACGATCAGGCCGCTCGACGCCTCATAGCTCACATAAGCCCGATTATGCATTAACTCGTCTAGGCCGATAAGCGCTCAGTCCCGGAAGGCACAGCGTGCGGATACCACCCGCACGATCGCCTGTGTGTGGCTGGTCATCGTAGATGGCTGGGGGCGATCGACGGTCCAGGGCTTCGTGCCTCAGCCCTGTCCCACCGGACTCGGTGGCCGGCGTGCCCGTACCGCGGCCTTATGGGGCGGGAACAAGAGGAACAGCGGGGAGTCATGGGGTTCTTTACGGTTCAGAGTTGGCCAGGCGAACGTGTGTTCCCAAGACAATGTAACTCGTACGTTATATAACGTCTCCGATGCAAGCCTTTACGGATCGAGGAAGTCGATCTATGTTGTGAGGGATATGGTTGCGGAAGCGGAACACGTCAAAGGTAAAGAGGGAGTGGAGTTCGCCCGCCGATGGCTGAACTACACCACTCGCCTCGACGCGCCGTGGACGGTATATGACAATGCACAGTTCACCACGCTCCTGCGACCCGATCGCACTCCGCATAGATTCGATTTGGCTGGTCGCTTCCTTGACCCTCCGGGGCGCGACTTTTATGCCGAAGTGAAGAAATACGAAAAACAGCTTGATCTTAAGAAGAAGTATGAAGAGTTCCTTGTGAACTGCTATGCGGTGACAGTGCATATGCTTGACACGCAACCGGACAGAAATACGCAGTTCTTTTGGATAAGTTGGTCGCCGCACTCTGCGACACGATGGGAGGAGCTCTCGTCTCCTGTCGAGGTGCGCGCTGCCTGTGGAAATCATCCAAGCATTTTGGGTGGCGCCAAAGTGGCCGATGATATGTTGCAGCTTGTTGCGTCGCGATTGTGGCTGCTTATATTGTCGGACAAGCATAGTGAATTGATGATGCGGCCCGAGTACTTCGCTCATGTGAAGGCCCAAGCGGTTCGGGATGCAACGTGATGGCGAGCGAGGAAGCGCCAACGGCAGTTGAATCTGCTATCGCCCACGCTTTTGAAACCTCTGACCGTGAGGATGCTGCGAGACGGGCGAAGAACGTTATTGCAGCTGAGCTGCAAAGGTTTGACCGTCGACTTCGAGTAAGATCCACTTCCTACTTTACACATAATTATATCCCTGACTTGATTGTTGAGTGGCGCGATGCGGGGGTGGTGAACAATCGGCAAGTATTTCTGCGATTCCACCTAGATACACCTGACGTGGCTGCTGATATGAGTGCGGCTGCCAATGACTCTCCGATGTTCGTGGCACTCCGTAGGACTCCACATCCTCTACGGCGTGATCTTTCAGATAAGGCACCGAGTACTCTCATCACTCAAGCCACCGCGCTGGAAAAGATTGCTAAACCAGATGTGACGTCCCAGTCCTTGGGGCGGATGGTGGCTGGCAGCTTGATCAGAGGCGGTAAGGGTGTACTGCTCGATGAAGAAGCCGAAACTGTGTCCGCAGCGGCCAGTCATAGCTTGGAGTCTCTTCACGAGGGAGACGTGCAGAGTACTGCCCAAGCGATCGATACCTTTGGTCAATACCTTGCAGAGGATCATACGCTTCGCCTCAACCGCTTTATGCAACTAATGTGGCGAGCTCACGGCCACGAATTGCAGACCTTCCCGAGCAGCGATGTTCTTTCTGGGCATCTATCCGACTCGGAAGCGCGTGAGCTTTTGACTGAGCTATTTGCGAGTCCTTCTCTTGAAGATCTCGCTTTCTGGAGAAGATTGGGTGGCCTTCTCGACCTAGAGCAGCTCGAAACTTTTGTAGACATCCCCCACAATGCGAATTTCAATAATCTCGTATCGGCAAATCTCGATCGCTTTAGAGCGCTGGTTCTTGCAGTAGAAAATCGAGACCCAGAGATCCTAGATCGGGATCTTCCACGCTGGAGTGTCCGCGATCGTTCTCTTGCCTTGGAAGGAGACGGATTCCGTGTCCTTCTTGCGTCAGACAGGCGTCGCTTCGGTCAAGTCCGCAGCACTCATCGCTTGCCATCATGGTCAGACTTGAATCCGCGACTTGAATCGTACAGAGTTCAGCAGCTTTCTCTCATCGGTCCTACCACCCAAGTAGAAGTAAAGGTTGATGAGGCACGGAATCTCCTTATGGATGCGGACATAATAGGTTTGTCGTCAGCTGTACATGAGGAAATGCAAGTGAGACGAGCCACTCTAATTGATTGGAATGGGCCTCTTTATGTAGAAGCCGACTTCGGCAAGTGGATCCTGGACGCCGGAGATCAGGGAGCGCCTATTGGGAAGCTGGCGGAAGCTGGAGTAAATGTACTTTGGGCGCCCGATGCCGAGCTTAGAGCCGTGATGAGTGAGTTCCTCGCACAGCCTGATAATGATACTCCCTCTGTGGATGTCCCGGCATCTCCTAATAATATTGATCCAGAAGATGTGCAAGAGTCGCATATTTCGGATCAAGACACTCTCTTTTGAAAAAGTAGTACATGGCAAGGCGATAAGCTCTGCGTACTAGCCGCATCATCGAGACCATGCCGCCAGTGGTGACCGCTTCCCAATTGCAGCTTTAGTTGCAATCCAGCACCTTCTCATGTCGTTCTAGACGGACCGGTCACGCCCGTTGGTCCAGATTGAACCGGTCGAGACGTGGGGCATCCGAGCTGCTAATGCGGTTGGGTTCCGTCCGACCCAATCGACCGCAGTCTCACAGGGGGCAAGATCCGGAATATGTGCGGAACGCCGACACCTCGCCCGGAGAGGCCAGACGCTTGACCGCAGGTCAGTATGCCGTCCGGTGCGTGAGCATCGCTCCACTTTTAATCCGTAGGTTCCGGGTTCGAGCCCCGGGCGCCCTACCATTCTTTCCCCTTTTGACCAGGGACTTTACCTCTCCCACGGAATCCGCAGGGCCGCCGAAACCCTCTTGGGAGACCGAGGGGAGACCGCCAGTTTGGGAGACCGCCCGCGGGACGATAGCGGCGCTCGCCTCGGCCGCATCGTGCGCAAGCTCCGGCAGCACCGTCGTATACGTGTTCTCCGTCAAGTTGGTCGAGCTGTGGCGCAACATCGAGGACACCGGGCGGGCAGCGATGCCTGCCCATGAAACAGATGAACAGCCCCGATCGATGGCCTCCGATGTCAGGCCACTTCCAGATCACTGTCAGGGGAGTACCTGGCGCCGCGAATGCTTGCCGGCGCACGAGGCGCCAGACCCACTCGAAAGGGGTCGGTCATGATCAGCATGCCATCCTGCGCGAGCGCAGACGCCTTCAGGGGACCTCGACGGCTCGTATGTCGGCTGCTGACTCTCGTCACCACTCTTGCAACACACAGGCTTCTTGACAAGTTTCGAGCGATCGGAGTTAGGAGCGATGGCTGAAACTGTCAGGCTGTCCCCAGATGGCCCTCACGACTACGACTACACCAGCGAGGTCGCCATAGCCTTATCTGAGGTGATCCGCGTCCTCAACCATGCCACGCTCTCCTGCGCGGGCATCACCTATCCGTCCACTGTGTACGACGTGCTCAGCCGTATCGGCAATGCCACGGCCGGGCTCGATCAACTGCTGGCGCAGCTCGGTGAGGCACTGCGGCGCATGCTGGAATCCGGGCAGCTGGTGACGATCACGGCGACCCAGCCGACCGCCTTGACGCTGCGATTGATGCCTTACTCGACTTCCTCGGTTTCGACCCCGGGGAGACGTCCGACGACACGCTCAGCTCATGGAACGACGATCACAGCGCCGTCGCCGTAGTCGAATGGCTTCGTGCCGCCGCCCGCGGGGCCGCCCACCACGAGCTCAACACGAAGGGAGCGCGTAATTCGCTCTAAGAGCTGTTTCTTAGATCAAGTTCGGAGCCAGATGGCCAGGGCGGCCAGGGTGACGGTGCCGAGGAAGATGTAGGCGCGTTTGTCATAGCGT
>NZ_JBICSO010000019.1:0-94120 GCF_043197155.1 Nonomuraea sp. NPDC049269
GGCGCCCCCCCCACCCGTGCCCCCCCCGCCCCCGCGCGCGCCCCCCCCGGCCCCGGTGCCCCGGGCGCCGGGGGGGGGGGGGGGGGGCCCCCCCCCCCCCCCCCCGGCCCCCGCCCCGCCCCCCCCCCCCCCCCCCCCCCCCCCCCCCCCCCCCTCGCCCGCGCGAACTCGATGGATTTACCGTCGCTCGTCGTACACGTCACCTTGGTGCCCGGGGCCGTCGACGGGGCCTCGTCGGCCATCGCGGATCCGCCCAGGGCCGTGAGCACGAGCACGCCCACCGCGCCGAGTACCGCGAGACGTCGCTTGAACATGGAATCTCCTTGCTGGAAACGATCGGACGCCCCGAGCCTGGCCCGCCGTACCTGAAGTGATCCTGAAGACAGCCGAAACGATCTTCAGGTTGGCTTTAGGTGATGTGCGGCACTCTGACCGGTGTGCGAGTGCTACTGGTGGAGGACGAACATCGGCTGGCCGATCTGGTCAAGGGCGGCCTGGCCGGCGAGGGGTTCGCCGTCGACGTGGCCTACGACGGGCGCGACGGGCTCTGGATGGCCTCGGAGAACGCGTACGACGTGATCGTGCTCGACGTGATGCTGCCCAGGCTGAACGGCTACACGGTGTGCTCCCGATTACGCGAGGCCGGCAACTGGACACCGATCATGATGCTCACCGCCAAGGACGGCATCTACGACGAGGCCGAGGCGCTCGACACGGGCGCGGACGACTACCTGGCCAAGCCGTTCTCGTACGTGGTGCTGCTGGCCAGGCTGCGCGCGCTGGTACGGAGGGGCGGGCACGAGCGGCCGGTGACGATCACGGTCGGCGACCTGGTCGTCGATCCGGCCGGGTTGCGCTGCCGCCGGGGGGAGGTGCAGATCGCGCTGACCCCGAAGGAGTTCGCGGTGCTCCATGGGCTGGCGCGGCGGGCCGGGGAGGTGGTGTCCAAGAGTGAGCTGCTGGCGCAGGCGTGGGACTTCGCTTATGACGGCGATCCGAACATCGTTGAGGTGTATATCAGCGCGCTGCGCCGGAAGATCGACCAACCGTTCGGCAGGACGACCTTGGTGACGGTGCGTGGCGCCGGGTACCGGTTGGAGGCGACATGACCTCGCGGCGCGCTCATCTGGCCTCAGCGCGGGCCCGGCTTCTAGGGCGGGCTCGGCGAACCTCGGGGCGGGATCGCGTGGCTTCGCGGTGGAAGCGTCTGACGGGATCGGTCGCTGAGCGGCTCGCGGGGCGGCTGCCGATGGGGCTGGCGTCCGTGCGGCTGCGCGCGACCGCGGCGGCGACGCTGGTGGTGGCCGTGGCGCTGGGACTGGCGGCCCTCGTGCTGGTGATGGCGTTGCGGGGCAGTCTGCTGAGCAGCGCGGACGAGGAGGCGGCCAGGAAGGCCGTGGCCGCGGCGCCGTACGCGGAGACCATCGCGCTGAGCGTCGAACCCGGCCAGACCACGACCGGCCTGGTGCGCACATTCAGTGAACCTGCCACGACCAGCCCAGCCCACACCTGCGGCGGACCCACCACCAGCAAGGTCCGTACGTCCGGCGAACCCACCGCGACCGGCTCAGCCCGCACCTGCGGCGAACCCGCCACGGCCGGCAAGGTCCGTACCTACGGCGACATGTTGACCGGGCGGACGGCCGACTCGGATGGTGTGGTGCGGATGGCCGATATGGATGTCGTGGTCACGGCCGCGCGGGCGATGCCGGTGGGGAGCTGGGCGGAGGATGACGCGTTCGCCGTCGCGGGCATGCCCGTGTCGACGTCCAGCGGATCGGGGATGCTCTGGGCCAGGGCCTCGCTCGCCGGTGCCGACCAGGCGCTGGCGACGCTCAACGGCGCCCTCCTGCCCGGCGTGCCCGCGCTGCTGCTCGTGGTGGCGGGCATGACCTGGTTCTCGGTCGGCCGCACGCTCGCCCCGGTCGCGGCCATCAGGGCCAAGGTGGCCGACATCACGGCCCGCGACCTGCACCAGCGGGTGCCCGTACCCCGGTCGGGCGACGAGATCGCCGCCCTGGCGACCACCGTGAACGGCACGCTCGACCGGCTGGAGACGGCCGTCGAGACGCACAAGCGGTTCGTCGCCGACGCGGCGCACGAGCTGCGCAGCCCGATCGCCACGCTGCGGGCCCGGCTGGAGCTGGCCGAACCGAGCGATCTGACTGCCGAGGCGCTCGCCGACGTGGACCGTCTCCAGTCGCTGGCGGCCGACCTGCTCCTGCTGGCCAAGCTCGACGCGGGTGAGCCGCTGCGTACGGGCGACCTCGATCTCGGCCAGGTCGCGGCGGAGGAGTCGGTGCGCATCAAGCGGCGACCGGAGCTGCGGATGGAGCTGGACGTCGAGCCCGACGTGGTCTTCCAGGGGTCGCGCGCGCACCTGGCCCGCCTGGTGACCAACTTGGTCGACAACGCGGTACGGCACGCCGCGACGGTCGTACAGGTGCGGGTGCACGGGGAGGACGGCCAGGCCGTGCTCCGCGTGCTCGACGACGGGCCAGGGATCCCGGAGGGGCAGCGGGAGGCGGTGTTCGACCGTTTCACCAGGCTGGACGAGGCGCGGGCCAGGGATGTCGGCGGCGCCGGGCTCGGGTTGCCGATCGCGCGGGACATCGCATCGCTGCATGGCGGCACGCTCATCGCCGAAGAGGGCGGATTTATCGCAAGATTTCCCCTGAACCACTAGCCACTTCTCAGCGTGTGGATAGTTGAAGGAGGCAATCATGCTCACACGTCGTGCACTGATCACCCGAGGTGGCGCCGCAGGCGCAGCAGGAGTCGTTTTCCTGTGGGCACAACCCGCCGAGGCGGAAGAGGAGGCCGCCGGTCCGGTTCTGGCCAGCGCCAAGAGCATCCCGGTCGGCAAGGGAAAGATCGTTAAGGGCAAGTACGTGATCACCCAACCGAAGAAGGGCGTCTTCAAGTGCTTCAGCGCCGTATGCACCCACCAGGGCTGCACGGTGGCCAGCGTCAGCGGCGGCAAGATCCATTGCCCGTGTCACGGCAGCCAGTTCAGCGCCACCACGGGCAAGGTGGTCCGCGGCCCGGCCAAGCGTGCGCTCGCCTCTAAGAAGATCAAGCTGGTGAAGGGCAAGATCACGCTGGCATGATCGTCAGTGAGTACGCCGTAGCGCGCTGGTAGACCTCGAACCCGGCGCGGGTGTAGACGCCGACAGCTCCCGTGGGGTTGTCGGCGTCTACGCTCAGGCCCGCCCGGTCGTACCCCTGCTCCTTGAACGTGGCGAGCGCGTGCGCGATCAGGCCGGCCGCCACTCCCTTGCCGCGCCACTCCCGCAGCGTGCCGATGATGTCGATCCAGGCCGTACGCACACCGGTCGCGGCCGTGGCCGCCTCGTGGTGACGGGTCATCACGATGGCGACCGCCTCGTCCCCCGCGCGGGCCACGAAGGACGATTCGGGCTGGAAGCCGTGGCTGCCGGTGATGTTGTGCCGCCAGCTCTCCGCGGTGTGCAACCCGCTGCCCCAGTGGTCGCGGAACGACTCGTTGCGCACCCGCCGGGCGGCCTCCTCGAATTCCGGCGTGTACGTGACGAAGTCGATCCCATCGGGCACCCGCACCTGGGGCGGCTCCCCCGACAGGTCGCGGTGCCTCTGGGAGAACCAGCGCGTGGCGGCGAAGCCCTTGCGTTCGAGCAGCTCCGCCGCCGCGGTGTTCTCCTGGAGGACTCCGGTCTGCAGTTCCAGCCCTTTGCCGGGGTAGGCCCGCTCATGCAGCTTCGGCGCCACCTCGATCGCCCAGTCGAGAACTCGCCCGCCATGTCCCCGCCCACGGAAGGCGGGGTGGACTCCGGCGCGGAGGAACATCGCGTGCACGCCGTCACGCACCTGCTTGACCGGCAGGTAGCCGTACGCGATCAGCCGCTGCCCGTCCCTGGCCGCGAGCGTGCCCTCGGCCAGGTCGAGCATCGGGTTCGCCAGGTGTCCTATGACGTCTTCGAGGCTGAAGTGCTCGCCGGTCCGGTCCTCGGCCTCGATCGCGGCGGCCAGCTCGGCGAGTCGGCCGGCGTCGTCCTCGTCCAGGGGTGCCCATTCCAGACTCATGGCCTGGAGCCTAGGCGAGGTGCACGGAGCACCCCAAGTCCTCTCCTATCTGGGCAAGCCCCTTGGCGAACCCCTCGCGGGTGGCGTCGTCGAAGCCGATGAAGAGCCGGTTCGCCAGCGGTACGGCCCAGCGCAGCCGCTCGGCGACGTTGTAGACCTGGTGGACGACGAGGGTGCCCTGCGGGTGCCTGGAATACGACCATTCGCCCCGATACCACCAGCCGCCCTGGTAGGCGATCGAGCGGTCGGTGACCTCGACGGTCAAGGTGTGGCCCGGCAGGTCCTCGACGGTGAACCGGCCCTCGCCCGGCACGCCGTCGGGCAGCAGGGTCTTGACCAGTGCCTCGCGCACCCGCTCGGGCGGCGCCTCGACCACCCCGGACGCCTCGGCCAGCAGTGTTCGCTTCATGGCCGGCTCACCCGGGTGTTCTGGAACGAGGCGAAGCGCCAGCCGCCGGGCGTGCTGACGGCGGTGAAGGTGACGATCGAATCGCGGCTCGGGTCGGGCCGCCCTTCGACGGTGGAGCCGCCACCGGAGATCACCAGTGCGACGCCGTCTCCCAGCGGCTTGATGAACGGCTCGCCGCCGCCTCCGGTCAGCTTGATGGGACTCTGGAAGAGCTGCCGATGGGTGACCTCGATGGCCTCCCGGCCCTGGAGGTGCAGGCCGAAGAAGGTGATGTAGTCGGCGTCCTCGGTGAACAGCTCGGCGTAGGCCGTGGCGTCGCCGGCGTTCCAGGTTTCGGCGAGCCTGGTGAGAAGGTTCTTGATCTCAGTGGACATGGCACAGCTCCTGTCGTCGCGGCGCCTATCCTGAGACTGCGAGTCCTGGACAGGGCAGGCGCCTTGTTCGGATTTCCGGCCGCTGGGGTGTTGGCGCACCCCGGCGGCCACTCAACTTTCCAGCGCTTGCTCCATCAGCGACTGCCTGACCGTGCCCGTCCAGTCGAGCTCGCCCTTGTCCAGCCGGTCGAGCACGTCGCGCAACCAGGCCAGCTCGGCCGTGTAGAGAGCCTGCTCGCATTCGAGTTCGAGCATGAGGATCTCCGGCAGGCCGCTGTCGGCCATCGCCCGCCGGTGCGCGTCGATCCCGCTGATCGTCCCCTCGACGGAGGCCGTACGCGTGCGTAGTGCCCGCTTGGCGTCGGGCACCTCCAGCGCGCCGAGCAGGGATACGGCGGCCACCAGCGTGCGCCGGTCGGGGTCCGGCTGCTCCACCAGCCTGCGCAGCCTTGTCGCCAGCTCCTGGCGGCCGTCGTCGGTGATCTCGTAGACCGTCCGCTCGGGTCGGCGGCCTTCGCGGTCGGTCTTCGCGGGCACGATCAGCTCGTCCTTGGCCAGCCGTTCGACCGCGTGGTAGAGGCTGCGCGGCAGCCCGGTCACGTAGTCCTTGTGCGTGTCGATGATGAAGCGGTGCAGCTCGTAGGGATGGCTGGCACGTACCGAGAGCATGGCGAGCACTGTCAGCCCCACCAGGTCATGGCGTCGTGCCATGATGCCTCCTTCTATAGTGCAATATGCAATATAGAAGAAGGCAACGCGGCTGTCCAGGCCTCGTCTACGCCAGCCGGCTGTCCCGGCTTTGGCTACGCCAGTTGGCTGTCGAGCTGCAGGAAGGCCCGCTCGATGGCCTGCCTGGCGACGTCCTCCGGGTACGGGAAGCGGGTGATGAGGTCGCGCAGGCCCTCCACGTGCGCCCGCGTGGCGAGCTCGGCCACGGCGACCAGCTCGGCCTGCTGGGCGAGGGCGAACGCACGATCGACCACCGCGCCGTGCCCCGGCACGATCACCTGCTCGGGCAGCTCGGCCAGCATCGCGGCGACCGTGACGGGCCAGTCGAGCGGGTAGGAGTCGCCGAAGGCCGGTGGCGCGCCCTCTTCGATCAGGTCACCGGCGAACACCACCCCGGCGTCGGGTACGTGCGCGACGATGTCGTTGCTGCTGTGGCCGAGCCCGAAGTGGCGCAGATGCACGGCCCGGCCGCCGATGTCGAGCGTGGCCGTGGAGGTGAACGTGTGGTCAGGTGGGACGATCTCCACCTCTTCCAGCTCCGCCCGCCGGTCTCCGGGCAGGAGCTCGATCCAGGTCGCCCGCTGCTGCTCGCCGTGCAGCTCGATCTCCTCGGCGCACCTGGAGTGACCCCAGATCTCGCCCGGCAGGAACATCGCGTTGCCGAAGTAGTGGTCGAAGTGGGAGTGGGTGTTGACGACCGTCCATGGGCTGGCGGTGATCCGCCTGATCGCCTCGATCAGGTCGGTGGCCTCGCGGTGGGAGACGCGCGTGTCGAGCACTAAGCAGTGGCCGTCTCCGACGATCAGGCCGACGTTCATGTCGAATGACTTGTGACGCCGGACGTAGACCCGGTCGCCGATTTCCCGCCACTGCTCGTTCATCGCTCGATCCTGAATCTCATGTCGGGACGCTGCTAGAACTCTACTTAGGAACGCGACCTGGCATAGGACTTTCCGGCCATGATCGACACCGAAGTCCAGCACGCGCTCGCGGCGGATCGGTGGGCCAGTGGGCTGGCGCGCTCGGTCGGGAGGTGGAGGGTCGCGGCCCGATCAGCCCCGCAGATATGCCAGTACGGCCAGTACCCGGCGGTGGTTGTCGGGGGCTGGTGGCAGGTCCAGCTTGGTGAAGATGCCTGCGATGTGTTTGGCCACGGCGGCCTCGGTGACGAACAGTTCCCGCGCGACCGAGGCGTTCGAGCGGCCCTCGGCGATCAGCGCTAGCACCTCCTGTTCCCTTGGGGTTAGCCGCTGGAGGGGATCGCGGCGGCGTCTCAGCAGTTGGCGCACCACCTCGGGATCGACGACCGTGCCACCCGCCGCCACCCGATCCAGCGCGTCGACGAACTCGCGCACGTCACCGATGCGATCCTTGAGCAGGTAGCCGATGCCGGCCCCGCCTTCCGAGTCGAGCAACTCGGCCGCGTACGTCTGCTCGACGTACTGGCTGAGCACCAGCACGGCCAGCCCCGGGTCCTTCCCGCGCAGCTCCAGCGCGGCCCGCAGGCCCTCGTCCGCGAACCCGGGCGGCATCCGCACATCGGTCACCACCGCGTCGGGCCGGTGCTCCGTCACGGCCTCGACCAGCGCGGACGCGTCGCCTACCGCGGCGGCGACGGTGTGGCCGAAGCGTTCGAGCAGCCCGGCCAGGCCCTCGCGCAGGAGGACGGCGTCCTCGGCGATCACTACGCGCACGGGATCTCCACTCGCATCAAGGTCGGGCCGCCCACCGGGCTGGACAGAGACAGTCTCCCGCCGACCACGGCGAGCCTGTCGGCCAGGCCGGTGAGCCCGGTCCCCCCGGCCGGGTCGGCGCCGCCACATCCGTCGTCGTGGATCTCGACGACCAGCCTGTCTTTCTCCAGGTGACCGTTGATCGTGACCTTCGTGGCCCGGGCGTGCTTGGCGACGTTCGCGAGGGCCTCGGCGACCACGTAGTAGGCGGTGGCCTCGACGGCCACAGGCAGCCTGACCGGTTTCTCAAGTGACGGCTCCCCGAACGCCGATCCGTCGGACGCCGACTCCCCAGACGTCGGTCCCCCAGACGGCCGTCCCTCAGACCTCGGTCCCCCGGACGCTGATCTCCCAGGTGCCGGTCTCTCACGTTCACGTGCGTAGGGGGTCAGGTCGATGTGCACGTTGACGGGGAGGGGTGAGCGGCCGGCCAGGTCGCGTACGGCCGCGGGCAGGCCGCGGTCCGTCAGCACCTGCGGGTGTACGCCCCTGATCAGCTCGCGCAGCTCGGCCAGCGCCTGCTTGGCCTGGTCGTGCGCACGTTCGACCAGTTTGGCGGCCGGGTCGTCGTCGGCGAGGTCCAGCCGGGCCAGGCCGAGGGTCATCGACAGGGCGACGAGCCGCTGCTGGGCGCCGTCGTGCAGGTCGCGCTCGATCCTGCGGCGCTCGGCCTCGAACGCGTCGACCAGCCGGGCGCGCGACCTGACCACCTCGTTCAGCTCGGGCGGGGCCAGCATCGCCCGGACCATGGCACCTCGGGCGCCGGCCCAGGCGGTGATCGTGTACGCGGCCACCGGCAGCAGCAGCACCCCCGCCAGCGCGGCCACCCCGGCGACGAGCCCGGTCGGGTCGGGCTGGACGACAGGAGACAGGATCAGGACGACCGGCCCGCCGGTGGTGAACCCGACCACCACCAGGTCGATCCACCACAGCCCGAACACCGTGACGAGGGTCAGCACCATCTCCCGCCTAACCCGGTCAGTCGTCTCCGGAAGCGGGGCACTGTCCACCAGTCTCAGCCGCAGCCGCTCGAAGCGGGCCACCAGGGGCCTGCCCAGCACCACCACGGCCAGCACGACAGCGATCACCACCAGAGGCAGACGGAAGAGCAGCCCGTTCGCCACGACGGCGAAGACCACGAGACCCGGCACCGCACCGGCGAGCAGGTACGCCAATGAGCGCCACGGCCAGGCGGACCGCAGGAAGGCCGGCGGCCGCTGAGTCAGCGCTTCCAGCGCGGTCCTCGTCAACACGCGATCGACGGTATCCGCTGGTGGGCGGGCAGGCAGTAGTGCTGGGTCTACCTCGCATCACCACCTCCAGCGCGGGCGGGACGACGCCGACCAGCCCGCACACAGGGGATCGCCAAAGTGGGGCGGCAGGCGTGGCGGACCGCCGAGCCGGGAAGGCTTCCGTTACGACAGGTACTTGTCCGCTCACGGAGGGCAACCATGGTCGAGATCCAGTACAGGCCCGAGAGGCGCCGGATGCTGGAGGCCACATACCCATCGATCGCGGTCCTGCCGGGATCGGGACTCCATGTGGCCATCGACGAGACGTCGCCCTCCCCGATCTCATCCACGTGTGGCGGTCGGCGCGCAGCATCCCGTACAGGCCGCGTCGTCGACCCGGCCGATGCCGCTCCGGAACGGCTGCCCGAAGCCGTGCTGGAGCCTCAGGAGCACGTCGTGGGCGGGGGACGCCTGACGAGATAGCCCGGTGTCCCAATGCTCATCCTCCCGGCATCAGCGAGTTGCCCTTCCCTCAACTTCGCGTCACACGTGGTTGTCAAGTTTGGATTGCCGGCTGCTTCCCCAAGCCCGAGGAGCCCCATGTTCCGCCCACTCGGAGCAATCGTCGTCATCTCCTTCGCCGCCCTCGCCGCCGTAACCCCGACAGCCTCCGCCGTATCGCCGTCGACGACCACTCCCCATCGCGAAGCCTCCGACATCACCGCCGTCGCGCATCGCGGAGCCTCCGCGTACGCGCCCGAGAACACCATCGCCGCCTTCCAACTGGCCGGAAAGCTGGGAGCCGACTCGTTCGAACTCGACGTGCAGGAGACCAAGGACCACGAGCTGGTCCTGATGCACGACACGACGCTGTCCCGCACCACGGACGCCGAGCGGATCTTCCCCGACCGGGCGCCCTGGCGGGTCGGGGACTTCACGCTCGCGGAGATCCGCAGGCTGGACGCGGGGTCGTGGTTCGCCGACAAGTACGACGGCGAGCCCGTTCCGACGCTCGAAGAGACGCTGCACGAGATGAACGGCAGCGGACTCAGCCTGCTCCTGGAGATCAAGGAACCCGCGCTCTACCCGGGCATCGAAGGCCGCATCGCCGACGAGCTGCGGCGCAACACCTCGTGGCTGAGCCCCGGCCGGCTGGTCGTGCAGTCGTTCAGCTGGGCATCGATGCGGACATTCCACCGCGACCTGCCCGAGGTGCCCATCGGCCTGCTCGGCACACCATCCGTCGCGGACCTACCGAAGCTGGCGGCCTATGCCAGCCATATCAACACACCGTATGGCAACCTCTCGGCGCAGTACGTCCAGCGCGTCCACAGCCTGGGGATGGCGGTCTTCGCCTGGACGGTGGACGATCCCGACATCATGCGCCGCCTCATCGCCTATGGGGTGGACGGCATCATCACCAACAAGCCCGACGCTCTTACGTCCTTGGCTCGATAGAGCGGCCCCGGGTTGCCCGTGGTCTGCTGACGACGGGCAACCAGGGGGTGGCCGGGGTCAAGGATGCGCACGTCACGGCGCCCAGCCCCGTGAACCGGAGGAGCGTTTCCCTGGAGGGGGCCGGGCCAGGTGCGGCGGGTGGGGCCGGCCCATGCTGGCCGTACGATATGTGGCGTTTTATTGGGCTGGAACGCGTCGGTGAACTGCAGGCGGGCGGCGCGGAGAGGCCTCGACGGCACCGCTACGTACGTGCGCCTCGGCGATTCTGGCCAGCGTGGCGCGGGCCTCATGTCGCCTTCCGGTGGGCGTGAGTCGTACGGGAGCGAACAGGGTCACCTCGACGACCAGGCCCCGGGTCGCGGTCACCCGCAGGAGGGAGGCGAGCAGCGAGTCGTCTCCGACATAACAGCCGCGGGTCGACGTCGACTCTCCCTCGCGGTAGCGCAGCGCCGCCGGGCGCACCTCGGCGCCCGCGTCGATCGCCGCCTGGAAGACGGCCGGGCGGAACTCCCCCATCCCACGCCCGCACCACGTCGTGCCCTCGGGGAACGCGACCACCGTGTCGCCCGCTCTGAGGGCGTTCGCGACCGTCGCGACGGCCGACGGGAGGGCGGAGAGTCGTTCCCTGTCGATGAACAGCGCGCCGGAGCCCGCCGCCAGCGTACGGATGAGCGGCCATTCACCGATCTCCCGCTTGGCCAGCGGGCGCGACGGCACCGTGGCCGCCATGACCAGCGGGTCGAGCCAGGAGACGTGGTTGGCCACGAGCAGCGCTCCCGGGGCGGCCGGGGACACCTGCGATTGCGCGAAGTACGCGTCGCCGGCCGTGGTCTTGACCCTGATGCCGAGCGCGCGCAGCAGCAATCTCGCCCACGTCTTCGTGATCTCCGCCCGCCACGCCGTACGGGCTCGGCAGGCCGCGAGGGAGATCGAGAGGCCCGCGAGCAGGACGAGGACCGTCGCGAGGAGCCGCGCCACCCGGTGAACGGGGCCGACGGCGACGGCCGGGGCGTCCACGCAGGCAGCGGGGGAGCACGGGCCCATCCGGAGCCATGGGTTGATCTCCAAAGGGGTGCCGCTCACAACGGCTCTCCGAGGAAGTACCGCAGGTAGCGGGCGTTCACGTTGTCCATCGAGAGCAGGACGAAGAAGTCGGCGGTGCCGAAGTCACGGTCATGCGCGGGCGCCCCGCACACCCAGGAGCCCAGCCGCAGGTAGCCGCGGAGCAGAGCAGGCGGGACGAACCTGTCCGAACTAACCACGCCCCGGCCCCGTCGCCACGGGTCGCGCGGCGTTACGCGGTACTCCACCGGACCCAGCGGTACCCGTTCGACGACCCCGGCCGCGAGCACGCCCCGGTCATCGAGGGGGACCGAGCAGCAACCGGCCAGCCACTTGTGACCGCCGTTCACCATGTAGCGGGCGATGCCCGCCCACATCAGGCCGACCACCGCGCCACCTCGGTGATCGGGATGCACGCAGGTGCGACCCGCCTCGACCAGGTTCTTCCTGATGGGCGCGAGGTTGGCCAGGTCGAACTCGGCGTCGGCGTACAGCCGGTCCATCCGCCCTGGGGGGAGCAGCCGGTACGTACCGACCACTTCGTCGTCGTAGCGGACCAGGAGGTGGTCGCAGTACGCGTCGAATCTGTCCACGTCGAGGCCGGAGACCGGGCTGTCGAGCCGCGCCCCCATCTCCTCGCCGAAGACCTGGTGCCGGAGCCGTTGCGCGGCCTGTACGTCGGCAGCGCTCGTGGCCATGCCAACGGTGTAGCGGCCGGTGTCAAGAGCGATCGTCATGGGCGCGGGTCCTTCCCTGAAAGCGTCTCGCGACCATGTCGACATGCCGAAATGACGGTGGAGTCTCCCATCGGGGGCAGCCAGGCGTCCGCACGGTGAACCTCGGGCGGTCACCCCGGACCCCATCAAAAGCAAAGCTTCGGTGTGAGCTGGGCGAATGCCCGCGCCGAAACTCCTGGGAGCCGACGGCCCATCTTATGATCACACCGTGCTGGATACGGCGATCCATCTCATCTTCGGCGGACTCTTTATCGGCTTCATCATTGTTTGGGTGGTGCAGCTGGTCAGGGTCCTGCGGCAACGACGCATACACAAGTACACGGATCCGATGCGTGCCATGGACATCACCGGTCGCGTTCGCCAGCTCAAGGTGCGCGGCGACGAAGACGAAGCCGTACGCCTGGTGCAGGACGAGCTCGCCATGCCCATCAACAAGGCTCGTTCGTGGGTGAAATCCATATAGCGCAGGGGAAAGCGGCGTTACCGCAGGGGGTTGACTAGTCGCAGAGCGCGATTATTGACGGCTCTTGTGAAGATTGATAACGTCCCGGTCACGCGTGGCCACTCCTGAGCCGCACGAGAGTCTTGACCACATCGGAGCACGACATCAAGACATCATCTCGCGGAGCCTTATCCAAACTCCGCCGTTCTCCTCTCATCCGCGCGACCGTCGCCGTCGCGGCCGCTTTCGCGCTGATGGCATCCGCCTCCACCGCCGGCGCCGAATCTCGCGTATCCGTACCGGCCAAGAGCGTCGCGGCCGTCGACGCACGGCCCAACGACGGTTCCGGGTATTGGCCGGACTTCTCGAACACCGGCTATGCCAACACTCCGGCCAACGCCGGTGGACTGGGCCTGGGCGCGTACCCGGGCAAGCTCACCGACTATGCCGCGAACATGAGTGCCAGCAAGCCATTGACGCTGCGCTATCCCGACAACAGCGTCATCTCCTTCACGCGTTTCCTGGCGCTGAAGGTGATTATCTACGGCGATAATCTTACGTTCGTCGGCTGCTTGTTCGAGGGCACCGATCCGAATGACAATCTCATTCAGATCTACTCGGACACCAACGTCAAGTTCCTGTATTCGACGCTCAAGCCCAGCTCCTATTCGATGCCTCCTGGCAACGACGGCACCGTCTCGTCATCCCATACCACGCCGGGCACGCCTTTCGACAAATCGTGGCAGTTGGCCACGACGATGAAGGAAGCCGTCGCGGTCATGGACCACAACGACATCTGGGGAAATGCGGGCCTGGAGATGGTGACGGGTTTCCCGGGACGCCCGTCGACCTGGACGAACAATTACATTCATGACATGGCTGATACGTCACATGACGTCTATCACCATGACGGCATCGGCCCGCAGAGTGAAGGCAATGGCGGTCCCATGATCGTCGACCACAACACCCTGGCCTCCTTGGGCAATACCAATGCTCTGGCCATGCAGGGCAGCGGCGTCTACGACAACATCTCGGTCACGAACAACTATGTGTCCGGCTGGGGTTATGCCCTGCACATCGGCGACGTGAACAACGCGACCAACATCACCGTCACCGGCAACGTCTTCTCGGCCGAACTCGATCAGTTGTACGGCTTTCTGTACGGCAACATCTGGGGCGGATCGGCTCGCGGCTCCACCTGGCGCAACAATCTCATCCAGGCACGTACAGGCGACGGCAACACCGCCTTTTCGACCGCCGACAACGGCAAGTACTTGTGGCCGACCGGCGACACCCATACCACCGACTACACAGGCTGAGCCATATCGCCGCGGTCCGCTTGCCGGACCGCGGCGATGCCCGCCCGCTCAACTCAGAGCTTGGATACGTAGTACATGTTGCCGCCCGGCTGGATAACCTTGGCCAGGGCCGAGGCGCTGAGGGTGTGGGAGCCGCCCGTCGGCTTCCACGGGTCGTACACGGTGATCGTGCCCTTGGTCCTGTCGTAGCCGTAGGCGATGATCGCATGGCCGATCTTGGCGCCCTTGACCTTGCCCTTGTTCCAGGGCAGTTGCTCCATCCACACGGCGATCACCGGCGCTCGGTGCAGGTCGCCGATGTTCCCCGACACCCGGCTCATGAGCACTCCGGGGTTCCCGTCCGCGTCGGTGGGGATCGTGTACTTGTAGCCGCGCGACTTGACGTAGGCATTGATGACCGGCACGGCGTTCGCACCCTTGGTACCCGACGTCGTGGTCTTCATCTTCTTGGCCAGGGTCGCCTGGCTGACGCTGACGCCGAAGCTCGACAGGCTCATCGACGACGAGGCGGGCACGCAGTAATAGTTCGTCTGCTGCCGCTGCCCCTTGAGCGAGAGCTGGTAGCGCGGGGGCGTGAAGAGCCCCTTGGCAGTCGGGGACGGTGTGGGGGACGCGGTGGCGCTCGGGGAGGGGGTGGGGGACGCGTAGGCCGGTGTCAGAGCGGTGAACTGCAGGGCGCCCACGGTCGCTGCCATGGTGAGGGCGATGCTGGTTCCCGTCTTACACTTCTTCACTTGATCACTCCGCACATGAATGCTGACAGTGGTCAAGGACCGTAGTTGATCTGGACAAAGATCCGCAAATAGCCCGTCAGAAGAGGGTCAGCGGCTCGTTCGGCAGGGGCTCAGGCAGCGGCTCGATCTCGGGCAGCCGGCTCCGCACCTCATCGTGGAACCGCCGGGCGAGCATGAGGGCGTCGGCGTTGTCCGGGGTATGCACGAACACGGTCGGCGAGCGCCCTTCGCGCAGCCATTCGACAACCGTACCGACCCATTGCCGCCAGCCCTCGACCGTACGCTCCGTGGCGTCCCTGCCGAGGTAGCGAACGATCGGACGGTCTGTGAGTGCGGACGACCGGCGGGGCACGCGCGGTTTCTTCGTCCACGCATCTCGTTCGGCGTCGCTGGTCGGGGGGCTCTGGAAGAGGGTGGTGGTGTCGAACGGCACCCATTCGGCCTCAGCGCGGGCGAGAACGCTTTCGAGCAGCCGTACGGATCGCGCGTCATCGAAGAACGCACGGTGCCGAACTTCGACGGCGTACCTGTAGGAGCGGGGAAGCTGCCGAAGAAAGGCCGCCAGGGTGCCGAGCTCGGTCGGACCGAACGACCCCGGCAATTGGACCCAGAGCGCGTGAGCTCGCGATTCGAGCGGCTCAACCGCCTCCAGGAACGACCGGAGTTCCTCATCAATACCGGTAAGGCGGCGCTCATGCGTGATCGACTTGGGCAACTTGACCACGAACCGGAAATCGGGCGCGGTCTGCCGGGCCCACGACTCCACCGTGCTCCTCGCCGGTGTCGCGTAGAACGTCGTATTGCCCTCAACCGCGTTACACCAGCTCGCATAGGCGCGCAGGCGTTCCCCGGGCGGAAGCGGATGAGGCAGAAAGCGCCCCTGCCATGGCACGTGCGTCCACATCGCGCATCCCACATGAAGCCGCATGACCCCGACGCTACCTTGCACAGCGTCTGAGCCTCACTCGATCCACCACCAGCCGTTACCGAGATCCCGAGTCGGGGCACCGAGATCGCCGGCCGCCGTTTGGAGCAGCCTTCGCGAATCTGCCGTACCCGGAATGTATGCGAACCCGACACCACTTTCAGCCCGCCACGGATCCACGAACACCGGGAAGTAGAGCCCGTTCTCTTGGGCTTGCACCTCTCCGTCCACGGCCAGAGAGCTCATCCACGCGGGCACCGCGACAGGCTGATCCCTCTCATAGGCGGCGGCGACTTCGGCGAAGGCCCCTCGACGAAGCCAGATCATGCTCTTCACGCTGGCGATGGGCCAGTCGGTGTTCCACAGAAAGGTGCCGATGACAACCGCGAGAACCAACCCGGCGAAGGCTCGGACGTACGACGCGATGGAGATGTACGCGATCACGGCGGTGAAGGTCCACAGAGCCGCCCACACCCACCCGAAACCGATCACCAGCCAGATGAACCGCCCAATCGCGTGAAAGGCCGGGATGAACAGGTAGTAGGTGGCAGCCAGGAACAGCCAGCCGGTAAATGTCATGAGGGCCGGCACCCTCCACCAACGAGGAGCCTTCCTCGCGGAGAACACCATGACGTGCAGTGTGATGCCCCAGCGAGCGGCCACACCACACCTTGATCGATAGCTTCACGCTATTTGCACAACATCCACAAACCTGACACAGACGCCGGCATTGCTGCACGATATGTGCCACTCAGTAGCACCAAATAGCACGCCATTGTAAGCTCGATGGGTGAGCACTCCTGAACCCGACCACTCTCACGAGATCTCCCAGCGAGACCTGCGTAACCGGTCAGCGGAGATCATGGATGGCCTGGAACGTGGCGAGCGATACGCCGTTACGCGTAACGGCCATCACATCGGCGACCTGATCCCTCTCCGCCGTCGGCGCCGAGCCGTCTCGCGGGCCGAGTTCGCCGCCGTATCCCGCGGCATGCCGCGGCTGGACGACCGGAAATATCGCGAGGACATGGATCGCCACGTGAACGACGATCTCTACGACCCCTACGACCGCGCCTTCGGCAGAGGCGAGTCCGCAGAGGACGAGGGATGACCCACGCTCAAGGCCTGCTCGACACCAACATCCTCATCTTGCGCGCCGGAATCGACCCCGACGAACTACCCGAGGAGATGATGATCAGCGCCATCACCACGGCGGAGCTGTCGGTCGGCGTGCTGGTAGCGACGGAACCACAAGAACTCGCCCAGCGCATGAAGATCCTGCAGACGGCCGAGGCCGAATTCGACCCCCTGCCCTTCGACGACACAGCCGCCCGTGAGTACGGCCAGTTGTGGACCGCCGTCATCGCCTCAGGCCGCAAACCCCGCCCCCGAACAGCGGACCTGATGATCGCCTGTGTGGCCATCGCGAACCGGCTGCCCCTCTACACCTGCAACCCCAAGGACTTCAAAGGCCTGGACCACCTGCTCACCGTGGCTCCAGTCACCCACCCGCGGTGAGACGTGCTGTACGGCCGCTACTGGGGCGCGCGAAGGGCCGGGCCGAGGGTTGACTGGACGTAGGTCATGGCCTCGGTGTACTTCGGGTCGCCGGCCCGTTCGCCGATCTGTTCCGGGGTCAGGTCGGCGACGCGTTCCTGGAGCCACCAGATGTTGCCCAGCGGGTCGCGTACGCGGCCGACCTTGTCGCCCCAGAACAGCTCAGTTGGCTGGGTGATGACGCTGGCCCCGGCTTGCACCGCGCGTTCGACAACCGCGTCCGCGTCGGCCACGTAGAGTCGCAGCAGTCCCGGGGTCTCGATCGGGAACGGCGAGTCGAACATCATCACGATGGAGTCGCCGATCCGCGCCTCGGCGTGGCCGATCGCGCCGCCGTCCACCTCGACACGGCTGAGCTCTTCGGCGTCGAACGCGTCCTTGATGAAGTCGAGGAGGCCGGCGGTGTCCTTGGTGACGATCCAGGGGGTAACGGTGTGGTATCCCTCGGGGACGGCGGGCAGGTTGGTTGCCATGAGGTTCGTCCTTTGCGTTAAGGGCCGTTGACCTCTGCCAGTCTAGCAGAACGGAATGATTTGTTCCACTAAGTGAGGCGCTGCTGGGCTCGCCGCAGGTGGGTGAGCATCGCCGCCCGGGCGAGCTCGGCGTCGCCGGCCGCGATGGCGGCGGCGATGTCCTGGTGCTCGGCGATGGTGGCGGACCCGAGTCGCGTGCTGTAGCGCTGGCGGAACAGGTGCAGGTGGCAGTTTGTCCGGACGAACGCCTGCAGGAGTTGGTCGTTGCCGGACAGTTCGGCGATCTGCCGGTGGAAGCGCTCGTCGTGGCCGGCCAGTTCGCGGTATGCCTGGTAGGTGTCGCCGGTCGGAAGCGTGTCGACGGAGTCCACCTCGGCCTGGAGGCGGGCGAGACTGGCGGCGTCGCGTCGCTGCGCGGCTCGTGCCGCGGCCCAGGGCTCGATGACCGTACGGAACTCGAACAGCTCCTTGACCTCGTCGGGCGTCAGGACCGGCGTGGTGGAGTAGCCGCGCAGCGCCTCCTTCCGGGCCAGGCCCTCCGACTCCAGCCGGATCAGTGCCTCGCGGATCGGAGTCGACGAAACGCGCAGGTCGCGGGCCAGCTGGTCGATGCTCAGCCGGGCTTGCGGGGCGATGACATGATCCATGATCAGGGTCTTGATCGCCTCGTAGACGTCGTCGGTCAGGGACTGGCGGCTGGGCAGCGGGGCGATCATCGACTCCGCCGAGCTGCCGGCCGCGCCGCCGACTCGATCTCTGGCCATCACTGCTCCCCACACCGCTGGACGTCATCCACTCCGCTGCAGCGTATCACGCACGATGCACGATTTCCGGCCCCTGAATACCCCCAAAGTGCCCCTTGACGGGGTCAATCACCAGTCGCTATACATCCATGAAATATCCTATAGGATCGATGATGTCGCGAGAGGCGCGGTCATGAAGCAAAGACCATTGACCAGGATCGGCGGAGTGGCTGCCCTCCTGGCGCTCGCCGTCGGCACCATGGCCGGTTGCACGAGGAAGAGCGACGACGCGGCAACCGGCGCGACCACCCGGAAGCCCGACCAGGTCAAAATCGCCCTGGTCCCGGGCGGTGCACACCCCTACTTCCAGCCATGGAAGGCGACCGGCGCCGAGGTGAAGACCGACCTGGGCCTGGGCGACGTCACCTTCAACGAGACCTCCGACTGGGATCAGACCAAGCAGAACGACGTCCTCAAGTCGCTCGCCGCCCAGGGCTACAACGCCTTCGGCGTCTTCGGGGTCTCCCCGGAGAACATCAACGCCACGTTCGAGGACCTCACGCGCCAGGGCTACCCGACCGCCTCCCTCGGCTCGTGCCCGGCCGGGGACGTCGACAAGGCCGCCTTCTGCCTGTCCACCGATGTCCAGCAGGCCGCGTACAAGGCCGCGCAGGCCGCGATCCAGGCCATGGACGGCAAGGGCAACCTGGTGCACCTGACCGGCAACAAGGTCGACTCCAACACCCAGCGCCGCATCGCCGGCGTGCAGAAGGCGGTCGATGAGACCGGTGGCAAGGTCAAGCTCCTGCAGACGGTGACCGACGTCGACAAGGACCTGCAGAGCGCGCAGAAGGCCGTCGCCGACCTGCTCGCCGCCAAGGGCACCGAGATGCAGGGCATCGTCAACACGGCCTACAACCCGGCGGTCGCCTCCGCCGACGGTGTCAAGCAGGCCAAGCTGCCGATCAAGGTGATCGCGATCGACGACGACGCGACCATCCTGGCCGGCATCCGGGATGGCTCCGTCGCCGGCACGGTGCTGCAGAACCCGGTCGGCCAGGCGTCCGTCGGCTCGTACGCGCTGATGAAGCTGGCCGGCGGCTGCACGATGAGCAAGCCGGGAGTGGCCGTCGACTCCGGCTCCTTCGTCGTCACCAAGGCCAATGTCGGCAGCTACGACGCCGAACGGCAGGCGAAGACCGAAGAGCTGCGCAAGGCCTTCGACAGCCAGTACCTCACCTGCAAGAGCTAGGAGCTTCGTTGCCCGCGATCAGTCACGTCGAGGCGTACCTTGTCGATCTGGAGGTCGAGACGGTACGCACCGACGCAGTCCAGTCGTTCCTCAAGCAGGAGACCGTCTTCGTCGAGATCGAGACCGATGACGGTGGCTCCGGGACCGGCTATTCGTACACGATCGGCACCGGCGGCACCGCCGTGCTCGCCCTGCTGCGCGACTACCTGTTGCCGCGGCTGGTCGGCGCGGACCCCAGCCGGGTGGAGGCGGTGTGGCGGGAGCTGTTCGCCGCGACGCGGGCCACCACGGTCGGCGCGATCACCTCGCTGGCCCTCGCCGCCGTGGACACGGCGCTGTGGGACTGGCGCTGCCGCGACGCCGGCCGGCCGCTGTGGATGCTCGCGGGGGGCGCGAAGGATCGCATCCCGCTGTACGACACCGAGGGCGGCTGGCTGCACCTGAGCACCGAAGAGCTGATCACCGGCGCGAAGGCGAGCCAGGCCGCGGGCTGGCGCGGGGCGAAGCTGAAGATCGGCCGTTCGCCCGTGCAGGACGCCGAGCGGCTGGCCGCCGTGCGCGCGGCCGTCGGTCCCCACTTCGACCTGATGCTCGACGCCAACCAGTCGCTCACGTCGGCCGAGGCCGTCCGGCGGGCCCGGCTCCTCGAACCGGCTGACCCGTACTGGTTCGAGGAGCCGCTGCCCGGCGACGACGTCGCGGGGCACGAGGCACTGGTCGCGGCGAGCTCGATCCCGGTCGCCGTCGGTGAGTCGCTGTATTCGGTGGCCCAGTTCCGCGAGTACCTGCACCGGCGGGCGGCCGGCATCGTCCAGGTCGACGTGGCCCGCATCGGCGGCATCACCCCTTGGCTGAAGGTCGCGCACCTGGCCGAGGCGTACAACGTCCCGGTCTGCCCGCACTTCCTCATGGAGCTGCACGTCAGCCTCTGCTGCGCGGTGCCCAACAGCGGTTACCTGGAGCACATCCCGCAACTGCGGGCGATCACCCGGCACGAGATCGAGATCGTGGACGGGCACGCGCTGGCTCCGTCCGCCCCCGGGCTCGGCATCGAGTGGGACCGCGACGCGATCGACGACCGGCGAGTCCGGTGAGCACGCGGACCGCGACGCCATCGGAGACCTCGCCGGCCGGACCGCGCAGGCCGCCGCGCATCCCGCTCTGGGCCAACCCCCGCCTCGGCCTGGTCGTACTGCTCGTCGGCCTGGTCGCGCTCTTCACCACGTTACGGCCGGCGTTCCTGGACACCGGGCTCACGCTGGTGCCGTTGCAGTCGGACATCAGCGTGTACGCGGTCGTCGGGCTCGCCCAGCTCGCGGTCCTCTCCCTCGGGCACATGAACGTGGCCGTCGGCCGCATGGCGGCGATGAGCGCCTTCGCCATGGGGCTCGCCTACGACCGGCTCGCCGTGCCGCTGCCGGTCGGCCTGGTGATCGGGCTCGCCGTCGGTACGCTGCTCGGCGCGCTGGCCGGTCTGATCATCTCGCGGACCGGCGTCAACTCGTTCGTGGTGACGCTCGCGATGGACTTCGCCCTGGTGGGGCTGATCACGATCCTCTACACGAGGTTCACCGACGGGGTCGCCTTCAGCGGTCAGCCGGCGGGCATGACGGTGCTGCGCAACGACACGTTCGCCGACTACTGCGTGGGCGAGGTGTGCGGCCCGCGCGTTCCGCTGATCGTGCCCCTGGCGCTGGCCGCGGCGCTCGCGGTCGGGTTGCTGTTCCGCTATACCCGGCTGGGCCGGGAGATCCTCATGACGGGCTCGAACGAGAAGGCCGCCGAGCTGTCCGGCATTCCCACCAAGAACCGCGTCGTGCAGGCGCACGCGCTCAGCGGGCTGCTCGCGGGGCTGGCCGGGTTCCTGCTCGCGGCGAACAACGGGGCGTTCTCGGCCGGTATCGGGGACCAGTTTCTCCTGCCGTCGTTCCTGGGGCCGGTGCTCGGTGGCACGCTGCTCGCCGGCGGCGCGGTCAGCATCCTCGGCACGGTTCTCGGGGCGACGCTCACCCAGGTCATCTACAAGGGACTGAACCTGCTGCAGTTCCAGCTCGACGAGCTCAAGCTCTACATCGGGCTGGTGCTGCTGGTCGCCCTCTCGCTGGACCGGGTGCGTCACGTGGTCGCCGAGCGAAGGGGGGCCCGGGCATGAGCACCAGCCGTGCCGGCGTGATCGCCGGCCGCCCGGAGTTCACCCTCGCCCTGCTGGCGGCGGCCGGTTTCGTCGCGCTGGCCGTCGCCACCGGGGGTGGCATGCTCTCCAGCGGCACGCTGGGCGCGTTCTTCCGGTTCCTGGCCGTCCCGATCATCATCGGGTTGTCCCAGATGGTGGTGCTCGCGATCGGCCAGATGAACCTGTCGGTCGGCGCGCTCACCGGGCTCTGCTCGATGGTCGCGGCCTGGCTGATGATCGACGCCGGGCTGCCGGCGCCGGTGGCCGTACTCGGAGCACTCGCCGTCGGCGGCGCCGCCGGCCTGGTCAACGGGCTGCTCGTCGTCTTCACCCGGATCAACGGCTTCATCGTCACGCTCGCCACCATGACCATCATCGAGGGACTCCGGTACGGGGTGAACGGCCCCGACACGTTCCAGGGCTATTCGTCTGGGTTGCGGGACTTCGGTCGCGCCTCCGTGCTCGGGCTGCCGGTGGTCTTCCTCGTCGCACTCGCCGTGGCCGCGCTCGTGGGGGTCTTCTTCGCGCGTACGGTCGCCGGCCGGCAACTGCTCGCCACCGGCGGGAGTCCCTTCGCCGCGCGGCTGTCCGGGGTCTCCAACGACCGGTCGATCATCGTGGCGCACGGGCTCAGCGGACTGCTGGCCGGAGTCGCCGCGATCATCACGGTGGCCGCCTCCGGCTCGGTCAACTCCAGCATCGGCGACGACCTGCTGCTACCGAGCTTCGCCGCGCCGATCATCGGCGGGGTCGCTCTCACCGGCGGCGTGGTCAGCGTCGTCGGTACCTGCCTCGCGGCGTTCCTGGTCCGGCTGGTGGACGTCATGCAGGCCCAGTTCGGCATCAACCCGCGCTGGATCGACCTGATCGTCGGCGCGGTCGTCCTCGGCGCGGTGCTGCTCGGCACTGTCCGGCAGAGACTGTTGCGGAGGTCGTCGTGATCCTCACCGCTGAGGGCCTGGTCAAGACATTCCCGGGGGTACGCGCGCTGGACGGCGCCACCCTGCGCCTCACCACGGGCAGCGTGCACGCGCTGCTCGGCGAGAACGGCGCGGGCAAGAGCACCCTGATCAAGATCTTGACCGGGGTGTACCAGCCGGACGGCGGTCAAGTGCTGCTCGGCGACACCGAATTGCACCTGACCGGTCCGCTGGACGCCCAGCGGGCCGGGATCGGCGTGGTGCACCAGGAACGCAACCTGATCCCCCAGTTCTCCATCGCCGAGAACATCGTGCTGCACCACCTGCCACGGCGCTTCGGACTGGTCGACCGCGCCCTGATGCGGGCCGAGGCCCGGCGCTGCCTGGACCTGCTCGACCTCGACCTCGATCCGGACACCCCGGTCTCCGGGCTCTCCGTCGCGCAGGCCCAACTCGTCGAGATCGCCAAGGCGCTCAGCATCGACAGCAAGGTGCTGCTGCTCGACGAGCCGACCGCGTCGCTCACCGGCGACGAGGCCGACCGGCTCTACGCGATCGTCCGCAAGCTGCGCGACAGCGGCCACGCCGTCGTGCTGGTCAGCCACAAGCTGGAGGAGGTCTTCGCCGTCGCCGACACGGTGACCGTGCTCCGCGACGGGCGTACCGTCGCCGAGGCCGAGCCGCTGGCGGACTACACGCAGGACCGGATCGTCGATCTGATGGTCGGGCGCGCGTACGCCTCGGTGCGCCTCCCCGAGCGACAGATCGACCCCGAGACGCCGGCGGCGCTGCGCCTGCGCGGGGTGAGCACCGCGCGGGGCCACCGCGACATCTCCCTGTCCGTACGCCCCGGCGAGATCCTCGGGCTGTACGGCCTGGTGGGTGCCGGCCGCAGCGAGCTGGCCAAGGCGCTGCTCGGGCTGGACCGGATCACGTCGGGCACGGTGGAGGTACAGGGCCGCCCGGTGCGCATTCGCGACGTCGGCGAGGCGCTGCGGCGCTACCGGATCGGTTACGTGACGGAGAACAGGAAGGAAGAAGGGCTCTTCCTCGACCAGCCGATCACCCGCAACATCGGCGTGACCGTGTGGCGGAGCATCGCCCGCGCCGGGCTGGTGACCGACCGGGCGGAGCGGCGGCTCTCCGAGGAGTATGCCGACCGGCTCGGCATCCGGGCCTCCTCGGTACGCCAGCTCGCCGGCCAGCTCTCCGGGGGCAACCAGCAGAAGGTGAGCCTCGCGAAGTGGCTGGCCGCGCGCTGCGAGATCCTGATCGTGGACGAGCCGACCGTCGGCATCGACGTACGTACCAAGGCGGCCTTCCACGAGCTGATCGCCGAACTGGCCGGCTCCGGGCTGGGCCTGCTGCTGATCTCGTCGGACCTGCCGGAGATCGTCACCCTCGCCGACCGGATCACGGTGATGAGCGACTTCAGCATCCGCGGCGAGCTGGTCAACGACCATGACTACGCCCGGATGAGCCAGGCGATCATCCGGTTGATCCACGCTGGGTCCGGATAGGTCAGTTCGGCGCCGTGTCGGTCCACTCCGCGACCTCGTACGTCTCGTACTCGGACACTTCGCCGGGCTTGTGGAACCGGTCAGGCTGGGTCCCGACCGTCAGGCGACGCGGCTTGCCGTCGTCCCCCGAAGGGAGTCTCCGGGAGCCATGCGGCGGCGTCGCCACGACGTCCCGCATGGCCAGCAGCGTTCCGTTGCCGGGGTTGATGATCCACTGGCGGCGGTACGTGCCGAGCTGCTTGGGCGCGGTGTAGAGGCCGAGGGGAACGGTCGTCTCCACCGGCAAGGAGATGACCACTCCGGGACGGCCCAGAGAGTCGGTCGTCTCACCCTCGACCTTGACGCCGGGCAGGGTGGCGAGCATCCGGAACGCGGCCGCCCGTACCTCCGGAGGTGCGGGTGCCCCGGCCAGCAGGGTGCCGGCCACGTCACTCAGCGCCCGGACGCGCTTGTCACCCCGCAGGGCCCGTATCGGCTGTTTCGTGGCCGTCGGAGCGTACGCCTCCCAGTTGCCGTCGAGGTTCAGCAGGGCGTTCTCCAGTTGCTCGGGCTGGGTCGGCAGCGCGGCAACCTGTTCGGGGGTCATGCCGAAGAACCGTTGATCACTGTTCTCGCGGCACGTTTGCTCCCTCTTCGTGGCTTCCAAGAACAGGGTGCCGGTCCCTACCTCGGTGGGGAACGACACCTTCATGGGCGCTCCCGCCCGCTGCCATTTCCGCTTGTCGTCGGCGGTCCATGGGCGGGCGGGCAGGTCCTGGTGGGTGAAGCACGACTTGCCGCCGCGATCGGTCCAAAGGTCGTACCGCATCCTCGCCTCGACCTTGTAGTGGTCCGCCGCGCTCTCGCCGACCGCGTAGATCTTCCCGGCGAGGCGGGTGGTGTGCCAGTATGTGCCGATCTTCCCCTTCCGCACGTTGGTGGCGGCAACCAGCAGTGCGTTGCCCGGCTCGTGCAGAACCTCATGGGCAGGCTGGTCCCTGTCCGAGGTCAGAGAGATGATGGCCACGGTCCCCGCGACCAGAGCGGCCGTCGCCACCATGCTCAGCATCGGAACCCTGAAGCCGCGGCGGGTGCGCGGCGGAGGGCCGGAGCGCCAGTTGGTTCGCAGGGCGAGCCGGTCCGGGTTCTCCTGACGGGCCAGTGTCGTGCGTACCTGCCGTAGGGCGTCGATCTCATCCATCGTTCTTCTCCCCGGGGAGGGCATTACGGAGCTTTATCCGGGCCCGGTGAATCTTGGCTTTGACGGTGCCGAGGGGCAGATCCAAAGTCGCGGCGATCTCGGCGTACGACAGCTCGCCCCAGGCGAGCAGCAGAACGGCGCTGCGGTCCTGGGCGCTCAGCGAGGCGAGTGCCTTCGCCAGACGAGGGCCGTGCGCCGCGGCGGCCACCCGATCGCTGACCAGCTCGGCGAGGCCGTCCTCCGCGGGGTCCACGCCCGTTCGGGCGAACGCCTTGTACATGCGGGTTTCCTGCCGATGGTGCTTGGCGATCACATTGCTGGCGATGCCCCACAGCCACGCGCCGAACTCCGCTCGCCCGTCGAACCGCGCCCGCTGCCGGAACGCGGTGGCGAACGCCTCCGCCACGACGTCATCGGCGAGAGCGAGTCCGAGACGCCGCTTGATGTAGGCATGGAGTCGTGGGGCGTGGCGGCGGAACAATTCGCCGAAGGCCTCAGGGGCTTCCAGAGAGGCGGCAACCACTTCCAGGTCGCCGAGCTTCTCCGTAGGTTGACTCACCACTCTCGCCGTAACCATGGGGTGGTGTGTCCCTTCATGGGTGCTTCCTTCGTTTTCGAGGTGCTGACAATCTCCTCTATCCCGAAGGCGGCTCCCAGGTTGCGACTTACTCGTGGGCCGCGATGTGTTTGTCGAGGAAGGCGAAGGTGCGCTGCCATGCGTCGTCCGCTGCCGGCCGGACGAGGCCATGACGCAGCGGGAAAAGCGCGAGTTTCGCGACCGGGTGATGACCGTCGGTCATGAAGGAATGCCCGGCAGCCGGATAGATCTCCACATCGTGCTCGACGCCGAGCGTCCGCATGTGCTCCTGCAGCCGCGCACCGTGCGACCGGAAGCCCAGGTCGCGACCGCCATAGGAACCCACGACCGGGCACACCGACCGCAGCTCTTCCTGGTCGCGGGGGACCGCGCCGTAGTTCGCCGATACGGCTCGCACGCCGGGCGGCTCGCTCGCCGCGTACGCGAGGGCGAATCCACCGCCCATGCAGAATCCGATCACCCCGAGCCGGCCGCCGTCGACGTCCTCGCGGTCGGCCAGCCATCGCCGAGTCGCGTCGATGTCGGCGGCCGGGCGGCCCGGTTTTCCGGTCGCGAGTTGGTGCATGGCTCGGGTCAGGCACCCGATCCTGGTGCCGTGGCTGTACAAATCAGGCAAGACTGCCGCGTAGCCATGTGCGGCGAATAGGTCTACTACATCAAACATGTCCGGTTCGACGCCGTAAATTTCGTGCACGACCACCATCCCCGGCCATCCGGCCGCGGGCGCGGTCCCTTTCGGTAGTGCCATCGTCGCCGTTAGTGAACTGCCGTCCGGTAGCGGAATGCTTACTGGTTGTCTCATCCGCGCTCCTTAAGAGATGGCCAAATCTATGATTTTGGCCGCGCAAAAAGATATGCTCCTCCTGGCTTGGTCGAAGGCGCCACCGGCAAAGCGCTCCCCTCGATATGCGGGTGATATGCGGGTGCTATGCGGGGCCTCGATTACCGTCTGCTCCCTGAGTCATCTGAAGAAACTGAGCGCCTAACCGTATCCCCCCATACGCACCTGTTCAGAGAGGTGAGCATGCCCGCACCCAGCAGGCCGACCGTCCGATCCGCGATCACCGCGCTAGCGGTCACTTTCGCGGTGGCGCTGATCCCCCAGGCCGCCTCAGCGCAGGCCGCCGGCGCACTGGCCGTGTCACACAAGAGCCCGTTCAACTGCGGGAAGACGTTCTACGCCAACAACTGGACCCCCACCCACAACCCGTCGGGCTCCATCGACTGGCAGAACTACGGCAGCGACGCCATCAACGGCGAGACCGTGCGCGCCACCGCCGCGGGCACCGCGACCTTCTACAACGCGGGAAGCACCAGCTACGGCAGGTGGGTGGAGATCCGTCACAGTGACGGCACCAGAACCCGGTACGCCCACCTCGCGACCCAGGTGAAGTCGCCCGGCAGCTCCATGACCGTCAGCCAGGGCGCCGTGATCGGGACCGTCGGCTCGACGGGCGGGTCGAACGCTCCGCACCTGCACTACGAACAGCGCACCTCCAGCGGTGGGATGGACACCAGCCCGACCGTTGAGGGCACGACCGTGTCCTTGGGCACGAAGAAGGCCCTCAAGAGCACCAACGGGTGCGGCGGCGGTGGCAGCCCCACCAACCCCAACACCCCGGAGAGCGTCTGCGGCAGCGGCTTCACGGTCATCGACTCGGCCGCCCTCACCGGTGGCCGCACCTACCTGCTCTACAACTCGGGTAACAAGAACAACTGCGTCGTCACGCTGAAGACGACGAGCCTCGGCACGGCGACGTCGGTGTCGGCGTTCCTGCAGCCGAAGGGCGAGAGCAAGGCGACCGACTCGGGCAAGTTCGAGTACTACGCGGGGCCGGTCAAGCGCGACGCGGCCGGACAGTGCGTCGTGTGGGGCGGCTCGGTCGGCAGCAGCACCTACACCAGCCCTTCCGAGCACTGCGGATAGTTCTCTCAGCTCGGCAACACACGTCAAAGGCCACTACCCGATCGGGGAGTGGCCTTTCTCGCGGTTGGGCGCCCACAGCCGGTCGGCGTCGCCGGCGGCGAGCCGGCCTCGGTAGACGTCGATCTTGTGGTCGATGAGCTTGAGGTTCTCCTGTATCTCGGCGAGCTTGGCGCTCACGTCGGCGCGGTGGGCCTCCATGAGGGCGAGTCGTTCCTGCTCGTTGCCGTGCCCGGCGGCGACGAGCTGGGCGTAGCGCCGGATGGTCTTGATGGGCATGCCGGTGGCCCGCAGCTTGGTGCAGACCTTGATCCAGTCCAGGTCGAGCTGCTGGTAACGCCGCCGGCCGCCGGCGGTGCGGTCGACGGCGGTGACGACCAGGCCGGCGCGTTCGTAGTAGCGCAGGGTGTGCACGCTCACCCCGGTGCGGCGGGCGGCCTCGGCGATGCTCAGGCCCGCCTGGGGGACAGAGCGCTTGACTTCGAGCACGCTCTAAATTCTAGCGTCGTGGTCATGGCTACCTCAATGCTGCCGAAGACCACGGCCGACGAGCTCAGCCGCGGCCGCAGGCTCCTGGTTCTCGCGATCTGCTGCGCCAGCATCGTCGTCGTGGTGATGGACATCTCCATCGTCAACGTCGCGCTGCCTGCGATACGCCGCGACCTGCACGCCTCGGTGTCCGACCTGCAGTGGACGGTCGACGCGTACACCCTGGTGATGGCCGGTTTCCTGGTGCTGGGCGGGTCGACCGCCGACCGGGTCGGCCGCCGGCGCGTCTTCCAGATCGGTCTCGCCGCCTTCGGGCTCGGCTCGCTGCTGTGCAGCCTGGCGCCGACGATCGGCTGGCTGATCGCGGCGCGTGCGCTGCAGGCAGTCGGTGGCACGATGCTCAACCCGGTGGCGATGGCGATCACCGCCACCACGTTCCCCGACCCGGCCGAGCGGGCCAGGGCGATCGGGGTGTTCGGCTCGATGTCCGGCCTGTCGCTGGCGCTGGGGCCGATCCTCGGCGGCGCCCTGGTCGACGGCCTCGGCTGGCGCTCCATCTTCTGGATCAACGTGCCGATCGTGGCCGCCGCGATCGTGTGCACCGCGCTGTTCGTACCCGAGTCCCGCGCCCCCCGAGCGCGCCGGTTCGACCCGGTGGGCCAGGCGCTGGTGATCCTGATGCTGGCCGGCGTCGTCTACGCGATCATCGAGTCCCGCACGCTGGGCTGGACCTCGCCGGTCATCCTCGGCCTGCTCGCCGTCTCCGTGCTCGGCGCGCTGGGCATCCTCGGCTACGAAGCGCGCCGGGCGGACCCGCTGCTGGAGCTGCGCCTGTTTCGCAGCGTGCCGTTCAGCTCGGCGATCCTGATGGCGCTGTTCGCCTTGTGCGGGTTCGGCGCGTTCCTGTTCGTGACCACCCAGTACTTGCAGGACGTACGCGGCATGTCGGCGCTGACGGCCGGGCTGTGCCTGCTCCCGGTCGGGGTGCTGGTCGTGGTGCTGTCCCCGTTCACCGGCCGGCTGGTCGGCAGACGCGGTCCTCGGCTGCCGCTGGTGGTCGCCGGGGCCGCGCTGGCTCTGGGTGGCGGCGCGTCGCTCTGGCTCGGCCCGGCCACCCCGCTGCCGGTCGTACTCGCGATCTATCTGCTGTTCGGTGTCTTCCTGGGCACAGTGAACCCGCCGATCACCAACACGGCGGTCTCCGGAATGCCCCGTTCGATGGCCGGGGTGGCCGCCTCATTGGCCTCCGCCGGTCGGCAGACCGGCACCACCCTCGGCGTCGCGATCTCCGGGGCGATCGTGGGATCGGCCCTGGCCGGCGGCGCGACGGCGTACACGGACGCGGAGCACGGCGTGTGGTGGTTGGTGCTCGGGCTCGGGATCGGCATTCTGATCTTGGGGCTGCTCAGCACGGGGCGCTGGGCCTCGGACACCGCCGGGCGGGCGGCGGCGCTGTTCGAGGAGGTGGACCGGGGCGCGGATCTTGGGGAACACCCGGCCGGCACATAACTCCGCAACGAGACAAACGTTGCCAACACGGCGCTAGACTTGCATAACTCGTTATCTTGTATCTTTCGTGTTTATGTAGGTAGGTTTGGCGCTATGACCGCATCCAGGACTCCGACCACCGCCGAGGAGCTGCGCGGTGCGGGCCTCCGGGTGACGGCCGCCCGCGTCGCACTGATCGAGACCGTCCGTGACGGTGACCACCTCGACGTCGAGGCGATCGCCGCCGGGGTACGCGATCGCGTGGGTCACATCTCCCTGCAAGCCGTATATGAGGCCCTCAACGCGCTCACGGCGGTGGGCCTCGTACGCCGCATCGAACCGGCCGGCAGCCCGGCCCGGTTCGAGGGACGCGTCGGGGACAACCACCACCACGTCGTGTGCCGGTCGTGCGGTGTCGTCGCCGACGTCGACTGCGCGGTCGGCGAGGTGCCCTGCCTGACCGCGTCCGACGCCCACGGCTTCTTGATCGACGAGGCCGAGGTCATCTACTGGGGCCTATGTCCCGACTGTTCCAGCGCCAGCAGTTCCTGAGCACCGTGATGCCCAAAGTCCGGAAGGATTCCCATGTCCGAGAACCATGATGCAATCGTCACCGACGCGAAGGCGGAGGGCGGGGGTGGCTGCCCGGTCGCGCACGAGCGCGCCCCGCACCCGACGCAGGGCGGCGGAAACCGCCAGTGGTGGCCGGAGCGGCTCAACCTGAAGATCCTCGCCAAGAACCCCGCCGTGGCCAACCCCCTCGGCGAGGACTTCGACTACGCCGAGGCGTTCAAGAGCCTCGACCTCGCGGCCGTGAAGCGGGACATCGCGGAGGTGCTGACGACCTCGCAGGACTGGTGGCCGGCCGACTTCGGCAACTACGGCCCATTCATGATCCGGATGGCGTGGCACAGCGCGGGCACCTACCGGATCAGCGACGGCCGCGGCGGCGCCGGGGCCGGCCAGCAGCGCTTCGCCCCCCTCAACAGCTGGCCCGACAACGGGAACCTCGACAAGGCCCGCCGCCTGCTGTGGCCGGTCAAGAAGAAGTACGGCCAGAAGCTCTCCTGGGCCGACCTCATGATCCTCACCGGCAACGTCGCCCTGGAGTCGATGGGCTTCAAGACCTTCGGCTTCGGCGGCGGTCGTGCGGACGTATGGGAGCCCGACGAGGACGTCTACTGGGGTCCCGAGAGCACCTGGCTCGGCGACGAGCGCTACACCGGCGACCGGGAGCTCGAGAGCCCCCTCGGCGCGGTCCAGATGGGCCTCATCTACGTCAACCCGGAGGGCCCGAACGGCAACCCGGACCCGCTCGCCGCGGCCCGCGACATCCGTGAGACGTTCCGCCGGATGGCGATGAACGACGAGGAGACGGTCGCCCTGATCGCGGGCGGTCACACCTTCGGCAAGACGCACGGCGCCGGCCCGGCGGAGAACGTCGGCGCCGACCCCGAGGCGGCCTCGATCGAGGACCAGGGCTTCGGCTGGAAGAACAGCTTCGGCACCGGCAAGGGCGCCGACGCGATCACCAGCGGCCTTGAGGGCATCTGGACGAACACCCCGGTGACGTGGGACAACAGCTTCTTCGAGATCCTGTTCGGCTACGAGTGGGAGCTGTTCAAGAGCCCCGCCGGCGCCAACCAGTGGCGGCCGAAGGACGGCGCCGGGGCGGGCACCGTCCCCGACGCCCACGACCCGTCGAAGCGCGTCGCGCCGACGATGCTGACGACCGACCTCTCGCTCCGCGTCGACCCGATCTACGAGCAGATCTCGCGACGCTTCCTCGAGAACCCCGACGCGTTCGCGGACGCCTTCGCCCGGGCGTGGTTCAAGCTCACCCACCGCGACATGGGCCCGATCGTGCGCTACCTCGGCCCGGAGGTCCCGGCCGAGAGGCTGCTGTGGCAGGACCCCCTCCCCGCGGTCACCCACGAGCTCATCGACGCCGCGGACATCGCCGCCCTCAAGGGTCAGATCCTCGCCTCGGGCCTGTCGGTGTCCCAGCTCGTGTCCACCGCGTGGGCGTCGGCCTCGAGCTTCCGTGGCAGCGACAAGCGCGGCGGCGCCAACGGCGCGCGCATCCGCCTCGAGCCGCAGAGCGGATGGGAGGTCAACGACCCCGACCAGCTGGCGATCGTGCTGCGCACCCTGGAAGGGATCCAGCAGGCCTTCAACGCCGCCCAGACCGGCGGCAAGCAGGTCTCGATCGCCGACCTGATCGTGCTCGCCGGTGCCGCGGCCGTCGAGCAGGCGGCCAAGAACGCCGGCTTCGACGTCGAGGTCCCCTTCACGCCGGGCCGCGCGGACGCCTCGCTGGAGCAGACCGACGTGGAGTCGTTCGCCGCGCTCGAGCCGACCGCCGACGGGTTCCGCAACTACCTCGGGAAGGGCAACCGGCTGCCGGCCGAGTACCTGCTGCTCGACCGGGCGAACCTGCTCACCCTGAGCGCCCCCGAGCTGACGGTCCTCGTCGGTGGCCTTCGCGTCCTGGGCGCGAACTACCAGCAGTCGCAGCTCGGCGTCTTCACCACGACCCCCGGGTCGCTGACCAACGACTTCTTCGCCAACCTGCTCGAACTGGGCACGACGTGGCACGCGACGTCCGAGGACGCGAACACCTTCGAGGGGCGCGACGCCGCCACGGGCGCGGTCAAGTGGACCGGCAGCCGGGCCGACCTCGTCTTCGGGTCGAACTCCGAGCTGCGCGCGCTCGCGGAGGTCTACGCGAGCGATGACGCGAAGGAGAAGTTCGTGAAGGACTTCGTCGCGGCGTGGGACAAGGTGATGAACCTCGACCGGTTCGACCTCGTCTGACGCCGTCAGCGCGCTGACCTGCTCCGATAGTGGCCGTGTAGCGATCGTGTAGTCCCCGCTACGAGAGTCGTTCCTGTCCCTCACGGGGACAGGAACGAAAGGGGAAGATCATGATCAAGACGGCCCGTTTCTACGCGCGCTTCGTTGCCAGCGCCCTCTCCACCGCCGTGTTCGGCCTCAACGGCTGACGTTCGGTCCTACTTGACGGCCTCTGGGAACGGCCTCGTGCCGGCCCAGGGGCCGTCGTGTTCCAAGACCACGGCGCAAAGGATGGAACAGGATGTTCGGGACAGCCGCCCGGCAGTTGGGTTATGCCTGGTCGATGCTGGCAGGCCGGCGATTCCGGGTGAAGGACGTGGCCGCGCTGGCGGACGACCTGCGCACGACCCTGGAGGAGTTCGGATCCCCCGGTGAGGGCGCGGGCGAGATGCTGGCCGCGCCCGATCCTGAGATGCAGCGGGAACTCGCCGCGCGCCGGCTCCGGCGGACGGTGCGCTTGACGGCCCGCGACACCCCCTACTACCGGCGATGGTTCGAGCAGCACGGCATCGACCCGGGATCCATCACCCTGGACTCCCTGGCGTCGATCGAGCCGACGACGAAGGCCGCGCTGCGCGACCTGCCTTCCGCGTTCGTCGCCGACGGGGCCCGCCCGGCCGTGCTCGCCCAGACCACGGGCACGACGGGCGTGCCGACCATGGTCTGGTTCTCCCGGTACGAGATCGACCTGATGTCCGGCATGTCGGCCTTGGCGCTGATGCTCGCCGGTGGGCTCCGCCCCCAGCATGTCTGGGCCAACTGCATCACCTCTCGGTCCATCGCCCAGATCCTCGTCGAGAGGGCGGTGACCATGACCGGGGCGGCCTTCGCCCACGTCGGTCTCGTGGACCCCCGTGCGACGCTGGACCGGTTGGCGGTCCCGTTGCACGTCCCGGGCAAACACCCACAGGTGACCCACCTCAACACGACGGCCTCCTACCTCGCGGCACTGGTCCAGGAAGCCGAGCAGGGCGGATGGGACGCGAAGGACTTCGGTCTCGAAGAGATCCACTCCGGCGGCGAGGTCCTCACCGACGCGCTGAAGGAACGTGCGGAGGCCACGTTCGGGGCTCGCGTCCTGGACGGCTACTCGATGACGGAGATCTTCCCCGTGGCCGGCCAGGTCTGCGGGCAGGGACACCTGCATATCCCCACCGAACAGGGGCACGTTGAGGTGCTCGACCCCGAGACCTTCCGACCGGCGGCTCCGGGGGCCCACGGTGTGCTGGTGGTGACGCCCTACACCATGTACCGCGACACGACCCTGCTGCTCCGTTACGTCACCGGTGACATCGTCAAATTGCTGCCCGAGAGCGAGCAGCCGGCCTGCGAGTTCGCGGCCGTACCGGCGACCTCGCGGATCCTCGGCCGGCTGTCACCCTCGTCCCTGACCACGCGCGACGTGCTGGACCTTCTCCAGGCGGAGCATGAGATCCCGCTCCCGACGCGATACGCGCTGGAGGAGACAGGGTCGGGACCGGTGTTGCACGCCGTGACCGGCAGAGTGACCGGCAAGGTGAGCCGTGCGCTGCTGTCCCGGCTGGAGGAGCGCGCGGCCGACCTGAAGCTTCCCCTGCGGGGCATCGAGCTCGTCGACGATCCGGCCGACCTCCCCGGCCCCTGCCGCGTCCGCGCGGACCTGCGGGAGCACACCTTCGAGCAGGTCACGGCCACCGCGTCCGCCCGGGTGGCCAAGCCGGCCCTGCGGGCGGCCGCGGAGTCGGCCGCGGAGGCGGTCGCCGAGATGGGAGTCCGATGAGTGCCCAAATGAGCGAGGCGGTCCTGCGCGGACTGGTCCTCTACCTGCTCGTCCTGCTGACCGTGGGTGCCGCGGCGGGCTACTTCGCCAAGGTGACGATGCCGCGCCCGCCGGTCGGCAGGTTCGTCTGGGCCGACATCTGCGTCATGGTCGTGATGCTCGTGGCCATGCCGTTCGCCTACATGCACATGCCGATCGCGCTCGTCGTCACGATCTTCGGTGTGGTGCTCTTCACCGTGTCGCAACTCGCCCTGTCGCCGATGCTGGGCGGCCGGAACGCCGCCCTGGCGGCCGCCCTGCTCTGCGCGGCGGACGTGGCCGCGTACTTCGCGGGATGGCCGACGGCGGTGCTCGTCGTCAACGACCTCACGATGATCCTCCTCACGGTCGGGGTCGCCAACCTTTGGGCGCAGACGGGGATGAAGGCCGCCCACGTGGCGGGCCTGGCCGCCGCGCTGACCGTCTATGACGCCCTCGCCACGGGCATGAGCTCGCTGACGGCTGACTTCGTGTCCCGGGTCGAAGGGTTGCCGTTCGCCCCGATCCTCGCCACCGGCTACGGGCCTGTCTCGAGCCTGGCCGGTCTCGGCGACTGCCTGATGCTGGCCGTGTGGCCTCTGGTGGCGGCCAAGGCGTACGGCAAGGCGGCCGGCTGGTGGGCCGCCGTGACCGAGGCGGCGTTGCTCCTGGGCCTGACCCTCGCCGTCCTGTTCGCCGATCTGGAACTCTTCCCGCTGCTGCTGCCGCTGGGGCCGTTGATCGTGGGACAGCACCTGTTCTGGCGGCGCCGCGACCGGGCTCGCGCCCTGCGAAGTGAACCGGATCGCGTGGAGCTCACCGCGGCGCTGGCCGATCTTCCCGCTGCCGAACGCTCCTGGGCCGCGCTGCACGAAGGAGCCGTCGTCGCGACGGGGACATCACCGGGTACGGCCCGGCGGGCGGCACGGCAGGCAGGCGTCACAGCCGTACCGGTCGTACGGGGAACGGGTGGCTGAATCACCCTGTGGATATCTGGCGCAAGGTATCGAGAACGGCACTCACCTCCGCCGCTTCCGCGGAGTCGAAGCTGTGGAAGATGGCGAGCGCCTCGGTCCAGGCGGCCACGGCGGCGTCCGGGTCGCCGAGATCGGCATGGACGCGGCCGATCTCGCGCAGGACCCGGGCGCGCCAGTGCTGCATCTCCCGGACTCCCAGCACGTCGAGCGCGTGCGTCAGGTGCCGCAGTGCCTCGGGCGAACGTCGGCGGCGGAAGGCGACCTCGCCGAGGGCGTAGGCGGTGAGCGACTCACCGTGCGTGTCGCCGAAGCGCGCGAAGCTCCGCTGGCAGTGCGTGAGCGTCCGCACCGCCTCGTCGAACCGTCCCACCGCGCCCAGGGCTTCCCCCAGCCGGCGCTCCGTCAGGGTGGTGATGATCGGATAGCCGTGCCGGCGGCTGAGTTCGAGACTCTCCTCATAGCACCGGATCGCCTCCGTCACCTCGCCCTTGCTGTAGTGGGTGATCCCCAGGGCGCGGAGCAGGATCGCCCGGGAGTAGGCGGTGCGGCCCCCGCGTGCCAGCTCCAGCCCACGACGGCAGACCTCGGCGGCCTGGTCGTGGTGGCCGAGCTCAAGGTGGATCGACGTCAGGTGGATCAAGGTGCTCAGCAGTCCTCCGTGGTCGCCGAGCTCCTCGAACCGGTCGACGGCTTCCGCGGTGCGATCCAGTGCCTCCTCGAAGTCCGCGAACACGTGCCGGCAGATACCGAGGCCGCTGAGCGCGTACGCCGCGGAGTGCCGGTCTCCCATGCGCTCGAACAGCTCGAGCAGTGACTCGAACTCCCGCAGCGCGTCGCCGAATATCCCCCGCTCCACCATGAGATCCGCCCGCAGCAGCCGGGTGGTCAGTATCGAGGGAGTGTGCTCCAGCCGGGTCGCGGCGGCGATGACGGCATCGTGAATCCGCGTGGCCTGGTCGAAGAAGCCGTGGATCCGGAGGTAGGCCGTCAGATGGTAGGCCAGCTCGGCCGCGAGGGCGGGTCTGTCCAGCTCGGCCGCGAGCTCGACCACCGCCACCATGTTCCCGCGTTCCTCCATCAGCCACTCGGAGTCGCCCTGCCCTGCCGCCGGGCGGGACTCGCCGGCGCCCGGCCCTGTCGTCGTGCGGGACTTGTCGGCGCCTGGCGTAGGCGCGCAGGGCAGGGGGAGATCAGCGACGGCCGCCGCCACCCGGTCGAGACACTCCCTGACGAGCCCGAGCAGGGTCGCGCGCCGCCGCGCCTCGCTCTCCTCCGCCTCGGCCTGCTCCCGCCCGAACGCCCGAAGCAGATCGTGCAGCCGGTATCGCAGGCCTCCCGCGGCGCAGGCTTCCGGCCCGTTCACCAGACCGGCGACGACCAGGGCTTCCAGAGCGCGGTCCGTTACATCCCGGGACTCTCCCAGCAGCGCCGCCGCGGCCCACTCGGGCACGCTTTCCAGCCCGCACAGGCCGAGCAGCCGGAACGTCCGCCGCGCCACGTCGGTGAGGGCGTCGTAGCTCACGGCGAAGTTGGCGCGAACGGTCTGCTGGCCCAGAGCCAGCTCGTCGAGACGTCGGCGAGTGTCCTCCAGGCGGGCCGCGAGGTCGGACAACGGCCAAGCGGGCCGCGCTGACAGCCTCGCCCCCGCTATGCGGATCGCCAGCGGCAGGCGTCCGCAGGCACGCAGAATCGATGCCGCGGCCTCCGGCTCCGCGCGCACACGGGCCTGTCCGGCCGCACGTTCGAGCAGCTCCACCGCGTCGTTCTCGTCGGGTACGTCCAGCAAGATCGCCTGAGCGCCGGGTAAGGAGAGCTGCGCACGGGAGGTCACCAGAACCGCTCCACGCGCCGTACCCGGTAACAGGGGCGACACCTGCGCCTCCTCCGCCGCGTCGTCGAGGATGACGAGGATCTCGCGATCCGCCAGGCGCGACCGGTACAGCGTGGCGCGCTCTTCGAGCGTGTCGGGGATCGCGTTCCCGTCCACGCCGAGTGCTCTCAGCAACTCCCCGAGAATGCGCCGGGGATCGCGCGGCGCGGGCGAGGCCGCGCCGAGCCGTACGTAGAGCTGGCCGTCGGGGAAGGCGGGCCGGAGCAGATGCGCCAGGTGGATCGCGAGGGTGCTCTTGCCGAGTCCGGGGGCGCCCGACAGGGCCACGATCACGGGTGCGGAGGCCGCGGGGTCCCTGCCGCGCAGGACCGTGGTAATCGATTTCAGTTCTGCGCTTCTGCCCACGAAGCCGGCGAGGTCCGCGGGTAGCTGGCAGATGTGGTGCCAGATCGTGGTGTCTGACACAGCGGGCCCGTGCTGGGTGTCTGGCGCGGCGGGTCCGTGCTGCGTGTCTGGCGCGGCGGGTCCGTGCTGCGCGGTAGCCGGTGCTGGAGCGCTGTGGGCTGACGGGTGGTCCGCCACGAGGCTCGCGTGGAGCCGGCGTAGATCGGCGCCCGGCTCGACGCCCAGCTCCTCCACCAGGACCGTCCGCACCCGACGGTAGGCGTCCAGCGCCTCACCCCGCCGCCCGGCCCGGTGAAGGGCGAGCATGAGCTGACCCCAGAGACGCTCGCGCAGTGGATGCGCGTCCGCGATCTTCCGCAGCTCACCGATCAGCTGGTCATGCTGCCCCAGAGCCAGACGGACGTCGATCCAGTCGGAACGCGCCTGGTACAGCTCCTCCTCCAGTTCGGCGATCCGGGGCGTCAACACCTCGCCGAGCACGAGGTCCTCGGCGGGCCGGCCCCGCCAGAGCGCCACCGCCCGCCCGAACGCCCTCTCGGCGACCGTCAGCTCGCCCCGCTGGACGGCCAGCCGCCCCTCGCGCGCCACGTCACTGAAGATCAGCGCGTCCAGCTGATCGGGCTCGGCGCGCAGCAGGTAGCCGGATCCTTCGGTCCGCACGATCTGGTCCCCACCGGGAATCGCCCGCCGTAACTGCCATACATGGGTCTGGATGTTGGCCACCGCCGTGGTCGGAGGTTCGTCCCACAGCGCGGCCACCAGCCCGTCCCGGGAGATCACGGTGTTGGCGTTGAGCAACAGAGTGGCCAGGACGGCCCGAGGTTTGCCCCGAAGATGGATCGGGGTTCTCGGGATGCCCTCCAGGAAGACCTGAACGGATCCCAGGACGGCGAAACTCACCCGCTGGTACGCCATGCGCACCATGGTCGCGGACGCGCTCGCCCCCGCGCCACTTCGGCTGGTCCCGCTCCGTACGAGCCTCATGAGGCCGTCCGTTAACCTGATCTTCGCCTGCTCGTCAACCGAGGCTCCTAGCGTGGCGTTCCTTGATCATGAACAAGGAGTGTGCCATGCGCGAACCGCAGCCGACCGCCGAGGACGAATGGAGCGCATGGGAGAACCTGCCCATACGCGAGTACTACTGGCCGGGGCTCGAACTCGAGCACAGCAGCGGGTACGAGGTCGGCCACGGGCGGCTGCAGACGATCGGCAAACAGCTCATGACCCAGTTCGACGAGGTCTACCGGCTGCTGCACAGGCGGTTCGAGTCCGCCAAGATGACCGGCGGCATCTTGGGCTGGAAGGCCGCGATCACGGTGTCGGACTGCATCACCGGGTTCGAGGAGGCACTCTCCTGCCTGACCGGCGACGCGATGATGGAGTGCGCGATGGCCGCGGGCCTGGTCTCCACCAGTGGCCGTAGTTACCAGCTCGCCGAGGTGGACAGCTGGCGCGCGAAGCCGGACGCGTGGGCCACGATACCGGAGGAGAGCTGGAGCCCGAAGGGCCACTACTGGGTCAGCAACGCCTACCCGAACGGCTCCATCAGCCCGCGCATCCTCAAGGCGAACGTCGGTGATCCGGTGACGGAGCTCATCACCGACGACACCTCACACCACGGCCTCAACAGAGCCCAGATCAGGGAAATGCTGATGTCGTGGAAGCCGAACCTGCTGACCGACTACGCCTCCGCCACGACCGCCATCGCCAACGGTCTCGTCGAGGTCGCGCACGGGATCGTGTTCCGCGCCCAGGAGATCCGGGACGCGCCCTGGCACGGCCCCGCGGCCGACAAGGCGCAGGAGGCGCTGAAGTCGATCTACGAGACCGTCCGCGGGCTGGCGTCCGTCCACGGCGACATGGGGCTGCGCACCACCGAATGCGCCGAGATATTGATCAGCGCCCAGCATCGTTTCGACGCGGTGGTCAACAAGGGCGGCTGGGAGTTGTCCGACCTCTGGAGCGGCGATGACAAGGACGCCGCCGAGTTCATGACCGGCGTCAACAGGCAACTGGGCGACGTGATGCGGCAACTGCCGGGCGCTGCCCAGCTCGGCCTGCCCGGCCTCATCCCGGAGTCGGAGCGGGCCATCTACAGCCTGGCCTGGTACTAGCGGACCTTGTCGAGCGCGTCGGCCGTCTTCTTGCAGAAGGTCGTCTCGAAGAGCTGGGTGAAGGTCTTCAGGAAGTCGTTCCAGTCGCCGTTGATGTTGCTGACCAGCGTGTGGGTGCCCTGGCGGTCGCCCATCGCGTACGACGTCGAGCCCTGGATGAAGCCGCCGCCGCCCCAGAGCGTGACCCCGCACGGAAGCGTCTGGGAGTAGACGCCGAGGCCGTACCTGGTGTTCGGCACCCAGTCCGCGCCCTCCGTCGAGACGGTGGTGAACATCTCCCTCTGCTGAGCGGGCGGAAGGAGACGCCCGCCGAGCAGGGCGCCCAGGAACCGGTGCAGATCCGCGGTCGTCGAGACCATGCCGCCGGCGGCTCCGGCCCAGCTCACGTCGATCTCGGTCACATCGTGGACCTGCGTCTCCTGGCCGGTCTCGGTGAACTTCGAGTAGTGGCGGGCGTGCGGGTCGGGGAGCGTCTTGTCGCTGCCGGACAGGTACGTCCCCGCCAGGTGCAGCGGGCGGGCGATGCGGCGCTCTATCTCCTTGGCGAGCGTCGAGCCCGTCGCCTTCTCGACGATCAGGCCCGCGAGGTTGTAGTTGACCTTGGAGTAGATGAAGCGCTTCCCGGGCTCTTCGGGGCGCGGGGTCTCCTGGCCGGGGATGGCGTCGGGGAGTCCGCTGGTGTGGTTGAGCAGCTGCCTGATGGTGATCTTCGTACCGTCGGCGCCGAGGTACTCCTCCACCACCCCCGGCAGCCACTTGGCCACGGTGTCGGCCAGGGTCAGTTTGCCCTCGGCCGCCAGTTGCAGCACCACCGTGCCGGTAAAGGCCTTGGTGAAGCTGCCGATCCGGAAGTGCTCACCCGGCCGCCGCTTGCGACCGGTCTCCAGGTCGGCCACCCCGGCCGTGCCGAACCACGGCGGCCGACGATCTTCTCTGAGATCGGCGACGATGCCGGGCCCGCCACCGTTGGCCACGGCCTGGTCGAGTACGCGCTGGATCTTGACATGATCGCGGTCTCGGCCGGCTGCGGCGGCGCTGGGGATCGTCATGGTGGTTGCCGCAACGGTCAAGGCGATGGCGAGCAGGCTTGTACGGGCACGCGGAATGGACATGTCTGCCTCCCTGGGCATGGTGGCCGCTGATTTAGCAACCGTAGTTGACTATAGTCGAACTAGTCAACCGAAGTTGCTAAGGCGATGCCCCCAACCCCAGCGGCCCCCATCGCGACCCGCGGCGTGGGCCTATGGCGGGGCGTAATTCGGAGGGCCTACGACGATCGCGACAATGAGCCGAATTCCCGTGACGAACGTGGTTGGGAGCACAGAGAGGAGCCAGAATCCCCAATCGTCCGGCCACACCATCCAGGCGATCACGAGTACCACGATGGAGGCGACGAAAGCAGCGGACAAGTAGCAGATATTGCGTCGCGCGCTACGAGACGTCACGAAAAGCGACGCCAGGACAACAGCCACGGGTATGGCATACAGAATGATCATGCCGCCCAGGTACACGCCGCATCCACACCCTCTCCCGAGCCCTCGCGAAGATCAGCGAATGAGGCTGAAGTGCTGGATGATCGTCCCGTGCTCAGTTTTCGACGATGATCGTCCCGTCGGTCGCCGAGGCGGGTGACGCGAAAGATGCGCACAGGGAGAAGAGGGTGGCAGCGGTGATCGCCAATGCGACAATGGCTTTCCTCATGGTTTATCAGGCTATCAGGCGAAGCCCGGCTCGTCTGTACTGAACATTGTGCTGCTCCTTTTGCAGACCCCCACCTGCCGTTCCTTCAGATATGCCATAGCGCTGCTCGGCGAGTGGAATGGTCTGCCGATACCAGTCGTTCCACCGCGCCGCTTTATCACCCGCGACAATTCGGCGAGGTCATTCGGCGTGCTGTGGTGTGCCGAGCAGATGAACGCCGTCGTGGTGACGGATGGCTGGTGCGTGGTTGTGCCGCATGGCGTCGAGGACGCGGATGGCGAAGGCTTCGGATGCAAGTGATCTGACTTCATCGGCGGTGACCCAGCGGAAGGCGCGGGCTTCGTCGGTCTCGGCGAGTTGGCCACCAATGACCTTGCAGCGGAAGACCAGGGCGACAATGCCGCGCGTCATGTTCTTGTAGACGCCGGTGAGGGTGACAGGCTCGACGTCCAGACCGGTCTCTTCGTGGATCTCGCGGAGGAGACCTGCAGTGATGTCCTCGTCGCGTTCCAGGATGCCGCCAGGGGCTTCCCAGTGGCCGTTGTCTCGGCGCTGGATCAAGAGCGCGCGCCCCTGATCATCGATGAGCACACCTGCCACGCTGACCGAGTGCGTGCTGTGGTGTTCCATCGATTCCCTCCGGTGTTCCTGATGGCTGTCCTCAGCCTCGTCTACCCTGCCGAAGCACCTGGTCGTTCTGGGAGTTTCGTGCCCGATGGCTTGTCGAGTGCGCCGCGTGCCAAGCTACTGAGCTCCGGGGCCATGTCTCGCTGACCTTCATCAGTGAAGCGGCGTCTCATACCTCACAGTTCTCTCGTGTGGGGATGACCTCGGCGTGGGTATCCAGCGCCGCCCAAACGATCTTTCCCCCGCTCGGCGGCCTTGCATGTGGCCGCGCATCGTGAGTACAGTGTTCGCATCAAGCGCACAACGTACGCAAAGCAGGAAGAGAGAGCGCTATGTCGACCACCGCCAGCTGGGATATGCAGGGCAACTGGAGCATGCAGGAGAAGCGGGGCCTGTCGGAGGCGGGGTTGCGCCGGATGCGTGACGTGCTGGCCGGGTATGTGGAATCTGGTGCGATTCCTGGGCTGGTCGCCCTGCTCGGTCGCGGAGATGACACGCACGTGGAGGCGATGGGGACACTGCACGCCGATGGCGGCGCGCCGATGCGCAGGGACACGATCTTCCGGCTGGCATCGCTGAGCAAGCCGATCACCGCCACCGCGGTGATGATCCTCGTCGAGGAGTGCCAGCTGCGGCTGGACGACCCGATCGACGAGTGGCTGCCCGAGCTCGCCAACCGCCAGGTGCTGACGCGGATCGACGCCCCGCTGGAGGACACTGTGCCGGCGCTGCGGCCGATCACCGTACGCGATCTGCTGACGTTCACCTTCGGGTTCGGGGCGGTGCTGGCGCCGCCGGACACGTACCCCATCCAGGTCGCGATGCGCGAGCTGGGTCTCGACGGCTCGTCACCGGCGGCGGGACCAGATGAATGGCTTGGCCGGCTGGGCAAGCTGCCGCTGATGTACCAGCCGGGACACCTGTGGCAGTACCACACCGGCTCCGACGTGCTCGGTGTGCTCGTCGGCAGGGTCGCGGGGCAGTCGTTCGAGGCGTTCCTGCGCGAGCGGCTCTTCGGTCTGCTCGGGATGAGGGACTCCGGCTTCTCCGTACCCGCGGACAAGATCGACCGGCTGCCGACCAGCTACGCCCACGATCCGCAGACCGGTGGACTGGTCGTGTGGGACGAGGCTGCCGGTGGGAAGTACAGCTCGCCGCCGGCGTTCGAAGCGGGCGGCGACGGACTGGTCTCGACGGTGGACGACTACCACGCCTTCTACCGGATGCTGTTGAACCAGGGGACTCACGGCAGCGAGCGCATCCTGTCCCGGGCGTCGGTCGAGCTGATGACCATGGACCATCTGACGCCGGAGCAGAAGGTCGAGAAGGACGCGTTCGGCGACCACTTCGGCAGGCACGGCGGTTACGGCTTCGGGATGGCCGTCCGTACTCACCGCCGCGACCTGGCGTCCGTGGGCCAGTTCGGGTGGGACGGCGGCCTGGGCACGACCGCGTACGCCGATCCGGCCACGGGGCTCACCGGGATCCTGTTCACCCAGACGGCGATGGACTCCCTGGACACTCCTCGTTTGCACCGAGACTTCTGGACCACGGCCTACCAGACGATCGCGGCTGGATAGATACAGTGGGGTATGGAAGACGGCGCCGAAACGCTCGGGTTCGTCCCAGGACCGCTCGATCACCACGGCGTCGTCCTGCGACGGTGGGGCGTCGCCCGGGGGGGACGGCGAGGTGTGGCTCATTCATTAAAGGCCTTTCGGCGGGACATCGGTCATCTGTTGTTGTCCGCAGGCCGCCCTTGCCTTCCCCTGAATTCCGGCGGCTCCCGGCGGGGGAGCAGTCACAGTGAGGCTGAAAGAGCACGTCCCCGGGCATGACGCAAAGCGGCGTGGGACCGGTTTCGGTCCCACGCCCGCTTCTGTGGCGCGGTCGATCGTTCAGTTCTGATGGGCGACCTCCGGTGCGGATTCCTCGCCGGGTCGGTAGCCGAGGCGGCCGCGGGTCGCGACGAGCACCACGATCGCTGCCGTGGTACCCGCGAGCAGGATGACGTGGGACGCCTGCTCGGCGGTGGCGATCGACGGGAACATGTCCGCGTAGGCGATCGACAGGAAGTTGTTGATGCTGACGTGCAGCAGCATGACCAGCGGCAGGCTCTGGCCGGTCCGGTTGAACACCCACGTGATGACCACGTTCAGGACGCAGCAGGAGACGACGAACTCGCCGACCCTCATCGGGGTGACGTCCGGCCACCCGCCCCACTCGCTCAGGAACAGCGGCAGGTGCCAGAGGCCCCACAGCGGGCCGAGGACGAGGGTGGTGACCAGCGGGCCGAACTTGCGCTGCAGGCGGGGCAGGGCGAAGTCACGCCAGCCAGGCTCTTCCGCCAGACCAGTGGTGACCATCTGGAGCAGCAGGCCCGGCAGGTAAGCCACCAGCACGGCGACGGGCGGCATGTGGATGTCTCCGTCGGACACCGCGAGACCGGTAATGATGATGGTGGCGGGAACACCGACGGCGGTCGCGACGTACCAGACCCAGCTGACCCGCCACTTCGTCATCCGCCCGACCCACCGGCGGACGCCTTCCCTGCCGTCCGCCACCGCGGTCACGATGAACGCGGCGAGGATGGGGCCGAGATAGGCGCCGGGCAGAACGCCGGCGAACTGCGTGCTACCGAGCAGCGAGGGGAACGTGAAATCCAGGACCCCCAGTCCGGTCGCCGAGAGAATGTAGGGCAGCCAGGCGGCCCAGCTCAGCAGGTTGGCCAGTACGAAGAAACTGATCAGCGGACGGCGACGGATGAAACCCCGCAGCCCGGTCTGACTCGGATGCTGCTCGATATCCGGCCGGCTGTTGACTGCCATTTCATTTGCTCCTGGGAGGGGGTGCTTGACTGACAGTGATCAGCACACCAGCGGCGGGCCTTCCCAGTCGTTCCCGCGTACGCCCCAATGGAGGTACAGCTAGGGGTACCGCGGAGAGAATGCCCAGCTCAGAGCATTGGCCGGAGCGGGTAGGCGGTGATCGCGCCCACGTATTCGCCGTCGTCGGCAACAAGCTCGCGGGATCCGGCGACGTGAGGCGACGCGTCGATCGTCATGCCGAGACGGCCAGGTGAGTGCGCCTGCCTCCACGGATCACGACCAGTAGTAGAGCAGGTTCACGGCAAGTGCGGCCACCGCGGTGGCGAAGAATCCGCCCCAATTCACGAGCTTGCGGGAGCCCACTCGCAGGTGCGCAAGGAGTGCGCCGATGAAGTACAGCACGAGGCCGGCGGCAGCGAGTGTCCCCAGCATTGGCACGGCGAACCCGCCCAACAGCCCCAAAGAGCCCGCCGCCAGCATCATGCCCAACACCGGTACCCACGACCGTGGCAAGCGCTTCATGTCGGCCTGAGCCTTGGGAAACTCGTGGCCGATCAGGTAGACGACGGCGGCGCTGCCGTACAGCACCGAGGCGAAGATGGTGATCGTGGCATAAGTGGCGAACATGAGCCCTCCTTTGTGGTGGTCTGCTGCAAGAGCTTCCGTCTCAGCGGTGTTTGAGCCTTGCGATCCGGCAGTAGTCCGACGAAACAACCGCTGGAAATGTCAGGTGAACCTCTCCAGGTTCGATGCGAGGCTGGGGACAAAACGAATCGTTGACGTTCTTCCGGCCTAGGTGCGACGCTCGACTTGGCTCGGTCGTCAGGTCGGCGATCTGGGCGCCTACCCGTCGTTCGATCGGTGGGACGAGGCCAGCCGTCGCTTCGCCCGGGATCATCCCGCTCAGGGGGACTTCTTTCGCCTGCTCGATCCGTCGCCGGCATTCGCCGAGGGGGTGCGCTCGGCTCTCGGGCGGGTTCCCTGTGTGCTGTTCGTCAGCGGCAACCATGAGGATCACGACTGGCTGGCCTCCTTGCACGACGCGTCGGCCGCCGAGGTCGTGCCGGTGGACCCGCTCGGCGCTTACCGCCATGTCGCCTGCGGGAACGTGGTCGAGGTCGCCGGACAGCGCATGGCGTTCCTCGGGCTGATCGAGGTTCCGGGGAAGATGGACCTGGACGAGAGCGCGTACGCGCGGTTGATGGCGGTCGGACCGGGTGACGTGGACGTCCTGGTCACTCATGACGGCCCGTACGGGTTGTCACGCGACCGGCGCGGGAACGTGCAGGGCTCGGCGAAGCTGACCGCGCTTATCGAGCACCTGCAACCGCGCCTGCACGTCAGCGGCCACTACCACCACCTCAACGGCCCACGCCGCTATGGCCGCACGACCTCCTACTCGCTCGCCCAGTTGGTGCAGCCCAAGTTCACCCGGTGGGAGCCGGCGCCGATCAACCTCGAACAGCAGGTGACGGCCGGGAGCATCGGCCTGTTCGACACCGGAACCGGTAACTTCGAGTACGTACAAGACGATTGGCTGGCCGGCATCAGAGGGGACGCGCTGGACCTCGCCGCACTCGTCGCGGCCCACTGCTGAAGCACAGCGCGATCAGGACCACGTGCGCAGGGAGCTTCCGCACCCGCCGCTCACGCCACCCGTACTTCTCGAGTCGCTAATGCGACTTCTTGTTCGCATGCCCGTCAGCCCCCGCAGCCGGCATCACATTACGACACGCGACAGACTTGCACACAGAGTAATTGATCAATAACTGTCGGCCATGACATGGTGCTTGAGTCTTGATCAACTCTCCTGGGGGCCAATCATGCTTGCTCGCCGTCTGCTAGCCATCGCTGCCATCTCCACCGCGGTGGGTGCGGCAACCACCATGCCCGCCGCCGCCTCTACTCACCAGCCCGCCAGTCGCACCGCCCTTGGCTGGCCCGCAATGTGCGTCGACGTCAGCAACTACCGTGGCAACGGCACCCTGATGTACCAATGGCAGTGCGAGAGCAACAACACCAACCAGAAGTTCGTCATCGACAGCGGCCTCATCAAGGTGGAAGACACCGTCGGCGGGAATCCGGTGATGTGTCTGGACTCCTCCAACGGCCGCACCAACGGCACCCGGGTCTACCAGTGGCAGTGCCTGAGTAACGGCAACCAACTCTGGGTCATCCAGAGAGACATGATCATCCTCAAATCCACCCTCAACTCAGGCAACCCCCTGTGCCTGGACGCCACCAACGGCCGCGGCAACGGCATCCAGATTTACCTGTGGCAGTGCGACAGCAACAACACCAACCAGAAGTTCGTCATCAACAATGGCCAGATCGCGATCAAGGACACCTTGTTCTGATCTCTGGTCAAGCCCGGCACCGTCCCGATGTACCGCAGGGCATCCGCGGCAGGCAGGACAGCAACCCGGGTCCCCGGTGGGCCGGGGCCGAGGAACCCAGGCCCGGACCATCGATCGCCCCGACACCAGCCGCCATCAGCGGGAACGGAGATCAGCGACCTTGTCATGATCGCTTGCCCATGCTTAAGTGTTTCCGATGAGTCGCGAATCGGAAATGGGCGGGCTTCTTCAACAGGCCCCGGCGAAGATGAACCCGGCAGGCTTGGCGACTTACATCACGCTGATCTTTGTCGTGTGCGCGGTGCCCCTTCTGCTCGCGAACTGGTTCATCGTTGCCGCGATCCTAGGACGCGACTGCGTCGTGTCATATGCGGCAGGCAACATAACAGAATGTGGTGGCGGGCTTTCGGAGGAAGAGATGTCCGCCGCATCGGGGCTGATCGCACTGGTGATATTCGCCATCCAAACAGGGCTGATCGCTCTGGTGCGCCGGCGCATCCGATCTCGGGCGAAGTGAGATCGCGTGGCCGGCGACGGCGCGTCTTGGACAGCGGGCGTGAGCGCGGCGAATGCTTTGTACGGCGGGCGATGGCGCGCATGAACGGTCACGTGGAACGCGCAGGCGGAGCCTGCGCGTTCACAGATAGACGTCTGGAGGACCGCTCGGGGCGGGCTGCCACGGTTAACCACCCAGACGGGCAAGGGATGGGTGGCACACGGCCCACCCACACATCCACGGGCTGAAGCGAACGCCGCCCCCGGCAACCGGTGAAACCGGCCGAGGGTGCCGTGAAACCGGCGCCGCCGAGAGTGAAGCCATGAGCATCACAAAACTCGGACGTACCGGGGGCGTCCCGGCCTCCGTCGGAGGAACCGATCTGGCCGTACGTGCGGAAGGGCTTGCCAAGACGTTCGGCCGGCACCGTGCCGTCGACGGGATCGACCTGGACGTACGCCCCGGTGAGATCTTCGGCGTCCTCGGCCCGAACGGCGCCGGCAAGACCACCATGCTGAAGATGCTGGCCACCCTGTTGAAGATCGACGCGGGCCGTGCCGAGATCTTCGGAGTCGACGTGGCCGGCAACCCGCACGTGATCCGCCAGCTGGTCGGCGTCACCGGACAGTACGCGTCAGTCGACGAGAACCTGACCGCCCGCGAGAACCTCTGGCTCTTCAGCCGCCTGCAGGGCATCCCCGCGCCGCGCGCCCGGCGGATCGCCGTCGAATTGCTGGGCCAGTTCGGCCTGGAGGAGGCCGCCGACAGACCGATCGCGCAGTTCTCCGGTGGCATGCGCCGGCGCCTCGATCTGGCGGCCAGCCTGATCACCAGGCCACCGCTGATCTTCCTCGACGAGCCGACCACCGGCCTCGATCCGCGTACGCGCGGCCAGATGTGGGACACCATCCGCGGTCTGGTCGCCGATGGCTGCACCGTACTGCTGACCACGCAATATCTGGACGAGGCCGATCAGCTCGCCGATCGCGTCGCCGTCATCGACCACGGCCGCAAAGTCGCTGAGGGCACCCCTGACGAGTTGAAGACAGCGGTCGGCAACTCCGCCCTCCAGTTGCTGCTCGCCGAACCGGACGAGGTGCCCGCCGCCGTGGAGGTCGTGCGGCGCGTCCTCGGCTCCGACCCGGTACTCAGCCCGGAGCAGGGCCGCCTCAACGTCGCACTCGACCAGGCCGACCTGGCCGCGGACGTACTGATCGCACTGCGCGCCGCCGGGGTGTCGATCTCCTCGGTGAGCGTGGCCAAGCCCAGCCTGGACGAGGTGTTCCTCGCCCTCACCGGCCATGGGACGGACGGGGACGAGACCCGCACGGAGGAGAACCGATGAGCACCATGACCGCACCCGCCCGCGAGACGGTCCGGGCCGCCGACCGCGTGGCGGCCGCCCGGCGGCGCGTCTCCACAGGGGAGACGATCGTCCAGACCCTGACGATGGCGTGGCGGGCGCTCAAGAAGATGCGCCGCAACCCGGAGCAGTTCTTCGACGTGGCGCTGCAGCCCATCCTGTTCACCGCGATGTTCGCCTTCATCTTCGGCGGCGCCATCGCCGGTGACGTGGAGAGCTACCTCCCCCTGATGGTTCCCGGCATCCTCGCCCAGACCGTGCTGACGACGTGCATGGCCACGGGCACCCAACTCCGCGAGGACATGGAGAAGGGTGTTTTCGATAGATTCAAGTCGTTGCCGATCGCCCGGATCGCGCCGCTCGCCGGCCCGATGGTGGCCGACCTGCTGCGCTACACGATCGCGGCCGCTCTGACCTTCGCCATGGGCCTGGTGATGGGCTACCGCCCGGGCGGCGGAGCGGGCGGGGTGCTCGCCGCGATCCTGCTGGCGATCATCACGGGCTGGTCGCTGGCATGGGTCTTCACGTGGGTCGGCACGATCGCCCGGAGCGCCCAGGCCGTCCAGAGCATCTCCATGATGATCTTGTTCCCGCTGACGTTCCTGTCGAACGCGTTCGTCCCCGTCGAGACCCTTCCTGGCTGGCTGGCCGCGTTCGTACGGATCAACCCGGTCTCACACCTGGTCACGGCCACCCGCGACCTCGCCAACAGCGCCATCGTCAGCGGAGAGGTGGCCTGGACGCTCCTGGCGTGCCTGATCGTCATCGCGATCTTCGCGCCGCTGTCGGTACGCAGTTACAAGCGGCACATGTGACCCGTGCCCGTCACGGCCGGAGACCTGCTCAATGAGACCGCGCGCCTCGTCGAGCAGGTCGGGGCCGCGTCGATCGCCGTACTCGGCCCGCAGGGCGGCGAGCAGTCCGGGCTCGGCCCGCTCCGCGTACGGTTCGATCCGCTCGAAGGCCATGCAGGGCATGCTGCCGTTGTACGCGAACCGCTCGGCCAGCACCAGCAACCTGATCGCGTCGCGGGGGGCCATGGCTCCCCGCAGCAGCCCCCAGGCGCCGAGCCCGAAGAGCATCGAGCCGCACACCGGGTAGTCGAGGATGGGGTTTTCCGCGGTCAGCAGGTCGTAGCCTCGCGCGGTGGAGAACAGGTCCTCGCCGTAGCGGACGTCTTCCGGAGGAGCGTGGTACGCGTACGCCGTCAGGGTGGCCGACACCGCGATGATCGTCCACGGCGCGAGCTCCGTGCGCGGCACCCCGGGCAGGCGCAGGTCGTGCGCCCGCTGGACGGCCAGGCGGTATTCCGCCAGCGCGGCGGCCGTCTCGCCGCGGGCGAGTGCGAGCTCGGCCGCGCACAACGAGGCGATCGCCACCCCGCCGAGCACTGCCTCGGTGTCGTTGATCCGGGTGATCTCGGCGAGCTCGGCCGCCGCGGTGTCAAGGTCGCCGTCGGCGAGCGCGGAGACCAGCAGCAGCGCGCGGAGCTGGGTCTCATCGTCTGTGGCACCGAGCCGGCTCAGCACCGGGATGGCGATCCGCGCGTGTCCGACCGCCCGCCGGCGATCACCGAGCCGCATGACCAGGTGGGCGAGAACGGCGTGCATGATCGCGGCGGACCACGGCCCCTCGTCCTCCCGGAGCATCGTCAGAGTTCGCTCGGCGGCCTCGACCGCCTCGGCCATCTCTCCCGCGTTCTCCCGGACCTGGACGTTCGTCTGCATCGCCGCCAAGGCCACGTCACGGTCGGCGCTCCGGCACAACTCCGCTATACGGCGCCGCACGTCGGCGCCATCGGCCACGTCGCACGCGATCAGCACGGTGGCCACCGCCGCCAATCGGGGATTCGTCGTGTCGCTGATGGGCAGCGTACGGAGGAGATCGCGCAGCGGATCGTCGCGGCGGTCGGTGACGACCATGATGTTCATGAGCGCGATCAGCATGGCGGCCCTGGTCGCCTCGACGAGGTACGGCGGCGGCACCCAGTCGGTGATCACCTCGGCGATCGCGCCCCGGTGAACGAACACCCGGGAGTGATCGCCACGGATCGACCACAACGCGCCGATGCCGGCCAGCAACTGGACCATCGTGACGGGATCGGACTCACCGAGAGCCTGCCGGAGCAGTTCGGCGAGGTTGCTCTCCTCGGCGTGCAACGCGTCGGCCGCCGCGAACTGCGCCGGACTGAACAGCGCGAAGGCGTGTTCGAGGGCGTACGCCGTCGCCCAGGCCCGCTGCGCCGCCCGGGCGGGCGCCTCCTCACCGGCATCCTTCAGCCGCATCCGCCCGAACTCCCTGACGGTCTCCAGCATCCGGTAGCGGAGACCGTACGTCGTCTCGCGGACGCTCAGCATCGACTGCTCGGTCAGCGCGTCCACCGTGCGCAGGGCGTCCGGGCCGAGTACGTGCTCGGCCGTGGGCAGCGTGAACCCGTCGCCGAACAGCGACAACCACCGCAACGCCCGCCGTTCTGGCTCCTCCAGCAGATTCCACGACCAGTCGATGACCGCGAGCAGCGTCTTGTGCCGGTCGGGGGCCGTACGGTTCCCTCCGCGCAGCAAGGCGAACCGGTCCGCCAGGCGCCGCGCGATCTCCTCCACCGACATCACCCGCACCTTGGCCGCGGCCAGCTCGATCGCGAGCGGCAGCCCGTCCAGGCGGGCGACGACCTCCTCGACCACTCCCTCGTCGATCCGCACACCCGGGCGGCCGGCCGTGGCGCGCTGACGGAACAACTCCACCGCGTCGCCCGTGGGCAGCTCGCCGAGCAGGTAGACGCGTTCGGCGGGGATCGACAAGGGAGCGCGCGAGGTGATGAGCACCCGCAGGTCGCGGGTCGTCACGGTCAGGAAGGCCACCAGGTCGGCGGCGGCCTCGATCACGTGCTCGCAGTTGTCCAGGATCAGCAGCGCCGGAGCCTGGTCAAGATGCTGGGCGATCCGGGTGCGTACGTCGGAGCGCTGCTCGGCGGTCAGGACACGACGCCCGCTGACCGAGTCCCGAACCCCGAGCGCCGAGCCCACCTCACCCACCACCCCCTCCGGCGAGGAGACGCCGACGAGCTCGACGAAGTGGGCGATGGGCTGCGTGGCGTTCCTGCCGACGACATGTGCCAGCCGGGTCTTGCCCAGTCCGCCAGGACCGATGATGGAGACCACCCGGTTGGTCTGCAACAGGGCGTGCACCGCACGGATGTCGCCCTCGCGGCCGAGCAGCGAAGAACCGTCGAACAGGATGCCCTCACGTACCGGCCGATCGGCGACGAGAAGCTCGGCGTACACGCGAGCGAGCTCAGGCCCTGGTCCAGTGCCGAGCCGCGCGACCAGGCCCGCGCGATAACGCTCATAACGCTCCAGAGCGGCGGCGGCGCCTCGTACGGCGGCCTCGCTGCGCAGCAGGCAGGCGAGCAGCTCTTCGTCGTGTGGCCGATCGGCCGCGGCCTCCTCCAGCAGCGGCAGCGCGCCCTCATGAGCGCCACTCCGGCCCCGCGCGATCGCCGCCACCCGCCGCGCCTCAGCCATCCACCCCGCCGCGACGCCTCTCAGCTCAGCGAGTGGGCCCGCGGCACCGTCCACGCCGCCGGCCACGATACCCATGGCCTCTTCGGCGCGGCGACGCGCGAGCACCATGTCGTCCTCGCCCAGTGCGGCCCGTGCCTGCTCCACCAGCGCGCTGAGCAGCAGCGCGTCCACCTGACCGGCGGGCAGCCCGAGCCGGTAACCACGCGGAATCCGCACCACGACGTCGGCGCAGGTCACCGCCCTGGTCCGCGAGACGACCACCTGCAGCGCCTTCGTCGGATTGGCCGGCTCCTCGTCGGGCCACAACTCCTCGACCAGGCGCTCGACACTGACCCCTGCGTGGCCATGCATGGCGAGTACGGCCAGCAGGGTCTGCGCGCGATCACCGATCACGCGCACACCTCGCCAGCGGACGTCGTCGAGCAGGACAAGTGCGGGGGACACACCCTCAGGCTAGTTGCTCAGCGAGTAACGATCACGCCGGTCTAGCCGTCTTCGGTGCAGGAGTCGACCGCGTCCCGGTGGAATGAAAATTTCACCCGTCATGCCGGTATTACGGCTCCGCAGGTCTCATCCCCGACCTGATGGCACGCCTCGCCTACCCTCGCGCGAGCTGCCATGGCACAAGTTAATGCCGGGCCGAATCAGTGGCTCTCCATCGTCTCTCTGGACGCCTGGAGGCCCCGACAATATTCTCCGTGCGCGCTCCGCCGACATCATGAAAGAGATGAGGCTGGAAATTGACACATTCCAAAGCACGTCGTGCGGCCAGCTCCGTCGCCATCGCCATCGCAACACTCGCGGCAATCCTGGTGCCCGTCACTCCCGCGCACGCCGCCTACGGTCCAGACCAGACCGTGTCCATCACGGTGACCTCGAACGCCGGCCCGTCGATCATGCTCGCGCAGCTGACCGGCACGCTGGCGTTCGACGACGGAAACACGAAGTTCAGGTACGCGCTCCGGCTGTGCTGGGGGAGCGGGTCCTACCCCATGCCGAACTTCTACGTCTCTGTCAACGGCAGCACCGTCTTCTATCCGGCCCAGACGGGCACGGCAACCGCTCCCCCCGGGTGCCAGTTGTCCCTGTTCCTCTACGACGGTGAATACACCCACTCCACCACCCTCACGAACGTCACCTTGTACGTGACGGGCGGCTGGTTCTATCCCGGTAACACTTACAACAGTCGCACCAAATCCGTGACCTACGACAACCCCTACAACTGAGCCGTCCGAAAGCTGCGAGCACACCGCCACCCGGCGTACGCAATTGGGACTCGACCCTCGCCGACGACCTTCGGTGAGAGTGCGTTCGGGCTGGTAATGGCGCGGCGATCACCCCGCGTCGTGGTCTACTGACTGATCATCGCCCTGTTCGGCTTGTCTCCGGTCGGGTCGTTCGAGGGTCGGAGAAGCGAGCGCTTCAGATGGCGATGATCTCCAAGGTTGGGCCGACGGCAGCGATACGGAGCGCAGGAGACGTGCGAGGCGCGCCGGCTTGGGGCCACCGCGCCAGACCTGACCCACCACGGCGATGGGCACCCGCACCTCCAATCCATCGTCGAGGGCTCGCATGCCTGAAGATCCGCTCGTCGCCACGTTCGACAGCGATCAACGCTCCGGCGTCGCCACCCGGAAAGATGACCGCCCCGAGCTTCTTCGAGACGCGTCCCGGTGCCGGCAACTACTATGCGCGGCATGTCGCCACTGTCCCGCCATGAGGTCCCGGTTGTTCGTCCTGCTGCCTGGCATGTGCAGCAGACTTGGACCAGTCTGCTGCCGAAGGGCGTGATGTCATGCCCGCCGTTAGGCACCACCGACGGTCGCACCAATTGGGTGGCGGCGGTGACGACCGCGGTATTCGACGGCCGTGCCGTAGCGGTCACCGGAGGCGGCGACAGCACCGTACGGGTCTGGGATCTGTCGACCGGCGAGCGGGTCGGCGCCCCATGGGCTGGTCACACGAACGCGGTGCGGGCGCTGGCGATGTCAGTTCTGGACGGTCGCCCTGTGGTGGTCAGCGGTGGTGACGACGACACCGTACGGGTGTGGGAACTCGCGACCGGTAGGCCGGTGGGTGAACCGTTCCATCTTAAGGCTGACAATGTGGAGGCCCTCGCGATCGCGGAACGCCATGGCCGCCGGGTGGTGGTCACCGGTTGCTACGACACGACGGTACGGGTATGGGATCTGGAAACGCGGCAGGAAGTGATGGCACCGATCCGCGGCCACACCGGCCCGGTGTTCGCGGTGGCGACCGCGGTGCTGGACGGCCGCTGGGTGGCTGTCACAGGCGGCGACCGAACGGTCCGGGTATGGGACCTGGATACCGGTGATCCGGTGGGTAGCCCGTTCACCGGCCACAGTGGACACGTGAGCGCGGTTGCGGTTGCGGAGCCGACTCCCGGCCATCTGGTGGTCGTCTCTGGTGGCTACCAGACGACCACCCGCGTGTCGGACCTAGCCACCGGACTGCCGGTCGGTGACCTCCCCCGATCCACGGACCTGGAGGCCGTGACGACCACGATTGTGGACGGCCGACTGGTGGCGATCACCTGCGACTCCAACGAGCCGACCATCCAGGTGTGGGACCTGAAAACGGCCGAGCTGGCCGGTGAGCTGTTCCCTCAGCATCCCCGCACGGTGCATGCGGTGGCGACGGCAGTAGTGAATGGCCGGCAGGTGGTGGTGTCGAGTTGCGACGGCGGGTCGATCCGGGTGTCCGATCTGATCGTCGGCGAACCAGCCGTCAAACCAGTCCGCCACGACGCCGCGATCACGGCGGTGGCCACCACTTCAGTGGCCGGCCGACCGGTGGCGGTCACCGGCAGCGATGACGAAACCGTACGAGTATGGGATCTGGACACCGGCGATCAGGTGTGCCAGCCACTCACGGACCACACCGGCACCGTCACTGCTGTGGCCGCGACCCAAGTGGACGGTCGCGCGGTGGCGATCACCGGAGGCAAGGACGGCAAGGTCCGACTCTGGGACCTCACACTGGGGAAAGCGGCCGGAGCACCGTTGACCACCCACCGCCGCCCGATAACCGCCGTCGCGGCCGACAACACGGGCGACCCACCCCGGGCCATCACCGCCGGCGACGACAAGACCATCCGGGTATGGGATCTCCGCACCGGCGAAGAGACCGGCAACCCCCGCAAGAGCGACCATCGATGGGTACACGACCTCGCCACCACCACGCTCGACGACCAGCCCGTCGCCCTACTCGGACGGTGGGGCGGCGGCTTCCGGGTCCGTGACCTCACCACCAACCGCGACACCGGACTCCAGACCACCGGAAGCAACGGCAAACCGGTACGCCTCGTGGCCGCCACCATCGTGGACGGACGACCCATCGCCATCACCACGAACGATGACTGGCGCGACCCACCGATGAAGGTATGGGACGTCACCACCGCTCAGCAGATCGGCCAGCTTTCCATGGGAACCGTGGGCGCACTCGCCGCCACCACGATCGACGGCCACCCCATCGCAGTTGCCGCCAGCCACACAACGGTGGCGGTATGGAGCCTCACCACCTTCGACAAGATCAGCCCTGACATCGAATTCCCCGACTCGGTCAATGCCGTCGCTGCTACCCCACAAGGCCACATCATCGTCTGCTTCGACCGTGACATCGCCGTACTCAGCGCAACCCGATCGAGCTGACCATGGCATGGTTCGGCAGGACTGTAGAGAGTCGGCAGCCACCGCCCTGAGAAGGCACCGGACCATGTCTGCCACACGGGGAACCGCGACCGGTGAAGCCGTGCGCGACGTTCTCCCGCCGTCCCCGTCGTAGCCTTCGCGGTTGGGTCAGGCCAGGCGGTCCGGGAGGGGGGCCAGGGTGTAGTTGTTCCAGATGAAGGCGTCCATCTGGTGCTGGTCGGCGGAGAGCCGCGGTGGATGTCGACGACGTACTCACGTCGTACAGCTCTCGCGGCTCGCCCTTGATCCGCACGGTGTGCTTGACCACCGGGTAGACGTCTACCTAGGAGCCACAGAGCCAGCAGACACTTTCCAGCTAACCCGATAAACGGTCATGTGGAACGCGTAGGCGAAGCCTGCGCCTGCGCAGATAAACGTCTGAGCGAAACGAAGTCCTCCAGGGGTCGGGGCTGCGGCCCGACTGGAAGAAGCGCCTGAGTCCCCTAGCGCGAAGCGCCCCATTGCGAAACCCCTTGTGACAGCTCACCCGCCAGCCGTTGGTGCGCCGCTCACCCATTCTGCCCGCCGCCGTCGAGCGTGCCGTCTCCGGGATGCGCGTTTCCGCAGCCGCTGGCAAGGGTCACGATCGTCATCTGACAAGACCCGCCTGATTCCTCCGGCTTGACGCATGCCGATATAGGAATATGATGACTGTCATGGCACGAGCAGCGACGACGTCGGACGTCTTCAACGCGATCGCCGAGCCGCAGCGCCGGGAGATCCTGGTGTTGCTGCGGGCGGGTGAGCGGCCGGTGACCGAGTTGGCCCAGGAGCTGGGGATGACCCAGCCGGGGGCGTCCAAACACCTGCGGGTGCTCCGGGAGGTCGGGCTGGTGCGGGACCGCAAGGCAGGCAAGCAGCGTCTGTACGGCCTAGACGCCCGCGGGCTGCGACCGATCCACGAGTGGACCGGCGGGTTCGAGCGGTTCTGGAACGAGAGCTTCGACCGGCTGGACGCGTACGTGCAGGACCTCAAGCAGGCAAGACAGGAGGAGTGACCCGATGGCAGCAACAGGACGGGACGCGCCGGCGCAGTCAGCGACGGCCGACCGCGAGATCGTCATCTCCCGGATCATCAGCGCCCCACGGGAGCTGGTGTTCGAGGCGTTCACCGAAGTCCGGCACCTGTCGCGATGGTGGGGACCGGAGGGGTTCACCACCACCACGCGGGCGTTCGAGTTCCGCGTCGGCGGGGTGTGGGACTTCGTGATGCATGGACCGGACGAGACGGACTACCAGGAGTGGATCTCCTGGACCGAGATCGCCCCGCCGGAGCGGATCGCGCTGCTGCACGGTGAGTCCCGCGACGATCCGAACGCCTTCGAGTCGGTCCTCACGTTCGCGCCCGACGGCGCGGCGACCCGGATCGAGATGCGCACGGTGTTCCCCACCAAGGAGCTGCGCGACGAGGCGGTCGAGAAGTACCACGCGATCGAGGGTGGCCAGCAGACCCTGAGCAACCTGGCTGCCTACGTCACCGAGATCCTTCGGAAGGGAGTTGAGGGCTGATGGCCGGGAAAGTGTTCTTCAGCGTGTCGATGTCGCTGGACGGTTTCATCGCACCCGAGTCCCTCGGGGATTTGATGGGGCAGCAGTGGATGGAACTGCAGCGGTGGATATTCCCGCAGCGATTCTTCCGGGAGAACCTCAAGCTCGGCAAGGGCGGCGAGGAAGGGCGCGACAACGACATCGTGCGGGAGACGTTCGAGCGCACCGGCGCGAGCGTGATGGGCAAGCGCATGTTCGACGCCGGCGAGCAGATGTGGCCGGAGGAGGCGCCGTTCCACACGCCGGTCTTCGTCGTGACGCACGAGAAGCGTGACCCCTGGGAGCGGCCGGGTGGGACCACCTTCCACTTCGTCAACGACGGCATCGAGACCGCGCTCGACCAGGCCCGCGAGGCCGCCGGCGACCGAGACGTCCGCATCGCGGGCGGCGGCGCGACGATCCTGGAGTACGTGAACGCCGGCCTGATCGACGAGTTCTCGATCGCGCTCTCACCCGTGCTGTTCGGCTCCGGAATCCGCCTGTTCGAGGGCGTGGACGCGGGCCGCGTGGCCCTGGAGCCGGTCCGCGCGGAGCCGACGCAGCGGGTGACCCACCTGACCTACGCAGTCCGGCAGCGGTAACCGTCTCGACCTCAGCGCTCCCCCGCCGAGCGGCGTCGGCGATGGCGGGCGGCCGAGCCGGCCTGATCAGGACGCGCGTATCCCGTCGATCGCCGCCGCCAGGATCGGACGGACGTAGCCGGGGTCGCCGTGAATCGCGGAGATGGCGATGATCATGTCGAGGACCTGCTCAAGGGTGAGGTCCGCGCGTACGTCGCGGGCTTCCTGCGCGGCGGCGAGGAGCGGCCGGCCGGCGGCGAGCACGCGGGAGCGGCTCTCGTTGAAGACGGGGTTGTCGCCGTCGGACTGCGCCAGCAACTCGGAGGCGATGTCGTGCTTGCTGGTGAAGAAGGCGAAGGCCCGGTGCAGCCAGGCCGCGAGCACCGCTCCCGGCGTCTCGCCCTCGACGTGTACGGCGGCCGCGCAGATGGCGTCGACCTCGTTGACGTAGAGGGCCTCCAGAAGCTCCCGGCGGCCGGGGAAATTGCGGTAGAGGGTCGCCATGCCTACCCCGGCGCGCCGGGAGACCTCGGCCATCGACACCTGCGCGCCGGGCTCGGCGAAGGCGGCGCGGGCGGCAGCGAGGATCTTGTCGCGGTTGCGCTCGGCGTCGGCCCGTCTCGACGGCGCGGGTGGCCGGGGCGGCTGGTCCGGGGTCATCGTTTCCTAAGTGGATAGGCTATCCGTTACGCTTACCGGACAGGCTCTCCGGTTCTGCGTGGAGCCTGAGTATATCCACCTGCCGCGGCCCGTCCGCGGCGACTTGAGGAGCCCTCATGGACTACCGTCCTCTCGGACGAACCGGCGTCTCCGTCAGCGAGTTGTGCCTCGGCGCGATGATGTTCGGCGCCTTCGGCAACACCGATCACGATGACTCGATCAAGATTGTTCATCGCGCGCTCGACGCCGGGATCAACTTCATCGACACCGCCGACGTCTACTCCGGCGGGGAGTCGGAGGAGATCGTGGGAAAGGCGCTCGCCGGCCGGCGCGAGAACGTCGTCCTCGCCACGAAGGTCAGCCTGCCGTTCGGTGAAGATCCCAACCAGCGGGGGACGTCGCGGCGGTGGATCACCCAGGCGGTCGAGGGCTCGCTGCGCCGGCTGGGGACCGACTGGATCGACCTCTACCAGGTTCACCGCCTCGATGCGGCCATCGACGTCGACGAGACCCTGGGCGTCCTGTCCGACCTGGTCCGCGCCGGGAAGATCCGGCTGATCGGCGCCTCGACGGTCGCCGCCTCCGAGATCGTCGAGGCCCAGTGGACCGCCGAGCGCCGGGGCCGCGAACGCTTCCGCACCGAGCAGCCCCCGTACTCGATCCTCACCCGCGCCGTCGAGTACGACGTGCTGCCGACCTGCCGGCGCTACGGGATGGGCGTGCTGGCCTACAGCCCGGTGGCCGGCGGCTGGCTGACCGGCCGCTACCGCAAGGGCATGGAGATCGCCGGGCCGGGCTCGCCGGCCCGCCTGAGCCGCTTCCCCGCCGCCTACGACGCCACGTCCCCGGCGAACGCGGCCAAGCTCGACGCCGCCGACGCCCTCGGGGCACTCGCCGACGAGGCCGGGATGACGCTCGTCCAGCTGGCGATCGCGTTCGTCACCCGCCACCCGGCGGTCACCTCCGCGATCGTCGGCCCGCGCACCATGGAGCATCTGGAGGCCTACCTGGAGGCGGACGGCGTCGTCCTGTCCGACGACCTGCTCGACCGGATCGACGAGATCGTGCCTCCCGGCCACACGGTCAACACCGCCGACAACATGTGGCAGACCAGCACGACCGCGCTCGCCGCCGCCTCCCGCCGCCGCTGACTCACTCCGGCCGCGCTGCCTGCTCACCCTCGTAGAGCAGGCCAGGCACAGAATGCCGGCGAAAGTCCGTACAACGGCCGGTCACGTTCTCCCGAAGCGTGACGCGAGCGGATAGGGCACCTATCAGGTACGGCCTGTCCAAGCGTCGATCGACGGGCCCTCGGAGAAGTCGGATGACCCGTTGCCGTCGATCGGCCAGGCCGGGAACGATTGTGACAGGAGCCGCTTGGTGGGCACCCGGTCGAGGATGGCACGCTGGAGTTCCTGCAGCTCAGACCCCGGCTCGATGCCTAACTCAGCACTTAACCGCTTACGAATGTGCGTGTAGTGCTGCAGCGCTTCTGCCTGCCGGCCGGAACAATAGAGAGCGGCCATGAGCTGAGATCGCAAAGCTTCGTGGAACGGATATGCCGCCACCCGCTTCTGCAACTCCGGAATGATCTGCCGATAGTTTCCCAAAGCGATCTCGGAGCCGTACAACTCTTCGTAGACAGCTATTCTCTCACTCTCCAGGAAACGCGCCTCCTGTCGAATCAACTCACCCTGGACCCCGGCGAGCGCATTTCCCCGCCAGATATTCAACGCATCCCGGAAAATCTGCACCGAACACCTGAGATGCCCCCGTTGCGCCTCCGCGTGCGCGTTTTTGACCTGCTGCTTGAAGTAGCCCAGGTCCGTGTCGTCCGAGCCGGCCTGCAGCATATAGCTGGCCGAGCCGGTGCATATTTCCACGCCCGCCAGTGGGCGCAGGGCCTGACGGAGTCGATAGACATACGATTGTAAGGTGGTTTGCGCGCCTACCGGAGGTTGACCATCCCATACGTACTTGATGAACCGGTCTACCGGCACCTCGTTGTTCGTGTTGAGGATGAGGGTCGCGAGCACGGCCCGCTGTTTCGGTGCGGTGATGGGAATGCGCCGACCAGAGAACCTCACTTCGATGCTGCCCAGAATGTAGAAATACATGATGCTCCCCGTAGTTCTAGGTTTTTCGACGAGTGCAAGATGCGGGGGCCGGGTATTCAGCAAAGGCGGGATCTCGAATATCCTCGATCTACACACCCGGCCGGATCGAGATTCCGAATAGAGTGGCAATCTGGGATCGACGGCGAACGGGGACGAAGCAGATAAGGCCATGCTTCAAGCGGGCCCGTGGCCCGGTGCGGTGGCGACCAGCTCTTCTAAGTGGCGATTTTCCAGATCGTGGTTCGCCATTTAGGGCTGCCGGACGTGTTAGCGGACGACGTCGTCTAACCCGATGGTCGGACGTTCGCCAATGGCCATGGTGCACCCCAGCAATCAATCATGTCAAACCCGGTCGGATTCTTCGTTCACATCCGACATGGTGTGCGGCGAGGAGCTCAACTATTAAACGATCATGCACTGGCAGAAAACCGGACACAGGGTGCGCTGCGCCAATGATCGGACCACTCTCCGGATTAAGTGCGTTACCGCATGAATATTACCGGCGAGTACGCCCACGGGATACACAACAGGCCTGCTGAGCGCCGCGCGCCGTCGGCCCGGGTGGCGCCGCCGAGCCGCCCCCGAGCCGTTGCCCAGCTACAGAGCCTGTGCGCGGCCGGGCCTCGCCCAGCGCGTCCGGGGCGCCGGGGCCGCCGCGACGGCCCCGGCAGGCCATCCGGTGAGCGCGTTCGCCCGGCAGCCGCCGGCGGGCACAGCTGTGTCACTTTAAACCAATGGAGCCGTACTGGCAGATCGATAGCGGCGGAATGTCCGCTGCTTGTGACCCGTCTGCGGATGTGCGATCGTGAAACTGCGCATCGGGGTGACACGCGCATTTACGAATTCCATTCCCTCGCCCAGAACGGAATCTCCGTGAAGTCGATAATAGGCCTTTCGCTGTGCGCCGCCGCCATTATCTCCACCGGCATATCGGCCACACCCGCCATCGCGAATTCCTCCGTGACGTTCCCGGCCGGGCCGCGTTGTCCCGGCCAGGCGCCGCCCGGCTGGGAATTCGTCCGCACCGTACAGCCGCCGTTTGGACTTCCCTATGACCTGTATCGCCGGTTGCAGAATGACAACACGTACGAGTACCGGCAGGTCTACTGCTGAGACTTGACGGCCACGAAAGTGACCGAGGCCGAGATTGCCGAATTCCGGCCGGCGCGGTTACTCCACCCGGGGCTCGACCCGCTGGATCACCCCGGGCGACGACAGCGGCTTGCGGCCCGCCACCGGTCAGGTGGCGGGCCTCTCCATGTCAACATCCTGCGCCCAGGCGACCTCCCGCGGTGACGGCGGCCGGACGACACCATCGATGAGACGGAGCGTTGCCCCATGACCGAGATCGCCGGCGGGGACCTCGACCTGGCGGAGGTCGAGGGCATCAACCCGCACGAGACGCAGTATCTGTACACGGACATCTTCGCGCACCGCTCCTACCTGCCGCCCGGAACGACGCTGCCGCCGGACGCGGTGGTCCTCGACGCTGGTGCGAACATCGGGATGTTCGCGCTCTTCGTCAAGACGATGTGCCCCTCCGCGCAGGTGTACGCCTTCGAGCCGCTGCCTCCCGTGTTCGAGGCGCTCACCAGGAATCTGCGGCGGCACGGCGTGGCCGGCCGGGCCTACCCGTACGGGCTGTCCGACCACGACGGGGACACCGAGTTCGTCTACTACCCCGGCTATTCGATCATGTCGGCCCAGCACTCCCACGCCGCCACGGACCTGGACCGGGCCTTCGTCCGGGAGCTGGTGCTGCGGGAGCACGCTGCGGAGCTGGGGGACGATCTCGGCCTGCTGGACGAGATGCTGGCGCATCACTTCCGGGAAGTGCTCTACCCCTGCCCGCTCCGCAGGCTGTCCACCGTCATCGCCGAGCTGGCGCTCTCCCGCGTCGACCTGCTCAAGATCGACGTGCAGCGGGCGGAGATCGAGGTGCTGGACGGCATCGACGACCGGCACTGGCCGCTGATCCGCCGCGTCGCGGTGGAGGTCCACGACGAGCCCGGCACGGCCACCGAGGGCCGGCTGGAGCTCGTCCTCCGGGCGCTCGGCGGGCGGGGTTACCGCGCTCACGTGCTCCCCGCCACCGACGAGGGTTCCCTGGGCCGCCGCATCGTCTTCGCCGAGGCCTGACCGGTGCGGGGCGGCGTACCCCCCAAAGTGTGGGGGCGGGTTGGCAACCTTTGGCGGAGGCCGGGAGGGGTGGCCCGGGAGGAAGGTAAAGGCATGATCCCTTCCAAGAACGTCATCAGAAGAATGGTCGTGCTGGCAGCGACGGGCGCGCTGGCGTTCGGGCTCACCGCGTGCAGCAAGGAGGCGCCGAAGGCGACCGGCGGCTCCGACGACGTCGCGGCGCAGTACCGCGAGCTGGCGCAGTGCATCCGTAAGAACGGCGAGCCGAACTTCCCCGACCCTGTGCAAGACAGCAACGGGCAGTGGCGGCTCGCGCCCGGCACGACCGCCCCGCCGGCCGCGGCCCAGTCCGCGTGCAAGACGATCCTCGACAAGATCCCGGCCTACCAGGGACCGGAGGGCAAGCCGGTGACGGCGGCCGACATGGCGAAGTGGCGGACCTGGGCGCAGTGCATGCGTCAGAAGGGCATCTCCGACTGGCCCGACCCGAACGCCGACGGCAGCTTCACCCTGCCGTCCCGGCTGGGCGGCCCCTCTGGCAAGGACCTGTACCAGACCCAGTTCGACGCCTGCCAGCCGCAGCTGCCCCCGGGCGGCCTGACGGTCACCAGCAAGGGATGAGGATCGCGTGCACGGGCGCATCGAGCAGGAGCGGCAGGACGCCGGGAACCATCCGGAAGAGCTACGGCAGGAGCGGCAGGTGGACGAGGTGCCCACGTCGGTGAGCTCGACGACACCCCCGGCGGCGCCCCCGACGACGGAGCGGCGGAGGTCAGGCGGCAGGCGCGGCCGTACCGTGCTGGTGACAGTGCTGGCCCTGGCCGTGACGGGCGCCGTCGGATGGGGCGTCATGCGGGTGACCACGAACAGCACCGCCCGGCCGGCGCCCACGGCGACACCCGGGCTGGCGCTGGCCACGGCGAAGGTCGAGCAGGCCGACGTGGCCGAGCGGCGGCTGGTGAACGGCACGCTCGGGTACGCCGGTGCGTACAACGTCATCGTCAGCCGCTCGGGGGTGGTCACCCGGCTGCCGGCCGTCGGCAGCACCATCACGCGCGGCAAGGCCGCCTACGAGATCGACGGCGCTCGCGTCCCGCTCCTGTACGGTGACCGCCCCTCCTGGCGTGACCTGCGCCTGGGCGTCTCGAACGGGCTCGACGTCCTCCAACTGGAGCGCAATCTCAAGGCACTCGGCTACGGCAAGAACGTGACGGTCGACCGGCACTTCTCCTACGCGACCTACTACGCGCTCCGCCGCTGGCAGAAGGCCGCCAAGCTCAAGGTCACCGGTCAGGTGCCGCTGGGCCATGTCGTCTTCGTCCCGGCCGCGATCAGGGTCGGCGGCTGGGACACCAAGGTCGGCAGCGTCGTGGCGCCCGGCCAGCTCATCGTCCACGGCACCAGCCGGGCTCCCGCGGTGCTGGTCCAGCTCGCCCCGGCCGAGCTGCCGCAGATCCGCGTCGGCGACCAGGTCGTGGTCACGCTGCCGGACGGCAAGACCCGCAAGGGCCGCATCAGGGTCATCGGCGCGGTGGCCGTCGACGCCGACACCGACACCGACGCGGCGACCGACAGCGGCGCGGCGGCGAAATCGGTGGCTCCGGTGACGATCTCGCTGACCGGCAAGGTACGCGGGTTCCTGGACCAGGCACAGGTCCAGGTCTCGATCGTCACCCAGCAGCACAAGAAGGTGATCGCGGTGCCGATGACGGCGCTGCTCGCCCGGCCGCTCGGCACGTACGAGGTGGTCGTGGTGGAGGGTGGCAGCCGGCGACGGGTGCCGGTGGAGACCGGGCTGTTCGACGAGAGCACGGGCATGGCTGAAGTGACCGGGGACCTCAAGCCCGGCATGCTGGTGGAGGTGCCCGGTGACGGTTCTTGAGCTGCGGGACGTCCGCAAGACCTACCCGGGCGAGCCGCCCGTGGAGTCGGTGCGCGGGGTGAGCCTCTCCGTCGAGGCGGGCGAGATGATCGCGGTCCGCGGCGCCTCGGGATCCGGCAAGTCGACGCTGCTGCACCTGATGGCCGGGCTGGACCGGCCCACCAGCGGGTCCGTACGCCTCGACGGCCAGCACGTCGAGCTGCTGACCGACCTGCAGCTCGCCGGGCTGCGCGCCTGGCGGGTCGGCGTGGTGTTCCAGCAGTTCTTCCTGCTCGAAGCGCTGACGGCGATCGAGAACGTGGCCTCCGGCCTGCTGTATCGGGGTATCCCGGCCAAGCAGCGCCGCGCGGCGGCCGTCGAGGCGCTGGAAAGGGTCGGCCTGGCCCACCGGATGCACCACAGGGCCACCAAGCTGTCGGGCGGCGAACGGCAGCGGGTCGCGATCGCGCGGGCCGTGGTGGGCCGGCCCGCCATCGTGTTCGCCGACGAGCCGACCGGCAACCTCGACTCGGCCAAGGGCGGCGAGATCCTCGCCATCATGCGCGAGCTGAACGAGGAGGGCACGACCCTGGTCGTGGTCACCCACGAGGAACGCGTCGCCGCCGCCTGCGAACGCTGCATCGAACTACGTGACGGGGTGGTGGTGTCATGAGCGGCTCTGTGTCCGGCCTCGTGCGGGACGAGAAGGACGCCGTCGCAACACGGTCGCCGGTCAAGCGCAGCAAGCTGCGGCTGTACGACCTGATTCCCACCGGCACGCTGGGCCTGCGCACCCGCAGAACGCGGGCGGTGCTGTCGGCGCTGGGCATCGCGATCGGCATCGCCTCGATGGTCGCGGTGCTCGGCGTCACCCGCTCCAGCGAGTCCCACCTGCTGGCGCAGCTCGACCGGCTCGGCACCAACCTCCTGACCGTGGTGAACGGCGACGACCTGGGCGGCACCGAGGTCGCGCTGCCCACCACGGCCGCGCCGATGCTCCGCCGGATCTCCGGCGTGCTCGGGGTCGCCCCCACCGCGCAGATCAGCACCGCTCGCGTCTACCGCAACGACCAGATCCCCACCGGGCAGACCGGCGGCCTGGCCGTACGCGCCACGGACGCCTCACTCCTCGACACCCTGCAAGGGTCGCTGAAATCCGGGCGATTCCTCACCTCGGCCGACGCGCCGGTGGCCGTGCTCGGCAGCGACGTGGCCAAGCAACTCGGCATCGTACGGCTGGACCTGGGCACCCGGGTGTGGCTGGGCGGACACTGGTTCACGGTCGCGGGCGTCCTCAACTCCTTCACCCTGGCGCCCGAGATCGACCGGTCCGCACTCGTCTCCTTCGCCGCGGCCAAGGAACTGCTCGACTACGACGGCGCGCCCAGCCGCATCTACGTACGGACCGACCCGGACCAGGTGCCGCAGGTCGCCGGCCTGCTGGCGAAGACGGCCAACCCGGCCAACCCCTTCCAGGTCAAGGCGAGCCGGCCCTCCGACGCGCTCACCGCGCAGGTCGCCGTCAAGCAGTCGGCCGGCGCGCTGTTCCTCGGGCTGGGCGCGATCGCCCTGCTGGTCGGCGCCATCGGCATCGCGAACGTCATGGTCATCTCGGTGCTCGAACGCCGGGCGGAGATCGGGCTGCGCCGCACCCTGGGCGCCACCCGCATGCACATCGCCGCGCAGTTCCTCACCGAGTCGCTGGTGCTGTCCGCGCTGGGCGGGCTCGGCGGGGTGCTGATCGGTTCCGGTGTGACCGTGGCCCTGGCCATGGCGCAGGACTGGGGCATCGCGATCCCGCCCAGCGCGATAGGCGGCGGGTTCGGGGTGGCGATCGTGTCCGGCGTGCTCGCCGGGCTCTACCCCGCGCTGCGCGCCGCGGCGCTGTCGCCGACCGACGCGCTGCGTACGACCGGCTGAGCTTGACACTAGTCCTCGACGGAGAGCTGGTCGGCGGAGAGCGCCTCACCCAGCGGGACCAGACCGCACTGCAAGCCGAAGATGGCCGCTTGCGTGCGGTCTTGGAGTCTCAGCTTGGTGAGGATGCTGGAGACATAGGACTTGACCGTGGTCTCGCTCAGCGACAGCGTCTTGGCGATCTCCCTGTTCGACTGGCCACGCGCCAGCGCCGCCAGCACGTCGCGCTCCCGCGGCGCCAGCATCCGCAACGGATCCTCCTTCGCGGGGCCGTCGTCATCGCGGACCCGCTGGACCAGCATCGCCGCGACCGGCGGATCCAGCACGCTCCCTCCCGTCACGGCCATGCGCACCGCCTCCACCACCCGGTCCACCGCACTGGTCTTCGACAGGTACGACAGCGCGCCTCCGCGCATGGCCTGCAACGCCACCTCGTTCTCCACGAAAGAGGTCAGCACGATCACGGCGGGCGGCGCCGGCCGCTCCCTGAGTCGCTCCAGCACCTCCAGCCCGCCCATACCAGGCATCACCATGTCGAGCAGGACGACGTCGGGCCGCAGGCTCTCGATCGCCGCCAAGGCGGCGGGCCCGTCAGCGCACTCCCCGGCCACCTCGATGTCCACCTCGTCCTCCAGGACGTACCGCAGTCCCTGGCGGACCACCTGGTGATCGTCCACGATCAGCACCCGGATCATGCTTCCTCCGCCGGAATCCGCACCCGCACCGTCGTACCGCTGTCGGGCGCACTCACCACCTCGATCACGCCGCCAACCTCGATGACCCGCTCACGCATCATCTCCAGGCCCATCCCGTGACTGTCGTGCTTCTGCGCCATGTCGAAGCCACGGCCGTGGTCGCGGACCACGATCTCGATCTCCTCGCCCTTCTGCCTCAGGCGCAGCTCGATCCGCTGGGCGCCACCGTGCCGCGTCGCGTTGCTGAGCGCCTCCTGCACGATCCTGAGCACAGCATGCTCCGCGCCGGGTCCCAGCCGCACCTCGTGCAGGTCGGTCTCGACCGTGACGCCGAGCCGTACCTGGAAGGCCTCGCACAGATCGCGCAACGTCGCCACCAGGCCGGCCTCCTCCAGCGCGATCGGACGCAACTGCAGGAGCATCGCCCGCATCTCGCGCATCGTGTGCTCCACGGTCTTCTCCATGGACTCGGCCTGCTCCTGGAAACGCGAGCTCTCCGGCAGCGTACGCCGCAGGCTGCGGGCCACCAGGCTCAGCGAGAACAGATCCTGCGAGACCGAATCGTGCAGTTCCCTGGCGATCCGGGTCCGCTCAAGCCGCCGCGCCTGCGCCCCGGCGAGCTCCCGCTCCACCCGGCCGGCCGCGACCACCCGCTCGGCCATCACGTTGAAGCCCTCTTCCAGGCGGCCGATCTCGTCACCGGCGGAAACCGGCACCCGAGTGGTCAGGTCGCCGGCGGCCATGGTGGCCGCACCGGCCGCCAGCCGCTGGATCCTTTTGATCAACTTGCGGGTGCTGAGCAGGCCGAACACCAAGCACACCGGGACGAGCACCACCAGTGCGAGCCCAGCCGACAACGGCCCCGCCCGGTCGTCGCCGTCGGAGGCGACGTCGACGACCGGCGAGCCATCGGTGACGCTGCGGTCCTGTACGTAGACGACCCCGATCACCTGCCCGGCGGCCTCCACCGGGTTGATCGCCCAGCCGACCTCATTCCCCGACAGCGTGATCGCGCCGGTGCGTGCCTGCGTGCTGGACGACAACCCGGGGGGCGTCGACCCCGCGCCGTAGGCCGCCGGCTCCGACGGCTGCACCAGCCGGCCGTCCAGCCCGGCCACCGCGCGCACCATCTTGCTGTCGGCCGACGCCGTCGCGGCCAGCCAGCGCCGGGCCACCGCCGCCAGGATCTCCGGGCGGGACCGGCCGTCCTGCTGCCGGGTCAGGTCGTCCGCGAGCAGGCTGAGGCCCGCGGCCTGGCCCGCCCCGAGGAGTCCGGCGCGGTCCTGCCGGGTGCAGCCGTTGCTGGTGTGCACCGTGACTTGCGTTTTCATCACGCTGGGGACGACGAAACCGGCGATTCCTCCCGCTACCAGCGCCGACATGGCAGAAATGAGCACATATGACATGGCTATCCGGGGCCGGAGCCCGTAGCGGGAGGACATTCACCATCTCCAACAGAGACATGTTTTCAGCAGATACAGGATCTTTCATTGCCGCTACGCCCACAACTCAGATCCTGTGCCGGCTATCAGTGGATGGACCGCTCCGTCCGGGACCGCCGACGCGCGCGGGACTTCCGCAGGTCACGGGTGACGTTGATGCGCTTGAGCCACCGGTCCGTCCCATCATGCCGGGCGCTGAACGGTTTGCGACCGTGAACCACCCGATAATTGTCGATAAAGCAGAACTCACCGCTTTCTAATGCCATGTCGACCATGTTGTCGTCCATCTGCTTCACCAGCAGCGCGAGCGCGTCCGCCGCCTCATGGTCGGACGGATCCACCCGCATGAAGTACGGATCCGCCCGGATGTACGGCTCGTCCGATTCGCCGAAAAGCACGGGCACCTTGTCCGGGTCGTCCTGCATCTTGTCCACGTCGGCGAACGTGCTCTCGTCCGGTCGCGAATTGTTCTTCGGCAGGTGCGACTCGTCAGGGAGAATGCTGAACCGCTCCTCGAACAGCACCGACCGCACGCTCTCCGGCAGGTCGAGAGAGTCGACGTAGCCCACGGTGGTCACCGCGGCGTACGGGTTCCTGATGCACGCGAAAGACAGGAAGTCGCCGCGCAGCGGGTGGAACGCGTCTTCTGTGTGCCACGTGAGCAACGATTCGCTGCTCGACCCGAGCTGCTCGTTCTCGTGCCCCTGAATGGGGATGATGTCGTGAATGAGCCGTCCGTCCTGCTGGGTCGCCCACGCGAACGGGTCGCCCAGCAGCGAGCTCAGCATGACGAGCATCAGGTCCTCACGGCGCGTCGGCGACGGCTCCGGCCGCTCCCGCCAGTGAGCGGGCGTACGCCCGACGCGATCCTGATCGATCTCGTAGCCGCCGATGCGCAGGACGCCGGAGCCACGCTCAAGCCGGAACTCGTTCATCGCGAGCCGGATCCTCGACGGGAGCGCGTGCGCCAGGACTCCCGCCCGATGCAGCGCCTCGTCGGATTCGACTTGGTCGAGCGATTCCTCCAGTTCATCCAGCAGCGCGTTGACGACCTGCTTCTCGGTGTTATTGATCACCAGCTTGTCCATGTGCTGGTCTGCCTTTCTCTGTGTGGTTCCTGGCTGAGGGGGACTGGTCAGATCTCGAATTCCTCGTACTCATCGATGTCCTGACCGGGATCGAGGAGGGACTTGGTGATGGCGGCGGCCAGGCTGTGGATGGTGGGGTGGTCGAACAGGGCGGTGAGTGCAAGCTCGGTGCCGAAGGTGGTGCGGATGCGGGTGATGGCCTGGGTGGCGAGTAGGGAGTGGCCGCCGAGGTCGAAGAAGTTGTCGTGGACGCCGACCTGGTCCAGGTCGAGCAGGTCGGTCCAGATGCCGGCCAGCAACTGCTCCGTGGGAGTGGTCGGCGGCTGGTAGCCGCCGGCAAGGTCGGGTCTGCTGCCGTCCGGTGCTGGTAGGGCGGTGCGGTCGATCTTGCCGTTGGGTGACAGTGGGAAGGTGGCCAGTTCGATGAACACTGACGGGATCATGTAGTCGGGTAGGTGGGTGGCGAGGTGGGTGCGCAGGTCGTCGGTGGCGGGGGTGCCGTCGGCGGGGTCTGCTGGGACCACGTAGGCGACCAGCAGTTGGCCGTTGGTGGTGTGGTGGGTGGTGACCAGTGCGGCGCTGATGTGCGGGTGGCTGGTCAGGGCGTGCTGGATCTCGGCGGGTTCGATGCGGAAGCCGCGGATCTTGACCTGGTGGTCGGTGCGGCCCAGGAAGTCGAGCTGGCCGTCCGGCCGCCAGGCGGCCAGGTCACCGGTCCGGTAGAGACGTGAGCCGTCGTCGGCGTAGGGGTGGGCGATGAAACGTCCCGCTGTCAGAGCCGGGCGGTGGTGGTAGCCGCGGGTCAAGCCGGCGCCCGCGATGAACAGCTCACCCGGCACGCCGACCGGGACCGGGTTGAGGTGGGAGTCCAGCACGTAGGTGTGGGTGCCGGGGAGTGGGATGCCGATCGGGGTAGGCCCGGCAGGCTGCTCCGGTTGGTCGAGAAGGTGAGGAGTCAGGATGCTGTAGGTGGAGTCGATGGTGGTCTCGGTGATGCCGTAGGCGGTCAGCAGCCGGGTGTGCGGCAGCTGACGCTGGGCGCGCTGGGCGTGGCTGGTGTGCCAGGTGTCGGTGGTGGCGATCAGGAGCTGCAGATCGGGCAGGGTGGTGGCGCTCTGTTCCAGGTGAGTGATCAGGTTGTCGATGTGATGCGGGGCGGCTTCCAGGGCGGTGGTGCGGGTGGCCCGCAACGTGGCGGCCCAGGCGGCCGGATCCAACCGCAACCGAGCCGGCGCCAGCACCAGCGTGCCGCCACTGGCCAACGCCCGGACCACATCAGCGGTGAAGACATCGAAACTGATACTGGCCAGACTCAGCCACCGATGCTCATGACCCGGCTGAAAGTGAGTGCGCGACCAGGCGGCATGCAACGCGGTGAGATTGGCGTGAGCCAGCGGGCTGGCTTTGGGCCGCCCGGTCGAACCGGAAGTGTAGATGACAGCCGCACTCTGCCCACCCCGCACCATCACCGCCGGCGCAACAGCCGGGTAGTCCCCCAGGACTGTCGCGTCCAGCGCGACCACCCGCACCCCCGCCGGGACCTGCGGGCTTTCAGCGGGGTTGTCGGTGAGCAGGAGACCGGCCCGGCTGTCGGACAACATGTGCGCCAACCGGGCCGCGGGATAGGCGCCATCCAGCGGAAGATAAGCCGCACCCGCCTTCCACACCGCCAAGATCGCCACGACCAGCTCAGCGCTGCGCCCCAGATGCAGCCCCACCACACTCTCCGCACCAACACCCAGCTCGAGAAGATGATGAGCCAGCCGATTGGCGCGCTCCTCCAACTCCCGATAGCTGAGCCCAGCCCCCTCACACCACACCGCGACCCGAGCCGGATACGCGCCAGCCTGACCAGCGATCAACTCATGAACACCAACACCCCAGACCCTCCCGGCATCGCTGTCGGGAAGACCGGTTTCGGTCTTCCCTGCGTCGCTGTCGGGAAGGCCGGTTTCGGCGAGGGCGGGATGGCTGGTCCAGATGGTCGTGAGCTGCCGCTGCTCGGTGGGGGTGAGGATGGGCAGCGCCGACAGCGGCCGATCCGGATCGGCCGCCACCGCGGCCAGCAACGTCTGCAGGTGAGCGACCAGCCGCTCGATCGTGACCCGCTCGAACAACGCGGTGCTGTACTCCACCGCACCACCCAGACCAGCGCGACCACGCGAAGCCAAACTCACCGTCAGGTCATACAGAGCATGACGAGCCAACCCGCCAAACCCAACCCCCGACCCCGACCCCGCCTGATCCTGACCAGCCGAATCGTGGTCGGCCTGATCGTGGTCCGGCGTGATGTAGTTGAACAGCGTCTGAAACAGCGGCGTGCGGGAGCGGTCACGCTCGATACCCAGCTCGTCCACGAGCTGCTCGAACGGCAGATCCTGATGACCGTAGGCCTCCAGCGCCGTGGCGCGCACCTGGTGCAGCAGATCGGTGAAGGTCGGATCGCCCGACAGATCGGCCCGCAGCGCCAGAGTGTTGACGAAGAACCCGATCAGATCCTCGGTCTCGCCCTGGTTGCGGTTGGCCACCGGCGTACCGACCAGCACATCATCCTGACGCGTGTACTTGCCGAGCAGCACGGTGTAAGCCGCCAGCAACGTCATGAACATCGTCGCGCCGGCACGCCGGGACAACGCCCGCAGCCCGTCGGCCACCTCAGAACTGATGTCGAAATCGAGAGCCGCTCCAGCGCTGTCACGCACCGCCGCACGAGGCCGATCGGTGCGCAGATCCAGCACCGGCGGCCGAGCCAGCCGCCGCCGCCAGTAACCGAGCTGCCCCTCCAACGTCTCGCCGGTCAGCCAGGAACGCTGCCACACAGCGAAATCCGCGTACTGCACCGCCAACGCCACCAGCGGAGAAGGCCGACCAGCACGGAACGCCTCGTAAAGAGCATTCAACTCCCGGTGGAAAATCTTGGCCGACCACTCATCGGAAATGACGTGATGCATGCACAAGGCCAGGATGTGCTCCTGGTCGTTCAGCCGGATCAGGCTGCCACGCAACAGCGGACCGGCCGCCAGATCGAACGGCATCGCGGCATCGGCAGCGATCAGCGCCTGAGCTTCCTGCTCGCTCGCCACCTCGATGACCGAAAGGTCGAAGCTGGTCGGCGGGTCGATGATCTGGTGCGGGATGCCGTCGGCATCGGCCACCAGTCGGGTGCGCAACACCTCATGCCGCTCCACCAGCGCGGTAAGCGCGGCACGCAGAGCAGGGATGTCGAGGTCGCCAGGCAGCGGAATGAGAGTCGGCGTGTTGTACTCGACCGAGCCAGGGTCGAGCTGAGCCAGGAACCACAACCGCTGCTGCGCAAAAGACAGAGGCAACAGCTGCTCACGGCCGACCGGCAAGATCGGAGGCCGGTCGCTACCGCTCGCCCCATCCACAAGCGGCGCCAAACCAGCCACGGTCGGCTGATCGAACAACACCGCCAAAGGAAGATCCACCCCTAGAACCGCACGAACACGAGTAATGACCTGCGTGGCCAGCAAAGAGTGCCCGCCAAGATCGAAGAAGTTGTCCCGAACCCCGACCTGATTCACACCGAGCAGGTCAGCCCAGATCCCCGCCAACAACTGCTCCGTGGGCGTGACCGGCGCCTGATAGCCGCCGGCAAGCTCAGGCCTGCTGCCGTCCGGTGCCGGCAGTGCGGCGCGGTCGATCTTCCCGTTGGGTGACAGGGGGAAGGCGGCCAGCTCGATGAACACCGACGGGATCATGTAGTCCGGCAGGCCGGCCGCCAGATAAGCCCGCAGCTCATCAGTGGCGGGGATGCCCAGCGCTGGGTCGGTAGGGACCAGGTAAGCGACCAGGCGACGGTCGTCGCCGGCATGGCCGCCTCGCGCGATATTGCCGTTACCGGTGTCGACTCCGTCGCCGATGGCGGTGTGGTGGGTGGTGACCAGGGCTGCGCCGATGTGCGGGTGGCCGGTCAGAGCATGCTCGATTTCGGCGGGTTCGATGCGATGCCCGCGGATCTTGACCTGGTGGTCGGTCCGCCCCAGGAAGTCGAGCTGACCGTCCGGCCGCCACGCGACCAGATCACCGGTCCGGTAGAGGCGCGAACCATCACCGGCGTGCGGGTCGGCGACAAATCGCTCCGCGGTCAGCGCAGGCCGGCCGTGGTAGCCGCGAGCCACGCCGAGGCCCCCGACGAACAACTCCCCGGGCACGCCGGTGGGGACCGGGTTGAGGTGGGAGTCCAGGACATGAGCCGTGGTGTTGGCGATCGGAGCCCCGATGGTCGCCGGGGTGCGGCTGATGGTGGCACACACCGTGCTCTCCGTCGGACCATAAGCATTCAACAACCGATGCCGGCCACCCCACGCCTCGGCCAGCCCCGCATCCAGATGCTCACCCGCACTGACCACCGTCAACGACGGCAACTCCGCCGGATCCAAGGTGGCCAGCAGCGACGGCGGCAACGTCGCCGTATCCACCCCCCACTCCCGAATAAACCCCACCAGATCATCCGCCCGCCGCTCAGCGCCGGGAATCACCAACGTCGCACCAGCAGCCAACGTGACCGCGATCTCCGACACCGCCGCATCAAAGCCCGGCGAAGCGAACTGCAACACCCGCGACAACCCCGACACACCGAACGCCTCACCCTGCGCCACCACCAGATTGACCAACCCCCGATGCGCCACCCGCACCCCCTTAGGACGACCAGTCGAACCAGAGGTATAAATCAGATACGCAGCCTGATCCGGAGCAACCACCACCGCAGGAGCCGTCACCGGCAGAGCCTGCACACCCGGCTCATCCACCAGCAGCGTGCGCAGCCGACCAGCGGGCAGGTCCTCCAGCAGCGGACCGGTGGTCAGCAGGAGATCCGCCCCGCTGTCGGACAGCAGATAAGCGATCCGGTCGGTCGGATAGCGGGGATCCAGCGGCAGATACGCCGCACCCGCCTTCCACACCGCCAGCACGGCCACCACAAGATCGAGGCCACGCTCCAGACACAACGCCACCGTCGTCTCCGGACCCGCCCCCAACCCGATCAGCCGGTGAGCCAGCTGATTGGCCCGGGCATCCAGCTCCCCATAACTGAGCTGCCCCTCCAGGCCAGCCACCGCGACGGCCTCAGGACCGGCAACCGCCCGAGCCGCGATCAACTCATGCACACCCCCCACCTCAGGCAGCACCACCCCGGTGGCATTCACCTCCCGCAGCGCCTGCAACTCAGCCGGGGTGAGGATAGGCAGTGCCGACAACGGCCGGTCGGGGTCTGCGGTGACGGCGGCCAGCAGCATGTTCAGATGACCGACCAGCCGCTCGATCGTCGCCTGATCGAACAAGGCCGTGCTGTATTCCATGGCCCCGGAAAGCTCACCCTTGTCGTCCTCGACCAGGATCATCCGCAGATCGAACTGAGCGATGATCCGGTTCTCCCGCTCAGCGCTGTCGACCGTATTGGCGTCGTTGACTGCGAAGTAGTTGAACAGGGTCTGAAACAGCGGCGTGCGGGAGCGGTCACGCTCGATACCCAGCTCGTCGACGAGCTGCTCGAACGGCAGATCCTGATGACCGTAGGCCTCCAGCGCGGTGGCCCGCACCTGTTGCAGCAGATCAGTGAAGGTCGGATCGCCCGACAGATCGGTCCGCAGGACCAGGGTGTTGACGAAGAACCCGATCAGATCCTCGGTCTCCGCCTGGTTGCGGTTGGCGACCGGCGTACCGACCAGCACATCGTCCTGGCGGGTGTACTTGCCGAGCAGCACGGTATAGGCCGCCAGCAACGTCATGAACATCGTCGCACCGGTACGACGCGACAACGCTCGCAGCCCGTCGGCCACCTCAGAGCTGATGTGGAAATCGAGAGCCGCTCCAGCGGTGTCCCGCACCGCCGCACGAGGCCGATCGGTGGGCAGCTCCAGCACCGGCGGCCGAGCCAGCTGCCGCCGCCAGTAACCGAGCTGCCCCTCCAACGTCTCGCCGGTCAGCCAGGAACGCTGCCACACAGCGAAATCGGCGTACTGCACCGCCAACGCCGCCAGCGGAGAAGGCCGACCAGCACGGAAAGCGTCGTACAACGCCAGAAGCTCGCGATGAAAGATCTTCGCCGACCACTCGTCGGAGATGACGTGATGCATGCACAAGGCCAGGATGTGCTCCTGGTCGTTCAGCCGGATCAGGCTGCCACGCAACAGCGGACCGGCCGCCAGATCGAACGGCGTCGCCGCATCCGTGGCGATCAGCGCCCGAGCTTCCTGCTCACTCGCCACCTCGATGACCGGCAGGTCGAAGTCAGTCGGCGGGTCGATGACCTGGTGCGGGATACCGTCGGCATCGGCGACCAGCCGGGTCCGCAACACCTCATGCCGCTCCACCAGCGCGATAAGCGCGGCACGCAAGGCCGCGACGTCGAGGTCACCATCGAGGAGGATGGCCGTCGGGGTGTTGTACTCGGTCGAGCCGGGGTCGAGCTGAGCCAGGAACCACAACCGCTGCTGGGCGAAGGACAAGGGAAGCGGCTGGTCACGATCGACCGGGAGGATCCGCGGCCTGCTGATGCCGTTGGCCTCGTCGATGAGCGGCGCCAAGCCACCGACGGTCGGCTGGTCGAACAGCACGGCAAGCGACAGGTCGATGCCGAACACCGAACGAATCCGCGAGGTGACCTGAGTAGCCAGCAGCGAATGGCCGCCGAGGTCGAAGAAGTTGTCCCGAACGCCGACCTGATCCACACCGAGCAGGTCGGCCCAGATCCCCGCCAGCAAATGCTCCGTCGGAGTGGCCGCAGCCAGATAGCCACCGGCGAGATCGGGGCGACTGCCGTCCGGCGCGGGCAGCGCGGCACGATCGATCTTCCCGTTAGGAGTCAAGGGGAAGGCGGCCAGCTCGATGAACACCGACGGGATCATGTAATCCGGCAGGCCGGCCGCCAGATAAGACCGCAGATCATCAGTGGCGGGGGTGCCCAGCGCTGGGTCGGCCGGGATCAGGTAGGCGACCAGCCGACGATCGGCGTCCTCACCGAAAGTGGTCACCAGGACTGAGCCCACCCCGGCAACACCGGACAGGGCGCGCTCGATCTCCCCCGGCTCGATGCGATGCCCGCGCACCTTCACCTGGTGATCAGTCCGCCCCAGGAAGTCCAGCTGACCGTCCGGCCGCCACGCGACCAGATCACCGGTCCGATAAAGACGCGAACCATCCCCGGCGAAAGGATCGGCCACGAACCGCTCAGCGGTCAACGCGGGCTGCCCGCGATACCCACGAGCCACACCCGCACCGCCGACGAACAGCTCCCCCGGCACCCCGACGGGAAGATCCCGCAGCTGCCGATCCAGCACGTGGACCTGAGCGTTGGCGATGGGCCCGCCGATCGGCAGGGCGGTGCTCGTGTCGGGATCGTGGGCGGTGGTGGCGATGACCGTGGCCTCGGTCGGCCCGTACGCGTTGACGAGCTGCCGCCCGGCGGCCCAGGTGTGGGCCAGGTCCGGGGGGCACGCCTCTCCGCCGACGAGCATGACGCGCAAGTCCGGCAGCGTGCCGGGGTCCAGGTTCGGCAGGGCTGGGGGCGGGAACAGCGCCACGGTGACGGCCCGTTCCCGCAGCAGTCTCTGCAGGTCGGGTGCCGAGCGGCGGGTGAGCGCGTCGGTCATGACCAGGTGCGCACCGGCTGCCACCGCGAGGCCGATCTCCCACACGGCCGCGTCGAAGCTGAAGGACGCCAGCTGGAGCACCGTGTCGAAGCGAGTGACGCCGAGCTCCGCGAGCTGCCCGTTGATCAGGTTCGACCAGCTCCGGTGGCTGACCGTGACGGCCTTGGGCCGGCCGGTGGAGCCGGAGGTGTAGATCAGGTACGCGGCCTGGTCGGGGTGGATCGTGATGGCGGGTGGCGTGCCTGGCAGGTGGTCCGGCGTGGCGATGCTGTCGAGCACCAGGGCGGCCCGGCTGTCGCTGATCATGTGCGTGATGCGGTCGTCCGGATAGTCCGGGTCGATCGGCAGGTAGGTCCCGCCCGCCTTGAGTACGGCCAGGATGGCGACGATCATGTCGGGGTCGCGGGGCAGCCGCAGCCCGACGACCGTCTCCGCCCGGACGCCGAGATCGTGCAGGTGGTGGGCGAGCCGGTTCGAGCGGGTTTCGAGCTCGGCGTAGTCGAGGGTCCTGCCGCCCATGGTCAGGGCGGGCGCGCCGGGCCGTGCCACGGCGTGGGCGGTGATCGCCTCGGGGATGAGGCGGCCGGGCAGCGGGGTCGCGGTGCCGTTCCAGCCGGCGAGCCGGTGCCGCTCGCCCGGCGTCATGACGGGCAGCTCACCGATCAGCCGGCCCGGGTCGTCGGCGACGGCCTCCAGGATGGCCAGCAGGTGGCCGGCCATCCGGGCGATGGTGTCCTGGTCGTAGTGGGCGCGGTCGAACAGCATCCGGATGCCCAGCTCGGCCTGCGGCACGGCCACGACCATGAGAGGGTGGCTCGCCTGCTCGCGCGAGAAGCTCTGCTCTATCCGCAACCCGGTGGCGGCCGAGCCCGCGTCGCGCTCCGCCAGCCGCGCGGTCGGGTAGTTCTCAAACACGAACAGCGCGTCGAACAGCGCCTGCCCGCCGGTGAAGCCGCTCCACGCCTTGATCTGGACGAGCGGCGTGTGCTCGAAGTCGCGCGCCGCGGACTGCTCCTTCTGCAACCGCCGCAGCCAGGTCGCGACGGGCTCGCCGTGGTCCACCTGGACGCGGGCCGGAATGGTGTTGATCAGCAGGCCGACCATCGACTCGATGCCGTCGACCTGGTCGCCGCGGCCGGAGGTGATGACGCCGAAGAGCACGTCGTCCTCACCGCTGTACGCGGCCATCAGCAGCGCCCATGCCCCCTGGACCACGGTGTTCAGGGTGAGCCGGTGGCGGCGGGCCAGTTCGCCGAGCGCGACGGTGGCACGCGCGGACAGGCGTACGCGATGGTCCTGCCAGCCCTCGTCCCCGGTGTCGCGCTCGACGCGGAGCGAGGTGGGGACGGTGCGGCCGTGCAGCCTGGTCCGCCAGTACGACTCGGCGGCGCCGAGATCCTGCGCGCCGGCCCAGGCCACGTGCTCGCGGAACGGGCGGTGGACGGCCGGCCGCAGGCGCTCGCCCTCGACGCAGGCGTGGTAGGCCTCGATCAGGTCGCCGAAGACGATGGGCACACTCCACCCGTCGAGCAGCAGGTGGTGGTACTGCCACACCAGATGATGGCGCCGCTCGTCCAGGCGGATCAGCGCGATCCGTACCAGAGTGGGTGCGTCGAAGTCCGCGCCGGCGGCGCGCTCGGCGGCCAGGAAGGCGTCCAGGGCCGCGGCCTGCGCCGGGGCGTCCAGGTGCGACCAGTCCAGCACCTCCATCGGGACCGGCACCGCACGTGACACGACCGAGAGCGGCGTCGGCAGGTCTTCCCACACCACGGTGGTGCGCAGCGCCGGATGCCGTTCGAAGGCCTGCTCCCAGGCGCTTTCGAGCGCGGGCAGGTCCAGCTCGCCCTCCAGCCGCAGCCCGTTCTGCACCCAGTACGCGCCCGAGGAGGGGGCCAGCCGGGTGTGGAAGAGCATGCCCTGCTGCAGCGCCGTCAACGGATAGATGTCCTCCAGGACGGTCGTGCCCCGCCCTTGGATGCGATCGAGTCCCGCCTGGTCGAGCCCGGCCAGCGGGAAGTCGGACGGGGTGTGCCCGCCGACGCCGGGAGTCGCGCAGTGCTCGATCAGCTCGTCGAGCGCTTCGACGTAGCGGCGGGTCAGCCGGGTCACCGAGGCCTCGTCGTGGACCTCTCCCGAGTACGTCCACAGCAGCGTGAGCCGCCCCTCGGTGACCTGGGCGTTGATCTCGATGAGATGGGTCCGGCCGCCGTCGCCGGATCGGGGCCGGCCCAGCGACCCGACGAACCGCAGCCGCGGCTCGCGCCCGCCGGAGGCCGGGGACAGGGCCGCGTCGGTCTGACCGGCGTAGTTGAAGCTGACCTCGGCCGCCTGTCCGGCGGCCGCATCGGGGCCGAGGTAGCGCAGGAGACCGTACCCGAGGCCGTGGCGCGGGATCGCCCGCAGGTGCTCCTTGGTGCGGCGCAGCGCCGCCCCCGGGTCGCCGCCCGCGCTCGCCAGCGCGACCGGGTAGAACGAGGTGAACCAGCCGACCGTCCGGGAGACGTCCACGTCGGACCCGACGTCCTCCCTGCCGTGGGCCTCCAGGTCCACCAGCACGCTCGGCACGCCCGCCCACTCGGTCAGCGCGCTGCCGAGCGCGGTCAGCAGCACGTCGTTGATCTGGGTGCGGTAGGCGGCGGGCACCTCGTGCAGCAGCCGCGCGGTCTGCTCCGAACTCAGGCTGACGCTGACGTTCCTGGCGGAGGCGACCGTGTTCGCGCCGTCGCGGTCGCGGGGGACGGGCCGGTGGCCGGAGGTCTGCTCGTGCCAGTACGCGAGCTCCGCCGCCACCTCGGGCGAGCCCGCCAGCTCGGTCAGCCGCTGCGCCCACTGCTTGAACGACGTGGTCTTGGCGGTCAGCTGGACCGGCAGGTCCCGGATGGCCTGGTCGTAGGCGAGGGAGAGGTCCTCCAGCAGGATCTGCCAGGACACGCTGTCCACCGCGAGGTGGTGCGCGATCACCAGCAGCAGCCGGCCGCGCTCCCCTCGGTCGAACAGCACGAACCTGACCAGCGGCCCGTTCTCCAGGTCCAGGCTCGCCTGGGCCTCGTCGGCCCGCGCCTCCAGGTCGTGCTCGTCGAACGCGGCGGCGTCCACCACCCACAGCGGCGGCTCGGCCTCGGCGGCCACGTTGCGGGCGGTCCACTCGCTGCCGTAGCGGGTGTATCGGGCGCGGAGCGCGTCGTGCTGCCGCAGCAGCGCCGCCACGGCCTTGCGCAGCGCGGCGACGTCGGCCTCGCCGTCCATCTCCAGCAGCACGGACTGGTTGAAGTGCGCGGGCTCGGGCAGGTCGCGCTCGAAGAACCAGTGCTGGATCGGCGTCAGCGCGAACTCTCCGGTCACCGGGCCCTGCTCGGCGTCGGCGAAGGAGTCCAGCGCCACGAGCGGGGCGAGCGCGGCGACGGTCTGGTGCTCGAAGAGCTGGGCCGGGGTGAAGTACAGCCCGGCGGTGCGGGCCCGCGCCACCGTCTGGATGCTGATGATCGAGTCGCCGCCCAGCTCGAAGAAGTTGTCCTCGACGCCCACCCGGTCCAGGCCGAGCACGTCGGCCCAGATCCCGGCCAGGGCCTCCTCCATGGAGGTGCGCGGGGCGACGAACCGGCTGACCAGCTCGGGCCGGGAGGCGTCCGGCGCGGGTAGCGCGGCGCGGTCGACCTTGCCGTTCGGGGTGAGCGGGAGGGCCGCCAGCTCGACGAACGCCGACGGGATCATGTAGTCGGGGTGGCTCGCACCCAAATGAACGCGCAGCTCGCTGGTGGAGGGCGCGCCGGCGGACTGGTCCGCGGGCACCAGGTAGGCGACCAGCCGGGCCTGACCGCTGTCATGCAGGGCGATCACGGTCGCGGCCTCGACCGCCGGGTGCCGGGTCAGCGTGTGCTCGATCTCGGCCGGTTCGATCCGGTGGCCGCGTACCTTGACCTGCTGGTCGGTGCGGCCGAGGAAGTCGAGCTGCCCGTCGGGGCGCCGGCGGACGCGGTCGCCGGTGCGGTACAGGCGGCTGCCGTCGGCGGCGAACGGGTCGGCGACGAAGCGCTCCGCGGTCAGGGCGCCCCTGCCGTGGTAGCCGCGCGCCACGCCGAGGCCGCCGATGTACAGCTCGCCGGGCATCCCGACGGGGACCGGGCGCAGCTTCCTGTCCAGGACCTGCAGCCGGGTGTTGGCGACGGCGGCGCCGATCGGTAGTGCGGTGTCGGTGCCGGGGTCGCCGGCCTGGGTCGCGCTGATGGTCGTCTCGGTCGGCCCGTACGCGTTGATGAACCGGCGGCCGGCGGCCCAGGCACGGGCCAGGTCCGGCGGGCACGCCTCCCCGCCGGTGAGCAGGACACGCAGGGACGGCAGGGCGGGATCCAGGTGGTGCAGCACCGTGGGCGGGATGTGGGCGATCGTGATGGACCGGTCGAGCAGCAGCCGCCGCAGGTCGGCCGGGGACTGCCGGGTCGAGGCGTCGGCGATGACGATGTGGGCGCCGCCGACCAGGGGTGCGAGGATCTCGCTCATCGCGACGTCGAAGCTGAAGGACACGAGTTGCAGGGTGACGTCGGCGGGCGTGATGCCCAGACCGTCCCGTTCGAAATGGATGGAGTTGGCCAGGTTGCGGTGGCTGACCACGACGCCCTTGGGCAGGCCGGTGGAGCCGGAGGTGTAGATCAGGTACGCGGCCTGGTCGGGGTGGATCGTGATGGCGGGTGGCGTGCCTGGCAGGTGGTCCGGCGTGGCGACGGTGTCGAGCACCAGGGCGGCCCGGCTGTCGCTGATCATGTGCGTGATGCGGTCGTCCGGATAGTCCGGGTCGATCGGCAGATAGGTCCCGCCCGCCTTGAGCACGGCCAGGATCGCGACGATCATGTCGGGATCGCGGGGCAGCCGCAGGCCGACGACCGTCTCCGCCTGGACGCCGAGATCGTGCAGGTGGTGGGCGAGCCGATTCGAGCCGATCTCAAGCTCGGCGTACGTGAGCGTGCGCGCGCCCATGCTGACCGCCGGGGCGTCCGGTTGGGCGATGGCGACGGCGGTCAGCAGCTCGGTGAGGGTTTCGCCGGGCAGCGGCGTGGGCTCGTCCCAGCCGGTGAGGCGCTCGCGCTCCGCCTCGGTGGTGAGGGACAGCTCGCTGACCAGCCGGGCCGGGTCGCCGGCGACGGTCTCCAGGAGCACGAGGAGGTGCCCGGCCATGCGTTCGATCGTCGCGTGGTCGAACAGGTCCGTGCTGTAGCTGAGGATGCAGGACAGGTCGGCGTCGCCCTCGGTGAACGCCACCGTGAGGTCGAACTTGGCCGACATCGTCGGCAGCTCCAGCCCTTCGGTGACCACCCCCGCCATGTCCGGGTCAGCGCCGGCGCCGACCCTGCCGTGCGTGATGAGCACCTGGAACAGCGGGTGCTTGCTGCGGTCGCGCTCCGGCTGCAGCTCGTCCACCAGCTGCTCGAACGGCAGGTCCTGATGGGTGTAGGCGGCCAGTGCGGTGGCCCGTACGCGGTCGAGCAGCCCGGTGAACGTGGGGTCGCCGGACAGGTCCAGGCGCAGGGCCAGGGTGTTGATGAAGCAGCCGATCAGGCTCTCGGTCTCGGAACGGCCCCGGTTGGCGATGGGCGTGCCGATGACGACGTCCTCCTCTTCGGCGTACCGGCCGAGCAGCACCGTCAGGGCGCCGAGCAGCGTCATGAACATCGTCGCGCCCGACGTCTGGGCGGCCCCGCGCAGGCCCGCGGTGACCTGCTCGGGCACCCGGAAGGACAGGAACCCGCCCGCGGAGGAGCGGACCGTGGGGCGCGGCCGGTCGGTGGGCAGCTCCAGCGTGGGCGCGCCCGCCAGCCGCTCGCGCCAGTAGTCGAGCTGGCCGCCCAGCACGTCGCTGGTCAGCCAGGCCCGCTGCCAGTGCGCGAAGTCGGCGTACTGCACGCCCAGCGGGGTCAGCGGGGAGGGCAGGCCGTCACGGTAGGCGACGTACAGGGTGGTGAGCTCGCGGCGGAAGAGGGTCACGGACCAGTCGTCGAACACCACGTGGTGGGTCACCAGGCTGAGCACGTGATCGTCGTCGGCGAGCCGGAACAGGCGCGCCCGCAGCAGCGGATCGCCCGCCAGGTCGAAGGAGGTGGCGGCGTCGACGGCCACCAGCTCCGTGGCCCGTCCGAGCGGGTCGGCCTCGCTTGACAGGTCCGTGACGGGCAGCGCGAGCGGCCCGGGCGGGTCGACGATCTGCCGGGCCAGGCCGTCCTTGGCCACCAGCCGGGTGCGGAACACCTCGTGCCGGGCCACGATCGACTCCAGGGCGCGGCTCAGCGCGCCGACGTCGAGCGGGCCGCGCAGGCGGGAGCTGATCGGCACGTTGTACTCGGGCGAGCCCGGGTCGAGCTGATCGAGGAACCACAACCGCTGCTGCGCGAACGAGAGCGGAAGCACCTCCTCGCGGTCCACCGGCACGATCGGCGGCACCACCGTCCCGGACGTGGCCGCCTCCACGGCCACCGCCAGCTCACGCACCGTGGGATGGTCGAACAGCAGCGCCAGCGACAGTTCGCAGTCGAACGCGGCACGTAGCCGCGAGATCACCTGGACGGCCGCCAGCGAATGGCCGCCCAGCTCGAAGAAGTTGCTCGTCACCCCGACCGGTCCCAGGTCCAGCACCTGGGCCCACACCCCGGCCACGACCTCCTCGGCGGTGGTCCTGGGCGCGGTGTAGCCGGCCGCCGGATCCAGGTGGCGCGGGTTCGGCTCGGGCAGCGCGGCCCGGTCCAGCTTCCCGTTGGGCGTCCGCGGCAGGGCCGCGAGCTCGACGTAGACGGCCGGCACCATGTAGTCGGGCAGTGTCGTGCGCAGGTGCTCGCGCAGCTCGGCGGGCGCGGGGATGCCACGGCCTCCCTCAGCGGGGACCAGGTAGCCGACCAGCCGCTCGTCGCCGCCGGTGCCGCGGACGACGACGACCGCCGCGGCCAGCGCCGGGTGCGCCGCCAGCGCGGACTCGATCTCGCCCGGCTCGATGCGGAAACCGCGCAGCTTGACCTGGTGGTCGGTGCGGCCCAGGAAGTCCAGCCGGCCGTCCGCCCGCCGCCGTACGAGGTCACCCGTCCGGTAGAGGCGGGAGCCGTCGCGGGAGACCGGGTCGGCGACGAACCGCTCGGCGGTCAGCGCGGCGCGGGCGTGGTAGCCGCGCGCCACGCCGTCACCGCCGATGTACAGCTCGCCGGGCACCCCGGCGGGCACCGGGTCCAGCCGCGCGTCCAGCACGTGCAGGGTGGTGTTGGCGATCGGGTGGCCGAGCGTGACGTCGTCGCCCGCCACGATCTCCTGGCGGGCGGACCAGACGGTGGTCTCCGTCGGGCCGTACAGGTTCCACAGCTCGGCCGTGCGCTCCAGCACGGCTCCGGCCAGCTCGGCCGGCAGCGCCTCGCCGCCGCACAGCGCGCGCAGGCCCGCCGCTCCGCGCCAGCCGTCGTCCACCAGCATCCGCCAGGTCGCCGGCGTGGCCTGCATGACCGTGGCCCCCGACCGCTCGACCAGCTCCGCCAGCGCCTCCGGCGAACGCGCCACCTCGGCGTTGGCGATCACCAGCCGCGCACCCGTGACCAACGGCAGGAACAACTCCAGCGCGGCGATGTCGAACCCGAACGTGGTGACGGCGAGCAGCACGTCCGTCTCGGCCAGGCCCGGCCGGTCGGCCATCGTGACCAGGAAATTGGCCAGGTTCTCGTGCGAGACGACCACGCCCTTGGGGCGCCCCGTCGAGCCGGACGTGTAGATCACGTAGGCCGCCTGGGCCGGCTCGGCGGAGCAGGAGAAGGCGGCCGCCCGGGCCTGCCCGGCGGGGCCGGTCGGGACGTCGTCATCGAGCCAGATCGTCGCGGGAACCGGCCCGGCCAGCTCCTCGGCGGCCGCCCGCTCCCCGACCAGGACGGCAGCGCCACTGTCGGCCAGCATGTAGCGCAGGCGGTCGGCCGGGAAGTCGGGGTCCAGCGGCAGGTACGCGCCACCCGCCCGCCACACGGCCAGCATCGCCACCACCATCTTCAGCCCGCGGCGCAGGCACAACCCGACCGTCGTCTCCCGGCCCACGCCCAGCTCGCGCAGGCGCGCGGCCAGCCGCCCGGCCTGCTCGTCCAGCTCCGCGTACGTCAGCGACGCGTCGCCGCAGGTGACCGCGACCGCGTCGGGACGGCCGGCGGCGACCAGCTCGTGCACCCCGCCGAAGGAGGCGGGCAGCGCGGCCACCGGTCCGCCGGTGGCGCGCAGCAGCTCGTCCCGCTCCACCGCGGAGATCATCGGCACCTCGGACAGCGGCCGATCCGGCGCCTGCGCGAGCGCGTTCAGCAGTGTCAGCAGATGACCGGCCATCCGCTCGGCCGTGGCGTGGTCGAACAGGTCGGTGCTGTACTCCAGCCCGCCGACCAACTCCTGCTCGCCGATCTCGACGAAGGTCAGGGTCAGGTCGAACTTGGCGGCCGTACCCTCCAGGTCGAACCGCTCGCCGTCCAGCTCGCCCAGCTCCAGCTCCTCGCCGCCGCTCCTGCTGTAGCTGAACAGCACCTGGAACAGCGGCGTGCGCGAGCGGTCCCGCTCGGGGACGAGCGCGTCCACCAGGCGCTCGAACGGCATGGTCTGGTGGTCGTAGGCGGCCAGCGCGAGCGCCCGCACCCGCCCCACCAGCTCGGTGAAGCTCGGATCGCCCGACAGCCGCGTGCGCAGCACCAGCATGTTGAGGAACAGCCCGATCAGGTCCTGCGTCTCCGGGCGCCCCCGGTTGGCGATCGGCGTGCCGACCACCACGTCCTCCTGCCGCGAGTAACGCGACAACAGCACCGTGAACGCCGCCAGCAGCGTCATGAACAGTGTCGCGTCGCAGTCCCTGGAGATCACCCTGAGCCGCTCGGCGGTGGCGACGGGAACCGCGAAATCCACCTTGCCGCCGGCTGTCGTACGCACCGGCGGACGCGGCCGGTCGGTCGGCAGATCAAGCAGCGGAGCCCCGGTCAGCTGGTCACGCCAGTACGCCAGCTCGCCCGCCGCCCGATCGCCGGCCATCCACGCCTGCTGCCAGAACGCGTAGTCGGCGTACTGCGCGGGCAGCGGCGGCAGCGGCGAGGGCAGCGCGAGCCGGAACGCGTCGTACAGGGTGGCCAGCTCGTGGTTGAGGATGCCGATCGACCACTCGTCGCACACGATGTGGTGCAGGCACAGGGCGAACACGTGGTCGTCGGCGGCCAGCCGGATCAGCGTTCCGCGAACCAGCCGGTCGGCGGCCAGGTCGAACCGCAGCGCCGCGTCGGCCGCGATGAGCTCCCGTGCCGCCTCGTACGGCTCCGCCTCGCCCGACAGGTCCGCCATGGCCAGCGGGAAACCAGCCGGCGGATCGATCACCTGGTGCGCCACCCCGTCGGTCACCACCAACCGGGTACGCAGCACCTCGTGCCTGGCCACCACCATGTCCAGCGCCGCGCGCAGAGCCGACTCGTCCAGCGCGCCCGCCAGCCGCAGCGGCATCGTCACGTTGTAGTCAAGGGAATCCGGCTCCAGCTGATCCAGGAACCACAGCCGCTGCTGGGCGGACGACAACGGGACAGGTCCGTCCGGACGCGGCGCACGCTCCCGCACCGGCACGCTCTCGCCGCGCAGGCGTCGCTTCAGTAGCTCCTGTTTCGACTCGGAAAGCATGGCAATTCCCTCCGTCTTGGATATGGGTCGCGCTCAGGCCAGCGTGGTCAGCAGGTCGTCCAGGCTCCGCAGGATCGACTCGTGGTCGAAGCCGAAGTCGATGAGGCAGGCGACCTCGTCGACGTCCCACGACGCCACGGTCGCGAGCCGCTCGGGCAGCTCGGCGGGGGTGCAGATCAGCCCCAGGCCGGCGAACCTGGCGGCGCTCTGCCGGGCGAGCGTGGACCGGTCGTCCCCGCTCATCGATCCGAACGCCGCCGCCCCCTGCGCGTTCGCCACGTCGGTGGCCACCAGCGACATCGACGCGCCCAGATACCGGGCCAGCTCCGCGTGCGCCCGCTCCTCCGACGCCCGGGAGCCGTCCAGGACGTGGGTGTGCACCATCAGCGTGATGTGGCCGCGCCCCGGGCCCTGCCAGGTCTTGCGGTACGCCTCGATGTTGCGGGCCAGCTCCTCTGGCGGCTGGCCGAGCAGATGGGTCAGCACGCCCGCGCCCATTGAGCCGGCCAGCTCGAACGTCGGTGTCGACCCGCCCGAGGTGAGCCAGATCGGCAGCTCGGGCTGAACCGGCTGCGGCATCGTCCGCACCTCGATCTCCGCGCCCAGCGCGTCGGGGAAGACCCGCGTCTCCCCCCGCCAGAGCGCCCGGACCTGGTCGATGCCCTCCCGCATCACCCGCTTGCGCTCCGCGACGGGGAAGCGGGAGAGCACGAAGTCGGCGCCGTGCCAGCCGGAGGCGAACGACACGCCCACCCGCCCCCGCGACAGCTGGTCCACGACCGCCCACTCCTCGGCCACCCGGGCCGGATGGTGCAGCGGCATGACGACGCTGCCCGCCCGGATCCCGATCCGCCGGGTGGCCGTCGCCAGCGCCGCCCCCACCACCGAAGGGTTCGGATAGGGGGCGCCGAAGTCCGCGAAGTGGCGCTCGGGCAGCCACAGCGCCTCAAGCCCCGCCTCGTCGGCCAGGCGGGCGGTGTCCAGCAGCACCGCGTACGCCGAGGCGGCCTCTGCTCTGGTGGTGGCCGCGAAATAGGACAGGCTGATCTTCACTGTGCACGCGCCTCTCGGGTGGAAGGGTTGGACCGGCGGACGATCTCGCTGCGGAGCCAGATGGCGAGCATCTCGGCCCCGCGCCCGCGGACGACCGTGCCGTGCTCGCCCGGCACGTACTCGATCTCCGGCTCCGCGGCCAGCTCGTCGCGCCACTGCACGACGACCTTGCGCCGCACGTCGGCCGGGTCGTCCTGCGGGATGAACAGCACCACCCGGCCCTCGTACGGCGTCAGCGGCGGATCGGCGCGATGCCGCAGCACCGCCCCCAGGTGGGTGATCACCATCCGGCCCACCCGGAGCGCCTCCGTGTCGCCCGCCTTGACCGCCTCCAGCAGCGGGCCCTCGACCTGCCAGCGCTCCAGCAGCCGCTTCTGCGGCCCGGCGGCGAGCCGGGTCCCCGGCCCTCCGGCGATCACCTGGTCGAGCTGTGTGAGCAGGTCCCGTACCAGGTCACGCTCCTTGCCCTCCTTGCGCGCGGCGACGCGGCCCGCGGCCACCCGGTGCAGCGGCGGGCCGACCAGGTACACGCCGCCCACCTCCAGCCCCCGGGCGGCGGCCTGCCTGGCCATCTCCACCGCGATGTAGCCGCCCACCGACCAGCCCGCGAACAGGTACGACCCGCTCGGTTGCACGGTCGTCACCTCGTCCAGGTAGGCGGCGGCCATCTCGGCCACGGTCTCCAGCGGCGGCTCCGAGCCATCTAGCCCGCGTGCCTGCAGCCCGTAGAACTGCTGGTCGGGTCCGAGCCGGCCGGCCAGCTCGGCCAGCTCGGCGACGCCCCCGGTGGCGGCGTGCACGAAGAACAGCGCGGGCTCCGCCGTCCCGGGCTTGAGCCTGACCGCCGACCGCAGGCGCGGCCGGGCCGTGTCCGCCGGCTCGGCGACCAGCTCGGCCAGACCCGCGACGGTCGGCTGGGTGAAGAAGTCGGCGACGCCGAGGGCGTACCCGGCCTTCCTGATCTGCGACACCACCTGGATGACCTGCAAGGAGTGGCCGCCGAGCTCGAAGAAGTCGTCGGTCACGCCGACCTGGGGCAGGCCGAGCGACCGCGCCCAGATCCCGGCGATGGCGACCTCGGCCGGCGTGGCCGGCTCGCGGTGCGTGTCCCGCTGTTCTGGCCGGGCCGCCTCGGGTGACGGGAGCGCGGCGCGGTCGAGCTTGCCGTTCGAGGTGAGCGGGAAAGCGGTCATCGGGATGAACACCGACGGGATCATGTGGTCGGGCAGGTCCACGCTCAGATGAGCGCGCAGGACGGCGACGGGCGGCACGCCCCTGGCCGCGTCGGCGGGGATCAGGTACGCGGCCAGCCGCCGGTCGTGCGCCTCCCCGTACGCGGTCACCAGTGCCGCCGCCACCGCGGGATGCCCGCCGAGGACGTGCTGCACCTCGGCGGGCTCGACGCGGAACCCGCGGATCTTGACCTGGTGGTCGGTCCTGCCCAGGAAGTCCACGACCCCGTCCGGCCGGCGACGCGCCTGGTCACCCGTCCGGTAGAGCCGCGAGCCGTCACCGGCGAACGGGTCGGCGACGAAGCGCTCGGCGGTGAGCGCCGGCCGGCCGAGATAGCCGCGGGCCACGCCGGCTCCGCCGACGGACAACTCGCCCGGCACGCCCGCCGGAACCGGGTTGAGCGCGTCGTCCAGCACGTACAGGCGAGTGTTGGGCAGCGCCGTGCCGATCGGGACCGTCCCGCCCGCGATGTGCCCGGCGTCCAGCCGGATCGTGGCCGTGCCGATCGTGGTCTCGGTAGGCCCGTAGTGGTTGACCACCGACCGGCCGTCCGCCTCCGCCAGCAGCTCCGTGATCTGTTCCGGCGTCGCTGCCTCGCCGCCCAGCACCAGCGTCCGCGCCGGCAGCAGCCGGCCGGCCGGGACGACCTGCGTGAGCGCCGCCAGATGCGACGGAACGATCTTGAGGTGGTCGATCCGGTGCGAGGCCAGGTACGCGGCCACCCGCTCCGGCTCGTCGACCACCTCCGGCAGCGGCAGGTGCAGGGTCCCGCCCGTGGTCAGGCTCACGAAGACGGTCGTGTTACCGAAGTCGGTGACCACCGACTGGAGCAGCGCGTACGACTCCCCGCGCCCGCCCAGCCCCGTCCGCTCCTTCACGACGGTCAGGTAGTTGACCAGGTTGCCGTGCGTCACCACGACCCCCTTGGGCTTCCCGGTGGAGCCGGAGGTGTAGATCAGGTACGCGGCCTGACCCGGCACCGTGGCCACCTCCGGCGCCGACTCGGGCCGTGCCTCGATCTGGGACCGCGTGACCGGGTCGTCCAGAGCGACGACGATCGTGCTCGTCAGCGGCATCGGCCCCGTGCCCACCGGGGACATCGCCCCTGTACCCACTGGCGGCATCGCCCCGGTGGCGACGATCACGGTGGCGCCGCTGTCGCCGAGCAGGTACGCCAGCCTTTCGGCGGGATGCGCGGGATCGAGCGGGAGGTAGGCCGCCCCCGCCTTCCACACCGCGAGGATAGCGACGATCATCTCCGCCCCGCGGTCGAGGCACAGCCCGACGACCTTCTCGGGCCCGGCGCCCAGGTCGATCAGATGGTGGGCGAGCCGGTTGGCCTGCCGCTCCAGCTCGGCGTACGTCATCGACGCCGTGCCGGACACCAGCGCCACGTCTCCCGCCGCGGCCGCGCCGCTGATCAGCTCGTGCACCCCGCCCGCCGCGCGGACCTCGGCGGTCTCGGCACCCCATCCCGTCTCCGCCAGCCGTCGTTCCTCCGGGGTGAGAATGGGCAGCCCCGACACCGGCCGATCCGGATCCGTGGCGATGGCGGCCAGCAGGGTGTGCAGGTGGCCGATCAGGCGTTCGATGGTGGACCGGTCGAACAGGGCCGTACTGAACTGGGCGGACACCGTCACGCCGCCCGCGTTGTCCTCGGTGAAGAACAGCTGCAGGTCGTACTTGGCGACGATCGCGTCCTGCGACCTGACCTCGGCCGTACCCGCCTGGTCGAGCGGCACCGGGTCGTCGGCGGTGAAGTAGTTGAGCAGGGTCTGGAACAGCAGGGGCCGGGAGCGGTCACGCTCGATGCCCAGCTCGTCGACGACCTGCTCGAACGGCAGGTCCTGGTGGCCGTACGCGTCCAGGGCCGTGGTGCGCACCTGGTGCAGCAGGTCGGTGAAGGTCGGGTCGCCGGACAGGTCGGTCCGCAGGACCAGGGTGTTGATGAAGAACCCGATCAGGTCCTCGGTCTCGGCCTGGTTGCGGTTGGCGATCCGGGTGCCGACCAGGACATCGTCCTGGCGGGTATATCTGCCGAGGAGGACGGTGTAGGCGGCCAGGACGGTCATGAACATGGTGGCGCCGGAGCGACGGGACAGCTCCTTCAGGGCCGCCGTCGTCTCGGGCTCGATGTGGAAGGTGATGGCGGCGCCCGCGGCGTCGCGGACGGCTGCGCGGGGGCGGTCGGTGGGCAGGTCGAGCACCGGGGGGCCGGCGAGCCGGCGCCGCCAGTAGCCGAGCTGGTTCTCCAGAGTTTCGCCGGTGAGCCAGTCGCGCTGCCACAGGGCGAAGTCGGCGTACTGGACCCTGAGCGGCGCCAGCGGGGACGGCCTGCCTGTGCGGAAGGCTTCGTAGAGGGCGGTGAGTTCGCGGTGGAAGATCTTGGCGGACCATTCGTCGGAGATGACGTGGTGCATGCACAGGGCGAGGATGTGCAGGTCGTCGGCGAGGCGGATCAGCGTGCCGCGCAGCAGTGGACCGGCCGCGAGGTCGAAGGGGGTGGCTGCGTCGGCGGCGATCAGGGTCTGTGCTTGTTGCTCGCTCGCCGCCTCGACGACGGGCAGGTCGAAGGCGGTGGGTGGGTCGATGATCTGGTGCGGGATGCCGTGGGGGTCGGCGACCAGCCGGGTGCGCAGGACTTCGTGTCTCTCCGTGAGCGCGGTGAGGGCGGCGCGCAGGGCGGGGATGTCGAGGTCGCCGGGCAGCGGGATGGGCGTCGGGGTGTTGTACTCGGCCGAGTCCGGGTCGAGCTGGGCCAGGAACCACAACCGCTGCTGGGCGAAGGACAACGGGAGCGGCTGGTCACGGTCGGCCGGGAGGATCGGGGGCCTGCTGCTGCCGTTCGCCCCGTCAACGAGCGGTGCCAGACCGGCAACGGACGGCTGATCGAACAGTGCCGCCAAGGGAAGATCCACTCCCAGAACCGCTCGGATGCGGGTGATGACCTGCGTCGCGAGCAGGGAGTGTCCGCCGAGGTCGAAGAAGTTGTCGCGGACGCCGATCCGGTCCAGGCCGAGGAGGTCGGTCCAGATGTCGGCCAGGAGTTGTTCGGTGGGGGTGGTCGGCGGCTGGTAGCTGTCGGTGAGGTCGGGGCGGCTGCCGTCCGGTGCGGGGAGGGCGGCTCGGTCGATCTTGCCGTTGGGGGACAGTGGGAAGGCGGCCAGTTCGATGAACACCGACGGGATCATGTAGTCGGGCAGGCGGGTGGCGAGGTGGGTGCGTAGGTCGTCGGTGGTGGGGGTGCCGTGGGCGGGGTCTGCTGGGACCAGGTAGGCGATCAGGCGGCGGTCGGTGTCTTGGCCGGTGGGGGTGACCAGGGCGGCGGCGATGTGCGGGTGGCTGGTGAGGGCGTGCTGGATCTCGCCGGGTTCGATGCGGTGGCCGCGGATTTTGATCTGGTGGTCGGTGCGGCCGAGGAAGTCGAGTTGGCCGTCCGGTCGCCAGGTGGCGAGGTCGCCGGTGCGGTAGAGGCGGGAGCCGTCGCCGGCGTGCGGGTCGGCGATGAAGCGTTCGGCGGTGAGGGCTGGGCGGTGGTGGTAGCCGCGGGCTAGTGCTTGTCCGCCGATGAACAGTTCGCCGGGTACGCCGATCGGGGTGGGGTGGAGGTGGGGGTTCAGGACGTGGGTGGTGGTGTTGGGCAGGGGTGTGCCGATGGCGGGGTCGGCGTTGATGGCTGCGGTGGTGAGGGGGGGTGTTGTGGTGGTGATGACGGTGGTTTCGGTGGGGCCGTAGGTGTTGATGAGGCGCTGGTGGGGGGTCCAGGCGTTGGTGAGGGGGGCGGTGAGGCGTTCGGCGCCGAGGATGAGGGTGTGCAGGGTGGGCAGGGTGGCGGGGGTGAGGGTGGCCAGCAGGGAGGGCACGATGCTGGCGGCGGTGATGTGCTGCTGGTTGATCAGGTGGGTGAGGTGTTGGGGGTTGGCGCGTTCGTGGGTGGTGGCCAGGGCGAGGGTGGCGCCGGTGGTGAGGGTGACGGCGAGGTCGAGGACGGCGGCGTCGAAGCTGTGGGAGGCGAATTGCAGCACGGTGTCGTCGGGGCCGATGGCGAAGACCGGCCGCATTACGGTGGCGAGGTTGATGGCGCCGCAGTGGGTGGCGAGCACGCCTTTGGGGCGGCCGGTCGAGCCTGAGGTGTAGATGAGATACGCGCCCTGGTCAGGCTCCACCACGACCTGCGGGGCATGGCCGGGATAGCTGTCCAAAGTGGAGGCAAGCTCGCTCAACACCACCACCCGCACCCGGCTGTCTGGGTCGAGTTCAGCGGTTGGAGTGGTTGCCGGGTTGTCGGTGAGCAGGAGGGTGGCCCGGCTGTCGGCCAGCATGTGCGCCAACCGGCCCGCGGGATAAGCGGCATCCAAGGGCAGGTAGGCGGCGCCGGCTTTCCATACCGCGAGGATCGCGATGATCAACTGCGGGGTGCGCCCCACATGCAAGCCGACGATGCTGTCCGGGC
>NZ_JBICSO010000020.1:0-65826 GCF_043197155.1 Nonomuraea sp. NPDC049269
CCACGAGCGTAGGTCCTTGCGTAGTGCGAACTTTGGTCGGTTCAGCACGGCAACCTACGCTCGTTCTCTTTTACACCGCATCTCGGACGTGACCGCGCCGCCCTACCGGCCTGGCTACACACCTACAACCACCACCGCGGACACACCTCGCTGAACGGCCTGCCACCCGCCAGCCGCGTACCCAACCTCACAGGACAGAACAACTAGCCGAGCCCGTCTGATCTGACAACGGGATCGAGAGGAACGAGTCGACCAGGCAAGCCCTGGTCGCTGCCGTCACCCTGATGTCCAGGTTGCCGGACAGCGGATAACCATCCGGACCGAAGCAATCGGATATGCCCGGCAAATGTCCGGAGACTGTCCTGGATCAGTTAATGAACCGGTGGCATCCTGATACAGGAAGGACTTCCGTTGATCGGGCAAGTGAAATACTGAGCGCCCCAGCGATCGTCACCAACAGTTATTGCGGGCGATTCTCTTACTCCCGCGTGCCATCGCGTCTCTTCGGAATCGCAGTGCGCGAACTTTGAGCCCGTTCATCGATGGCGCGCACCGGGTCGGTAGCGGCGCCCATATCCAGCGTACGACGCACTAATGAGTAAGGAGAAGAGTTTCTTGCACCCTACGGAGCGCAGCCCGTTATCACCACAGCGATGGTTCGTTAGTCGGCCCTGAAGGAAAGGAAACCGTCGTATGCGACTACCACAGAAACTGGCAACCGCCGTCGTGGCGGGTATCACCATCGCAGCCGCACTTACCACGCCGGCCTACGCCGCTGGAGGCACGAAATACTGCCCGGTAAGCGGCACTCTAGAGCCATGGTGCGACCTTCAACTCTATCCGACCCGATTCCCTGGCGGGACGATCTCGGTCGACGTCGACGTAACCGGACCCAATCCCGTCGTCGGGCACTGGACTCTCTACATCGATGGCGGTTCGGTATGCGGGGCGGACTTTGCCTACAGTGACCCGCCCCGGTCATGGGTCTGCAGAAACGTGCGAGCGGGTTACCCCACTCTCTCGGTGCCAAGGGGTTACGAGGCGGCACGGATAGGTCTCCGCTGGTGATGCCGGCCCTGCCACTGTGCCGCCCCTGCCAGGTCCCTTCACGAAAGGTCTGACAATGATGAGACGGGCCACGAAATGGGTGCCGCTCATGGGCATCGCTTTCGCGCTCACCGCCGGGCCGCTCACGGCGGCTCCGGCTTCGGCATCCTCGGCGCTCGCCGCCGCTGACTGCGTCATCAACCCATACAAGGACCGGATACCGCCCGAGGTGCATGTACGCTGCGCCACGACCGGACCGTACAAGGCAATCGCCCTCTGTTCCAACAAGTTCTACAAAGACAAGTGGTTCGAGTCGCCCTGGACCAGCGCCGGCTCCTGGGCACAAGTTTCATGCCCACTGGGATACACGCTGACGGGCTGGGGGAAACAAGGCGGCGGCAGCGCCTGACCCGAGCGGTCCGCTGATACCCCGTAAACCCCGTGGTTGCCGAAGCGCAACCACTCAGCGAACCCGTTGCATGCCTCTACCTTGTTGGTGACCACGGTGACCAACAAAGTAGAGGCCCGCGTCCGACCATTTCTGAGAACACGTACGGTCGTCGATACTACGCAGAGCTACATTGCGTCCGGCCTCAGCGACTCGAGTTGCCGGGTCATAGACCCGGCAACTCCAGCAGCGGAAGGCGAAGCACCTGGATGCGCACTACTCGGCCACCGCGACGTAACCGCGCTCGAAGATCGGCCGTGGCGTCGGCCAGAACGCGCCGTTGCCGTCGTGAACGATGTAGTCGCCCAGGGCCGCGCGCCGCATGCCCTCCGGGGTCTGTACATCGATGTACTCGGCGCTGCGGCCTCGGAGCGCGGTCTGCCCGACGATTCCGCGCAGGTTCGAGTAGGCGTTGATCCATGACACGACGTCCTCGACCTGGCCGCCGAGGACCTGCACGGCCTCGACGAGGTCCGGTGTCGGCTGGTACTCCTTGATGTCCATGGTCAACATTCCCTTCGGTACACAGCGCTTATTTTGAGGTGGTCTGTTAGTCGTGTCACTGGCATGCTTGGCCGTCGTACTGGAGAGCCTCCAACGATTTGGCGAGGCCGCAACTGCGATGACTGAGGCTTGTGATATTCCTCCACCGGAGGACTGGTGATCCAATCGCTAGTCGATCAGCGATTGATCCACACTGACTCGATCGCATGCCGTCGCTCATCGGAGGCGGAGTTGCGGACACGGTAGTCGATGCGGCGCCAGTCGGCGAGCAGCTCGTCGTACAGCTGCGACCGGTAGCCGGACAGCACGATCGCGGACTTGCACGCGACGAGCACTTCCAGGAGGCGGCGGTGTTCGGGCTCGCGATCCATCTCTTTCACGTAGTGGCCGCTCCCGAACACGTTCCTCGTGCTCCGCAGGTAGGGCGGGTCCACGTACATCGCAGTCTTCGCCGAATCCATGCGCTCGATCAACTCGAACGCGTCCACCTGCTCAATGAACGCCTTCCGCAGCCGCGCTGCGTGCCAGCGCAGCGCCGCCGACGCCCGCTTCGCGCCGGCCGGGTTGTTCACCCGCGTTCTCGATGTCGGCCTTCTCCAGGAGGCGCCTGCCTCACCGGATCGCGACTGGGTGCATTGGATCCACCAGCGGCGGGCCCGCTCCAGGTCGGATGCGGACTGGTCGCCGAGCTTCGCCGCGGCGTGCTCGGCGCGGGCGTACGGGGTGAGCTCGACGGCGCGGATCAGAGCACGCGGGCGGTCGCGCAGCACGCGCATGAAGGCGATGAGGTCGCCGTTGATGTCGTTGATCGTTTCGATGGGGACGGAGTCCTTGGCGAAGAAGACAGCGGCGCTCCCGGCGAACGGCTCGACGTACACCTCGTGTGGCCCGAGCAGACCAGCCAGAAAGGGCGCGAGCCTTCCCTTGGCTCCGTAGTACTGGAACGGAGGGCGCAGAGCAGCCACGGGCGGACTCTCCTCGCTATGGTGACGGAGTGGACGATTCGATCAGGTGTACGATCGCGCGAGCAGGCAGAACCCGTACGACAAGGACGCTTACCCCGTCCCGATTCCGCCGCTGCTCACGTACGCACTGTCCGGTGAGTTCCACGATCGAGGTGCCTTCCTGCTCGCGTGGCGACAGGTTGGCCCGAAGGGGTAGGAGGGCTTGGTGACGTGGGTGGTCACTACGCGGTCAGAGGCCGTGGAGATGCACACCAAGTTCGTCGAGTGGGTGCCCGGCCACGAGCTGCACCAGGCCCGGGCTGAGGCGTTGCGGAAGCGCTACGGCAAGGTTCCTCGCTTCAAGCAGTGAATCTGCATGCATCCGACCAGGGAAAACGCGCTCTGGTCGATTCTGAGACGTCCCAGCGTGGACCTATGCCTTACATGCGAACGCGCGAGAAAGACAGTCAGCCTTGATCCTGACATACCTAGCTTGCACGTCTTGGTCCAAGAAAAGCACAGATGGCACAGATCGGACGTAGCCTGGTGCTCAGGACATGCGGCCAGGAGGACACGTGCCCGAGCCCACCACACGGTGCACCACCGCACTTGCGGTCGTGACAGCCTGCGCAGGAGTGGGCGCTGCGGGCGTCAGCGGCTGGGGCGAAGCCCCGAACCCCGCCCAGATCATCGCCTTAGCCCTCGCCGTTATGGCGACAGGGTGGGCTGTGATGCCAGCCAGCCTCAATTTGAATAAAAAAAATGCTTCAATTCGGGAAATAGGTATTACCAGATGAATCTGATAGGCCGTCCACTGATCACTCCACCGCGGAAGCCACCAGCTGAGACGGGTCCCGCTCCAACTGGTTGGCCGTGTGCAGGTAGATCATCGTCGTGTTCAGGTCCTCGTGGTCGAGAGCTTCCTTGATGTCCATCGGGTTCGCGCCCAAGTCCTTCGCGATCGACGCCCAGGTGTGCCGCAGCACGTGCGGCGTCACCTTCGACTCGATCCTCGCCTGACGACCGATCCGCTCCACTAGCTCCGACGCCGACGATCGGTGGAACCGGCCGCCAGTGTCCGTGACGAAGATCCGCCCCTCCAGCTCGGCCACCTCGACGCCGGCTCGGCGGGCCCGATCCTCCAGGTAGCGGTCGAGCGCGTACGCGGTCTCCAACGGCAGACGACGCGTCTTCGGCTTGCCGCCCTTACCGACGATCCGCAGCGTCCGCACCCCGCGCGCCCAACCGAGCGCGCCGAGCTCGGCGGCGATTCCCTCCTCCACCCGGATGCCGGTGTGCACCAGGACCCGGATGAACGCCGAGGTCCGCAGCCGGGCCGGCCCGTGGTCGGCGTCGGCCGCGGCCACCAGGCGGCGAGCTTCGTCGCGGGAAAGCGCGGTCGTCTCCGAGTGGTTGCGCCGCACCTTCGGCCGCCGCGTCGCCTTGAACCGGTTGGCCTCGACGAGGTCCTCGTCGACCAGGTAGTCGTACCACGACGACACCGCCGAGATCCTGCGCGCCATCGTCTTGGCGGGGATCGGCTTCCCGGCCTGAAGTTCAAGCCACCGCTTGTACACGTCGCCGTGCGGCTTGCGGGCCTGGAGCGGGTCGAGTCCGGTCTCCGTGCAGACGGCGAACCACCGCTCGATTTCGCGCTGATAGGCGTCGCGGGTGTTGCGCGACTCGTACGACAGCAGCCACGCCATCGTCAGGTCCTGGGCGTAGCCGAGCAGGGTCGGCGGGAACGCGATCCCGCCTCCTCCGCTCGGCTCGCGGACCAGCTCAGCGGTCACGTCCGTGACTCCGCGTCGGCGTACTCTTCGGCGCGGGCCGACGCCTCGCCAGCGGAGTGTCCCGCCTCGAACGCCTTCAGCACCAGACCGACGACCATGCGCACGTCCTGCGGATCCATCCCGGCCAGCGTGTTAAGCCGCCGCCGGTCCTGAGGTTTGATGTCCAGGCCCAGCCGGTCGAACACGCGCATGATGTTTGGGACGTTGCCATCACGCATCAGGCGCCACTGTCGGCGAGGCTGCGGCGTGTCGGTGGGTGCCGCTACGTTTCCCCCGATAGCGTTGGCCGATCGCGTGGTAGAGAGGTCAACTCGGCACGATCTACCCCTGTGGTCTGGTGGAATCTAGTGTTGTGAGTGCTCAGACCTGGCGGTTGGTGCGGCGTGGGCGCGGGGGACCCGTGGCGGCCCCTGTGCTCGATGAGCACCAGCGTGCCGTGGTTCAGCACAGACACGGACCGCTGCTCGTCCTGGCCGGTCCCGGCACCGGGAAGACCACCACGATCGTCGAGAGCGTGGTCGACCGGATCGAGCGACGCGGGATGGATCCCGAACGCGTGCTCATCCTGACATACAGCCGCAAGGCGGCCGGTGAGCTGCGCGAACGGGTCACCGGGCGGTTGCGCCGCACGACCAGGACTCCGCTGGCACTCACCTTCCACAGCTACGCCTACGCGCTGCTGCGGCGGGAGGCGGTGCTGGCCGGCGAGGCGCCGCCGCGGCTGCTCACCGGGCCCGAGCAGTTGCTGGAGATCCGGCGGCTGCTGCACGGCGAGCTGGAGGACGGCGCCCGGGAGTGGCCCGTCGCGTTGCGCGAGCCGCTCAAGACGCGCGGGTTCGCCGAGGAACTCCGCGACTTTCTGTCCCGCGCGGGCGAGCGCGGGCTCGGCGGCGAACGGCTGCAGGAGCTCGGCAGGCAGTACGGCAGGGCGGACTGGGTGGCGGTCGGCCGGTTCCTAGAGCGGTACGAGGTGCGGTTCGACCTCGATCCCGAGCCGGCGCTCGACTACGCCGAGTTGATCAGGGCGGCGGCGGGCGTGCTCGCCGACCCGGAGGTGCGCCGGAGGGAACGTGCGGCGCACGACGTGATCTTCGTGGACGAATACCAGGACACCGATCCGGCGCAGGAGTTCCTGCTGCGCCAGCTTGCCGGTGACGGGCGCGACCTGATCGCGGTGGGCGACCCGGACCAGTCGATCTACGGCTTCCGGGGGGCCGATGTGCGGGGGATCCTGGGGTTCCCGCAGCGGTTTCCGACCCGTGACGGGCGGGACGCGCCGGTGATGGCGCTGCGGGTGTGTCGCCGGAGCGGGGCCGATCTCCTGACGGCGTCCAGACGCGTGGCCGACCGACTGCCCGCGGCCCCGACCCCCGACGCCGTCACGCCCGCGGCGCCGACCCTCGACACCGTCACGCCCGCGGCGCCGGGCCCCGACGCTGCTCAGCCCAGGGAGCGGCGCTCGCACGGGCATCGGGAGTTGCTGTCGCTGCCCGAGATGGAGGCCGGCGAGGTGCGGGTGCTGCTGGCCGACAGCACCAGCCAGGAGGCGGCCGTCGTAGCCGACACGCTGCGCCGGGCCCACCTGATCGACGGCGTGCCCTGGCATCGGATGGCGGTGCTCGTCCGTTCGGCGACCCGTCAGGTGCCGTTGTTGCGGCGCGCCCTGGTCGGCGCGGGCGTGCCGACGATGGTGGCCGGTGACGAGGTGCCGATCGCGCAGGAGCCCGGGGTACGCCCGCTGCTGACGATCCTCAGGGTCGCCATCGACGCGGCCGAACTCGACGAGGGGGTGGCCGAGGAACTACTGACCGGCCCCCTCGGCGGCACCGACATGATCGGCGTACGACGCCTGCGGCGGGCACTGAAGATCGCCGAAAACGAGGCGATGGCCGCATTGGGAGACGAGACGACGGCCGCGGACGCGGAGACGACTGCCGCGGACGCAGAGGCGACTGCCGCGGGCACGGAGGCGACGGCCGACGCCACACCGCCGCCGCCGTACTCTCCCCTCCAAGCGCGCACCTCCGGAGAGCTGCTGGTCGCAGCCGTGAAGGACCCGCGGGAGCTGACCCGGATAGAGCCCCACGTCGCCCTCCCCGCCGAACGCGTCGCCAGGCTGCTAGCCGCGGCCCGCCAGGCCGTACGCGACCATGCCGGCGCCGAGGAGGTCCTGTGGGCCGTCTGGCACGAGAGCGGCTTGGCCGAGAAGTGGACCGAGCTCAGCCTGTCGGGCGGGGCCAGGGGGGCGCAGGCCGACCGGGACCTCGACGCCGTGGTCGCCCTGTTCGACCATGCCGCCAGGTTCGTGGACCGGATGCCCAAGGCGGGCCCCGAGGTGTTCCTGGACGACCTGGCCGCGCAGGAGATCCCCGGTGACACGCTGGCCGAGCGGGCGCCCGACGGCGACGCCGTCCGGGTGCTGACCGCCCACCGGTCCAAGGGCCTGGAGTGGGACGTGGTGGTGGTCGCGGGCGTGCAGGAGGGCGTGTGGCCCGATCTGCGGCTGCGTGGCTCGATGCTGGGCGTGGAGGACCTCGTCGAGCTGGTCGAGGGCGGCCGGCCGAACGCGGCGTCGCTGGCCTCCAAGCTGCTGGCCGAGGAACGGCGGCTGTTCTACGTGGCCGCCACCCGCGCCCGCCGCCGGCTGGTCGTCACGGCCGTCGGCGGGGAGGACACCGACGAACGGCCGTCCAGGTTCCTCAGCGAGCTCATGCCGGGCGCCGTCGAGGCCGCCACGGTTGACGACAGGGCGCGGTGGCTGAACATGTCCGCGCTCGTGGCGGACCTCCGCAGCGCAGTGACCGATCCCACTAAATCGGCAAAAATCCGGGGCAAGGCCGCCCACCACCTCGCCCGCCTGGCCGCGGCCGGAGTCCAGGGCGCCCACCCCAACGACTGGTACGCCCTCACCCCCATGACCGACGATCGCCCCCTGAGCTGGCCTGACGACATCGTCAGGATCTCACCCTCGGCGGTCGAGAGCTTCACCAAGTGCGGCCTGAGATGGCTGCTGGAGACGGCCGTCGGCGCCGCGGGCACCAGTTCGGCCCAGGGCCTCGGCACCGTCATCCACGCGCTGGCCGTGCTCGCCGCCACCGACCTGCCCAACGAGGACCTGCTCGGCAAGCGCCTGGACGAGATCTGGAACGAGCTCGACTTCGGCGGCGTCTGGTTCAATCGCAAGCAGCGCCAGGTGGCCGAACAGATGATCACCAAGTTCTGGCGCTGGCACCAGGAGAACCCACGTGAGCTCGTCGCCCTCGAAGAGGCGTTCACCGCCACGGTCTCCGACGGCGTGCAGATCAAGGGCCGGGTGGACCGCGTCGAGCGTGACTCGGAGAACCGCGCGGTGATCATCGACCTCAAGACCGGCAGCGCGAAGCCCAAGGCGGGCGAGCTCGACCGTCACCCGCAGCTCGGCGTCTACCAGCTCGCCGCGCTGCTCGGCGCGTTCGCCAGGCACGGCATGACGGAGCCGGGCGGCGCCGCGCTGGTCCAGGTCGGCAAGGCGGCGGGCAAGCACGACGCGCTGGAGCAGCAGCAGGGCGCGCTGGCCGAGGACAGGAACCCCGGCTGGGCCAAAGATCTGGTCGACACCGTGGCGATCGGCATGTCGGGCCCGTTCTTCCAGGCCAAGGTGAACGACGGCTGCCGCACCTGCGCGGCCAGATCCAGCTGCCCCGTCAACGACAACGGGGGACAGGTGTGCTGAACCCGGTCGAGCTGGCCGAGAAGCTCGGCATCCTGCCCCCCACCCCCGAACAGTCCCGCGTCATCGAGGCCTCGCTCGAACCCATGGTCGTCATGGCCGGAGCGGGCTCGGGCAAGAGCGAGACCATGGCCGGCCGGGTGGTCTGGCTGGTGGCCAACGGCCTGGTCAAGCCCGAGAACGTGCTCGGCCTGACGTTCACCCGCAAGGCCGCCGCCGAGCTGGCCACCCGGGTCCGCGAACGGCTCAACGGCCTGGCCGAGGCGGGCCTGGTCGAACCCGGGCTGCTCGACAACGAGCCGACCGTCTCCACCTACCACGCCTACGCCGCGCGCCTGGTCACCGACCACGCCCTGCGCGAGGCCCTCGAACCCACCATGCGCCTGGTCACGCCCGCCGTCTCGTGGCAGCTCGCGTCCAGGGTGGTGGCGATGTACGACGGGCCGATGGACAAGATCGAGCTCGGCCCGCCGTCCGTCACGGCCGCCGTCCTGGAGCTCGCGGGCGAGCTGTCCGAGCACCTGCGCACCGCCTCCGACGTGCGGCGGGTGGGCGAGTGGCTCGATGAGAGGTACGCCGGGCTGAGCGGCCGGACGACGCTGGCCCAGCGCAAGCCGATCAACGTCCAGGCCGCGAGGAGGCAACTGCTGCCCCTGGTCGAGGCGTACGAGCGGCTCAAGCGCGCCCGGGAGGTCATCGACTACGGCGACCAGATGTCGCTGGCCGCCAGGATCGCCGCCCGCCACAAGGAGGTCGGCGAGATCGAGCGGTCCCGCTTCTCCGTGGTGCTGCTCGACGAGTACCAGGACACCAGCCACGCCCAACTCGTGCTGCTCAGATCCCTGTACGCGGGCGGCCACCCGGTCACCGCCGTGGGCGACCCCTGCCAGTCCATCTACGGCTGGCGCGGCGCCTCGGCGGGCAACCTGCGACGGTTCGCCCAGGACTTCCGGACCAGCTCCGGCGACCTGGCCCCGGTACGCCAGCTCAGCGTCAGCTTCCGCAACGGAGACCGGGTCCTCGACGTCGCCGCCCGCGTCCAGTTGCCCCTCCGCATGGAGGCCCGCGAGGTGCCGGTCCTCGTCCCCGGCGCCAACCGCGTCGACCGGGGACGCGTCACCTGCGCCTTCCACGAGACCGCGGAGGACGAGGCGAAGTGGATCGCCGACGGCATCCACAAGATTCTCGGCCAGGAGGTCGCACCCGACGGGCTGCCCTGGGGCGAGAAGGAACGCAAGAAGACGCTCGCCGTACAACCCCAGGATGTGGCGATTCTCGCGCGTAAGCGGTCGCAGTTCCCCGCGCTGCGCAGAGCGCTCGAAGAGCGCGACATCCCGGTCGAAGTGGTCGGTCTCGGCGGGCTGCTGACCGTGCCCGAGGTCAACGACATCGTCGCCACGCTCCGGGCCCTCTACGATCCGACTGCCGGTGACGCCCTGGCCAGGCTGCTGGCCGGGCCGCGCTGGCGGATCGGGCCGGCCGACCTGCGGGTGCTGGGCGAGTACGCCAGGGAGCTGACCCGCGAGGCCCGCGAGACGCGCCGCGAGCAGGACCCGCTCGACCAGGTGGTCGCCGACCTGGCGGAGGAGCGCGGCAGCCTGATCGACGCGCTCGACGAGCTGCCCGATCGGGAGGCGTGGCTGGAGTCGTTCTCGCCGCTGGCCAGGACCAGGCTCGTCGCGCTGGCCTACGAGCTGCGGCAGCTCAGAGCGCACACCGCGCAGCCGCTCCCGGATCTGATCACCGAGGTCGAACGGCGGCTGGGTCTCGACATCGAGGTGGCGGCCCGGGGCGGCACGGTCAGCGCCTTCGCCGCCCGGGCCGACCTCGACGCGTTCCAGGACGCGGCCTCCCGGTTCGCCGGCGACGCCGAGGATCCGACGCTCGGCGCGTTCCTGGCCTATCTGCAGGCGGCCGAGAGCGAGGAGTTCGGGCTGGAGGCCGGGCGGGTCGGCGAGAGCAACAGCGTCAAGCTGATGACCGTGCACGCCTCCAAGGGCCTGGAGTGGCCGATCGTGGTCGTGCCCGGGCTGTCGCAGCTGCTCAGCTCGAAGGGGACGATCGCGACCGGCAGCATGTTCCCGGCGACGCCGGTCATGAACAGCCGCTGGACCGACAACCCGCGCAAGCTCCCCTTCCCGCTCCGCGGCGACGCCGCCGACCTGCCGCGCCTGACCGGGCTCACCAAGGAGGAGCTGGCCGCGTTCGACGAGAGCTGCCGCGACCGCGACCTGATGGAGGAGCGGCGGCTGGCCTATGTGGCCGTCACCCGGGCCCACTACCACCTGATCGCCTCCGGCTACCGCTGGGGGAGCGCCTCCAAGCCGCTGGAGCCGTCGGACTTCCTGCTGGAGATCCGCGACACCAGCGACCGGGTCGCGTTCTGGGCGCCGGAGCTGGCGGCCGGGGTGACCAACCCGCTGCTGGCCGAGCCCGCCGAGGCCGTGTGGCCGGTCACGCCGGAGGGCCTGCGCTACGAGTCGGTGCTGGACGGCGCGCGCCTGGTCGAGGACGCCCTGGCGGGCACCCTCGCCCCCGCCGAGGACGAGACGCTGCGCGCCTTCGAGGAGGAACGCGTCCGCGCCTGGGAGCGCGACACCGACCTGCTGCTCCGCGAACGCGAGCTGCACCGCAGGCGCGGCTCCACCACCGTCGAGCTGCCCTCGAAGCTGACCGTGTCGTCGCTGGTCACGCTGGCGGCCGACGCCCGCGAGCTGGCCCGCAGGATCCGCCGTCCGGTCCCGGTCAAGCCCGCGCCGCTGGCCCGCCGCGGCACGTCGTTCCACAAGTGGCTGGAGACGCGCTGGGACCAGCAGCGCCTGCTCGACGACTTCGACCTCGACCTGGTGGCCGAGCCGGAAGAGGCCGATGTACGGTTGGCGGAGCTGCAGGAACGCTTCGAGGAGAGCGAATGGGCCGGGCGCCGGCCGCTCGACCTGGAGGTGCCGTTCGAGACCATGATCGCCGACCGGCTGGTACGCGGCCGGATGGACGCCGTGTTCGAGCTGTCCGACGGGCGCTACGAGGTCGTCGACTGGAAGACCGGCGCGCCGCCGCGCGGCAAGGCCGCCCGCGCCGCCTCGGTGCAGCTGGCCGCCTACCGGCTAGCCTGGTCGCACCTGGCGGCGGTGCCGCTGGAGCGGGTGGGGGCGGCCTTCCACTATGTCCGGGCGAACCAGACAGTACGCCCGGTGGACCTGCTCGACGCCGACGGCCTGGTCGCGCTGATCGAGGCCGTACCCGTCGTCTAGTCCCGCACGTAGTGGAAGCCCGGTTTGGGGTGCATCAGGAAGTCGTGGTGGGAGATGTTCCAGGCATAGGCCCCGGCCATCTCGAACACCACCGTGTCCCCCACTCGCACCGAAGTCACGATTTTTCGGGCGAAAACGTCTTTCGGGGTGCATAGTTGGCCGACCACGGTCACCGGCTCGTCCGTCAGGACGGGGCCGTCGCCGGTGGGCAGCACGGTGAACGGCTGGTCGTGGCCCTTGGTGACAGGAGTGCGCAGGTGATGCGTGCCACCCAGCACGATCGCGTACGCCTCGCCGCGGACCCGCTTCACGTCCACGACCTTCGTGACGTAGTAGCCGCAGTACGCGGTCAGCGCCCGGCCCGGCTCGACCCGCACCCGCTGCCCGTCCCGGCGCATCGCCGCCAGACCGGCGCCGTAGGCCCGCCAGTCGAACCGGGACTCCGGCGAGGCGTAGGAGACGGCCATGCCGCCGCCCAGGTTGACCTCGTCGTGCTCGGTGTCCAGCAGCGTCCCGGCCAGCCGCAGCAGCTCGGGCGCGTCCAGGCCGCTGGCCAGGTGGCTGTGCAGGCCGCGCAGCCGTACGCGGTCGGTGAAGAGCGGCAGGCACTCGCGTACGCCCGCCTCGTCCATGCCGAACGGCCCGCTCATCGTCAGCGCCGCGCCCTCGACCGGCAGGTCCGGGTTGAGCCGGAGCAGGACGTCGGCCTCGCGGCCGGTGGCGAGCAGGCGGCGCAGCTCGTTGGGCGACTCGACGTGCAGGCGGTGGCAGGGCAGGCGTAGCTCGGCGTCGGTCTTGCCGGGGCCGCCGAGGGCCAGCGGCTTGCCGGGGAGGAGGGCCGCCACGTGGGCGTGCTCGCCGCCGGAGGACACCTCGAAGCCGTCCACGTGCGCGGCCAGCGTCTGGAGCAGCTCGGCGGCCGGATTGGCCTTGACGGCGTAGTACAGCTCCACGCCGGGCAGCGCCTGACGTACCCCTGAGGCGTGCTCGTGCAGCGCGGGCAGGTCGTAGACGTAGGCGGGCACGTCACCGAGCCGCAGGGCGGCCTCGCGGATTCTCGGGGCGAGCTCGTGAGCGGGTTGGCGATCTCTCGGGGTGATCACGCGAGCGGGTTCGCGATCGGGACGTATCCGGCGGTCCGGTCGGCGGCCCTGGCCCAGCGGACCGTCAGGTTCGCCTTGGCCGGGAGCGGCGCGCCGGCCAGCAGATCGGACAGCGGGAGCGGCCGGCCGAGCGTTCCGGCGTGGTGGTAGAGCACGTCCCGGGCGATCCGCCACAGTTCGCGCAGCAGCTCGTCGTCGTCGCCCGCCAGCGTGGCGGCGATCTCGGTGAGGTGGTTGACCAGCAGGCAGTAGACGACGCGGGCCCAGCCGCGCTCCGCGTCGTAGCTCAGGGCCTGCGCCACCTTCGCGGGCACACCGTCGAGCGAGTGGCGGCCGGAGACGAGCTTGGTACCTTCCAGGTCACGGAAGACCGCTTCCACGGGCAGCCCTGAGGCGTCCAGGCCGACGAGGACGTTCTGCAGGTGCGGTTCGAGTATCACGCCGTGCGTGAAGTACAGCTCCAGCACCGGTGGCGCCACCACCGAGACGTAGGCGGTCCACCAGGCGAGCGGATCGCCCGCGGGCGCTTGGAGCGCGAGGGCGCCGGACAGGACCGGGGTGACGCCGGGGGAGCACACGGACCACGGGCTGGCCCGGACGATCACGCCGAGCCCTTCGAGCAGGCGGGTGCCGAGCGCGGCGGAGCGGTAGCCCGGCTCGGGCAGCCAGCGGGTGCCCGGATGCGCGGCCGAGACCGCGTCGAACACCGGCGCCAGGCGCGAGGTCAGCTCCACCGCGCCGGCCAGCTCGTACCAGGCGTTCTTGCGCACGCAGTTGGTGATGCGGACATCGAGGCTGAACTTCAGGCACGACTCCGCCGCGGGCGCGTAGACGGTCCGCACCGACGAGGTGGGCACGACCACCGGGCCGGGACCCAGATCGATCAGCTCCCCGCCGAAGGCCGGGTGCAGCAGGTCGAGCTGCCACGGGTGGGCGGGCAGCAGCCGGTAGCCGGGCGGCGCCTCGCCCAGAAGGTCGAGGGCCGACGCGTCGCCTTCCTCCGCGACCACGTCCGCGCGGACGCCGAGCAGCCGGAGGGGGAACTCGGCGTGCGCCTCGGGCGCATAGCGCAGCCAATCGGCGCCGCCGCGCGACTTGGGGCTCGGGTGGAAGGGATGCCCGTGAACCAGCGCCTGCTCGGAGGCCAGCCACGGATCGGCGGGCGCCACGGCCTCGGCCCGGGCCGCCAGGATCGCGGCGACCGCGTCCCTGCTCGCGGCCACCTGCCCGGCGAACTCGCCGTTGGGCTCGGGGGCACCCTTCCCGGTCAGGTCGGTCTCCGCCAGCCGTACCAGCTCGTCGGTCGTGAGGGGCTGCCAGGTGCCGCGGTCCAGCCGCTCGGGCGGCCCGGCGAAGCGCAGCGCGGCCCCGCCGTGCGTACGGACCCGCAGCAGCGCGCCCCCGACCCGCAGCAGCAGGTACGGCGGCGCGGGCCAGACCAGGCCGCGCGGCCCGGCCACCTCCCGCACGCAGCACCGCAGCAGGGCGCCCAGCGTCGCCTCCTCCGCCAGCGAGGCCGGCGAGTCGAGGACCAGACCGTGCATTCAAGCTCTCCTCAGATAGTTGGGCCCGCTGGTGCCGTAGAACTTGTTGATGTCCCGCGCCCCGGAACGTTCCTTGGCCACGAGGGTCCCCGCGGTGATCATCGACTTGCCGGTGAGCCTGGCCGCGTCGAGCGTCCTGGCCCGCAGCAGCCTGGCCATGGGGTCGTCGCCGTACTCGTCGAGCGCCTCGGCCAGCGTGTCGCGCAGCAGCGCGGACGCCTGGGCGGGCGGCAGGGCCCCGAACACGATCGCGGCCGCCGCCAGGTGCAGCGTGATGGTCACGAACACGTCGGCCAGGGCATGCGGATCGTCGGTGAGCATCCGCTCGTCGTGGAACGCGGGCACCTCGACGCCCGCCGCGGCCAGCCTCGAAGGAGAGGCCAGCAGCCCGTCGTTGTCCTTGACCAGCAGCTTCATCCGCCCGTCCCGGAACACCAGCGACAGGTTCTGCTGATGGGCCTCCAGCGCGACGCCGTACCGGACGAAGAGCCGTACGTTCCAGCGCAGCAGCAGGCGCAGATAGCCGGGCAGCACGTCGCCCACCTCCTGGAGCACCCCGGGAGCGTTGAGCGCGGCGACCGGCACCACCCGTCCCTCCGGCAGCCTCCTGACCATCCAGGCGAGATACTCGTGCCCGGCGTGCGCGTAGGTCTGCTCGTCGGCGATCAGCACATCGGGATCGGCCAGGCGGCGCAGCAGCAGCTCGGCCAGGGCGCCGTCGTGGAGGGTGCCGGGCTTGATCGACCGCCGGTTCCGCGCCCCCAGCGTGCTGGTGGGCAGCGGCAGCTTGAGGTGGGTGCGGGCGTCGAGCTCCACGGTCCGCATCGACAGCGTGGGCCGTACGGTCAGCCAGGGCTCGTCGAACAGCCGTACCCCGTCGATCTTCCGCACCTCGTCGACGGCGAGCGGATGGACCGGAAACAGCGCTTCGTCCGGCTCCACCTCATGGGCCGCGTGCGGCGGACGCACCGCGGAGCCCGGCGCGAGCAGCCCGCGCGGCACCGCCGCCCAGCGCAGCTCGAACGACGGCGCGAACTCGGGCGCGTACGCGGGCAGCGCGGCGGCGGGCACTCCCAGCCGCGCCCGTGAGGTCGGATACACCGGATGGTCGACGAAAGCCGCCAGCGACTCGTAGGACGGCCCCCTGCCGAGGACCTCGGCTCTGTGCGCGTCGTGCAGCTCCAGCGCGGCCAGCGCCTGCGCGCACTCCTCGGCGAACGCCGCCACCCCCTGCGCGTCGGCCGGATCGGCCACCTCGGCCAGCGTGCCGAGCACCTCCGCCAGCCCCAGCCGCTCGCCGGGACCGACCACGAAGTCCTGGAACAGCAGCCCTGGCACCAGCCGCACCCGGCGCCCGCCGGCCAGCTCCAACTCCACGCCGTCACGACTCCTGGCCACCCGCGCGGACAGCCCGCCGTAGTCCTCGCGCAGCAGCGCGTCCAGCACCCGCGAGGCCAGGTACGCCTCCCGCGAGCTCATCCCACGACCCACGGCCTGGCAGCCCGGAAGCCCTCGATGGCCGCGTCCACCCGCGCCCGGTCCGGGCCGACGGCCCTGATGACGCCGAGGTAGTCGCGGTTCGTATGGGTCTGTTCGACGACGTCACCGATCGCCCGCAGCGGCCGGTGCCACAGCCTGACGCCTTGGGAGACCAGCTCCTCCGCGCCGGGCGCCGACGTGATGGTCCCCGACCGGTCGGCGACCAGGCTGACCGCGCTGCCAAACCTGGAGGTATCCGGCACGGCAGGCACCGTCTCACCCAGGTGCACCCGCAAGATCCACTCGAACACCGGCACCCCGAGCACATCGGCCAGCAGGAAGTCGCAGTGGTCGCCGATCACCCGATAGTTCACCTCGACGATGCGCGGCCCGGCCGGAGTGACGACGTACTCCGTGTGGCACGCGCCGAACCCCACCCCGAGCGCCGCCAACGCGGCCAGAACATGCTCACGAGGCCCGTCCGGCGCCCAGTCCAGCCGCTCCTCGACGAAGTACGGCAACGGCCCCAGCGTCGTCCCGAACCCGCCCAGCACCCGCACCTTCTCGGCGTCCCCGAGCGTCTCCAGCGTGCGCAGCGGCCCCTCGAGGTACTCCTCCACGACCAGCGCCTCGCCGGGCCGCCGCTTCCTGACCGTCGCCACCGCGCCGGCCAGGTCCCGCTCGACCAGCAGCACGTCCTCGCTCGCGACTCCCTCACGCGGCTTGACGACCAGCGGGTACGGCAGGCCGTCGGGCACGGGGTCGCCGGGCGTCAGGCGTAGCGACGAGACCTGTTCGACCCCGGCCTCGGCGAGCCGGCGGCGCATCAGGAACTTGTTCTTGGCCGCCAGGCAGGCCCGCCAGTCCTTGCCCGGCAGCCCGAAGTAGGCCGCCGCCAGCGCGGTTTCCACCTGTAGGTGGTCGGAGTTGGAGAAGATCGCGTCCGGCCGGCCGAGCTGCTCGATCGCGTCGATCACCGCCCGCGGGTCGCGCACGTCGCACGCGACGGCGCCCGGATGCCGCTCCGGCCGGTCAGTGAGAATCGTCACACGACAGCCCAGAGCCTCGGCAGCGGGCAGGAACCCGTAAGTCACCGAATCGGTCGGTTTGAGCGCGGTCAGGTAGAGCCGCAACGCGAAGGCACCCCCGAGTATCAGGTAAGGCTAACCTAACCCGCCGATCCTAGCCCGTGGGCGATCATCTCGGATACCAGACCCCGCATTCGGTGGCGGTCATAGGATGACATGGGATTTGGGAAGGGTGGGGCCCGTGGAGACGCGAGCGGAAGAGCAACTCATCGGACCGCTGCTCCTCGCACGCGGCACCATCGACAGATCGTCCGCGCTGCGGGCGAACGCCGATTGGCTGGAGCGCGCTTGGACCGATCCGGCGACCAGAGTGCTGGTGATCGACGACGGCCAGACTCTGGTCAAGCGCGTCGGCGACGAGGTGCACGCGGTCCTTTACGCCACATCTGAGGCACCACCGGGCGAACGTTACCTGCTGGGCGTCGAGGACGGAGTCGCCTATTTCGCGGTCGCCGCGCCGCTGCCCGGCTCGCGGGCCGGCGACGCCAACGGCCGCGTCACGATGCCGATGAGCCTGCGCGACACGGGCGAGGGCGAACTCGTCGTCGCGGGCCTGCGCCAGGTGGGCGGCCTGCTGGGCGACCGCGACGCGGGCCTGCTGGTCTACGCGGTGGCGCTGGAGGCCTGGCACTCGACACACGAGTTCTGCCCGCGCTGCGGCAGCCGTACGGACGTGCAGGCGGGCGGCCACATCCGGGTCTGCCCGCGCGACGCCAGCCAGCACTTCCCGCGCGTCGACCCCGCGGTGATCATGCTCATCCGCGACGAGGACGACCGCTGCCTGCTGGCCCGCGGCCCGCAGTGGCCGGAGGGCCGGCTGTCGATCCTGGCCGGGTTCGTGGAGCCGGGGGAGTCGCTGGAGCACGCCGTCATCCGCGAGGTGGCCGAGGAGGTGGGCGTCACCGTCGTCGAACCGCGCTACCTCGGCAGCCAGCCGTGGCCCTTCCCGCGCAGCCTGATGCTCGGCTTCTTCGCCCGCGCCACCACGACCACCCTCACCCCCGACGCCGAAGAGATCGCCGAGGCCCACTGGTTCTCCCGCGACCAACTGGTGAAAGCCCTGCGATCAGGCGACCTCCGCCTCCCCCCACCGGTCTCGATCGCCCGCCGCCTCATCGAGACCTGGTACGGCGGACCACTTTCGGGGGACTGGTAAGCCACGGTCACTTAGCGTAAATTCGAAGACACCTTCGGTAGCGAAAGGCTATGCTCATGCCCATGGAAGAGACACACATCCAGCAACTCCTGGATCTCGAACGGCAGAAGCTCGCCATCCAGATCGCCGCCACGGAGGTGTGGATAGACGACAAGGTCAAGGCCTCGGAGGGCCGCATCATCGCAGCGGTCACGGGCGCCATCACCAACGCGGTGGTGGAGCTCAAGAGCGACATCATGGACGTGCGATCCGAGCTCAGGGGGACACGCGCCGAACTCAAGGCCGAGATCCAGGACGTCCGCACGGAACTCAAGGTTGAGATCCATGGTGTCCGCACAGAGCTCAAGACCGAGATCCAGGACGTCCGCACCGAGCTCAAGGCCGAGATCGTGCGCCTGGAGCACAAGATCGACAACCACCTGAACTAAAGGGGACCTGGGTGAAACTAGCACCCAGGTCCTCGTGGCCATGTTAACCACTTTCTCGGGCTCCAGTCTCTGGCTGGAGCCCGAGTTCGTTAAAGCCTCAGGCCGCCTGGAGGAGCGCCTTCACCTCACGCGCCGACGGGTTGGTACGGACGACCCGCCCCGCGGGCGTCTCGATCACCACGGTGGGCACCACTTGGTTGCCGTTGTTGACGCTCATCACGAACTCGGCGGCATCGGGATTCCGCTCGATGTCGATCTCGTCGAAGCTGATCCCTTCGCGGGTGAGCTGCGACTTGAGTCGCTTGCAGGGACCGCACCAGGTTGTGCTGTAAACCGTGAGCGCCATGTGGACATCCCTTCGAGGCGAAAGCAGGCGGTCGTTGCAACAACCTGGAAGGCTCCGGTAATCCCTAGCCGATGCGCTCGGCGATCCACTGCTGCACGCGCTCGGCGATGCCCATCTCGCGATACAGGGGCGCGCTGTGCGCGACACCCGGCGAGGTGAAGATCGTCACCGGCACCCCCACCTGGCCCAGCATCTCCTTGAGCAGCTGGCTCTGCGACGGCGGCACGAACTCGTCCGTGGAGTGAACGGTCAGCACCGGCGCGTCGTTGTGGCTGGCGTGCCAGGCCACTTCCATGCTGGCCCAGACGCGCGAACACTTGCCCCTGGGCAGGCAGCCGCCGGCGAGCTGGATCGCCGAGTTACGCAGTTTGCGCTTGTACGGGTCCGGGGAGTTGGCGCCGTCGGCGTAGGCGCGCAGCGGCGAGATGATCGGCGAGAGCCCGACCACTCCCTTGAGCCCCCGCTGCCCGTCGCCGTACGTGCCGATCGACGCGGCGATGTGCCCGCCCGCCGAGAAGCCCACCACGACGTACTTGTTCGGGTCGAACGACCAGCGCTCGGCGTGCTTGCGCGCCAGGGCGATCGAGGCCAGCGCGTCCACCCGCTGCGCGGGCCACGCCGCCTCGCCGGAGAGCCGGTAGTTGATGTTGAAGACCGTGTAGCCGAGGTCGGCGTAGCTACGGGCGATCTCGGTCATCTGCTTCTTGTCGCCGCTGGACCACCAGCCGCCGTGGATCAGGAAGACGCCGGGGCGCTTGGTGCCGTCCGAGGTCCACCAGATGTCCATGTCCTGGCGGCGGCGCGCGCCGTACGAGATGGTCTCGGTTGATAAACCGCTCAGCCCGTACGGGTCGGGAGATGTGGTCGACACGGGGCCCGGGGTGGGGTCCTTCGTCGCCTGCGCCGTCATCGGCGTCAACACGACGGCGGCGAGCGCGCAAACGCTCACGAAAACCGCTGTTCGCACGGCCTGCCCTTTCCCCCATGCAGTTAGTCGGGCCCCATTGTGGGGGAAGAGACCCGTTCTTCGCATCTCGGCGATGATTCGGACGACGGGCGGCATGTTGCCAGAATGGAGCCCTTCACCGCCACTGGCTGGGAGGATTGACCGGTGACCAACGTGGACGATGTCCTGTCCGGCCTCGACCCGGAGCAGCGCGAGGTGGCCGAGGCCGTGCGTGGTCCCGTGTGCGTTCTCGCAGGTGCGGGCACGGGTAAGACCCGGGCGATCACCCACCGGATCGCCCACGCCGTGCGCAGCGGGGTCGTCGACGCGCCGAGCGTGCTGGCGGTGACATTCACCACACGGGCGGCGGGAGAGCTCAGACAGCGGCTGCGGGCGCTGGGGGCGCCGGGGGTGCAGGCGCGTACGTTCCACGCCGCGGCGTTGCGGCAGCTCACCTACTTCTGGCCACGGGTCATCGGCGGCGAGGCGCCTGCGGTGATCGAATCCAAGCTGCCGATCCTGATCGAAGCCTGCCGCCAGATCCGGAAAAATCCGGATCGGTCCGAGTTGCGGGACATCGCGGCGGAGGTCGAGTGGGCCAAGGTCACCCAGGTCGGTCCCGAGGACTACGCAGCAGCCGCCGCCAAGTCCGCAAGGACGCCCCCGGTGCCCGCCGAGGAGGTGTCCCGGCTCTATGAGGCGTACGAGCGGATCAGGCGCGAGCGGCACCTGGTCGACTTCGAGACGATCCTGGAGCTGACGGCCGCGGTGATGACCGAGCACCAGGAGGTCGCCGCGCAGATCCGGCAGCAATACCGCTACTTCGTCGTCGACGAATACCAGGACGTCAACCCGCTGCAGAAGCTCCTGCTCGACACCTGGCTCGGCGGGCGCGACGACCTGTGCGTGGTCGGCGACCCCAACCAGACCATCTACTCCTTCACCGGCGCCTCTCCGCGCTACCTCACGGGCTTCGCCGTCGAACACCCGAAGGCCGCCGTCATCAAGCTGGTCCGCGACTACCGTTCCACCCCCCAGGTGGTCAACCTGGCCAACCTGCTCATCGCCAAGGGCCGCTCCGCGCACCGCCTCGACCTCGTCGCCCAGCGGCCCGACGGCCCCCGGCCGGCCTTCGTCGACTACGACGACGAGCCCGCCGAGGCCGCCGGCGTCGCCAGGGCGATCAGGAAGCTGCTCGACCAGGGCGTCCAGTCCCGCGAGATCGCCGTGCTGTTCCGCGTCAACTCCCAGTCGGCGGCCTACGAGGAGGCCCTGTCCAAGGCCGAGATCCCCTACGTCCTGCGCGGCGCCGAGCGCTTCTTCGAACGTCCCGAAGTACGCCACGCGGTCGTGCTGATGCGCGGCGCGGCCAGGTCCGCCTCCGAAGAGCCGCTGGCCACGGAGGTCCACCACATCCTGGCGGGCATCGGCCTGACGCCCACGGTGCCGGGCGGCGGCAAGGCACGCGAGAAGTGGGAGTCGCTCAAGGCGCTCGCCGACCTCGCCGAGGACATGGCCGCCGACGGCGCCGACCTCGCCGCCTACGTCGCGGAGCTGGAGCGGCGCGCCTCCGAGCAGCACGCCCCGCCCGTCGAAGGGGTGACCCTGGCCTCTCTGCACGCCGCCAAGGGCCTGGAGTGGGACGCGGTCTTCCTCGTCGGGGTCACGGACGGGATGCTGCCCATCGTGTACGCGGAGACGCCCGAGCAGATCGAGGAGGAGCGGCGGCTGCTCTATGTTGGGGTGACGCGGGCGCGCGAGCATCTGTCGGTCTCGTGGGCATTGGCGCGCGCGCCCGGCGGCCGCAAGGGGCGCCGCCCGTCGCGCTTCCTCGACGGCCTCACCGGCCGTCCCACGCGTGTCGGCGCCGTTCCCGGCGCTGTCTCCGGGTCTCCTACACGGGAGCGTCGCTCGGTCGCCGTTCCGGTCAGTTGCCGGGTCTGCGCCAAGACGCTGGTCGCGGCCACGGAACAGAAGCTGGGGCGGTGCGCCACCTGTCCGGCCGATTATGACGAGGCGCTGCTGGAGCGGCTCAAGGCCTGGCGCGCCGCGACGGCCAAGGAGGCCAAGCTGCCGCCGTACGTGGTCTTCACCGACGTGACGCTGCAGGCCATCGCCGAGCGCGCGCCGGTCACCGAGCAGGACCTCCTGTCCATCACGGGCATCGGCCGCGTCAAACTCGACCGCTACGGGGATGCCGTCCTCGCGCTGTGCCGCTCCTGAAACCTGCTCTTTTGTACGGCAAGCCCGGGAGGGCGCCAACCACCGTCCATGGCCGAGGACCTTCCAGGGATACGGTTACCGGTCGGCCGCCGTCACGTCGCGTCGATCGGCCAGGTCCGTGGGTTCTCTGCCCGGTTACTTCGTCCGTTGCCCCGAAGAAACCGCCTCGCGACGACCAGAGTGATCGTCGCGGGAATCGGAGCATCCAGGCCGAATCGGAGACGATTGGGCGCGAGGGACCCCGTCTCCGCGTGCCGGGACCCTGGACCCGGACCACGGGCCACGGGCCACGGGCCACGGACCCGGACCACGGACCACGGGCTCGATCCTTGCAGCCCGGACGCGGCCAGAACATGGGCACCAGCGCGCCCACGACCGTTCGGGCGGGCGGGCGGCTGAGTATGAGTCCTGGCAACAGGACTTACTCCTGCTCAGCCTTTGGGATAGGTACCGGGTTGGTGGGAGGTTGGGGAGCACGCCAGACTTGGGGCCAATGGTTGCTGTTTGGGGGGATTGTGAACGAGGCGTTGAAGGAGCTGCTCGATCTGCTGGACCTGGAGCAGATCGAGCTCGACATCTTTCGCGGGCGTAGCCCGGAGGAGCGGATCCAGCGGGTCTTCGGTGGCCAGGTGGCCGCGCAGGCGCTCGTCGCCGCCGGGCGTACCGTGCCGTCCGACCGGAACGTGCACTCGCTGCACGCCTACTTCATCCGCCCCGGCGACCCGTCCATCCCGATCGTCTACAACGTCGAGCGGCTGCGTGACGGGCGGTCGTTCACCACGCGCAGGGTCCAGGCGATCCAGCATGGCAAGGCCATTTTCACCATGTCCGCGTCGTTCCACATCTTCGAGGAGGGCGTCGAGCACCAGGCGTCCGTGAAGCCGGCCGTGCCCGATCCCGAGACGCTTTCCACCTTCCAGGAGCGGATGACGGAGATCGTCGGCGTCAACTCCGAATTCAAGGAGTGGCTGAGCCGGCCGCGACCGGTCGACGCGCGTTACGCCTCGCCCCTGACGTGGGAGGCGTTCCAGAACCCCGAGCTGCGCAGCGCCGAGACCAACGTGTGGTTCCGCTACGACGCGGAGCTCGGCGACGATCCGCTGCTGCACGTGGTGCTGGCCGCCTACGCGTCCGACTTCACGCTGGTCGACACGATCCTGCTCGCGCACGGCATGGCGTGGGGCGCCTCCGATGTCGTGGGAGCCTCGCTGGATCACGCGATGTGGTTCCACCGGCCGTTCAGGGCGGACGACTGGTTGCTCTACGCACATGAGTCACCCTGGTCCGGGGGAGCGAGGGGGCTAGCGCGGGGTGAGATGTTCACTGCGTCCGGTGACCTCGTCGTGTCGGTCGTTCAGGAGGCCATGATCCGTGTGAAAAAGTAACAACATCGCAGGTAGAAAATATGTTGCCGGTTCTTCGGTTCCCGGTTTAGGGTCATGGTCAAGCGAGTCGGACAGGTCCTGTCTGACGATCTCATGAGTGGAGGTGAGTCCCAGTGATCAGCATCAAGATGTCGGCCACGCAGTGGCTCGCCTTCGCATGCCGTGACCTGGTGAGGCTCGTCGATGGGCCGGCCAAGCTACGGCACCAGAAGTCTGCCCGTCGCCAGGAGCCCGCCGCGTTCACGCACGCCCACTATGGCGTGGCCGCACCGATCGCTCCTGTCTACGTCGCAGGCAGTGAATTGCCGACCCAGCAGAACCCCAAGGGTGGACTGCGCGGTCCGCATCCCTGGAGGGATATACCGGTCACAACCTGACCGGTACATAACCTCCAGGCCGCGGATCCGCAAACAGGATCCGCGGCCTCTTTGTTTGTCCGTGATCCCCCAACCACCCACGAGGTGCCCGACCAAGATCAAAAAGATCGATCAAAAGGAGAACGTGATGGGGGCGAAGACGATCATGGACCTGATCGACGAAGCCAAGATCCCCTGTCGTACCGACCCGGACCTGTGGTTCGCCGAGTCGCCGGAGGACGTGGAGTTCGCGAAGGCGCTCTGCGGCAGCTGCCCGATCCAGAAGGCCTGCCTGGCTCGCGCGCTCGAGCGCGAGGAGCCGTGGGGCGTCTGGGGCGGCGAACTGATCCTCCGGGGAACCGTCGTTCCGCGCAAGCGGCCCCGCGGCCGTCCGCGGAAGCACCCGGTCGCTGCCTAACCCCTAACCCCCAACCCCCAATCGCTACGAGCAGAAAGCAGACAGACAGATGAATCCGTTCTCCACCGGGAGTCTCAAAGTGCCGTATCTTTCCCATGAACTGGTAAACGACCGAATACAAACGCTCCACCGCGAGGCCGAGGAGCAACGTCTCGCGACGCGCATCCGTCGTGTGCAGCGTGCACGCCGCAGTGTCGAGCGGGCGAATGAGCGCCTCACCCGGGCTCTGAGCCAGGAGGTCTGAGACGGAAGATCCTGCCGCCGGCGCAGGATCTCCCGTTGATTCGCACCGCGTGAGTGACAGTCTGAGTAAGTGAACGGCCGGGCGCATCCAGCGCCCGGCCGTTATTCGTAGCCGGACTCACCAACGCCTCCTCCAGGGACGCGCCGCACGGAGCCAGCTCCGTCAGCGCGATTCCCGCGGACAGCGCCAGCACGCCGATCCGGGCCGCGTCCAGGTCACGGACGGACAGGGCGCCGTCGTCCTCGGCCACCACCGTCGCCCCGTGCGCGCGCATGACGGCGGTGAGCTGCTCCGGGTGGGGCGTGCGGACCAGCACGTCGCCCTTGACGTGCTCGGCCAGGGCGTTCATGGCGGTGTCGGCGATCAGCCGGCCCTGGCCGATGACAATGACGTGGTCGGCGCTGAGCGCCATCTCGTTCATCAGGTGGCTGGACAGCAGTACGGTACGGCCCTCGCGCGCCAGAGAACGCAGCAGGTCGCGCAGCCAGCGGATGCCCTCCGGGTCCAGCCCGTTCAGCGGCTCATCCAGCATCAGCACCCCCGGGTCTCCGAGAAGCGCCGCGCCGATCCCCAGGCGCTGGCGCATGCCGAGCGAGAAGCCGCTGATCCGCTTGCCGGCCACGTCCGACAGGCCGACCTGGTCGAGGACGGCGCTCACGCGGGCGGGGCCGATGCCGTTGCTGCGAGCCAGGCAGGCCAGGTGCGCGTACGCGCTGCGGCCGCCGTGCACCGCCCCGGCGCCGAGCAGCGCCCCCATCGACCGCATGGGGCGGGGGATCGAAGCGTATGGGCGGCCGTTCACCAGCGCCTTGCCCGCACTGGGCACCTCCAGGCCAAGGACGACCCGCATGGTGGTGGACTTACCGGCGCCGTTCGGGCCGAGGAAGCCGGTCACCAGCCCCGGTTTCACGGTGAAGGTCAGGTCGTCGACGGCGACCTTGTCCCCGTATCTCATGGTCAGTTCATTGACTTCGATCACGGTCGCCAGCCTCGCCGCTCGGCCGGCCGATCTCGATGGGTGTGCGCCCACCGCGCAGGACGTACTTTCCCATCTTGCTGGTAGGGCTAGGCCTACCGTCCGCGCGCTGTCCATGGCTGGGGCGATGAGCTCATCAAGAGCCGGATGAGCGCCCGCTTCACCGCATCGAGGGTGCCGAGCCGCTGTCGTGACTGGAGTCCAGGCTGGGCTGGACGGCCTTGGTGTCCGGTCCCCGGCCTTCTGCCGAGGCCGGGGACCAGACCCGAGGCTCACTGGCGGACTAAGCGGTCATTCGCCGTCCGGCGGGAAGGAGCGCCGGTTCCTCCTGGGCCGACCAGAGACGGGCCGACATCCAGGCGATTCCCACCGCCGCCACCACCAGGCCGAGCAGGTAGACCGGGGCCGGGACCATGTTCCGCAGCGCCCCGGGGATCATGCCGACCGCGTAGAGCACGACCGCGAGGGCCGGCAGCGTGCCCGCGCGCAGGGCCGCCGCGCTGAAGGTCACCACCCCCGCCAGCAGTACGACCGAAGTGACGAGGAACGCCCGCCCGGTGCCTCCGGCCAGCAGCCCGTTCACCGCCGTGGCGCCCAGGAGCGGGAAGACGTAGTGCAGGGTGTACTCGATCGCGTAGGCCCCGGCCAGCCCGGCGGCGTTGAGCAGGTAGCCGATCAGGCCGAGGGTGCCGGCCGTGCCGCGAATGAGCAGGTAGAGGCCGGTGATCGCGAGTAAGCCGGTCAACGCCCCGAAGGGGGCGATGGCGTGGGTGAGTGTGGTTTCCGGCAGCAGGCCGGCGCGGCGGAGGACGTTGACCACCAGCAGTACGGCGCAGGCAAACCCGGCCGTGGCGGTGGCCCGGTAGAGAGCCGATGAACGCATCTCGGAGTCCCTTCTCGGTAGGCGATAACGCTCGTTATCATGCGCGTTATGAGCCGCTAGGGTGAGAGGGTGCCGAGAGACGTAAGCACCTCGAAAGAAGTCGGCGAGCTGCGTGGCGATCTGCTGGAGGCGGCTGTTCGCGTTCTCCGGGAGCAAGGGGCGCTGCACCTGACGCTCAGGCGCGTCGCTGAGGAGGCGCGGACGTCCACGATGGGCATCTACACGTGCTTTGGCGGGCGGGCAGGGCTGCTGGAGGCGGTTTATCGGTACGGGTTCGACGTCCTGCAAGAGATGCTGCTGGGCTCGATCGATGCTCACGCCTCAGACGGTCGCGCCTCGTTCGACAGTCACACATTGCTCGACCATCACGCGGGGTCGTTCGAGCGGATCATGGCGGTGGCCTACGGATACCGGGAGTTCGCGCTGGCTGATCCGGCGCTCTACGCGTTGATGTTCGAGCGGCCGCTGCCGGACTTCGACCCTTCGCCCGAGCTGCGGCAGGAAGCGCTTGGGCGGACGTTCAGCCTGCTTACGGAGGCCATGGCGGGTTCCGCGGAGCCCACCCGGATGGCATACCTGGTGTGGACCACGATCCACGGTCTCGTCAGCATCGAGCTCACCTGCTCGTTGCGCAGCCCGCTGCCCGGTTGGTTCATCGACTCGCGGGAGGAGGGCGGGCGCGTGCTCGCCGACGGGGTGAGCACCCTGCTCAGAGGCATGCGCCAACCGGACGGGGATTGACCGACTGCTCGATCGGCTGCTGCTCGATTGACCGCTGTCCGATCGGCCGCTGTCTGATCAGGGCCGATCGGCCACTGTCTGATCGGCCACTGTCCGATCGGCCCTGATCGGCTGAGCGGGAGCGCCCACGCCCAGCCGATCGTGATGGACTCGCCGTCGGGAAGGTCCTGGCCGGTCTGCCGCCCGGGAGCTCGACCGGTCTCTGCCGGTCGAGACTTCTATCCCTCCAGGCCGCCGCTGTTCTTGACGCGGTCGACGAAGCAGCTCATGTGGTCGCGCAGCAGGGCGGCGGCCTCGGGGGCGGAGCCGGACTGGGCGGCCTGGAGGATCCGACGGTGTTCCTCGGCCTCCGATTCCCAAGTCGGCACCCGAACCCAGGCCGCCGCGGAGATCAGGGCGGTCTGGTCGCGGAGGGCGTCCAGGGTGCTGACGAGCAGGGGGTTGCCGCAGCCCGCGTACAACGCGCGGTGGAAGTCGCGGTTGGCCAGGCTGCGATCGGCCCGGTCGGCGGCCTCGTCGGCGCGGTGCAGCGCCTCGGCGGCGGGGGTGAGATCCGTTCCGCGCTGGACCGTACGTGACAGCGCCTCCGGCTCCAGCAGGAGGCGCAGGTCGTAGACCGATTCCATCAGGGCGGTGTCGACCTGACGCACCGACGCGCCCTTGTACTCGCTCATGGTGACCAGCCCGGCGCCCGCGAGGGTCTTGAGCGCCTCGCGCACAGGGGTCTTCGACACGCCGAGCTGCTGGGCCAGCTCGGTCTCGACCAGAGCTTGGCCGGGTTGCAGCGCGCCGGTCAGTATCGCGTGCTTGATCACCTCCAGGGCGACCGTGCCCCGCGAGGACATGGACCTGGCCTGTCCGGCGAACACCGGTGATGCGCTCATGGCCCCAAAGATATCTTACATCGCATCTCGTATATGACCGGAATCTAGGTTACAGTCGCGTGAATTAGGACTTCAGGGACTTCCCCGTACCGAGAAGGGAGATCGTGACGGGGTCGTCCGGTGTGGCCCGAGGACACGGACCACACCGGCACAACGGCTCCGCTTCCTTGAACCACACACCGGACCGCACGGACCCCGGGAACGCCGTTGGCGCGGCGTGGCCGGGAACGCATTCCGGCCGGTCCGGCGTGGCCACTGCACTGACCTGCAGCATGGAGCTTGAATGCAGTCTAACTCGGCAATGCCCGCCCAGACCGTCCCCGCGACAGCGCGGCCCGCACGGTCCCGACTCCGCTGGACCATCGTCGCGCTCTCGGGCGCCGGTCTCGCGATCGCCTACCTCGACCGGTCCAGCCTCAGCGTCGCCAGCACGTACATGCAGCGAGACCTGGGCTTCGACCAGACCATGAAAGGGATCCTGCTCTCCTCGTTCTTCTGGACGTACGCGATCTTCCAGCTGCCTTCCGGCTGGCTGCTCGATCGTTTCGGCCCGCGGGTGATCTATCCGATCGCCGTCGTGTGGTGGTCGCTCTGGACGGCCGCCACCGCGCTGGCCCACGGGTTCGGCACGCTGATAATCTGCCGGCTCGGCCTCGGCATGGGCGAGGCCCCGGTGCAACCCTCCAACATCAAGGTGGTCTCCGCCTGGTTCCCGCGCAGGGAACGCGCGCTGGCCTCCAGCCTGTTCGACACCGGGCAACAGGTCGGCGTCGCCTTGTCCGTCCCGGTGGTCACGGGGCTCATCGCCGCCTTCGGATGGCGTGCGGCCTTCATCGTGATCGGTTTGACCGGCATGGTGTGGGTCATCGGCTGGCTGATGATCTACCGTGCGCCGCAGGAGCACCCGAAGATCTCCCAGGCGGAGCTCGACTACATCGAGGCCGGCGATGCGGCCGTGCCCGAGACCGGCCCGCCGATGCGCTGGCTGTCCCTGCTGCGTTATCCCACGGTGTGGGGGCTGGTGTTCGGCTACATCTGCCGCTCGGCCACCGGCGCGTTCTTCCTCACCTGGTATCCGAGCTACCTGGTGGAGGACCGGGGCTTCACCATCCTCCAGCTCGGGGTGTTCGGCTCCATCCCGGCCGTGCTCGGGATAGGCGCCACGATCGCGGGCGGCGCCTTCTCCGACTGGCTGGTCCGGCGTGGCGTGCCCATCGCCCGGGCCCGCAAGATCCCGATCATCAGCGGAATGCTGCTCGCGTCCACGATCGCGCTGACGACGTTCGTCCCCGGGAACGTGGCCGTCATGGTCCTGCTGTCCATCAGCAACTGCGCCCACTCCTTCGCCGGCGCGGCCATTCTCAGCCTGCCGGCCGAGGTGGCCCCGTCATCCACGGTGGTCGGCTCGGTCGCCGGTTTCCAGAACTTCGGCTCGCAGATCGGCAACATCATCAGCCCGATCCTCATCGGCGTCTTCCTGACGTTCAGCGGCAACTCCTACACCGGGCCGATGCTCTTCGCGGGCGCGATGGCGATCCTGGGCACGCTGATCTACGGGTTCGTGGTGAAGATCCGGCCGCTCAACGAGGGCGCGGTTCCGGTTGGGCCCGCAGAGAGCAGGGGTTGATCGATGCTCGACCTGACCGAGAAGCTGGCCGACGTCGTGGCCGTCACCGTGACGCCCTTCGACGCGGACGGCTCCGTCGACCTCGACACGAACGCCAAGCTGATACGGAGGATCGTCGAGGCGGGCGTCAACGTGGTCACGCCCAACGGCAACACCGGCGAGTTCTACGCCCTCACCCCGGACGAGCGGCGCCGGGTGCTGGAGTCCACCGTGGCCGCCACCGGGGACGACGCCGCCGTGCTCGCCGGGGTCGGCCTCGACGTCGGGAGTGCCGTCGAGGCCGCCCGGCACGCTCGTGACCACGGCGTACGCATGGTGATGGTGCACCAGCCCGTCCACCCGTACCTGTCGGCGGAGGGCTGGGTGGACTACCACCGCGAGATCGCGAACGCGGTCCCGGACATGGGTGTGGTCCCCTACATCCGCAGCCCGCGCGTCGCCGGGGCGCAGGTGGCGCGCCTCGGCGAGGTGTGCCCGAACGTGATCGGCGTCAAGTACGCCGTCCCCGACCCGGTGCGCTTCGCCTCGGTCGCCCGTGATGGCGGATTGGACCGGTTCGCCTGGCTGTGCGGGCTGGCCGAGCCGTACACACCGGCGTACTGGGCGGTCGGCGCGCGCGGTTTCACCTCCGGCCTGGTCACCGCGGCACCGGAGCTGACGCTGCGGATGCGCGACGCACTGCGCGCGGGCGACTTCCCGGCCGCCATGGAGGTATGGGAACTGATCAGGAGGTTCGAGGAACTGCGCGGCGCGGACGCCTCGGCCGACAACGTGTCGGTCGTCAAGGAGGCGCTGGCTCAGCTCGGCCTGTGCCGCCGCGACGTGCGCCCGCCGAGCCGCCTGCTGCCGCCCGCCGTACGGGAGGAAGTGGCCTCGGTGCTGGCGACCTGGGGAGGGCAGACATGAAGATCACCGCATTGAAGACCTACATGCAGCGCGTCGGAGAGCGCCCGCGCCTGCTCGTGAAGATCGATACCGACGAGGGGGTGTCCGGCTGGGGTGAGGCGTACAACCACGGCCCCGACCACGCGCTGATCCCGGTGCTGGAGTACATGTTCCAGCAGATCGAGGGCGTCGATCCGCGGCGGGTCGAATACGTGGTGCGCAGGCTGATCCAGGAGGCCCGGTTCCCGCCGGGCGCGATCGGGCTGGCCGCGATCGCGGCCATCGACCAGGCGTTGTGGGACATCTCCGGCAAGGCCGCGGGGCTGCCGGTGTACATGCTGCTCGGCGGGCAGGTACGCGACCGCGTCCCGGTCTACTGCGGCGTCTACACCGCCCCCGATCCGCCGGCCTGCCGCGACCTGACCCAGTCGCTGAACGAGCGGTACGGGTTCACCGCCTTCAAACTCAGCCCGTACCGCCGCGACCTGTACGCCGGGCGCTGGGGCAACCTCTGCCGGGAGGCGGCGGACTACTTCGCCGAGATCCGCTCGATCAGTCCGCCCGAGTGGGAGTTCGCCTTCGAGGGGCACGCCCGGATCTTCGAGCCGCGCCAGGCGATCCAGCTCGGGAACGCGCTGGCCCCGTACGACCCGCTGTGGTTCGAGGAGCCCATCCGGCCGGAGTACATCCCCGCCTGGGGTCACTTGCGCTCCCAGCTCGACGTGCCGCTGGCCACCGGCGAGTCGCTCTTCCTGCCGCAGGACTTCCTCGCCCTGCTGACGGCGGGTGGCGCCGACATCGTCCAGCCGGACATCTGCGTGGTCGGCGGCCTCGCGCAGATGCGCAGGATCGCGGCCATCGCCGAGGCGCACTTCGTGAGCGTGGCCCCGCACAACCCGATGGGCCCGCTGGCGACCGCGGTGAACGCGCACTTCGCCGCCACGCATCACGGGCTCAAGTTGCTGGAGTACAAACCCGACGAGACGACCTGGTGCCCGGATCCGTACCTGCCTGTGGACGGGTATCTGGAACTGCGCCCGGATCGGCCCGGCTGGGGAGTGGAGATCGACGAGTCGGCGCTGAAGGCGGACGACTACGTCCATTGGGGACGCGTCCTGCCCATCCGCCCCGACGGCTCGACCGGCTACGTGTGACCGGCGCCCGCCGTCGTGGATCACGACGGCGGGCCCCGCTCCCAGCTCAGCTCACCGGCAGTGCCTCGTCCTCGGGGTCGTCGGCGAAGCCCGGAACCCAGCGGATCGCCTCGTCGCGGAAACGCGCCGTGGTGCCCAGCTGGCAGAGGACGCCGACCCCCGCCGCGTGTACGCGGTGGATGAGCACGTACGAGACCGGCAGGTTGAGCTGGCGGACCACGTTCGTGGGGCGAAGGTCGGTGACGCTGGCCGCCTGAGCCTGGAACCATTCGCGGCTGAAGGTGAACTCCTCGACCGCCGTCGGCTCGACGTAGGGAGAGAGGAACGAGCGCAGGGCGTCGCCGTCCACCTCGATGTCGGGACGGATGAAGCCCTCGGCACGCAGCCCCGCGACCACGCTGTCCATGTCGCCCTGGTTGAAGATGCGGGTCAGCTGGCCGAAGGACCGGGGATAGCCGTCCGGCAGGCGGTTGACGGCGCCGAAGTCGAGGATGCCCAGCTTGCCGTTGTCGAGCATGCGGAAGTTGCCGGGGTGCGGGTCGGCGTGCAGCATGCCGACCCGGGCCGGTGAGCAGAACAGGAAGCGGACGAAGAGCAGGCCCGCGCGGTCGCGCTGCTCCTTGGTGCCGTCGGCGATGATGCGGGACAGGGGAGTGCCGTCCATCCACTCCGTGACCAGCACCATCTCGTTGGCGGCGACCACGTCGGGGACGTGGAAGTCGGGGTCGTCCTGGAAACCTACCGCGAAGGCGTGCTGGGCCTCGGCCTCGCGCAGGTAGTCGAGCTCCTCGGCGATGCGCTCACGGAGCTCGGCCAGCACCGCCTTGATGTCGAGGCCGGGCAGCATCACGCCGAAGAGCTTGCCCAGCCGCGCCAGCTGGGTGAAGTCACCGAGCAGGGCCTTGCCCGCACCCGGATATTGGATCTTCACCGCCACGTCGCGGCCGTCGTGCCAGACCGCCCGGTGCACCTGTCCGATCGAGGCGGCGGCGGTCGGCCGGTCGTCGAAGGACTCGAAGTAGTCTCGCCAGCCGTCACCGAGCTGCTCGGTGAGCACCTTGTGGACCGTGGCGACCGGCAGTGGCGGGGCCGATTCCTGCAGCTTGGTGAGCGTGGCGCGATAGGGCCCGACGATCTCCTGAGGAAGGGCCGCCTCGAAGATGGACAGCGCCTGCCCGACCTTCATCGCGCCGCCCTTGAGCTCGCCGAGGACCTTGAAGATCTGCTCGGCCGTGCGCTGCTGGATCTCCTGGGCGACGATCTCGGCGGGCTTGCCGCCGATCCGCTTGCCGAGCCCCAGGGCGGCACGGCCGGCGAAGCCGAGTGGAAGGGTGGCAAGCTTGGCGGAACGCGTTACGGCGCGGCGCGGCAGATCGCTCACACTGATGCGCGGCATCCTGGCTGAGACACCGCTTCCCCCCTTCGAGGTTCCCCAGACCCATCGTCAGTGCCCATTGCTGGTGACTGACATGACCATTCTGGGCGATAAGGATGGTTTCGCATACAACGACATTGCGGATGCTGTGTCCATGACCTGGTTTTCCATCGCCAATCAGGCATGATGTCCAATGTGCCATTGGTCACAACGGGGTCGCGTCCGTCGAGGTGAGCGAGCGCGTGGCCCGTGGCCGAGGCCGCCACCAGCGTGGCCATGGTCGTGTCGCAGGCGATCTCGCCGGGCGGATAGCCGCCCAGCCGCGCGGTGACGATGGGCCACCCGGGGTCGGCATCGCGCCTGGTCAGGTCGAGGCAGTGCAGGCAGGCGCTCTCGCCCGGAAGGACGAGCGGCCCCACGGAACCGTGGCCCTCGAAGGCGGACACGAGCAGGTGGGGGATGCCCAGAGCGGTCAACTCGTTGACCAGCACACCGTCCAGCGGGGCGACCGGTGCCAGGACCACCAGATCGGGACGGTCGTAGCCGTCGCCCAGGTAAGGGCCACCGGCCTGCGCGTTCGTCGCCGGCATCAAGGCCGTCCCGGGAATCGCGGAGTCGCCGGCCGGAGTGTCCTGGGGCGGCGGGCCGCCGGAGGTGAGGCGTCGGGCGAGCGCCACCGCCCCGTCCTGGCGGCTCATCCCCAGCTCCGACCACGTCAGCCCACCAGGCGCGAGATCACACGGCCGCACCGGACCCTCGTCGAAGACGCGGATCGCCCCGATCCCGCTCGCCGCCAGCAGCCCCACCACCTGCGCACCCACCCGCCCGGCCCCGTGGACCCGGACCCGCGCCCGCCGCCGCCGCGCGAACACCTCGGCCCCGCCACCGGCCAGATCGAGGACATCCAGATCGGGAGCCAGACGATCGCGCTCACCGAGGGAAAGACGGACGGGCGGGACCGCCGCGTCATCCAGCACCCCCCGCTCGGCGAGCCGATCCAGCAGCGCCCGGCAGGCCGCCTCGCCCAGTCCAACGGCGGCGCCGTCATGCAGAACCTGCCCCAGATCGCGCGTCCCGTCGAGCCCCGCCACCCACTGGTGCTCCGAGCCCGTCACCAGGACGGAACGCAGGGGATGCGCCCCCAACTGCAAGGTCTGCTCGTCACGGACGATCCGCCGGAGCGCGGGTTTCACACGTGGCCTCATGGCGCGCAAGCCTGCCACCCCGATCCAAGATCCCGAGCACCTTATGAGCCGCCTGTGGATAACTCTCCGCCGTTACGCTCCCTTCATGAACGAACTCCTGGTGGACCGCAGAGACGACGGGACCGTACTGATCACCCTCAACCGCCCCGACAGGCGCAACGCCATGACGGACGGCATGACCGGCGAATGGCGCGAGACCATGGCCGACCTGGCCAGCGACACCGGTGTCCGCTGCGTGATCGTCACGGGCGCCGGCACCGCGTTCTCCGCCGGCGGCGATCTGTCCTGGCTAGGCGAACGCGGCGCGGAGACCGTGCCGAAGCTGCGCGACCGGATGCTTGCCTTCTACCGCACCTGGCTGGCCATCACCGAGTTGGAGGTGCCGACCATCGCCGCCGTCAACGGCCCGGCGGTGGGGGCGGGCCTGTGCGTGGCGCTGGCCTGCGATCTCGTGTACGCCGCCGACGACGCCAAGCTGCTGGTCCCGTTCACGAAGCTCGGTCTGCACCCCGGGATGGCGGCCACGTACCTGCTGCCGAAGCGGGCGGGCGCCCTCGGCAGGGAGATGCTGCTCACCGGCCGCACGGTCACGGGACGGGAAGCCGCGATTAAAGGTCTGGTAAATCAATCTTTCCCGAAAGATGACCTGCTGGCGGAAGTAGAGGCCCTCGCCCAGGCGATTGCACAGAACGCCCCGATTGCCACAAGACTCACCAAGGTCGCCTTGAACCAGGATCATCCACACCTGGAAGCCGCGCTGCGCTGGGAGTCCCTCGCCCAGCCGGTGACCATGGCATCCGCCGACATGATCGAGGGGCTGGCCGCGCATCGGGAAAGGCGCATGCCCAAATTCACCGGGTCTTAATCATCTGACCAGCAGAAACAACGTCTCCCCCTCTGTGGAATTCCGCCAGTCTCGGCTACCGTGCATATGTGCCCCCCGAGACAGTCGAGGTCCGTCGCAGTTCTCGTCGCCGGCGTACGGTCTCCGCCTACCGCGACGGCGACAAGACGATCGTGCTCCTGCCCGCCTGGCTGAGCGGCGAAGACGCTGATGAATGGGTGAGCCGGATGCTCGATCGGCTCGCGGCCAAGGAGAGCCGGCGAAGACCGACCGACGAAATCCTCCTGGAGCGGGCCAAGGAGCTGTCGGCGAAGTATCTCAACGGCAGGGCCATGCCGGACAGCGTGCGCTGGGTGGACAATCAGCAGCATCGATGGGGATCATGCACCCCGGAGAACGGCACGATCCGGATCTCGACCCGCCTCAAGGGTCTCCCTGAGTGGGTCATCAACTACGTGATCATCCACGAGCTCGTTCATCTGCTCGTTCCCAGTCACGGCGCCAGGTTCTGGGCGCTGGTCGAACAGTATCCCAAAGCAGAACGGGCGCGCGGGTTCCTCGAAGGATTCTCCGCCGCAGCCCACACGGCACCGGAGGAGTGTTGACGCGCATCGCCGCGGTTCTCGTACGGCAGAGCATGGCGCAGGCGGCCCCTGAGGGCGTGGACCCGGACGAGTTCCTGGAGGCCATGGCCGAGGACACCTACGAGATGGTCGCCGGCCTCGAACTCGTCACCCCCGTCCTGGTCACCAGCGTTCCCGGCCTCGACGAGATCGTCTGGCCCGGCACCGAAGTGATCATGATCGACGAGGGCGAGCCGCTCAAGGCCATCATGGGCCGGTTCGCCGGCGACCAGGCCGTGGTGATCGGCGCCGACGCGCCCGACCTGCCGCCCCTGCTGGTCGGCAAGCTCTTCCGCGAGCTCGGCCGGGCCCAGATCACGCTCTGCCCGGCCGAGGACGGCGGAGCCGTGGCGCTGGCCTGCGGCCTGCCCATGCCCGGATGGGCCGATCCCGATCTCGACGACCCCGACCCGGTGACGACCCTGCGCGCCCAGGCGCCCGGTCGCCGCATGGTGGCCACCGGCCCCGGCTGGCACCGCCTGCGCACCCCCGAAGACGTCACCCGCCTCGATCCCGGACTGGAGGGCTGGGACAACCTCAGGGCATTGCTCAAGGCACACTGAGCTCCGCGAACACCGCCCGATGGTCGGTGTCGGGCACGGTGTGCACGCTGACCTCCTTCACGCCCACCCGCTGGTCCACCAGCACATGGTCGATCGTGATGATCGGCGGCACCCGCTTGTTGGCCGGCCAGGTCGGGAGGAGCCCGGCCCCGACCTGGTCGGCAGCGTCCTTGTAGCCGCGCGAGAGCAGTCGGCGCATGGGCGTGTGGTCGAGCGTGGCGTTGAAGTCGCCCGCCAGGATCCGCACGGTGTCGCCAGAGGCGGCGGGGAGGTCGTCCAGGGCCTCGATCCAGTTCGTCACCTGGGGGCCGAGCGGCGGAAACGGATGGATGTCCACGAACTCGACCGGCTTGCCGCCGGGCAGCGAGACCATCGCCGCGGGCATGTTGTGCCCGATCGGCGGCACCAGGTTGTAGAGCGGCTTGAGCGGATGCTTGGAGTAGAGCCCGCTGCCGCTCGCGGACCATTCATCCTGGAGCACCCGGTGCGGCATCAGGCTGGACAGCCCGGCCGCGTCGAGCGCTTCGACGCCGGGGGGCGTGAGCTCCTGAGTGCTCAGCACGTCCGGGTCGAACCGGCGCACCAGGCCGACGATCGTCTCCGGGTCGGCCCTGCCGAACAGCATGTTGATGGTGAGCACCCGGAACGGCCGGCCCACCGTGGCGTCCGCCGTACCGAGGGCCCGGGGGAGGACCGCGAAGCCGAGAGCGGTCGTCGTGAGCAGCGCCACCGCGGTTGCGGCGCGCTTGCGGGTGAGCGCGGCGAACATCAGGGGGACCACCGAGCCCGCGGCGGCGTATGGTGTGGCGGTCATGAGCTGGGTGGCCAGCGAGCCGCGTTCGAGGCCCGCCACCCTGGTCACCGCCCAGGCCGCGAACGGGGTCACGGCCAGCCAGGCCAGCGTGGTGGTGGGGAACTTGCGCCGTTTCCGAGGGGGCGTAACGATCGTGCCGCCGACCGAGTCTTCGGCTGAGGTGTGCACATTGCCCCCTTGGAACGGTACAAGCCCAGGCGGACTCTAACCGAGCGCGCGTGTATTCGCCGTAAGCGCCACGCGGCCACGTGCCGCCAACCGGCGGGTCGCCTCATCGGAGAGCTCCGGGATCTCGTCGAGCGGGAACCAGCGCAGGTCGAGGGACTCCTCGCTGATCACCGCCTCGGCGTCCGCGGGCGCCACGGCCGCGTACTCCACGTCGAGATGCCAGCTGTACGGGGGATGGCACCAGACCTGGTGCTTGTCGACGGCCAGCGGGCCGGGCAACAGCTCCAGGCCGGAAATGCCCGACTCCTCCACCGCCTCGCGCAACGCGGCCCCCGCCAGGGAGGTGTCGGAAATTTCGCAGTGACCGCCCATCGGCAGCCACATGCCTGCCTTGGGGTGCAGCGTCAGCAGCACCCGCTCGCCGTCGTGCGACAGCACCGCGGTCGTCGCGGTGAGATGCCCCGGCACGCACTCGCGCAGCATCGCGTCGTCGTGCGTACGCAGGTGATCGAGGAACTCGGTGCGCAGTGACTCCTCGCCGGGCGTGGGCGCGGCCCAGCCGGAGAGCACGGCCACCGCGTCGTGGCGCAGGCTCAACTCTGGTCGTCCTCGTCGGGTTTGGCGTCCAGCTGGGAGATGTCCCAGGCGGCCTCGCCGCGGATGAACGCGTCGGGGTCGTCGAGGTCGTCGGCCTGCGGCAGCAGGTCGGGGTGGCCCCACAGCGCGTCGCGCCCGTCGATGCCGCGCGCCTCCTTCAGCGCCCGCCACAGCGTCGCCGCCTCGCGCAGCCGCCTGGGCCGCAGCTCCAGCCCGACGAGCGTGCCGAAGGTCAACTCGGCCGGGCCCCCGGTCGCGCGGCGCCGTCGTACGGTCTCGGCCAGGGCGACGGCCGAGGGCAGCTTGCCGTCCGCGGCGTCGTCCACCACGGTGGCCACCCAGCCCTCGACCAGGGCGAGCATGGTCTCCAGGCGGGCCAGCGCGGCCTTCTGCCGCTCGGTCTCCTCGGGCTTGAGCAGCGCGCCGCCGCTCAACGCCTCCTGGATAGCCTCCGGGTTGTTGATGTCGAGCCCGCGGATCTGCTCTTCGAGCGCCGAGGTGTCGACCGTGATGCCCCTGGCGTACTCCTCGACGGCGCCGAGCAGGTTGGCCCGCAGCCACGGCACGTGCTGGAACAGCCGGTGGTGCGCGGCCTCGCGCAGCGCCAGATAGAGCCGGATCTCGTCGGCGGGATGCTCCAGGCCCTCGCTGAACGACGCGATGCCGCCGGGCAGCAGCGCGGCGGTGTCGGACAGCGGCAGGCCGATGTCGGTGGTGCCGATCACCTCGCGGGCGAGCGAGCCGAGGGCCTGGCCGATCTGCTGACCGACCATCATGCCGCCCATCTGCTTGAGCATGCCCATCAGCGGCCCGGCCATCTGCTGGGCCTCCGGAGGCAGGCCCGCGCCGCCGAGCGCGCCGCCCATGGTCTCGACCATGCGTGCGGCGATCGGCTCGCAGAGCGTGCGCCACACGGGGACGGTGTTCTCGATCCACTCGGACCGGCTCCACGCCTGCGGGTTGGACACGCCGCTGGGCAGTGTCGTCGCCTCGTTCAGCCACAGGTCGGCCAGGCGCAGCGCCTCCACGATCTGGCGGCGCTCGCCTTCCATGACGCTCGGATCGCTCTCGGCGACCACGGCGTGACGGGCGATGTTCTTGGCCATGTCCCAGTTGACAGGGCCGGAGCCCTGGGGCGCCGACAGCATGTCGGCGAACTGGCGCATCGCCTGAGCCATCTGCTCAGGGTTGCCGAACATGGCGAACGGGTTCTCGTTGGGGTCGTTTTCGCGACCTGGCAGGTCAGTCACCGCTCTACCTCGTGCAGGATGGAGGAGTCCACATCCGCCACGTTAGTCGTCCTACGGCGGATCAGTGCAAAGTGAGGACCTGGTGCCTACCTCGAAACGCCCGCGCCACCCCGTCGTCGCCGTCACCGGGGCCGCCTCAGGCATAGGCCGGGAGCTGCTCGCAAAGCTCGTGTCCTCCGCGGATTTCCGCAGGGTGGTGGCCATTGACGAGGAGCGCGGTGACGTCCAGGAGGCCACCTGGAGAGTGATCGACGTGCGGGATCCGCTCTTGGCGAACCGCATTTCCGATATCGACGTCCTGGTCCACCTGGCCGGTGACTACGCCGTCGACGCGGACCCCGCAGAGCGGCGCGCGTACAATCTGCGAGCTGCGCAAACGGTGCTCACCGCGAGCGCCGCCGCGCGCGTCCGGCGTGTGGTGCTCGTCACGAGCGCGATGGTGTACGGCGCCGCCCCCGAGAACGACGTGCCCCTGCCCGAGGCGGCCCCGGTCGCCGCCGAGCCCGACACGGGGGTCGTGGGCGACTATCTGGAGATCGAGGCGCTCGTACGCAGATCGTCGCGGAGCCACCCCGGCCTGGAAGTGACCGTCCTGAGGCCCGCGGCCGTGGTCGGTCCCGGCATCGACACGGTCATCACCCGCCATTTCGAGTCACCCAGGCTGCTCACGGTCAAGGGCTGCTCGCCGCGCTGGCAGTTCTGCCACGTCGACGACCTGGTCTCGGCGCTGGAACTGGCCGCGCGCGGCGTGGTCACCGGTGTGGCCGCCGTCGGCTCCGACGGCTGGCTGGAGCAGGAGCAGGTCGAGGAGCTGTCCGGTCTGCGGCGCTTCGAGCTGCCCGCGGGCCTCACCTTCGGTACGGCGCAGCGGCTGCACCGGCTGGGCATCACCCCAGCTCCCGCGACGGACCTGCACTACGTCGTCTACCCGTGGGTCGTCGACTGCACGGCGCTGCGTGAGGCGGGCTGGAAGCCTGTCTGGACCAACGAGGCCGCGTTCGAGCAGCTCCTTGAGCTGCGCGAGAACAGGACCACCGTGGTCGGCAGGCGACTGCCGGTCAAGGAGGCCACACTCACGGCCGCCGGTGCCACGGTCGCGGTCATCGGCACCGCCGCCATCGTCCGCCAGGTGCGCAAGAAGCGCCGACTCTGAATATGTAGGCTCTTTTCGTGGACGTCATCCGGTTGCTCGGGATTCGCGAGACCTCGCTCTCCGTCGACGAGGTGCTGGCCGCCGTGGGGGACCACGCGGCAGGGGGCACCACCCTCTTCGTCGGTACCGTACGAGAGCAGGATCACGGCAAGCCCGTGACCAGGCTCTCCTACTCGGCGCACCCCTCTGCCCTCGACGCGCTGCGCCAGGTGGCGGAGAAGGTGGCCGCCGACTTCCCGGTCACCGCGCTCGCCGCCGTCCACAGGGTCGGCGATCTGGAGCTCGGCGACATCGCCGTGATCGTCGCGGTCGCCTGCCCCCACCGAGGCGAGGCTTTCGAGGCGTCACGCAGGCTGATCGACGACCTCAAATCGCAGGTCCCGGTCTGGAAACACCAGATCTTCGCCGACGGCTCGGCCGAGTGGGTCGGTGCCTGCCAATAAGCTCGTCCTCATGTCGCGACGCGCCTTGACCCTGCTGGTTGCGGGTTTCCTCGTGCTAGCGCTCGGTGTCGCAGGGGCCTTCCTGCCCGTTCCGTACGTCGTACTGAGTCCCGGACCGACCGAGAACACCATCGGCGAGGTCGAGAAGAAGCCCGTGATCACGATCAGCGGGCACCAGACCTACCCGACGAACGGTGCGCTGAGGCTGGTCACGGTGGCTTACCAGGGCGGGCCGAGCAGCAGGATCGATCTGCTGACCGCGTTGCGCGGCTGGGTCGATCCGACGGTCGCGGTCGTCCCCGAGGAGACCATCTTCCCCAAGTCCCGCTCGCCCAAAGAGGTCGAGGAGGAGAACACGGTCGAGATGACCAACTCCCAGGACTTCGCCACGGCGGCCGCGCTGACCGAGCTCAAGATTCCCTTCAGCATGATCGTGACGGTCGCGTCCACGGAGAAGGGCAAGCCGGCCGACGGCAAGCTGCGCAAGGGCGACGAGATCAGTACGGTCGATGGCAAACCAGCCGCGAACGTCAAGATCATCAGCGACGCGGTCAAGGCGCACAAAACTGGCGAAAACGTGGCATTTACCGTCATCAGGGGCAAGGACAAGACCGATATCAGCCTGCCGACCGTGGCGGGTCCCTCGGGCCAGGCCGTCGTGGGCGTGGTCATGCAGGAGAGCTACAAGTTCCCGTTCAAGGTCGACATCAACGTGGGTGACGTCGGCGGGCCGAGCGCCGGGCTGATGTTCTCGCTGGGCATCCTCGACAAGCTGACCCCCGGCGAGATCACCGGGGGCAAGGACATCGCCGGCACCGGCACGATCCAGCCATCGGGCGAGGTCGGGCCCATCGGCGGCATCGCCCAGAAGATGGTCGGCGCCCGCAAGTCCGGCGCGACGGTGTTCCTGACCCCGGCCGACAACTGCGCCGAGGCCATGAAGGCAGTCCCCAACGGGCTCCGCCTGGTCAAGGCCGAGACGCTGCACGCCGCGGTCGGCGCGCTCGACGCGTTGCGCACCGGTAAAGGCGATGTGCCCTCTTGCGCTGCTGGATGAAACTTCTGGCGATCGCCATGCGTTAGCCGTACGGCTGGCACAGCGGTGTAGGTTGCCAGACACGGACCGTTTGTTCATCACGACGAGGGGTTGGCCTTGAGCTTCCGGACCCCAGGAGCCGGCGGCAGGGCAATGCGTTTGCCCCGCCGACCGCGACTGCTTCTTCCGGTCGCGATCGCACTCGTGGCGATTGTGGCGCTATTTTTCCTATTTTCCGGTATTTATACCGATTTTTTGTGGTTCGACACGGTCGACCCTTCCGTCGACTACACGTCCGTCTTTTCGGGCGTCCTGCTGACGGAGATCGTGCTGTTCCTGGTCGGAGCGGTGCTGATGATCGGCATCGCCGGCGGCAACATGCTGCTGGCCTTCCGGATGAGGCCGATGTTCGGCCCCGCGATGTTCGGCGGCGGCAGCGGCGCCGACCGTTACCGGATGGCGCTCGACCCCCATCGTAAGCTGATCTTCATCGTCGGCATGGGCCTGCTCGCGCTCTTCGCGGGCTCGTCGTTCGCCGGGCAGTGGAAGACCTGGCTGGAGTTCATCAACGGGGTGCCCTTCGGCAAGACCGAGCCCCTGTTCGGGATGGACATCTCGTTCTTCATGTTCGACTACCCGTTCATTCGGATGGTCCTGAACTTCCTGTTCACCGCCGTGATCATCTCGATCATCCTGGCGGGGATCACGCACTACCTCTACGGCGGCTTCCGGCTGCAGTCACCCGGCGTGCACGCCTCGCGCGCGGCGCGTGCCCACCTGTCGGTGCTGCTCGGCGTGTTCGTGCTGCTCAAGGCCATCGCCTACTGGATCGACCGCTTCGGGCTGGTCTTCTCCGACCGCGGCTTCGTGCACGGCGCCTCCTACACGGACGTCAACGCGGTGCTCCCGGCGAAGACCATCCTGGCGATCATCGCGTTGATCTGCGCCGCGCTGTTCTTCGCGGGTGTCATACGGCCCGGCGGCATGCTGCCCGGTGTCTCCTTCGGCCTGCTCGTGCTCTCGGCCATCCTGATCGGCGGCGTCTACCCGGCGCTGGTCGAGCAGTTCCAGGTCAAGCCGAACCAGCAGCTCAAGGAGACGGCCTACATCCAGCGCAACATCGACGCGACGCGGGCCTCGTACGACGTCGACAAGACGGAGATCCTGCCCTACACCGCGGAGGCCGACCCGACCAAGGTCGAGACCAACGGCGACGCCTCGGTGTCCGGCGTCCGGCTGCTCGACCCGGCGCTGGTCTCCGCGACGTACGAGCAGACTCAGCGCATCCGCGGCTTCTACGGCTTCTCCGGCCAGCTCGACGTCGACCGCTACCCCGACGCCAACGGCAAGTCGGTCGACCACGTCGTCGGTGTACGCGAACTGCTCGGGGTGCCCGAGGGCCAGAACAACTGGATCAACAACGCCCTCGTCTACACCCACGGTTACGGCATCGTGGCGGCGCCCGGCAACGAGGTCGACTCGGGCGGTCTGCCCGACTACGACGCCAAGGACATGCCGGTCATGGGCCCGCTGGTCAACACGACCAAGCTGAAGGAGTCGCGGGTCTACTTCGGCGAGAGCCCGGCGTCCTCCGAGTACGTCATCGCCGGTGGCAACCCGAACAACCCGCAGGAGCTCGACTACCCGGAAACGGGTGGCACCGGCCAGAAGAACACCACATACACCGGCAAGGGCGGCGTCCCGGTCGGCTCGTTCCTCAACCGGCTCGTCTACGCGGCCAAGTACGGCGAGAAGAACATCCTGCTCTCGGGTGACGTCAACGACAACTCCAAGATCCTGTACGTGCGCAACCCGCGCGAACGGGTCGAGAAGGTCGCACCGTTCCTGACCCTCGACGGCAACGCCTATCCGTCGATCGTCGACGGGCGGATCACCTGGATCATCGACGGTTACACGACCTCCAACGAATACCCGTACGCGCAGAGCGAGAGCCTGGGCAACATGACCAGCGACACGACCACCAAAAGCGGCGTGGTCGCCCAGCAACCGCAAGACAAGATCAACTACATCCGCAACTCGGTCAAGGCCACCGTCGACGCCTACGACGGCACGGTCACCCTGTACGGCTGGGACGAGAACGACCCGGTGCTCAAGACGTGGAGCAAGGCCTTCCCCGGCATCATCCAGCCGAAGTCGAAGATGAGCGCCGACCTCCAGGCCCACGTGCGTTACCCGGAAGACCTGTTCAAGGTGCAGCGCTACACCCTGTCGCGCTACCACATCACCAACCCGGCCGCCTTCTACAGCGGCCAGGACTTCTGGAACATCCCGAGCGACCCGTCACAGGGCGAGAACACCAAGCAGCCGCCCTACTACGTGACGACCACGATGCCCGTCCAGAACCAGGCGCCGACGTTCTCGCTGACGACGACGTTCGTCCCGAAACAGGGGCCCAACCTGGCGGCCTTCATGGCGGTCGACTCGGTGGCCGGCCCCAACTACGGCAAGCTACGCATCCTGCGAATGCCGTCCAACACCCCCATCCCGGGCCCCGGCCAGGCACAGAACGCCTTCCAGAGCCGATTCGCCGGCGAACTGAACCTCCTGGGCGTCGGCGCCTCCTCGGTCCGCTACGGAAATCTGCTGACTCTGCCCTATGCGGGCGGGCTGGTGTACATCGAGCCGGTGTACATCCAGGTCGCCGCCGGTGGCGGGCAGGAGCCGTACCCGATCCTGCAGCGCGTCCTGGTGTCGTTCGGCAGCAAGATCGGTGTTGCCCGGACCCTTCCTGAAGCTCTGAAACAGGTCTTCGGCGACGGCCAGCAGCAGCAGACGCCACCCAACAACGAGCAAGTAAAACCCAACCAGAACACCACGGCTCTGAAGGCGGCGATCGACAACGCCCAGAACGCCTACACCGAGGCCCAGAAGGCCCTGCAGGCCAACCCGCCCAACTGGGAGGCGTACGGCAAGGCGCAGAAGCAGCTGGAAGAGGCGCTGAAGGCTCTGGAGGGGCTGGGCGCTCTGCCGAGCACCACCACCACTCCGACGCCGTCACCAACGGCCTCTCCGTCGGCTGCACCGTCGTCGTCACCCTCGGTGTCGCCGTCGGCATCAGGCACTCCGACGGCGACACCGACGGCCAGCTCGTAGGTTCCTCGATTTGCGTCCACCCCGCGCCACCTATAGTCTTTAGACACACACCGACGCGGGGTGGAGCAGTTCGGTAGCTCGCTGGGCTCATAACCCAGAGGTCGCAGGTTCAAATCCTGCCCCCGCTACCAAGTCGAAAAGGCCCTTCAGGATAATCCTGGAGGGCCTTTTCGCATGCTCCTGCACAAAAGGGCTTCATTATGGGTGCGCTTCGCGCTTTCGGAGCTCAGGCGCTGCTTCCAGTCGCGCCGGAGCCGCGACCCCTGGAGGGCCTCGCTTCGCTGGGACTGCCTCCTTGGGCACGCCTTCGGCGCGCAACCCCACGACCGGAGCTTCGGCAGAGCAGGCAGTTCATTGTTGCTGCTCACGAAGTTTGCTGAGTCGGTTGCCTTTCCATCCACCACGACCCCGGTGCCTGCTTCCAGTACGCCGATCAGACTCTGGTCCTTCGGGGCCTGCCTGGCGCGAGCCCACATCATGCGGGGCGATGCCGAGGCCGCAACCGCCCTCGCCTTGAACGTGGTCCCGGACGCTGCGGCGGTCAACGCTTACGCCGTGGCCGAGCTCCGACGTGCCGCGCACGAACTGGCGGAGGCAGGCGCGTCCGGTGCACAGGCGATCAGAGAGTCGCTCCTCGCCAGATGGCAGTGGATTTGTCGGCTGAGCGGCGCCTGCCAAGATCGATCATGCTCCGGACAATATGCTACGCCCGTGGGCCGCTCCCTTTCGCTGGGGACCGAACCGCAATGCCTGAGGGGTCGATGGTGAAGAATCCATCATGCGCGCCGCAGCTTCCGGGGGCGGCCCGGAACCGTCGGCAGCTATATGGAAGCCCGCCCCGGAAGATTATCATCGAAGGTTCGGTCCAAATTTCCCTCATTGTTTATGAGAGGGCAACGAAGGCGCCCCTGGTTTGCTTTGATCAGGAAATCTAGAATGCCGCCATTGTGTCTCCACATGAACGCCCCATCCGAAGAGATGAGAACTTTCCACGAATCGGGATGACCGTCGGCCTCCCACAGGCATAGATGCCCATTCTGCGTGGAACCCCATGGAATAATTCCACCTGGCTCAGGATAGTGCGAGAAGTAGCGCTTTTCGACAACGTTTCCGGCGTCGTCAACCACTTCTTGTGCTTCGTCGTCATCCGGTGCGACGTCATGCAAGAGGCCCAGTATGCCGTCACGCATCGACTCGCCTGGGTGATCACCCGGATTTGGTATGAACAGACCCAGGAACGCATCGAGCGTCAGACTGGCGTACCGATCCATCAGCTCCTTGTAGTCGCTTGGAAGCAGCAACCCAAGATCCGCTTCAATCATATTCCAGTCATTCGCAGGCGCAGGCCTGACTGGAGGGCCAATGAGACTCTCCAGATCAGCAAGTGTAGCCATCTGCCACCGTTTCATTAAGATCGTTGAATACTCTCGTCGGAGAGAGAGTTTCCCCGTCGCTTGCGCGAGCAGCTTTGATTACGTCAGGCGAGATGGCGCCGCAGCTACCGGGAGCACTGCGGCGCGACCACGTCGGCACAATACGCGGTTCAGTGACCAAGCGGGTCGCGGCCTAGCCGGCCGACCCACGCGCCCTGCGGGCAAGGAAGGCACAGTGTCCGAGACCCGCGAGGCCGCAAAACGTCAGCCCGACCACTACCCCGACCAAGAGCCACTGAGGCCAGGTCTGCACCGGGCCACCGCCGTCGGACATCCAGAGCAAGAAGATCAAACTGGCCGGTCCGCAGAGCAGGAGTCCGGCGCTCAGGCGGATGTACGCACGACGGGGGATCGACCGCCCTAATCGCCACAGGAGCATCGGTAAGGAGAACACGGCGAATGTGCGCATCGCGCCACCCGCGAAGGTGCCCATGAGATGACCGAGAGGCGCCTGGAAATAGCCGTGATCGGCCCAGTCGTACTTCTTGGCCAGCCATGAGCCGGTTGCCCACATCAGCAGGAGAATCACCAAAACGACGAGGAACTCGCCGATGGACTCGGGGAACGAAGCGCTTCGTTTGCAATCTTCGGTGGAAGGCGTGTCGCTCATGGTGCCCTTCGGAGAGATGCCCGGCGCAAGTCTCGCCGAGCCGGCCCGGTGCTCAAATCGGTCCACATCTTCCCGAATTGTTCTCATGAGGATCAAGGGCGGCGCTGCACGCCCGCCGCATGGCCCGAGCTTGCGAGCCGCGCGGCGGGTGTGCGGCCTGAGGGCTGTTCTTGCCCGCCGTCCCCGCCACTCGGGCCACGCTTCACTACCGAGCCCGCCCCGTCAGGGGATCCTGGACAGGTCGATCACATACCTGCCGCTCTTGATCCGGTACGTCATCATCCGTCCGGCCCGGTCGGCGACCGGCACCTCGCCCTGACTGGCTTCATCTCCGATGCCCAGGTCCGCCAACGCCCCGGTCTTCAGGTCGTAGAGCCCTAGACCCGGAGCGTCGCTTCTGAGGTTGCGCACGTAGAAGCGACTCTGGCTGGGCGGCTCCGGGATCTGGTAGCCGGTCGGCACCTCCTGCTCTTCCGAGCCGTCACGCGCCCGGGTGAACGCCCTGCCGCCGTTGCTCATCGTCGAGAGGCAAGACCGCACACCGCAGGCGAGCAACGTCGCTCCCTGGCTGGCAGGGGCCGCGTCGCTGGTCTGCCCGGTCTCCAGGTTGACCAGATGAGTGAACGGGGCTCCGTCCTTGGGGCTCCACGAGCTCGGCGAGCCCGCCCATGGCCAGGACAGCAGGTGCAGATCGGTCCCGCGGTCGATCGGCGTCACCTGGCCCCCGCCCACAGGAACGCTGAACACCCCGCCCTTCCCCAAGGAGAACACGATCGTGCCCTTCGCCACGGCGAGGCTGTCGATCATGTCGCCTCTGGTCTTGTGCTCGGCCACCTGTCTGGCCTCGCCGCCGGTCAGTGGCGCGGTCCAGAGGCGTACGGAGGTCTTCGTCGAGGTCCACCACGCCACCACGCCCTCACCCATGCTGAAGTTCGCGGCGATCCCGGTCTTCTTCGACGTGGGTAGGTCCGCGATCTTTCGCAGATCCCCTCCGGCCAGGTCGTAGAGGTAGAGCACCTCGGGCTCCTCGACCTCGCGCCATGCCTTGACCAGCAGCTTCCCATCGTCGGTCAGTGCGACGGGGTGTAGTTCCCTGCCCTGAGAGTCCCCGATGGGAATCTTCCATACAGCCTGCGGCCACAGCTTCTCGATGGGTTTCGCGGTGGTGGCGGCACTGATCATCGCGGACGGCACTTCAGACGGGCCGATAGCGGGCAGCGGCTTCCCGCCGCCGACCGCCCGCAGGCCCACGACGACCCCGCCGGCGAGCACCACCACGGCCGCCGCCGCGAGCAGCGCCTGGGACCTGTGCCTGCGCTGTCGGTAGCCGGTCTCCAGCCGTTCCGCCGCCGGGGCGGCCAGCCGCGGCGCCTGCTCGGCCGCGTGTCCCAGGGTCCTGCTCAACAGCTCCTCGATACCGCTCATCGCCGCTCCCCGCGATCCGACCCGACGCCTGACTCGATGTGCTCGCTCACGGCGGAACGGAGCTTGCCGAGCGCCCGTGACGCCTGGCTCCGCACGGTTCCACGGGAGATCCCCAGGGTCGCCGCGATCTCCTCGTCGCTCAGCCCCTCGTAGTAGCGCAACACCAGCACCACCCGCTGCTTGCGGGGCAACCCGGCCAGGGACTCCCACATCGCCTGCTCGTCTTCGCTGGGCAGTGCGTCGTGGTAGCCGTGCTCCGGTGGGTCCCAGGCGAGCAGCTCGCGCCGCCGCAACCGCCAGGCCGCTATGTGCAGCCTGGCCATGGTGGTACGTACGTAACTTTCCGGATTGTCCTTGGCGCGCAGTCTCGGCCAGGAGGCGCGTAACTTCAGCAGCGCCTCCTGCACCAGGTCGGCCGCGTCGTGCGGGTTCCCGGCCAGGACGTAGCCATAACGCAACAGCGCATCGCCACGTTCGGCGGCGAACCCGGCGAACCGGGTGTCTGCTTCCAACAGCCTTCGCCTTTCGTCGTCCGTGTCACCTCCCAGATGGACTTACGTGGCGAACTGTTGCATCGGAGGCTGAGGGACTTCACTCCTCGTCGAGTCTGGCCAGTTCCTCGGCGTCGATGGGGTGGAACGTGTCCAGTACGGCGATCAGCTCTTTCATGGACATCGTTGGGCTTTCGATCCGCACCAAGGCGGTGCTGTGCGTTGTGAAGATGATCTTCCCGTGCTTACCGCTACGGAGCCATATGCCGGGTGACGCCTGGCGGCACTCCGTGTGCTCCATGATCTCGTCCCGCGGATCGGGATTTCTGCAGGCAGCCTTGGGGCTCGCCGTACTCCTTGGCCTGACGGTGACGCCAACGCGGGAGTCACCATCCTGACCCTCGTACCAGAGCTCGAGCCAGTCATCCACATAGAGCACATCCGAGAGCCGATGGTCCGGCAGGGTGGGTGCGATGAGCGGAACCTTGGCGCGGGCCGGCTGGTTGGCCGGAGTCGGGTCGGCGATGACGTTCGATGCCGACCACACGGCCAGGTACACCACGGCGACGCCGGCGATCAGCAGGACGCGAAGTCCCGAGTGCACCGGCATGAATATGCCGCCCGCGGCCAGATAGGCGGTCGCACCCAGGGCCATGAGGCACAGTGCTGTCTGCCAGTCGGTCAAGTCCACGCTCTTGGGCATGAGCAGGGCGAAAATGTTGGCGAGGAGGAACGCCGCGGTGATGGCCGGGCCCGCCGTGGCCACCCCCCACCAGCGCGGTAACTTGCCCCACCAGGACAGGAAGAACCCCAGCCCATAGGGCAGGAGGATCAGCGCCAAGACGTCGAGGAACCCCAGGTCGTCTCCCCGCCAGTAGAAGATGACGAACTGGGCCAGTCCGACCACCGCCCCGACGAGCGCCGCCCGCGCCGCTGCGTTCATATTCCGATCATGTCTAAAGAAATGAGCCCATAGCGGAAATCGGGAAATTATCCCTGAGGGCATTTCTTATAGAAGGCGGCTAATGAGTGGTACGGATGGTCACGTACGTCTTGCGGATCGTCTCGTGCACGTCCCAGGTCCCCCGCCAGCCGTCCGGCAGCACGACCGTCGAGCCCGGCGCCAGTTCAACGGTCTGCCCGTCCTCACCCGTCAACGTCGCCCGCCCCGCCAGGATCTGACAGATCTCGTGAAAGCCGTCCCTGACCGCCGTGAACGAGCCGGGCCCGCACTCCCAGACACCCGTCTCCGCCAGAGAGTCGGCCCACACCTCCAAGGTGGACTCCGACTGGCCGGTCAAGCTGGTCGGCTTGGGCTCGGCAGCGGGCAGGGAGACCGACGGGGCGTGCGCCAGGTGGGAGAGCTGGATCAAGAGTCGTCCTAACAGGAGAAGTAACGGCAGTCAGCGGCCGGAGATGAGATTGGCGAGGCGGGCGTAGGCCGAGGTGGTGGTGCCCCGGTCGTTCTCGTGCCGGTCGGCGGTCCTGAAGAGCGCGTAGATGAGCTGCACCCCGGTCCACCGCAGCGGCTCCGGCTCCCACTGCCTGACCTGGCGGCCCACCCACGGCAGCGCCGTCAGCTCGGTGTCGCGGCGCAGCACCAGGTCGCGCAGCGTGCGGCCGGCCAGGTTCGTGGTGGTGACGCCGCTGCCCACGTAACCCCCAGCCCAGCCGAGCCCGGTCGCGTGGTCGAGGTGCACGGTCGAGCACCAGTCCCGCGGCACGCCGAGCACCCCGCACCACGAGTGCTGGACATGGGCGTCGGCCGCGGCGGGGAACAGCTTGACCAGCATCCGCCAGAGCAGTGCCACCGTCTGTGCCTGTGTGGCGCCCCGGTCGTCGGTCCGCGAGCCGTACCGGTACGGCACGCCGCGCCCGCCGATCGCGATCCGGTCGTCCGCGGTCCGCTGGGCGTAGATGTAGGCGTGCGCCTCGTCGCCGAGCAGCTCGTTGCCCGACCAGCCGATGTGCTTCCACACCTCGGCGGGCAGCGGCTCGGTGACGATCATGGAGCTGTTCATCGGCAGCCACTGCCGGTGCTGCCCGGCGAGGCTGGCGGTGAAGCCCTCGGTGGCGCGGATGACGTACTCGGCCGAGACGACGCCACGCGAGGTGACCGCTGAAGCCTTGCCGCCGGTAGAGCGGGGGCGGATCTCGGTCACGGTGGTGTTCTCGAAGATGTCCACGCCCAGCGAGGCGACCACTGAAGCGAGCCCGACGGCCAGTTTCGCGGGCTGGATGCGCGCGCAGTGCGGCGAGTACGTGGCTTCCAGGGTCCCGGCCACCTGCACGCGTTCCCGCTGCTCGTCCCGGGACATCAGCCTGAGGTCGTCCTCCCCGTACCCCCAGGTACGCAGCTCGGACAGCTCCTCGCGCAGGCGGCGGCGCTGGGCGGGGTTGGTCGCGACGTGGATCAGGCCACCCTTGTGGATGTCGGCCTCGATGCCCTCTTCCCGGGTCACGCGGATGACCTCGTCAACGGACCGGAACATGGCATGCTGCAGGGAGACCATCGCCTCACGCCCCCGAGCCGCCGCATACCGCTTCCGCGACCCCGCGAACTCGGCCGACAGCCAGCCGCCGTTGCGCCCGGACGCGCCGAACCCGGCGAACTCCCGCTCCAGGATCGCGATCCGCAGATCGGGCTGCTCCTTCTTCAGGTAGTACGCGGTCCACAGGCCCGTGTAGCCGCCGCCGACGATCACCACGTCATACGAGCGGGGACCGGGCAGCGCGGCCCGGCGATCCGGCACGCCGATCTGCCGGTACCAGAACGAGACGCCGCCGTTGGCGAAGTCCGTGGTCAGCGGGATGCCTTTCACGTGAGAACTGCCTCCACATCACTTTCATCAGCCAGGAGTACGGAGTCGGACACGCGCCAGGTGAGCGTGACCTCGTCGCCGCGGCGGGCGTCGCTGAGGCTGCCCGCCTGTTCGCGGACCAGCGCCGGCGAGCCGTCCGGCAGTCTCAGTTCCAGTTTGCGACTGGAGCCGAGGTAGATCTCGCTGGTGACGGTGGCGGGCAGCGCGTTCCAGCCGGTCTCGGGGGAGTGGTCCGCCTGCCGTACGGCCAGCCGCTCGGGCCGTACGACGAGCGCGCCGGGCCCGTCGGGCAGTGAACCGGGCGCCCGCATCAGCCGCGCGCAGACGCCGATGCCGTCAGCTGAGACGTCGCCGCGCAGGATCGTCGACTCGCCCAGGAAGCGGGCCACGAACAGCGTGGCGGGGCGCTCGTAGAGCTCGTCGGCCGGGCCGAGCTGCTCGATGCGGCCCTGGTTGAAGACCGCGATGCGGTCCGACAGCACCAGAGCCTCGTCCTGGTCATGCGTGACGTAGACGAACGTGATGCCGAGCTCGCCGTGGATGCGCTTGATCTCCAGTTGGAGCCAGTCGCGCAGCTTCTTGTCGAGCGCGCCGAGGGGCTCGTCCATCAGCAGTACCCGCGGGCTGTAGACGATCGCTCTGGCCACCGCGACCCGCTGCTGCTGCCCGCCGGACAGCTCGCGCGGGTAGCGGTGGCCGTACTCGCCGAGGTGGACGGTGGCCAGCGCCGCCTGGACCAGCTCGGTTCTGCGCGCCTTGGGGATCTTGCGTTGCTTCAGCGGGAAGGCGATGTTCTCGGCGACCGTCATGTGCGGGAACAGGGCGTAGTGCTGGAAGACCATGCCCATGTCCCGCTTGTGGGCCGGGGTGGCGGCGATGGCGGTGCCGTCCACGGTCAGCTCGCCCGAGGTCGCCTTGGTGAAGCCGGCGATGACGTTCAGCGTGGTCGTCTTGCCCGAGCCGCTCGGTCCGAGCAGCGTGATGAACTCGCCCGGGTTGATCGACAGCGAGACGTCGTCCACGGCGACGAAGTCCCCGTAGCGTTTGGTCAGGCCGGTGAGCTCGATGCCCCCGCCGCGGGCGGCGAGGTCGTTACTGGTCGGCGGCACGGGACCTCCTGGCGACGAAGAAGGTGGCGGCGAGCACGAGGGTCGTGGTCAGCACGAGGATCATCGTGGCCGCCGCGGCGATGGTCGGGTCGATCTCGCGGGTGACGCTCGCGTACATCTTGACCGGCAGGGTCTGCAGGTAGGGGCTCTGGATGAACAGCGAGACGACCACCTCGTCGAAGCTCGTGACGAACGCGAACAGCGCGCCGGAGGCGACGCCGGGCGCGACCAGGGGCAGCGTCACGCTCCGGAAGGTGGCCCACCGCCCGGCGCCCAGACTGGCCGCCGCGCTCTCCAGCCGCCGGTCGAACCCGCGCAGCGAAGCGGCCACCGGGATCATCACGAACGGCAGCGCCAGTACGGTGTGCGCCATGACGAACCCGGCCAGCGTGCCCACGAGCTGCAACTTCAGGAACACGGCGTAGGTCCCGACGGCCAGCACCACACCGGGCACGATCATCGGGGCCAGCATCGCCCCCTGCGCGAGCGCCAGGCCGCGCATCCGCGCCCTGGTCAGCCCGATCGCGGCGGCCGTGCCGAGTACTGTGGCCACGACCGTGACGAGCAGCGCCACCTCGACCGAGGTCAGCAGCGCCGACACCCAGGCCGGATCGCTGAAGAAGTGCTCGTACCAGCGGAACGAGTAGCCGTCGGGCGGGAACTTCAGCGAAGCCTTCGAGGTGAAGCTGAGCGGCACCACGATCAGCGCCGGCGCGACCAGCCACACGCCCACGAGCGCGCAGAACGCCCACAGCACGGCGCGGCCGAGGCGGGCGGTCATCCGGCCACCTTCCTTCCGGTACGACGCAGCGTGAGCGCGAGCAGCGCGATCATCGCCAGCGTCAGCCCGAGCAGGACCACGCCCATCGCGCCACCTCGTCCCCACTTGAGCAGCCCGTTGACCTGCGTGAAGATCTGCTGCGAGATCAGCGCGTCGGTGGGCGAACCGAGCAACGCGGGCGTGACGTAGAAACCGAGCGCGCTGATGAACACGGTCAGGCACCCCGCCGAGACGCCCGGCAGCGACAGCGGCAGATACACCTTCACGAACGCCTTGATCGGATGCGCCCCCAGGCTCCCCGCCGCGGTCAGCAGCCGCCGGTCGATCCCGTTCATCACCGCGTACAGCGGGAGCACCATGAACGGCATCAGCAACTGCACCATCCCGATGACCACCCCCGTCTGGGTGCGGATCAGGTTGAACGGCCCGAGCCCGATCGCCTGCAGCGCGCCGTTGATCACGCCGGTGTCCTGCAGCAGGATCACCCACGCGAACGTGCGCACCATCAGGCTGGTCCAGAACGGTACGAGCACGAGCAGCGTCAGCACGTTGCGCGCCCGCGGCCCGGCGATCGTCATGGCGTAGGCGTACGGATATGACACGACCAGCGCGATCACCGTCACCCACAGGCCCGTGGTGAACGTACGGCCGAGCACCCTCAGGTTCTGCGGCTCACCGAAGAACCAGGCGAAGTTCCCGAGCCCGGGCGTGGGATCGGTGAACGCGCTGACCACCATGGAGACCAGCGGGTAGAGGAAGAAGACAGCGAGCGCGATCAGCGCGGGCAGGATGAGCAGCGCCGGCCGGCGGTCGCGGTCATCCCTGCCCGCCGTCGCCGGCAGGGACACCGCTTGGAGCGTCGAGGCCATCTCGGATCAGCCGCCGAGCCAGGCCGACCACTTCTCGATCATCTCGGGCTGGTGTTCCGCCCACCACTTCGAGTCGATCTTGAGTGCCTTGTCCGCCACCTCGGGCCTGGTCGTCAGGAACGACCGCCCCTTCTCGTCCAGCTTGGGCTTGGCGTCGGTGTTGATCGGCGAGTACGAGGTCAGCTCGGTGAGCTTGGCCTGCTGTTGCGCGCCCAGGTAGTAGTTGATCAGCGCCATCGACGCCTTGGGGTTCTTGGCGTTCTTCGGCACGGTCAGGGAGTCCATGATCGGCATCCACTGGTCGAAGGAGACGTCGAACGGCGCGCCGTTCTTGACGGCGGCGTACGCGCGGCCGCTCCAGAGCATCGCCATGTCGACCTCGCCGGACTCCAGCAACTGCTGCGACTCCGCGCCGGTCTTCCAGAACACCAGGTTCGAGCGGACCGACTGCAGCTTCTTGGTCGCGCGGTCCACGTCCAGGGGATACAGCTGGTCCGGGGCGACGCCGTCGGCGATCAGCGCGCCCTCGAACGGCCCGGGCGCCGAGTCGCCGGGGTTGCCGGAAATACCGCGCTTGCCGGGGAACTTCGCGGTGTCGAAGAAGTCCTTCCAGCCCTTGGGCGGGTTCGCGCCGAACTTGTCCTTGTTGTACGCCAGCACCATGCCGTACTGCATCGCGGGGACGCTGCACTCGGTGGTGAGGCCCTCGGGGACCTTCGACTTGTCGATGATCGTGTAGTCGAGCGGTTGCAGCAGCTTGCCGCACTGCGCCTGGGCCCAGATCGAGTCCGTGTCGATCACGTCCCAGGTGACGTTCGAGGAGTCGACCTGGGCCTTGATCTTGGCGTAGTCGGTCGGGCCGTCCTCGAGGATCTTCGCGCCCGACTCCTGGGCGAAGGGATCGACCGCCGCCTTCTGCTGGCCCTCCTGATACGCGCCGCCATAGGAGACGAACGTCATGTTCAGGCCGCTGAGCGCGTCCTTCTTGATGGTGCCGGACTTGGCGGGGCCGGAGCCGAGGTCGATGCTCGCGGGCGCCGCGGAACCGGCGCCACATGCGGCGGAGAGCAGTAGCGAAGCCGCGATAGCGGCCATACCGGGCAGTCGTTTGGGATAGTTCGGCATGGTTGAACCCCCTTGATAAGGGTGGGTGTAAGTCAGGCGGGCGTAGGCGGGCTGATCGTCCAGAGCACCTCGGCCGTCTCGTCGCCGTCGTTGACGACGCGATGGGGCATCGATGTGCGGTATTCCACGCTGTCGCCCGGCCCGAGGACGTGCGGGGCGGCCGAATCGGCGGGCCCGAGCCAGAGCGTGACCTGGCCGCGCAGGATGAGGAAGATCTCCTGGGAGTCGCCGTGGGTGTACGGCTCGTCCCCGGTGGACGCGCCCGGGTCTAATTCCCCGGCGTACATCTCCAGGTTCTGCAGGGGGCGCTGGGAGATCAGGTACTTGCGGGTGCCGGATTTCGTGGGTAATTCCGGACGGTCGGCGCGGCGTACCACCCGGTGTCCGACCTCGTCCTGTTCGTTGAACAGGTCGGCCACCGTGATCCCGAGAGCTCCGGCGATCCGCCGCAACATCCCGATGCTCGCGCTGGTCTGCCCTCGCTCCAACTGGCTGATGAAGCTGGCGCTCGCCTTGGCCTGGCCGGCCAGGCCGCGCACGGTCATCTGGCGCATGTTCCGGTAGGCCCGGATGCGTACGCCCAGGTGTTCGGTCTCCGCCTCCGTCATCGAACCCCTTGATCGGTTGCACTGAACAGGTTGTTAAGTGGCAATGAAAGGACCGTACATATCACAAGAAATCCCAGCAAGGGGCAGTATGTAACAAATGGGTTACCGAGTGTGGCGGCATACCTTCCGAGGAATTGCCGGACCGCGGCCCGTCTCCCAGGCTTCTCAAGGTCGAACGCGTACCAAGGAGAAGCAGTGACCGATACTCGTGCACGGCTGGGAGTCCTGCTCCCCACCAACCGCACCCAGTGGAACGACGCCCGGCACCTGGTCGACTTCGCCGTCCGGGCCGAGCGGCTCGGGTACGACTCCGTCTGGGCCAATGACACCCTTCTCGGCGCGCGGATCGAGCCGCTGGCCATGCTCGCCGCCCTCGCCCCCGCCACCGAACGCGTCACGCTCGGCACCGCGGCTCTGCTGCCCGCCTTCCGCCGCCCGGTCACCGCCGCGCAGGAGCTGGCCTCCATCGACCACCTGTCAGCCGGACGGCTCGTCGTGGCTGTGGGCGCGGGCTTCCCCGGCCGGTCCGAGATCGAGTACGCGGTCTCGGAGGTGCCGTGGGAGCGACGGTTCCGGCGGCTGGACGAGACGGTCTCGCTGTGGCGGGCGCTATGGGCGGGGGAACGCGCGTTTCGCGGCGAGGTGTTGCGTCACGACGACCTGCCGGAGTCCACACCGTCTTACCGGCCAGGTGGCCCGCCGGTCTGGCTCGCGGGAGGCAGCCCGTCGGCGCTCGAGCGCACCGGCCGCCTCTACGACGGGTGGCTGCCTTATCCGCCGGACGTCGCCGACTACCGGGCGGGCCTCAAGTCCGTATGCCAGGCCGCGGCGGCCGCGGGCCGTCTCGCGGACGCGATCACGCCGGCGCTGTTCGTCACCGTGCTGGTCAGCGACGACGCGGAACGGGGAGAGCAGGAGCTCGATGCCTACTGCCGGGCCACGTACGGGCTGCCATCCGAGACCGTACGGACGATCCAGGCGATGGCCGTGGGACCGGCCGGACAGGTGGCCGAGACGCTCGCCCGCTACGCGGAGGCGGGCGCGCGACACGTCGTCTGCCGTATCGCCGCCCCCACCATCGACACGCAGCTTGACCAGTTGGAGCTGATCGCCCTCGGCCGGGCGGTCATGTCATCCTGAAGGCGCTTTCTCCACCCCTTCCAGGACAAGAAACGAGAAAAGCAGTGAAAGCATGGATCTTCCTCGTACTCGGTGTTCTCCTGATCCTGGTCGGCGGCCTGTGGACGCTTCAGGGGCTGGGCATCGTCGGCGGTAGCGTGATGAGCGGCGTCACCATGTGGGCCATCATCGGCCCCGTCGTCCTCATCATCGGCGTTGCGCTCGCATTCCTCGGAATACGTCAGCGACGAGGTCAGTAGCTGGTAAAAGGCGGTATTGATGGATCATGACCGCACGCTATGACGGCCAAGCCGAGTGGTACGACGAGTTCAACACCCCCGCCGCCGCCGCGAACCAGCCGGACGTGGCCGAGCTGCTGGGACCGGGCGACGGACCGTGCCTGGACCTGGGCTGCGGCACCGGCCTCTACCTCGACGCGATCCGCGCCACCGGCAGGACCGTGGTGGGGCTCGACCGGTCCGGTGACCAGTTACGCCTCGCCCGCCGCAGGGACGACGCGCCGCTGCTCCAGGGTGACGCTACGACGCTGCCGTTCGCCGCAGGGGTGTTCGGCACCGTCGCCGCGTTCTGGGTGTCGACCGACATCGGCGACTTTCCCGGACTGCTGAAGGAGGCCGCCCGGGTGCTGCGCCCGGGCGGCCTGCTGCTGTTCTACGGGGCGCACCCGTGCTTCAACGGCCCGCACATCGAGAACCGCGAGGACGGCGCGCTGATCATCCATCCCACGTACCGCATCAAGGGCTGGCACCGGCGCGGACCATGGTGGCGCAAGGGCGGGGTCCGGGACCGGGTGGGGATGAGCCAGCTGCCGCTCCCGGACCTGATCAACGCGTTCATCGACGCGCGGCTCGACATCGAGCGGATGTACGAACCGGGCAATCAGCCCATTCCCAACGTCCTGGCCGTCAGGGCATACGCGCGCTGACCCTTACCGGAAGTCGTCGGCGTGGTCCTGGGCCCACTGGGCGAAGGTGTGCGCGGGACGGCCGGTGACCTCCTCGACGACCGTCGAGGTAGGGGCGGGGTGCTCGGTACTGGCTGCCAGCATGCGCATGATGCCCTCCACCCCGATCGGGGGCATGGTCTTGGCCAGATCCGACCGGGCCTCCTCGACGGAGGTCACATCAAGCGTGATCTTGCGGCCGATGGCCTCGCCGATCTGCTCGACCTGCTGCCTGATGGTGAGCGACTCGGGGCCGTAGAGCGTGTAGGCCCGCTGAGCGTGGCCGGGCTCGGTCAGGGCGGTGACGGCGAGCGCGGCCATGTCCTTCTCATGGATGGGGGAGATCTGCGCGTCTGGGTACCCCGTACGGACGGTGTTGTCGTTTCTGATCGACTGCGCCCACCACCACAGGGTGTTCGTGGCGAACATCCCCGGCCGGATGAACGTCCAGTCGATGCCGGAGCCCTCCAGGGCCGCCTCGACGACGCGATGCAACTTGGCGATCGGGTTGAGTTCGGCGCTGGAGAGAACGACGGACGCCGATGACAGCAGCACCACGTGTCGTACGCCGGCGGATCGCGCCGCCTTCACAAACCCATCGATGCCATCCGGTTTGGTGTACAGGAACACCTTCTCGGCACCCTCCAGAGCGGCGGGCAGCGTCTCGGGAGAGTCGAGATCGGCTGCTACGACCGGTGTGTCCGGCGGGAACCCCGGCGCGTGCGGATCCCGGCCCGTCGCGCGGATCGGTATGCCCGCCGCACGCAGTCCGGCGGCGACATGGCGGCCTACATTGCCCCGGGCACCGAAGACGACAGTGACCATTAGGAGGACCTCCCGAGAAGTTTGATCAGCTGGTTGCGGAGTTCGGTACGGGTTTCAGTCGACAAAGGATCGTCGCCGAAGAGGGCCCGTACGAAGTGCGGCATCGTGATCGGGGCGAAGACCACCGCGTAGGCGGTCAGGAGCGCGAACCTGGCGTCCACCTCATCGGTGACCTCGCCGTTTTCCTGCCGTTGGCGGATCTTCTCCACTGAGTCCGCCATCTTGGCCCGTTGGCGATCCAGATACTGTCGCCCGTCCGCCTCATCGGTGAACGGGCAGTCGCCAAGGGCCTGCCAGACGGTCAGCCGGGCCCAGTCGGGATTGTCGAGCGTCGCGTCCAGGTGCGCGCCGATCGAGTCCGCGAACGTGGTGTCCGGCGTGACCAGGCCGGCCTCGAGCTCCTGCCAGCGCCGGCGCAGCTCGTCCAGCAGCCCCTGTTTGCCACCGAAGTAGTACGAGATCAGCTGCTGGTTGACGCCGGCGCGGGCGGCGATGCCGGCCGTGCGGGCACCCGCGTAGCCCTTCGCCCCGAACTCGGCCACCGCGGCGGTCAGGATCCGCTCGCGCGTCTGTTCCGCCGCCTGGCCGCGATCCTCTGGGCGCGGTGCCCGCCGTGCTCCCATGCCTGGAGAGCCTAGTTCTTCAATCGACTGAATGACAACTGTCATTCAAACGATTGAAGAGCGGACTGCTCAGACGGGAGAACAGGTGGGCACGGGCGCGGTGTTGGTTCCGTTCCAGGAGGCCAGGAAACCGAAGGTGGCCGTCGCTCCGGTGGCCAGGGTGCCGTTCCAGCTCACGTTCCGCACGCTCACAGTGGCCCCGTTCGCGGTGAGCGTGCCGCCCCAGATCTGCGTGATCTGCTGGCCGTTGGCGAACGTCCAGCCGACCGTCCAGGCGTTCGTCGTGGCGGCACTCGTGTTCTTGACCGTGACCTCACCCTGGAAGCCGCCCGTCCACTGCCCGACGTTCTTGAACGTCGCCGTGCAACCGCCCACCGGTGTCACGGTGGGAGTGGGGGTGGGCGTCGGCGTGGACCCGCCCGGGGTGAGGAAGTTCACCAGCGCCGGATACCAGCGGTCGGACATCTTCTGGTCGCCCGAGGCGTTCGGGTGCACTCCGTCATACGTGTCCGCGCTCGTGCTGAACCCCGTCCACTGGTCGACGACCACGATCGGCGACTGCTGGGTGGAGGTGGCGGCGGCCCAGGCGGGGATTGCGTTGTTGAAGGTGACGGCGCGCTGCCCGCAGTCGGCGCAGTTGGACGGGCTCATCGGGATGATCTTCGCGACCAGGATCTTCATCGCGGGGTTGCTGGCCCGCATCTGGTTCACCAGTGTGGTGAACGCGCTGAGGATCGTCGCGGGCGCGATGTTGCTCCACACGTCATTGGTGCCGAAATGCATCACCACGATGTCGGGCCTGGTGGCCGCCAGCCAGCCGGGGAGCTGGTTCTGGGCGGCCACGTTCGTCGCCAGGAAGCCGCCGTGGCCCTCGTTGTCGCCGTCGTACGACACCGAGCAACCCTGCGGCGGCAGCGTGCCGACGAAGTCGATGTTGGTGTAGCCGGTGCTCTGGAGCCTGTTCCACAGCAGGGCCCGCCAGCAGCCGGGCGAGCCGGTGATCGAGTCGCCGAGGGGCATGATCCTGGTGGCGGCGGCGCTGGCCGGTGTCGTGGTCAGGAAGAGTACCGTTCCGATCAGGGTCAGCACGGCCACCACCAAGGCGCTCATCCGCGACATCGTCAGCTCCCGAAGATCGTGGGTCTGCCGAGAGCGTAGGAGCGCGCAGAGGCGGCGGAAAGGCGGCCGGTCCGGGTGGGTCTTCCGACCTGCGCCGTTGCCCGGAGCGGCGTGTAACTTTCAGAATTTGCCGACCAACCTGGCAACTGATTACCTGATTACATGAACAATAAGGAAGTGCCGACCTTATACGAATGGGCGGGCGGGGCAGAGGCGCTGGAGCGGCTCACCGAGGCGTTCTACGAGCAGGTGCGGAAGGACGACCTGATCGGCCCGCTGTTCGCGCACATGGACCCCGGCCATCCGCGATATGTGGCGATGTGGCTCGGTGAGGTGTTCGGCGGCCCCGACCACTACACCAAGGAGCGGGGCGGCTACCCCCACATGCTCTCCCAGCACCTCGGCAAGGGCATCACCGAGCCGCAGCGGCGCAGGTGGGTCAACCTGCTGATGGACGCCGCCGACGAAGTGGGACTGCCCGACGATCCCGAGTTCCGGGCCGCCTTCGCCGGCTACATCGAGTGGGGCACCCGGCTGGCCGTGCACAACTCGCAGCCCGGCGCGACGCCCCCGACCAGGGCTCCGGTGCCGCACTGGGGCTGGGGAGTCGCCCCGCCGTACCAGCCGTAGGACGTCGCGCCCCTGGTCGTAGCCTGGAGGTCACCGACGAACCACCAGGAGCGGGGCATGACACGCGGGCGGCTGCGCATCGACCTAGGCGCGGCCCCCGGCGTTGCCGCGAACGCGCCGCCGCCCGCGCGCCGCCCGCCCGCCGCGCTCACCCGAGACCGGCGGATCGCCGGCTGGGTGCTGGCGCTGCTCGGGCTGCCGCTGCTCACGGCCGTCATGCTGGCGTTCGCCGAGCAGCTCACGCTGCCGAGCGAGATCCTGTTCTTCCTGCTGCTGGTGGTCGCGGTCGCCCTGGTGGGCGGCAGGTGGCCGGCGCTCACCGCGGCGGTGCTCGGCTTCGCCCTGCTCAACTGGTTCTTCACGCCGCCGCTCCACACGCTGACGATCTCCGCGCCGGAGAACCTGTTCGCGCTGACCACCTTCGTCCTGGTCGCCGCGATGGTCAGCACGGTCGTCGACCAGGCGGCCCGCCGCAGCAGGGAGGCCACCCGGGCGCGCGCCGACGCCGAAGTGCTGTCCACGCTGGCCGGCCACGTCCTGCGCGGCGACTCGGCGCTGCCGTCCCTGCTGGCCAGGCTCAGAGAGGTGTACGGGCTGGCGTCCGTCACGCTGCTGGAGCGCGACGGCGACTCCTGGCACGTCGTGGCCACGGCCGGAGGGCCGCCGTCCACCTCGCCGGGCCATGCCGACACCGACGTGCCCATCGACGACGACCTGGTGCTGGCCGTACGGGGGAGGCCGCTCGACGCGGCGGACCGGCAGGTGCTCGAGGCGTTCGCCGCCGAATCGGCGGTGGCGCTGCGCCAGGAACGCCTGCGCGAGGAGGCCGAGCGGGCCAAGCCGCTGGCCGAGGCCGACAGGATGCGCACCGCGCTGCTCGCGGCCGTCAGCCACGACCTGCGCACTCCGCTCGCCGCGGCCAGGGCGGCGGTCGACAGCCTGCGTGGGACAGAGGTCGACTGGACCCCCGAGGACCGCGCGGAACTGCTGGCCACCGCGGGCGAGTCGCTCATCAAGCTGGACCGGCTGGTGTCGAACCTCCTCGACATGAGCCGCCTGCAGGCCGGCGTGCTCGGCGTCACGCTGGAACCACTGGCGATCGAGGACGTCGTCCCCCAGGCGATCGCCGATCTCGGACCGCTGCGCGACCGCGTCCACGACGGGTTCAGCGGTGAGGTTCCGGAGTTCATGGCCGACGCGGCGCTGCTGGAGCGGGTGCTGGTGAACCTGATGTCCAACGCCGTCCGCTTCAACCCGCCCGATCGCAAGGTCGTGATCTCGGCGAGCTCGTACGGCGAACACGTCGAGCTCCGCGTCATCGACCGGGGACCCGGCATTCCGGCGGAGGCTCAGGAGCGGGTGTTCATGCCGTTCCAGCGCCTGGGCGATCGGCAAGGCGTGGGGCTGGGCCTCGGGCTGGCGCTGTCCCGCGGGCTGACGGAGGCCATGGGTGGGACGCTCACGCCGGAGCAGACGCCTGGAGGGGGCTTGACCATGACCGTTTCGCTGCGGAGGGCTCCTTGACCCGCGTGCTCGTGGTGGACGACGAACCGCAGATCTTGCGGGCGTTGCGCATCAACCTGGTCGCCAGAAGCTATGAGGTAGCCGTCGCGCCGGACGGCACCGCCGCGCTGCGCCAGGCCGCCGACTGGCATCCCGACCTGATCATCCTCGACCTCGGACTGCCTGACCTGGACGGAGTGGACGTCATCCACGGGCTGCGCGGCTGGACGAGCGTGCCGATCATCGTGCTCTCGGGACGGGCTGGCAGCCCCGACAAAGTGGACGCGCTCGACGCGGGAGCCGACGACTACGTGACCAAACCGTTCGGCATCGACGAACTGCTCGCGCGCATCCGCGCGGTGACACGCCGCATGGGGCCGGCTCCCGACGAGCCCGCGACCGTGCGGGTGGGCGAGCACCTGATCGATCTCGCCAGGAAGACGGTGTCCGGCGGGGTACGGCTGACGCCCACAGAGTGGCATTTCCTGGAGCTGCTGGTACGCAATCCCGGCAAGCTGATCAGCCAGCGCCAGTTGCTGAGGGAGGTGTGGGGGACTTCGTATGTGAAGGAGACCCATTACCTGCGGCAGTACATGGCTCAGCTACGCCGCAAGCTGGAGCGCGATCCGGGGCATCCCGTACACCTGCTGACAGAGCCGGGAATGGGTTACCGCTTCCAGCCGTAGCCGCCTACTCCGGCGGGAAGTACGTGTCCTCCAGCGGATCCGCGAAGGCGTCGGACTCGCGGGGGTCCTCCTCGTTCACCCATCTGGAGATGCTTCGCGCGGCCTCGTCATCGATCTCGAGGATTCTGTGGCGTTGCGGGAGCCTGTCCATGTACATGGCGGTGGCGGACAGCTGTACGTCATCGCCCATGTCGTGACTGATTTCGTAAAGTTGATCGCTCATGGGACTCACGCCTTGGTGATCATCAGAGTTGTCTTACGTACGGTCCATGCGGCCAGCGCGACACCGAAGGCCAGCTGGAAGACCCGCATCCAGAAGGTGGAGCTGTCGTTCATATAAATCACGACACCTAGCCACACGAGGCTGAAACCGCCGACTAGGACGATTGCTGCCCAGTTGAACCATCGCTGCCACATATGCGCAGTCTTACAGCCGGTCGACCAAGGCTGGGTAAGTGAGTGGTCGTCTTCTGGTCACCTGGGCTCCCCGTGCGTACGGCCTCCCTACCCGGTGGGGTTGGTGCCGATGACGACGGTGGCGTACAGCTCATCGGAGCGGGCCACGCGCGGGGTCAGCCCGCCGGCGGCCATGGCGTCGGCCGTCCGCGCCGCCTGGCCCTCGCTCGTCTCGACCAGCAGCCGACCGCCCGGTGCCAGCCACGGCGGCGCCTCCGCGATCACCCGCCGCACGACGTCGAGCCCGTCCGCGCCACCGTCGAGCGCCACCAGCGGCTCGTGGACGCGGGCCTCCGAGGGCAGCAGCCGGATCGCCTCGGTGGGCACGTACGGTGGGCTGGCGATCAGGATGTCGACGCGACCCCGCAGGGTGGCGGGCAACGGCTCATATAGGTCGCCCTCGTACACCTGGCCACCGATGGGAGCCAGATTGCGGCGCGCGCACTGTACCGCGGCGGGGTGCAGGTCGGCGGCGTGCAACTCGACCCCGTCGAGGATCGCGGCCAGCGCGGCGCCCATCGCGCCCGTCCCGCAGCACAGATCGACGACGACGGTGGCCGACCGGCCGCCCAGCGCGGCGGCCTGGCTGATGAGGAACTCCGTACGCCGGCGCGGCACGAACACCTCGGGATCCACCGTGACCCGCAGCCCGCAGAACTCCGCCCAGCCGAGAACGTGCTCAAGAGGGAGACCGGCGACCCGCTGGTCGACCATGGTGGTGAGATCGTCCGGCGTCCTCGCCGTTGAGATGAGCAACTCCGCCTCGTCCTCGGCGAAGACACAGCCGGCGGCCCGGAGCCTGCTGACGATGGCGGATTGGTGGACAGATGACGGAAAAACCGACATGAGCGCCTTTCGGAAAGCCAATGAGCGCTCCCTAGGCCACCTACGTCAGGTGGACCGCACAACCATGAGACGGGAGCACCCAGCCTGCTACAGCGGTAATGGGTCTCACCTCCTCGGCGGGTCCATCGCTGGAGACGGCAACATTACCGGACGTCCTGTTCGGCACGCCAACGGCCGGTCTCGCCCGCCTCGCCCGTCTTCTTGCACCGCACTTTTCGTATCGGAGCGCTTCAGTGGGGCAGCGTACGGGCGGAGCCGACGCAGCGGCGCAGTCGCATGCCTCTCGCCGGCCGAACCTGAGCCGGCTGCTCCAGGCACGCCAGCAAGGCGGCCGCCGCGCGGGCGTCGGCCAGGATGCGCTGCACGGCCTCACCGTTCTCGGGAAGCTGGCCACGTTCGGCGAGCTCGTGCTTGATGAAGGCCAGCGGGTCGGGCGCGTCCACCGCCTCGGCCGCCACCGTGGCCCGGGCGGCGGTGAGCAGACGCAGGTAGTACGTCCGCAGGACGGCCTCACGCATACGCGCGTGCTCCAGGTCGTCGATCAGCGTCCGGGCGACTCGGAGGAGGTCTCCAGCGTGAGTCGCGTCGTCGGCAAGGAAGGCGCGGATGTCATCGAACTCCGAGCGGGTCATTGCGGACACCTCCAGGGACGCAGATTGCTCGTAGCTACTTCGTACACAGGGGCGATTGCGGATGACTTGCTTTCGGCTTGTCTCCGCCATGTCGACCGCCTGCCCTGGGGCCGGTCCGAGATCGGCAGGTTTGAGCATCCTGAGGGCAGGGAAGGACCTCATGATTACCTGTACGGCACGAAGCAGCCGTAGGTGGCTGCTAGAGTTGCTCAGGCAGGGCGGCGCGGGGGTTCGCGAAGAACCTCGGACGATGCCCAGCACCTCCCACTTACTCCTGGTTCGTCCAGATGGTTCGCACCATCCGGATGGGCTGGTAAGTTAGAGGGGTTGTCCCGGAAACGGGGCGGTGTTTATTCCAGAAGGTCGATGCGAGTCGGGTCAATTTGACACCGGGTCGGGCGGC
>NZ_JBICSO010000021.1:0-38665 GCF_043197155.1 Nonomuraea sp. NPDC049269
CACCCGGTTACATTCCGAACCCGGAAGTTAAGCTTCCCAGCGCCGATGGTACTGCACTCGGGAGGGTGTGGGAGAGTAGGTCACCGCCGGACAATTTTTGTTCGGGAAGGGCTCCACGTTTATGCGTGGGGCCCTTTCTGCGTTTACGGGGCCTTCTGACGGCCATGGCCGGTCCGCCGACAGGACTGGCCGGCGGTGGGAAGGCCGACTCTACGGAAGCCGGCCTCCGAGGCGCCGGCGTGCTCCGTGCCGTCAGGCTTTCAGCGGCGCCTGGCCGACCGTTCGAGCGTTTCAGGGCGGGGCTTCGCCGTTGGTATGGCAGAACCTGCGGGTGTACCGACCGAGGCCCGCCCGGTCGGTACACCCGCAATGTAGTAGAGCATCGGTCATGTAATCGACAGGACCTCCTCGCCCCGCCGTACGACGTGCGCGTTGGATCTAAAAAGCTCGCGGGTTTTTGCACCTGGGAATAGCTCTCTGTGAGATTCTGATTACATGGCGTTGAAGGGTCGGCGAGCCACATACGACGAGCGACTGCACGCAGTTCGACTCCTTGAGCAAGGGGAGTCCGCTGATGAGGTCGCTCGGATTCTCAACGTGTCCCGGCGGTCGTTGTTCGGCTGGCAGCGCGATTACCGCGAGCGCGGCGAGGAAGGCTTGCGGACGAAGAAGACGCGCGGGCCTGACTCCAAGCTCACCGCCGAGCAGATGTCCAGCCTGTATGCACTGCTGGTGGGCTGTGATCCGCGCCAGTTGAGCTTCGGACTTGCGCTGTGGACCCGCAAAATGGTCCAGGAGCTGATCTGGCGGCGCTTTGCTGTCAGGCTGAGTATCGCGAGCGTCGGGCGCGTGCTGGCGAAGCTCGGAATGTCGCCGCAGAAACCGTTGTACAAGGCCTATCAGCAGAAACCCGAATTGGTCGCCCAATGGAAGGCCGAGGACTACCCGAAGACCGTCAAGGAGGCCGAGGAGTGCAACGCGATCATCTTCTTCGCAGATGAGGCGGCACTGTCCACGCACTACCACCGAGGCACGACCTGGGCGCCGACCGAACGGACGCCGGTCGTCACGCACACCGGCGCCCGAAGGTCGGCCTTCATGCTCTCAGCGGTCGAACGGCAAGGCACGCTGCGTTTCCAGATCTTTGAGGAGAGCATCAAGGCCACGCACTTCATCGCATTCTGTGAACGCTTGATGTCAGACAGCGACGGCCGCCCTGTGTTCCTCATCCTTGACAACAGCAGGGTCCATCACGCCAAGATTCTCAAGAAGTTCGCCGCCGACAGCAACGGCATGCTCAGGCTGTTCTACCTGCCCGCCTACTCGCCGGAACTCAACCCCGACGAGTGGGTCTGGAAGAACGTCAAACACGACAGGGTCGGCCGCGCGGCCGTCGACGGCATCCAACAGATGAAGAAGCTCATACTCTCGGCACTACACAGCCTCCAGAAGACCCCGGCCCTCGTCCAGGGCTTCTTCCACGACCCCAGCCTCGCCTACATCACCCACGCGCACCGATAGTGCAAGAATCCATGATCTCCTTAGATCCTCCTTGACCGTCCTCGGCGCATGCGCCGGACCGGGATCTCCACAGCCCTGTGCATATGACGGCATGCGACCGTGGATTGTGCCGTCCGCCGAAACCCGCCCGTCCCTCAGGATTGCGCTGGAGAGCCTGGAATCGGCCGGCAGAGCGCGTTCGGTGTCATATTTTCGTGATCACCATGATCTGCCCGTTGCCGAGGCCTTGTTCGCTCATGCCGTTATCTTGCCTGGCACGGGGTGATTGACCGTCCGAGGCAGCGCGGTCATCAGCGCTACCAGGACGATGGCGGCCGGCACTCCCCAGAGGAGGACGTCGGGGATGGCCGCGGCCGTCGCCTGCGGGCTGGGGGCGTGGCCCTGGAGTTCCCGGGTGAGCAGGTTTCCGAAGGCCGAGACACCGAGCGAGAGACCGAGGCCGCGGATGGACACGGTGGCGGAGGTGGTGGCGGCCAGGTCCGCGGGGGAGGCCGCGTTCTGTGCGACGACCACCAGGTTCTGCATCAGCAGCCCGAAGCCGGCGCCCAGCACACCGAGCTCCAGGGCGAGCAGCGCGTAGGCGGTGCCTGCATCAAGCTGGCTCAGCAGGGCGAACCCCAGTGCGACGATGGCCGAGCCGACGAGCAGGTAGGGCTTGAACCGGCCGCCGGCACCGATGCGGGCACCGGCCAGAGAGGACACCATCATGAACGTGATGACGTATGGATTGAGCGCGAGGCCGGCCTGGGTGGCCCCCATGCCGTACGCGGTTTGCAGATACGTGGGCAGGTAGACGATCGAGCCGCCGAGCAGCGCGCCGAGTAACGCGGTGGCGGGCAGGACCACCCGCAGAGCGGGGTTGGCGAACAGCCGGAGCGGGATCAAGGGGTTGGCCGCACGCCGCTGTCGCCATACGAACAGCGCCAGCGATGCCGCGAAGACTCCGATCAGGATGAGGATCACGCCGGATGTCCACGGGCGGGTCCGGCCGCCCCATTCGGCCACCAGCAGCAGGCTGACCGTCGCGCCCGTGAGCAGGACGGCCCCGGCGACGTCGACCTTGCCGTCCCCGCCTGACTTGGGCAGCCGGAGCGCGTAGGCGATGAGGGCCATGCTGAGCAGGCCGAGGGGCAGATTGATGTAGAAGATCCAGCGCCAGCCCACGGTGTCGGTGATCAGGCCGCCGGCGAGCGGGCCACCCACACTGGCGACGGCGAAGACGCCGCCGGTGAGGCCCTGGACCCTGCTGCGCAGGCGCTGTGGATACAGCTCTGACAGGGAGATCGTCGGGAGGACGAACAGGGCGCCGGCGCCGATGCCTTGCAGGGTCCTGGCGGCCACCAGTTGGGACATCGTCTGTGCCACGCCGCACAGTGCGGAGCCCGCGACGAAGACGGCTACCGCGGTGATGAACACGGCGCGCCGGCCGAACCGGTCGCTGATGCGGCCGTAGAGCGCGCCGGTCGCGGTCGAGGCCAGCACGTAGGAGGTGATGATCCAGCTGATCGCGTCCATGCCGCCCAGGTCCGCGGCGATGTCGGGCAGCGCGATGGCCACCACCGTCTGGTCTAGGACCGACAGCAGCATGCCGATCAGGAGCCCGGCTGTGGTGAGCGGAACGTTGCTCGTCGCCTGCGGGGTGTCGGACGCGGTCTGGGTGAGTTCTGCGGACATGGCCCTCAGCCCTTCGCCCGCGCGAGCGGATTGGGCAGGTCGAAGTCGGCACAGAGCAGATCCTGGTCGATGACCGAGCCGGTGACGGTTCCGCTGGCCGCGGCGGCGATGACCGCGGCCAGCGGCATCGGTACGGTGGCGCGCCGCGCCATGTCGCCTGCCGCGTAGACGCCCGGCACGCTGGTCTGGCCGAACTCGTTCACCTCCACGCACCCATCGGCGAAGAACCTGCAGCCGAGGCGGATGGCCAGGTCGGAGCGCTGGCGCGGCACGTTGACGACGAACACCGCGTCTCTGGCGAGCGGCGGGCCGCTCTCGAACACGATCTGCTCAAGCCTGTCGCCCGTCGCCTCCAGGCGGGCGATGGGTTCGCATCGTACGGTGACGCCGTTCGACTCCAGCTTCGCCCGCGACGCGGGGTCGAGCGGTTCGCCGCCGGTGCAGAGCGCGACGTCGGCGGCGAAGCGGCTCAGTTGCAGCGCCAGCCGTACCCGGGCCGGTTCCGCGCCGATCACCGCGACCGGCTTTCCGGTGCATTCATAGCCGTGGCAGTAAGGGCAGTGGAAGGCGGATCGGCCCCACAATGCTTCGACCCCGCGCGGGCCTGGAAGCTCGTCGCTCAGCCCGGTGGCCAGCAGGAGCCGCCGGGAGTTCGCCGCACCGCCGTCGGACAGATCCAGCTGGAAGCCGCACTCGTCGACAACGCGGACGCCGGTGACCGTCTCGGCGCGGAGCTGAACGGCCGGATAGGCCGACAGCTCCTCGCGGCCGAGCTCGCGCAACGCGGAAGGCGGCATGCCGTCCCGGGTCAGGAAGTTGTGCACCGCCTCGGCCGGGGCGTTGCGGCCTTCCCCGGCATCGAGCAGGAGCACCGAACGGTGGCTCCGTCCCAGGGTCAGGGCGGCGGCCATCCCGGCCGGGCCGCCGCCGACTATGACAACGTCGAACATGTCTGCCTCCAAGAGTGGTCGTGCTTGACTCGGAGGCAAGTCTGCAAGTTAATGTCAACATGAAGTCAAGCGGTACCATGCGCATCGGGGAGCTCGCCGAGCGGTTCGATCTCGCGCCGCACGTGCTGCGCCATTGGGAGGCGATGGGTCTGCTGACTCCGGCCGCCAGAGTGAACGGCCGCCGCCGCTACACCCGCGATCACGTCATCCGCGTCATGACGATCATCCGCGCCAAGGGCGGAGGGATGAGCCTGGAGCAGATCCGGGAGGTGCTCAACGTCACCGGCCAGGCCGAGCGCCGGGCACTCCTCCAGCGGCATCACGCGGAGCTGGAGCAACGGCTCGCGGAGATAGCGGCGTCCAAGAAGCTGATCGAGCACCTCATGGAGTGCGGCGCGGACGACTTCACCCAATGCCCCGATTACCGGCGCATGGTAGAACGCGCGGCCGGGCTCCAGAGCCTCGACGAGGCCGACTGCGTGATCTGAACGGTGTCCTTCGTCCGGCAGCACCAGAGCCGTTGGGCGGTGCCGCGCGGCTGGAAACCGGCTGCTGTGACCGGCAACTATCCGCCGCGTCCCGCTCGCTGATTCGGATGTGACGTTATGCCACCCGAGAGGTTCACATCTCGAGGTCCTAGCATGGAACTCGAAGATCAGAGCTAGGGGAGAGTGACAGTGACGACCGAAACCGACCTACGGCACCTGCGGCGATGCGTGGAGTTGGCGACGAAGGCGTTGGAGGTGGGGGATGAGCCGTTCGGGTCCGTGCTCGTTTCGGCTGACGGGATCGTGCTCGCCGAGGACCACAACCATGTGGCCTCCGGCGACAACACCCGGCATCCGGAGTTCGAGCTGGCTCGCTGGGCCGCGGCGCATTTGACGGTGGACGAGCGGGCGGCCGCGACCGTCTATACCTCTGGGGAGCACTGCCCGATGTGCGCCGCCGCTCACGGGTGGGTCGGGCTGGGCCGCATCGTGTACGCGAGCTCGTCGGAGCAGCTTGCCGGGTGGCTCGCCGAGCTGGGTGTCCCCGCGCCGCCTGTGCGGACGCTGCCCATCCAGCAGGTCGTGCCCGACGCCGTGGTGGAGGGGCCGGTGCCGGAGCTCGCGGCGCAGGTGCGCGAACTGCACCGCCGTCGTCACAGCGCCCCCTGAGGCGCCGGGACGGTACAGGCTCGGCGGGCCCCCTCGAACGTCTCGGCAGGCTCCCTCAAACGTGGAGTTCTCCCGACAGCACCGTGACCGCTCGCCCCGCGAGGTGAACGCGGTCCCCGTCCAACCGCACGTGCACCAGCCCGCCCCGAGCCGACAGCTGCGCGCCCACCATGGTGCGCAGCCCCAGCCGCTCCCCCCAGTAGGGCGCCAGCGCGCAGTGCGCCGATCCTGTGACCGGATCCTCCGCCACCCCTACGTTCGGTGCGAAGAAGCGTGACACGAAGTCGGTCGAAGACCCCTTCGCCGTGACGATCACGCCACGGGCCGGCACTTGGGCCAATGCCGCGATGTCCGGCGTGAGTGCCTGTATCGCCGCCTCCGATTCCAGCTCCACCACCAGGTCGAGATTGCTCGTCCCGACCTGCACCGGTGCAGCTCCGAGCGCTTTTTCCAACCCGTCGGGAACGGCTGCCGGCGTCACTTCCTTCGCCGGGAAATCCATCGTGATCATGCCGTCGGCCATGCGATTCACGGTGAGCGTTCCACTGGCCGTACTGAATTCGAGCTGACCGCCGGCCGCACCTGTGGAATAGAGCACATGTGCGGTGGCCAGCGTGGCGTGCCCGCAGAGGGAGACCTCGACGGCGGGGGTGAACCAGCGGAGCGAATCGCCGAGCAGGAAGGCGGTCTCCGACAGGTTCATCTCCGTGGCCACTGCCTGCATCCATGACTCGGGAGCGGGGGACTCCAGCAGGCACACCGCGGCAGGATTGCCCCGGAAAGAAGTGTCGGTGAAGGCATCTACAGTGAACACGCGCATGTATGGAGGCTATCGGGGGAGAGATATCCAGGTGAAACCGGGACGCTAGCCGTACAAAATGGAATTAGTTGTGGGCGTGTCGCATGGCGAACTTCTCGGCGTCGGTTACCGTCCAATAGTGGGACGAGCCGATTGCGGTGAGTTCCTGAGGAAAGGACAAGCCGATGGGGGCAGTGCGCAAGGTGGTGAGCTACCTTGGCCTGGGTGGGATCGACCACTACGACGACGGCTACGACGACGAGCAGTACGAAGAGGAGTACATGCCGGCGGCGGAGCGGGCGGCGAGGCGCTGGCGGTCGACCGCCGACTCGTCACGAATCGTGATGGTTCAGCCGCTTAAGTATAACGACGCGCCGATGATCGGGCAGCACTTCCGTGATGGCCAGACGGTGATCATGGATGTGACGGGCATGCCGATGCCGGAGGCGACCAGGATGGTCGACTTCGCGGCCGGTCTGGCCTATGGCTGCGAGGGGCGGATCGAGCGCATCGCCGACCGCGTGTTCCTGCTCGCGCCGGCCCACGTGGAGATCGAGAGCTCCTAAGCCGCGCGCGGGCCGCGACGGATCAGCCGAGTGAGCTCGGTTGAGTCGTCCGCGGCCTGCTCCGCACGGGTGACCGCCTCTCGCGCGTATCCGTGCAGCGCCCAGACCGCGCCGTCGGCCAGCTCTTTCAGCTCGGCGATCTGCGTGGTCACGTAGCGGGCGTCCGATTCGATGGCCTTGCGGCGCCGCCAGAGTCGCCAGCCCGCCAGGCCGAGCAGCACCACCCCCGGACCAGCGAGTACGGGCACCCCCAGCCCGTCGGCCAGCAGGGCTCCGAGGAGGAGAGCGACCCCCGCCACGATCAGCGCGACGGCATCCCATGGCGGCCGTCGCCGCATGGTCCCCTGGACCACGATCTCGCGCTCGGCAGCCGCGAGCGAGCTCTCCTCGGGCCCCTCGGGGTGCAGTTCGATGCGGTGGCCGAGCAGTGACACCGTCACGGTGGCGGGCGGCGCCAGGCTGCTGTCGGATTCGAGCTCCTCGGCGACACCGCGCAGTATCGGGCCCGCCACGTGCAGGGCGAGCGCCGCCAGATGCGGATCGGCACCGGGGCGCAGGTCGTCGAGGAGGTGCGAGGTCAGCGAGGCCATCGGCCCGGCGGGGCCGCCGAGGCCGATGAGCGAGCGGAGCACGGCGAGCGGCTCGTCCTCCTCCCACGTGCCGGCGGGACTGCCGGAGCTGTTGGTGAGCGGGGTGGAGGCGTCATGCTCGGCCTGCCGCGCCGAAGTGATCTCCGCGCACCGGGCGCGCAGCCGGGCGAGCCGCGCGGCGGCCTGGACGGGCTTCGCCAGTGCGGGGATCTCCGCCATCTCGGGGAAGTCGAGCAGCGAGGCGGGTACGACCACCGACGGCTCACCGGGGAGGAGCGCCTGCGTCCACTGCGCCGCGTCCGCGTGCTCGGGTACGCCCACCGTGTCGAGCTTGCGAAGCACGAAGATCTTCCCGGCGGGACCGTAGGCGCCCCTGGCCGCGGCCAGCCAGAGCGAGCGCTGGCCATGGGTGACCGGCTGGTCGAGCGACAGGTCGCCGAAGGCGGTGCCGAGCCAGGAGGCGTGGATGCGGCTGCCGTGACCGGCGACGGCCAGGGCCAGCGCCAGGAAGAGCGCGGTCTGTTGCTGGTCGCGCCCGGCGGCCTTGCTCAGCGGCGCCAGCGGATCGTCACCGGTGAGTATCGCGACCAGCGCCTCGACGGCGGGCGGCAGCCAGTAGCCCGGTTTGTCGGGGAAGTCGGGCGGAGCCGGAGGCACGGTGCCGTTGGCGGCCAGGTGGGACAGCAGTGCCTCGGCATAGCGGTGCAGCTCGGTCGCTGCTTGGGGGTCGGCAGTCAGGTCCGTGCTCAAGGCAGAGAACTCCCCCATAGTGGCCTCAGTTCATGACCGCGTAAAGCCTAGCCGGGGGGCGCGCCGTCCAGGTGGAGGCGCGCCCGCGACGTGCTACATGCGCTCGGGCACCGGGACCCCGAGCAGGTCGAGCCCGGTCTCCAGGACCCGCAGGGTCAGCGCGCAGAGAGCGAGCCGGTGCGCCTTCGTCTCGGCGTCGACTCCGTCCTTGGCCACCGGGCACTCCTCGTAGAAGGTGCTGAAGAGGCTGGCGGTCTCGAACAGGAAGGCGCAGAGCCGGTGCGGCTCCGACAGGGTCGTGACCTGCTCCACCAGCCCGCCGAAGCCCAGCAGGTGGAGGGCCAGGGCCCGCTCGGCTGGATGGCCGAGCACGATGCGGTCGGTCGCGTCGGCCGGCGCCACTCCCGCCCGGCGGAAGATCGACCGGATCCGGGCGGTCGCGTATTGCATGTAAGGGCCGGTGTTGCCGTTGAACCCGAGCATGCGGTCGTAGTCGAAGACGTATTCGCTGTCGTGGCTGACCGCCAGGTCGGCGTATTTCACCGCGCCTATGCCCACGGCCTGCGCGATCTCGGCCCGCGTGGCCTCGTCGTAGCCGCGGTCGGCGATGGCCGCCGCGGCCCGGTCGACCGCCTCCTGCAGCAGGTCCATCAGCTTGATGGACTCGCCGGACCGGGTCTTGAACCGGCGCCCGTCCTTGCCCAGCATCATGCCGATCTGGACGTGCTCGGCCGAGACCGTGTCGGGCAGCCAGCCGGCCAGCTCGGCCGCCGCGAACACCATGCGGAAGTGCAGCGCCTGGTCGGCGCCCACCACGTAGAGCATGCGGTCGGACTTGAGGTCTTCGACCCGGTAGCGGATGGCCGCCATGTCGGTGGAGGCGTAGCCGTAGCCGCCGTCGCTCTTCCTGATGATCAGCGGGAGCGGCTTGTCGTCGGAGCCGGTGAAGCCGGGCGGGAAGACGCAGAGCGCGCCCTCGCTCAGCACGGCGACCCCGGCGGCCTCCAGGTCCTGGCAGGTCTTCTCGAGCAGCGGGTTGTACATGCTCTCGCCGGCGATGTCGGCGTCGGTGAGCGTGACGCCGAGGATGCTGTAGACCTTGTTGAAGTAGGTGATCGTGGCGTCCATGAAGACGTGCCAGAGCCGGAGGGTCTCCGGGTCGCCCGACTGGAGCATGGTCACCCGCTTGCGCGAGCGGACCTTGAACTCCTCGCCGCCGTCGAACTGGCTCCTGGCGGCCTGGTAGTACTCGGTGCCCATGCCGGCTTCGAGCTGCGCGACCGCGGCCTCCTCGCCGATGTCGAGCAGGTGCTCGATGAGCATGCCGAACGGCGTGCCCCAGTCGCCCAGGTGGTTCTGTCTGACGACGGTGTTGCCGAGGTGCTCGTGCAGGCGGGCCAGCGAGTCGCCCACGATCGTGGTGCGCAGGTGGCCGACGTGCATCTCCTTGGCCGCGTTGGGCGCGGAGTAGTCGACCACCACGGTCTGCGGCGGCGTGGCGAAGCCGACGCCCGTGCGCGGGTCGGCGAGCATCCTGGCCGCCTCGGACTCGACCCATGAGTCGTCGAGCGTGATGTTGAGGAAGCCGGGACCGCTGACCTCGACCGTGCCGGGGAAATCGGACAGCTCCGTCCTGATGGCCTCGGCGACCTCCCGCGGTGCCCGTCGCAGTCGCTTGGCCAGGCTCAGCGCGACGTTCGCCTGGAAGTCGGCGAACTGGGAGGGCCGGATCAGCGGATCTGCGTCGGCGTACTCGGAGCCGAACGCGTGCGCCAGCGCCTGCTGGACGCGCTCGGTGAGCACTATCTGCGGGTCGGTCATGGTCTAAGGGTACCGGCGAGCTTGACCGCCACGCTGATCGCCGCAGAAGCCACCACGGAGATGCCGACGGCGGTCAGATCGTTGCTGAGATCGCCGGGTTCGAGGGCGAAGAAATGCCGGACGAAGGGGATCGCCAGGGACAGCCCGAACAGCCCGGCCATGGCGACGATCATGGCCATCCGCCCCAGGGTGAGCGGCTTGGTGATCAGGATGAGCACCCACCACGTGGTGAGGAAGAGCGCGATCACCCCCGACGTACGATCCTCGGTCAGGGTGGAGGTGCCGGTGTGCGCGGCCCAGAACGCCAGGAACACCGCGGCCGCGCAGAGCACTCCGGCGGGTACGGCGAAGCGCATCACGCGGGGGACGAACCCGGGCTTGGCCCGTTCGAGCGTCGGTGCGAGCGCCAGGACGAACGCCGGGATGCCGATGGTCAGCGCGTTCACCAGTGTGGAATGGCGCGGCGCGAACGGGAACATCAGCCCGAGGACCCCGGTGAGCAGCGAGAGGGCGATCGCGTAGAACGTCTTGGTGAGGAAGAGGTTCGAGACCCGCTCGATGTTGGCCAGCACCCGGCGGCCTTCGCCCACCACGTGCGGCAGCGAGGCGAACTTGTCGTCGAGCAGCACCACCTGGGCGACGGCCTTGGTGGCGGGACTGCCCGCGCCCATCGCGATGCCCAGGTCGGCGTCCTTCAGCGCGAGCACGTCGTTGACGCCGTCGCCGGTCATCGCGACGGTGTGGCCGCGCGACTGCAGCGCGCCGACGAAGGCGCGTTTCTGCTGCGGGGTGACGCGGCCGAACACGGTGTGGGTGTCGAGCAGCTCGGCCAGCTTGCCGGGGTCGTTCTCCGGCAGGGTACGGGCGTCGATCGCGCGATGGCCGCCCGGGATCTCCAGGCCGGTGGCGATCGCGGCGACGGCATCGGGATTGTCGCCGGAGAGCACCTTGACCGTGACGCCCTGCTCGGCGAAGTAACGCAGGGTCTCGTGCGCGTCGGGCCTGATGCGCTGCTTGAGCGTGATGAGCGCGACGGCCACCGTCTCTGAAGTCGTCGCCCTTTCGAGGCTGTCCGTACGGCATAACGCCAGGACCCGAGTGCCGGTCGAGGCCAGTTCGGCGGCCCGCTCATAGCCGTCGGCCGTGCGGTCGAGCAGGACGTCGGGGGCGCCGAGCAGCCACACCCCGTGGGGGCCGAAGTCGGCGCCGCTCCACTTGCGCGCCGAGGAGAACGGCACCACCTCGCCGGCCGTCCACCCGTCGGCCGCCGCCCGGTAGCGGGCCTGGATGGCCTTGGCCGTGGCGTTGGGCCGGTGGTCCACGTTGGCCAGGGCGGCGAGCGCGTGGTCGACCGGCTGGTCCTCGCGCAGGGGCAGTACCTCGCCGAGGTCCATGCCGCCCGCGGTGAGCGTGCCGGTCTTGTCGAGGCAGAGCACGTCCACCCGGGCCAGGCCCTCGATCGCGGGCAGCTCCTGGACCAGGCAGTCGCGGCGGCCGAGCCGTACGACGCCGACGGCGAAGGCGATCGAGGTCATCAGCACCAGGCCCTCGGGGATCATGGTGACGATGCCGGCGACAGCGCCGGTGATGGCGGTGCCGAAGTCGGTCGAGTTACGCAGCTGGCTGTAGAGCAGCAGCGCGCCGATCGGGATGACGAGCCAGGTGATGTACTTGATGAAGTTCGTGACGCCGTCACGCAGCTCCGAGCGCGCGAGGTGGAACCGGCTCGCCTCCTCCGCCAGCCGTACGGCGTAGGCGTCGGTGCCGACCTTGGTCGCGACGAACGCGCCCGAGCCCGCGACGGCGAAGCTGCCCGACAGCACCTCGTCGCCCGGCCGCTTGTGCACCGGGTCTTCCTCGCCCGTCAGCAGCGATTCGTCGATCTCCAGCCCGTCGGACTCGACGACCTCGCCGTCGACCAGCAGGCGGTCACCGGGCCCGAGCAGGATCAGGTCGCCGAGCACCAGCTGGCGCGGCCGGAGCTCCTGGTCGCGGCCGTCGCGGCGGACCCTGACCGGCGATTCGTTGATCACCGCGAGCTTGTCGAGCGTGCGCTTGGCCCGTAACTCCTGCACGATGCCGATCAGCGAGTTGGCCACGATGACCAGCCCGAACAGCCCGTCCTGCCACGCGCCGAAGATCAGGACCAGCGCCCAGAGCAGGCCGATGACCAGATTGAACAGCGTGAACACGTTGGCTCTGATGATCGCGCCGAACGACCTGCTCGATCGGCGCGGCACATGGTTGGTCTTCGCCCCCGAGACCTGTGCCGAAGTCAGCCCGTCCACGCAACCCCCAGCTTTGTGGATCTGCCACAGACTATGAGGTTCTCAGCCGATGCGGGCGTTGTGTGGCCGCGATTCTGTCGCCGATGCGCGCGACGACGCCCTGCGCGGACAGATCGGCGGCGAGCCGGCAGGCGGCGCTGATGCCGGCCGCTCTGGACGAGCCGTGCGCGATCACCACGGTCCCGTTCAGTCCGAGCAGCACGGCGCCGCCGTGGGCTTCGGCGTCGAGGCGGCGGCGCAGCTCGCGCAGGCGTGACCGCTGCATGAACGCCCCCAGCTTGGACATCCTGCTGCCGTCGATCGTCTGCCGGAGCTCGCTGAACGCGTAGCGGACCGCGCCTTCCATGGTCTTCAGCGCGACGTTGCCGGTGAAGCCGTCGGTGGTGATCACGTCGGCGACGCCGGTCAGCAGGTCGTGGCCCTCGACGTTGCCGATGAAGTGGAGGCCGGGGGAGCCTTGCAGGAGTTCGTGGGCCCGCTTGACGATCTTGTTGCCTTTCTCGGCCTCGCTGCCGATCGTGAGCAGGCCGACCTTCGGCTTGGCGATCTCGTAGGCCAGCTCGGCGTAGACGGACCCCAGATGCCCGAACTGCAGGAGCATTTCCGGCTTGACCTCAGCGTTGGCGCCCGCGTCGAGCAGCAGTGTGGGCTTGGGCAGCGTGGGCAGGGCGACGGCGATGGCCGGCCGGAGCACCCCCGGCTGGGCCTTGAGCCGGAGCCGGCCCGTGGTCACGATCCCGGCGGTCGAGCCGGCGGACACCACCGCCGACACGTCGCCCCGCCGTACCAGATGGCAGGCGATCGCGATGCTGGAGCGGGGGCGGCGCAGGCTGGCCAGCGCGCCCTCGTCCATCGCGATGGTCTCCTCGGCCCGGACGATCGGGATCTCCTTGGTGGCGTCGTGGTCGGCGAGCGCCTCGTAGAGCACCCGGGGCGAGCCGACGAGTATCACCGACAGCCCGCGCTCCCGCACGGCGTGCACGGCCCCCGCCACGATCTCGTGTGGCGCGTGGTCGCCGCCCATGGCGTCGAGCGCGATCGGCTTGGTGTCGGACAAAAGGTCACCTCGTACGGCTCGCGGTGCGTTCCTGTGGCGTGGCCGGAACGCGGTCGCGATGCGGTCGCCCCCCTGTCCGCATCGTAGGCACGCTGCGCACCGGGCCGGTCGGCGGGTGGCCGGCTCAGCCGACGCTGCGCAGGTTCCAGTCGGAGACCTCGCGCGACACGATGACCTTGGAGAACATCGACCGGCCCGTGACCCGGATGAGCGGGCCGTCCTCGCGGGTGCCGCCGCCGGTCACGTGACGCTTGCCGAACATGGAGCCGCCCTCGTCGATCACCTGGGCGTTGTCGGGCACGAGCACGATCAGCTTGCTGAAGCGGGCGTCGGCCTCGATGGTGATCTCCCGGCCGGGCAGCACGGCCTCCGACAGGTCGATGATCAGCGCGCCGAACCTCGCCGACAGCCTGGTGTGGCGGGAGGCGACCCAGCGGCCCTTCCTGATCACCTTGCTGAACTTCGAGTCGATCGTCTGCTGCTCGATGGTGAGAGAGCCGATGTTTGGCGCCGTCACGTCGGGCAGGTCACGGGTGATAGGTGTCAGGTCGCCGACGGTCTTGGCCGAGTAGGTGGCGTCGAGGCGGTCGGCGTGTTCGAGGCTGGTGAGCATTCCGGTGGCGAGTGCCTCGCTGAGCACCGCGGCCACGCGGTCGCGGTCGGCGTCGGAGGCACGCAGGACGGGGTCTGAGGTCACGATTCATCATTCTATGCGCAATCGCGATATGTCGCGAGTGGTCAAACCTCAAGGAAAACTTGGAGCCCAAGGGAACCGGGGACGCTGTGCATAGCGTCCGGGTATAAGAACCGTAGACGCATGACAGGCGCCAGAGGTTTACAGCGGATCGAACAAAAAAGATGGGAAAGGCCTAGTGATCTTGAACCAGGCGGGCACGCGCCGCTTCCGGGCGTACACGTCCAAGCACCTCGACGAGCTCCTGCAGCGTGCGGGGCTCGACGATGAGCAGCGGCTGCGGGTACGCGCCGTTGCCACGGTGCTGCCCTTTCGGACGAACGCCTACGTGGTGGACGAGCTCATCGACTGGTCGGCGGCGCCCGACGATCCCATATACCGTCTCGTCTTTCCCCAGGAGGACATGCTTCCGTCCACGGACGTCGCCCGGCTGGCCGACCTGCTGAAGGCCGAGGCGCCCAACGTGGAGATCCAGGCCGAGGCCAACCGAGTGCGCGCGCAGCTCAACCCGCACCCGGCCGGGCAGAAGGAGCTCAACGTTCCCCGGATCGGCGAGGAGCCGGTGCCGGGACTGCAGCACAAGTACCCCGAGACCGTGCTCATCTTCCCCAAGCAGGGGCAAACCTGTCATGCCTACTGCACCTACTGCTTCCGGTGGGCACAGTTCGTCGGGGACGCGGACCTGAAGTTCGCCTCCGACGACATCGACCAGATGGTCTCCTACATCCGCCAGAATCCATCGGTCACCAGCGTGCTGATCACCGGCGGCGACGCCATGATCATGGGCGAGTCGGTGATCAGGCGTTATATCGAACCGCTGATCGGCCTGGAGCAACTGGAGTCGATCAGGATCGGCACCAAGGCGCTGGCCTACTGGCCGCAGCGGTTCGTGACCGACCCCGACGCCGACGCCACGCTCGAACTGTTCGAGCAGGTCGTGGACGCGGGTAAGAACCTGGCGTTCATGGCCCACTTCACGCACCCGCGCGAGCTGGAGTCGCCGCTGGTCGAGTCGGCGGTCAAGCGGATACTCGGCAGCGGGGCGACGATCAGGACCCAGGCGCCGTTGATCCGGTCGATCAACGACGATCCCGCCATCTGGTCGAGCATGTGGCGGCGCCAGCACACGATGGGGATGATTCCGTACTACATGTTCGTCGAGCGCGACACCGGCCCGCAGGACTACTTCGCGGTCCCGCTCGCGCGGGCGCACGAGATCTTCAGGGAGGCCTACTCGACGGTCTCCGGGCTCTGCCGGACCGTCCGGGGGCCTTCCATGTCAGCCACCCCTGGGAAGGTGTGCGTCGACGGGGTGGCGGAGATCGCCGGGCAGCGGGTGTTCGTCCTCCACTTGATTCAGGCCCGCGACCCCTCTCTGGTCGGCCGGCCGTTCTTCGCGGAGTACGACCCGTCCGCGCGGTGGCTGACGGATCTGCGTCCGGCGTTCGCCGATCGGTTCCCCTTCGAGATCGCCGCGGAGAACGTGCTCGTGCCGGCCTGAGCGGTCAAGCGCGTGTCCCGCAAGCGGAAAAATTGAGCCCCCGGCCCGTGACAATTGTTTTCCCGGCCGTTGTCAACGGGCCGTTGGGGTGCACCTTCCGAACGCGGGTGACGTCAACGGAATATCCGGAATAGGCCCCTGCTATTTCGCGATTTGTCTCCCGACTCGCTGCCTCTTCCATGATCGCTCCCAGGGCCGGGAAGGCCGTGTGACACGGACTTTCCGCAGTCTGCGCCCCGCCGGTCGCGGTGATACAACTGCGTCGGTAGCTCAGCCGGGACGGCGCGCTTCGTGTGGTGCCCATAGCGTGTACGCCGCGGCAATCGGGGGTTATCGATACGCGTCTCCGCTGTATTCGAGAGCGATCGATCACGAGCCGGGAAGGCAAATATGAAACCTGTAATAAAACTGGCGGTCGCCGTCGCTGTATTCGGACTGGCCGCGGTGCCGGTCGGGCCGGCGGCCCAGGCCGAGGCCCGCGACTCCGCGGTCGGGACCCTGCCGGGTGGCGGGGATCCGATCGGTGGTCTGAGCGGTCTGTTCAGCGGCGTCGGCGGGAGTGGCCTGCTGGGCGGGCAGTTCGGGGCTGCGGACGCGGCCAGGCGAGCCGGCCTCGGGCCCAACGTCGAGTACCTCGGACGCCGCCTGAACCCCCCGCCAAGCGAGCGCACGGGCGACCGTGCGAACAAGGCGCGGGTCACGGGCGACCGTACGGGCACGGTGCGGGTCACAGGGGACCGTACGGGCATAGTGCGGGTCACGGACGACAGTGCGGGCAGGACACGGGTTACGGACGGCCGCACGGACAAGGCGCAGGTTACGGGCGGGGTGCCCGCTGCGTCGCGTCCGGTCGAGGGGCGTACGGGGTCGACGCGGCCCACGGGCCGGGTGCCCAGGGCGTCGCGTCCCGCCGAGAGCCGCACGGACGAGGCGCCGGTCGCGGGCTGGCGTGCGGACAAGTCGCGGGTCACGGGCTGGGGGCCCGCTGCGTCGCGTCCGGCCGAAAGGCGTACGGGATCGACGCGGGTCACCGGCGGGCTGCCTGCTGCGTCGCGTCCGGTCGAGGGGCGTACGGGGTCGACGCGGCCCACGGGCCGGGTGCCCAGGGCGTCGCGTCCCGCCGAGAGCCGTACGGACGAGGCGCGGGTCACGGGCTGGGGGCCCGCTGCGTCGCGTCCGGCCGAAAGGCGTACGGGATCGACGCGGGTTACCAGCGGGCTGCCTGCTGCGTCGCGTCCGGTCGAGGGGCGTACGGGGTCGACGCAGGTTACGGGCCGGGTGCCCCGTGAGTCGCGTCCGGCCGGGTCGGTCGCGTCCATCGACGAGATCGCCCCGCTCGTCGAGGGCGCGTCCCGCGCGGTCTCGACCGCCGGGACGAAGGCCCCTGCGGGCCGCAGTGACACGGTGATCCCGACCGCTGAGGCGGGAACCGCCGTGAGCCACGGCGACGCGGTGGTCTCCGCCAAGGGGACGGGCAACGCGCTGCTCCCGGGCGCGGGGGCAAAGGCCGCTGTGAGCCGCAGGGACGCGGTGGTCTCAGGCAACGCGGTGCTTCCGGCCACGGGGGCGAAGGCCACCGTCAGCCGCAGGGACGCGGTGCTTCCGGCTACGGGGGCGAAGGCCGCTGTGAGCCGCAGGGACGCGATGGTTCCGGCCACGGGGGCGAAGGCCTCCGTGAGCCGCAGGGACGCGATGATCTCGACCGCCGCGCGATGACGGGCGAGATCTCGGACTACTTGCCCCACGACTGATCGTGGCGCCTTCCGGATGCCGGCCGCTCGGGTCGTGGCGGAGGTTCGCGGGCTTCAAGGTGCCGGTGCCCGGGAACGGGCCGCGGCGGCGACGAGGTGTCGCGTCCGGCGAGGCGCATGATCGAGGGTGGTGCGTCCCCAGACACACCGCCATAGAACCGGCGTGGCCGGTCGGCGAGCCCCCAAAGGTGCCGGGTGCTCGCTACGGCCGCCGCGCACAGGTCACGAGCCACCCGCGTGAGCGGGTGGTCTCATGACCGGCCCGGGCTCGTGCACCGCGCCACACTGCAGGGCTGAGGTGCCGCATGAGTCGCACCCGCCGCCGGCCCCGGATCTCCGGGGCCGGCGGCATCGTCATGTCTAAGGCAGGCGTACGCCGGTGCGGCGGGCGATCTGGGCCTGCAGTCTGGCCATCTGCCAGTGAAGGTCGACGAGTTGCTCGGTCAGTTGGGCCCAGGGAACGTCTGCCACGTCCTCGACGGCCAGGTGGTCGATCGCGGCCGCAAGCTCTCCCATCGCACGCTCCCGCTCCATCGGCATCCTCGTATCGAAACAACGTTCGAATGATATCGGAACACCGGCCACGCTGTCAGTCATTTGCCCCGCGAGTCGCCCGGGCATGACAGATCCGCGAACGCCTGAACGCGGCGTTCGCGGAGTGCGGTGGGGGATCAGCCCTTGTTGTAGGCGGCGAGGACTTCCTTCGGATCGCCGTCCATCTTGATCTTGCCCTTGTGCAGCCAGATGACCCGGTTGCAGGTCTCCTCGATGACCTTGAGGTCGTGAGCGACGAGGAAGACCGTGCCGGCCGACTCGCGGATCTGCCTGATGCGTTCCTCGCTCTTGCGGCGGAACTCGCGGTCGCCGGTGGCCAGGGCCTCGTCGATCAGGAGCACGTCGTGCGTCTTGGCCGAGGAGATGGCGAAGCGCAGCCGGGCGCCCATGCCGGAGGAGTAGGTCGACATCGGCAGTTGAACGAACTCATCGATGCCGGAGAAGTCGACGATCTCCTGGTATTTCTCCCTGACCTCGCTCGGGGTCATACCCATGGCGTAACAGCCGAGCACGATGTTGCGCTCGCCCGTGAGCTCGCGCATGAGCGCCGCGTTGACGCCGAGCAGCGACGGCTGACCGTCGGTGTAGACGGCGCCCGCGTGCGGCGGCAGGAGGCCGGCGATGGCGCGCAGCAGCGTGGACTTGCCCGAGCCGTTGCGGCCGACGACCCCGATCGCGTCGCCGTGGTAGGAGACGAAGGACACGCCCTTGACGGCGTGCACCTCCTTCATCTGCGGGCGGCCCTGGCGCTTGACCAGGCGCGTGAGGGCGTTGACCGCGTTGCCCTTCTCGTTGTCGCTGGCCGCGCCGTAGACCCGGTAGACGATGTGGAGGTCGTCGACGATGACCGTGGGCGTGCCCGTGGGGACGTCCAGAGGCCGCTTGCCGGCGGGGGCCGGGTTGGGGTGCACCCTGACGTCCTTGTTGGGCACGTTCTTGTCGGGAACGGCCTCGTTGGGGACGGCGGGCTCCTGGCCCTTCACCTGTGACAGCTCCTTGGTCAGTTCAGCCACGCCCGTACCTCTCCTCAGCCCGCCAGAAGTACCAAAAGCCGAAGCCGAGTGCGAACACTGCCCAGAATACGCATGACACCAACACCATCGTCGGGGGGTTGTGCCCGTTCTCGGGATGGTAGGTCTTGATGAGGATGTCGCGCATCCACTCGATGTACGAGGCCGCGGGGTTGAGATACATCACGTTGGCCACCCATTGGGGCAGCTCCGCTGACTTGACCACCTTGTCCTGGATCGAGAAGAAGACGCCCGAGGCGTAGAGCCAGGTGCGGGTGATGAACGGCAGCAGCTGGTTGAGGTCGCGCATGGAGGAGCCCAGCCGCGCGATCACCAGGCCGGCGCCGATGTTGAACAGCGTCTGCAACAGGAGCACGACGGGGATCAGCAGCCAGAACCAGTTGGGCGGCTCACCGGTGAACATGACGAGCACCAGGAGCACGCCCATGGAGATGGCGAGCTGCTGCAGCTCCTGGATCGTGTAGGCCAGCGGCAGGGAGGCTCTGGGGAAGTGGAGTGCCCGGATCAGCGACAGGTTGCCGGAGATCGACTTGGCGCCCGCGGTGACCGTCCGCTGCGTGTAGGTGAAGATGAACATCCCGGTCAGCAGGAAGGCCGGGTAGTTGGGGACGTTCTTGCTGCCACCGAGGATCAGGCCGAACATCAGGAAGTAGATGGCGGCGTTCAGCAGCGGGGTCAGGACCTGCCACAGCTGGCCCAGGGTCGAGCTGGAGTACTTCGAGACGTTGCGCGAGGTCGCGTACGTCAGGATGAAGTGACGCCGCTCCCACAACTGGCGCACATAGACAAGAAACCTCGGCCGTGCGATGGCACGACGAAGCCCGTATCTCGCGGCGAGCTTGGCCAGCGGCTCCTGCCCGCTTCGGCCGCCCGCCTGGGCGTCCGCTACAGCGGATTCCGGCTGGCTCATGGCAAGGACTCTATTGGATCCGGCTCGGTGAGGTGTCTGTCGCGGCGGTTCGCGACAGACTGTTGGACGGTGTCCCGCGCTGCCCGGTTCCAAGGCTGGTCCCAGGGCATGTCAAGACTTGCCCAACCGTAACTCAGCGACACGCGGGATGGCGGCTAGGGCGTGACTAGTGGCAGCAAGGAGGTATTTTTCATCCGCTGTTCACGTCCCATACTGTCCGCTTTAGGGGTTCCTCTGTGGGTTTGGTGCTCTCTGCGAGAAATGACTGTGACGTTGGATAAGCGCACGTGTGACCGAACTGCAACGCACCAGAGACTCGCTGGTGGCAAGTAGTAAGGGATAGTCGCGATCGACTGGCAGGGCGTCGGCTGGTTTGACCAGGTCAGCCAAACCCGGGGGACGACAAGGCACCCCCGTCAGGCTGCTCACGATCATCGCAGCTCAGCGCTTACGCCCACCTGTTTGAGGGAGGAATCTTTTTACCATGCGTGTTACTAAGGGCGCACAGATCGTCGCCGGTACCGCGCTGCTAGCCCTCGCGGTCGCCGCGTGTGGCGGCGGCGGAGCCACGACCGGCAACCCCGCGTCGGGCGGAGCCGGCGACACTCCGGTCCGCATGGAACTGGGCGAGCCGCAGAACCTGCTGGTCCCGTCGAACACCACGGAGTCGGAGGGCGCCGAAGTCCTCGCCGCGGTGTTCGAGCCGCTCGTCAACTATGACGAGAACAAGCAGGTCGTCCTGGCAGCGGCAGACTCGATCGAGAGCACCGACAACAAGGTGTGGACGATCAAGCTCAAGCCCTACACGTGGCAGGACGGCCAGCCGGTCGTCGCGCAGAACTACGTCGACGCGTGGAACTACGCGGCAAACCAGGACAACGCTCAGGGCGCCGGTTACTTCTTCGGGCGCGTCGAGGGTTATGCCGACCTCAACCCGGGCGAGGGCAAGAAGGTCGCCACCAAGGAGATGAAGGGCCTCAAGGCGGTCGATGACTCGACGCTGCAGGTCACGCTCACCGCACCGTTCTCCCAGTTCAAGACCATGCTGGGCTACACCGCGTTCTACCCGTTGCCCAAGAGCGCCTTCGGCGCCGACGGCAAGGTGACGCAGGAGTACGGCGAGAAGCCGATCGGTCAGGGCCTGTTCAAGCTGGACAAGCCTTACAAGAAGGGTACTGACCAGGCCATCGATCTGACGGTCTACGACAAGTACCCGGCCAAGAAGCCGACCGGCTGGACCAAGCTGCAGTTCAAGCTCTACAACAGCTCTGAGACGGCCTACAACGACCTCCAGGCCGACAACGTCGACATCCACGACTCGCTGCCCGCCTCGGCGATCTCCAGCGCCAAGACGGCGCTCGGTGACCGCTACCAGGACCAGCCGGACGCCGGCGTCGGGTACATCGGCTTCCCGCTGAAGTACAACGACGAGTACAAGGACGTCAAGGTTCGTGAGGCCATCTCGATGGCCATCGACCGGAAGACCATCGCCGAGACGGTCTTCACCGGCACCCGTTCGCCGGCCGACGACTTCATCAACCCGGCGATCGACGGTTACCGCCAGGGCGCCTGCCAGGCCTGCCAGTACAACCCCACCAAGGCCAAGGAGCAGTACGCCGCGGCCAAGGGCCCGGCGAAGCTGGAGCTCGGCTACAACGCCGACGGTGGCCACAAGGAGTGGATCGAGGCCGCGGCCAACAACCTCCGCGCCAACCTCGGCGTCGAGGTGACGGTCAAGCCGTTCGAGAAGTTCGCGAGCATCCTTGACGCCCTCGACAAGAAGGAATACAAGGGCATGTTCCGGATGGGCTGGGCGATCGACTACCCGTCCGCCGAGAACTACCTGACGCCGATCTTCTCGACCGGCGCCATCAAGACCGGCTCCAACTACGCCGGCTACTCCAACAAGGAGTTCGACGAGACGGTCGCCAAGGGCGACCAGGCCGCGACTCCGGAGGAGGGGCTGAAGTTCTACCAGCAGGCGGACGACATCCTCATCAAGGACCTTCCGTACATCCCTGTGTACTTCTACCGTAATAACTCGGGGTACTCGACCAAGGTCAAGAACGTCAAGATCAACCTGCTCAACCAGGTTGAGTGGGCCGACGTCGAGAAGGCCTGACGCTGTTCGCGGGGGCGGGCGCCTAGTCGCCCGCCCCTCGAGAGCCCGCTACGAAGGCAGTCATTGGGGGCCGTGAGAACCCCAGGTCCCGGCGACTGCCTTCTTGGCATGTACGGGAGGCTTGAATGGGCCGTTATGTTATCCGGCGCCTGATCCAGGCGATACCAGTCCTGCTGGGCGCCACCCTCTTCATCTTCGCCATCGTCTTCGCGCTCCCTGGCGACCCCATCGCGGCGCTGGCCGGCGAGAAGAGGCAAGACCCCAACATCGTGCTGATCCTGCGGGATCAGTATCACCTCAACGATCCGCTGCTGCTGCAGTACTGGTACTACATCAGCAACATCTTCCTGCACGGAGACTTCGGCAAGACCTTCGCCGGTGTGCCCATCACCCAGTTGATGGCGGGCAAGTTCCAGGTCACGCTGAACCTGGCGCTCGTCGCCCTCGTCATGGAAGCGATCATCGGTGTCCTGCTCGGCCTGTGGGCGGCGCTGCGCCGCGGCCAGGCGATCGACACCATGATCCTGGCCGCGACGCTGCTGCTCATCTCCGTCCCGCCGCTGGTGACCGGCTTCGTGCTGCAGCTGTGGCTGGGCGTCTGGCTGAAGCAGACCGTGGGCGCGGAGATCTTCCCGATCGCGGGAATCAGCGCGGGGCTGAAATCGTACTTGCTCCCCGGATTCGTGCTGGCGGGTACGTCGATCGCGTATCTCACCCGGCTCACCAGAACGAGCCTGGTCGAGACGCTGAGATCCGACTACATCCGAACAGCGACCGCGAAGGGGCTGTCCAGACGAAGAGTCATCGGCCGGCACGGGTTGCGTAACGCGTTGATCCCCCTGGTCACCTACCTGGGCGCCGACCTCGGCACGCTCATGGGCGGTGCGGTGATCACCGAGACGATCTTCAACATCCCGGGTATCGGCCTCCAGATCTATCAAGGCGTATACCTACGAGAGCAACCTATCGTCGTAGGTATCGTGACAATCCTGGTGCTGGTCTACATCGTGGCGAACCTGGTCGTGGACCTGTTGTACGCCGTGCTCGATCCGAGGATTCGCTATGAGTAACGACCCACAGGTCGGACCTGTGCAGACCGCCACCGCGCCGACCCCTCCGGACAAGCTCAAGAAGGAGGCGAAGCCGGCGAGTCTGTGGAGCGACGCCTTCTATGACCTGCGACGTCGGCCGATGTTCATCCTCTCGTGCGTCCTCATCGCGATCCTGCTGGTCATGTCGTTCTGGCCGTCGTTGTTCACCTCGATCAACCCCTTCGACGCCAAGACCTGCGAGCTGGCCACGGCCAGGCAGGGGCCGAGCGCGGGCCACATCTTCGGCCGCGACAGCCTCGGCTGCGACGTCTACGCCAGGGCGATCTACGGCGCGCGCAACTCGATCGTGATCGGCGTGAGCACCACCATCATCACGGCGATCGTCGGCGGTCTGCTCGGTCTCCTCGCGGGCGCCCGCGGCGGAGCCGTCGACACGGTCACGTCCCGGGTCACGGAGGTCTTCTTCGCGATTCCGTGGATCCTCGGCGCGCTGCTCATCTCGGCCACCTTCAGGGACGCGGACCTGGGCATCTGGATCGTGGTCATCGCGCTGGCCGTGCTGGCCTGGCCGATGACGTTCCGCATCATGCGGGCCGCCGTCATCACCGCCAGAAACCAGGACTTCGTGGTCGCGGCCCGTGCCCTGGGCGCAAGTCAGAGCCGGGTCATGTTCGGGCACCTGCTGCCGAACGCGGTCGCCCCGGTGATCGTCATCGCGACGATCAACCTCGGCGGGTTCATCTCGGCCGAGGCGGCGCTGTCGTTCCTGGGAGTCGGGGTCCAGTCCCCGGACATCTCCTGGGGCTTGATGATCGCCGACGCCCGCAACCGGTTCCTGGAAGCGCCGCTGCCGCTGGTCTTCCCGGCGGTGTTCCTGAGCATCACGGTGCTCGCGTTCATCATGCTGGGCGACGCCGTACGCGACGCTCTCGACCCGAAGCTCAGGTAGGAAGGGGGTTCAAGTGAGAAAGGCATCTACGGACGTGTTGCCCGCCGAGGGAGGGCTGGGCAACGAGCCGCTGCTCGCCGTGGAAGATCTGCACGTGGAGTTCGCCACCCGCGCGGGCGTCGTGCGTGCGGTCAACGGGGTGAGCTACTCGCTCAGCCCCGGTGAGACTCTCGCCGTACTGGGGGAGTCGGGTTCCGGCAAGTCCGTGACCGCTCAGGCGATCATGGGCATTCTGGACGTGCCGCCGGCCCGCATCCCCAAGGGTGAGATTCGCTTCCGCGGCACCGACCTGCTGAAGCTCTCGGACGAGGCACGCACCCAGGTGCGTGGCCAGCGGATCGCGATGGTGTTCCAGGACGCGCTGTCCGCGCTCAACCCGGTGTTCACCGTGGGCTGGCAGATCAGCGAGATGTTCCGGGTGCACCGTGGCCTGTCCAAGCGCGAGGCCTACAACAAGGCGATCGAGCTGATGGACAAGGTGCGCATCCCGGCCGCCAGGCAGCGCGTCAACGACTATCCGCACCAGTTCTCCGGGGGCATGCGGCAGCGCATCATGATCGCCATGTCGATCGCGCTGGACCCCGAGGTGCTGATCGCGGACGAGCCGACCACCGCGCTCGACGTGACCGTTCAGGCCCAGATCATGGAGCTGCTCGCCGAACTCCAGCGAGAGAGCAACATGGGCATGATCCTCATCACGCACGACCTCGGCGTCGTCGCCGACGTCGCCGACAAGATCGCGGTCATGTACGGCGGGCGGATCGTCGAGAACGCCCCCGTTCACGACATCTACAAATCCCCGGCCCACCCCTACACCAAGGGGCTGCTGGAGTCGATCCCCCGGGTCGACCTCAAGGGCCAGGAGCTGTACGCGATCAAGGGCCTGCCGCCCAACCTGCTCGACATGCCGACCGGCTGCGCCTTCCACCCGCGGTGCCCGTATCGCCAGGACAACTGCGTGACGGACAACCCCCCGCTCTACGAGATCAGCGGCACGCGCGGCAGCGCCTGTCACTACTGGAGGGAGGTCCTCGATGGCGACCAAGGGTGAGCGCATTCTCGAGGTCCGTGACCTGGTCAAGCACTTTCCGCTGACCCAGGGCATCCTGTTCAAGAAGCAGATCGGCGCGATCAAGGCCGTCGACGGCGTCTCGTTCGACCTCAACAGCGGTGAGACGCTGGGCATCGTGGGCGAGTCGGGCTGTGGCAAGTCCACGCTGGCCAAGGTGCTCATGGCGCTGGAGCGGCCGACCTCCGGCTCGGTGACGATCAACGGCCGGGACATCGCCAAGGCCAAGGGCCCTGAGCTCAAGCGGATGCGACGCAACATCCAGATGGTGATGCAGGATCCGTACACCTCCCTGAATCCCCGGATGACCGTCGGCGACATCATCGGCGAGCCGTTCGACATCCACACCGAGGTCGCTCCCAAGGGGGACCGCCGCCGCAAGGTGCAGGAGCTGCTGGAGGTCGTGGGGCTCAACCCCGACCACATCAACCGTTACCCGCACCAGTTCTCGGGCGGGCAGCGTCAGCGCATCGGCATCGCCCGCGGGCTGGCGCTCCAGCCGGAGATCATCGTCTGCGACGAGCCGGTGTCCGCGCTCGACGTGTCGATCCAGGCCCAGGTCATCAACCTGCTGGAGCGGCTGCAGAACGAGTTCGACCTGGCGTACATCTTCATCGCCCACGACCTGTCGGTGGTGCGCCACATCTCCGACCGGGTCGGGGTGATGTACCTCGGCAAGATGGTCGAACTCGGTAAGGACACCGAGATCTACGACAAGCCCGCCCACCCGTACACGCAGGCGCTGCTGTCGGCCGTGCCGGTCCCCGACCCCGAGGGCCGCGAGCAGCGCGAGCGGATCATCCTGCAGGGTGACCCGCCGTCGCCCGCCAACCCGCCGTCGGGCTGCCGCTTCCGCACCCGCTGCTGGAAGGCGCAGGAGATCTGCGCGGAGGAGGAGCCGTTGTTGCAGATCAGGCCGGGGACGGCGCACGAGAGCGCCTGCCACTTCGCCGAGACGCACGACGTGGTCCACGTCGGCTGACCACCGGCGCCAGGCCCTCCGCGGAAGCTTTCCGCGGAGGGCCTTTTCGCGTGCGGTCTCTCGTGTACGGCGGGTGGGTCAGCGGGTCGCTATGACGGCCGAGCCGTGGCCGAACAGGCCCTGGTTGGCGGCCAGGCCGACCCTGGCGCCCTCGACCTGGCGCTCGCCCGCCCGGCCGCGCAGCTGCCGGGTCAGCTCGCAGACCTGGGCGATGGCCTGGGCGGGGATGGCCTCGCCGAATGAGGCGAGCCCGCCGGACGGGTTCACCGGCACGCGCCCGCCGAGCGCGGTGTCGCCCGCCCGCAGCAGCTTGCCGGCCTCACCGGGGGCGCAGAGGCCCACGTCCTCGATCCAGTCGAGTTCGAGGGCCGTGGACAGGTCGTACACCTCGGCGAACGACACGTCATTCGGCCCGATGCCCGCCTCCTCGTAGGCGGCGTGCGCGATGGCGGCCCTGAAGGGACGTTCCGGAGGGGGTACGGCGGCGGACGAGTCGGTCGCGAAGTTCGGCAGCTCCAGAACCGTGTTGGGGAACGTGGGCGTCACCGTCGAGACGGCGGCGATGCGCACCGGGTCCGTCACGCCCAGCCCGCGGGCGTACGCCGGCGAGGCCAGGACGAGGGCGGCGCCGCCGTCCGAGGTCGCGCAGATGTCCATGAGCCGCAGCGGGTCGGCCACCATGGGCGAGGCCAGAACCTCCTCGGCCGTGACGGCCTTGCGGTAGCGGGCCATCGGGTTCAGCGAACCGGCGAGGGAGTTCTTGACCTTGACGGCGGCGAAGTCCTCGGCGGTCTCGCCGTACAGGGCCATCCGCCTCCGCGCGTAGAGCCCGAAATATGCGGGATTGGTGGCGCCGAGTAGCCGGAAGCGCAGCCAGTCCGGATCATCCGGGCGATCGCCGCCGACCGGCTTGAAGAAGCCCTTGGGTGTGGCGTCCGCGCCCACCACCAGCGCCACGTCGCAGAGTCCCGCCATGATCCGGGCGCGCGCGATGTCGATCGCCTGCGCCCCCGACGCGCACGCCGCGTAGCACGACGCGATGCGGGCGCCGGACCAGCCGAGGGCCTGCGCGTAGGTGGCTCCGGCGACGAACCCCGGATAGCCGTTCCTGATCGTGTCGGCGCCCACCAGGAACTGGACGTCGGTCCAGGCGATCCCGGCGTCACGCAGCGCCTGCCTGGCCGCCGCCACGCCGTACTCCGCGAACGGCCTACCCTGCTTGCCCCACGGATGCATGCCCGTGCCCAGCACCACGACGCTCACGAGGCGCGCCCCCACATCCACACCAGCGGTCCGTCGGCCAGCGGGCCGTGGGTGAGCTCGACCTCCATGCCGACCTCCAGCTCGTCCGCCGTGAGGTCCTTGACCTGCCCCAGCACCACGATGCCCGCGCCGGCCAGCTCCACCGCCGCCAGCGTCACGGGCGTGTACGGCTCGGCGGCCACGAACGGCTCGGGCGGCGGGTAGGAGGCGCTCGTGTACGACCAGATCCGCCCGCGCCTCGGCAGCCTGGTCTCCTCCATGGACTCCCCGTCGCAGTGCGGGTTGCGGCAGAACCCGCGTTGCGGCGGGAAGCAGACCGTGCCGCACGCCGCGCACCGGGTGCCGATCAGGTGGGTGCCGTCCTCTTCTATGGCGAACCAGCCGTCGATCGCAAGGCTCATAGGCAGGAGTATCACACAAGCGCTTGCTAGGTTACATCCCTGCCGCGGCACCGGTGCCGTACGAGCACCCGGGCCGACATGACCGCCGTCAGCAGCACCATGGCGAACACCACCGGCAGCCGCGACGACGGCGGCTGGGACGGCCGGGAAACCGGGCCATCGCCGAAGTAGCCGCCGGGGCCCACGCCGGCCGCGGCCGCCGTGGTGGCGGGATTCGCCAGGCGGTCGGCCGCGCGCAGGGCGAGCAGCGCGTTGGCCACCCCGTGCCCGGACGCGCGGCTGTAGCCGTCGGCGGGCCGCCGCCTGGTGCCCTGCTCGATGGCCGTGCGTACGTGGTACGGCGACAGGTCGGGGTGGGCCGCCTTGATCAACGCGGCGATGCCGGCCACCATGGCGGCGGCCGAACTCGTCCCGTCGCCCACCACGTACGAGTCGGCGCCGTCGGCGGTCACGATGCCCGTCCCCGGCGCGACCACCGAGAGGTAGTCCTGCCGGTTGGAGAACGCCGCCACCTCCAGCCGACGGTCGACCGCGCCGACCGCGATCACGCCGGGGTAGGCGGCGGGGAAGTTCTTCCTGTTCGTGGTGTCGCCGTCGTTGCCGGACGAGGCCACGAGCACGGCGCCGCGGCTGATCGCGTACTGGACGGCCTCCTCCTCGGCCGCCGAGCCCTCCCAGGCGCCGCTGCCGCCGCCGAGCGACATGCTGATCACGTCGGCGCCGTGGTCGACCGCGTACCGGATGCCTTTGGCGAGGGCGTCGCGGCCGCCGGCGCGCTGCTTCTCGCGGAGCGGGTCGCCGTTCTCCAGCGTGACCCTGATGGACAGCACGCGGGCGGCGGGCGCGACCCCGATCACGCCGCTGTCCGCCGGTCCGCTCCGTGCGGGGCCTCCCGTCGCGATGGCGCCGCTCTGCGCGGCATCGCCCACTGCCAAGGCGCCGCTCTGCGTAGCATCGCCCGTTGCCACGGTGCTGTGCCCGCTTTGTGCGGGATCGGGGGTCGGCGGGGTGTCGCGGGTGCTCTGTGCGGGTTCGCCGGTTGTCGAGGTGCTGTGGCCGCTCTGTGTTGCATTGCCCGGTTTTGAGGCGCTGTGGCCGTGGCCGGCGATGAGGCTGGCCATGGCGGTGCCGTGGTGGCCCCACATGACCGGCTCACCGGCGTCGCCGGTCAGGTCGGGGCCGGCGATCACGGAGCCGGTCAGGTCGGGGTGGCGGGCGTTCACGCCGGTGTCGAGTACGGCTACCAGAACACCCGCGCCCCTGCTCAGCCGCCACGCCTCCGGCAGGCGCAGCGTGGCAAGCTGCCATTGGGCGGCCCGCGCCACCGAGCCGGCGTCGTCCGAGGCGGACGGCCCCGCCGCAACCACCAACAGCCCCGCCCCGAGCGGCCCGGCCACCAGGAAACCGGCCAGCAGCGACCCGGCCAGCGGTAGCCGCGCTGTGAGTGGCTTGATCAGGAAGGCAGCCAGTGGCCCGGTCATCTGGTCAGGCTCCGGTACAGGACCGTGGCCAGGCGGCCGGCGGTGTCTCCGAGGCGTCTGGCGGCGAGGTCGCCCGGCTTGTACGGCCGGCCGTCCGCGTATCCGGCGGCCGTCGCCACGACGTAGGTGTCGTTCGACGAGATCAGCGCGCCGGTGACGTACTGCGACTCACCGAACCGCTCGGCCGGCCCGTCGGGAAACGCCACGGGCCGCACGGTCGGCGGCCGTCCCACGACGGTCCCGGACCGGTCAACCGGCGCATCGGCCTGCGCGCCGGCTGTCGCCCCCAGCCCCGGTAAGCGCCTGGCGCCCGTCTCCGGCAGAGGCCCGCTGGTCTCCGGCAGACGACCAGCGCTAGTCTCCCGCCCCCGGCCCGGCAAGCACCCGGTCCCGGCGCCCGTCTCCGACGGCCCGCTGGGCAGGCGGCCGGTGCCCGTCTCCGACGGCCCGCCGGGCAGGCGGCCGATACCGGTCCCTGACGGCCCGGCGGGCAGGCAACTGGTGCCGGTCTTTGACGGCCCGCTGGGCAGGCGGCCGATACCGGTCGCTGACGGTCTGGCGGGCAGGCAGCTGGTGCCGGTCTCTGAAGGCCCGTCGGACAGGCAGCCGTTGCTGGTCCGCGAAGCCCCGCCGGGCAGGCAGCCGGTGCCGGTCTCCGGCGATCCGGCAGACAGACGGTCGTTGCCGGTCTCCGGTGGCGTGCCGGGCAGATTGCCCCCGGGGGCCGGTAGGCGGGCGGCTGGGGTGGTCAGGACCGCGATGCCGACCGTTGCCACGAACGTCTGCGTGCTGTCCGCGTACGTGGCGCGTAACGCCGTGACGCATCCCCGCAGCAGCCGCAAGACCCCAGGCTGGAAGGCCACCCGGCAGGGGGCCTCAGGGGCGACGCCGGCCAGGACATAGGTCACGCGGGCCCCAGAGGGGCTGGTGCCGGGTACCGAGCCCGGGAACACCCTGGCCACCGGCCACGCGTGCCAGCGCTCCGGCACGGGTGGCTCCGCCGACGGCAGGGCCGCGAACAGTAAAGAGAGCAGCGCAACAGAAAAGGGGAACAACGTGCACCTCGCGGGCAGGGGAGGGGTCGCCCGATGCCCGTGCATTCTGACATGCGATCGCCGGTTCAATCTGACGCTTCGGTAAACAGACCGATACGCGGTGTAATTTCCCTTTGGTGGCTTTCGTCTTAGGGGGAGGGAGAAAGCCGTACATGGGCGCCGGGCGGCAGGCCGAGGCGCTGGGCCGCGTCACCCGAGTTCACCGCTATCGCGATCAGCCCCGCCGAGTCGGCGAAGGCCACCAGTTCGCCCGGCGGCACGGCCGCGAACGTCTCCCGGTACGGCAGGGCCAGCTGCCTGCGCCCCAGCCAGACCCCGATCGTGTCGCCGATCCGCACGCCCAGCGCGGCGAGGTCGCCCGCGGCGATCGACAACTGGGTGTTGCCATAGCGGTCGACCGAGACCACCTCGCCCTCGACGGAGCCTTCGCGCAGTTGCGAGGTCGGCTCCGGCAGCGAGATCAGCCGTGAGAGCGGAACCTCGGGTCCCAGGTCGGCCGGTTTGAGTCCGACGCACAGCCGCCCGGCGACCGGCGAGAACACGTCCCGCCCGTGGAAGGTCGGCGAGACGGGGTGCAGGAAGTACTCGGCGTTGCTGATCTCGTAGGCCGCCTCCGCCCCGCCGCAGGCGTGCATGGCCCACGAGAGGAGCCCGTTGTCGGGGCCGATGAACACCCGCCCGCCCGCCTCCACGGCGACCGCCCGCCTGGCTCCGCCCGCGCCGGGGTCTACTGCCCCGATGTGCACGCCTTTCGGGAGATATGGGATGGTCTGGGAGAGGATCGCGGCGCCGCGCCGTACATCGCCTGACGGGATCAGATGGCACACGTCGATCACCCGGGCCTCGGGGGCGATTCCGGCTATCACTCCATGACAGGCCGCTACATAGCCATCTTCGAGCCCGTAGTCGGTGAGAAGTGTGATGACTGAGGTCACATTTCGTGACTGTACGTCTCTCAATCCGCCGTGAACACCCGCACTCCGCACATTACGATTGGCACGGGCCCGCGTGCCCTCGATGTGATCGTCGCGCGCCCTCCGAGGAGGACACCATGGACACTGCACCGGTCAGCGGTGACAGTGCTGCCCAGGAACCGTCCCGACAGCCCCTCTCCGAACGCGATCTCGAACTCCTCGCCTTCGAGCGCCACTGGTGGCGTTACGCGGGTGCGAAGGAGCAGGCCATCAAGGAGACCTTCGGGTTCTCCGCCACGCGCTACTACCAACTCCTCGGCGAACTCATCGACCGGCCGGAGGCGCTCCAGCAGGATCCCATGCTGGTCAAGCGGTTGCGCCGGCTGCGTTCCACCCGCCAGCGCGACCGCGCCGCCCGGCGGCTTGGCATGCGCCCCTGACCTGCTGGGTAAGGCAGGCGCGTGAAGAACATCAGACATACGGGATCACCCGGCATGGAAGCGATCTTGAAGGATCCGGCGGGAGCCGTGATCGGGCTCGACTTCGACGGCACCCTTTCGCCGATCGTGGCCGATCCCGCCTCCGCCAGGATCCACCCGGAAGCGCCCGCCGTCCTCGCCGAACTCGGCGGGCACGTCGGGGCCGTGGCGATCGTGACCGGCAGACCGGTGGCCACGGCTTTGGAGCTCGGCCCCGGGCTGGCCGACGTACCCGGCCTGGTGATTCTGGGGCACTACGGGTTCGAGCGCTGGGAGGACGGTCAGATCTCGGCGCCGCCGCCCCCGCACGGCGTGCTCCAGGCCGAGGCGGAGCTGCAACTGCTGCTCGGCTCGCTCGGCGTGAAAGGCGCGACGATCGAGGACAAGGGCCGGGCGGTCGCCGTGCACACCAGGCGCAGCCCCGACCCCGAAGGCACCCTGGCGGTTCTTCGCGAGCCGCTGGCCGCGCTGGCGGACAAGCACGGGCTGGTCGTCGAGCCCGGCCGCCTGGTGCTCGAACTGCGGCCGCCGGGCATGGACAAGGGGCACGCGCTCGGCCTGTTCCTGGCCGAACGGGCCGCCCGGTCGGTCATGTTCGTCGGCGACGACCTCGGGGACCTGGCGGCCTTCGACGCGGTCAGGAACTCGGGGCTGCCGGGCGTGACCGTGTGCAGCGGCTCGGCCGAGGTGACCGCGCTGGCCGAGCGGGCCGACATCGTGGTGGACGGCCCCGACGGCGTGGTGGCGCTGCTGCGGGAGCTGGCTTCGGCCTACAGCCGGCCCTGAGTTTCAGCCGGTCCCCATCTGTCTGCAAGTGCATGTCGGTACATTCGCGAAATGTCGAAGAGAAACCTTGCCGTGGCGGGTCTCGCCGTGGCCGCCGCCGTCCTCGTGACGGCCGCCCCCGCCTCCGCTTCCGCGAGCGCTGCCGGTCATCCGCTCAAGCTGCGCAACGGGCTGACGCTGTCCCTGCCGAGCTCATGGAAGGTGTACGGGAAGGGCGACTGGCTCCATGTCGTCACCGGCAAGTGCGCCAAGCCCAAGGGGGCATACTTCACTCCGGAATGCGATGGTTTCTGGGTGCTCGGGCCCGCGGCCATCAAGCTGGGGCACGAGCTCAACCCGTACACGCCCGACCGGCCCTTCTACTCGGCGACCGATGTGGAGCCCTGCCCGGTCAACCACAAGTGGGGCCAGGTGCTCAACGGCGCGGCGGCGAAGGGGCTGCGCCAGGTCGGGCCGGGCCACAAGGCGTACTACCGCGCGTGGAAGGGCACCTGCGTCACCGGGACGGGCAAGGTGCGGGCCCGTTTCGTCCAGCGGGAGTGGTACCTGCCCAAGAGCGGCGTGCTCGTCGTCGACTCATGGAACACCCCCGGCCTGCCCGGCGTGCTCAAGCACGCGACCTGGCGATGAGCACCCCGCCGGCGGCCAGGCAGATGAGGACGGGGACCAGCAGGAACGCGTTCCAGGTGCCGAAGCCGTCGGCGAGCGCGCCGAGCGCGAGCGGACCGACGGCCATCGCGGACCCGGCCCAGATCGGGGCGGCCGCGCCGGCCCGGTCCGGCCGGTCGCCTGAGTGCGTGATGAGCCCGGCCAGCGCGAGCGGGAAGTGCAGGGCGGCGCCGACCCCGCTGAGCGCGAGACCGGCGTAGGACAGGACGGGCAGGGTGCTCAGCCAGAAGAGCAGCCAGCCCGCCGCGGTGACTGCCAGCGCGCCCAGGAAGAGCCGTGCGGGCGGCAGCCGTAAGGCCAGGTACGCGCCGCCGAACCGGCCCGCGCCCAGCCCGGCGAGGAACGCCGTCAACCCGGTGGCCGCGGCGGCCGGGCTCAGGCCGGTGCGCGCCGCGAACAGCTCGGCGGCCCACAGGTTGAACGTGAACTCCAGGGCCACGCAGCAGAACAGCACGCCGCCCGCCACATGGAAGCGCCACCCGGGCCGCACGGGCCGCTCGCCGGTGGACGGGGCCGCCACGGTCGTGGTCCGGGTCCAGACCCGCCCCAGGGTCAGGGCCAGCAGCACGGTGAGCGCCGGGGTGAGGAGCAGCGCGGCCCGCCAGCCGAGCGTGGTCTGCGCGATCGCGCTGAGCAGGAACGTCGCCGCCACGCCCACCACGACGCCGACGGCGTTCGCCTCGCTGATCGCGGCCGGGCCCGCCGGTCCGTGGTGCTCGCTGAGCGCGGCCATGGCGGTGTAGAGGGCGACCGAGCCGAAGCCGCCGGCCACGCCGTAGCCGAGCAGCGTCAAAGGCAGCGCGGAGGTGAGTACGACCAGGAGCACGCCCGCGTTCATCCCGGCGAGGCCGACCCAGGTGGTGACCCGCCTGCCGTAGCGCCTGGTGAGGAAGGTGAGGGAGAGGCCGGCGAGGATCGTGCCCACGGCCATCGCGGTGCCGTGCAGGCCGGCGACCGTGCCGGAGGTCCGCTGGTCGAGGCGCAGGAGCGGCAGGGCGCCGCTCAGGCCGTAGATGAACGTGGCGAACGTGCCCAGCTGCAGGTAGATCAGCCAGGTCGGCCGGTCCCTGACCAGGCGGACGCGCTCTGAGATCGACGACATCCTAGGCCAGCGCGTCCAGCTGGGCGGCGAACCACTTCTGCGGCGGGAGCGCGGTGGCCGCGACCTCCAGCAGTTCGCGGCGGCGCGTGCGCTCCTCCTCGGGCATGACCAGCGCGTCGTGCAGCGCGACGGCGGTGCCGGTCACGTCGTAGGGGTTGACCAGGAGCGCGTGCGCGCCCAGTTCGGCCGCCGCGCCCGCCTCGCGCGACAGCACCAGCGCGGCCCGCGGCGACAGGATCGGGCCCTCCTTGGCCACCAGGTTCATGCCGTCGCGGATCGGGTTGACCAGCAGCACGTCGGCCAGCCGGTAGGCGGCCAGCGAGCGCGGGTAGTCGTCGTTGACGTTGAGTATCAGCGGCTCCCAGTCCTCGGTGCCGAACTCGTCCTCGATCTCCTGGGCGCAGCGCTGCACCGAGGCGGTGTATTCGCGGTATTCGGGCAGGTCGTGCCGGCTGGGATAGGCGAACGCCAGGTGCACCACCCGGCCGTGCCACTCCGGATGCGCGTGCAGGAACTCCCGGTAGGCCACAAGCCCGCGGACGATGTTCTTGGACAGCTCGGTGCGGTCGATGCGGACGATCAGCCGGCGGTCGCCGACCTGCTCCCTGAGCGCGGCCATGTTGGACTCGACGTCGGGCTCGTGGGCTCGTTCCCACAGCGCCGCGCCGTCCACACCGAGGCCGTGCACGCCGATGTGGGTGGTCCTGCCCTCGTGCGTGACCGTACGGCCGGTCAGATCCACCTCGGCGCCCAGCAGAGCCCGGCAGCAGTCCATGAACGCGCCCGCCCAGCGTTCGGTGAGGAACCCGGCGTGGTCGGCGCCCAGGATGCCCTCCAGGACCTCGCGGGCGACGTCGTCGGGCAGCAGCGAGAAGTATTCGGGCGGCGCCCACGGCGTGTGGCTGAAGTGCGCGATGCGCAGGTCCGGCCGCTCGGCGCGGAGCATCGCCGGGGTCAGCGTGAGGTGGTAGTCCTGGACCATCACGCGGGCCCCGTGCCCGGCCTCCTCGGCCAGAGCCAGCGCGAAGGCGCCGTTGTAGTCGCGGTAGGACTCCCACTCCCGCTGGAACCTGGTGCCGAACAGCGGCGCGTTGGGGATGTCGTAGAGCAGGTGGTTGACGAACCACAGGGTGGAGTTGGCCACGGCGTTGTAGGCGCGGTGGAAGGTGGCCGGCGGGATGTCCAGCATCCGCAGCGCGCCCGTGTCGTAGCCGGCCTGGTCGAGCCGGCCGCCGGGCGCCTGGCGTACGGCGCCCCGGTCGCCGTCGGACAGGGCGGCGCAGATCCACAGCACGCCGTCGTCCTTCATGACCCCGGAGAGCCCGGACACCAGCCCGCCACCACCGCGCTTCATGGTCAGCACACCGTCGTCGGAGACGGTGAACGAGACGGGTCCTCTGTTAGAGGCGACAAGGACGCTGTTCATTAAAGTTCCCTCCGACCATAGGATCCCAGCTATGGCGCTTGATGAGCTAACCGAGGAACTGGCCCGCTCCGCCGCTGCCGGAGATCATCGCGCACTCGGTGAGCTCCTGAAGCGGATCGAGCCGGACGTGATGCGGCACTGCGCCCGAATCCTCCCCTACCACCAGGATGCGGAGGAGGCGTCGCAGGACACCCTGCTCGCCGTTGCGCGCAACATCGGGCGCTTCGAGGGACGGGCCAGGTTCAGCACCTGGCTGCACATCGTGACGGCCAACTGCGCGCGTACGACGTACCGCACGCTGAAGCGCCGCTCGGCCGAGCAGACCTCCGACGAGTTGCCCATGCAGAAGCCCGACGCGCGGCGGGTCAGTGTGATCGCCGGGTCGCGGCTCGACCTGCTCGACGCGATGGAGGCACTGGAGGCCGACAAGCCCGACCTGGCCCAGGCGCTGGTGCTGCGTGACATCGTGCAGCTCGACTACAACGAGGTCGCCGAGCAGCTCGGCATCCCGCTCGGCACCGCCAAGTCACGCATCCACCAGGCGCGCAAGTATGTTCAGGGAGTGCTGGGCGACGACTATCGCTGAGATCGTACGTCTCGCTTCCTGAGACGGACGGTCGCTTGACGGGCCTGGCCAGGTACAGTCAGAGCAAACAACTGAATATTGCTCATCCAGAGGGGTGGAGGGACCGGCCCTGCGAAGCCCCGGCAACCCTCCCGGATTCAGACTCGCGACCTGGCGAGGCCGACCGGGACAGGTGCCAATTCCGGTCTGCGGTCAAGGTGGCCGCAGGCGAAGATGAGGGAAGGCCTCGCTTCATGTCGCACGATTTCGGACCCGCCGTAGCCCTCTCCTGCCGCGAGTGCGGCGCCCGCTACGACCTCGGCCCCAGTTTCGCCTGTCTGGAGTGTTTCGGGCCGCTCGAAGCGGCCTACTCCTTCGGTGACGTCACCCGGAAGGACATCGAGTCCGGCCCCGCCAACATCTGGCGCTACCGCTCACTCCTCCCCGTCCCCGTGGACGTCGCCACCAAGCCGAACATGAACCCCGGCTGGACCAAGCTCGTCAAGGCCGGCAATCTCGGCCGGGCGCTGGGCATCAAGTCCCTGTACGTCAAGGACGACTCGGGCAACCCCACCCACTCCTTCAAGGACCGGGTGGTGGCCATCGCCGTCGAGGCGGCCCGTAACTTCGGCTTCCACACCCTGTCGTGCTCCTCCACCGGCAACCTCGCGGGCGCGGTCACGGCCGCCGCCGCCAGGGCCGGGCTCGACGCCTGCGTGTTCATCCCCGCCGGGCTGGAGCAGGCCAAGATCGCCATGGCCCGGGTGTTCGGCGGCAAGCTGGTCGCCATCGACGGCTCCTACGACGAGGTCAACCGGTTCTGCTCCGAGCTCATCGGCGACCCGCTGGGCGACAAGTGGGGCTTCGTCAACGTCAACCTGCGGCCCTACTACGCCGAGGGCTCCAAGACGCTCGCCTACGAGATCGCCGAGCAGCTCGGCTGGCGCCTGCCCGAGCAGATCATCATCCCGGTGGCCTCCGGCTCCCAGCTCACGAAGATCGACAAGGGCTTCAAGGAGCTGGTCGCACTCGGCCTGGTCGAGGACACCCCGTACAAGATCTTCGCCGCGCAGGCCAACGGCTGCTCGCCCGTGTCGACCGCCTACAAGGCCGGCCTCGACGTGGTCCAGCCGGTCAAGCCCGACACCATCGCCAAGTCGCTGGCCATCGGCAACCCCGCCGACGGCCCGTACGTGCTCGACATCGCCCGCCGCACGGGCGGGTCGGTGGAGGACGTCACGGACCCCGAGATCGTCGCCGCCATCAAGCTGCTGGCCTCGACGGAGGGCATCTTCGCCGAGACGGCCGGTGGCGTCACCGTGGGAGTGCTGAAGAAGCTCGTCGAGACCGGGCAGCTCGACCCGGAGGCGGAGACCGTGGTGCTCAACACCGGCGACGGGCTCAAGACGCTCGACGCCGTCGCCGACGACGCCGAGCCCACGGCAGTGATCCGGCCCTCTCTCGACGCGTTCCGCGCGGCTGTCTGACAACCAGGAAAGGCGAGTTAATCATGAGCGTTTCTGTGCGGATTCCCACCATTCTGCGCACCTACACCGGGGGTAACGCGGAGGTGAGCGGGGAGGGTGCGACTCTCCGCGACGTGCTGGCGAAGCTCGACTCCGACTACCCGGGGATCGGCGCGAGAATTCTGGATGAATCGGGCAAGATTCGTCGTTTTGTCAACGTTTACGTTGGCGAAGAGGATGTCCGTTTTGCCGATGGTCTTGACACGGCAGCCCCCGAAGGCACGCAGATCTCCATCATCCCGGCGGTCGCCGGAGGGTGACCACTCGCTCACGTCAGAAGGCGCTCCCATCTGGGGCGCCTTCTGTTTTTTCCGACAATTCAATGTTGAACTACTCACTCACGGATGAAATGCGTAATTTGTAGATTGACTCTGTTGCCAAACGCTGTGCCACAGGTATGGTCGAGGGCGATCGCCTGGTGATATCTCCATAAGTCGGGCGATTGAGGGTCTCGCGTTGGAATGGGCGGGATCTATGAGCCCAGTAAGAGGAGTCGGAAGTGGCGCAGGGCACCGTCAAGTGGTTCAACGCGGACAAGGGCTACGGCTTCATCGCGGTAGACGGTGGTAAAGATGTATTCGTCCATTACTCAGCGATCATGATGGACGGCTATCGCTCCCTCGAACAAGGCCAGCGCGTCGAGTTCGAGATCACCCAGGGCCAGAAGGGCCCCCAAGCGGAGGCCGTGCGAGCGGTCTGAATCACGAAGTTGGCAAGTACCGGCAGGTCGCACGGCTCCGCAGTCCGGGCGAAACCGCCACTCCTGCTTCGTCGACTCGGTTGCGGCGGGTCCATGACGGGCCCGCCGTACTGACTGACCTGGGCATGCTGGTGTCTCGGCTTGCACTCGGCAGGGTAGAGTGCTAAACAGTTCGTTGGCACTCTCTGTTCGAGAGTGCCAGCACTGGATCGGGACGATGGGGTCTGCCGAACGGAGATGCAGGCCCATGCCGTCGCGGGCGTCGGCTCGGTCCATTGAAGCCACCCTGCATCTGGGAGGTCTAGCCTTATGGCAGCCAAGATGATCGCGTTTGACGAGGACGCCCGGCGCGGTCTCGAGCGCGGCATGAACCAGCTAGCCGACGCCGTCAAGGTGACCTTGGGCCCCAAGGGCCGCAACGTCGTGCTGGAGAAGAAGTGGGGCGCTCCCACGATCACCAACGATGGCGTGTCCATCGCCAAGGAGATCGAGCTCGAGGACCCGTGGGA
>NZ_JBICSO010000022.1:0-13939 GCF_043197155.1 Nonomuraea sp. NPDC049269
AGGGTGTTGACGAAGAACCCGATCAGGTCTTCGGTCTCGGCCTGGTTGCGGTTGGCCACCGGCGTGCCGACCAGCAGATCATCCTGACGGGTGTAGCGGCCGAGCAGGGCACTGTAGGCGGCCAGCAACGTCATGAACATGGTGGTGCCGGAGCGGCGGGACAACGCTCGCAGGCCCTCGGCCACTTCCGGGCTGATGTGGAAGTCGAGGGCCGCCCCGGCGGTGTCGCGAATCGCCGCGCGGGGCCGGTCGGTGGGCAGGTCCAGCACGGGCGGCCGGGCGAGCCGGCGCCGCCAGTAGCCGAGCTGCTCCTCCAGCGTCTCGCCGGTGAGCCAGGAACGCTGCCACACGGCGAAATCGGCGTACTGCACCGGCAACGGCACCAGCGGAGACGGTCGTCCTTCTCGGCAAGCGTCGTAGAGGGAGGCGAGCTCCTCGTGGAAGATCTTGGCCGACCACTCGTCGAAGACGACGTGATGCATGCACAGGGCCAAGATGTGCAGGTCCCCACTGAGGCGGATCAGGCTGCCGCGCAGGAGAGGTCCTTGGGCCAGGTCGAACGGAGCGGCTGCGTCGGCGGCGATCAGCGCCTGAGCTTCGTGCTCGCTCGCCACCTCGATGACAGGTAAGTCGAAGTCACTGGGCGGGTCGATGATCTGGTGCGGGATGCCGTCGGCGTCGGCGACCAGCCGGGTGCGCAGGACCTCATGCCGCTCCGTCAACGCGGTGAGGGCCGCGCGCAGGGCGGGGATGTCGAGGTCGCCGGGCAGCGGGATGGGGGTCGGAGTGTTGTACTCGGCCGAGCGCGGGTCGAGCTGGGCCAGGAACCACAACCGCTGCTGGGCGAACGACAGCGGCAACGGCTGATCACGATCGACCGGGACGATCGGCGGCGCGATCGCCGTAACAGCAGTGCTGTCGATGAGACTCGCCAGACCCTTGATGGTCGGCCGATCGAACAACACCGCGAGCGCCAGATCCGTGCCGAAGGTGCTGCGGATGCGGGTGATGGCCTGGGTGGCCAGCAGGGAGTGTCCGCCGAGGTCGAAGAAGTTGTCGCGGACGCCGACCTGGTCCAGGCCGAGGAGGTCGGCCCAGATGCCGGCCAGCAACTGCTCCGTGGGAGTGGCCGGGGCCTGGTAGCCGCCGGCGAGGTCGGGACGGCTGCCGTCCGGTGCCGGTAGAGCGGCACGGTCGATCTTGCCGCTGGGTGACAGCGGGAAGGCGGCCAGCTCGATGAACACCGACGGGATCATGTAATCCGGCAGGCCAGCGGCCAGGTAGGCTCGCAGGTCGTCAGTGGCAGGGGTGCCATCGACGGAGGCAGCGGGGACCAGGTAGGCGACCAGTCGGCGGTCGGTGTCCTGGCCGAAGGGAGCAACCAAGGCGGCGGCGATGTTCGGGTGGCCGGTCAGAGCATGCTGGATCTCACCCGGCTCGATGCGGTGGCCGCGGATCTTGACCTGGTGGTCGGTCCGGCCGAGGAAGTCGAGTTGGCCGTCCGGTCGCCAGGTGGCGAGGTCGCCGGTCCGGTAGAGGCGAGAACCGTCACCGGCGTGCGGGTCGGCGACGAACCGCTCGGCGGTCAGGGCGGGCCGGCCGTGGTAGCCGCGAGCCAGGCCGAGACCACCGACGAACAACTCCCCTGGCACACCTGCGGGGACGGGGTTGAGGTGGGAGTCCAGCACCTGGGTGGTGGCGTTGGAGATCGGAGTGCCGATGGTGGCCGGGGTGTGGCTGATGGTGGCGCACACCGTGGTCTCGGTCGGACCATACGCGTTCAGCAACCGGTGCCGGTCACCCCAAGCCTGAGCGAGTGCCGGGTCGAGGTGCTCACCCGCGCTGATCACCGTCAGCGGCGGCAACTGGGCCGGGTCGAGGGTGGCCAGCAGCGACGGCGGCAACGTCGCGGTGTCCACCCGCCATTCCTGGATGAAGCTCGCCAGGTCGTGCGTGCGCTGTTCAGCATTGGGGATCACCAACATGGCACCGGCGGCCAGAGTGACCGCGATCTCCGACACCGCCGCATCGAACCCCGGCGAAGCGAACTGCAACACCCGCGACAACGCCGACACCCCGAACGCCTCACCCTGCGCCACCACCAGGTTCACCAGCCCCCGATGCGCCACCCGCACCCCCTTGGGCCGACCAGTCGAACCAGAGGTGTAGATCAGATAAGCAGCCTGATCCGGGACAACCACCACCGCAGGAGCCACGACCGGCAGAGCTTGCAGCTCCGCCAGAACACCCGGCTCATCCACCAGCAGCGTGCGCAGCCGACCGACCGGAGAGTCAGCGCTCCCGTCGGCGCCCACGTAGGCGGACGACAGCCTGCTCACCAGCGACTCCGTGGTGAGCAGTAGATCCGCCTGGCTGTCAGCCAGCAGATAAACCAGCCGGTCCATCGGGTAGCTGGGATCCAGCGGCAGATAGGCAGCACCGGCCTTCCACACCGCCAAAACCGCCACAACAAGGTCGAGGCCACGCTCCAGACACAACGCGACCGTCGTCTCCGGACCCGCACCCAATGCGATCAGCTTGTGGGCCAGTTGGTTGGCCCGGGCATCCAGCTCCCCATAGCTGAGCTGCCCTTCCAGCCCGCCCACCGCGACCGCCTCAGAACCGGCAACCGCCCGAGCCGCGATCAGCTCATGCACGCCGGCGGCCTCAGGCAGCACCATGCCGGTAGCGTTGACGTCCCGCAGCGTCTGCAGCTCAGCGGTGGTGAGGATGGGCAGTGCCGACAGCGGCCGGTCAGGGGCAGCCACCACGGCATCCAGCAACACTCGCAGGTGACCGATCAACCGCTCGATGGTCGCCTGGTCGAACAGGGCCGTGCTGTATTGCACCGAACCGGCCAGATCCTGGTCGCCAGAGGCCACCATACTCAAAACCAGGTCGAACTTGACGACGCTCTCTTGGACCGTGGCCTCGATCGGCTCATCGGCATCACGATGGTCGTCTGACTCGCCGATGTAGTTGAACAGGGTTTGGAACAGCGGCGTGCGGGAGCGGTCACGATCAATGCCGAGTTCGTCGACGAGCTGCTCGAACGGCAGATCCTGATGCCCGTAGGCGTCCAGTGCGGTGGCGCGGACCTGGTGGAGCAGGTCGGTGAAGGTGGGATCGCCGGACAGGTCGGTCCGCAGGACCAGGGTGTTGACGAAGAACCCGATCAGGTCCTCGGTCTCGGCCTGGTTGCGGTTGGCGACCGGCGTACCGACCAACACGTCATCTTGGGCGCTGTATTTGCCCAGCAGCGCGCTGAATGCCGCGAACAGCGTCATGAACATGGTGCTGCCGCTCTGACGCGTCAACTCCTGCAGCCGACCAGCGGTTTCAGCCTCAATACGGAAGCTGATGGCCCCACCGGCCGTGGAGCGGACCGGAGGCCGGGAGCGGTCGGTGGGCAGGTCGAGTACAGGTGGGTTGGCTAGTTGGCGACGCCAATAGCCCAGTTGCTCTTCCAGAGTCTGACCGGTGAGCCAGTTCCGCTGCCACAGGGCGAAGTCGGCGTACTGCACCGGCAGCGGTGCCAGCGGCGACGGATTTCCTGTGCGGAAAGCCTCGTAGAGAGCGGTGAGTTCGCGGTGGAAGACCTTGGCGGACCATTCGTCGGAGATGACGTGGTGCATGCACAGGGCCAGGATGTGCAGGTCGTCGGCGAGGCGGATCAACGTGCCGCGCAGCAGTGGACCGGCCGCCAGGTTGAAGGGGGTGACCGCATCGGCGGCGATCAGGGTCTGTGCTTCTTCTTCGCTCGCCGCCTCGACGACAGGCAGGTCGAAGGCGGTGGGTGGGTCGATGATCTGGTGGGGAATGCCGTGGGCGTCGGCGACCAGCCGGGTGCGCAGGACCTCGTGCCGTTCGGTGAGCGCGGTGAGGGCGGCGTGCAGGGCGGGGATGTCGAGGTCGCCGGGCAGCGGGATGGGCGTCGGGGTGTTGTACTCGGCCGAGTCCGGGTCGAGCTGGGCCAGGAACCACAACCGCTGCTGAGCGAAGGACAACGGGAGCGGCTGGTCACGGTCGGCAGGGACGATCGGCGGTCTGGCGGTTTCAGCCGAAGCTTGGTCTATAAGGGTGGCCAGGCTGTTGATGGTGGGCTGGTCGAACAGGGCCGCGAGCGCCACGTCGGTGCCGAAAGCGCTGCGGATACGAGAGGTGACCTGGGTCGCGAGCAGGGAGTGCCCGCCGAGGTCGAAGAAGTTGTCGCGGACGCCGATCCGGTCCACGCCGAGCAGGTCGGCCCAGATGCCGGCCAGCAGCTGCTCGGTGGGGGTGGTGGGCGGCTGGTAGCTGCCCGCGAGATCAGGACGGCTACTGTCCGGTGCCGGCAGCGCGGCACGGTCGATCTTGCCGTTCGGGGACAGCGGGAAGGCGGCCAGCTCGATGAACACCGACGGGATCATGTAGTCGGGCAGGCCGGCGGCTAGATAGGCCCGCAGATCGTCGGTGGCTGGGATGCCGTCGGCGGGGTCAGCGGGGACCAGGTAGGCGACCAGGCGGCGGTCGGTGTCCTGGCCGGTGGGGGTGACCAGGGCTGTGGCGATGTGCGGGTGGCTGGTGAGGGCGTGCTGAATTTCGCCGGGTTCGATGCGGTGGCCGCGGATCTTGACCTGGTGGTCGGTGCGCCCGAGGAAGTCGAGCTGGCCGTCCGGCCGCCAGGCGCCCAGGTCGCCGGTGCGGTAGAGGCGAGAACCGTCACCGGCGTGCGGGTCGGCGATGAAACGTTCGGCGGTCAGCGCGGGGCGGCCGTGGTAGCCGCGTGCCAGGCCGAGGCCGCCGACGAACAGCTCCCCGGGCACACCGACCGGGACCAGCCCAAGATGCCCGTCGAGGACATAAGCCGTGGTGTTCGCGATCGGTGGGCCGATGCTGGCGGGAGTTTGACTGATGGTGGCGCACACCGTGGTCTCGGTCGGACCATAGGCATTCAACAGCCGATGCCCGTCACCCCAAGCTTCGGCGAGTGCCGCATCGAGGTGCTCGCCCGCGCTGATCAACGTCAGCGGCGGCAGCTCCGCCGGCTCAAGTGTGGCCAGCAGCGATGGCGGCAACGTCGCGGTGTCCACGCGCCACTCCCGGATGAAGCCCGCCAGATCATCCACCCGCTGCTCCGAGCTGGGGATCACCAACGTCGCACCAGCGGCCAACGTGACCGCGATCTCCGAGACTGCGGCGTCGAACCCCGGCGAGGCGAACTGCAACACCCGCGATGACGCCGTCACCCCGAAGGCGTCCTGCTGCGCCATCACCAGGTTGACCAGCCCCCGATGCGCCACCCGCACCCCCTTGGGCCGACCGGTCGAACCGGAGGTATAGATCAGATAGGCGGCCTGATCGGGTGCCACGTTCACTGCGGGAGCCGTGACCGGCAGAGTCCGCACGCTCGGCTCGTCCACCAGTAGCGTGCGGAGGCGACCGGCGGGCAGGTCCTCCAGCAGCGCTTCCGTGCTCAGGAGAAGACCCGCCTGGCTGTCGGACAGCAGATAGGCCAGCCGATCCGTCGGATAGCTGGGATCCAGCGGCAGATAGGCAGCACCGGCCTTCCACACCGCCAAAACCGCCACAACAAGGTCGAGGCCACGCTCCAGACACAACGCGACCGTCGTCTCCGGACCCGCACCCAGCGCGATCAGCTTGTGGGCCAGTTGGTTGGCCCGGACGTCCAGCTCACCGTAGCTGAGCTGCCCCTCCTGCCCGGCCACCGCCACCATCTCAGGGCCGGCAAGCGCCCGAGCCGCGATCAGCTCATGCACGCCGGCGGCCTCAGGCAGCACCACGCCGGTGGCGTTGACCTCCCGCAGCGCCTGCAACTCAGCCGGAGTGAGGATGGGCAGTGCCGACAGCGGCCGGTCGGGGTCGGTGGTGACGGCGGCCAGCAGCATGTTCAGATGGCCGATCAACCGCTCGATGGTCGCCTGGTCGAACAGGGCCGTGCTGTATTCGATGGTGGCCGACAGATTGTCGCTTCCCTCAGCGAAGATCATGCGAAGGTCGGTCTGAGCCAGAATCCCGACCCGAGCCTGCTGGCCGCCACCAGCGGTGGCCTCTTGCAGTTCCTGAGCCGTCGGATCATCGATGGCGAAGTAGTTGAAGAGGGTCTGGAACAGCGGCGTGCGGGAGCGGTCGCGATCGATGCCGAGTTCGTCGACGAGCTGCTCGAACGGCAGGTCCTGGTGGCCGTAAGCCTCCAGCGCCGTGGCGCGAACGCGGTGAAGCAGTTCGGTGAAGGTCGGATCGCCGGACAGGTCGGTCCGCAGGACCAGGGTGTTGACGAAGAACCCGATCAGGTCTTCGGTCTCGGCCTGGTTGCGGTTGGCGACCGGCGTGCCGACCAGCAGATCATCCTGGCGGGTGTAGCGGCCGAGCAGGGCACTGTAGGCGGCCAGCAACGTCATGAACATGGTGGTGCCGGAGCGGCGGGACAACGCTCGCAGGCCCTCGGCCACTTCCGGGCTGATGTGGAAGTCGAGGGCCGCCCCGGCGGTGTCGCGAATCGCCGCGCGGGGCCGGTCGGTGGGCAGGTCCAGCACCGGAGGCTGGGCGAGCCGGCGCCGCCAGTAGCCGAGCTGCTCCTCCAGCGTCTCGCCGGTGAGCCAGGAACGCTGCCACACGGCGAAATCGGCGTACTGCACCGGCAACGGCACCAGCGGAGAGGGCCGACCAGCTTGGAAGGCCTCGTACAACGCGAGAAGCTCGCGATGGAAGATCTTGGCCGACCACTCATCGGAGATGACGTGATGCATGCACAAGGCCAGGATGTGCTCCTGGTCGCTGATCCGGATCAGGCTGCCGCGCAGCAGCGGACCGGCCGCCAGATCGAACGGCGTGGCAGCGTCGGCGGCGATCAGCGCCTGAGCTTCGTGCTCGCTCGCCACCTCGATGACGGGCAGATCGAAATCAGTCGGCGGGTCGATGATCTGATGCGGGATACCGTCGGCGTCGGCGACCAGCCGGGTGCGCAGGACCTCGTGCCTCTCGGTCAACGCGGTGAGGGCGGCGCGCAGGGCGGGGATGTCGAGTTCGCCAGGCAGCGGGATGGGAGTGGGCGTGTTGTGCTCGGTCGAGTCGGGGTCGAATTGAGCCAGGAACCATAGCCGCTGCTGGGCGAAGGACAAGGGAAGCGGCTGGTCGCGGTCGACCGGGAGGATCCGCGGCCTGCTGATGCCGTTGGCCTCGTCGATGAGCGGTGCCAGGCCACCGACGGTGGGCTGGTCGAACAGCACGGCAAGCGACAGGTCGATGCCGAACACCGAACGGATCCGGGAGGTGACCTGAGTAGCCAGCAGCGAATGGCCGCCGAGGTCGAAGAAGTTGTCCCGGATGCCGACCTGATCCACACCGAGCAGGTCGGCCCAGATACCGGCCAGCAAATGCTCCGTCGGAGTGGCCGGAGCCTGATAGCCACCGGCAAGGTCGGGGCGACTGCCATCTGGTGCGGGCAGGACGGCGCGGTCGATTTTGCCGTTCGGGGTCAGCGGGAAGGCGGCCAGCTCGATGAACCCCGACGGGATCATGTAATCCGGCAGACCGGCGGCCAGATAGACCCGCAGGTCATCGGTAGTGGGGATGTTCGCGTCCGGACCGGCCGGAGTCAGGTAGGCGACCAACCGGCGATCAGCATCCTCGCCGAACGTGGTCACCAGGGCAGAACCCACCTCAGCGTGGCCGGTCAGAGCGTGCTGGATTTCGCCGGGTTCGATGCGGTGGCCGCGGATCTTGACCTGGTGGTCGGTGCGGCCGAGGAAGTCGAGTTGGCCGTCCGGTCGCCACGCGACCAGGTCACCGGTCCGGTAGAGGCGAGAACCGTCACCGGCGTGCGGGTCGGCGACGAAGCGTTCGGCGGTGAGGGCGGGTCGTCCGTGGTAGCCGTGAGCGAGGCCGATGCCGCCGACGAACAGTTCGCCGGGGACGCCGGTGGGAGCGGGGTTGAGGTGGGCGTCGAGGACGTGGCTGGTCGTGTTGGCGATCGGTGCGCCGATGGTGGCCGGGGTGTGGCTGATGGTGGCGCACACCGTGGTCTCGGTCGGACCATACGCGTTCAGCAACCGGTGCCGGTCACCCCAAGCCTGAGCGAGTGCCGGGTCGAGGTGCTCGCCCGCGCTGATCAGCGTCAGCGGCGGCAGCTCCGCCGGCACGAGTGTGGCCAGCAGCGACGGCGGCAACGTCGCCGTGTCCACCCGCCACTCCCGGATGAAGCCGGCCAGGTCATCCACCCGCTGCTCAGAACTGGGGATCAACAACGTCGCACCGGTAGCCAGGGTGACCGCGATCTCCGACACCGCCGCGTCGAACCCCGGCGAGGCGAACTGCAACACCCGCGACGACGCCGTGACACCGAACGCGTCCTGCTGCGCCATGACCAGGTTGACCAGCCCCCGGTGCGCCACCCGCACGCCCTTCGGCCGACCGGTCGAACCGGAGGTGTAGATCAGATAGGCGGCCTGATCCGGGACCACGCTCACGGGGGGAGCCGTGACGGGGAAAGCTTGCAACCCCGCCTGCACGCCCGGCTCATCCAGCAGCAGCGTGCGCGGACGACCGACCTGGGAGTCCGCACTCTCACCAGTGCCCGTACAGGCGGAGGGCAGCAGCGGCCCGGTGGTCAGCAGGAGATGCGCTCGGCTGTCGGACAGCAGATAGGCCAGCCGGTCGGTGGGGTAGCTGGGATCCAGCGGCAGATAAGCGGCACCGGCCTTCCACACCGCCAAAACCGACGTCACCAGATCAAGACCCCGCTCCAGACACAACGCCACCGTCGTCTCCGGACCCGCACCCAACGCGATCAGCTGATGAGCCAGCTGATTGGCGCGGGCATCCAGCTCCCCATAGCTGAGCTGCCCCTCCAGCCCGGCCACCGCAACTGCCTCAGGACCCGCGACCGCCCGAGCCGCGATCAACTCATGCACACCGGCGACCTCGGGCAGCACCACACCAGTGGCGTTGACCTCCCGCAGCGCCTGCAGCTCAGCCGACGTAAGGATGGGCAGTGCCGACAGCGGCCGATCAGGGTCAGCCACCACGGCATCCAGCAACACCCGCAAGTGACCGACCAACCGCTCGATGGTCGTCTGGTCGAACAAGGCCGTGCTGTATTGCACCGAACCGACCAGGGCGGTGTCACCAGAGGCAACCATGCTCAAGACGAGGTCGAACTTGACCGCAGCCTGCGCGGTCGCGGTGTTCTCAGCTGAAATATGCACGCCGTCGAGTTCAGCGGTGTAATTGAACAGCGCCTCGAAAAGCGGCGTTCGCGAGCGGTCACGATCGACACCGAGCTCGTCGACGAGCTGCTCAAAAGGCAGATCCTGGTGGGTGAACGCATTGAGTGCGGTAGTCCGCACCCGGGCGAGGAGCTCAGTAAAAGTGGGGTCGCCGGACAGATCGCTACGCAGGACCAAGGTATTGACGAAAAAGCCGATCAAGTCCTCGGCGTCGGCCTGATTGCGGTTGGCCACCGGCGTACCGACCAACACATCATCTTGAGCGCTGTATCTACCCAGCAGCGCGCTGAATGCCGCGAACAGCGTCATGAACATGGTGCTGCCGCTCCGACGCGTCAACTCCTGCAGCCGACGAGCGGTTTCCGCCTCGATACGGAAGCTGATGGCAGCGCCGGCGGTGGTGCGAACGGGCGGCCGCGACCGGTCGGTGGGCAGGTTGAGAGCAGGCGGATCGGCCAACTGCTCACGCCAGTAGGTGAGCTGCTCGTTCAGAACCTTGCCGGTGAGCCAGCCGCGCTGCCACACGGCGAAATCGGCGTACTGCACGGTCAGCGGCTTGAGCGGCGACGGGCGTCCGGTGCGGAAGGCGTCGTACAGCGCCATGAGTTCGTGCTGGAAGATCTTCGCCGACCATTCGTCGCAGATGACGTGGTGCATGCACAGGGCGAGGATGTGCAGGTCGTCGGCGAGACGGATCAACGTGCCGCGCAGCAGCGGACCGGCGGCCAGGTCGAAGGGCGTGGTCGCGTCCGCGGTGATGAGGGCGTGTGCCTCCTGCTCGTCGGCGACCTTGACGACGGGCAGGTCGAAGGCGGTGGGCGGGTCGATGACCTGGTGCGGGATGCCGTCGGCGCCGGCGACCAGCCGGGTGCGCAGCACCTCATGACGTTCGATCAGCGTCGTGAGGGCGTCGCCCAGCGCGGGCAGGTCGAGGTCGCCGGGCAGGGGGATGGCGGTGGGCATGTTGTACTCGACCGAGCGGGGGTCGAGCTGGGCCAGGAACCATAACCGCTGCTGCGCGAACGACAGCGGCAGCGGCTGGTCACGGCCGGCCGGGAGGATCGGCGACACCCGGTCGGCGCTCAGCGCGGCTTCCCGTTCGCGCAGGAACTCCACCATTTCCTCGCGGAACTGAGCGACCTGCTCTCTGAGCTCCGCGGTCAGGGCGTTCTTGGGTGCCAGGAAACGGAGTCGGCCATCGGTGAGATATACGTGCACGCCTCGGGATGCGAGATCGTTCACGAGCTCCGCAGCAGAAGACGTCACTTCGAGACTCCGTCCCCATTAGAGTTTTCAGCCTGCGAATCCGTTTCCAGGCTCTGAATGATTTCGTCGTTCGACATTTGCTCGATCTCCGCCCAGATCTGGGTCTCGATGACGCCGGCGAGCCCGCTGATGGTCGGCTGGTCGAAAAGAGTCGCCAGGGCGATGTCGGTGCCGAATACCGAGCGGATGCGGGAGGTGACCTGGGTGGCCAGCAGGGAGTGGCCGCCGAGGTCGAAGAAGTTGTCACGGATACCGACTTGACCGCGGTCGAGGCCGAGCAGCTCACCCCAGATTCCGGCGAGCAGCTCTTCCGCCGGTGTCGTCGGCGCCTCGTACGCGCTGTCGAGATCAGGACGGGTCACGTCGGGTACGGGTAGCGCGGCGCGATCGAGCTTCCCGTTGGGAGAGAGCGGGAGGGCGGTCAGCTCGACGAAGGCCGCGGGAATCATGTGCTCGGGCAGCGTGGCGGCCAGGTGCGCGCGAAGGTCGCCGACGGGCGGCATCCCGGTGCCGAGGTCGGCGGGGACGACGTAGGCGACCAGCCGCTGCGTGGCGCCGTTCCCCGAAACCGTCACCCCGGCGGTGGCCACCCCGAGGTGCGACGTGAGGGCGTGCTCGATCTCGGCCAGCTCGACGCGATAGCCGCGTACCTTGACCTGCTGGTCCGTACGGCCGAGGAAGGTGAGCTGTCCGTCCGGACGCCGGCGCGCGCGGTCGCCGGTGCGGTACAGGCGGCTGCCGTCGGCGGCGAGCGGGTCGGCGATGAAGCGTCCGGCGGTCAGCATGGGTTCGTTGCGGTAGCCGCGGCTGATGCCCGTCCCGGCGATGTAGACGTCTCCCGGTACGCCGATGGCGACGGGGTCGAGATATTTGTCCAGGATGTGGATCCGGGTGTTGGCGATCGGCCGCCCGATCGGCAGCGAGTCCCTGGTGTCCGGGTCGACCGCCATGGTCGCGCAGACCGTGGTCTCGGTCGGCCCGTACGCATTGACGAGACGGCGCCCGACCGCCCAGGCACGCGCCAGCTCAGGCGGGCATGCCTCCCCCCCGACGACCAGGAGCCGCAGGTCCGGCAGCGTGGCCGGATCCATGTGGTGCAGGATGGGCGGGGTGGTCTGCATGATGCTGACGGCGCGGTCATGGAGAAGCCGCTGCAGGTCGGCCGCGGAGCGCCGGGTCACGGCGTCGGCGATGACGATGTGGGCGCCGCCGGCCAGCGACGCGAAGATCTCGCTCACCGCGACGTCGAAGCTGAAGGACGCCAGTTGGAGGGTGACGTCGGCGGGCGTGACGTCGAGATCGTCGCACTGGGCTCGGACCAGGTTGGCCAGGTTGCGGTGGCTGACCACGACGCCCTTGGGCAGGCCGGTGGAGCCGGAGGTGTAGATCAGGTACGCGGCCTGGTCGGGGTGGATCGTGATGGCGGGTGGCGTGCCGGGCAGGTGGTCCGGCGTGGCGATGCTGTCGAGCACCAGGGCGGCCCGGCTGTCGCTGATCATGTGTGTGATGCGGTCGTCCGGATAGTCCGGGTCGATCGGCAGATAGGCTCCGCCCGCCTTGAGTACGGCCAGGATGGCGACGATCATGTCGGGATCGCGGGGCAGCCGCAGGCCGACGACCGTCTCCGCCTGGACGCCGAGATCGTGCAGGTGGTGGGCGAGCCGATTCGAGCGGAGTTCGAGCTCGGCGTACGTGAGCGTGCGTACGCCCATGCTGACCGCCGGGGCGTCCGGTTGGGCGATGGCGACGGCGGTCAGCAGCTCGGGGGTGGGCTGGTTCGGCACCTCTATGGCGGTGTCGTTCCAGATCGCGAGCCTCGATCGCTCCGCTTCGGTGGGGAGGGTGAAGTCGCTGAGCTGCTGGTCCGGAGCGCCGACGATCGCCGTCAGGAGACCGATCAGGTGGGCGGCCAGGCGTTCGATCGTGGTGTGATCGAACAGCGCGGTGCTGTAGTTGAAGACACAGGACAGGTCCAGGTCGTCACCGGCGAAAGCGACCGTCAGGTCGAACCTCGCTGCCAGTTCCTCCACCGTGCCCTCTGGGGGCTCGTTGTCCCCGGAACGGTCGGTCGCGTACGTGAACAGGGTTTGGAACAGGGGGGTGCGGGAGCGGTCGCGGTCGATGCCGAGTTCGTCGACGAGCTGCTCGAACGGCAGATCCTGGTGGCCGTAGGCGTCCAAGGCCGTGGCGCGGATCTGGTGGAGCAGGTCGGTGAAGGTGGGGTCGCCGGACAGGTCAGCGCGTAACACCAGGGTGTTGACGAAGAAGCCGATCAGGTCTTCCGTCTCGGCCTGGTTGCGGTTGGCGACCGGCGTACCGACCAGCAGATCATCCTGACCGGTGTACTTGCCGAGCAGCACGGTGTAGGCCGCCAGCAGCGTCATGAACATCGTCGTGCCGGTGCGGCGGGACAGCTCGTGCAGGCCCTTGGCCACCTCAGGGCTGATCTGGAAGGTGGTGGCGGCGCCGCTGGTGTCGCGGACCGGGGGGCGGGGGCGGTCGGTGGGCAGGTCGAGCACCGGTGGCTGGGCGAGCCGGCGCCGCCAGTAGCCGAGCTGCTCTTCCAGGATGTGGCCGGTGAGCCAGGAACGCTGCCACAGGGCGAAGTCGGCGTACTGGACCCGGAGCGGCGCCAGCGGGGACGGCTTCCCCGACCGGAAGGCCTCGTACAGTACGAGGAATTCCCTGTGGAAGATCTTGGCCGACCACTCGTCGAAGACGACGTGGTGCAGGCAGAGTCCGAGCACGTGCCCGCCATGGGCTACCCGGTACAGCGTTCCGCGCAGCAGCGGGCCGGTGGCCAGGTCGAACGGATTCGCCGTGTCGGCGGCGATCAGCTCCTGAGCCTCCTGTTCGCCGGCCACGTCTATGACGGACAGTTCGAAGCCGGCGGGCGGGTCGATGATCTGGTGGGGAATCCCGTCGGCGTCGGCGACCAGCCGGGTGCGCAGCACCTCGTGCCGCTCGGTCAGCGCGGTGAGGGCGGCGCGCAGGGCGGGGACGTCGAGGTTGCCGTCGAGGAGGATCGCCGATGGGGTGTTGTACTCGGTCGAGCCGGGGTCGAGCTGGGCCAGGAACCACAGCCGCTGCTGGGCGAAGGAGAGAGGCAGCGGCTGGCCGCGGTCGGCCTGCGGGATCGGCGGGGCGATCGCGGTGATGGCGGTGCCGTCGATGAGCGTGGCCAGACCGTTGATGGTCGGCTGATCGAACAGGGCGGCGAGGGCCAGGTCGGTGCCGAAGGTGCTGCGGATGCGGGTCGTGGCCTGGGTCGCGAGCAGGGAGTGTCCGCCGAGGTCGAAGAAGTTGTCGCGGACGCCGATCCGGTCCACGCCGAGGAGGTCGGCCCAGATGCCGGCCAGGAGTTGTTCGGTGGGGGTGGTCGGCGGCTGGTAGCTGTCGGCGAGGTCGGGGCGGCTGCCATCCGGCACCGGCAGAGCCGCACGATC
>NZ_JBICSO010000023.1:0-11921 GCF_043197155.1 Nonomuraea sp. NPDC049269
CAATTTTTAATTGAGTTGGGGGCGTAAACCCCCGTACGGCCATTGCGCCCCCCCCCGGGCCACTCCCGCCGCCTTTCCCGCCCGGGGGGGGGGGGGGCCCCCCCCCCGGCGCCCCCCCCCCCACGACGAGCGGATCCACAAACTGGACAGCCTGGAGGCCATGCGCGACCCCCGCGTCCACTAGACCCGGACGGGCTCGGTGGTCTCCACGGGAGCCGGCGGTCGCAGCACCGCGAGCGCGAGCAGCGCGGCCGCCACGCAGAACCCGGCCCCGACCCAGCAGCCGAAGTGCATCGCGTCGGTGAAGGCCGCGCGGGCCGGCTCCACGATGCCCAGCCTGAAGGCGCCGCCGATCGACTCCCTGGCCGCCTCGGGCGCGTCGGCGGGCATCGCCGAGGTGAACACCCCGGCCAGCACGCTGCCCAGGATGGCGATGCTCATGGCCATGCCGACCTGCTGCACGGTGTCGTTCAGCGCGGAGCCGACGCCCGCGTGCTCCATGGGGATGGCCCCCATCAGCGACGCGTAGGCCGCGGGCCCCGCGAGACCGCCGCCCACCCCCATGACCAGCAGACCGGTGAGCAGCGGCAGGTAACCGGAGGTCGTGGCGAGCACGACGAACCCACCGGCCATGACCACCAGCCCCGCGGCGATCAGCGTCCGGTTGCTGACCTTCTGCCCGAGCGCGGCGCCAAGCCCGTTGAAGACCGCCGCCGCGACCGCGTACGGCAGCAGCGCCAAGCCCGCCCGCATGGGCCCGTACCCCAGCACGAACTGCAGGTACTGGGTCAGCATCAGCATCACGGCGCCGGCCCCGAACGACATCAGCAGGATGGAGAACGACGCCCCGCTGAAGTTGCGGTTCCTGAACAGCTCCAGCGGCAGCATCGGGTGCTCCGAGCGCCGCTCCCAGATGACGAAGGCGCCGAGGAAGACCACGGCGATCGCGATGCCGACCGGGTTCCACTCGCGCTCGATGATGACGTACACGGCCGCCGTCAGTCCGACGATCGACAGCAGGACGCCCACGGGGTCGATCTTCCGCCCGGCGCTGCGGGTCTCGGGCATCAGTGTGACGGCGGCGATGATCGCGACGGCCGCGATGGGGATGTTCAGCAGGAAGACCGAGCCCCACCAGTAGTGGTCCAGCAGGAAGCCGCCCAGCGTGGGCCCCGCGATCACGCCCACCATGGCGACGGCGCTCCACGCGGCCATGGCCTTGCGCCGCTCGCCCTCGTCGAAGACGGTCATCAGGATGGACAGCGTGGACGGCATCAGGACCGACCCGCCGACGCCCATGATGGCCCGCGCGCCGATGAGCTGCCACGGCTCGGTCGAGAGCACGGCCAGCAGCGACGCGCCGCCGAAGAACGCCAGCCCGACGATCAGGAAGCGCCTGCGCCCGAACCGGTCGGACAGGCTCCCGGCGGTCAGTAACAGCCCGGCGAAGGCCAGCACGTACGCGTCGATGATCCACTGGATGTCACCCGGGCTCGCGCCCAGATCCTTGATCAGCTTGGGGATGGCCAGGTTGAGGACGGTGTTGTCCACGACCAGCACCAGAAGCGACAGGCAGAGTACGACGAGAATCCACCAGCGGCGGGGGTCTCGCACAGTGTTCGATTCCACTCGCACACTGTACGACAGGACTCGTACAGCGTGCGAGTGGATTTATCCTGGAGGCGTGACCAGCAGGCAGTACAACTCCGTGTGGTTCCGCGAACCGCGCAAGGCGGCCAGCCCCGGCCGCAGCCGCGAGGAGATCGTCATGGCCGCCGTGGAGCTGCTCGACGCCGAGGGCCTGGCCGGGCTGAGCATGCGCAAGCTCGGCGCGAAGCTCAGCGCGGGGGCGACCAGCCTCTACTGGTACGTGGCCCACAAGGACGAGCTGCTGGAGCTGGTCTACGACGAGGTCTGGGGCGAGATGATGGTCCCCGACGCCGAGGTGATGGGCTGGCGGGAGACCTGCTCGGTCATGTCCCACAGCATGCGCCAGGTGATCCTGCGGCATCCGTGGTCGGCCGACCTCATCGGCCGCATGCCCGCGCTGGGCCCCAACGCGCTCCGGGTCACCGACCAGATGCACAAGGCGTTCAGGCTGGCCGGATTCACCGGGCTGGACATCGACTACGCCAACTCGACGCTCACCGCCTATGTGTTCGGCATGACGATCCCCCAGGTCGCCTGGGACTCCGCGGCGAAGGATCACGACTACGACCAGGACCGCCTGCGCGAGTTCGTCGCCAAGGCCGCCGCGGGCTACCCCGAGCTCGTGGAGCGGATCAACGCCATCGATTACGACAATCCGCAGGTGATGCGCGAGGTGAGCTTCGACTTCGGCCTCGTGTCGGTGCTCGACGGTCTTGAGAGACGGCTGGGGACGTAGCAGGATCCGGGGCATGAGCGATTTCCGCGCCGCACGCGACCTCCTTCTCGGAGCCGACTATCCGACGGCCCGCCGCGAGTTCCGCTGGCCGGAGCTGACGGACTTCAACTGGGCGCTCGACTGGTTCGACGGCGTGCTGGCCGCCGAGACCCCCGACGCGGTCGCGCTGAAGATCGTCGGCAGGGTCTCCTACACGTTCGCCGAGCTGTCCGCGCGGTCCAACCGGGTCGCGAACTGGCTGCGTGAGCAGGGCGTACAACGTGGCGATCGCATCCTCCTCATGCTGGGCAACCAGGCCGAGCTGTGGGAGTCGCTGCTGGCGGCCATGAAGCTGGGCGCGGTCATCATCCCGGCGACCACGCTGCTGACCGCCAAGGACATCGTCGAGCGCGTCGAACGCGGCGGCGTCTCACACGTGATCGCGAACGCCTCCGACGCGGGCAAGTTCGACGACGGCGGCTACACCAGGATCGCGGTCGGCGACGCGTACGGCTGGCTGCCCTACGCCGAGTCCCGCGAGGCGGCCGAGCACTTCACCCCCGACGGCCCGACCAGGGCCGGCGACACGCTGCTGCTCTACTTCACCTCGGGTACGACCTCGCAGCCCAAGCTGGTCGAGCACACGCATGCCTCCTATCCGGCGGGCCACCTGTCGACCATGTTCTGGATCGGGCTCAGGCCCGGCGACGTGCACCTCAACGTCTCCTCGCCCGGCTGGGCCAAGCACGCGTGGAGCAACGTGTTCGCGCCGTGGAACGCGGGTGCCACCGTGCTGATCCACGACTACCAGCGCTTCTCCGCCGTGGCGCTGCTGGAGGTGCTGCGCGACGAGCGGGTCACCACGTTCTGCGCGCCGCCGACCGTGTGGCGGATGCTCATCCAGGAGGACCTGGCGGCGTGGCGGCTGCCGCTGCGCACGGCCGTCGCCGCGGGCGAGCCGCTCAACCCGGAGATCATCGACCAGGTCGCCAAGGCGTGGGGGCTGACGATCAGGGACGGCTACGGCCAGACCGAGACCACCGCCCAGGTGGGCAACGTGCCCGGCGAGCCGGTCAAGCCGGGATCGATGGGCCGGCCGCTGCCCGGCTACGAGATCGTGCTGCTCGACCCGATCACCGGCGAGGCGGGCGACGACGGGGAGATCTGCCTGCCGCTGGCCGACCGCCCCCTCGGCCTCATGTCCGGATATGTCGGTGGATCTAGTGAAGCGATGAGGGGTGGGCACTATCACACGGGCGACGTCGCGACCCGTGACGCCGACGGCTACATCACCTACGTCGGCCGGACCGACGACGTCTTCAAGGCCTCCGACTACCGCATCTCGCCGTTCGAGCTGGAGAGCGTACTTCTGGAGCACGAGGCCGTGGCGGAGGCGGCCGTGGTGCCAGCGCCCGATCCGGTGCGCCTGGCGGTGCCCAAGGCCTATGTGACGCTGGCGCCCGGGTTCGAGGCGGACGAGGCGACGGCCCGCTCGATCTTCGAGCACTCGCGGCGCGAGCTAGCTCCGTACAAGCGGGTGCGCAGGCTGGAGTTCGGCGAGTTGCCGAAGACCATCTCCGGCAAGATCCGGCGAGTGGAATTGCGGGTGCAGCAGCCCATCCGGGAGTTCAGAGAGGACGAACTGGGCTCGTGATGAGCAGTCTGTAAATGGGTGCCTATCCGATCTTACAGGCTGATCGGCTAGGCTCGGGCGCGTGCTGCCCACCATCGCCGACGTCCTCGCGCTGGACACCGTCCGTCGCGGGAGTCCGCGCGTGGTCGCGGGCGGCGACCGGCTGGACACCAAGGTGCGGTGGGTGCACGTCGGCGAGATCGCCGACCTCGCCCACCTGCTGCGCGGCGGAGAGCTGGTGCTCACCACCGGGGTGGCCCTGCCCGAGGACCCCCAGAAGCTCGCCGACTACATCGGCGAGCTCTCGGCCGTCGGCGCCTCCGGGCTGATCGTCGAGCTGGGCCGCAGGTTCGTCCGCGAGCTGCCCAGCGCGGTCGTCAAGTCGGCCGAGGAGCACGGCCTGCCGCTGATCGTGCTGACCCGCGAGACGCCGTTCGTGCAGATCACCGAGTCCGTGCACGCGCGGATCATCGACATCCAGCTGGAGGAGCTGCGGGCCTCCGAGCAGCTGCACGAGGTCTTCACCGAGCTCTCCGTCGAGGGCGCGTCGCCCGCCGAGGTGCTCGCCCAGGTGGCCCGGCTGTCGAACCGCCCGGTCCTGCTGGAGAACCTCGCCCACCAGGTGCTCGCCTGCGAGTCCGCGGGCCGCGACACCGGCGCGCTGCTGGCCGGATGGGAGACCAGGTCGCGCGCGGTCGCGCCGGCCGAGCGGACCGCCTACGACGCCGCCTCCGGCTGGCTGGTCACCACGGTCGGCGCGCGCGGGCAGGATTGGGGCAGGTTGATCCTGCTCTGCGACAGCCCGCCGTCGCCCCGTGACCTGGTGCTCGCCGAGCGCGCCGCCACCACGCTCGCCCTGGGCCGTCTGCTCGAACGCCACCAGGAGTCCCTGGAACGCCAGGCGCACGGCACAATCATCACCGGCATCCTCACGCACGCCTACGCCGATCCGGACGAGGCCGCCGCCCGCGCCCGTGCCGTGGGCGTGCCGCTCACCGGGCGCAAGCTGGTCAGCGTCGTCATCCGCCCGACCGACCCCATCGAGCAGGCACTCGACGGGCAGGCGCAGCTCGGCGAGCTGGCCGAGGCCACCGCCGCCGCCTGCCGCGACGCCCGGCTGCCCGCCCTGGTGGGCGCGCTCGACCAGGACCGGGTCGGCGTCCTGCTCCCCCTGCCGCCACGCTCGGGCGCCGAGGCCGCGCTGACCGCGCTCGCCGAGCGGCTGCGCATGCTGTGGAAGCCCGGCGCCGCGTTCGTCCTGGCCTCGGGCTCGGTGGTGGAGTCGATCAGGGACGTACGGCGCAGCTTCCTCGAAGCCGAGCAGGTGGCCGACGTGGCGGTCCGCCAGCCCGACGGCCGGGCCTTCTACCGGCTGCCCGACCTGCGGCTGCGCGGGCTGCTCCACCTGCTGCGCGACGACGCCAGGCTGCAGACGTTCGCCGAGCGGGAGCTCGGACCGCTACTGGCGCACGACGCGCAGCGGGGCGGCGACCTGACCCGCATCCTGCGCATCTACCTGGACGCGGGCCGCAACAAGGCCGTGGCCGCCCAGAAGGCCCACCTGTCGCGGCCCGCCTTCTACGACCGGCTGCGCCGCCTCGAACGCATCCTCGACACCGACCTGGACGACGTCGAGTCGTGCCTGTCCTTGCACGTGGCGCTGCTGGCGCTGGAGTCGTTCCGCAGGGAGCACAGGTAACATTTCCGCCCCTCGGGGCTTACCGTCGCGATGTGCCCCTATTCGGCAATTCCCTGGAAGCGGCGGCGCACCGCCTGTCGATCCTGCCCCCGATGCTCGACTACTTCGGCGTCATGGGCCTGCACGCGCTGATCGCGGGGATGCGGCTCGGCCTCTTCGACGCCCTGCGCGGCGGCCCCGCGACCGCCGCCGATCTCGCCGGCTCGCTCGGCCTGGACCGGCACGCGACGGACGTGCTGCTGCGCGGCCTGACCGGGCTCGGCTACCTGCGCGCGCGAGGCGGCCGCTACCGGCTGACCCGCACGGCGCGGATCTGGCTCACCACCGGCTCCCCCGCCTGCCTGGCCGAGGGGCTGTACTTCTGGGAGCGCACCGCCTGCGTGATCTGGCCGCAGCTCGAAAGGACCGTACGTGACGGGTCGCCGATGACCTCGCTGTACGCGCTGACCGAGAGCGAACCGGAGCTGTCGCGCTCGTTCCAGGCGTGGACCGCCGCCGTGGCCGGCCGCCAGGCCCCCGCCGCCGCGGGCGCCATCCCCGTCCCCGCGGGCGCGACGCGGATGCTCGACGTGGGCGGCGGCCACGCCCGCTACAGCGTGGAACTGCTGCGACGCCACCCGGAGCTGCGGGGCACCGTGATCGACCTGCCTCAGGCCCTCGAATCGGCCGCCGCCCACCCCCGGCTGACGCTGCGGGCCGGCTCGTTCCTCGACGAGGATCTGGGCACTGGGTACGACGTGGTGCTGCTGTTCAACGTCATGCACTGCCTGGACGACCAGGAGGTGGTCACCCTGCTGGGGCGGCTGGCCAAGGCGCTCAACCCCGGCGGCACGATCGCGATCGGCGACCAGTTCGGCGACAGCGTCATGCCCGGGCGGGCCAGCCGGACCCTCGTCGATCTGCTCCATCTCAACTACCTGGTGGCGGGCGGCGGCAGGATCCGTGGCTACAAGGAGGTGGCCCGCCTGCTCAAGGAGGCGGGCTTCACCAGGCCGCGCCACCGCCGCCCGCTGAGATCCCCGGCCACGGAGCTCGCCATCGCCAGAGCTCCCCATTAGAAGCCCATCGCGGCCCGCACCTCCCCGAGGGTGACGATCGCCCGCTCGCGGGCGCGCTCGTTGCCGTCACTCAGCACCTGCCTGGCGTCGGCCTCCGAGTACTCGCGGCGGCGCTTCCTGATCGGTCGCAGGAACTCGTTGACCGCCTCGGTGACCAGCCGTTTCAGCGCGGAGGCACCGCCGTTCCCGATCTCGTCGGCGATGGACTCGGGCCGGCGGCCGAGGCAGAGGCCGGCCAGCGTGAGCAGGTTCGACACCTCAGACCGGTTCGTCTCGTCGAAGGTGATGAGCCGCTCCGCGTCGGTGCGGGCCCCGCGGATCAGCGCGGCCGTCTCGTCCTCGGTAGCGGACAGGGCTACGGCGTTGCCCCGGCTCTTGCTCATCTTGCCACCGTCGAGGCCCTTGAGCAGCGGCTGGGCACCCATCATGGCCTCCGGCACCGGGAAAACGGGACCGTAGCGCTCGTTGAAGCGCCGCGCCACCAGCCGCGTCATCTCAACATGCGGGAGCTGGTCCTTGCCGACCGGCACCAGCGTGCCCTTGCAGAACAGGATGTCGGCCGCCTGGTGCACCGGATAGGTGAACATCAGGCCGTTGACCGCCTGCTGCGTACTGTGCGCGATCTCGTCCTTGACGGTTGGGTTACGGCCCAGCTCGGCCACCGACACCAGGCTGAGGAACGGCAGCAGCAGCTGGTTGAGCTCGGGGATCGCGCTGTGCTGGAAGATCGTCACCTTCGCGGGGTCCAGCCCGATGGCCAGGTAGTCGAGGAGCAGGGAGGCGATGTTCCGCTGGATCGCGCCGGGCAGGTCCCGGTCGGTGATCACCTGGTAGTCGGCGACCAGCACGTACATCGGGTGGACGTCCTGCAAGGCGACGCGGTTGGCCAGCGTGCCGAAGTAGTGGCCCAGGTGGAGCGGCCCGGTCGGGCGGTCTCCGGTGAGCACGACGTGGTTCATCACGGGTTCCTTTCTTCAGGTCATGCCGCCCTGAAGAAGAACCCGCGCCGGGCCCGTCCTGAGGACGGCCCGCGCATGCGGAGATCAGCGGCCGTCTGTCGGCCGCCACCACATGCTGACGCGTGTCATGCCACTCATCATAGGCGCAAGCCGCACAGAACCCCAGAAGCTGTGCGGCTTTCGCCGACTCGTACTCGACTCGTACTCACTCGTGAGGATCGCGCGTCACGTCGGCGCGGGACCGATCCTCGGGGCGGGCGTACATCACCCACCCGCGGGGGCGGGTGACGAACGCGCCCAGGATGAACCCCAGGACCACGCTCGCGATGATCACAATGAGGATGCTCAGCCCCATAACGGCTGCCTCTCGGACTGGTATGCCGCTCAGCTCGCGGCCTACCGCACCGTAACGCCGCCCCCACAGTGCGCGCAGGAAAACCCCCTGAGGGATGTCAATCTTGTAACCTCTCAGGCCGTTTAGCGTGTTTGCCTGCCTCCACGACCATGATCTCGCCAGGATAGGGCGGTTCCTTTGTCCGCCCTCTGGAGTTTTCATGTCTCGACGCACCCTCGCCATTGGCCTTTCGATGGCCACGGTCCTTACTGGGACGGCCGTACCCGTCGCAGCCGCCGAGCGGGTTTCGGTGACGTTCCCCTCAGCCAAGTTCCCCCTGGGCGTGCCGGCCGTACCCACCAAGACGATGACCAGCGTGGCGCCGGGCATCGACTTCTGGGACGTGAAGTCGGGTACGTCGACCGACGGCTACACCGTCACGGTCCTGATGCCGAGCGGCCGCGACTACGGCATGCAGCAGACGGCCGAGGCGAAGGTCGCCGAGGTCGAGGCCACGGGCGAGACGGCCAGCCTGCAGAAGGTCGTGCGCCCGAAGGTCGCCGACGCCGACGCCCAGATCGTCTACATGGTGCGGGTCGGGCTGTGGAAGCTCGAGGAGAAGGACAAGGCCGCCGAGACGGCCAAGAAGCTCAAGGACGCCGGGCTGAAGGTCAAGGTCGACTACCTCGGCGACGACGGCATGAAGACCACCGGCCCCTGGGACGTCAAGGTGGTCATGATCGACGCCAGGACGTTCCGCGGCTCGTACGCCGCCACCCTCGGCACCAGCGTCGCCAAGCGCGAGACCGTCTCCTCGATGGCCAAGGCCGGCCAGGCGCTCGCGGCCGTGAACGGCGGCTTCTTCAACATCCACACCGCCAAGAACCTGCGCGGTGAGCCGGTCGGCATCTCGGTGGTCGGCGGCAAGCTGCTCAGCGAGGCCGTGCCGGGCCGCTCCGCCGTCGTCCTCAAGGGTCGTACGGCCCGCATCACCGAACTCAAGTCAACCGTCACCGCGATCGCCCAGGACGGCCAGAAGCTGACGGTCAATGGCGTCAACCGCGCCGCGGCTGCGGACGAGCTGGTCCTCTACACCGAGGAGTACGGCGCCAAGACGCCCGCGGACAACGGCGCCGACGCCGTGCTCGACGCCAACGGCAAGGTCGTCGCGCTGCGCGCGCCGGGCGCCGCGGTGGCGGCGGGGACGCGGGTCCTGCACGGTGTCGCCGGGGTCGCCGCCGAGTGGCTGAACGCGCACGCGGCCGAAGGCGTGACCGTCAAGGTCGACACCAAGGTCGTGGACGTACGGACCGGCAAGGCGCTCAAGCTGACGCCCGACCTGGGGGTGATCGGGGGCAATGTCGGCCTGGTCAGGAACGGGCACGCTAAGATCACCGCCAAGCTTGACGGCCAGGACTCCGTGAACATGATCCTCCGCCGCCACCCGCGCACGCTGCTGGGCACCACGCGCAACGGCAGCCTGATCCTGGCGACCATCGACGGCCGGCAGCCCGGTGTGACGGTGGGAGCCAGCTTCATCGAGGCGGCCCAGTTCATGCGCTGGCTGGGCGCCAAGCAGGCGGTCAACCTGGACGGCGGCGGATCCACCGCGATGGTGGTGGGCAACAAGCTCGTCAACCGGCCGTCCGACGGCGTGGAGCGCGGGGTCGGCGACGCACTGCTGGTACTGCCGAAGTAGCCGTCGTTGCCGCCCACCCCGGCCAGATCTGGTCGCCGGTGGGCGGCTTTGTCCCAGCTTGATCAGCCTGCGGCGCGGTCCGCCAGCGCGCTGCCGGGCGCCAAGGACGTGCGTGGGCGGCCCTGCCCTCCTCCGGAAAGCCTGCGACCAACCTCCAGAAAGCGCGCGACCAGCGGGTTCTCATCACCCAGCCGCCAGCACATCGCGACCGTGGTGCGCGCGTTGTCCGGCTCGATCCGGCGATAGGCCACCCCCTTGAGCCGGATCCGGCGCACGCTCGCCGGGGCGAGGGACACCCCGAGCCCCGCCTCGACCAGCGCGGAGACCGTCGCCCACTCCACCGCGTGCTGACCGATGCGCGGCTCGAACCCCACCGACCGGCACAGACCAACGATCCGATCGTGCACGGTCGGCCCCGCCGCCCGGTTCAGCAGCACGAACGGCTCCGCCGCCAACTCCGCGACCGGAACGACCCGCCGACCGGCGAGAACATGACCAACCGGCAGAACCGCCACGAACTCCTCCGAAAACACCGGCTCGGCGGCCAGCCCCGGATCGTCAGGCGGTTCCCGCAGGAGCCCGACGTCGATCGAACGCTCCAGGAGCGCGGCCGTCTGGGGGGCCGTCGTCATCTCCCTGATCTCCATCTCGACCTCGGGATAGCGATCACGGTAGGCCCGCAGCATTCCCGGCAGGATCGTCAGAGCGAGCGACGCCGCGAACCCGACCCGGATACGACCGGCCTCTCCCCCACCGACACGTCGCGCCGCCTCCAGCCCATCCGCGATCTCGCCGAGCGCACGCCGGGCGGCGGGCAACAGTTCGTGACCCGCCGACGTCAGGACGACCCCTCCGGGATTTCGCTCGAACAGCGGATGCCCGACCCTCTCCTCCAGCCGCCTGATCTGCTGGCTCAGCGGCGGCTGCGCGACACCCAGCCGGATGGCGGCCCGCCCGAAGTGCAGTTCCTCGGCCAGAACGGCGAACGCGTAGAGCTGATGCAGCGCGAGCTGAGGACGTTCCATACGCGCAGAGATATCACATCATCCGAAGAAGCGTCTTAGACATATCACCGCAGCTTGCCTACCGTTCCACCTATGACAGAACGACGCGCGATCTTGAGCGGCTCCACTTTCGAGGAGCAGATCGGATATGCCCGGGCCGTGGTGGACGGCGACTGGGTCCACGTCTCGGGGACCACCGGGTTCGACTACGCGACCATGACGATCTCCGCCGACGTGGTCGAACAGGCCGAACAGTGCCTGCGCAACATCGGGACGGCGCTGACCGAAGCAGGATGTACGTTCGCCGATGTCGTCCGGGTCCGCTACCTGCTGCCCGATCGGGAGGACTTCGAGCCGTGCTGGCCGACCCTGCGCCGCCACTTCGGCGAGATCCGCCCGGCGGCGACGATGCTCGTGTGCGGCCTCTCCGATCCCCGGATGCGCATCGAGATCGAGGTGTACGCGCGGATTCGCGGCGCGATTACCGGGTGAGCAGAGGGATCTGATCTGTCGAGCATGGCGGACAAAGCGGTACATGCGGCGGGGCCGGCCTGGACGTACCAGGCCGGCCCCGCGCAGTCGTGCGGTCAGAGTACGGCGCAGCCGATCCGGACGGGGACGCGGGCGCGGCCCGACATCGTGTCGCGGGCGTAGGCGTTGGCCGGTTTTCCGGGCCCGGAGCAGTCGAACGTGCCGGTCTTGCAGCCGAAGCTGCCACCGGCGTGGCCGCTGTTGGACGTGGCGGTCACGCTGCCGTTCCAGTACACCGCGTCATCGTGGCTCCAGCGGCCGAAGTCGTAGTGGCTGCCGTTCAGCTCGAGCCGCGCGATGTCGTCGGTGGAGGTCGTTATGCCATCACCGTTGTCCCCGGCGAGACGGTGTACGGCGAGAACGGCCACGGCTGTTTCACCGCTCGATGCCGTCACACTGCTCCAGAAAGGCTCGCCACTGAGCCGTGGCGCAACCGCACGCCGTGTCCGGGCGACCAGAGCAGGCGGTGAGCCTCCAGCCAAGCCCTTATAGCCCCGTAAACGCAGAAAGGGCCCCACGCATAAACGTGGAGCCCTTCCCGAACCAAAGATTGTCCGGCGGTGACCTACTCTCCCACACCCTCCCGAGTGCAGTACCATCGGCGCTGGGAAGCTTAACTTCCGGGTTCGGAATGTAACC
>NZ_JBICSO010000024.1:0-5929 GCF_043197155.1 Nonomuraea sp. NPDC049269
GCGTGGCGGCCGGACGGCCAGCTCGACTTCCTGGGCCGTACCGATCATCAGGTGAAGATTCGCGGGCATCGCATCGAACCGGGTGAGATCCAGCATGCGCTGACCGGCCATCCGAACATCGCCGCCGCCCTCGTCACTGCGTTCGGGCAGGACGCTGACCACCGGTTGGTCGCCTACCTGGTCCCGGCCGGTGCGGACGCGAGCGTCCCCACCGCCGATGAGCTGCGGTCCTACCTGGCCGCCGGTCTGCCGGACTACATGATCCCATCGGTGTTCGTCGAACTGGCCGCCTTCCCGCTGTCACCGAACGGGAAGATCGACCGTGCCGCGCTGCCTGCGCCGGATGGCAGCCGGCCTGAGCTCGCCGGCGGCTATCAAGCGCCGGTGACTACGACGGAGCATTTGCTGGCGGGCATCTGGGCCGACCTGCTCGGCGTGGATCAGGTCGGGGTCCGGGACAACTTCTTCGATCTGGGCGGGCATTCTCTGTTGGCCACCCAGGTCGCCTCCCGCGTTCGAGCGGTTCTCGGGGTGGATCTTCCTCTGGCGGCGCTGTTCGATCACCCCACCATCCATGAATTGGTTCCCCTGCTCAGCGGGGGGCCGGACGACGTCGCCCGGCCGCCGGTTCTGCCCGTTTCGCGCGAGCAGGCGTTGCCGCTGTCGTTCGCGCAGCAGCGGTTGTGGTTCCTGGCCCAGCTGGAGCCTGACTCGGTCGAGTACAACAATCCGACCTCCATCCCGCTGCCCGGCGACCTCGACATCGCTGTCCTGCGGGCCGCCCTCACCGCGCTGGTGGAGCGGCATGAAGTGCTGCGGACCCGGCTGGTGGCGGGCGCTGACGGCGTGCCGCACCAGGTCATCGATCCAGCGGCGGAGTTCCGGCTGCCGCTGGTCGATCTATCCGATCACCCTGCCCCGCATCTCGCCGCTCAAGATCTCATCGCCATGGACACGGCGACGCCGTTCGATCTGGCGGCCGGTCCGCTGCTGCGCGGCAGCCTGATCCGGATCAGCGACCAGGAGCACATCCTGGCCCTGTGCATGCATCACGTCATCTCCGATGAGTGGTCGTCCAAGATCTTCCACCGGGAGTTCGCCGCTCTGTACGACGCTTTCCAGGCTGGTCGGCCTTCTCCGCTGGTGCCTTTGGCGGTGCAGTACGCCGATTTCGCCGTGTGGCAGCGGTCCTGGCTCACCGGCGAGACATTGGAGGAGCAGCTCGGCTACTGGCGGCGGCAGCTGGCCCGGCCTTCGGTGCTGGAGTTGCCCACCGACCGGGTCCGGGCCGGTGTCCGTGACAGCGACGGGGCGGCCATCGACTTCCGTATCGACGCCGACGTCAGCCGTCGTTTGCAGGAGCTGTCCCGGCGCACCGGCGCGACGATGTTCATGACGTTGCTGGCGGCCTACACCGTGCTGCTGGGTCGCTACACCCGCCAGGATGATCTGCTGGTCGGTACGCCGGTGGCCAACCGCAATCAGGCGGAGACCGAGGATCTGATCGGGTTCTTCGTCAACACTCTGGTGTTGCGGGCTGATCTGTCGGGCGATCCGACCTTCACTGATCTGCTGCATCAGGTGCGGGCCACGGCGCTGGAGGCTTACGGTCATCAGGATCTGCCGTTCGAGCAGCTCGTCGATGAGCTGGGCGTCGAGCGTGACCGCTCCCGCACGCCGCTGTTCCAGACGTTGTTCAACTATTTCGCCATTGATGATCCGACGGCTCGGGAGCTGCAAGAGGCTACCGCTGATGGTGGTCAGCAGGCTCGGGTCGGGATTCTGGCTCAGACCGATCTTCGGATGATCTTCGCTGAGGGCAGCGACAATCTGTCGGCCACCATCGAATACAGCACTGCCCTGTTCGACCGGGTGACCATCGAGCGGTTGGTCGGTCATTTGCGGGTGTTGCTGGAGGCTGTGGGGTCTGATCCTGATCGGCCGCTGTCGGCATTGCCCATCCTGACGTCGGCTGAGTTGCAGGCGCTGCGGGAGGTCAACGCCACTGGTGTGGTGTTGCCCGAGGCCGCCGGTGTGCATGAGTTGATCGCGGCTCGGGCGGCTGCGAGCCCTGAGGCGGTCGCGGTGGCCGGGCTGAAGGGGCAGCTCAGTTATGGGGAGCTGGATGCCCGCGCGAATCAGTTGGCTCACAAGCTGATCGCACTGGGTGTGGGGCCGGAGACGACGGTGGCGTTGTGTCTGGAGCGGGGTCTTGATCTGGTGACGTCGGTTTTGGCGGTGTGGAAGGCGGGTGCCGCTTATCTGCCGCTGGATCCCAGCTATCCGACGGATCGGCTGGCCTATCTGCTGTCCGACTGTGGGGCGGGTCTCCTTCTGACCACGGAAGCGCTGCTGGAGGACCTGCCTGCCGGCCGCCTCCGCACACTGCTGGTAGACGAGCCGAGCGTGCAGGCTCTGCCTGTTACGGCTCCCTCGGTGGTGGTCGCCCCGGACCAGGCTGCTTACCTGATCTACACCTCCGGCTCCACTGGTCGTCCCAAGGGTGTGCGGGTGGCGCATCGGGGGCTGGTCAATCTGGTGGTGGCGCAGGGTGAGGCGTTCGGTGTGTCGGCGTTGTCGCGGGTGTTGCAGTTCGCTTCGCCGGGGTTCGATGCGGCGGTGTCGGAGATCGCGGTCACGTTGGCTGCTGGTGCCATGTTGGTGATCCCCAGCTCTGAGCAGCGGGTGGATGATCTGGCGGGGTTCATCCGGGAGTGGCGGGTGGACACGGCGACGTTGCCGCCGTCGCTGCTGGCCACGCTCGATCCGGCGGAGTTGCCGCCGTTGACGGTGATCAGCGCGGGTGAGCATCTCGATGCGGCGCTTGCCGAAGCCTGGGGTGGCCGGCATCGGCTGTTGAACGCTTATGGTCCGACGGAGACCACGGTGTGTGCCACCATCAGCCGCACCCCGGCCACCATCGGCGCCCCGATCGCCAACACCACGGCTCACGTCCTGGACTCCCATCTCAACCCCGTCCCCACCGGCGTGCCAGGGGACTTGTTCGTCGGTGGTGTGGGTCTGGCTCGTGGCTACCACGGTCGGCCCGCGCTGACTGCTGAGAGGTTCGTCGCCGATCCGTTCGCCGGGGATGGTTCGCGTCTTTATCGGACCGGTGACCTGGTCGCGTGGCGGCCGGATGGTCAGCTCGACTTCCTGGGCCGGACTGATCATCAGGTGAAGATTCGCGGGCATCGCATCGAGCCGGGTGAGATCCAGCATGCGCTGACCGGCCATCCGAACATCGCCGCCGCCCTGGTCACCACGTTCGCGCAGGACGCCGGCCACCGGTTGGTCGCCTACGTGGTCCCGGCCGACCCCGCCGACGGCATTCCTGCCACTGATGATCTGCGGGCTTATCTGGCGGCCGGTCTGCCGGACTACATGATCCCGTCGGTGTTCGTCGAACTGGCCGCCTTCCCGCTGTCACCGAACGGGAAGATCGATCGTTCGGCTCTGCCGGTGCCCGATGGCAGCCGGCCTGAGCTCGCCGGCGGCTATCAAGCGCCGGTGACTACGACGGAGCATTTGCTGGCCGGGATCTGGGCCGACCTGCTCGGCCTGGACCAGATCGGCGTTCACGACAACTTCTTCGATCTCGGCGGGCACTCCCTGCTCGCCACCCAGGCCATCACCCGCATCCGCACCACCTTCGGCACGGACCTGGCCCTTGCCGCCCTGTTCGACCAGCCAACCCTCAACCAGTTGGCCGCGATCATCGACAACACGGCGACCACGGACACCGCACCCCCGATCCTCCCGTACCCGCGCGACCAGGTGTTGCCCTTGTCGTTCGCTCAGCAGCGGTTGTGGTTCCTGGCCCAGCTCGATCCCGATTCCGCCGAGTACAACAGCCCCACTCCTGTCCTGCTGCCCGGTGACCTCGACGTCTCGGCCCTGCGTGCCGCGCTGACGGCGCTGGTGGAGCGGCATGAGGTGCTGCGCACCCGGCTCGTCGCCGACGGCGACGGTATCCCGCATCAGATCATCGACCCGCCGACTGATTTCGACCTGCCCGTCATCGAGGTGGCGAGCGAGCAGGAAGCACAGGCGCTGATCGCCGCCGATGCCGCCACGCCGTTCGATCTGGCGGCCGGTCCGCTGCTGCGGGCCGGCCTGATCAGGCTGAACGATCAGGTGCACATCCTGGCCTTGTGCATGCACCACGTGGTCTCCGACGAATGGTCGGCCAAGATCTTCCATCGGGAACTCACCGCCCTCTACGAGTCGTTCCGTGTCGGTCAGCCGTCCCCGCTGAAGCCGCTGGCGGTGCAGTACGCCGACTTCGCCCTGTGGCAGCGCACCTGGCTCACCGGCGACACCCTGCAAGAGCAACTCGGTTACTGGCGTCACCAGCTCGCCAACTCGCCTGTCCTCGATCTGCCCACCGACCGCTCCCGCGCGGCCATCCGGGACACCGACGGCGCAACCGTCACGTTCAATATCAGCCCCGAGACCACCGCGGCCCTGCAGGAGCTGTCCCACCGCTCCGGCGCGACGATGTTCATGACGTTGCTGGCGGCCTACACCGTGCTGCTGGGTCGCTACAGCCGTCAGGATGATCTGCTGGTCGGTACGCCGGTGGCCAACCGCAATCAGGCGGAGACCGAGGATCTGATCGGGTTCTTCGTCAACACTCTGGTGTTGCGGGCTGATCTGTCGGGCGATCCGACCTTCACTGATCTGCTGCATCAGGTGCGGGCCACGGCGCTGGAGGCTTACGGTCATCAGGATCTGCCGTTCGAGCAGCTCGTCGATGAGCTGGGTATCGAGCGTGACCGCTCCCGCACGCCGCTGTTCCAGACGGTCTTCAACTACTTCTCCGCCGACAACACGGATCAGGCGCCAACCGACCTCACTCTCGATGAGATAGCGGTCAAGTTCGACCTGATCCTCAACCTGTCAGCCTCCAGCGATACCGACCTGGCCGGTTCGGTGCAGTACAGCACTGCCTTGTTCGACCGGGTGACCATCGAGCGGTTGGTCGGTCATTTGCGGGTGTTGCTGGAGGCTGTGGGGTCTGATCCTGATCGGCCGCTGTCGGCGTTTCCCATCCTTACGTCGGCTGAGTTGCAGGCGCTGCGGGAGGTCAACGCCACTGGTGTGGTGTTGCCTGAGGTCGGTGGTGTGCATGAGTTGATCGTGGCTCGGGTGGTCGCTGATCCTGGGGCGGTCGCGGTGGCCGGGCTGGAGGGGCAGCTCAGTTATGGGGAGCTGGATGCCCGCGCGAATCAGTTGGCTCATCGGCTGATCGCGTTGGGTGTGGGGCCGGAGACGACAGTGGCGTTGTGTCTGGAGCGGGGTCTCGATCTCGTCGTGGCCGTTCTGGCGGTGTGGAAGGCGGGTGCCGCTTATCTGCCGTTGGATCCGGGCTATCCGACGGATCGGCTGGCCTATCTGCTGTCCGACAGCCAGGCGGATCTCCTGCTGACCACCGGGCCGCTGCTGCCCTCCGCGGGTGCGGACTCCCCTGTTGGTCGGCTGCGCACGCTGTTGCTGGATGAGCCGGGCGTGCAGGCGCTGCCCGTCACGGCTCCTGCGGTGGTGGTTTCCCCAGATCAGGCTGCCTATCTGATCTATACCTCTGGTTCGACTGGTCGTCCTAAGGGTGTGCGGGTGGCGCATCGGGGGCTGGTCAATCTGGTGGTGGCGCAGGGTGAGGCGTTCGGGGTGTCGGCGTCGTCTCGGGTGTTGCAGTTCGCTTCGCCGGGGTTCGATGCGGCGGTGTCGGAGATCGCGGTCACGTTGGCCGCTGGTGCGACGTTGGTGATCCCCAGTTCCGAGCAGCGGGTGGATGACCTGGCGGGCTTTATCCGGGAGTGGCGGGTGGATACGGCGACGTTGCCGCCGTCGCTGCTGGCTACGCTCGATCCGGCGGAGTTGCCGCTGTTGACGGTGATCAGCGCGGGTGAGCATCTCGATGCGGCGC
>NZ_JBICSO010000025.1:0-4263 GCF_043197155.1 Nonomuraea sp. NPDC049269
CACCGGCGTACCGACCAGCACATCATCCTGACGCGTGTACTTGCCGAGCAGCACGGTGTAAGCCGCCAGCAACGTCATGAACATCGTCGCGCCGGTACGACGCGACAACGCTCGCAGGCCGTCGGCCACCTCAGAGCCGATACCGAAGTCCAGGACCGCACCTGCCGTGTCCCGAATCGCCGCGCGCGGCCGGTCGGTGGGCAGGTCCAGGACCGGCGGGCCGGCCAGCTGACGCCGCCAGTAGCCGAGCTGATCCTCCAACGTCTGGCCACTGAGCCAGGAACGCTGCCACACAGCGAAATCGGCGTACTGAACCCGCAGCGGCTCCAGCGGAGACGGACGGCCAGCCTGGAACGCCTCGTAAAGAGCCGTGAGTTCCCGGTGGAAGATCTTGGCCGACCACTCATCGAAGATGATGTGATGCATGCACAGTCCGAGCAAGTGGTCACCACTGGGCATCCGGAACAGCGTGCCCCGTAACAACGGGCCTATGGAGAGGTCGAACGGTGTAGCCACATCCGTGGCGATTAGCCGCTGCGCCTCATCGACATCCGCTACCTCAACAACAGGCAGGTCGAAGTCTGCGGGTGGATCGATGACCTGGTACGGCACGCCATCGGCACCGGTCACCAACCTGGTGCGCAGCACCTCATGCCGCTCAATCAGCGCCGTCAACGCCGCCCGCACTGCCTCCTGATCCAGATCTGCGGCGAAGGCAATCAGCATTGGCGTGTTGTACTCGGCCGAGTCCGGCTCCAGCTGGGCCAGGAACCACAGCCGCTGCTGCGCGAAGGACAGGGAAAGTGGCTGATCGCGGTCGGTCGGGAGGATCGGCTGCGCGATCGCGGTGATGGCGGTGCTGTCGATGAGCGTGGCCAGACCATTGACGGTCGGGTGGTCGAACAGCTCCGCGAGCGCCAGATCCGTCCCGAAAATGCTACGGATGCGGGTGATCGTCTGGGTGGCGAGTAGGGAGTGCCCGCCCAGATCGAAGAAGTTGTCACGAACGCCGACCTGGTCCAGGCCAAGCAGGTCAGCCCAGATACCGGCCAGCAACTGCTCTGTCGTCGTCACCGGAGCCAGATAGCCGCCGACGAGCTCAGGCCGACTGCCATCGGGCACCGGCAGAGCCGCACGATCGATCTTCCCATTCGGGGACAGCGGGAAAGCGGCCAGCTCGATGAACACCGAGGGGATCATGTAATCCGGCAGACCGGCGGCCAGGTAAGCCCGCAGATCATCGGTGGCAGGAATGCCGTCGGCGGGATCGGCCGGGACCAGGTAGGCGACCAAGCGACGGTCGGTGCCGGCCTCGCCTCCGGTGGTGTCGTGGTTGGTGACCAGGGCGGCGGCGACGTGCGGGTGGCCGGTCAGCGCGTGCTGGATCTCACCCGGCTCGATCCGATGCCCGCGAATCTTCACCTGATGATCAGTCCGGCCCAGGAAGTCCAGCTGACCGTCCGGCCGCCACGCGACCAGGTCACCAGTCCGATAAAGACGCGAACCATCCCCGGCGTGCGGGTCGGCGACGAACCGCTCGGCGGTCAGGGCGGGCCGGCCGTGGTAGCCGCGAGCCAGGCCGAGACCACCGACCAGCAACTCCCCCGGCACACCTGCCGGGACCCGGCCGAAGTGGGAGTCCAGGACGTGAGCCGTGGTGTTGGCGATCGGAGCGCCAATGGTGGCCGGGTTGCGGCTGATGGTGGCACACACCGTGGTCTCCGTCGGACCATAAGCGTTCAACAACCGATGCCGACCACCCCAAGCCTCGGCCAGCGCCGCATCGAGATGCTCACCCGCGCTGATCACCGTCAACAGCGGCAACTCCGCCGGATCGAGCGTAGCCAGCAGCGACGGCGGCAACGTCGCCATGTCCACCCGCCACTCCCGGATGAACCCCGCCAGATCATCCACCCGCCGCTCAGCGTCAGGAATCACCAACGTCGCACCAGCAGCCAGAGTGACCGCGATCTCCGACACCGCCGCATCGAACCCCGGCGAAGCGAACTGCAACACCCGCGACAACGCCGACACCCCGAACGCCTCACCCTGCGCCACCACCAGATTGACCAGCCCCCGATGCGCCACCCGCACCCCCTTGGGACGACCAGTCGAACCAGAGGTATAGATCAGATAAGCCGCCTGATCCGGGACCACGCTCACTGCGGGAACCGTCACGGGCAGGGCTTGCAACTCCGCCTGCACGCTCGGCTCATCCAGCAGCAGCGTACGCAGCCGACCAACTGCGGAGTCCACGCCCGCGGAGGGCAGCAGCGGCCCGGTGGTCAGCAGGAGATCCGCCTGGCTGTCGGACAACAGATAGGCCAGCCGGTCGGTGGGATAGCTGGGGTCCAGCGGCAGGTAGGCGGCACCGGCCTTCCACACCGCCAGAACGGCCACGACGAGATCGAGACCCCGCTCCAGGCACAACGCGACGGTCGTCTCCGGACCCGCGCCCAACGCAATCAGCTTGTGAGCCAGCTGATTCGCTCGCACATCCAGCTCCCCATAGCTGAGCTGCCCGTCCAGCCCGGCCACCGCGACCGCCTCAGGACCGGCAGCCGCCCGAGCCGCGATCAACTCATGCACGCCGGCGGCCTCGGGCAGCACCACCCCGGTGGTGTTGACCTCCCGCAGCGACTGCAACTCGGCCGAGGTGAGGATGGGCAACGCCGACAGCGGCTGGTCGGGGTCGGTGGTGACGGCGGCCAGCAGCATGTTCAGATGGCCGATCAACCGCTCGATGGTCGCCTGCTCGAACAAGGCCGTGCTGAATTGCACCGAACCGACCAGATCCTGGTCGCCAGCGGCCACCATGCTCAAGACCAGGTCGAACTTGACCGCGGACTGCTCGAGCGCGGTGTTCTCCTCTGGAATATGGACGCCGTCAAGGTCGGCGGTGTAATTGAACAGCGTCTCGAAAAGCGGGGTCCGCGAGCGGTCACGATCGACACCGAGTTCGTCGACGAGCTGCTCGAACGGCAGATCCTGATGGCCGTAAGCCTCCAGCGCCGTGGCGCGAACGCGGTGAAGCAGTTCGGTGAAGGTCGGATCGCCGGACAGGTCGGTCCGCAGGACCAGGGTGTTGACGAAGAACCCGATCAGGTCTTCGGTCTCGGCCTGGTTGCGGTTGGCCACCGGCGTGCCGACCAGCAGATCATCCTGACGGGTGTATCGGCCGAGCAGGGCACTGTAGGCCGCCAGTAGCGTCATGAACATGGTCGCGCCGCTGCGGCGCGACAGCTCCTGCAGCCGGTGGCTGATGTCGGGGTCGATGCGGAAGTTGATGGCAGCGCCGGCAGTGGTACGGACCGGGAGTCGGGGCCGATCTGTGGGCAGGTTCAGCACTGGCGGCTGGGCCAGTTGCCGCTGCCAATAGCCGAGTTGCTCCCCCAACGTTTCGCCAGTGAGCCAGGCGCGCTGCCACACGGCGAAATCGGCGTACTGGACCGCCAAGGGCGCCAGCGGGGACGGCTTTCCTTGCCGAAATGCCTCGTAGAGGGCGGTGAGCTCGCGATGGAAGATCTTGGCGGACCATTCGTCGGAGACGACGTGGTGCATGCACAGGGCCAGGATGTGCTCCTGGTCGCTGATCCTGATCAGGCTGCCGCGCAGCAGCGGGCCAGCCGCCAGATCGAACGGAGTCGCCGCGTCCGTGGCGATGAAGTCTTGAGCGGCTTGGTGAGTCAGGTCCACCAGCGGCAGCGGGAAGTCGGCGGGCGGATCGATGATCTGATGGGGAATGCCGTCAGCGTCGGCGACCAGCCGGGTGCGCAGCACCTCATGCCGCTCCACCAGCGCAGTGAGCGCGGCACGCAGAGCAGGGATGTCGAGGTCGCCGGACAGCGGGATGGGGATCGGGGCGTTGTACTCGGCCGAATCCGGGTCGAGCTGGGCCAGGAACCACAGCCGCTGTTGGGCGAAGGCGAGAGGCAGCGGATGGTCGCGGTCGGCCGACGAGATTGGCGGCGCGATCGCGGTGATGGCGGTGCCGTCGATGAGGGTGGCCAGACCGTTGATGGTCGGGTGGTCGAACAGCGCGGCGAGGGCCAGGTCCGTGCCGAAGGTGGTGCGAATGCGGGTGATCGCCTGGGTCGCGAGCAGGGAGTGCCCGCCCAGATCGAAGAAGTTGTCGCGGACGCCAACCTGGTCCAGGCCGAGGAGATCTGCCCAGATGCCGGCCAGCAACTGCTCCGTGGGAGTGGCCGGGGCCTGGTAGCCGCCGGCGAGGTCGGGACGGCTGCCGTCCGGTGCCGGTAGAGC
>NZ_JBICSO010000026.1:0-2847 GCF_043197155.1 Nonomuraea sp. NPDC049269
TCGAGGTTTGGTCGGCGGCGGGTTCGACGCGTTCGGGGTCTTGGCCGGTGGGCTGAGCGAGGTCGGCGATGGCCGCGTTCGTGGTGGTGGTGGTGGTGGTGTTGGTGATGACGATGGTGGCTTGGCTGTCGTTGAGCATGTGGCGTAGGCGCTCGTGTGGGTGGTCGGGGTCGAGCGGGAGGTAGATGGCGCCGGTTTTCCAGATGGCCAGGAGTGCGATGAGCAGGTGGTGGCTGCGGGGCAGGCACAGGCCGATGGTGGTGTGCGGGCCGGCGCCGAGGTCGAGCAGGTGGTGGGCGAGCTGGTTGGCGCGGGCTTCCAGCTCGGCGTAGGTGAGGCCGTCACCGTCTTCGATGACCGCGACCGCTCGCGGGCGGATGGCCGCTTGGGCGGCGATGAGCTCGTGCACGCCGTTCAGCTCGGGCAACGCCATCGCGGTGGCGTTACGTTCATGCAGCGTCTGCTGCTCGGCGGGGGTCAGGATGGGCAGCGCCGACAACGGCCGTTCAGGATCGGACACGATGCGCTGGATGAGCGTTTGCAGATGCCCGATCAACCGCTCAACCGTCGAACGATCAAACAACGCCGTGCTGTACTGAACGGATCCCGTAAGCTCCCCATCCGCGGTGGAGCTCATGGTCAGCACAAGGTCGAACTTGATCGTCAGCGATTCCGCCTGGACGTCCAGCCCTTGCCCACCAAGCAGATCGTTGCTGGGGTCTGTGGTGAGGTAGTTGAAGAGGGTCTGGAACAGCGGCGTGCGGGAGCGGTCGCGATCGATGCCGAGTTCGTCGACGAGCTGCTCGAACGGCAGATCCTGATGACCGTAGGCCTCCAGCGCGGTGGCCCGCACCTGGTGCAACAGGTCGGTGAAGGTCGGATCGCCGGACAGATCGGCGCGCAGAACCAGAGTGTTGACGAAGAAGCCGATCAGGTCCTCGGTCTCGGCCTGATTGCGGTTGGCCACCGGCGTACCGACCAGCACGTCATCCTGGCGGGTGTATTTACCGAGCAGGACGGTGTAGGCGGCCAGCAGCGTCATGAACATCGTCGCGCCGGTACGACGGGACAGTGCCCGCAGGCCCTCGGCCGCCTCCGGGCTGATGCGGAAATCGAGGGCCGCACCGGCGGTGTCGCGAATCGCCGCGCGGGTCCGGTCGGTGGGCAGGTCCAGCACCGGAGGCTGAGCGAGCTGGCGACGCCAGTAGCCGAGCTGCTCTTCTAGCGTCTCGCCGGTGAGCCAAGAACGCTGCCACACGGCGAAATCGGCGTACTGCACCCGCAGCGGCACCAGTGGAGACGACTCCCCAGCCCGGAAAGCCTCGTACAACGAGAGAAACTCCCGATGGAAGATCTTGGCGGACCATTCGTCGGAGATGACGTGGTGCATGCACAGGGCGAGGATGTGCAGGTCGTCGGCGAGGCGGATCAGCGTGCCGCGCAGCAGCGGTCCCATGGCCAGATCGAACGGGGTTGCCGCGTCTGTGGCGATGAGGTCTTGAGCAGCTCGGTGAGGGTTGGGGTGATCCGACAGGTCCACCAGCGGCAGCTCGAAGCTGATGGGAGCGTCGATGATCTGGTGCGGGATGCCGTGGGCGTCGGCGACCAGCCGGGTGCGCAGCACCTCATGCCGCTCGGTCAGCACCGTCAGTGCGGCGCGCAACGCAGAGACATCGAGGTCACCAGACATAGGAATGGGCGTCGGGATGTTGTACTCGGCCGAGCGCGGGTCGAGCTGGGCCAGGAACCACAACCGCTGCTGGGCGAACGACAGCGGCAACGGCTGATCACGATCGACCGGGACGATCGGCGGCGCGATCGCCGTAACAGCAGTGCTGTCGATGAGACTCGCCAGACCCTTGATGGTCGGCCGATCGAACAACACCGCGAGCGCCAGATCCGTACCGAAGGTGCTGCGAACCCGCGTGATGGCCTGGGTGGCGAGCAGGGAGTGTCCGCCGAGGTCGAAGAAGTTGTCGCGGACGCCGACCTGGTCCAGGCCGAGGAGGTCGGCCCAGATACCGGCCAGCAGTTGCTCCGTCGTCGTCACTGGCGCCTGATAGCCGCCGGCGAGATCAGGACGGCTGCCATCGGGTACTGGCAGAGCAGCACGATCGATCTTGCCGTTGGGTGACAGTGGGAAGGCGGCCAGTTCGATGAACACCGACGGGATCATGTAGTCGGGCAGGCCGGCGGCCAGATAAGAACGCAGATCATCGGCAGCAGGAATGCCGTCGGAGGGATCTGCTGGGACCAGGTAGGCGATCAGGCGGCGGTCGGTGTCTTGGCCGGTGGGGGTGACCAGGGCGGCGGCGATGTGCGGATGAGCGGTCAGGGCGTGCTGGATCTCGCCGGGTTCGATGCGGTGGCCGCGGATCTTGACCTGGTGGTCGGTGCGGCCGAGGAAGTCGAGTTGGCCGTCCGGTCGCCAGGTGGCGAGGTCGCCGGTCCGGTAGAGGCGAGAACCGTCACCGGCGTGCGGGTTGGCGATGAAGCGTTCGGCGGTGAGGGCGGGTCGGCCGTGGTAGCCGCGGGCTAGTCCTTGTCCGCCGATGAACAGTTCGCCGGGCACGCCGATCGGGGTGGGGTGGAGGTGGGGGTTCAGGACGTGGGTGCTGGTGTTGGGCAGGGGTGCGCCGATGGCGGGATCGGCGCTGATGGCTGCGGTGGTGAGGGGGGGTGTGGTGGTGGTGATGACGGTGGTTTCGGTGGGGCCGTAGGTGTTGATGAGGCGCTGGTGGGGGGTCCAGGTGTTGGTGAGGGGGGCGGTGAGGCGTTCGGCGCCGAGGATGAGGGTGTGCAGGGTGGGCAGGGTGGCGGGGGTGAGGGTGGCCAGCAGGGAGGGCA
>NZ_JBICSO010000027.1:0-1817 GCF_043197155.1 Nonomuraea sp. NPDC049269
AGGCAGGTCCAGCACCGAAGGCCGGGCCAGCCGGCGCCGCCAGTAGCCGAGCTGCCCCTCCAAAGTCTCGCCGGTCAGCCAGGAACGCTGCCACAGCGCGAAGTCGGCGTACTGCACCCGCAACGGCACCAACGGAGACGACTCCCCAGCCCGGAAAGCCTCGTACAACGCGAGAAGCTCCCGCTGGAAGATCTTGGCCGACCACTCATCGAAGACAACGTGATGCATGCACAAGGCCAGGATGTGCGCCTGATCGCTCAGCCGGATCAAGCTGCCCCGGAGCAGCGGGCCGGCAGCCAGATCGAACGGCGTGGCCGCGTCGGCAACGATCAGCGCCTGTGCTTCCTGTTCGCTCGCCACCTCGATGACGGGCAGATCGAAATCGCTGGGCGGATCGATGACCTGGTGCGGGATGCCGTCGGCATCGGCGACCAGCCGGGTCCGCAACACCTCATGCCGCTCCACCAGCGCCGCCAGCGCGGCACGCAGAGCGGGAATGTCGAGGTCTCCGGGCAGCGGGATGGGGGTGGGGGTGTTGTACTCGGCCGAGTCCGGGTCGAGCTGAGCCAGGAACCACAACCGCTGCTGCGCGAACGACAGCGGCAACACCTGGTCACGCGAAATGGGCAGGACCGGCGGCTTGACGACGCCATCCGACACCTCACCGAGCAGCGGAACCAGCTCACTGACAGTCGGATGATCGAACAGAGCCGCCAGAGGCAGATCTACCTCGAGAACCACCCGGACCCGAGAGACGACCTGAGTGGCCAGCAGAGAGTGGCCGCCGAGGTCGAAGAAGTTGTCGCGGACGCCGACCTGGTCCACGCCGAGCAGGTCGGCCCAGATGCCGGCCAGCAACTGCTCCGTCGGAGTGGTCGGCGGCTGGTAGCCACCTGCGAGCTCAGGACGGCTGCCATCGGGCACCGGCAGCGCCGCACGATCGATCTTCCCGTTAGGAGTCAAAGGGAAGGCAGCCAGCTCGATGAACACCGACGGGATCATGTAATCCGGCAGACCGGCGGCCAGATATCCCCGCAGATCATCGGTGGTGGGGGCGCCATGGGCGGGGTCAGCCGGGACCACGTAGGCGACCAGCCGCTGACCGACGCCGACCTTACCCTCTCGGCCACCGTGACCCCCGCTGACGTCATTGCCGTCCTCGTCGGTGGTGCCGGCGTCATGGGTGGTGACCAGGGCTGCGGCGATGTGGGGGTGGCTGGTCAGGGCGTGCTGGATCTCGGCGGGTTCGATGCGGTGGCCGCGGATCTTGACCTGGTGGTCGGTGCGGCCCAGGAAGTCGAGTTGGCCGTCCGGTCGCCAGGCGGCGAGGTCGCCGGTGCGGTAGAGACGTGAGCCGTCGTCGGCGTAGGGGTGGGCGATGAAACGTCCCGCTGTCAGAGCCGGGCGGTGGTAGTAGCCGCGGGTCAGGCCGGCGCCGGCGATGAACAGCTCGCCGGGGACGCCGACCGGGACCGGGTTGAGGTGGGAGTCCAGCACGTAGGTGTGGGTGCCGGGCAACGGGATACCGATCGGGGTGGGCCCGGCAGGCTGCTCGCCGAGCGGCAACAAGCCGGTCCGCTCCACCGAACCACGCTGACCGCCGACATCACTGCGATCGCTGAGGTCGCCATGCTGAGCGTCGTGGTCGCCGGGGTGAGCGTCGTGGTCGCCGGGCTGAGCCTCGGGTTGCTTCGGCTGGTGGGGTAGGTGGGGGGTCAGGATGCTGTAGGTGGAGTCGATGGTGGTCTCGGTGATGCCGTACGCGGTCAGCAGCCGGGTGTGCGGCAGCTGGTGGTGGGCGTGGGTGGCGTGGGTGG
>NZ_JBICSO010000029.1:0-1506 GCF_043197155.1 Nonomuraea sp. NPDC049269
GGTCACGTCCGAGATGCGGTGTAAAAGAGAACGAGCGTAGGTTGCCGTGCTGAACCGACCAAAGTTCGCACTACGCAAGGACCTACGCTCGTGGCACGCACACTACCGCCCGTTCAGGCCATCCGCGCCGAGATCGACGCCCTGTTCACCGAGGGCCGCGATCTGGTCGAGGTCATCGAGGACGTCGCCCGTCTCGGTGCCCGCCTGATCATCCAGACCGCCGTCGAAGCCGAGGTGGACGCCTTCCTCGGCCGCGCCCGCTACCAGCGCGCCGCCACCGCCGGAGGTGAGGAGCAGACAGTACGGCCCGGTCACCGCAACGGCCACTGCCCGACCACCGTCAAGACCACCACGGGCGCGGTGACCATCGCTCGCCCCAAGCTACGCGGCACCACCGAGGCGTTCGCCTCCCGCTTGTTTGGCGCCGGTGTGACCCGCACCAACGCGCTGGAGACGCTGGTCATCGCTTCCTTCGTGCGCGGCCTGTCGGTGCGCGACGTGGAGGGCGCCCTGGCTGATGCGCTCGGACCCGAGGCCGCCTTGTCGAAGTCGACCGTCTCGACGATCTGCCAGGCGATCGTGGCCGAGTACGACGCCTGGTCGCGTCGTGAGCTGACCGCGATCGAGCTGGACTATCTGTTCCTGGACGCCTCGCACTTCAAGATGCATGACGGGCAGCGCCCCGAGCCGGTGCTGGCCGCCTGGGGCATCACGACCGAGGGCAAGCCGGTCTTCATCGGCCTGTCCGCCGCGGCTGCAGAGTCGACTGACGCCTGGCACGACTTCCTGACCGACCTGGCGGCCCGGGGTCTGCGTGCGCCGCTGCTCGTCATCTCCGACGGCGCGCCCGGCCTCATTGCCGCTGCCGAGCAGGTCTTTCCCCGCTCACTGCGCCAGCGCTGCGTGATCCACAAATGCCGCAATGTCATGTCGAAGGTCAGTGCCGGCGACCAGGCCGAGGTCAAGGCCGCCTTCTGGAACATCTTCGACACCAGCAGCCTGGACAAAGACGACAAGGAGATCGAGCCGGGCCAAGACCTGGTGGCCTGGGTCCAGCAACGCATCGACGCCTTCGCCGACACCTGGGGCGGCCGCTACCCAGCGGCGGTCAAAAGCCTGCTGACCGACCGCGCCTCGCTGACGACCTACCTCCGCTTTCCGGCCGAGCACCACAAGCGCATCCGCCACTCCAACTTCATCGAGCGCACCTTCGGCGAAACCCGCCGCCGCGTCAAGGTCATCGGCCGCTTCCCCGGCGAGACCTCCTGCGTTTCCCTGGTCTGGGCGGTCCTGGACCGCGCCGCCCGCGGCTGGCGCGGCTTCACCATGACCTCCAAGGGCCTGCGCACCCTGCAGGACTTGCGCCGCGCCCTGCTCTCCCCGCCCACCCCGCTCCGCCCAGCCGCAACCACGGCGTCCGACTCGACACCCGAAACGGCCGCCGCCTAAGATCAACCCGCGGCACCTACCTCGTTGAGCCTTTTACACCGCTCCGAGGACGCGACC
>NZ_JBICSO010000030.1:0-1410 GCF_043197155.1 Nonomuraea sp. NPDC049269
CCGGCCAGGAGTTGTTCGGTGGGGGTGGTCGGCGGCTGGTAGCTGTCGGCGAGGTCGGGGCGGCTGCCATCCGGCACCGGCAGAGCCGCACGATCGATCTTCCCATTCGGCGACAGCGGGAAAGCGGCCAGCTCGATGAACACCGACGGGATCATGTAATCCGGCAAACCGGCCGCCAGATAAGACCGCAGATCATCGGTGGCAGGAATGCCGTCGGAGGGATCGGCCGGAACGAGGTAGGCGATCAGCCGCTGGCCGGTACCGGCGTTGCCGCCGTCGGCCTCGGGTCCCGTGTGGTGGGTGGTGACCAGGGCTGCGGCGATGCGGGGGTGGCCGGTCAGAGCGTGCTGGATCTCGGCGGGTTCGATGCGGTGGCCGCGGATTTTGACTTGGTGGTCGGTGCGGCCGAGGAAGTGGATGTTGCCGTGGGGGTCGTGTCTGGTCAGGTCGCCGGTGCGGTAGAGGCGGGAGCCGTCGCTGGTGTGGGGGTTGGCGATGAAGCGTTGGGCGGTGAGGGCTGGTTGGTGGTGGTAGCCGTGGGCTAGTCCTTGTCCGCCGATGAACAGTTCGCCGGGGATGCCGGTGGGGGTGGGGTTGAGGTGGGGGTCGAGGATGTGGGTGGTGGTGTTGGCCAGGGGGGTGCCGATGGGTGGGTTGATGGCGGGTGTTTGTCCGGGGTGGGGGTGGGGGTGGGGGCAGGTGTAGGCGGTGGCGTCGATGCTGGTTTCGGTGGGGCCGTAGAGGTTGTGCAGGGTGGTGGTGGGGTGGCGTTGGTAGAAGGCGGTGACGGTGGTTGCGGGCAGGGTTTCGCCGCCGCAGAAGACGTGGCGCAGGCTGGTGGGGCTGGTGGCGTTGCCTTGTTGGTTGGTGTCGTTTTGGTTGAGGAGGTGGGTGAGGAGGGTGGGGATGAGGTGGATGAGGGTGATGTTGTGGTGGTTGATGAGGTGGAGGAGGTGTTCGGGGTCGCCGTGGTGTCCGGGTTTGGCGAGGATGAGTTGGGCTCCGGCGGTGAGGGGGCCGAGGAGTTCCCAGAGGGAGATGTCGAAGGTGGTGGGTGTTTTGTGGAGCACCTTGTCGTGGGGGGTGAGGTGGTAGGTGTGCTGGGTCCAGGTGATGCGGTTGGTCAGGCCGCGGTGGGGGATCAGGACGCCTTTGGGGGTTCCGGTGGAGCCGGAGGTGTACATCAGGTAGGCGGCTTGTGCGGGGTGGGTGCGATGCGCGGGCGGCTGCACGGGCAGGGTGTCGAGCTGGGCTTGCAGGGCGGGCCGGCCGAGGACGAGGGTGCGCAGACGGCCGGCGGCCGGCAGTGATTCGGTCGAGGTTTGGTCGGCGGCGGGTTCGACGCGTTCGGGGTCTTGGCCGGTGGGCTGAGCGAGGTCGGCGATGGCCGCGTTCGTGGTGGTGGTGGTG
>NZ_JBICSO010000031.1:0-1355 GCF_043197155.1 Nonomuraea sp. NPDC049269
TGAAACAGCGGCGTGCGGGAGCGGTCACGCTCGATACCCAGCTCGTCCACGAGCTGCTCGAACGGCAGATCCTGATGACCGTAAGCCGCCAACGCCGTGGCGCGCACCTGGTGCAGCAGATCGGTGAAGGTCGGATCGCCCGACAGATCAGCCCGCAGCACCAGAGTGTTGATGAAGAACCCGATCAGATCCTCGGTCTCGCCCTGGTTGCGGTTGGCCACCGGCGTACCGACCAGCACATCATCCTGACGCGTGTACTTACCGAGCAGCACGGTGTAAGCCGCCAGCAACGTCATGAACATCGTCGCGCCCGTACGACGCGACAACGCCTGCAACCCCTCAACCACCTCAGAGCCGACGTGGAAGTCCAAAGCGGCACCAGCGGTGTCCCGCACCGCCGCGCGCGGCCGGTCAGTGGGCAGATCCAGCACCGGCGGCCGAGCCAGCCGCCGCCGCCAGTAGCCAAGCTGATCCTCCAGCCTCTCGCCGGTAAGCCAGGAACGCTGCCACACAGCGAAATCGGCGTACTGAACCCGCAGCGGCTCCAGCGGAGACGGACGGCCGACACGGAACGCCTCATAGAGAGCGTTCAACTCCCGATGGAAGATCTTGGCCGACCACTCATCGGAGATGACGTGATGCATGCACAAGGCCAAGACGTGCTCCCCGCCGTTCAACCGCAGCAGGCTGCCACGCAGCAGCGGACCGGCCGCCAGATCGAACGGCGTCGCGGCATCGGCGGCGATCAGCGCCTGAGCTTCCTGTTCGCCGGCCACGTTGATGACCGGAAGGTCGAAGCCGGTCGGCAGATCGATGATCTGATGCGGGATGCCGCCGGCATCGGCAACCAGCCGGGTCCGCAACACCTCATGCCGCTCCACCAGCGCGGTAAGGGCGGCACGCAGAGCGGGAATGTCGAGGTCGCCCGGCAACGGAATAAGGGTGGGAGTGTTGTACTCGGCCGAGCCGGGATCGAGCTGGGCCAAGAACCACAACCGCTGCTGCGCGAACGACAGCGGCAACGGCTGATCACGGCCGACCGGCAGGATCGGGGGCCGATCACTGCCGCTCGCCCCATCCACAAGCGGCGCCAAACCAGCGACGGTCGGCTGATCGAACAACACCGCCAGAGGCAAATCCACCCCTAGAACCGCACGGACACGAGAGACGACCTGCGTGGCCAGCAGAGAGTGCCCGCCAAGATCGAAGAAGTTGTCCCGGACCCCGACCTGATCCACACCGAGCAGGTCAGCCCAGATACCGGCCAGGAGTTGTTCGGTGGGGGTGGTCGGCGGCTGGTAGCTGTCGGCGAGGTCGGGGCGGCTGCCATCCGGCACCGGCAGAGCCGCACGATC
>NZ_JBICSO010000032.1:0-1297 GCF_043197155.1 Nonomuraea sp. NPDC049269
ATTAATCCTGAGATGTGATGCCGAGCCGATTGTGGTGAAGTGGATGATCCTATGCTGCCGAGAAAAGCCTCTAGTGAGTGTTGTGGCGGCCCGTACCCTAAACCGACTCAGGTGGTCAGGTAGAGAATACTAAGGCGATCGGGTGAACTGCGGTTAAGGAACTCGGCAAATTGCCCCCGTAACTTCGGGAGAAGGGGGACCTCTGCTGGTGTAGGAGCGTGCCTCCGAAGCTGGTGGTGGTCGCAGTGGCCAGGGGGAAGCGACTGTTTACTAAAAACACAGGTCCGTGCGAAGTCGTAAGACGATGTATACGGACTGACGCCTGCCCGGTGCCGGAACGTTAAGGGGACTGCTTAGCTCGACTTCGGTTGGGCGAAGGTGAGAACTTAAGCGCCGGTAAACGGCGGTGGTAACTATAACCATCCTAAGGTAGCGAAATTCCTTGTCGGGTAAGTTCCGACCTGCACGAATGGCGTAACGACTTCCCCGCTGTCTCAACCGCAGACCCGGCGAAATTGCACTACGAGTAAAGATGCTCGTTACGCGCAGCAGGACGGAAAGACCCCGGGACCTTCACTACAGCTTGACATTGGCGTTTGGAACGTCTTGTGTAGGATAGGTGGGAGACTGGGAAGCTGTCACGCTAGTGATGGTGGAGTCATTGGTGAAATACCACTCTGGTCGTTTTGAACGTCTAACTCTGGTCCGTGATCCGGATCGGGGACAGTGTCTGGTGGGTAGTTTAACTGGGGCGGTTGCCTCCTAAAGAGTAACGGAGGCGCCCAAAGGTTCCCTCAGCCTGGTTGGCAATCAGGTGTCGAGTGTAAGTGCACAAGGGAGCTTGACTGTGAGACTGACGGGTCGAGCAGGAGCGAAAGCTGGGACTAGTGATCCGGCATCGGCGTGTGGAAGCGGTGTCGCTCAACGGCTAAAAGGTACCCCGGGGATAACAGGCTGATCTTCCCCAAGAGTCCATATCGACGGGATGGTTTGGCACCTCGATGTCGGCTCGTCGCATCCTGGGGCTGGAGTAGGTCCCAAGGGTTGGGCTGTTCGCCCATTAAAGCGGTACGCGAGCTGGGTTTAGAACGTCGCGAGACAGTTCGGTCCCTATCCGCTGCGCGCGCAGGAGACTTGAAAGGGGCTGTCCCTAGTACGAGAGGACCGGGACGGACGAACCTCTGGTGTGCCAGTTGTACCGCCAGGTGCACGGCTGGTTGGCTACGTTCGGAAGGGATAACCGCTGAAAGCATCTAAGCGGGAAGCTCGCCTTGAGATGAGGTCTCCCACCATGAGA
>NZ_JBICSO010000033.1:0-1221 GCF_043197155.1 Nonomuraea sp. NPDC049269
CGCAACGTCGTGCTGGAGAAGAAGTGGGGCGCTCCCACGATCACCAACGATGGCGTGTCCATCGCCAAGGAGATCGAGCTCGAGGACCCGTGGGAGAAGATCGGCGCAGAGCTGGTCAAGGAAGTCGCCAAGAAGACGGACGACGTCGCGGGTGACGGCACCACGACCGCCACGGTGCTGGCCCAGGCGCTGGTGCGCGAGGGTCTGCGCAACGTCGCCGCCGGCGCCAACCCGATGTCGCTGAAGAAGGGCATCGAGTCGGCGGTCGAGCGGGTCAGCGAGGAGCTGTCCAAGCTGGCCAAGGACGTGGAGACCAAGGAGCAGATCGCTTCGACCGCCTCCATCTCCGCCGCCGACCCCGAGATCGGCGCGCTCATCGCCGAGGCGATGGACAAGGTCGGCAAGGAAGGCGTCATCACCGTCGAGGAGAGCAACACCTTCGGCCTCGAGCTCGAGCTCACCGAGGGCATGCGCTTCGACAAGGGCATGACGTCGATGTACTTCGTCACGGACTCCGACCGCATGGAGGCCGTGCTCGAGGACCCCTACATCCTGATCGTCAACTCCAAGGTCTCGGCCAACAAGGACCTGCTGCCGCTGCTCGACAAGGTCGTGCAGTCGGGCAAGCCGCTGCTGATCATCGCCGAGGACGTCGAGGGCGAGGCCCTGGCGACCCTGGTGGTCAACAAGATCCGCGGCCTGTTCCGCTCCGTGGCCGTCAAGGCCCCGGGCTTCGGCGACCGCCGCAAGGCGATGCTGGGCGACATCGCGATCCTGGCCGGTGGCCAGGTCATCGCCGAGGAGGTCGGTCTCAAGCTCGAGAACGCCACCCTCGACCTGCTCGGCCGCGCTCGCAAGGTCGTCGTGACCAAGGACGAGACCACCATCGTCGACGGTGCCGGTGACCCGGACCAGATCGCCGGCCGGGTCAACGAGATCCGCGCCGAGATCGACCGGACCGACTCCGACTACGACCGCGAGAAGCTCCAGGAGCGGCTGGCCAAGCTGGCCGGCGGCGTGGCCGTCATCAAGGCCGGCGCCGCGACCGAGGTCGAGCTGAAGGAGCGCAAGCACCGCATCGAGGACGCCGTTCGCAACGCGAAGGCGGCCGTCGAGGAGGGCATCGTCCCCGGCGGTGGCGTGGCGCTGCTGCAGGCGGGCGCCAAGGCGTTCGACAAGCTCGAGCTCAACGGCGACGAGGCCACCGGTGCCGCGATCGTC
>NZ_JBICSO010000034.1:0-1205 GCF_043197155.1 Nonomuraea sp. NPDC049269
CTGTAAGCTCCTACGGCTTGTAGGCACACGGTTTCAGGTACTATTTCACGACCCCTCACCGGGGCACTTTTCACCTTTCCCTCACGGTACTCGTGCACTATCGGTCATCAGGGAGTATTTAGGCTTACCAGGTGGTCCTGGCAGATTCACACAGGATTTCTCGGGCCCCGTGCTACTTGGGATCCCTTCCGACAGTCGACAGATTTTCGCCTACCCGGCTCTCACGGTCTACGGCGCCCCTTCCCAGAGGCTTCAACTAACCCATCGATTTATCACTGTCCGAGAAGACGGCAGCCCCCTCAAGAAGGTCCCACGACCCCGAACGTGCAACGCCTGCCGGCTATCACACACGCCCGGTTTAGCCTCATCCGCTTTCGCTCACCACTACTCACGGAATCACTCTTGTTTTCTCTTCCTACGGGTACTGAGATGTTTCACTTCCCCGCGTTACCACCAACCGCCCTATACATTCAGGCGGAGGCAACACCACATGACTGGTGCTAGGTTTCCCCATTCGGACATCCCCGGATCAACGTCTGGTTGGCGACTCCCCGAGGCTTAACGCAGCCTCCCACGTCCTTCATCGGCTCCTGATGCCAAGGCATCCACCGTGTGCCCTAAAAAACTTGGCCACAAAGATGCTCGCGTCCACTATGCAAATCTCAAACAACAAACAGCAACCACCCTCACCCGCCACCAGACCACCCACCCCCCACAAAAGAAGGGCAGATGCGATGTGACAGAAGAATGGCCCTGCATGAGGTCCCACAAACCACGGGACTGCCCACCGTACCGGGCGCCGACTACCGCCGACGCCCCATCCCGCCGACCCGCCGCCAGAGGAACAAGCCCCCTAACCGGGGGCCGCTCATGACGCGGGCAGTGGGGGATGCGGTCGCAGTCCCACAGGTCCGTTTCCTCAGGACCCAACAGTGTGTCCAACCAGCCCAGACCTTCCAGAGCGCGTCTTCCCACTCCGCTGTCACCAGCGGCGGTACCAACGACCCGGATGACCCGGACCACTTGAGTAGCCAGTGCTCCACTAATGAGCCGTCACGCATCAGACATTCGCTGATGACCGTGACATAGACCAGCAGCTTCCGCTGCTGATCAGCTGCTCCTTAGAAAGGAGGTGATCCAGCCGCACCTTCCGGTACGGCTACCTTGTTACGACTTCGTCCCAATCGCCAGCCCCACCTTCGACC
>NZ_JBICSO010000035.1:0-1176 GCF_043197155.1 Nonomuraea sp. NPDC049269
TACGGGCCGCCACAACACTCACTAGAGGCTTTTCTCGGCAGCATAGGATCATCCACTTCACCACAATCGGCTCGGCATCACATCTCAGGATTAATACGAGGCGGATTTGCCTACCTCGCTCCCTACATGCTTACCCCAGGACAACCATCGCCTGGGCTGGACTACCTTCCTGCGTCACCCCATCGCTTACCTACTACCCGATCGGATCGAGCGTTCAGCCTCACCCCTAGTCCCGAAGGACATCAGAGGACTTAAGGACTCTTAGCATCACGAGGTTCGATATGGGCGCATTGAAGCGGGTACGGGAATATCAACCCGTTGTCCATCGACTACGCCTGTCGGCCTCGCCTTAGGTCCCGACTTACCCTGGGCGGATTAGCCTGCCCCAGGAACCCTTGGTCATCCGGCGCGAGGGTTTCTCACCCTCGATTCGCTACTCATGCCTGCATTCTCACTCGCACAGCCTCCACAGCTGGATCACTCCGCTGCTTCACCGGCTGCACGACGCTCCCCTACCCATCAACCCCACAAGTGAGGTCAATGCCACGACTTCGGCGGTGTACTTGAGCCCCGCTACATTGTCGGCGCGGAATCACTTGACCAGTGAGCTATTACGCACTCTTTCAAGGGTGGCTGCTTCTAAGCCAACCTCCTGGTTGTCTCTGCGACTCCACATCCTTTCCCACTTAGCACACGCTTAGGGGCCTTAGTCGGTGATCTGGGCTGTTTCCCTCTCGACTACGAACCTTATCGCCCGCAGTCTCACTGCCACGCTCTCACTTACCGGCATTCGGAGTTTGGCTGACGTCAGTAACCTTGTCGGGCCCATTAGCCATCCAGTGCTCTACCTCCGGCAAGAAACACGCGACGCTGCACCTAAATGCATTTCGGGGAGAACCAGCTATCACGGAGTTTGATTGGCCTTTCACCCCTACACACAGATCATCCCCCAGGTTTTCAACCCTGGTGGGTTCGGTCCTCCACCCAGTCTTACCTGAGCTTCAACCTGCCCATGCGTAGATCACTCCGCTTCGGGTCTACAGCATGCGACTCAAACGCCCTCTTCAGACTCGCTTTCGCTACGGCTCCCCCACACGGGTTAACCTCGCCACACACCATAACTCGCAGGCTCATTCTTCAAAAGGCACGCAGTCACATCACACAGAAGACGAATCC
>NZ_JBICSO010000036.1:0-1170 GCF_043197155.1 Nonomuraea sp. NPDC049269
CAGCACGCCCTGACCAGCCACCCGCACATCAGCGCCGCACTGGTCACCACCCACCACACCACCAACGGCCAACTGCTGGTCGCCTACGTGGTCCCGGCTGACCCCGCCCATGGCGCTCCCACCACCGATGATCTACGTGAGTATCTGGCCGCCGGTCTGCCGGATTACATGATCCCGTCGGTGTTCATCGAGCTGGCCGCCTTCCCGCTGTCTCCTAACGGGAAGATCGATCGTGCGGCGCTGCCGGTGCCTGATGGCAGCAGGCCTGAGCTCGCAGGTGGCTATCTGGCTCCGGTGACGACGACGGAGCAGTTGCTGGCCGGTATCTGGGCCGACCTGCTCGGTGTGGACCAGGTCGGGGTCCGCGACAACTTCTTCGACCTCGGCGGACACTCCCTACTCGCCACCCAGGCCATCACCCGCATCCGCACCACCTTCGGCACCGAGCTTGCACTCGCGGCCCTGTTCGACCATCCCACTGTTAAAGGTCTGGCCGCCCTCATCGAGGGCACTGCCATTACGGCGATCGCGCCGCCCATTGTCCCGGCCGACCGGGACCTGCCGTTGCCGCTGTCGTTCGCTCAGCAGCGGTTGTGGTTCCTGGCTCAGCTCGACCCGGACTCGGCCGAGTACAACACCCCGACGGCGATCTTCCTCGATGGTGACCTGGATCTCCCGGCCTTGCGCGCCGCGCTGACGGCGCTGGTGGAGCGGCATGAGGTGTTGCGGACCCGGCTGGTCGCCGATGCCGACGGCATCCCGCACCAGGTCATCGATCCACCCACCGACTTCCCGCTGCCTGTCGTGGACGTGGCCGGCGAACTGGAAGCGCACGCGCTGATCATCGCCGATGCCGCCACTCCGTTCGATCTGGCGCTTGGCCCGTTGCTACGTGGCGCGTTGTTCCGAGTGGCTCACGGCAGACACATGCTCGGGCTGTGCATGCATCACGTCGTCTTCGATGAGTGGTCGGCGAAGGTCTTCCAGCGGGAGCTTCTCGCGTTGTACGAGGCTTTCCGGGCTGGGGAGTCGTCTCCGTTGGTGCCGTTGCGGGTGCAGTACGCCGACTTCGCGTTGTGGCAGCGTTCCTGGCTGACCGGCGAGACTTTGGAGGGGCAGCTCGGCTACTGGCGGCGCCGGCTGGCCCGGCCTTCGGTGCTGGACCTGCCT
>NZ_JBICSO010000037.1:0-1136 GCF_043197155.1 Nonomuraea sp. NPDC049269
GGGCAGGTAGGCGGCGCCGGCTTTCCATACCGCGAGGATCGCGATGATCAACTGCGGGGTGCGCCCCACATGCAAGCCGACGATGCTGTCCGGGCCGGCGCCCAGAGCGAGGAGGTGGTGGGCCAGCCGGTTGGCGCGCTCGTCCAGTTCCCGGTAGCTGAGCCGGTTGCCCTCACACAGCACCGCGGTCTGAGCGGGACGGGTCCGGGCCTGAGCGGCGATGAGCTCGTGGATACCACCCGCTGCGGGAACGGCGATGCGGGCGGGCACAGCGTTGCTGGTGAGCTGCCGCTGTTCGGCCGGGGTGAGGATGGGCAGCGCCGACAGCGGCCGATCCGGATCTGCGGTGATCGCATCCAGCACGCCGTGCAGGTGAGCGATCAGCCGTTCGATCCTGTCCTGATCGAACAGGGCGGTGCTGTACTGCACCGATCCGTTCAGACCACCGTCAGGGCTACTGGCCATGGTCACGATGAGGTCATATTTGACCGGCATCGAACGCGGCCCGCCACCCTCACCAGAACCAGGCTCACCGCCGAAGCCGGATCCGGCGTCAGTGGTGGCGCCGGCGCCAGAGCGTGCGTCGGGATCAGCGTCGTCGCTGATGAAGTGACTGAACAGCGTCTGGAACAACGGCGTGCGGGAGCGGTCACGCTCGATACCGAGCTCGTCGACGAGCTGCTCGAACGGCAGATCCTGGTGACCGTAGGCCTCCAGCGCGGTGGCGCGGACCTGGTGCAGCAGGTCGGTGAAGGTCGGATCGCCGGATAGGTCGGCGCGCAGGACCAGGGTGTTGACGAAGAAGCCGATCAGGTCTTCGGTCTCGGCCTGGTTGCGGTTGGCCACCGGCGTGCCGACCAGCAGATCATCCTGGCGGGTGTATTTACCGAGCAGGACGGTATAGGCGGCCAGCAGCGTCATGAACATCGTCGCGCCGCTGCGGCGCGACAGCTCCTGCAACCGGTGGCCGATGTCGGGGTCGACGCGGAAGTCGATGGCCGCCCCGCCGGTATCGCGCACCGCGGGCCGGGCCCGGTCGGTAGGCAGGTCCAGCACCGAAGGCCGGGCCAGCCGGCGCCGCCAGTAGCCGAGCTGCCCCTCCAAAGTCTCGCCGGTCAGCCAGGAACGCTGCCACA